>NZ_RDEX01000001.1:0-1844606 GCF_003687175.1 Kocuria tytonicola | reverse complement strand
CCAGCGCGGGGAGGGTGACCTCCACGGAGTTGCCCGAGGACTGTTTGGTGTCGGCCTTCGGGGCCTGCTCGGTCTTCACCTCGGCGGCCTGCTCGGTGTTCTCCCCGGAATCGGCGGTCGTTGCGGCGTCCTCGACCTTCTCGGCCTGGGACTCGCCGGACTGGTCGGAGGAGCCGTTGTCGGAACCGGAGTCACCGGAGCCTGCGGAGGACTCGTCGCCGACGATGGCCAGGACCTGCCCGACCTCGGCGTCCTCGTCCTCCTGGACCTTGATCTCGAGGATGGTGCCCGCCACGGGGGAGGGGACCTCGGTGTCGACCTTGTCGGTGGAGACCTCCAGCAGGGGCTCGTCCACCTCGATGCTCTCGCCGACCTGCTTGAGCCAGCGGGTCACGGTGCCCTCGGTCACGGACTCGCCCAGCGCGGGGAGGGTGACCTCCACGGAGTTGCCCGAGGACTGTTTGGTGTCGGCCTTCGGGGCCTGCTCGGTCTTCTGCTCCGGCTCGGAGTCCTGCTCGGACGACCCCTGCCCGGCGGTGGAGTCCTGCTGGTCCGCGGCGTCGTCCTGGGCGTCGTCGGAACCGGAGTCACCGGAGCCGTCGCCGATCACCACGAGAGGGGCGCCGACCTCGACGTCTTCGTCCTCGTCCACCAGGATCTTCTCGACCACGCCGGCCACGGGGGACGGAACCTCGGTGTCGACCTTGTCCGTGGAGACCTCCAGCAACGGCTCGTCCACAGCCACCTCGTCTCCCACCTGCTTCAGCCAGCGGGTGACGGTTCCTTCGGTGACAGACTCGCCCAGTGCGGGCAGGTTAACGGTTTCAGACATTGTCGTGTCCGTCCCTCTCTCAGAGATCGTGAAAAGTGTTCTGCGTGCCCGGGCCACGGGGGCCGGGAGAATGCGCCGGGTGCGCGCCCCTCGGGACGCGCACCCGGCGCCGTGGATCAGCCGTGCAGGGGCGAACCGGCCAGGGCCATCGCGGCCTCGCCGATGGCCTCGTTCTGGGTGGGGTGGGCGTGCACGAAAGCCGCGACATCCTCGGGGTAGGCCTCCCAGTTGACCATGAGCTGGCCCTCGCCGATCTGCTCGCTGATGCGCGTGCCGATCGCGTGGAAGCCCACGATGGGGCCGTCCTTCTCCCGCACCAGCTTGATGAGCCCGCCCGTGCCCAGGATCGAGCTCTTGCCGTTGCCCGCGAGGTTGTACTCGATGGTCTCCACGTTGTCCTTGCCGAACTTCTCCTCGGCCTTGGGCTGCGAGTAGCCCACGGAGGCGATCTCCGGCTCGGTGAACGTGACCTTGGGGACGTTGATGTCGGGGACCACCACGGGGTTCAGCCCGGCGATCTCCTCGGCCACGAAACGGCCCTGCTGGTAGCCGCGGTGGGCCAGCTGCACACCGGGAACGATGTCGCCGATCGCGTAGATGCTGCCCACTCCGGTGTGGAGGCGCTCGTTGGGGGTCACGAAGCCGCGGTCCATGGGGATGCCCTGCTCCTCGAAGCCCATGTCGGCGGTGTTCGGGCCGCGGCCCACGGCCACCAGGACGATCTCCGCCTCGAACTCCTTGCCGTCCGCGAGGGTGACCTTGGCGCCGTTGTCGTCCTGCTCGACCTTCTCGAAGAACGTGCCCAGGTTGGACTTGATGCCGCGCTTCTTGAATTCGCGCTCGAGGGTTTTGACGATCGCGGGGTCCTCGTTGGCCACGAGGTGGGGCAGGCCTTCGATGACGGTGACGTCCACGCCGAAGGAGCGCCACATGGACGCGAACTCGCAGCCGATCACGCCGCCGCCCAGCACGATCGCGGACTTGGGGACGAAGTCGATCTCCAGCGCCTCGGTGGAGGTCATCACGCGGCCGCCGATCTCCAGACCCATGGTCTTGGAGACGGAGCCGGTGGCCAGGACGATGTGCTTGCCGGTGTAGGTGGTGCCGTCCACGTCGATGGTGTTGGGCCCGGTGAGCTTGCCGTTGCCGGCGACCACGTCCACCTTGCGCATCTTCATGAGACCGGTCAGGCCCTTGTACTTGCCCTGCACGATCTTGTTCTTGTAGTCGCGCACGGCGCTCATGTCGATGGAGTCCAGGGTGGCCTTGATGCCGTACTTCTCCGACTCGCGGGCGCCCTCGGCGAGCTCCGCCGAGTGCAGGTACGCCTTGGTGGGGATGCAGCCCCAGTGCAGGCACGTGCCGCCCAGCTTCTCCTTCTCGATCAGCGCGACGCTGAAGCCCAGCTGCACCGCGCGCAGAGCGGCGGAGTATCCAGCGGATCCACCGCCCAGGACGAGAATGTCGTATTGGTTGTCGGCCACGTTGGCTCCCTCGGGGTTCGAGTGTTGGTGTCGGACGTCCGCCCGGGGCCCGATCCGGGGTCTGGGGTGGACGGTCACGGTTGGGATCAAGCCTAACGCCACGCGCGGGGGCCCACCAGGCATTGCCACCCGGTGGACCCGCGCCCCGTGGTGCACCTCACGGTGCGGAGGCTACTTGGCCTCGCGGGCCTGCGCGGCGGTCAGGGCGAGCATGGTCCGCACCCCGAAGCCCGTGCCCTCCTTGGGGGTGTAGCCCCACGGCTGGGACTCGTTGAAGGAGGGGCCGGCGATGTCGATGTGGGCCCACGGCACGCGGCGGCCGCTGTGCTCGGGCACGAACTCGCGCAGGAACAGTCCGGCCACGAGCATGCCGCCGAACTTGTCGCCCATGTTCTTCAGGTCCGCCACGAACGAGTCGAGGGAGGGCCGCAGGTGCTCCGGCAGGGGCATGGGCCACGCGGGTTCGCCGGCGCTGGCGGCGGCGTCGAGCACGAGGTCGCGGGCGGCGTCGTCGCCCATGACGCCCGCGGTGCGCACGCCGAGTGCGGCCATCTGCGCGCCGGTCAGGGTGGCGATGTCCACGAGCAGGTCCGGCTTCTCCTGGCCGGCGGCCCACAGTCCGTCCGCGAGCACGAGGCGGCCCTCGGCGTCCGTGTTGAGCACCTCGACGGTGTGGCCGCTGTGCATGGTGAGGACGTCGCCGGGGCGGGTCGCGGAACCGGAGGGCAGGTTCTCGGCGAGGCACAGCCAGCCCGTCACGGACACGGGCAGCTCGAGGGCGGCCGCGGCGAAGACGGTGCTGAGCACGGCGGCGGCGCCGGCCATGTCCGACTTCATGGTCATCATCGAGGCCGGGGGCTTCAAGGAGAGTCCGCCGGAGTCGAAGGTGATGCCCTTGCCCACGAGGGCCACGTGCCTGCGGGCCCTGGCGGGTGCCCAGCGCAGCTTCACGAGGCGCGGGCCGTTGACGGAGCCCTGGCCCACGCCGAGCAGGCCGCCGAAGGAGCCGCGCGCGAGCTCCTTCTCCGCGAGCACCTCGACCTTGACCCGGGTGCCCTTCGCGGCCGCGGTGGCCACGTCCGCCACGAACTCGGGGGTGGCGGTGTCGGGGGAGAGGTCCACGAGCGTGCGTGTCAGGCGCACGGCGCGGGCCACGTGCGCCGCGCGCTCGACGGCCGCCACGGCGTCCTTGCCCAGGGCCTTGGGAACGCAGACCGTGGCCGAGCCCAGCGGGCGGGTGTCCTGCGACGCGGTGCGGGACTTCTGCGCGGTGTACTCGAACGCCCCGAGGCCGATCCCCTCGGCCACGGCCTGGGCGTCCTCGGACGAGGTCACGGGCAGAGCCACGGCCGCGGAGGCCGCTGTCCCCTGAAGGCGACGCGCGGCGGCACCGGCGGCGCGGCGCAGGTTCTCCACGCGCTCCTCGCCCTCGCCCCGACCGAGACCGGTGAAGACCACGAGGGAGGCGCGGACGTCGTCGGGGGCCGGGACCACGGTCACGCTGTCGGGGGCGCCGCTGGCGTGGGCGCGCTCCGCGAGGTCGCTCAGCCGACGCCGCACGCCCGCCTTGACGTCGTTCGGCACCGCGAGCGCGCCGTCGTGGGAGACGCCGAGGACGAGCGCGTCGGTCGTGGCGTCGCCCAGGGGCCTGGTGCTGGTGTCGAGACGCACCTCGTGGGTCGTGAGGATCTCCTGCGGTGTGGTCACTGTCGTGTCCTTTCGCGAGTGTGGCGGCGGTGGTGACCGCGGCGGCGGTGGCCGCCGGGCGCCGGTGTGACACCGATCCTAGCCATCCGTGGTGGGTTCCCCCGGGGAATACCCGGTGACACCGCGTGCGTTGCACCTCTCACGAACCACGCGCACCCCACGTTTTCCGCGCGCGGCGACGCACGTCCACGAGGAGGAGAAGTGCTGGATCCCACGGCCCTGTACCTGGGCAACCCCGCCCTGCTGGGTGATGAGCGGCTGCGCGGTCTGCCCATGATCGTTGCCCTGTCCGGGTACGTGGAGGCCGGGCACTTGGCGGGCCAGATCGAGGCGGTGGTCCTGGATTCGATGCCGAGCGAGACGGTGGCGCGGTTCGACCTGGACCAGCTGTACGACTACCGCTCCCGCCGCCCGAGGGTGACGTTCGCGGAGGACCACTTCGAGGAGTGGGAGGCTCCGGAGCTGACCCTGAACCTGGTCACTGACGGGCTGGACCGCCACTTCCTGCTGCTCACCGGGCCGGAGCCGGACACCCAGTGGGAGCGCTTCAGCTCCGCGGTGGTGGGACTCGCGCAGCGACTGCGGGTGAGTTTGGTGGCCCTGGTGGGCGGCATCCCCATGCCCGTGCCGCACACGCGCCCCATCCTGGTGACCGCCCACGGCCCCCGGGCGGACCTGCTGCCCCGCACCGGGGGCGGACGGCCCACGTTCGAGGTCAGCGCCTCGGTGTCCCACCTGCTGGAGCTGAGGCTGCAGGAGGGCGGGATCGACCACGTGGGCCTGTCGGTGCACGTCCCCCAGTACCTCGCCGAGTCCTACCTGCCGCAGGCCGCGGTGGCCGCGCTCGAGTACCTCAGCGCGGTCACGGGGCGCACCCTGCCCACGGACGAGCTGCGGGAGGCCTCACGGGACGTGATCCGCCAGATCGACGAGCAGGCCGGGGCGTCGCCCGAGGTGCAGTCCGTCATCGAGAACATGGAACGGCGATACGATGACGTGGTGGACGCGTCCGCCCGCCGCTCCATCCTGGCCGGGCCCGACGACACCGATCTGCCCGACGCCGACGACCTCGGCGCGGCGGCGGAGGCCTTCCTCGCCGCGCAGGGCGACCCGGACGACCACCAGCACTAGGACCCCGGGCCGCGGCGCTCCAGCGGGTCACCGCGCGAGAACCCCGCAGGAGGCCCTGACGCATGCCCGATCCGGTGACCACCCCCTCGTCCCGGTCCAAGGACTCACCCACGGCGTGGCTCATCCTGGCGGTGGGGATGCTCGCGTACTTCTCCGCCGTGGCGCAGCGCACGAGCTTCGGGGTGGCCTCCGTGGAAGCGGCGGACCGCTTCCAGACCGCCGCGTCCGGGCTCTCGCTCTTCTCCATGATGCAGGTGCTCGTCTACGCGGCGCTCCAGGTTCCCGTGGGGGTGCTGGTGGACCGCTTCGGCCCACGCGTCCTCATCACGGTGGGCGCCGTGGCGATGGTGGCGGGCCAGCTGCAGCTCGCGGCCGCGCAGTCCGTGGCCGAGGGTGTGGTGGGACGGATCCTGGTGGGCGCGGGGGATGCCGCCACCTTCGTGTGCGTGATGCGCCTGCTGCCCGTGTGGTTCTCCCCGCTCAGGGTTCCCATGCTCTCCCAGGCAGTGGGCATGACGGGCAACCTGGGGCAGCTGTTCTCCGTGATCCCGTTCGCCGCCCTGCTGCACTCGGCCGGGTGGGTGCCGTCCTTCCTGGTGATGGCGTGCATTGCGGCGGTGGCGGCGGTGCTGTCCGGGACACTGCTGCGCAACCATCCCCCGGGTGCCCGGGTGCTCTCGGACAGCATCTCCCTGTCCTCGGTGCGCACCTCCATGGGCCGGGCGCTGCGGGAACCCGGCACCCGGCTGGGGTTCTGGGTGCACTTCACGGTGCAGTTCTCCGGCAACACGTTTGCGCTGATGTGGGCGTACCCGTACCTGCAGAACGCGCAGGGGATGGACCCCGCGCAGGCCTCCGCCGTGATGACCGTGTACGTGGTGTTCAACGTGGCCGTCGCACCGCTGGTCGGCAAGCTGAGCGCACGCTTCGCCCACCACCGCTCCCGCCTGGTGCTCACGTGCTGCCTGGTGAGCTGGTCCGGGTGGGCCGTGCTGCTGCTCTGGCCAGGCCACGCCCCGGTGCCCGTGGTGTACGCGGGGGCGTGCCTGATCGCCCTGTCCCTCCCCGCGTCCATGATCGCCTTCGACATCGTGCGCACGTTCAGCCCGCCGGGTGTCGGCGGAACGGCCACGGGGCTCGCGAACGTGGGCGGGTTCGCGGCCTCGCTGCTCGCCATCTACGTGACCGGGCTGGTGCTGGACCTGCTCCACGGGGCGGGACTCTCGCCGTCCCTCTACGACGGCGAGGCGTTCCGTCCCGCGATCGCCGCCCAGGGGATCGTGGCCCTCGTGGGCACCCTCGCCATCCTGCGGGGCACCGCCGCGGTGCGCCGCCTGCACGGCGCGGACTCCGTCTAGGAGCCCCGCAACCCCGCCACTGCTGGTGGCGTGCACGCGCGGATCGGATCCAGGAAAGGCGACCGGGCCATCCCGGGTGAGCTGTGGGCCCACGGCGGACGACCTGCACAGGCGCTGCTCCGATGCTCGTCCCCGGGGGCCTCTCCACGGGAAGGGGGCAGGGTGTCGTCTGGCCTCCTGGGGCGGGGCACGGTGGCCGCATGACCGTGACACCTGACTCCCGCCCGACCCTCCGCGTGCGCGACGCCGCCGATCTGCTGGCACTGATTCCCCACCTCGTGGGCCACGCACCCCGGAATACGTCCGTGCTGTTCTTCCCCACGGCCGATGGTCGGGCCCTGTGCGTGAGCATGGACACCCCCACGCCCGAGATGGACCTCGGGGCCGTCCTGGACGACCTGCTGGAGGCCACCCTGCGGGTGCCGCACTGCGGGGACGTGGTGGTCGTCGTCTACTCGGACCACGAGCCCGCCGCGGACGTCCCGTGCGCCTCCGGGGCACCCGAGCTCTGGGAGACCCTGGTGGAGCACCTGGGACTCGATGCGCTGCGCATCCTCGTGGTGGGTTCCACGCACTGGTGGGACAGCGCGGAACCGGAACGGGGCGTGCCCGTGGACGCCATCAGGGACAGCCCCGTCAACGCGGAACTCGTGGCCGGTGGCAGTGCCGTCGAGCCCGTGGCCCTGAGGGACGAGCCTCGGTGGCGCGCCCGGCTCGAGGAGCGTGGCGCACGGCTGCTGCGGGGGCGGGGCACGCCGACGCCGCGGGACGGGGAGAGGCCCGTGGGAGGTTCGCGGGTCCGTGCCGGTGGCCACGGCGCGCCCGCGGTGGGCACGCCGTCGTCCCCTCCGGCGGGGTGGGACGCATGGACCCTCGCGGTGGAGCGGGTGTGCGCAGACCGGGAGCACTGGGTGGACGCGGTGCTGGGCCTCTCGGATGCCGAGCTGGGTGACCTGCTGGTGGCGCTGCAGGACGACCTCCTGAGGGACGCACTGCTCTACGCGTGGCTGAGCGGGAGTCCCGAACGAGCGCTGACGGCTCTGGAGGGAATGCGTGCGGCGCTGTCCCGACTCACGGACGGGGCGGGTGGGAGCGCCGAACCGGAGGCACCCGTGGTGGAGGAGGCACTGCGCTGTCTCTGCGCGCTGTCGGGTGAGTGGGACGGGCCCCCGCACTGGGACTCCGTGGACGGCGCCCACCGTGTGCTGCAGGTGCTGGACGGGCTGCTGTGGCATGCGCGCCACGCGGACGCGCACCCGGCGCAGCGTCGGGGGCGTGGTTCCGGGCACCGGGGCATGAGTGCGGCCCCGGGTGGGGCCACGGGCACGAACCGTGGAGCGGTCAGGCGCGCGGACCCTGGAACGGCCACGGATGCTGACGTGGAGCTCTCCGCCGTGGTGGCGGTCCTCGCCCAGATCGAGCAGTACCGGGGACGCGCACGCACCGCCGTGCGGCTGCTCACGGAGCACCTCGGGGACGTCGAGGTCCCCGAGCGGGGCCGCTGCGCGGTGGGCGACGTGCGGCGTCGGCTCCTCGCACTGCAGGTCCCGTGGTGGTGCGCCGACCCCCGCACCTCGTGGCCCGGGCGGCACGCCTGGGTTCGCGGTGCCGATGACTGAGGGCTCGGAGCGGGGCCGAGTTCCCCGGGGAAAGATTGTGGGGGCGGCCGGGAACATTTTTCGCAACGCTGGTGTTGCGCCGGGTAGGACCCTCAGAGTCCCGGCGTGACGTCTGTGTCACCTCGCCGGACTTGACAGGGTCATAGGTGTGTTGGCCACTGCTGTGGTGCGCACCCTACGACGTGTTCAACGAAAGGTTCTCCGTGTCACCAGCTGCCAGCAAGACCGCGTCCGCATCGCAGGCCACTGCTGCGGAGCAGAACTCCGCCGAGACCGCCGCGCAGAACGGTTCTGACGGCGCGAGCACAAGTGGTGCCGCGCGGAAGGCGGCTCCCAAGAAGACCACCGCCGCCAAGAAGACGGTCGCGCGCAAGAGCACCGCGGCCAAGAAGACCACTGCCGCGAAGACGTCCGCAGCCGCCGCCTCGGAGGGCACTGCGGCCACGGCCGCCGCCCCCCGGACCGCCACCAGGAGTGCCGCGTCCAAGACGGCAGCCCCCCAGGCGGCCGCCTCGAAGACCACGGCGTCCAAGACGACGGCCTCCAAGAGCACGGCCACGACGTCGGCGGCCGGCTCGGACGGTGCCGACGGATCCGGCGAGACCGCTGCGGCGGCCCCGAAGAAGACGACGGCACGCAAGACCGCTGCCCCCAAGCGCACTGCGACCAAGAAGACGGCGGCCGCCAAGTCCACGAGCGCCACCAGGTCCACCAGCACCACCAAGGCTTCGGCGGCCAAGACCGCAGCGGCTGCCGAGAGCGAGGCCGCGTCGAGCACGGGCGGGCGCAGGACCACCTCCCGGACGGCGGCGAAGGCCGCTCCCAAGACCGCCGGCACCGGCCGGGGCCGCAAGAAGGCGGACCCCGTTGAGGAGGCGCTCGCAGAGGACGAGGTCGTCACCGAGGACGTCACGGAGGAGACCGACGAGGACGACGCCCAGGAGTCCACGCAGGCCTCCGTCGAGGAGTCCGCGCAGCTCATGAAGGGCCGCCAGGACAAGAGCGCCCGCGGCTTCGTGCTCACCAACAACGACGACGACGACGCCCCCGCCCAGCAGGTGGTCGTCGCCGGCGCCACCGCGGATCCCGTCAAGGACTACCTCAAGCAGATCGGCAAGGTGGCGCTGCTCAACGCGGAGCAGGAGGTGGACCTCGCGCTGCGCATCGAGGCGGGCCTCTACGCGGAGCACAAGTTCGCCGAGGAGCAGGACTCCATGGACGCGGACACCCGCCGGGCCTATCGCTGGGTGATCCACGACGGCCGCCGCGCGAAGAACCACCTGCTCGAGGCCAACCTGCGCCTCGTGGTCTCACTGGCCAAGCGCTACACGGGCCGCGGCATGCTGTTCCTGGACCTGATCCAGGAGGGCAACCTGGGCCTGATCCGTGCGGTGGAGAAGTTCGACTACACCAAGGGCTTCAAGTTCTCCACCTACGCCACGTGGTGGATCCGCCAGGCCATCACCCGCGCCATGGCGGACCAGGCCCGCACCATCCGCATCCCGGTGCACATGGTGGAGGTCATCAACAAGCTGGCCCGCGTGCAGCGCCAGATGCTCCAGGACCTGGGCCGCGAACCCACCCCGGAGGAGCTGGCCAACGAGCTGGACATGACCCCCGAGAAGGTCGTGGAGGTCCAGAAGTACGGGCGCGAGCCCATCTCCCTCCACACCCCGCTCGGCGAGGACGGCGACTCCGAGTTCGGAGACCTCATCGAGGACTCCGAGGCCGTGGTGCCCGCGGACGCCGTGTCCTTCACGCTGCTGCAGGAGCAGCTGCACTCCGTGCTGGACACCCTGTCGGAGCGGGAGGCCGGTGTGGTGGCCATGCGCTTCGGGCTCACCGACGGCCAGCCCAAGACCCTGGACGAGATCGGGAAGGTCTACGGAGTCACCCGTGAGCGGATCCGCCAGATAGAGTCCAAGACCATGTCCAAGCTCCGCCACCCCTCCCGCTCGCAGGTGCTGCGGGACTACCTGGACTGATGAGCACCCGAGAGCAGGCGGAGGCCCACCGGATGACAGAGCGCGACTCCCGGGTGCAGGGGATCTTCAACCGCATCAACGCGTCCTACGACCGGATCAACACGCTCATGACGCTCGGGCGGCACGCGGCGTGGTGCCGCGAGGTCGCTCGACGGGCCGCGGTGGGTCCGGGACAGCGGCTGCTGGACATCGCCACCGGCACGGGCGTGATCGCGCTCGCGGCGCGGCGTCGTGAACCGCGTGCCGAGATCGTGGCCGTGGACTTCTCCGAGGCGATGCTCGACAGCGCGCGGCAGAAACCGGGCGCGGAGACCGTCACGTGGGAGTTCGCGGACGCGCACCACCTGGGCTACCCGGACGAGTCCTTCGACGCGGTGACGCACGGCTACCTGCTGCGCAACGTCAGTGATATTCCCCGGGTGCTCGCGGAGCAGTTCCGCGTGCTGCGTCCCGGCGGGCGGGTGGTGGTGCTGGAGACCGCGCCGCCGCGCGGGCTGCTCAGGCTCGCGCTGTCCGCGGGGATGAGCGTGGTGCTGCCGCTGCTGGGCCGGGTCGTCGCGCACGACCGGGACGCGTACGGCTACCTCAAGGACTCCACACTGGGCTTCATCCCGCCGGTGGAGGTCGCCCGTCTCATGGCCCAGGCCGGCTTCCAGGACGTGGGGTACGAGACGAAGTACCTGGGGACCAACGTGATCCTGTGGGGTCGCAGGCCCGAGGTGGGCTGACGACGGCGGGAGCGGGTTCCGTCAGGAGTCGACGCCACGCAGTCCACCACGGGGGGGGGGCGAGACCCCCGCTGAACAAAGCTTCCAGCGGAACGAGACCCCCGAAGGATGGAAGCCCCATGGAACGAGGCGCGCACCGTACGGTGCGCGCCTCGTTCCGTTCGACCTCCGTGGGCCCCGGGCCCGACTCAGGCCCCGATGTTCTCCGTCTCGTCCTGCCACGTGGCGGCCAGGGGACGGAGCTTGTCCTCGTTGGCGCGCGCATGGTGGGCGCAGAACAGCAGCTCACCGCCGGTGGATTCGAGGACCACACGCACGTAGGCCTGGGCTCCGCAGGCATCGCAACGGTGGGTCGCGTTCAGTTCACGCGCTTCGAGTGTCGCGTTCATGGGGATCCTCCTCACAGGTGTGGAATGCGGCCCCCTCACGGGGCGGCCGCTGTGCGACGCCGGGCTGACCCGCGCTGACCGCACGTACCAGTACAACCCACGTACCCGCGCAATGCTTCCCCGGAGTCGACCTTTTCGCCCACCGCGCACAAACCATGGGGCGCCGTCTAGAGTGATGTGGTCCCCACCGGCCCCCGCCGCACACCGACCTCCCGGGAGAAGCTCCACCGTGACACCGTCTCGATCCGAATACAACGCCCGCCACCTCTCCGTGCTGGAGGGCCTGGAAGCGGTGCGCAAGCGCCCGGGCATGTACATCGGCTCCACGGACTCGCGCGGGCTCATGCACTGCCTGTGGGAGATCATCGACAACTCGGTGGACGAGGCGCTCGCGGGCTACGGACAGGACATCGCACTGATCCTGCACAAGGACGGATCGGTGGAGGTCCACGACGACGGCCGCGGCATCCCGATCGACACCGAGCCCCGCACGGGCCTCACGGGTGTGGAGGTGGTGTTCACCAAGCTGCACGCGGGCGGCAAGTTCGGCGGCGGCTCCTACACGGCGTCGGGCGGTCTGCACGGTGTGGGCGCCTCGGTGGTCAACGCCCTGTCCGCGCGCCTGGACGTCCTGGTGGACCGCGGGGGCAAGACCTACCAGATGTCCTTCAAACGCGGTGAGCCCGGGACGTTCACGGACAAGGGCGCGCCCTCGCCGAGCGCACCGTTCGAGCCGTTCACCACGGACTCCCACCTGCAGGTGGTGGGCAGGGCCAAGCGCGGGGTCACGGGCACCCGCATCCGCTACTGGGCGGACGACCAGATCTTCACCCCGGACGCTACGTTCTCCACCGAGGAACTGGTGCGCAGGGCCCGTCAGACGGCGTTCCTCATCCCGGGGCTGCGCATCACCATCACGGACCAGCGCCGTCTGCCCGGCACGCCCGGCGCCGACGGTCCGGTGGAGGAGGTGTTCCAGTACGACGGCGGAATCTCGGAGTTCACCGAGTTCCTCGCCGCGGACGCCCCCGTCACGGACGTGTGGCGGCTGCAGGGGCAGGGCTCGTTCACGGAGCGGGTCCCGGTGCTGGACGACTCCGGCCACGCCCAGCTGCAGGACGTGGAGCGCACGTGCGAGGTGGACGTGGCGCTGCGCTGGGGCGTGGGCTACGACACCACGGTGCGCTCGTTCGTGAACATCATCGCCACGCCCAAGGGCGGCACGCACCTGAGCGGCTTCGAGAACGCCCTGCTCAAGACGGTCCGCAAGCAGGTGGACGCGAACTCCCGCAAGCTCAAGGCGGGCAACGACAAGCTCGAGAAGGACGATGTCCTGGCCGGGCTCACCGCGGTGCTCACCGTGCGCCTGGCGGAGCCCCAGTTCGAGGGCCAGACCAAGGAGGTGCTGGGCACCCCGGCCGTGCGCCAGATCGTGGCCAAGGTGGTGGAGTCCGAGCTGACCAGGCAGCTGACCTCCACGAAGCGCGACGACAAGGCGCAGGCGGGTCAGTTGCTGGAGAAGGTCGTCGCGGAGATGAAGTCCCGCATCTCGGCGCGGGTGCACAAGGAGACGCAGCGGCGGAAGAACGCGCTGGAGACCTCCTCGATGCCCACGAAGCTCGTGGAGTGCCGCTCCGCGGACGTGGCCCGCTCGGAGCTGTTCATCGTGGAGGGGGACTCCGCCCTGGGCACCGCCCGGCTGGCCCGCAACTCCAATCACCAGGCGCTGCTGCCCATCCGCGGCAAGATCCTCAACGTCCAGAAGGCCTCCATCACGGACATGCTGGCCAACGCCGAGTGCGCCGCGCTGATCCAGGTGATCGGCGCGGGGTCCGGGCGCAGCTTCGACCTGGACGCCGCGCGCTACGGCAAGGTCATCATGATGACGGACGCGGACGTGGACGGTGCCCACATCCGCACACTGCTGCTCACCCTCTTCTACCGCTACATGCGCCCCCTCGTGGAGGCCGGCCGCGTGTACGCCGCGGTGCCGCCGCTGCACCGGGTGCAGATCGTCAACCCCGGCTCCCAAGCCAACGAGATGGTCTACACCTACTCGGAGCGCGAGCTGGAAACCCTGCTCGGAAGCCTGGAGGAGCAGGGACGGCGGTACAAGGAGCCCATCCAGCGCTACAAGGGCCTCGGGGAGATGGACGCCGACCAGCTCGCGGAGACCACCATGGACATCCGCCACCGCGTGCTGCGCCGCGTGCGCGTCGCCGACGCGGAGGCCGCCGAGCGCGCGTTCTCCCTGCTCATGGGCTCGCAGGTGGCCCCGCGCAAGGACTTCATCGTGGCCGGCGCCTCGCACCTGAACCAGGACCAGATCGACGCCTGAACCGGACCACCCGCGCTGAGGGGGGAAGGGCGCCGCGGCGCCGCGCCCGCCGGCAGGGGAGGGCGGTGGGCCCGGCTGCGGCGCGAACGGCCACCGGGTGGGTCACTCCTGCCTGGGCGCGGTGCCCGTGTCCTCCCCGTGGACCGCTCCGGTGGCGGGCACCTCTGCGGGCAGCCCCGTGAGAGCCGGGCCCACGGCGGCGACCGCGCGGTCGACACCCACCCCGGAGCCGTCCCGGCGGCCGTACTCGGTGGGCAGGGAACGGGCGACGCCCGCGGCGGAAACCGCCTTGGCGGGACCGTGACCCACCCACGCGAGGGTGAGACCGTCCTCTCCGGTGAGCAGCCGCTGGGCCCGGACACCGGCGGTGGCGCGGCCCTTGGCGGGGAACTCGCCGAGGGGGGTCACCTTCACCGAGGCCTCTCCCATCTCGGGGAGCTGGCCGTCGCTGCGGGCCTGGGTGACCACCACGGTGGACTCCTGCGGGAACACGGCGGCGCAGAAGATCACGCGCTCGCCCTCGGCGAGCTTCATCCCGGCCACTCCGCCGCCCGTGCGGCCCTGGGGGCGCACTGCGGAGGCCGGGAAGCGCAGCAGCTTGGCGCCCGAGGAGACCAGCACGAGTTCCGTGGCATCAGGTGCCGCACTGACCCCCACGACGCGGTCCCCGTCCCTGAGCTTGATCGCGGGCCACTGGTCCAGGTTCAGCGGGTAGTCCGGGGTGACGCGCTTGACCACACCGGCCGCAGTGCCGATGGCCACCACCTCGTTCAGGGGCACCAGACCCACGAGGGCCTCGTTCTTCTCGAGACCCAGGAAGTCCGCGGCGGGCACGCCGTCCGCGAGGCGGGGAACGCCGTCGAAGTCCTGCAGCACGGGCACGTCCACGCACGAGACGCGCAGCATGCGGCCCGTGGACGTCACGGCGGCGATCTCGCCACGGGCGGTCGCGGGGACCACGCTCGTGAGGGCGTCGTGCTTGAACCGCCGGGACCCGTCCGCGAGCGTGGTGCGTGCCGCGCTGCGTGCGATCCGCCCGGTGGTGGAGAGGAAGACCCAGCACGGGTCGTCGCTGATCTCCAGCGCCACGGACGTGTGGGCCGCCTTCTTGCCCCCGGGCTGCGCGGCGGTGACCGCGGGCAGGTCCTCGGCCTCGAGCAGCACGGTGCGGCGGTCGTCCCCGAACTTCTCCGCGGTCTCGGACAGCTCGTCCGCGACGACGCCGCGCAGTGCTGCCTCGGAACCCAGGACCGCCTCGAGCTCGGCGATCTCCTGCTGCAGCCTGTCGCGCTCGGCCTCGAGCTCGATGCGGGAGAACTTGGTGAGCTGGCGCAGCCGCAGCTCGAGGATGTGCTCGGCCTGGGCGCGGGAGAGGTCGAAGACCGCGATCAGGCGGTCCCTCGCCTCGGCGGTCTCCTCGGAGCCACGGATGATCTGGATGACCTCGTCGATGTCCACGATCGCGATCAGCAGCCCCTCCACGAGGTGCAGCCGGTCCTGGCGCTTGGCCAGCCGGAACGCGGTGCGGCGGCGGACCACGGCAATGCGGTGGTCCGTGTAGACCCGCAGCAGCTCCAGCAGGCCCATGGTGCGGGGCTGGCCGTCCACCAGCGCCACGTTGTTGATCCCGAAGGACTCCTCGAGCGGGGTGTGCTTGTAGAGCTGCGCGAGCACGGCCTGCGGGTTGAAGCCGTTCTTCACCTCGATCACGAGCCGCAGCCCGTGGGTGCGGTCCGTGAGGTCCACGACGTCCGAGATGCCCGTGAGCTTCTTGGCCTGGACGGCGTCCTTGATCTTCTCGGTGATCTTCTCCGGACCCACCATGTACGGCAGCTCGGTGACCACGATGCCCTGCTTGCGCGGGGAGACCTGCTCCACGGACACCGTGGCGCGGGTGCGGAACGAGCCGCGGCCCGTGCGGTAGGCGTCCCGGATGCCCTCGAGCCCCACGATCCGCCCGCCGGAGGGCAGGTCCGGGCCGGGGACGAGCTTCATGAGCTCCTCGAGCGTGGCCTCCGGGTTCAGCACGAGGTGCCGGGCCCCGGCGGCCACCTCCCGCATGTTGTGCGGGGCCATGTTGGTGGCCATGCCCACCGCGATGCCCGTGGCGCCGTTGACCAGCAGGTTGGGGTAGGCGGCCGGGAGCACGGCGGGCTGCTGGAACTGGTTGTCGTAGTTGGGGACGAAGTCCACCACGTCCTCGTCCAGGTCCCCGGTCAGGGTCCTGGCGGCGGGGGCCATGCGGGCCTCCGTGTAGCGCGGGGCGGCCGGACCGTCGTCGAGCGAGCCGAAGTTGCCGTGGCCGTCCACCAGGGGCACGCGCATCGCGAAGGACTGCGCCATGCGGACCATGGCGTCGTAGATGGCGGCGTCTCCGTGGGGGTGCAGCTTGCCCATCACCTCGCCCACCACGCGGGCGCTCTTGACGTGGCCGCGGTCCGGGCGCAGACCCATCTGGTCCATCATGAACAGGATGCGCCGCTGCACCGGCTTCAGGCCGTCCCTGGCGTCCGGCAGGGCACGGGAGTAGATCACCGAGTAGGAGTACTCCAGGAAGCTCGTCTCCATCTCCTGGGTGACGTCCACGTCCACGATGTGCTCGACGAAGTCCTCGGGCAGGTCGTCCTGAGGGGAACGTGTGGCTGAGCGGCGACGAGCCATCGAGCGGCAACTCCTTGGAATCGGTGCGTGCTCCTGTGTCCGGAGCAGGCGGTTGGCTAGTGTGAAGTCTATGGGTTCCAACGACGAGACTCCGCAGCAGCAGGCCTACCCCGAGTACTGGGAGGCGGACGTGATCCTGCGCGACGGCGCCACGGCCCACCTGCGGCCCATCAGCCCGCAGGACCAGGACCTGCTGCAGGAGTTCCACTCGTCCCAGTCCGAGGACAGCATCTACCTGCGCTTCTTCTCCTACAAGCCCCGGCTGTCCCAGCGGGAGCTCGAGCGCTTCACCACGGTGGACCACCGGGACCGGGTGTGCTTCGTGCTGATCCTGGGCGAGAAGCTGATCGGGGTGGGCCGCTACGACCGCACCTCCCGGCGCGCGGCGGAGGTCGCGTTCATGATCTCGGACCACCACCAGGGCCGGGGCATCGGCTCCATCCTGCTGGAGCACCTGGCCGCGGCCGCACGGGAGAACGGGATCGACCGCTTCACCGCGGAGGTGCTGCCCGAGAACCGCAAGATGCTGCACGTGTTCGTGGAGGCCGGCTACGACGTCTCCCGCCAGTTCGAGGACGGTGTGGTGGTCGTGGAGTTCGACATCGACCCCACCGAGAAGTCCCTGGCCGTGATGGCCGCGCGCGAGCACCGGGCCGAGGCCCGCTCCGTGCAGGACCTGCTGACCCCTGCCACGGTGGCCGTGATCGGGGCCTCAGCCCACGGGGACCACGCGGGCCACCACGCCGTGGAGGGCATCCTCGACGGCGGCTACACGGGCACCCTCTACGGAGTGGGGCACACCCCGTACGAGCGGGCCGGTCTCACCTTCGTCTCCTCCCTCGCGGAGATCGAGGGCACCGTGGACCTCGCGGTGGTCGCCGTCCCGCGCGAGGCCGTGGAGGAGGCGGTGACGGACTGCGGCCGGGCCGGCGTGCGCGCCGTCGTCGTGATGACCGGCGGCTACGCCGAGGACGGGATCGAGGGGGCCGTGGCGCAGCGGCGCCTCGTACGGATCGCCCGTGCCGCGGGCATGCGCGTGGTGGGTCCCGCGAGCCTGGGGCTGATCACCACGGACCCCGAGGTCTCGCTCAACGCCTCCGTGCTGCCCGAGATGCCGCGCCGGGGCGGGCTGGGACTGTTCTCGCAGTCCGGTGCGGTGGGCACCATGCTGTACGGCGCCGCCCTGCGCCACGGCGTGGGGATGTCCAGCTACCTCTCGGCGGGCAACCGCGCGGACGTCTCCGGCAACGACCTCATGCAGTTCTGGGAGGACGACCCGGGGACCACCGTGTGCGGGCTGTACCTGCAGTCGGTGGGCAACCCGCGCAAGTTCTCGCGCATCGCCCGCAGGCTGTCCCTGAGCAAGCCCGTGATCGTCGCCAAGTCGGAGGTCACGGGGCTGCGCCTGCCCCCGGGCCACACCGGACGGGTGACCCAGGCCCCGGCCGGTGCCCTGGACGCGATGTTCCGCCAGGCCGGGGTGATCCGCGCGAGCACCGCCGAGCAGCTGCTGGACATTGCCGCGATCACCGAGAGCCAGCCGCTGCCCGCGTCCCGGCGCATCGCGGTGGTCTCCAACGCGCTCGCCCTGGCCCAGCTCACCGAGGACACCGCGCTGCGCCTGGACCTCGAGCCCACCGTGGTGGACGGTTCGGTGGACACCTCCAGAGGCCCGGCCGCCGCGCACGACGCCGTGCTGGCCGCGGCGCGCGAGCAGCTCGCGGGCGACGCCGCGGACAGTCTCGTGCTCGTCCTGATGCCCGTCCCGGGCCTGGACCATGACGCGCTGGTGCGCGACCTGGCGCTCGCCGCCCACGATGCCGGGCGCACCACGGTGGCCGTGTTCACCGGACAGCACGGCCCCGACGCCGTCACGGCCACCGTGCGCGTGGCGGACGACGCCGCCCTGCCGTGCTTCGACTCCCCGGGCACCGCGATGCACGCCCTCGCCCAGGTGGTGGACTACACCACGTGGCGCTCGCAGGACCAGGGTGTGGTGAACGACCCGCAGGACGTGGACCTGGCCGGGGTGGAGGGCTTCCTGGAACGGCACCGGGACAAGGTCAGCGGGGACACCCTCTACGAGCTGAGCGCGGCGGAGCGCAACGAGCTGCTGGGTCTGGCGGGGATCCGCGTGCTGGAGTCGGTGCACTTCACCGACCCCGAGGAGGCCCCCGCGGCCGCGGAACGGCTCGGCTACCCCGTGGCGCTGAAGACCACCGACCCCTTCCTGCGCCACCGCCTGGACCTGGGCGGGGTGGTGCTCAACATCGAGGACGCGGACCAGCTGCGCGCGGCCATCGACACCATGACGCGCACTCTCTCCGGGTGGAACGTGACGGACTTCGAGGTGCAGCCCATGGCCCCCACGGGACAGACCGTGGTGCTGCGTGCCGCCGAGGACCCCCTGATCGGCCCGGTGCTGTCCTTCGGCATGGCCGGGGACGCCGTGAACCTGCTGGACGACTGGGCCCACCGCGTGCCGCCCCTCACAGACCGGGACATCACCCGCATGGTGCGCGCACCCAAGGCCGCGCGCAAGCTCTTCGGGTACCAGGGGGTGCCTCCGGTGGACACCGCGGGGCTCGAGCAGCTCGTGAACCGCGTGGCCTTCCTCAAGGACCGGTTCCCCCAGATCGCCTTCCTGGAGCTGAACCCCGTGGTGCTCTCCGGCTCCGTGCTCACCGTGCTCTCGGCCTCCGTCAAGATCGGCGACCCCGGGCAGCGCACCGACAGCGCCCGCCGCGCGATGCTGGGCTAGGGCGCACCCCGGAGTGCGGGACACCATTGCCGGCCGCTTCGAGCTGCTGACCCCCATCGCGGAAGGGGGCAGCGGCGCCGTGTGGCGCGCGCACGACCTGCGGCTGGGGCGGGAGTGCGCCGCCAAGGTGCTGCGCCAGCGCGATTCCGCGGACCTGCTCCGGTTCGTTCGCGAGCAGTCCGTAAACCTCGAGCACCCGTACGTCGTGGCGCCGTACGGCTGGGCGGCGGAGGACGAGCACGTGGCGATCGCCATGGAGCTGGTCTCCGGCGGAACGCTGGAGGCGGCCCTGCAGGACAATGGTGCGGTGGCGGACTGGCTCGCGGAGGAGCTCGTGTGCCAGCTCCTCGAGGCCCTGCGCTTCGTGCACACCCGCGGCTGGGTGCACCGGGACGTCAAGCCCGCCAACGTGCTGCTCGAGCCCACGGGCTCCCAGCTGCCCGTGGCCCGGCTCGCGGACTTCGGGATCGCGGTGCGGCTCCACGACGCCCGCCTGACCCACACGGGCACCGTGGTGGGCACCCCCGGCTACCTGCCGCACGAAGCCTACGCGCCGGGCAGCCCCTCGCGGGCCATGGACCTCTACGCCGCGGGGGTCACCGCCGTGCGCATGGTGCTGCCCGAGGCAGACCTCAGCGGAGATCCACTGGGCCCGGACGACGTCGCACGGCTGGGCCTGTTCGAGGACTCGCCCGCCCTGCGCTCCGGGGTCGAGGGACTGCTCAGCCGCATCCCGGACGAGCGCATCGACGCGGCGGACCGGCTCCTCGGACAGCTGCTGGCCGGGGCCGAGGCACGGGCGGGCCGCTCCGGAGAGACCGCCGACGGCGAGCCGTTCGAGGTCTTCGACGTGCTCGAACCCACCACGGAGCGCGAGCTGTCCCCGGTGGCCGACGCCGCCCGGTTGCCCTCGGCGGGCGGCGGGCACGACGCGCCGATCGCGTGGCACGCCGTGCACCGGCAGGCCATCCCGAACCCCGCTCAGCCCGCGATGGCCGAGCAGGGCCAGGACCCGCTGCGTCCGTTCGCACCCGTGACCGCGCCCGGCCCCCGCGTGGACCCAGCGGCGGGCGGTGTGAGCCGCGTGGGCTCTGCCGCGCTCGCGGATCCGGAGGAGCTGCCGGGGCCGGGGACCCGGCCAGCACCGGCGCGGCAGGACACCCCCGGGACCGCAGCACCGGCCACGGACGCCACCCGCTCGCTCGAGGTGGGGGACAGCACCGAGCGACTCGACCCCTCGGCGGTCTCCCTCCCGGACCCGCCGCGCACGGGCCGGACAGCGACCGCGCCGCCGGACCCCTCCCGCTCCGCCCCCGCTCGCGTGGAGAGGCAGTCCCACCCGGAGCACCCGGGGGAGATCACCACGCGGCAGCCCCCGACCACGACCGCGGGCCCCGTCGACTCCCCGCATCCGCACCGTTCCTCCGACGAGGCGATCCCACCGGGGGAGCGGACCGTGCGCATCTCGGCCACCGGTGACGGTGGAACGGACGGCTCCGTTGCGGGGGGCACCACCGATGGGGCGACGCCCGGGAACGGGACAACGCGCCGTCGGGAGCCGGGGCGTCGTGGGCGCGCGCGGTGGCCGTGGTGGCTGGCGGCCCTGGCGCTCGCGGCACTGGCCCTCGTGGCGGGCTACGTGTGGCTGGGGCCCGTGCTGGCGAACTGGTCCGGCGGTGTGGCCCCGGGTGGCCCGGAGTCTGCTGCGCCGAGTGGGCCGGCACCACGGGCAACGCCCTCCGAGGACGCCACCACGCCCGCCCCGGAGGGCACACCCGTGTGCACGCAGCTGGAGGACGGAACCGTCTCGTGCGTCGTCACCCCGTGATCCTGCGACCCCTCCGGCCGGAGGTCATGCAGTGACCCACGAGGTGCAGGGTGTGCTCAGGGCGGCGCGGTGGAGGACAATGGCGCCATGACTTACTCAGCACCCGATGGCTCCCGGCTGATCCAGGACATCGAAAAGGCCGGGTTCTACCCCCAGCTCGTCTCGGACGTGGTCAAGGACTCCCTGGACGGCAGGCGTCCCGTGTCCCACCTCGTGCAGCTGGAGACCCACTTCACCAACACGGAGCTGCACCGCCACATCACCGCGCTGGTGCTCGCCGAGGATGTCCTGCACATCACGCACGTGGACGACCAGAGCTTCGACGAGACCGGCGCGGACGCCGTGGCGCGCGTGTCCACCGAGACGGTCCCCATCTCTCAGATCCGCTCGGTGACCCTCAGCTATGCCTACCACCAGCCGCAGAACTACGAACCGGGTACTGCCATCATGGAGCTGAACCTCGCGGTGAGCTGGACCGGGACCCAGCAGCTCGAGCTGTACCCGGCCATGTGCGAGGACCCCGAGTGCCAGGCGGACCACGGCTACACGGGCACCGCCGCGAGCGAGGACGTGGTCATGCGCATCAGCTCGGAGGCGGACGGCCGGGACGCCGTGGAGGGCGCCCGCGAGTTCGCCCGGACCCTGCGGCGGGCCAACGTGGCGCCGCTCACGGACGCGGGGGCGCAGATCGCCCCGACGCCCGTCCACCAGGCCCCGGCGCGCAAGGACGCCGCGGCACCCCGCACACGCTTCGGGCACCGGCACAACGGCCGGGACGCGGGGCGCACCTCGTGAGTTCCGACGACGCGGCGGCCGCCCCCGCGCTGCCCGCGCCCCCGCGCTACGGCACGCGCAGCATCGCGGAGGTGCTCTCCTCGGCGGCCGCCGCGGTGGGGGTTCCGGGCGAGTGCAACGCGCTGAGCCTGCCCTCCGCCCAGCGCTACGTGGTGGTGCTCGTGGACGGGCTCGGCTCCCGGCTGCTGCGCGAGGTCGGCGGCTACGCCCCCACGCTGCGCGGCGCCGAGTCCCTCGGGGAGCTCGACGCCGCGTTCCCCTCCACCACGTCCGTCTCCCTCTCGTGCCTCGGCACCGGTGAACCGCCTGGGCGGCACGGGATGCTGGGCTACGAGGTCCTGGACCCGGAGCGGGACCGCGTGGTCAACATGCTCGGGCAGTGGCCCGCGGACCTGGACCCGCTCGCGTGGCAGCAGCGGCCCACGGTGCTGGAGCGCTCGGCGCCGCACGTGGCCGCCGCCACGGTGAGCGCACCCCGGTTCGAGTCCTCGGCGCTGACCCGAGCGGCCCTGCGCGGAGGCCGTTTCGTGGGGGCTCAGGGGGTGCACGCGCGCACGGCGCGAACCCTGGAGCAGCTCACGGAGGGCCGCAGGGGGCTTGTCTACTTCTACTGGGACGAGCTCGACAAGACCGGGCACCGCGAGGGCTGGCGCTCGGACGCGTGGCTGCACGCCCTGGAGGAGCTGGACTCCGCCGTCAGGCGGCTCGTGTCACGGCTTCCCGCCAACACCAGGGTGCTGCTCACCGCGGACCACGGCATGGTGGATGTGGCGCAGGAGCACAGGGTGGACGTGAGCGCCGATCCCGCGCTGCTGTCGGGCGTGCGGCACACCGCGGGCGAACCCCGGGCGGTGCAGCTGCACGTGTCCCCGGGCGTCGATCCCGAGGGCGTGGCCGCCGCGTGGCGTGCCCGCTTCGGGGACGCCGTGTGGGTGCTCACCCGCGCGGACCTCGCGCAGGACGGGTACTTCGGTGCGGCACCCGATCCGCAGCTGCTTCACCGCGCGGGGGACGTCTGGGTGCTCGCGCGTGAGGAGCTCGCTCTCTACGACGTCTCACGGCAGGGCACGCGACCCCTGGCCATGGTGGGTCAGCACGGGTCCCTCACGGATCAGGAACGGCTGGTGCCCGCACTGCTCTGGTGACACCCCGGCCGGTCGAGGAGCACCGGGGCGTGGCACCGAGGGTGCGGCTCCGGGGCATGGCACGTGCTCGGGCTGCCCGGGAACGGGCGGGCCGCTAGCCGCCGCTGCCGACCCCGGCGCCGGTGGCCGTGCCCTTGCCCGGCTTGGTCGGGGCCGGCGGAGGCGGGACGGTCGGGTTGGGCGCGGGCAGCTGGGGAACCGTGGGTTCGGGAGCCGGGGGAGTGGGAACCGGGGCCTTGGTGGGTGCCACGGGTGCCTGGGTCTTCTCCGGGGCCCTGCTGGGCTGCGAGGGCACGGGTTGCGGGGCCACCGGCGGCTGGGGCACCGGGACAACGGGCGGCACGGGAGCCACCGGGGGAGCCGGAGCGTAGTACTGCTCGGGCGGCACGGTGGGCTCCGGGGTGGTGGTCGGAGTGGGGGACGGCGACCGGGTGGGGGAGGGGGTGGGCGTGGCCGACGGCGTCGCGGTGGCGAAGTCCGCCGGGGCGGGCTCGTCGGAACCGCCCGACAGACCGGTGAACGCCACGGCACCCACACCGGCGAGCACGAGCAGCGCGGCACCACCCAGCGCCGCGGTCGCGAGGTAGCGGCGTGCACCTGTCCCCGGCTCGGAGGTCGTGGCCCCGGTGGGTTGCGAGTCGTCGCCGAATAGATCGTCCTGAATGGAGTTGCCCATGCACTGTTCCCTAAAGATCGCCCGTGAACGCGCGCGGCCGGGCAATGCTCTCCCCTGATCCCGGCCTGCTCACGAGACTGTACCGCGTGCCGTGGGAATCTCCCACTGCAGCACGTGGCTCCGTGGAGCGGGCCTCACGAACGGTTCGCGCCGAAAACGATGTCGTCCCAGCTGGGGACCGAGGACCGCTTGGCCTTGGGGGTGCGGCCGCGGGGCCCGGCAGGCGTGGCTGCGGAGTCGCCCTCGCCATCCTGACCGTCACTCCCTGCTGCGCCCGTGTGCTCAGGGGTCGTCTCCCCGCCCGATCCGGCCGTTGCCGAAGTCTCTGCAGGGTCCGCGCGGTCGGCCTCGCCGTCCGCACCCGCCGGGTTCTGCCGCGCCTGCTCGGCGCGCCCACGCAACGGGGTCACGGACGAGTGCGGCTCGCTCTGGCCGCCCCGGGAGTCGTCCTCGGTGTCATGCTCCGTCTCCGTGACGTCCACCCAGGGCTGCGGGGCGTCGGTGTGGACGGTGCCCTCCGGGGCGTCGTCGTGCTGGGCGGCGGGGGTGCCGGTTCCGGAACCCTGACCGGCCACCGGCGTGGAATCGTCCACGATCTCGATCCCGTCCTGCTGCAGCGCCTGTGCCTCGGCCACCTGCGAGGCGGCGGGCTGGATCGGGCGGTCGAAGACGGGGGAATCCACCGGTGCGTCGATGGGGCGGGGACGCTGCTCCACCTGGCCCATTCCGCGTCCGAGGATCTCCGCGAGACGGTCGTCGCCGTCCTCGTCGGTCCCGAGACGCCGGCCGCGGCGCGACTGCAGCACGTCCAGCAGCTCGTCCGCCTGGCTCGCCTCGTGCTGCAGCTGCCGCAGCTGCGGGCTCGGTGCGCTCACCGGCGCCGCCGGGGCCGCGGCGCCGAGGGGGCCCGTCTCCCGGGGTTCCTCGCCGAGCGCGTGGGCCCACTCGTTCTCGGGCCGCACGGAGCGGGTGACCGGGTTGTAGCTCCACTGCGCCGGGCCCTCGGAGCCGGGTCCGGCGGCGTCGTGGTCCGTCACGGTGAAGCTCAGCTGGACGGTCCACAGGTGGTCCTCGCGCAGCCAGGCATCCCAGTCGAACGAGGCGCGGTCCACCCCGAGGCGCGGGGCGCGCTCGGAGACCGTCTCCTCCAGGGTCTTGGGCTCGCCCTCGAAGACGGAGCGGTAGCCGTCGTGCGAGGGGTTCGTGCCGGACACCGTGACCCGGCACGCCTCCGTCACCATGTGGGAACGCTCGGCGAGGATGGGCCACTCGTAGCGCTTCACGCGCTCGGGCTCCCACCCGGACTCGGCGACGACGTCGTCCACGCTGGCACCGGCGCGGAACCGGGCCTGGATGTCGCGCGGACCGAAGGAGGATGCGCCGCGGCCACGGGCCGGAGGCTTGCGGCGCGTGTGCTGGATCGTCTGCCGCAGCTGCTGGTCGATCTTCAGCCGGTACCGAGTGGAATCGGGGGTCTCCACGATGAGGTGCTCACCGTCGTCGTGCACTGCCACCAGGCGCAACTGCTCCATGCTGTCCTTCCCTCACCGGCGCGCCGCCCACGTGTCCCGTGGGGCGCGACCGCGCGTACGTGGCGCCAGTCTACTGGCAGGCCCCGGCAGGGACCGCAGGAGTGGGGACGGGGGCGTGCCGCGGCATCGCAGGAGGAGCAGCAGGCCGGCCGGGATTCGCCGCGCGCGGGGCCGAGGACCACCGCCGGAAACCGCAGGAGACCGGGAACGAAGTGCGTGCCGCGAGGTGTGCAGCACACGGCCGTGTGCCCTGTGAGAGAACTCCCCTGGGGGTACTGGCTTTTTCCGCCCCCATGGTGAACAATCTACGCGACACGGCCCCGGGGGAGATCGCCCGGGAACCGTTTCTCACAGCGATCTCGTGAAGACCGGTTGGAGCGGATAGACACATGGCCACAGACTACGACGCGCCGCGCAAGCAGGACGAGGACCTCAAGGAAGACTCCATCGAGGAGCTCCAGTCCCGGCGGTCGGACCACCAGTCCGGAAGCGTTGACGAGGACGAGGCCACCGCGGCCGAGAGCTTCGAGCTGCCCGGCGCGGACCTCTCCAACGAGGAGCTCTCCGTGGTGGTGCTCCCCGCGCAGGACGACGAGTTCACGTGCGGCTCGTGCTTCCTCGTGCGCCACCGTTCGCAGCTCGCCGAGGAGCGCAACGGTGTGAAGTACTGCCACGAGTGCCTGGGCTGATCCCGCAGGCACCACGACGACGGGCGGTCACCCTGGTGGGGTGACCGCCCGTCGTCGTCTGCGGCCCCGCTGTCCCGCCCCTTCGCCCTGCGGCACTGCACGGCGCGCCCGGCAGGCCCGGGAGGGCGCGGGGGAGGCGCTGCGGGGTGTCTCAGCGCGGTGCGGAGCTGACGGCGCGCCGCTGTCCCTCGTTGATCGCCCGCGCGAGCTCGTCCGGGTGGCGGGTGGCGGTGAGCCAGTAGGGGGTGGGGTCCACGGGGTCCACGATCTGGATCCGGCACAGGTCGGGCACGGAGACCCGGAAGTTCATGAAGGCCCGCCCGTCGAGCCCGGGCCCGCGGGCGGCGCGGGCCTCGGCCCCCCGCAGGGCCTCGGCCGCGCCCACGTACTCCCGCTCGATGTGGGCGCGGCCCACGCGCAGGTCCTCGTCCGTGAGCACGATGCGAGGTGCACCCAGGTGCACCGCCAGCCCGATCCCGACCACGAGCACGGCGGCCACGATGAGGCCCACCACGGTGCTGATGGGTGCCACGGCCACGAACCCGGCGCCTCCCACGAAGGCGACGATGAGCCACACCCACCAGGAGACCGTGAGCCTCTCCTCGTAGCGCACGGCCGGTGCGGCTGCGGCACCCGGCTCGCAAGGGGTGGCCTGTTCACGGGGCTGCCGCTGCGCGGCGGGGACGGGGCCCGGTCCGGTGGTGGCCGCGGCGCGCGAGGGGTTTCCACCGGCGCCGGGGGTCGAAGGGTGAGAGCTCATGGTTCCACCTTGGCACACTCTGCTGGGCAGTGCCCCGGGAGCGCACGCGGGGCGGGCGCCGGGGCGTCCTCCGTGCCTTTCACCACCGGCGCACCCCGGGCGAGGCACCATCTCGGCCCGGGTGCGGCCCCGTAGCCCGCGCACCGGTTCCCAGGAGGCGGGGTGCAGGCCCCGGGACCCACCGGGAACGCCCGGGCGCGGCGCGTTAGAGTGGGCCACTGTGACTGACGTGAGTGAGCCCGCCACGGTGGACGTGGCCCTGCACCTGCTGGACCCCGAGCTCCCCCCTCCCGCGTACGCGCGGGCGGGAGACGCGGGCGCGGACCTGCGCGCCCGGCAGGACGTGGAGCTGCCGCCCGGAGAGCGGGCGCTCGTGGACACCGGTGTGGCGGTGGCCATCCCGGCCGGCCACGTGGGCCTGGTGCACCCCCGTTCCGGGCTGGCGGCGAAGCACGGCATCACCGTGCTCAACGCCCCCGGCACGGTGGACAGCGGCTACCGCGGGGAGCTGAAGGTGTGCCTGCTCAACACGGACCCGCGAGAGGCCTACACCGTCCGCCGCGGCGAACGGATCGCCCAGCTCGTGGTGCAGGAAGTGGTCACCGCCCGCTTCCGGACCGTGGCCGAGCTTCCCGGCAGCGAGCGCGGGGACCGGGGCTTCGGCTCGTCCGGGACCCACTGACGGGCCCCCACCACCCTTCCGCCACCCCTCGACGACTCCTTGGAGCAGATGATGTTCGGACGCAAGAAGCGCAGCAGCACCGACACCGCGGACGCGGCACAGCAGACCCACGAGACGACGGGGGCCACCTCGCCGGACGCCGCGCAGAGCACGGACCCGCGCGCCAACGGCCCGTGGGACGAGTCCGAGTTCACGGGCGAGCGCGGCGACTACCTGAACATGGGTGCCCTGCTGGTCCGGCCCCGGTCCGCCGTGGACGTGCGCATGGAGGTGGACCAGCAGACGCAGGTGCCCCGCGCCGTGCACCTGGACTTCCGTGACGGCTCCGTGCAGCTGCAGGTCTTCACCGCCCCCAAGTCCTCCGGGCTGTGGGACGAGGTCCGCGCCGAGCTCGTGGCCGCCCTGCGCCGGGACGGGGGAGACCCCACCGTCTCGGAGGGACCGCTGGGTCTGCAGGTCGACGCCCGTTTCCCGGGCACCACCTCGGACGGCCGCCAGGGCTACCGGCTGGCCCGGTTCGTGGGCATCGACGGACCCCGCTGGTTCCTGCGCGCCGTCTTCACGGGGGGTGCCGCAATGCCCGGGACCACGGCGGAGGTGCTCGACGACGCCGTGCGCGACCTCGTGGTGGTGCGGGGCCAGGATCCCCACCCGCCCCGCGACCTGCTCGCGTTCACGATGCCCGACGACGCCACCCTGCGCCGCACCGATGCACCGCACGCGGAGCCGGCACCGGCGGAGGGCGAGAGGAGCACGGGAGGCGACGCCGCGGCGTCGGGCCCCAAGGTCCAGGCACCGCGCCGCGGCCCCGAGATCACCGAGATCGGCTGACGGTGACCGGCAACAACCCCCTGACGGGGGCCATCGACGTGATGGGCGGCCCCGAGGCGGCGGAGCGGGACCTCACCCCGTCCACCGCGGACCGCCCGCGACGTCGGGCGGTGGTGGAGGGTGTGGTGGTGGAGGTCACGATCGCTCCCGTGACCTCGCCTCCCCGGTTCCGGGCCCTGCTCAAGGTGCCCCGCCCCGGCAGTGCGGTGCCGTGCGCGGTGGAGCTGCTGTGGCACGGTCAGCGCACGGTGCCCGGTGTGGCGGCAGGCACCCGGCTGCGGTGCCTGGCCGTGCTCTGCCACCCGGACGGGGTGCCCACCATGTACAACCCCCGCTACGAGATCGTGACCCCCAAGAAGGTGTGGCGATGAGCCCGGCCCCGGACCTCCCGGATCTGCCCACCACGGAGAACGGGGGAACCGGCTCGAGCGCAGTCGGCCCCGGGGCCGCACAGCCGCGGGGTGACCGGCAGCCCGGCTCGGACCGGGTGCCCGGTCCGAACCGGCGGCGGAACGGCGGAGGCCCCGGTCATGGAACCGCGCAAGAGTCGGCAGCTGCGGGTGCAGCCCCGGACTCCGAGGCCCCCGTGCGCCGCATGGCCGCGGACGTGGCGGAGCGCTCGGGCCTGCGCCGTGACGAGAACGGTCAGCTGGACGTCCTCTCCGCCCTGGGCGGCTGGCGCGGTATCGCGGAGTCCGTGCTCCCGGGTCTCGTGTACCTGGTGTGCGTGGTCGCGGTGGGTCAGCTCTCCGTGGCGCTCGCGGCCTCGCTCGCGGTGGCCGCGGTGTTCACGCTGCTGCGTCTTGCCCAGCGCCAGCCCGCGACCCAGGCCTTCGCCGGGCTCGTGGGGGTGGGCATCTGCGCCCTGTTCGCGCGGGTGGGTGGCGAGGCCCTGGACTACTACGTGTGGGGGTTCATCACCAACGCCGGCGGCATCCTGGTGCTCGGCCTCTCGGCGGCGCTCGGGTGGCCCCTGCTGGGCGTGGTGTACGGCTACGTGCGCGGCGAGGGCGTCGAGTGGCGGGCGGACCCCGTGCGGCGCGGCGCCTACCAGCGCGCCAACGGGCTGGTCATCGCCCTGTTCGCGGCCCGCCTGGCCGTCCAGCTGCCCCTGTTCTTCGCCGAGAACGTGACCGCGCTGGGGATCACCCGGCTGCTGATGGGGGCTCCGCTGTACGCCGCCGCGCTGTGGGCGGCATGGCTGTGGAGCCGCCCTCGTCGAACGCCGCGTGCAGGTTGACGTCCCGGGCCGTGGTGAACATGGCCCGCAGCTGCTCCTCGCCCTCCGCGGTGGTGATGAAGAACAGCTCGTCGCCACCCTCCAGGAGGTCGTCGCCGGACGGGGCGATCGGCACGCCGTCCCGCAGGATCGCCACGAGCGCCACGTCCGGCGGCCACGGCACCTGTGACACGGTGCTCGCCACCACCGGGTGCTCCCGCGGCACGGTGTAGGCGGACAGCGTGGCGGTACCGGTCTGGAAGCTCAGCAGCCGGACCACGTCCCCGATCTCCACGGCCTCCTCCACGAGCGCCGTCATCAGGCGCGGCGTGGACACCGCCACGTCCACGCCCCAGGCGTCGTCGAAGAGCCACTCGTTCTTGGGGTTGTTGACGCGCCCCACGGTGCGCGGCACGCCGAACTCGCTGCGCGCGAGCAGAGACACCACCAGGTTGGCCTTGTCGTCCCCGGTGGCGGCCACCACCACGTCCGCCTCCTCCGCACGGGCGCGCTGCAGCACCTCGAGGTCGCACGCGTCCCCCACGACCCACTGCACGCCGCGCAGGTTGGAGCGCCCGATCACCTCCGCCGTGGCGTCCACCACGACGACGTCGTGACCGTGCGAGAGCAGCTCCCGGGCGATCGAGGAGCCCACTGAGCCCCCGCCCACGATGACCACGTGCATCAGCGCCGCCCCCGCGCGTCATGGGTGGCGGCCAGCGCCACGGCCTCCATGACCTCGTCCGACGGCGGCCGCGACAGGATGCGGGCCACCCGCTCGACGTCCTCGACGCGCATCACGGCGTGCACGATGTCTCCTTGCTGGTAGCTGGTGTCGCTCGCGGGGAGGATGCCCTCGCCGAAGCGGGTGACGAAGGCGATCCGCACCCCGGCGGCCTCCTCGATGCGGTCCAGGTGCAGCCCGGACCAGGAGTCGTCGAGGGGCAGCTCGCCGAGCTGCAGGCGCCCGGAGGCCTCCCGGAAGTCACCCGTGATGGCGTGCTCCGGCAGGATCCGGCGCAGCACCTGGTCCGCGCTCCACCGGACGGAGGCGACCGTGGGGATGCCCATGCGCTGGTAGAACTCGGCGCGGGTGGGGTCGTAGATCCGCGCCACCACGTGTTTCACCTTGAACGTCTCCCGGGCCACGCGGGCCGCGATGATGTTGGAGTTGTCCCCGCTGGAGACCGCGGCGAAGGCGTACGCGTCCGCGATCCCGGCGCGCTGCAGCACGTCCCGGTCGAAGCCGTGGCCCGTGACCTTGCGGCCCTCGAAGGAGGGGCGCAGCTTCCGGAACGCGCGGTCGTCCTGGTCGATCACCGCCACGGTGTGCCCGGAGTCCTCGAGGGCGTGTGCGAGGGTGATCCCCACCCGCCCCACGCCCATGATCACGAAATGCGCCATGGGGCACAGCATAAGTCCAGCGGCGGCGGGACATGGACCCGCTCAGCGACTAGCGTGTTCCCACGTGTATGTGTCCCAGATGCTCCGTCGCGCGCTCGTGGGCAAGCCCATCCACAACGAGCGCGCCGCGGGCACCGTGCTCTCCAAGGGCACGGCCCTGCCCGTCTTCGCGTCCGACGCCCTGTCCTCGGTGGCGTACGCCCCCGACGAGATCGTCCTGACGCTGGCCCTCGCGGGATCCGCGGCCATCGTGGTGTCACCCTGGGTGGGGCTCGCGGTGCTCGCGGTGCTGGCCGTCGTCATCACCGCCTACCGGCAGAACGTGCGGGCCTACCCCTCGGGCGGGGCGGACTTCGAGATCGCGTCCAAGAACCTGGGACGCCCCGCGGGCGCCGCGGTGGGCGCCGCCCTGCTCGTGGACTACACGCTCGTCGTCGCGGTGTCGATGGCCGCCGCGTCCCAGTACCTCGCGGCCGTGTTCCCGCCGCTCGTGGCGCACCGCACCGCCGTGGCGGTGGTGGGGATCGCCCTCGTGGGGCTGCTGAACCTGCGCGGGCTCAAGTTCATGGGTCGCGCTTCCTCCGTGCCCACCTACGCGTTCGTGGCCGTGGTGCTGCTGCTCGTCCTCGTGGGCACCGTCCAGGACCTGGCCGGTTCGCTGGCCCCGGCGCCGTCGGCCGGGTACGACGTGCGGCCCGCGGAGGGCATGGACGAGGGCCTGGTGGGCCTGGCCGGGGCCATGCTCGTGCTGCGCGCCTTCTCCTCGGGCGCCGTGGCGGTGACCGGCGTGGAGACCATCACCCACTCGGTCCCGTACTTCCGCAAGCCCAAGGCGCGCAATGCCGCGCGCACCCTCGCGGTGCTCGGGGCGCTCTCCGCGGCCCTGCTGCTGGGGGTCCTCTACCTCACGTGGCGCACCGGCGTGGTGGTGGTCATGGATCCCGTGCACCAGCTGGTGATCGACGGGCACGCGCCGGACGCGAGCTTCTTCCAGGTGCCCGTGCTCGCCCAGATCGCCCAGGCCGTCACGGGCCCGGACTCGGTCTGGGTGGTGGTGCTCGCCCTCGTGACGGTGGGTGTCCTGTTCATGGCGGCGAACACCGCCTACTCGGGGTTCCCCGTCCTGGCGTCGCGCCTGGCCCAGGCCGCGCTGCTGCCCCGGCAGCTGCAGAGCCGGGGGGACCGCTTCGCGTTCACCAACGGCATCATCCTGCTGTCCGTGGTGGCCGCGGCCTTCACCCTCGTGTTCGGTGCGAACGTCAACGCGCTGATCCAGCTCTACGTGGTGGGCGCGTTCTTCGCGTTCACACTCACCCAGGCGGGCATGGTGCGGCACTGGAACCGTGTGCGCCGCACGCGCGCGTCCAGGGCGAGCAGCCGGGGGCTGGCCCTGCAGCTGGGCGTGGCCGTGGTCGCCCTCGTGGCCTGCGCGGCCGTGTTCGTGGTGGTGCTCGTGACCAAGCTCGCGCAGGGCGCGTGGCTCACCATCGTCGCCATCGCGCTGACCACCGTGTTCATGCGCGCGATCGCCCGCCACTACCGCTCGGTGGACGCCGAGCTCGAGGTGCGCCCGGACTCCTCGGTGCGTGCCCTGCCCTCCCGGGTGCACTCAATCATCGTGGTCACCTCCGTGCGCAAGCCCGTGCTGCGTGCCCTGACCTACGCCCGGGCCTCCCGGCCCTCGACGCTCGAGGCCGTGGTGGTGGACACGGACCGCGGCCGCACCGAGGACGTGGTGCGCCAGTGGGAGTCCCTGGAGATCCCCGTGCCCGTGACCGTCCTCGCCTCGCCGTACCGCGACTCCGTGGGGCCGGTGATCGCCCACATCCGCGGCATCCGCCGCAAGTCCCCGCGGGACCTCGTGATCGTCTACCTGCCCGAGTACGTGGTGGGGCGCGGCTGGGAGCGCTTCCTGCACAACCAGGCCATCCGCCCCCTGCGGACCCGCCTGCACTACGAACGCGGAGTCATGATCGCCTCCGTCCCCTGGCACCTGGAATCGGTGCGCGAACTGCAGATCACGGAGAACCAGCGATGACCCAGGATCCCGACCACCCCGTGCTGCGCCTGGGCGACGTGGCCCACGGAGGCCATGTGGTGGCCCGCACGGACGATGGCCGCGTGGTCTTCGTGCGCCACGGTCTGCCCGGCGAGCTCGTGCGCGTGCGGCTCACGGATGCCGACCCCGCGGCGTCGTTCTGGCGCGCGGACGTCACCGAGGTCCTCGAGCCGGCGCCCGGCCGCCGGGACGCCCACGTGTGGCCCGCCGCCGACGCCGCCCGCGCGGCCTCCGAGGGCCGGTCCCCGCTCGGGGGTGCCGAGTTCGGGCACGCGGACCTGCCCACCCAGCGCGAGCTCAAGCGGCGGGTGCTCACCGAGCAGCTGTCCCACCTCGCGGGCCACGACTGGGACGGGACGGTCCGGGAGGCACCGGGGGAGAGCGCCGACGGCACCGGCTGGCGCACCCGCCTGCACCTGGACGTCGCGCCGGACGGCACCCCGGGGATGCACCCGCACCGCTCCGAGGACCTCGCGCCGCTCACGGACATGCCCCTGGCCACGGACGCGATCCGGCGCCTCGCCCCGTGGTCCCTGCGCCTCGAGGGCGCCGAGCGCGTGGACGTGGCGGCACCGGCGAACGGGCAGCAGCCCCTGCTGCACGTGAGCCTGCGGGCGGACGCGGGCGAGGCACGGACCCACGCGCTGCGTGAGCGGCTCGGTGCGTGGGGCGCGCAGAACGGGGTGAGCGTCACAGCCCGCTCGGCGGACCACCGCCGGATCGGCACCTGGGCCGGGACGGACGAGGTGCGCGAGACCCTTGCCGTCCCGGAGGTCGCCGGACTCGCCCCCGGCGCACTGGAGTGGCGCGTGAGCCCCACGGGCTTCTGGCAGATCCACCGCGCGGCACCCGGCACGCTGGCCCGGGCGGTCCTGGAGGCCGCGCAGCTGCGTCCCGGGGAGACCGTGTGGGACCTCTACAGCGGCGCGGGGCTGTTCACGGCGGTCGCGGCACTCGCCGTGGGGGAGACCGGGGCGGTCTTCGCGGTGGAGGGCTCACCCGTGACCTCCGCCGACGCCGCCCACAACCTCGCCGACGTCCCGCACGTCACGAGCGTGCGCGGGGACGTGGCCCGTGTGCTCACCGGCCGGGGCGGGGGCCGCCGCGGTGGCTCCCGCGGTGCAGGTTCGCGTGCGGCGTCGTCCGGGGCGACCTCGCGGCGCAACGAGGCCTGGGCGCCCCGACCGCCGCGCCCCGACGTGGTCGTCATGGACCCACCCCGCGCCGGGGCCGCCAAGGAGGTGCTCGCCGCGGTGGACCAGGCGGGCCCCCGGGCGATCGTCTACATCGCGTGCGATCCGGCCGCACTGGGGCGGGACCTCGGGCGGCTGCGCCGCCGGGGCTGGCGGATCGACCGGGTGGAGGCGTTCGACCTGTATCCGAACACCCATCACGTGGAGGCCGTGGCGCTGCTGGGCAGGGATTCCTGAGCGCGCGCCACGTGAGCCGGGACACAGGCACGGGTGATCGGGCTCGCGTGATTACCGAGCGGTAGACCTGCCACGGGCTACACTGGCAGGGACCGTTCCGTGCGTGCGGGGGCACCTGTGTGCGCCGCACGTGGCGAACGCAACCAACGGTGGCGAGAGGAGTTCCACACCATGACTGTGGACAGCTTTGGAGCCAAGGGCGTTCTCAACGTCAAGGGCACCGACTACGAAATTTTCCGACTGAACGTCGTGGAGGGAGCACAGAAGCTTCCCTACAGCCTGAAGGTCCTGCTCGAGAACCTGCTGCGCACCGAGGACGGTGCGAACGTGACGAGCAAGCACATCGAGGCCCTGGGGTCCTGGGACCCGAACGCCCAGCCCGACACGGAGATCCAGTTCACCCCTGGCCGCGTGATCATGCAGGACTTCACCGGCGTGCCCTGCATCGTGGACCTCGCCACCATGCGCGAGGCCGTGGCGGACCTCGGCGGCGACCCCTCCCGCGTGAACCCGCTGGCCCCCGCCGAGCTGGTCATCGACCACTCCGTGCAGATCGACGCCTTCGGCTCAGCGGACGCCATCGAGCGCAACATGGACATCGAGTACGAGCGCAACGGTGAGCGCTACCAGTTCCTGCGCTGGGGCCAGACCGCGTTCGACGACTTCAAGGTGGTCCCGCCCGGAATGGGCATCGTCCACCAGGTCAACATCGAGAACCTGGCCCGCGTGGTCATGACCCGTGAGGTGGACGGCGCCCTGCGGGCCTACCCGGACACCTGCGTGGGCACCGACTCCCACACCACCATGGAGAACGGCATCGGCGTTCTCGGCTGGGGCGTTGGTGGCATCGAGGCCGAGGCGGCCATGCTGGGCCAGCCCATCTCCATGCTCATCCCGCGCGTGGTGGGCTTCAAGCTCACCGGCGAGATCCCCTCCGGTGCCACCGCCACGGACGTGGTGCTGACGATCACCGAGATGCTGCGCGCGCACGGTGTGGTGGGCAAGTTCGTGGAGTTCTACGGCGAGGGCGTCGCGGCGGTGCCGCTGGCCAACCGCGCCACGATCGGCAACATGTCCCCGGAGTTCGGCTCCACGGCGGCCATCTTCCCGATCGACCAGGTCACCCTGGACTACCTCGAGCTCACGGGTCGCTCCGAGGAGCAGATCGCCCTGATCGAGGCGTACACCAAGGAACAGGGCATGTGGCACGACCCCGCCAAGGAGGTGGCCTACTCCGAGTACCTGGAGCTGGACCTCTCCACGGTGGTCCCCTCCATCTCCGGGCCCAAGCGCCCGCAGGACCGCATCGAGCTCTCCCACTCCAAGGAGCAGTTCCGCGAGGACCTCGTGAACTACGTGGTGGAGGACGAGAACGTGGAGGTGGACGCCAACGTGGTCGAGTCCTTCCCGGCCTCGGACGCCCCCTCCCACGACGCGGCCGAGGAGCAGGACCCGCAGCACGAGCCGCGCGACTCCACCGCCGAGCAGCTGCGCGAGCGCGCGGAGAAGACCGTGCCCGTGACCATGCCCGACGGCCGCGAGTTCGAGCTGGACCACGGCGCCGTGTCGATCGCCTCGATCACCTCGTGCACCAACACGTCCAACCCCTCGGTGATGATGGCCGCGGCCGTGCTGGCCCGCAACGCCACGGAGAAGGGCCTCAAGGCCAAGCCGTGGGTCAAGACCTCGATCGCCCCGGGCTCGCGCGTGGTCACCGAGTACTACGAGAAGTCCGGCCTGGTCCCCGCACTGGAGGAGCTCGGCTTCTACACCGTGGGCTACGGCTGCACCACGTGCATCGGCAACTCCGGTCCGCTGGAGTCCGAGATCTCCCAGGCCATCCAGGACAACGACCTCGCGGTGACCTCGGTGCTCTCCGGCAACCGCAACTTCGAGGGCCGCATCAACCCGGACGTGAAGATGAACTACCTGGCGTCCCCGCCGCTGGTCATCGCCTACGCCCTGGCCGGCACCATGGACTTCGACTTCGAGAACGAGCCCCTGGGCCAGGACTCGAACGGGGAGGACGTCTTCCTCAAGGACATCTGGCCGGACCCCACCGAGGTGCAGAAGATCATCGACGCCTCCATCGACACGGAGATGTTCGACCGCGAGTACGGCACCATTTTCGACGGCGACGAGCGCTGGCAGAACCTGGACACCCCCACGGGTGACGTGTTCGAGTGGGATCCCGAGTCCACCTACGTGCGCAAGCCACCGTACTTCGAGGGCATGTCCATGGAGACCACCCCGGTGGAGGACATCGAGGGCGCCCGCGTGCTGCTCAAGCTGGGTGACTCCGTGACCACGGACCACATCTCCCCGGCCGGCTCCTTCAAGTCGGACACGCCCGCGGGCAAGTACCTCACCGAGCACGGTGTGGCCCGCAAGGACTTCAACTCCTACGGCTCCCGCCGTGGCAACCACGAGGTGATGATCCGCGGCACGTTCGCGAACATCCGCATCAAGAACCAGCTCCTGGACGGCGTGGAGGGCGGTTTCACCCGCGACTTCACCCAGGACGGCGGCCCGCAGGCCGCCGTGTACGACGCCGCCATGAACTACCAGGAGGCCGGCGTGCCCCTGGTGGTGCTGGGCGGCAAGGAGTACGGTTCCGGCTCCTCGCGCGACTGGGCGGCCAAGGGCACATCCCTGCTGGGTGTGCGTGCGGTGATCGCGCAGTCCTACGAGCGCATCCACCGCTCCAACCTGATCGGCATGGGCGTGCTGCCCCTGCAGTTCCCCGAGGGCGAGTCCGCGGACTCCCTGGGCCTGGACGGCACCGAGACCTTCTCGATCGAAGGGGTGACCGCTCTCAACGAGGGCACCACCCCCAAGACCCTGAAGGTCACGGCCGCCAAGGAGGACGGCTCCACCGTGGAGTTCGACGCCGTGCTGCGCATCGACACCCCGGGTGAGGCCGACTACTACCGCAACGGCGGCATCCTGCAGTACGTGCTGCGCCAGATCGCCAAGTAGCCCCTGCGGCGCTCACGCACCGCTGACGCCACCGGCCGGTGATCCCCTTCCGAGGGGTCACCGGCCGGTGGCACATGTGCGCGCGGTCCGCGGTGCCGCGGCACGCGGGGGAGGCGCGGGCCCTGGCGCGGCGGTCCCCCGAGAAGTGGCGGGCCCCCGTGCCCGGGCGAGTAAGATCGGACGGAGCATTCGGGCGCCGCCACCTCCCGCGCCGCACCCCGGACGGGTTCCCACCCGTTCCGCGCGGGCCGGTGGGCGCCGTGACACCCACGGAAGAGCAGGCAATGACGCTTCTGGAGAGCATCGAGGGACCCGAGGACCTGGCGGGTCTGGACGCCGCGGCCATGGAGCAGCTCGCGGACGAGATCCGGGCGTTCCTCATCAGCCACGTGTCCGCGACCGGCGGTCACCTGGGCCCGAACCTCGGCGTGGTGGAACTGACCCTCGCCGTGCACCGCGTGTTCTCCTCTCCCCGGGACTCGGTGGTCTTCGACACCGGTCACCAGTCCTACGTGCACAAGCTCGTGACCGGGCGTCAGGACTTCGCCACCCTGCGACAGGAGGGCGGCCTGGCCGGCTACCCCTCCCGTGCCGAGTCCGAGCACGACATCGTGGAGTCGTCCCACGCCTCCTCCTCCCTGTCCTGGGCGGACGGCATCTCCCGGGGCTACGCCCTCACGGGCCAGGAGGACCGCCACACGGTGGCGGTGATCGGGGACGGCGCGCTCACGGGCGGCATGGCCTGGGAGGCCGTGAACAACATCGCCTCGGACCGTGATCGCAAGGTGGTGATCGTGGTCAACGACAACGGCCGCTCCTACGCCCCCACCGTGGGAGGGTTCGCGAACCACCTCAAGGACCTGCAGGCGAGCGTCCAGCAGGGAGTCGACGCCGTGCGGATGGACCGGCGCTACGAGCAGACGCTCGAGAAAGCCAAGCACCTGCTGACCACGTCCGGCCAGCTGGGCCAGGCCGTCTACCGGGGCCTGCACGGGATGAAGCAGGGCATCAAGGACGTGGTGGTCCAGCAGGGCATCTTCGAAGACCTCGGCATGAAGTACGTGGGCCCGGTGGACGGCCACGATCTCGCCGCCATGGAGCAGGCCCTCACGAACGCCCGGAACTTTGGCGGCCCGGTGATCGTGCACGCGATCACCGAGAAGGGCCACGGCTACCTCCCGGCCCGCCTGGATGAGAACGACCAGTTCCACTCGGTGCCCGTGATCGACCCGGAGACCGGCAAGCCCACCGGGACCGCGTCGGCGCGCACCTGGACGCACGTGTTCCGGGACGAGATCGCGGCCATTGCGGACGAGCGCCCGGACGTCGTGGGCGTCACCGGGGCCATGCTGATCCCCATGGGGCTGCAGAAGATGCAGCTGGCCCACCCCGAGCGGGTGGTGGACGTGGGCATCGCGGAGCAGCACGCCCTGACCATGGCCGCGGGCATGGCGTTCGCGGGTCTGCACCCCGTGGTGGGCCTGTACGCGACCTTCCTGAACCGCGGCTTCGACCAGCTGCTCATGGACGTCGCCCTGCACCGTGCGGGCGTCACGGTGGTGCTGGACCGTGCCGGCGTCACGGGCCCGGACGGCCCCAGCCACCACGGCATGTGGGACCTCGCCCTGCTGCAGATCGTGCCCGGACTGCACCTCGCGGCCCCGCGGGACGAGGCGACCATGGTCCAGGAGCTGCGCGAGGCCGTCGCCGTCTCGGACGCGCCCACCGTGGTGCGCTACCCGAAGGGCGCCGTGGGTGCTCCCCTCCCCGCGGTCCAGCGCTGCGAGGACGGCGTGGACGTGCTCGCCCGCCACGGCGAGGGCTGCGGTGAGCACGGGGAGCAGCGGGACGTGCTGGTCGTGGGAGTGGGCGCGATGTGCGTGACCGCCCTCGAGGTGGCCGAACGCCTGGCCGCCCATGGGGTGACCTCCACGGTCGTGGACCCCCGCTGGGTGCTCCCGGTCGCAGACTCGGTCGTGCGTCTCGCAGCCGACCACCGGATCGTCGTGGTCGTGGAGGACGGCGTGCGTGCCGGCGGCATCGGCTCTCTCATCCGGCAGCAGATGCGGGCCCACGGCGTGGACACCGCGCTGAACGAGGTGGGCCTGCCCACGGAGTTCCTGGAGCACGCGAGCCGGGACGCCATCCTGCGGCACACCGGGGTCACGGCGCAGCGCATCGCCCAGGACACGCTGGCCTCGGTGCTGGGCACCAGGGTGCCCTACGCCCGCCCCGCCGCGGACGACGCCGCCGCCCCGCTCACCGCACCGCGCACTGCCACCGAGGCCCCCCAGGAGGACTGACGGGGGCGCGGTTCACGGGGGCCCGGGCGGGATGCGGAGCGAGCGGGGACGTGGTGCACTCCCGCACCCACGACGAGCTGCCGCGGAACCGGCAGCCCGGCCCGCACCCGGGCGCGATGAGTGCTCGGGTGCACGAGGGCCCCGGCGGCCACCACGGGCAGACACGCTCCGCCTCGGGTGGCCGAGCACCGGCAGGAGCTTCAGCCCACGATCACGCGGCCCTTCTCGACCTTCACGGGGTAGGGGGTGAGCCCGGTGCTCGCGGGCCCGCCGGTGACGTCCCCGGTGGCCAGGTCGAACACCGAGCTGTGGCACGGGCACACGAACTGCTTCTTGGCCGGGTTCACGGAGCACCCCTGGTGGGGGCACACGGGGGAGTAGGCGGTGAACGTGCCCTCGGTGGGCTGGGCCACCACGGCCTGCACTCCGTCCGTGTCCACGGAGATCCCGGAGCCCACGGGCACGTCCGCCGCCGCGGCAACATCGGTGGGGGAAGTCGGGCCACTGGGGGAGGCGGCGCCGTCGGTCTTCTCACCGCCGCCGCCGCACGCGCTGAGCGTCACGGCTCCCACGGCGGCCGCGCCCACGATCCCGACCGCGCGACGTCGTGAGGGGCCGGGGGAGCCCGCGGCGGGCGCGGTGCCCGTGACCGCGTCCGGTTCCTCGGCGGAGCGCGGGACGGCGGTGTGCTGGTGCTCGGACATGGCGGCGAGTCCTCTCTCGGTGCGGTCCACTTCATCCTAGAGCGCAACGGCCACCCGGTGGCGAGCGGGGTAAACCGCGCGTGCACGGGGATTTACTCAGTACCATGAGGAGCAGCAGCGGGCCGGTACGATCCGGTTCGCGAAGCACACGAGGGAGGCACCATGATCAAGCGGTTTGCATTTGTGGCCGGTTTCGGAATCGGCTTCGTGGTCGGATCGGCGTCCGGCCGTAAGAGCTACGAGTCCCTGCGCGAGAGCGCCATCAACACCTGGAACGACCCCAAGGTCCAGGCCAAGGTCTCCGAGGGCACGGACTGGGTCAAGTCCGAGGTTCCCGTGGTGGGCGAGAAGATCGCCGAGAGCGCCCAGAAGGCCACCGAGACCGTCACCACCAAGGCGTCCGAGGGCGCCGCGGCGGTCAAGGGCAAGGCCCAGGACGGTGCCGCCTCGGTCAAGGAGAAGGCGCAGAACTCCTCCTCCCACGGCACGGACGCCAAGCTCCCCAAGCCCGCGACCACCGAGAAGGACGTGGACATGGAGCCGGCGCACCCGGTGCCGGACGCCAAGGACATGAAGAAGTGATCCACCCGCGGCCCCGCTGACCGGGGCCGCGCACGGCGACGGCCGCACACCCCGGGGTGTGCGGCCGTCGTCGTCACGTGAGGGGCGGGCGCAGGATCACTCCTGCGGCTCACCGGCCCTGTCCGCCCGGCGCCGGGCGCGCAGCTCACGCCACGCCGCGCCGATCACGGGGGCCACGCGCTCCACCTGCCACGGCCGGGCGCCGAGCTCCCGCAGCCGCTCCGCCACGGCGTCGTCGGACGTGGAGCGCGGGGGCTGCCAGCAGAACCGCCGCAGCAGCTCGGGGGTCAGCAGGTTCTCGGTGGGCAGCCCCAGCTCGTCGGCGAGGGCGGCCACGGCGGGCTTGACCACCTTGAGCCGCGCGGAGGCCTCGGGCCGCTTGGTCTCCCAGCCCTTGACGGGCGGCAGGTTCGTGGACGGGATCGTGGCGGGCACGGGCTCCTCCGTGAGACGTGCCTCCTGCACCGCAGCGAGCCAGCGGGGGGCCTCGCGGGACGCGAGCCGGCCGTGGAAGCCGGGGGTGCCCATCAGTTGCGGCACGGTGCGCGGCATGGCGTTCGCCGCCGCCACGATGGCGGCGTCGGGCAGCAGCCGTGTGGGGGCGATGTCCTTGTGCCGGGCCAGGGACTCCCGTGCGAGCCACAGGTTGCGCACGGCAGTGAGCTTGCGCCTCCCGCGCACGTTGCCCAGGCCGTGGGTGCGCCGCCAGGGGTCCTGACGGGGCGCGGGAGGAGCGGCCGTGCGCACGTGCTCGAACTCCTGCAGCGCCCACTCCAGCTTGCCGTCCTGGACGAGGCGCTCCTCGGTGGCCCAGCGCAGCTGCACCAGCACCTCCACGTCCAGTGCCGCGTAGTTGAGCCAGTCGGTGGGCAGTGGTCGCTGGGACCAGTCCACCGCGGAGTGCTCCTTGGAGAGGGTGAAGCCCAGCAGCTCCTCGGTCATCGAGGCCAGCCCCACCTTGCGCAACCCGAGCAGCCGCCCGCCGAGCTCGGTGTCGAACAGGGCGTCCGGGCGCATGTCCAGCTCCGCGAGGCACGGCATGTCCTGGGTGGCGGCGTGGAGCACCCACTCCACCCCTCGCAGCGCCTCGTTCACCTGGGCGAGCGACCCCACGGCCTCGGGGTCGATCAGGATGGTGCCGGCTCCCTCGCGGCGCAGCTGCACCAGGAAGGCGCGCTGGCCGTAGCGGAAACCGGAGGCCCGCTCCGTGTCGATGGCCACGGGACCGCTCGCGGCGGCCAGCTGCTCCGCCGCGCGGGTCAGACCGCGGGCGGTGTCCACCACGCGGGGAATGCCCTCCGCGGGGCCGTTGAGGTGCACGGTGGCGGGGACGGCGAGGTGCTCGAAGCCGGGCACCACGATGTCGGACGGCCCCGGTTCACGAGCGGGAGTCGGATCGTTGGCTGTGCTGTTGATGTGATGTTCCTCGAACGCTGGCGTGACGGCCGCGGACCTGGCTCCGCGGTGCCGCACGGGCTGACTTGACGGTGCGGTACTACCTATACGTATGCCACACCTTCGTGGTGCGGCGGAAGTCCTGCGGCTGTGCACAGGACGTGCGTCCACGCACGCAGGTGGGATTCGGCCCAGTGCGGTGCTCCGCCCTGGGGTGGCTGCGGAACGGGGGTCCAGGACGCCCTGACCTCGACCTGCGCGACGTCGGCGCGGTCGGTGAGGCTCCCGTAGTGCCGTTCCACGGTGCGGGACGCGGTGCCGCCCTCCGCGGTGAACAGGGCGCCGTGCTCTCCGAGGGTGTCCGTGAGCCACGCCCAGCTGACGTCGGTGAGCAGCTCGTCGCGGCCCATCTCGGTGTCCATGCGGGACCGGAACCAGCTCACGATCCGGAAGGGTCCCTGCCACGGTTGGGGACAGGACTCGTCGTAGAGCACCACGAAGCGACCGGAGGCGGGCGCCTCTCGGGGCCCGGCGGCGTCGTGCGCCCGGGCCGCGCGCGGGGACAGGCTGCGCCCCACCTCCGCCGCGAAGGAGATCGCGTGCGGTGCCAGACCGCGGGGCGGGGCGATGCGGCTGAGCGTGATCTCGGGGCGGAACCGGGCAGACTCCAGGGCCCGCACGACTGCGCGAAACACGTCCGGAGTGCTCTTCAGCTCGGTTACCGCTCCCACAAGGTCACAGTAACCACACTGATCACCATCGGTGCGTGTTTGGCATCGTGTCGTCACTGCGGGCCACCGGGGCCGCGGCCCCGGGCCGTGCGGGGAGTCAGGACGCCGGAACCAGGCGCAGCGAGACCGAGTTCATGCAGTAGCGCAGGTCCGTGGGCGTCCCGTAGCCCTCGCCCTCGAACACGTGTCCCAGGTGCGAGTCGCACGTGGCGCACCGGACCTCCACACGCTTCATGCCCAGCGTGGTGTCCTCGATGTAGCGCACCCGATCCTCCGCGAGCGGCGCGAAGAACGAGGGCCACCCGCAGTGCGATGCGAACTTGGTCTCGGAGCGGAAGAGCTCGGCGCCGCACGCACGGCACTCGTAGACGCCCTCGGTGGTGGTGTCCACGTACTCACCCGTGTGCGGCGGCTCGGTCCCGGCCTGGCGCAGCACCTCGTACTCCATCGGCTCCAGAGCCTCCCGCCACTGCGCATCCGTGCGCGCGGCCGCGGCCTCGGGGCTCAGCGGCCGCTTCTCCTGCTGCGCGTGCGCCGCGTCGTTCTCGTGCACGGTGTGCCTCCCTGTTCATCGGTGGTTGTCGTGCCTGTGCAACCACGCGGCGGCCGGGGTTATGCCCGCGGGCCACCCTCGGGGGAGGGTCCGGCGTGCCAGAATGGCGCCATGACTCGGCTCACGCCCTCCCCGCAGGACTCGGAATCCGCACGCTCCTGGCAGCACGGCGCGCTCGTGGGTGCGGCCGCGGGACTCGGTGCGGCCTCCGCCGCGTTCGCCGTCTCGGGCGGTGCCGCCGCGCTCGTCGCCCGGCACGTGGTCACGCCGTCCTCCCGGCCCGGCAACGTGACGGTGCTCAAGCTGGAGAAGGACCCCCACTCGGGTCTGGACCTCGTGACCCTTCCCGCCACCTCGGACACCCGGGTGGCCGGGACCTACGCCCTGCGCTTCGACGACGGCGCGGGGCTCGTCCGGATCGGCTTCATCGTGCGCCAGACCGGTGGCACGGTCACCCGCGTGGTGGAGCGCGTCTACCGCGGGGAGCTCTCGGTGGGTGCGCGCGGCTGGTGGACCGGCACGGTGTACGCGCGCCCCTCGGACGCCGGTCTCGCCTACGGCAAGGTGGAGATCACGACGCCGCTCGGACCGGCCCCCGCGTGGCTCGTGCCGGGTGACGGGGACACGGCCCGTGCCCACCACACGGGGACCTGGGCCGTGATGGTGCACGGCCGCGGGGCCCAGCGGCCCGAGTGCATCCGCGGGGCACGGGTGGCCCACCAGCTGGGGCTGCACTCGCTGATCCTCTCCTACCGCAACGACCAGGAGGCACCCACCACCGAGGACAACAAGTACGGCCTCGGGTTCACCGAGTGGGAGGACGTGCAGGCGGGCATCGAGTACGCACTCGAGCACGGCGCCTCGGACGTGGTGCTGTTCGGGTGGTCCATGGGCGGGGCGATCGTGCTGCGCACCACGGAGCTCACGCGCCACAGGGACCGGGTCCGGGCGCTCGTGCTCACCGGCCCGGTGGTGGACTGGTACGAGCTGCTCGCGCACCAGACCCGAGTGCACCGCATCCCGCGCCGCGTGGGGCGCCTGGCCGCGGACATGATCTCCCACCGCCTGGGCCCCCGGGTCACGGGGCTCGCGGCCCCTGTGGACCTGCATGCACTGGACTGGCTCTCCCGGTGGCAGGACATCACCACGCCCACGCTGATCCTGCACTCCACGGACGACGAGGTGGTGCCCGTGGCGGGATCCGTGAAGCTCGCGGACCTCAGTCCGCACGTGGACTTCGTGGGGTTCTCGGGTGCGCGGCACACCAAGGAGTGGAACATCGACCGCAAGCGCTACGAACGCGCGATGGGGGACTGGCTCGCCGCGGTGCTGCGGGACGGCGCCTGAGTCCCGGCCGAGCGCCGTCGTACGCGGACGCAGAGACCCCCGGACGCGCGGCGGGCCGGGGGTCTCTGCATGGCGGACGCCGCGGCCGCGAACCGTGCCGGTCCCTGCGCCCGCGGCGTCGGCGTCAGCCGGCCTGCAGCGCGGTGATCTGGTGCTTGACGCGGCCCAGCATCGCGGACATCCCGCGCATCCGCAGCGGGGAGACCAGCTTGGTGAGTCCGAAGCGCTCCGGGAGGTCGTCCGGCACGGCGAGCACCTGCTCCGCCGGGAGCCCGTTGAGACCCTCGTGCAGGATCGACGCGAACCCGCGCGTGGTGGGTGCCTCCGCCGGGGCGGAGAAGAAGAGCGAGACCGGGGCCTCAGGCCCGCTGCCCTCCAGCTCCACCGCGAGGAAGAGCGGGGACTGGCACTCCGTCACCTGCTCAAGCTCCTCCGGGTGCTCGCCCAGCCGCGCGGGCAGCTCCGGGAGCGAGCGGGAGAACTCCAGCAGCAGCTGCAGCTTGTCCGGCTCGGGAACCTCGTGGAACTCGGTGACGAGCTCGGCCAGCTGGGCGGGAAGCTCCTGCGCGCTCACCGGGCGGCTCCCGGGACCTCGCCGCGCGCCTCGCCCTGGGCCACGGGCACGCGCACGGCGTTGCCCCACTCGGTCCAGGAGCCGTCGTAGTTGCGCACGTTCTCGAATCCCAGCAGGTGGGTGAGCACGAACCAGGTGTGGGAGGAGCGCTCACCGATGCGGCAGTAGGCGATGACGTCCTCGCCCGGGGTCAGCCCCACCTCGTCCAGGTAGATCGCCTCGAGCTCCGCGCGGGACCTGAACGTCCCGTCCTCGGCGGCCGCGCGTGCCCAGGGCACCGACGCCGCGGTGGGGATGTGCCCGCCGCGCAGCGTGCCCTCCTGCGGGTAGTCGGGCATGTGGGTGCGCTCGCCCGTGTATTCCTGGGGGGAGCGCACGTCGATCAGCGGGGTGGTGCCCAGCGCCTGCAGCACGTCCTCCCGGTAGGCGCGGATCGGGGCGTCCTCGCGCTGCACCACGGGGTAGTCGGTGGGCGTGACCTCGGTGGCGTCGGTGGTGAGCTCGCGGCCCTCCGCGATCCACTTGTCCCGGCCGCCGTCCATGAGCCGGACGTCCTCGTGGCCGAACAGCGTGAACACCCACAGGGCGTAGGCGGCCCACCAGTTGGACTTGTCGCCGTAGACCACCACGGTGTCCTCGCGGGAGATGCCCTTGCGGGACATCAGCGCGGCGAACGCCTCGCCGTCCACGTAGTCGCGGGTCTCGGTGTCGTTGAGGTCCGTGTGCCAGTCCACCTTCACGGCTCCGGGCACGTGGCCCGTCTCGTAGAGCAGGACGTCCTCGTCGGACTCGACCACGACGACGCCCGGGTCGTCGGTGTGCTCCGCCACCCACTGGGTGGAGACCAGCCGCTGCGGGTGCGCGTACTGCGCGAAGGCCTCGTTGTGCTCTGCTTCTGCCGCCATGAAGACGTCTCCTTGTCCTGGTGCTGTCCTGTCCCGGTGGTGCCGGGGGCGGCGCACGCCGGGGCGTGCGCATCTCGGTTCCCAGCGTAGTGGTGCGGCCGTGGGCCGTGCATGCCGGGTGGTCCTCGTTCGTCACGCCCGCGTGTGGTGTTCACCACCGGCTGAGCCGCGCGGACGTGCCGACGGGGCCGCGCGGCGCGCCGGGTAGCATCGGGGAGAGAACGGGGCGAGCCACGCCCCACCGTCCGTCGAGAGCGGGACCGGTGACCGGGGAGCTGCCCACGCGAGCGGCGCGCCCGGTGCCGGCCGGGAGGCCCTGTCACGTGAGCACGCACATCGAACACCTGGTGGAGCGCAATCCGCGCGTCTCCGCGGAGGACCTGCTGGCCGGGTTCCGACCTTCCGAGCGCTTCGGGGAGGTGTCCTTCGACACCTACCGCCCTGACCCCTCCCAGCCCTCCCAGGCCGAGGCCGTGGAGAAGCTGCGGGCGTTCGCGGCCAGCGTGTCCGGGCGCGGCACGCAGGGCGGTGGCGGTTTCTTCGCCAAGCTCTTCGGCGGGTCGAAGGCACCGGTCGCGGCCCAGGGGATCTACCTGGACGGCGGGTTCGGTGTGGGCAAGACCCACCTGCTCGCCTCCCTGTGGCACGCCGTGCCGGGGCCCAAGGCGTTCGGCACGTTCGTGGAGTACACCAACCTGGTGGGTGCCCTCACGTTCCGGCGCACCGTGGACGCGCTGAAGGAGTACTCGCTCGTGTGCATCGACGAGTTCGAGCTGGACGATCCCGGGGACACGGTGCTGATGTCCCGACTGATGCGCGAGCTCGCGGATGCGGGCGTCAAGCTCGCGGCCACGTCCAACACCCTGCCCGGCTCGCTGGGGGAGGGGCGGTTCGCCGCTCAGGACTTCCAGCGGGAGATCCAGGTGCTCTCCTCGCAGTTCGAGGTGGTGCGCATCGACGGCGAGGACTACCGCCACCGCGGGCTTCCGGAGGCCCCGTCACCACTGGCCGACGACGCCGCGCTCGACGCCGCCGTGGAGCAGCACTTCGCGGGTCGTCGGGTGGCCGTGGACGACTTCGACGCACTCGTGGACCAGCTCTCCCGGGTGCACCCCTCCCGCTACCGGGCGTTCATCGCGGACCTGGACGCCATTGCGTGGCGCGGGGTGCGCACGATCGACCAGCAGGCCGTGGCGCTGCGCTTCGTGGTGCTCGCGGACCGGCTCTACGACCGCGACCTCCCCATCCTCTCCACGGGCGTGCCCTTCGACCGGGTGTTCACGGAGGAGATGATGGCCGGCGGGTACCAGAAGAAGTACTACCGCGCCGTCTCCCGCCTCACCGCACTGGCGCGGGAGGCCGACGAGGCCTGAGGCGGTCCGCCGGCCCTGCCGAGCACCCCGCCCGGGCAGCATCGTCGGGCACCGGGCACCGGGCACCGGGCACCGGCCACCGGCCACTGTGCCCGGGGTCGACGACGTCCGAAGCGCCGGTCATGAAAACGGGGGCCCCTTCCGTGAGGAAGGGGCCCCCGTTGCCCTGCGGGGGGCGAGGTTTTACTCGTTGCCACCGAGGTGGTCGCGCACGGCGTCCTGGCCCTGGTCGACCTGGCCCTCGAACTTGCCGCCGGTCTTCTCGTCGACGGCGTCCCCGGCCTTGTCGACGCCCTCCTTGACCTTGTCCTGGTGGTCGCCCGCCAGGTCCTTGGCCTTGTCCGCGAGTCCTCCGAAGTCAGGCATGATCTGTCTCCTTCCGATTGCTGAACCAGCCCGGTTGCGGGTCGGCAGGTTCCCATCCTGCACGCCGGGGCGCTCGCTGGAAAGGGCCTCGCACAACCGTTCGCCGTGAGGGAAACCGGGAGTGGCACCACGGAGATCCGTCGGCGGGGGTGGTGGGGGCGTGGAGTATCCTGAGAGTCCTTTTCCACGAGGACGGCGACCGGTGCCGCGCCCCGCGCGCACCGCTTCCCCGAGCGACCGCCCCGCCCCCAGCACGCTCAGCACCCCTGAGAACTGCATCCACGAAGGAGCCAGTGCGCACCATGACCACCGAACAGGTCGAACTGCTCCGCCACCCGGCGGAGGCCATCAACTGGAACCGCGTCCAGGACGAGAAGGACACCGAGGTCTGGGACCGTCTGACGTCGAACTTCTGGCTGCCCGAGAAGGTGCCGCTGTCCAACGACGTCCAGTCCTGGAAGACGCTCAGCGCCGAGGAGCAGGACCTCGCCATGAAGGTCTTCACCGGCCTCACGCTGCTGGACACCATCCAGGGCACCGTGGGCGCGGTCTCCCTCATCCCGGACGCCAAGACGCTCCACGAGGAGGCGGTCTACACGAACATCGCCTTCATGGAGTCCGTGCACGCCAAGTCCTACTCCTCGATCTTCTCCACGCTGTCCTCGATGAAGCAGATCGACGAGGCGTTCCGGTGGTCCCGTGAGAACGAGTACCTCCAGCGCAAGGCGGACATCGTCCTGTCCTACTACAAGGGCGACGACCCCCTGAAGAAGAAGGTGGCCTCCACCCTGCTGGAGTCGTTCCTGTTCTACTCCGGGTTCTACCTGCCCATGTACTTCTCCTCCCACGCCAAGCTCACCAACACCGCGGACCTGATCCGGCTGATCATCCGCGACGAGGCCGTGCACGGGTACTACATCGGCTACAAGTACCAGAAGGGCCTGCTGCTGGAGACACCGGAGCGTCAGCAGGAGCTGAAGGACTACACCTACGACCTGCTGGACGAGCTCTACGAGAACGAGGTGGCCTACGCCGAGGCCCTCTACGACTCCGTGGGCTGGACCGAGGACGTCAAGAAGTTCCTGCACTACAACGCCAACAAGGCGCTGAACAACCTGGGCTACGAGGCGCTGTTCCCGCGCGAGATGACGGACGTCTCCCCGGCCATCCTCTCCTCGCTGTCCCCGAACGCGGACGAGAACCACGACTTCTTCTCCGGCTCGGGCTCCTCCTACGTGATCGGCAAGGCGGTGAACACGGAGGACGAGGACTGGGACTTCTGATCCGGTTCCACCCGCAGCGGTTCTGCGCACTCGAAGGCCGTCACGTCACCGCGTGGCGGCCTTCGCCGTCCCCCAATGTGCGACTGTGACCGCTGCGGGGCGGTACCTAGACTTGAGAGCGCTAGGGGAGAGCGTCCCCGTTGCCCGCAGAACGTTCCGGGGGGGATCGTCAGGGCGGTGGGGCAGGGTTGACGCCGCGGTGGGGGTGACTCCGTTCGCACCCACCGCGGCAGACTTTCACAGGGAGCTGAGACATCATGCGTGCTGCTGCGATCGTGAGATCCGCGCTGTCGGTGGCCGAGCTGACGGCACTGAACCAGCTGATGCGTGGAACGGGAACCGTGGAGGGCTTCGAACGGGAACTCGTGACCCGGGTGTACACCGGGGCGATGGGATGGGTCCGGGAGCTCGAGGGCAGTGAGCTGACCCGTGACCAGCGCAAGCGGTGGAACGCCGCGGTGCGCTACGTGGACCGGTACGTGTCCCGCGGGGGCGTCACCATGACGTGCCGCCCGCTGCACTCGCTGAACCAGTCCCGCGATCTGCTGGCGGACCACCGCGTGCTCAAGACGGCCATCGTGGCCGCCGCGGCGCACGGGCCGGTGACCTACCCCCGGCGTCGACCCGCGGGCGTGCAGCGCTCCGGGTCCGAGCACCGGGCCGCCGCGCAGCTGGCCACCACCGGCGCCTGAACCGCGTCCGCCGGGCAGCACCGCCGGCTGGACTAGAGTTGGCGCCAGCATGAAACTCATACGTCAGCGCGAGTCCCTGGGTGCCGAACAGGACTACCGCCGCGCCCTCACCATCCTGGATGCCGCCCGCGGCGGCGCCACCGAACCCGTCCTGCGGGTGTACCAGCCGCGCCCCACCGTGGCGTTCGGCCGCCGGGACGAGCTGAACCCCGGCTTCGCCCGTGCGCGTCAGGCCGCGCTCGATGCCGCGTTCACACCGCTCGTGCGCCGGGTGGGTGGCCGTGCCGCGGCCTACCACGGCGGGTGCCTCGTGATCGACCACGTGGAGCCGGACCCGGATCCCAAGACCGGGATCCAGGACCGCTACCGGTTGTTCGGGGACATGGTGGTGGCCGCGCTCGAGGAGCTCGAGATCCCCGCCCAGGTGGGTGAGATCCCGGGGGAGTACTGCGCGGGCGAGTACAGCGTGCACGCACCGGGCACGGCCGCGGACCCGCAGCAGCCCGTGAAGCTCGCCGGGACGGCGCAGCGCGTGGTGGCCGGCGCGTGGTACTTCTCCACGGTGGTCGTGGTGGCGGAGTCCGAGCCCCTGCGCGGCGTCCTGGAGGACGTCTACGCGTGCCTGGGCGTGCCGTGGGAGCCCGCCACGGCCGGGTGCGTCGCGGACGTGCGGCCCGGGACCACGGTGGCCGAGGTCGAGGACGCGCTCATGGGCGTGTACGACCGCTACGCCACCTACATGGGCCACGGCCCCGTGACCGGGGCCGCCGGCACGGCCTGACCCGGCACACCAGACGACCCGGCAACCAGACTCAGGAGGAGCGCACCGTGTGCGGACGCTACGTGATCGCGAGGACCCCCGGGCAGCTGGCCCTGCCCTTCGACGCCCGCGTGGACGACTCCATCGCGGACTCCGCGGCGCCCAACTGGAACGTGGCACCCACCCACACGGTGCCCGTGGTGCTCGAGCGCCTCGCGGAGGACGGCCAGCTGCTCACGGAGGTCCACGCGGCCCGCTGGGGGCTCGTGCCCTCGTGGGCCAAGGACGTCTCGGTGGGTTCCACGATGTTCAACGCGCGCTCCGAGACCGTCATGGAGAAGCCCTCCTTCCGGGCGGCCGTCACCGCGCGGCGCTGCGCGGTCCCCGCGGACGGCTACTACGAGTGGAAGGCCCCGGACACGGGGCACGGAAAGAAGCAGCCCTACTTCGTGCACCCGCAGGACGGCGCGCCCATCTGGTTCGCCGGCATCTACGAGTGGTGGCGCGTACCCGGTGACGCCGCAGCAGCCGTGCGCGGGGAGCAGACGCGGCCGGGCCGCGCCGCATCGCAGGACGACGCCGCGGGGCAGTGGCTGCTCTCGTGCTCGATCCTCACGCGCGAGGCGCCCGACGCCCGTGACGAGAATCCCCACCTCGCGGCTCTCGGCGCCCTGCACCACCGCCTGCCCGTGGGCATGGACGAGGACACCGCCCGGGAGTGGATTGCGCCGGACAAGGACAAGGAGCACACGCGCGCGCTCGTGGACCGGGTGGTCGCCCAGGCGTTCGAGGTCGCCTCGGGGTGGCGCATGCACCCGGTCTCCACGGAGGTGGGCTCGGTCGCGAACCAGGGGGCCCACCTCGTGGAGCCGCAGGAGCCGCTGTTCTCCTGACGCCGCTCGGCCGCGCGACGCACCGCTTCCTCCCGGGTGCGGGGCCGCGGCCCGTGGTCAGCGTGCCCAGCCAGCAGAGGCGGGCCACCCCTCGCGCTCGCGGGGACGGCGGACCGCGTCACCGGGCGTGGCCCCGTGTCGGCTCCCGTTGCTTCCCGGCGGGCCGGAAGCAACGGAGCGCGGCTTGCGGCCCTACAGTGGGAGTCATCAGGACGGACACGGGATGCACGGACCGAGGGCGGACATGGTGGAACTGGGCAGGAACCTGAGCGAGGACGCGCGCTGGCTGATCGGATTCCTCCGCGCGGCGGGCGGCGCGGTGGTGGCGAGCAACAGTGGCACCGGGTACCCCGAGTCCGCGTACGTCAACATCGCGGTCACGGACTCGGCGCGCATCGTGTTCGGCACCAATGCGGCCTCGCGCAAGTTCGAGAACATCAGCTCGGATCCGCGGCTGTCCATGGTAGTCATGCGCGACGGCCGGGACGAGGTGCAGCTCGAGGGGGAGGCCCGCGTCCTGGTGGACTCCGAGGCCGCGGCGGCCGGCGAGACCCTCGAGGCCCAGCACCCCGGCGCCACCGACACCCACGACCCGCAGAGCCTGCGTCTCGTGGAGGTGAGTGTGCGGTGGGCACTGCACACGGACGTCTCGCAGGAACCGCCGGTGCGCGCAGAACTCAGCCTACGCTGAGCGGGCGTCCGGGCGGCGCGGGGAGCACGGCACGGACTGCCCGCGGAGGCCACTCGGGGTAACGAGCCTCAGAGCTCGTCGTGCTCGGGGGTCCAGCGGTTGAAGTCGAGGGTGAGGTAGAGCGCGAGCGCCGCCGAGTTGTCCTCGGGGATCCGCACGCAGACCTCCTCGTAGCCGCTCTCGTGCAGGGCGGCCATCACCTGGCGCACGAGCTGCTCCGCGAGACCGCGGCGGCGGTGGGAGGAGGCGGTGAAGAGCTCGAAGAGGTAGGGGGCGTCGGGCAGCGTGGTGTCCCGGCGGCGCTCCAGGACGATGGCCGCGGCCACGGGGTGGCCCTGCTCGTCCTCGACCAGCTGGGACTGCTCCGCCAGGAACGGACCGTAGGCGCCCTCGAACGCGTCACGGATGACGGCCTCGGCGCGCTCCTGCGAACCGCCCTTCTCGGTGCCGTACGCCTCCAGCAGCAGCTGTGCGAGAGCGGCGGCGTCGTCCTGGGTCACGGAGCGGCTGGGCGTGGTGACCTGCCGGGTGGTGGGCGCCGTCCGGGCGATCAGGGTGATGTTTCCAGTCATCGTGGCCTCCCACGGGTCGGTGCGGAACGAACTCGATCGTGCCCCCAGAGTAGCCGAGAACACCTCCGGATCCGTGGGAGGACTACCGTGGGGTACGGACCGTCGGGCCCGCCGCCGCCCCGCGCGCCGCGGTGCGGTGTGCGGCGACCACGACGACGCCCGGCACGCCCGGGCGCCCCGGCCTCCGCGCGGGGCCGGCCCCACCGCGGCAGCGAGGAGAACGAGAACCATGACGCAGCACACCGAGACCACCTCGACCCCCGAGGGGGAGACCGCCCGGATCTGCCGGGAGCTCATCCGCTTCGACACGTCCAACTACTCCAGCGGCGAGGCCGAGGGGGAGCGGCAGGCCGCCGAGTACGTGGCCGAGCTGATCCAGGAGGTGGGCCTGGAGACCCAGTACTTCGAGTCGGCTCCGGGTCGGGCCAACGTGTTCACGCGGCTGGAGGGCTCGGACCCCACGGCGGACGCGCTGCTGGTGCACGGCCACCTGGACGTGGTGCCCGCGATGGCGCAGGACTGGTCCGTGGACCCGTTCGCCGGGGAGCTGAAGGACGGCATGATCTGGGGCCGGGGTGCGGTGGACATGAAGGACATGGACGCCATGATGCTGTCCGTCCTGCGGCACATGCGGCGCACCGGAACCGTGCCGAAGCGCGACATCGTCTTCGGGTTCTTCGCGGACGAGGAGGCCGGGATGCGCTACGGCTCCAAGTACATGGTGAACGAGCACCCCGAGGTCTTCGAGGGCGTCACGGACGCGCTGAGCGAGGTGGGCGGCTACTCCACCACCATCGGCGGGCGCCGGGCCTACCTGCTGCAGACCGCCGAGAAGGGCCTGCTGTGGCTCACGCTGCACGCCCAGGGGCAGGCCGGACACGGCTCCGGGCTGCACGAGGACAACGCCGTGACCACGCTGTCCCGCGCGATGGCGAACATCGGCGAGTACACGTGGCCCGTCGAGCTGACCAAGACCACCCGGGCGTTCCTGGACCACGTCACCGAGCTCACCGGCGTGGAGTTCGACCCCCAGAACCCCCAGCAGCTGCTGCGGGAGCTCGGGGACGTGGCCCGGTTCGTGGGCGCCACGCTGCAGAACACCTCCAACCCCACGGTGCTCGACGGCGGGTACAAGACCAACGTGATCCCGGGTTCCGCCCAGGGCGCGGTGGACGTGCGCTTCCTGCCGGAGCAGAAGGAGCACGTGCTGGCGAAGCTTCAGGAGCTCGCGGGGGACAAGGTGCGGATCGAGGCGGAGTTCACGGACATCGCCCTGGAGGTCCCCTTCTCCGGCACCGTGGTGGACGCCATGGTGGCGGCCCTGGAGGCCGAGGACCCGGACGCCGTGGTGCTGCCCTACATGCTGGGGGCCGGCACCGACAACAAGTCCCTGTCCACTTTGGGCATCACGGGCTACGGTTTCGTGCCCCTGCAGCTGCCGGACGGGCTGGACTTCACGGGCATGTTCCACGGCGTGGACGAGCGCGTTCCCGTGGCCTCCCTGGAGTTCGGCTCGCGCGTGCTGGACCGGCTGCTGCGCTCGTACTGAGCGGCACGCCGCTGTCCGGACGACGACGCCGCGCCGCCACGTCCTGGCCACCGCTCGAACACCGCACGACCGTCTGATCGAACACATCGCAACGACCGCACGACGCCGCCCGCCCACCCGTTCCCGCGACCGCACCGCCCCGCCCCGCCCGCGTCGCACACCGGCGGAGCGGGGCGACCGGGCGGCGTCGTCCGAGGAGAGGACACCCATGGACCCCGTGAGAGGCGCAGAGCGCGTGACCACCACCGACCCCGTGACCGAGCTGCTTCCGGAGCACCTGCTCCGGGAGATCAGGGAACGCGCGGCCGACGTGGACCGCGAGAACCGGTTCTTCGCCGAGGACTTCGAGGCGCTGCGGGGGATCGGCTACCTGCGCATGCTCGTGCCCGAGGAGTTCGGAGGCCTGGGCTTCACCCTGGAGCAGGCCTCCCGCGCCCAGCGCAGACTCGCGGGTGCCGCACCCGCCACCGCGCTGGGGATCAACATGCACCACGTGATCGTGGGCATCGGCTACACCCTGCACCTGCGCGGGGACGAGCGGGCGCGCCGCATCTTCGAGGACGCGGTGGCCGGGCACGTCTTCGCGTTCGGGATCTCGGAGGCCGGCAACGACTCCGTGCTCTTCGACGCCACCACACGCGCCGAGCCCGTGGCGGAGGGCTGGCGGCTGCACGGCACCAAGATCTTCACGTCCCTCTCCCCGCGCTGGACCCGGTTGCTGGTCCACGCACGGACCCCGGGGGAGACCGGCCCGGACGCCCCCGAGGACGGCGCCGCGCGTCTCGTCGTGGGACTGCTCACGCGCGACGACCACCGGGACGCGGTGCCGGGGGTGCAGACCCGCGCAGACTGGGACGCCCTGGGCATGCGGGCCTCGCAGTCGTGCACCTCCGTGCTGGACGGGGCCCTGCTGCGGGAGGCGGACCTGCTGACCACCACACCCGTGGGCCCCAACCCCGACCCCGTGGTGTGGGGGATCTTCGGCTGCTTCGAGCTGCTGCTGGCCTCCGTCTACACGGGGATCGCGGACCGCGCCATCGAGGTGGCCGCGGGGATCGTGTGCTCCCGGCGCTCGCTGGCCAGGGACGCCCCCTACTCCGACGGCCCGGACATCCGTCGCCACATCGCCCGCGCCGGGGTGCTGCGGGACGGCGTCGAGCTGCAGCTGCGGCAGTTGTGCGCGGACGTGGACGCGCTGGGCACCGGGCACGAGGTGGCCCACGGTGCGCGCTGGTTCATCCTGTTCTCGGGGGTCAAGCACCGGGCCACCGAGGCCGCCCGGGAGGTCGTGGACCTCGCCCTGCGCGCTTCGGGAGGGTCGCAGTACCGCACGGGCTCGGAGCTGGAGCGGCTGTACCGGGACGTGCTGGCCGGGATGTACCACCCCTCGGACGAGGAGTCCGTGCACGCGGCCGCGGCCACCGCTCTGCTCGGCCCCGTGAGCGGCTGACCCCGGGGCGCGCTGCTCAGAAGGTGCGGTCCACCCGCATGATCCGACGCCGCAGCACGTAGCGCCGCCCTCCGCCGTAGAGCACCACGGAGCGCATGAGCTCCCACTTGCCGTACTCGGCGTGCTCACCCACCCTGGCCCGCGCCTCGGTGGGCTTCTCCTGCGGCGCCACCGTGAGGGAGAGGTACTCGTAGCGCTCGTCGTGCGCGGTCATGGTGGGGTGGCCGGTGACCGAACTGTGTTTCAGGCGTTGTTCTCTCATTGCTCCCATTCTGCTCCGATAACGACTAACGTCTACCTCATGAGCACCGATCCCCGCGCCGCACTGCAGGCGCTCGTCAATGCCCTGGAAGAACATCTTGCCGCGGCCGCCAACCGCCGCTCCGACGACGACCCCTCGGTGGACAAGGCCTACGTAGCCATCGCGAACTCCTTCGAGGCGTACGAGGAAGCGCTCTACGACGCCTACGACGAGGTCACCCCGCTCACCGTGTTCGCGGACGACGACGATGACGACCTCGACGACGAGGACGAGGACGATCTCCTCGAGGACGACGAGATGCTGGACGAGGACCTCGTCGACGAGGACGACTACGACGAGGACGAGACGGCCGAGGACGGTTCCGAGCGACGCTCCGGTCGCTGACCGGCCCCCACACCTGCGTGCGGCCCCCGCCACCCGGCGGGGGCCGCACGCGTCTCCAGGGGGTTCCCAGTGCCTCTCGCCCCGGGGCCCCGGAACGTTCGGCGGGTGTGCCGTACAGTTGTCGCGTGAACTGGATCGAAGCCATCATCCTGGGCCTGGTGCAGGGCCTGACAGAATTCCTCCCCGTCTCCTCCTCGGCGCACCTGCGCATCGTGGGGGAGTTCCTGCCCCACGGTGGGGACCCCGGCGCCGCCTTCACGGCCATCACCCAGCTGGGGACCGAGACCGCCGTGATCCTCTTCTTCTGGCGGGACATCGTGCGGATCATCAAGCAGTGGGCACTCTCGCTCGCCGGCCGTGTGGACCGCAAGGACCCGGACGCCCGCATGGGGTGGTTCATCATCCTGGGCTCGTTCCCCATCGCGATCCTCGGGCTGCTGCTGCAGGACCTCATCGAGACCCAGTTCCGTTCCCTGTGGATCACCGCCACCATGCTGATCGTCTTCGGCCTGTTCCTGGCGGTCGCGGACCACGTGGGCAAGCAGGAGCGCCACCTGGAGAACCTGACCACCAAGCACGCCGTGGGCTACGGCGTCGCGCAGGCGCTCGCCCTGATCCCCGGTGTCTCCCGCTCGGGGGGCACCATCACCGCGGGTCTGCTCATGGGCTACACCCGGGCCGCCGCGGCACGCTACGCCTTCCTGCTGGCCATCCCCGCGGTCTTCTCCTCGGGACTGTACGAGCTGTACAAGGTGGTGACGGGCAAGGTCCCCGCGGGGATCTACACCATGGGCCAGACCGCCGTGGCCACCGTGATCGCGTTCGCGGTGGGGTACCTCATCATCGGCTGGTTCATGCACTACATCTCCGAGCGCAGCTACAGCCTCTTCGTGTGGTACCGCATCGTGCTGGGTGCCGCGGTCTTCGTCCTGCTCGGCACCGGCATCCTGACCGCCTGACGCCCGCCCCGCACTGCGCCCGACGCCGCCCCGTGCCGCCGGGCGCGCACGGCCGCGCAGTGCGGGGAATAGCGTCCCGCAGGCTCCCGTTGCGCTCGTGAGACTCGAACGACCGTCCAACCGAAGGTGAACATGAAGTCCTGGACCTCCCGACCCGTCCCGCCGCTGCCGGGTGCCGCCGCGGCGCCCCGCGTCTTCGACACGAGCACCGGGGAGCCGGAGGAGCTGGCGGCCCGTGACGGACGTGCGGGGCTGTACGTCTGCGGGATCACCCCGTACGACGCCACCCACATGGGCCACGCCGCCACCTACGTGACCTTCGACCTGCTGCAGCGCGTGTGGCGGGACGCAGGGTTCGCCGTGGACTACGTGCAGAACGTCACGGACGTGGACGACCCCCTGCTCGAGCGCGCGAACGCCACCGGGGTGGACTGGCGGGAGCTCGCCGAGTCCCAGACCGAGCTGTTCCGCACGGACATGGCCGCGCTCAACGTCCTGCCCCCGGACCACTACGTGGGGGCCACGGAAGCCGTGGAGTGGATCGTGCCCGCCGTCGAGCGTCTCGTGGAGCGCGGCCTCGCCTACCGCGTGCCGGCCGGAACGGGCCAGGACGGAGAGCCGGCACCCGCCGGGGACGTCTACTTCGACGTCGGGGCCGCCGGGAGACTGCGCACCGAGGACCCGGACGCGTGGGTCGTGGGCGGCACGTGCCGCCTCGAGGGGGACCGGGACGGGATGCTGCCGCTGTTCACGGACCACGGCGGGGACCCGGACCGCACGGGCAAGCGGAATCCCCTGGACCCCCTGCTGTGGCGCGTGGAACGACCGGGTGAGCCCGCGTGGGACGGTGCCTCGCTCGGTGCGGGCCGCCCCGGGTGGCACATCGAGTGCAGTGTGATCGCCCTGCGGCACCTCCCGCAGCCCTTCACGGTCCAGGGCGGCGGCTCGGACCTCGCGTTCCCCCACCACGACATGGGCGCGGGGCACTCCTACGCGCTGTCCGGCACGCCCATGGCCGAGCACTTCGTCCACACCGCCATGGTGGGTCTGGACGGCGAGAAGATGTCCAAGTCCAAGGGCAACCTGGTGCTGGTGTCCACCCTGCGGCGGGCCGGTGTGGATCCCGCCGCCATCCGGCTGGCGATCCTGTCGAACCACTACCGCACGGACTGGTTCTGGACCGAGGACCTGCTGGAGCAGTCGCAGCGGCGGCTGGCCACGTGGCGCGAGGCGGCCGCGAAGCCCGAGACGGCCGGGGCGGACGCGATGCTCGAGGCCGTGCGCGCGGCGCTGGCCGAGGACCTGAACGCCCCGGCGGCGCTCATCGCGGTGGACGCGTGGGCCGCGCGGAACCTGGGCGGGGCCGCGACACGGGGTACGGCGGCGTCGGCGCAGGACACCGAGCTGGCCCGGAGCACGGTGGAGGCGCTGCTGGGCATCGTCCTCTGACAGCAGGCCGCGCGGCGTCGCCCAGAGGCCTAAGACGTGTGCACGCGGGGAGCGCCCCGGTCCGGCAGCCACCGGACCGGGGCGCTCCCGTGTGCGGGGACGTTGGCGTGGCCGGAGGGCCGCCGGTGGCGCTCAGTCGCGGTCGTCGCGACGGCGCAGGTAGCGCTCGAACTCCCGGGCGATCGCGTCCCCGGTGGCTTCGGGCAGGTCCACCGTGTCCTTGGCCTCCTCGAGCTGCCGGACGTAGTCGGCCACCTCGGGATCCTCCTCCGCGAGCTCGTCCACGCCGCGCTCCCACGCCTGCGAGTCCTCCACCACGGGGTCCAGGGGCAGGGACATCCCCAGCAGGTCCTCGAGCCGGCGCAGCAGCGCGAGCTGCGCCTTGGGGGAGGGGGAGTGCGCCACGTAGTGCGGAACGGCGGCCCACATGCTCAGCGTGGGGAACCCGGCGAGGGCGGCCATGTGGGACAGCACGCCCACGATCCCGGTGGGGCCCTCGTACTGCGGCGCCTCGATGTCCAGCTCGGTGCGCAGCTGCTCGGTGTCCGAGGTCAGGGTCACGGGGATGGGCCGCGTGTGGGGCACGTCCGCGAGCAGGGAGCCGAGCATGACCACGAAGTCCACGTCCAGTGCCGTGGCCTGCTCCAGCAGCTGCGCGGTGAAGGCGCGCCACCGGTAGGACGGTTCCCAGCCGTGCAGCAGCACCACGTCCAGGTTGGTGTTCGGCACGCTGGCCCGGGACAGTTTGGTGGAGGGCCAGTGCAGCTTCTGCTCGCCGGACAGCGAGCGCCGGATGACCGGGCGGGAGTACTGGTAGTCGTAGTAGTCGTCGGAGGCCACCTCGAAGACCTCGCGTGCGCCCAGGTGCTCACGGATGAGCTTGAGGGTGTCCGTGGCGGCGTCCCCGGCGTCGTTCCAGCCCTCGAACGCCGCGATGAGCACCGTGACGGTCTCCTGGGTGCCGTCCTGCACCACCCCGAAGGGCCCGGTGCCGGGCTGCTGCGAATTGCTGTCCAACGTGCTCACCCGCCCTACTGTACGGCCAGGATCCGCACCCGCTCCACGGCCTCCCGTCCAGCGCGGGCCCCGGTGGGCGACCTACCATGAGCACCATGCCTGCTCCCCGCGACAGTGATCCCGCGCACGACGACGCCGCCCCGGCCGCAGCGGGTGCCACCCGTCCCCGCGGTGTGCGCCTGGGACGGGTCACCGGGGTGGAGCTCTTCCTGGACCGCTCCTGGTTCGTGATCGCGGCGCTCACGGTGGTGATGTACGGACCCGTGCTGTGGCGGCTGTACCCGCAGCTGGGCTGGGTGAACCTGCTCCTGGCCCTGGGCTTCGCGGTGGGTCTCGCACTGAGCGTGCTCGTGCACGAGCTCGCGCACGCCGCGGCGGGCCGAGCAGCGGGGTGGCCCGTGACCCGGATCGTGCTGACGCTGATGGGCGGGCACACGGCGTTCGGCGCGGTGCACTCCCGGCCGCTGCCCACCGCTCTCGTCTCACTGGCGGGCCCCCTGAGCAACGTGGCTCTCGCCGCGGCGGGCACCGTGGGGCTGTCCTTCGTGCCGGAATCGGCGGCCGGGCCGGTGTGGGCGCTCGCGGAGCTCGTGGTGCTGGCCAACTGGGTGCTGGGCGTGTTCAACCTGCTCCCGGGGCTCCCGCTGGACGGTGGGCGCGTGGTGGAGTCCGTGATCTGGGCGGTCACGGGGTCCGAGTCCCGGGGCACCGTGGTGGCCGCGTGGTGCGGGCGCGCGATTGCCGCGGGAGTGCTCGCGTGGGCCATGTGGACCGGGCAGTGGCGCCAGCCCGCCGTGATCGCGGTGACCCTGCTGGTGGCGGGGTTCATCTATGTGGGGGCGGGCCAGGCACTCAAGCAGTCCCGGCTCATGGGGGTGCTCGACGCCGTGCGTGCCGGGGACATCGCCCGCCCCGCCGTCGAGTTCGCACCCACCACACCGCTGTCCACCGTGGACGCCGCGGTCGTGGCGGTCACCGGGGACGGCTACCGCGGGTGGACCCCGGACGCCGTGGCGCGCGATCCCCGGCGCCGGGCGCTCGGGGTGCTGGACCCGGCCCTCGCCGCACGGGTGCCCGGGCCGCAGCGCTCCCGCGTGGCCATGGGCGACGTCGCGGCCTGGGTCCCGGACGCCGCGCGGGTGACCCCGGAGGTGCGCGGCGGGGACCTCGTGAGGTTCCTGGAGGCCCGCGGGCTGGCCTGGGCGTGGGTGGTCGACGGTGCGGACGAGGTGCTCGGCGTGGTGCACCACGAGGACCTCGCGCGGTACGCGCTGCGGGGCTGAGCCCGCGCCGTGGAGGTGGCGGGCGGCGTCGGGCTACGGTGGGAGAATGGAGCACGGAGCTTCCCCCGAGCGGGGCCTCCACCGAGTCCGGACACCGCAGGTGTCACCCCGGCGTGAAAGCGAGCACATGAGCGAGCAGCAGTCCCCAGAGTCCCGCCCGAGCCCCACCGGTGCCACGGTGCGGGGCGCGGCCAACCGGCGCGGGCCGTTCCGTTCCGGGGAGCGTGTCCAGCTCACGGACGAGAGCGGGAAGATGACCACCATCACCCTGGTGGACGGGGGAGAGCACCACACCCACCGCGGGGTGCTGCCGCACGACACGCTGATCGGGCGGCCCGAGGGCACCGTGGTCACCAACACCGTGGGACTGCAGTACCAGGCCCTGCGCCCCCTGCTCAAGGACTTCGTGCTGTCCATGCCGCGCGGCGCGGCCGTGATCTACCCCAAGGACTCGGGCCAGATCGTGACCATGGCGGACATCTTCCCGGGCGCGCGTGTGGTCGAGGCCGGCGTGGGCTCCGGCGCCCTGAGCATCTCGCTGCTGCGTGCGGTGGGGGACGAAGGGCTCGTGCACTCGTTCGAGCGCCGCGAGGAGTTCGCGGAGATCGCCCGCGGGAACATCGAGACCATGTTCGGGGGCCCGCACCCCGCGTGGCGGCTGAGCCTGGGCGACCTCTCCGAGGAACTCGGCGCCACCGAGGAACCCGGCTCCGTGGACCGCGTCGTCCTGGACATGCTGGCACCGTGGGAGTGCCTGGACGCCGTCGCCACGGCCCTCGCCCCGGGTGGTGTGGTGATCTGCTACGTCGCAACCGTGCCGCAGCTCTCCCGCGTGGCCGAGGCCATGCGCGCCGACGGCCGCTTCACCGAGCCCGAGGCCTCCGAGACCATGGTGCGCGGCTGGCACGTGGAGGGCCTCGCGGTGCGCCCGGACCACCGCATGGTCGCCCACACCGGCTTCCTCATCCAGTCCCGCCGCCTCGCGGACGGCTCGCCCCGGCTCGCGCCCAAGCGCCGCGCGTCCAAGAGCGAGTACTCCGAGGAGGACCTGCAGGCCTGGACCCCCGTGGCACTGGGGGAGCGGATCGTCTCGGACCGCAAGCTGCGCCGCACCGGCCGGGACGCCGCGTCACTGGCCCAGCACGCCGCGCGCGCCCAGCGGGAGATCGATGCCGCGCCCGCGGACGACGCCGCCCGCTCCCGCCCCGAGGGGAGCCGGACCCCCGCGGGGGAGCACCCCGGTGGCCGGGAGGCGGGCACCGCTACGGACTCCACCGGGGAGGACACCGGGCGCGGACGGGGCCGTGATGACTGAGTCCCCCCAGCAGCCCGCCGGCCGGCAGCCCACGGCGGACACCACCCAGCGTCAGATCAACCTGCTGCGGGACCAGAAGCGGAACCTGGACAAGCAGGCCGCCGCCCTCGGGTCCCAGAACGAGAAGCTCGTGCGGCTGCTCAACGCGTCCCGCCAGGAGATCGTCAGCCTCAAGAAGACACTGGCCGCGGAGGCCGAGCCGCCCGCCACGTTCGCCACGGTGCTGCAGGTCAACCACGGCCGCCGCCCGGTGGGAGAGAACACGGGGGACGGTCCCGTGGTCACCGGCCCCACCCTGGACGTGCTCGCGGCCGGGCGGAGGATGCGGGTGGCCGTGAGCCCGCTCGTGTCCTTCAGCACGTGCGAACCCGGGATCGGGGTGCTGCTCAACGAGAACTACGTGGTCGTGGCGGTGCTGGACTACGAGCGCACGGGCGAGGTGGCCACCGTCAAGGAGGTCGTGGACCACGACCGCGTGCTCACCGTGGGCCGCTCGGACGAGGAGCGGGTGCTGCTGCTTTCCGGGCGGCTGCGCCGCGAGCGCCCGAAACCCGGGGACGCCCTCACCGTGGACCACCGCACCGGCTTCGCCCTGGAGCCCGTGCAGCGCACGGACGTGGAGCAGCTCGTGCTGGAGGAGGTCCCGGACGTCAGCTACACGGACATCGGCGGTCTGGGGCCCCAGATCGAGGCCATCCGCGACGCCGTGGAGCTGCCCCACGTGCACCCCGAGATCTTCCGCGAGCACGGGTTGCGCCCGCCCAAGGGCATCCTGCTGTACGGGCCCCCGGGCAACGGCAAGACGCTCATCGCCAAGGCCGTGGCACGCTCGCTGGCCGAGCGCAGCGCCGAGAAGGCCGGGCGCACCCGGCCCGAGGGCTACTTCCTCAACATCAAGGGCCCCGAGCTGCTGGACAAGTACGTGGGGGAGACCGAGCGCCAGATCCGCTCGATCTTCGCCAGCGCCCGCGAGCAGGCCGCCCGCGGGGTGCCCGTGGTGGTGTTCTTCGACGAGATGGACTCGCTGTTCCGCGTGCGCGGCTCGGGGCTGTCCTCGGACGTGGAGACCACGATCGTCCCGCAGCTGCTCACCGAGATCGACGGCGTGGAGCAGCTGGACAACGTGATGGTCGTGGGTGCCACCAACCGCGAGGACATGATCGACCCCGCCGTGCTGCGCCCCGGACGCCTGGACGTGAAGATCCGCATCGACCGCCCGGACCGGCAGGGCGCCCGCGAGATCTTCTCTCTCTACGTCACCGAGGACCTGCCGCTGCGGGACGACGACGTCGCCCGGGCCGGGTCCCGCGCGCTCGCCGCCCAGGAGCTCGTCACGGCGGCCGTGGACCGGATGTACGCCCGGGAACCGGACACCGAGTTCCTCACGATCAGCTACCGGGACGGTACCCGCGAGACCCTGTACTTCGCGGACTACGCCTCGGGCGCGGTGATCCGCAACGTGGTGGACCGCGCCAAGACCCAGGCCGTCAAGACCCTACTGACCACGGGCCGGCGCGGCCTCACGGCGGGGCACCTGGTGGCGGCCGTGGACGAGGAGTTCCACGAGCAGCAGGACCTGCCCAGCACCGCGGAGCCGGAGGACTGGGCCCGGCTCACCGGCCGGCGCGCGGACACCATCCGGGACGTGCGCGTGGTGGAGCACCACGATGGCATGGGCGGCGGCACGGCGTCCCGCGGCACCGGGCCCAGGGCCGAGGCCCAGAACACCGCGCCTCACGGCACTGCGTCCCACCACGCCGGGGGAGGTGCGGCATGACGGTGCGCCGGGTGATGGGCAGCGAGACCGAGTTCGGGGTGCTGGCACAGGGCGCCCCGGACGCGAACGCCACCGTGCTCTCCACGCGGGTGGTCACTGGCTACGCGGCGTGGGTCGCCCGGAACCTGCGCACCGCCCGTGGCGCGCACGGCCCGGACGGGGGCGGACCGGACGGGGACGCGAGCGACGTCGGCCACGAGCCCGTGGGGACCGGGTGGGACTACGGCTCCGAGGCCCCGCTCACGGACGCCCGGGGCTTCACCGTGTCCCGCGAGGACGCCCACCCCACGCAGCTCACGGATGAGGCGCCCGTGTTGACCTCCGAGGAGATCGCCGCGGAGGCCATCAGCGAGTCCGCGATGTACGCCGAGGACATGGACTGGCGGCGCGTGGTCATGAACACGGTCATCCCCAACGGGGCACGCGTCTACGTGGACCACTCCCACCCCGAGTACTCCTCGCCCGAGGTCACCACGCCGCGGGATGCGCTCACGTGGGACGCCGCCGGGGACGTGGTGGCCCACCGCGCCGTGGCGGACCTCGCGCAGCGCAGCGCGCGCACGGACGCCCCCGCCGTGAACCTCTACAAGAACAACACGGACAACAAGTCGGTCTCCTACGGCGCGCACGAGAACTACACGGTCGCCCGCTCGGTGCCCTTCGAGCGGATCACCGCCGCCCTGCTGCCGTTCTTCGCGTCCCGCCAGATCATGTGCGGCGCCGGGCGCGTGGGGATCGGGGCGGACGGCGCCACGCCCGGGTTCCAGCTGAGCCAGCGCGCGGACTTCTTCGAGCGCACGGTGGGGCTGGAGACCACGATCCACCGGCCCATCGTCAACACCCGCGACGAGCCGCACGCCGACGAGGAGCACTACCGGCGGCTGCACGTGATCATCGGGGACGCCAACCTCTCCCACACGGCCACGCTGCTGAAGTTCGGCACCACGTCCCTGGTGCTGAACCTCGTCGAGCACGACCGCGTCCCGGACCTCGCCCTGACGGATCCCGTGGCCGCGCTGCAGACCATCAGCCACGACCCCGCGGTCACGGTGCGGGTGCCGCTGCGGGACGGGCGCACGCTCACCGCGGTGCAGCTGCAGCGCGCGTACCTGGACGCCGCGCTCGCCCTGGAGACCGAGCTCGCCCCCGAGGGCATGGACGCCGAGACCGCGGAGATCCTCGAGCTGTGGGACGAGGTGCTCACGGACCTCGAGGCGGACCCCGGACGGCTCGCGGACCGTCTGGACTGGGCCGCCAAGCACGCGCTGCTGGACGCCTACCGGCGGCGGGACGGCCTGGCGTGGGACGATCCCCGTCTCGTGGCGATCGACCTGCAGTACGCGGACGTGCGCCCCGAGAAGGGCCTCTACCACCGGCTCGTGGCGGCGGGACGGATCCGCACCCTCGTGGACCGGGAGCGCATCGTCCGCGCCGCGGACCACCCTCCGGAGGACACCCGGGCCTACTTCCGCGGCACCGCCGTGGCCACCTACCCGCACGAGATGGCGGGCGTGGGCTGGGACACCGTGAACGTGGCCTTCCCGGGCGTGCGCCGCGGGGCGCGGATCGCCATGCCCGAACCACGGGACCTGAGCAGGGACGTGTGCGGGTCCTGGTTCACGGCCCCCGACGCCGAGCAGTGGGTCCGCGAGGTCGCCCGCCACCGCCCGCACCTCGTGACGGGCAGCGACATCCCGCCCGCTCGGCCGTAGTCGCCACGCCCACGTACCGCGCCCCATCGACCGAGCACCAGGAGGACACCATGGCACAGGAACGCATCTTCGGCACCGGCTCCCGCCGCGAGGAGGAGACCGACACGCCGGAACCCACCACCCCGCCCACGTCCGGGGCCGCACAGGCCCAGCGGGACACGCAGGGAACGGACGATCTCCTCGCCGAGATCGACGGCGTGCTGGAGACCAACGCGGAGGCCTTCGTCAAGGGCTTCGTCCAGAAGGGCGGCCAGTAGTCCCGTGGAACGCCGGATCTACGGGATCGAGACCGAGTTCGGACTGACGCACAGCGCCCCGCAGGGACGCCCGCTGAGCGCGGACGACGCCGCCCGGCGGCTCTTCGCGCCCGTGCTCGCGTGGGGCCGGGCCTCCAACGTGTTCCTGCCCAACGGCGGCCGGCTCTACCTGGACGTGGGATCCCACCCCGAGTACGCGACCGCCGAGGCCGACTCCCTGCACGATGTCGTCGCCCAGGACGCCGCGGGCGAGCGCATCGTGGACGACCTCCGCGCGCAGCTGCAGCAGAGCCTGGACGCCGAGGGCGTGGCGGGCACGGTGCACCTGTTCAAGAACAACGTGGACTCGGCGGGCAACTCCTTCGGCTCGCACGAGAACTACATGATCTCCCGGCGCACCGAGTACACCCGCCTGCTCCAGCACCTGCTGCCGTTCCTCGTGACGCGGCAGATCCTGGTGGGGGCGGGCCGCGTGCACCCCACGGGGCAGCCGGCGTTCGGGGCGCTGACCCCGGGTGACGGCTCCCCGAGCTACTCCTTCTCGCAGCGCGCGGACCACATCTGGGAGGGCTCGTCCTCGGCGACCACGCGCTCGCGGCCCATGATCAACACCCGGGACGAGCCCCACGCGGACGCCCAGCACTACCGGCGGCTGCACGTGATCACGGGGGACTCCTCGATGTCCCAGACCACCACTGCCCTGAAGATCGGCACCACGGACGTGCTGCTGCGCCTGATCGAGGCGGGACAGATCCTCCCGGACCGCACCCTCGCGGACCCCGCCGCCGCCCTGCGCACGGTGTCCCACGACCTCACGGGCACCGCCCCGCTGGAGCTCGCGAGTGGCGAGCGCCGCTCCGCGCTGGAGCTGCAGCAGGAGTACCTGGAGGCCGTCACGAGGTTCGTGGACCGCCACGGCACGCACCACGACCGCCTGGACTGGGTGCTGGAGCTGTGGGAGCGCGGGCTGCGCGCGGTGGCGGAGCAGAATCCCTCGCTCGTGGACCGGGAACTGGACTGGGCCGTGAAGAAGAAGCTGCTGGACTCCTACGCCGCGGCCCACGGCATGGACTACTCCCACCCGCGGATCGCCCAGCTGGACCTCGCGTACCACGACACCTCCGCGTCCCACGGGCTGTTCCACATGCTCGAGCGGCGCGGCGCGGTGGAGTCGTTCGTGGCACCGGAGGACGTCTCCCGGGCCGTGTCACAGGCGCCGCCCACGCGCGCTAGCCTGCGCGGGCGCTTCGTCGCCGCCGCCCACGACGCCGGTGTGAACCACACCGTGGACTGGGTGCACCTCAAGCTCAACGGCGAACGGCAGCAGCGCACCCTGAGGTGCACGGACCCGTTCGCCACCACCCAGGAGGACGTGGAGGAGGCCATCCGGGAGCTCGCCCGCGGCGACGTCTGACCCGCTGTCCGGGCGCGTTCCCAGCCGCGCCCCACACCATTGCTCTACATTGGGGCCGAGCCACGCCCCCGTTGACGAAAGGCCGTTCCGTCGTGCGAAAGATCATCCCCGCCAGTGCCACCGCCCTGGCCCTGTCCCTCCTGCTCACCGGCTGCGGTGCCTCCGGGTGGGACTCCGTGGAGCTGTCCGAGAAGCCCTCCGAGGGCAAGGCCCCCTCGGTCTCGTTCGAGACCCCGTTGAAGGTGGACGAGCCGCAGACCAAGGTGCTCCAGGAGGGCAACGGCCCGGACATCGACCCCGGTGACAACGTCATGCTCCAGGCCGCGCTCTACAAGGGCTCGGACGGCTCCACCCTGGGGGACACCTACAGCAAGGGTGCCGGTCAGGTGCTCACGGTCAACGACCAGCTCAAGGGCTCCCTGCCCCAGATGTACGACGCCCTGACCAACGCCAAGGAGGGCCAGATCATCGCGTACAGCTCCCCGGAGACGGCGGGCAAGGCCGGTGACGGGGACGACGCCACCTCGGTGGAGGTCTACCAGGTGACCAAGAAGCTGGAGCCGGCGCTGAACGAGAAGATGAAGACCCCCGCCAAGGGCATGCCGGCCGTGACCCAGGACGACAAGGGCACCCCCACCATCAAGAAGCCCTCGGGCCCCGAGCCCACGCAGCTTGCGTCCGACGTGCTCATCGAGGGCGACGGGGAGACCGTGAAGGCCACCGACACCGTGGTGGCCAACTACGTGGGCGTGCGCTGGGCGGACGGCAAGCCGTTCGACTCCTCCTACGAGAAGGGCACCCCCGTGTCCTTCCCGCTGGACAACGTGATCTCGGGCTGGAAGGAGGGGCTCCAGGGCAAGAAGGTGGGCTCCCGCGTGGAGATCGTGATCCCCGTGGACAAGGCGTACGGCACCGCCAAGGAGCTCGGCAAGGACGCCAAGTACCCCGCGGGCTCCCTCGTGTTCGTAGTGGACGTCCTGGGTCGCACGGACACCCCCGCGGCCGCCACCGAGGGCGCCTCCGGGTCCCCCTCGGCGAGCTCCGCGCCGAAGGGCTCGGCGAGTGCTTCACCCACGGCGAAGGAGTCCGCCCGGGGCAAGTGAGGGCGGCTACACTTGGCCCTCGGCACCGCCCCGCCCCGGGGCCCACGACGAAAGGTGAAGCCCGTGTCATTCGGACAGCGCAAGCTCGATCGCTCCAAGCCCGAGATCGACTTCCCGCAGGATCCGGTTCCCACCGAGCTGCGGATCGAGGACATGATCCAGGGCACCGGCAAGGAGGCCACCCCCGGTTCCACGGTGTCCTGCCACTACGTGGGCGTCACCTACTCGGGCGGCGAGGAGTTCGACGCCTCGTGGAACCGCGGCGAGCCGCTGGACTTCATCGTGGGCGTGGGCCAGGTCATCCAGGGCTGGGACCAGGGTCTGCTGGGCATGAAGGTGGGCGGGCGCCGTCGGCTGGAGATCCCCTCCGAGATGGCGTACGGCAAGCGCGGCGCCGGGGCGCAGATCGGCCCCGACGAGGCCCTGATCTTCGTGGTGGACCTGCTCGACGTCCGCTGAATGCCACGCCAGACCGGCGAGGCGGTGCGCCGTTCCACCACGGCGTCCGCCGAGCGCCTGCTCAACCTGCTGATCGCGCTGCTGGACCGGGAGTCCGGGTACACGCGCGAGCAGCTGCGCGCCATCGTGCCGGGCTACGACCGCGCGGGCAACCAGGACGCGTTCGAGCGCATGTTCGAGCGTGACAAGGCGCACCTGCGCTCCCTCGGGTACCCGGTCGAGGAGATCCCCGACGACGACCCCTGGGCCTCGGACGCGCAGCTGACTCCGCGCTACCGTGTGCCCCGCGGGTCCTACCGGCTGCCGGAGGTGCGGTTCAGCGCCGAGGAGTCCGCCGTGCTCGCGGTGGCCGCGGACGCCTGGAACGACGCCGCCCAGGACCGGCTCGCACGCCGCGCCCTGGACAAGCTCGAACCCGCCCTGAGCAGCGAGGTGACCCCGGGACGGGACGTGCAGCCCACCGTGGCCGTGGCGGATCCCGCGTTCGAGCCGCTGCTCTCCGCAGTGCTCGCGCACCGCACCGTGCGCTTCGACTACGTGGACCGCACGGGCGCCTACAGCCGGCGCACGGTGCAGCCGTGGGGCGTGGGGTCGCGCTACGGTGCGTGGTACCTGGCCGGCTGGGACACCGACCGCGGCGCGCAGCGCACGTTCCGGCTCTCCCGCATCATCTCCGAGGTCGCGGTCACCCGCGAGACCTTCGAGCCGCCCGCGGACTTCTCCATGGGCGGGCAGCTCGCCCGCATGGTCCGCCAGCCCCCGCGGCTGCGCGTGGTCGTGTTCGTGCGCGAGGGCTCGGGGCAGCTGCTGCGCCGGATCGCCGACCCCGCGGCATCGGGCACGTGGCGCGCGCCCGAGGGCTTCGACGCCGTGGAGCTCGCGGTGCACGACACCGAGTCCGCCGCGGAGCACGTGTGCGCGGCGGGACCCGACGCGTGGGTGCCGTGCGAGCCCTCCGCGGGGGACCCGGCGGCGTCGCCCGCGGTGGACCCCCGGGTGCAGGCGGCCGTGGCGGAGGCCGTGACCCGTCGTCTCGCGGACGCCCGCGCCTTCCAGGCGCGCATGCCCGGCGTGGCCGTGCAGTGGGGCAAGCAGCGCCGCCAGGGTGCCGCGAAGGCCAGCACCGAGCACCATCTCGCCCGGCTGCTGCACATCGTGCGCCACGTCTACGCCCACCAGGGCGCCGAGCTCGAGGAGACGGCCCGGCACTTCGGGATCACGGACGCCGAGCTCGTCAACGACCTCCAGACCCTGTTCGTGTGCGGGCGCCCCGGTCACCTGCCGGACCAGCTCATCGACGCCTCGTGGGACGACGGCCACATCTACCTGGGCAACGCGCAGGAGCTCTCCGAGCCCGTGCGCCTGACCGTCCCCGAGGCCAGCGCCCTGCTCATGGGGCTGCAGACCCTGCAGGCGGTGCCCGGCGGCGACAGCCGCGTGGTGCGCTCCGCCATGCGCAAGGTCGCCACCGCGGCGGACGCCCTGCCGCTCGCGGACGCGCTCGCCGCGCCGGAGGGCGACGCCGCCGCGGAGCCGAGGGACAGCGCGCTCGTCGGCGAGCTGCGGCGCGCCATCGCCCAGAACCGGCGCGTGCGGCTGCGCTACCTCGTGACCTCCCGGGACGAGGTCACGGAACGGCTCGTGGACCCCGTGCGGATGATCCTCTCCGACGGCCACCAGTACCTGCGGGGGTGGTGCCTGCAGGCCAACGCGCCCCGCACGTTCCGGGCGGACCGGATCGTGGGCTGCGAGGACGCCGGGGCCGCAGAGGTGCACCCCCGCATGGAGACCGAGGTGCGCTCGAGCATCCAGCCCGCCAAGCGGCGCCCGGTGCAGGCCGTGGTCGTCACGGACCGGCGTGGGCGGTGGATCGTGGAGCACTACCACGCGAAGCGTTTCGTCGAGGTGTCCGTGCCACCGGCCGAGGGCGGGGGAGGGGACGCGACACGCGCGCAGGGCCCCGCGGGGAACTCCCAGCCGGGGGAGACCGTGCGCGCCCGTGCGGCGGGAGGACCCCGGCCGCTGCCGGAGTTCGTGGCCGCCGAGGTGGACTTCCCCACGCTGGACGCCCTGTCCTCCCTGGTCACGCGGCACGCGGGTCACGTGGGGGTGGTGTCCCCGCCGGAGGCGGTGGCGGCCGTTGAACAGTGGCTGAACAGCAGTGGTCCTGGGGTCTGCCCCGGGCCGCGCGCCTGACCCGGCGCCTATACTGTGAGCATGCTCTGGTGGATGTGGGTCCTGCTGTGGACCGTGGTGGTCCTGGCCGGCGCCGCATTCCTCGGGGTGCTCCTGTACCGGGTGCTCACGGGACACGTGCTCCCGGCGCTGGACGACCTCGAGCGCACCGCCACCGACTTCTCGCAGCGGTGGAACGCGGCGGTGGAGGGTCAGCCCGCTCCGCTGCGCAGCCCCGCTCCACCCGCCATGTTCGCCCCGGTGAACGACACCCGCGCCGCGTACCGCCGTGGACGCGACCAACGACAGACGGCTCGGCTCATCCGACGGATGCAGCGCAAGGACGCCCAGGGTCTTCCCCAGCGCTACGGGGACCTGGTCCGAGCCGAACAGAAAGGACTCCGCCATGTTCGGTCGTCTGGCTGACAGCCCCCTGACCCTTGTCTTGATCCTCGTGGTCATCCTGCTCCTCTTCGGCGCCCCCAAGCTCCCCGGGATGGCCCGCAGCCTGGGCCAGTCCATGCGCATCTTCAAGTCCGAGGTCAAGGAGATGAAGAAGGACGACGAGCCGAACGTCACCGTGAACGGCCAGCCGGTCGCGGACGGTCAGCCGGTCGCGGGCACCACGGCGCAGCAGCCGGCTCCCGCCCAGCCCGCCGCCCCCGCGCAGACCACAGCTCCCGTCCAGAACCCGGTGCCCGCCCAGAGCACCGCCCCGGTCCAGACCACCGCCCCGGCCCAGCCGGTCCAGGAGCAGGTGCCCGGTGCCGCGGCTCCGGCCGCGCAGCCGGTGCAGGCACCGGTCGTGGACCAGCGCCAGAACCCCACCGCGTGATCGTCGTTCCACCAGCGGCGCGCGCGTGATGCCGGGGGCCGGACCAGCAGGTCCGGCCCCCGGGCCGTGCGCGTGCGCAGCTCCGTCAGAGAGGTCAGGCAGCCATGCCCACCACGGACTCCGGGACGGCCGAGGAGTCGGCCCGTCGCCAGCGCCGCGCGCGCCGCAGGACCACCGGGCGGCGTCACAACCCGCAGGCCCAGATGGCGCTGCGCGAGCACCTGCGTGAGCTGCGCAACCGCCTGATCAAGTCCGCCGTGGCCACCGTGCTGGGGGCCGTGGCCGGGTTCATGGTGTACGAGCCGTTCATGCAGTACATCACCGAGCCGCTGAAGCGCCTCGCGGAGACCGGACGCACCGCCACGATCAACTACTCCTCCGTGGGCGGTTCGTTCAACACCATGGTGGAGGTGTCCGTGGTGCTGGGGCTGATCCTCGCCTCGCCCGTGTGGCTCTACCAGCTGTGGGCCTTCATCACCCCGGCGCTGCACAGGAACGAGCGCCGCTACGCCATGGGGTTCCTCGCCGCGGCGATCCCTCTGTTCCTGGGCGGCTGCGCGATCGCGGTCACGGCGCTGCCCGCGGCGGTCTACGCGCTCACGGCGTTCACCCCGGAGGGCGGCTCCAACTTCGTGGAGGCCGGTGTGTACCTCCGGTTCTTCCTGCAGCTCATCCTCACGTTCGGGATCGCGTGCGTGGTCCCCGTGCTGCTGGTGGGGCTCAACATGCTGGGCCTGCTCTCGGGGCGCACCGTGCTGAAGTCGTGGCGCGTGGTGGTGGTGATCGTGCTCGTGGTGGCCGCCATGGCGGCGCCGGGGCCCGACCCGGTGACCATGCTGTACCTGGCCATCCCGCTGCTCGTCCTGTTCTTCGTGGCCGTGGGGCTGTGCCTGTGGCTGGACCGGCACCGGGCCAGGAAGCAGGCCAAGCAGGCCGCCGCCACGGGGCTGAGCGCGGACCGTGGCACCTCCGCGGAGCAGCTGCGCTCCCTCGGGAGCACCGCGGCCGGGGAGTGATCCCGCGGCTGCGAGGGTGTCGGGGCCACCGCGTAGGCTGATCGCATGTCTTCCCCCGCCGAACGGTACACAGCCGCGAAGGCCCGCGCGGCGCACGCGGCCACCGAGCTCTCGGCCTTCGAGAACACCCTGGACTTCGAACTGGACCCCTTCCAGGTGCAGGGGTGCCGGGCCCTGGAGGAGGGCCGGGGTGTTCTCGTGGCCGCTCCCACGGGTGCGGGCAAGACCGTGGTGGGGGAGTTCGCCATCCACCTGGCACTGCAACAGGGGAAGAAGGCGTTCTACACCACACCCATCAAGGCCCTGAGCAACCAGAAGTTCCACGAGTTCTCCCGCCGCTGGGGGGCGGAGCGTGTGGGGCTGCTCACGGGGGACACCTCCGTGAACTCCGAGGCGGACGTGGTGGTGATGACCACCGAGGTGCTGCGCAACATGCTCTACGGCGGGTCCGCCACCCTGGCGAACCTCGGTTTCGTGGTCATGGACGAGGTGCACTACCTCGCGGACCGCTTCCGCGGCGCGGTGTGGGAGGAGGTCATCATCCACCTGCCCGAGTACGTGCAGCTGGCCTCACTGTCCGCCACCGTCTCCAACGCGGAGGAGTTCGGGGCGTGGCTGGACGACGTCCGGGGCAGCACGGACGTGGTGGTCTCCGAGCACCGGCCCGTGCCACTGTGGCAGCACGTGCAGGTGGGCCCACGGCTCTACGACCTCTTCCTGGACGACACCACGGTGGAGGAGGCCGCCCAGCGCCAGTCGGACAAGCACCGCGAGGAGCCCGCGGTGAACCCCGAGCTGCTGCGCCTGTTCCGCTCGCAGCACCCCCGCGGTGGGCGCTCCGGGGGCCGTGGACCGGGCCACCGGGGCCGACGCCGCGGCGGGCACCACCAGGAGCACCGCACCGGGCGCCAGGAGCGCGTCTCACGCCCGCACCTGCTGCGACGGCTGGACGCCGAGGGCCTGCTGCCGGCCATCACCTTCATCTTCTCCCGGGCCGGGTGCGATGCCGCCGTGGCCCAGTGCGCGGCCGCGGACCTGTGGCTCACCACTCCCCAGGAGCAGAAGACCATCAAGGCCTACGCCGCCGAGGCCACCGCGCACATGTCCACCGCGGACCTCGCGGCACTGAACTACGAGGACTGGTACCAGGGCCTGGTGCGCGGCGTGTCCGCCCACCACGCGGGCATGCTGCCGGTGTTCAAGGAAGTGGTGGAGCAGCTGTTCTCGCAGGGGCTCATCAAGGCGGTCTTCGCCACGGAGACCCTCGCGCTGGGCATCAACATGCCGGCCCGCTCCGTGGTGCTCGAGCGACTGGACAAGTTCAACGGCGAGTCCCGCGTGGACATCACCCCGGGGGAGTACACGCAGCTCACGGGGCGCGCGGGCCGGCGCGGCATCGACGTCGAGGGTCACGCCGTGGTGCTGTGGCGTGACGGGATGAACCCGCAGGCCGTGGCCGGGCTGGCCTCCACCCGCACGTACCCGCTGAACTCGAGCTTCCGGCCCACGTACAACATGTCCGCGAACCTCATCGCGCGCTTCGGTGCCAAGCGCTCCCGCTCGATCCTGGAGACCTCGTTCGCCCAGTTCCAGGCGGACCGCTCCGTGGTGGGCATCGCCAGGCGCGTGCGCTCCCAGGAGAAGACCCTGCAGGCCTACCGGGAGGCCATGTCCTGCCACCTGGGGGACTTCTCGGAGTACGCCGCGCTGCGGCGCGAGCTGGCCGGGGAGGAGAAGTCCGCGAGCAGGTCCCGCACCGCTCGCCAGCGCAACGACGCCGCGGTGGCCCTGCAGGACCTGCTGCCAGGGGACGTCATCGACATCCCGCAGGGCCGCAACGCGGGCTGGGCCGTGGTGCTGCGCGAGGACGCACACCCGTTCGACCCGCGCCCCCACATCCTCACGGTGGACGGCAAGCTGCGCCGGGTGGGCGTCAACGACCTCGACGGACCGCTCTCGCCCGAGTCCAGGATCCGGATCCCCAAGCACTTCTCCGGCAAGTCCCCGCAGGAGCGCAAGGACCTCGCCGCCACGGTGCGCGCGGCCCTGCGCGAGCACCGGCCCGCCCGTGAGGGCTCCTCGGGCCGGGCCATCCGCTTCGACCGCGGCACCTCCGCACGCGACCACCGGATCGAGGACCTGCGGCGTCGGCTGCGCGCGCACCCGTGCCACGGCTGCTCGGACCGCGAGCAGCACGCACGCTGGGCCGAGCGCGCGTGGAAGCTGGAGAAGGACACGCAGGGGCTGCGCAAGCAGATCGCCGGGCGCACCGGGAGCATCGCCGCCACCTTCGACCGCGTGTGCGGGGTGCTCGCCCACTTCTCGTACCTGGAGCGGGACGGCTCCGGCCACCTCGTCCCCACCGCGGCGGGAGAACAGCTGCGCCGGCTCTACGGGGAGCGGGACCTGCTCCTGGCCCTGAGCCTGCGGGACGGTTTCCTCGACGGCCTGGACGCCCCCGGTCTCGCGGGCGTCATGACGGCGCTCGTGTACCAGCCGCGCAGGGAGGACCAGGGCGGCCGCCCCAGGATGCCCACCGCCCCCATGGACGCGGCAGTCCAGACGCTGGTGCACAACTGGTCCGTGCTCTCCGCCCAGGAGGCCGAGCACCGCCTGCCGCTCACGGCGGCACCCGAGCTGGGTCTCGCGGAGGCCATGCACCGGTGGGCCCGGGGATCCACGCTCACCCGCACGCTCACCGGCACCGACCTCGCGGCCGGGGACTTCGTGCGGTGGGCCAAGCAGACCATTGACGTCCTCGACCAGCTGCGGACCGTCGCGGACCTCGACCCCGTCCTGCGGGAGACGGCCCACCAGGCCATCGAGTCCGTGCGCCGCGGCGTGGTCGAGTACAGCGTCTTCGAACAGTAGGAACCAACCGGCCCGGGCACCGGCCCGCGGCCAGGAGAGGGAGCACGTGACGGCAGCACAGCAGCACACCCGGGTGTGGCTCAACGGATCGGTCTACTCGCCGGCGGACCCGTTCGCCACGGCACTCCTCGTGACCGGCTCCACGCTCGCGTGGGTGGGCTCGGACGACGCCGCCCGGTCCGTGGCCGGCCCGCAGGTCACCCCCGGCGATCTTCGGGCCGCCGTGGTCACCCCGGCCTTCGTCGCGCACCACCGGGTCGCGGATGCCTCCCGGGACGCCGGCGCGCTGCCGCGCACGGAACAGGGCTACGGGGCCGTGGAGCTGCTCGGCGCGGATGCCGAGGCGCTCGCGGCGGTGGCCGAGCAGGTCGTGGCGGGCGGCGCGCACGCGCTGCCCGTGCTGGTGCGGGCGGTGACCGGCGAGGCGGAGATCGCCACGTCCGAGCTCCCGTCCCCGGCACTGGGGTTCGACGCCGCCGCGCGCACGGATTCGGCGGAGCTGCGGGATGCGGCACGCCACCACCTCGTCGCGTGCACCCGCAAGGGGATCCAGGCGGTCCTCGTCCTCCCGGAGCGCCCCGCGGGGGCCCACTCGAACGGCGGGTCGCCCACGACCGGGGGAGGCAGCACCTCCGGCGTCGCACCCACGACGGAGACCGGCTCTGCGGGTGTGGGCTCACCCCTGACTGCGGACACGCCCGGCGGGGGTGCCGCGGCCTCGTCGTCCGGGCTTGCACCGGACGCCGTGACGAACGCGCTGCTGGAGGCGGCGCAGGGAGCGCGGGACGAGGTGGGGGAGCGCGCCTTCCGCGCCCGGGGCCACCGGCTCGTGGGGGTGGGACCCCTGGACGACGAGCAGTGCCGGCGGCTCGCGGAGCTCAACCTCACCGTGTCCTGCCGCGCCGGGGCCGCCCCGCTGCGCGAGCTCTCCCGTGCGGGGGTGCCCGTGACGCTCATGACGGACGCGTCCAACCCGTGGTCCGCGGTCAAGGACGCCCTGGAGGCCCCGGAGGAGAGGCTGCGCACGTCCGCACGCGCGGCGTTCCTCGCCCTCACCCGCGGGGCGTGGCGGGCCCACCCCGGTGGCAGTGCGCTCGCGGGTCAGCTCGTGCCCGGCGCGGAGGCCGCCCTCGCCGTGTGGGACGCGGAGTCCGTCATGGTCCAGCAGGCCCAGGGCACGGGGGCGTCCTGGAGCACCGACCCCCGCGCGCGGACCCCGGTGCTGCCCGCCCTGGACGACGCCCGTCTGCCCCGCTGCGAGGCCACGCTCGTGGCCGGAGAGCTCGTGGCGGGGACCGAACCCCGCCCCTGAACGGGCCGCGACGTGTTGGTCCTGGACCGGGCTGAGGTTAGACTGGGTTCTTACTGCCGGGTGGGTCCATCCGTCCTTAGAAAACAGAGCGTGACCCCGCGTCCCCTCTGGTCCGAAGGCGGATGGGCCTGCCCAGTGGTCTGTCCGGGACCGGATGCCCGGATGCCAGCGGCATGAAAGGACGCTCGGTGCGAGTTCTCACCATCATTCCCACGTACAACGAACGTGAATCGCTGCCCACGGTCATCACGCGGCTGCGTGCCGCCGTGCCGGACGCCCACGTGCTCATCGCGGACGACAACAGCCCCGACGGCACCGGGGACATGGCGGACGAGCTCGCGGCCCGGGACGCCAACATCCACGTGCTGCACCGCGCCGCGAAGGAGGGCCTCGGTCCGGCGTACCTCGCGGGCTTCGCGTGGGGGCTCGAGCGCGGCTACGACGTCCTCGTGGAGATGGACGCGGACTGCTCGCACCAGCCCGAGCAGCTGCCCCTGCTGCTGGACTCGATCGAGCGCGGCGCGGACATGGCCATCGGCTCGCGCTACGTCCCGGGGGGACGCACCGAGAACTGGCCGCTGCAGCGCCAGCTGATCTCCCGCGGCGGCAACCTCTACTCGCGTGTGCTGCTGGGAACGTCGATCCACGACATCACCGGCGGGTTCCGCGCCTACCGGGACACCACGCTGCGCGCCCTCGAACTGAACTCCGTCCAGTCCCGCGGCTACTGCTTCCAGATCGACCTCGCGTGGCGCGCGGAGCGTCTGGGGTTCACGATCGTGGAGGTGCCCATCACGTTCGTCGAGCGCGAGGAGGGCGTGTCCAAGATGAGCAACGACGTCACCATCGAGGCCGCCACGAACGTGGCCCGTTGGGGTCTCACCGCCCGCGCCGAGACGCTCGCGCGGAAGCTGCACCTCCGCGGCTGAGCGGCGACCGCCGGAACCTCTGCACCCCGGCAGTGCCGCTGAACAGCTGGATCCCGCTGAACGACTGTGGCCCCCGTCCTCGGACGGGGGCCACAGTCGTCGGTGCACCACGGTCCGGGCCGCGGCGGTGCGGGTCAGAGCGCGTGCTGCTCCTTGTAGAACACCAGGCGCTGCTGGAGGGTCTCCTCGAGCTCCTCGACACTGCGCCGCTCCAGCAGCATGTCCCAGTGGGAGCGCTGGTGCTTCTCGTTGGGGTTCTCCGGCTTCTCGCCGTTGACCAGGATGGCCTCCTGGCCGGTCTTGGTGGTCCACACCGGGGGGATCTCCGCCTCGGCGGCGAACATCACCGAGACGGACTCACCGTCCGCCGTGCGGTACTCCACGCGCTGACGCGGTGCGGGCTCCACACCGGCCTCGGTCTCCATGGACTGGGAACCCAGGCGCATGCCTCGTAGGCTGCGATCACTCACGCAACGATCCTTCCTGACGTACGGTCACGCGGGGCGCCTCCGGGAGCCGAGGAGCTCGGACCGGGCGCGACCCGCCCTTTTCCACCAGCGTAACGGGGCGTCAGCGGGATTCATTCCCCGGCACGGGCCCCTGGTCCGGGCCGGTGTGGCGCGGTGTGGCACCATCCGCGGCGGTCTCAGGGTCTGCGGGGCCCGACGCCGCGGCGTCGCCCGGCGCGTTGCCCACATGGGGGTCCGCGGCCTGCTGTGCGATCGGCGAGGAGTACGGGGACTCCGGCATCTCGAACTCGCGCGGGTCGGTCAGGGTGAGGTCCGGTTCGAGGTCCTCCTCCGTGACCTTCACGGCTTCGTGCGCCACGATGGGGGCGTCGTGACCCGTGGCGCGCGGCGCGACGTCCTCGTCCGCGGCGTCGTCCTCCGGGCCCTCCGAGGAGCCGGGGTTGAGGTAGGAGCCCACGCCGCGCAGGGCGGTGGAGAGCTCGGCGGGGATCATCCACACCTTGTTCGCGCTGCCCTCGGCCACCTTGGGCAGGGTCTGGATGTACTGGTAGGCCAGCAGCTTCTGGGTGGGCTTCGCACGGTGGATCGAGTCGAAGACCTTGGCAATGGCCTGGGCCTCGCCGTCCGCACGCAGGATGGCCGCCTTCGCGTCACCCTCGGCGGAGAGCACGGATGCCTGGCGCGAGCCCTCGGCGGTGAGGATCTGGGACTGCTTCTCGCCCTCGGCCGTCAGGATGGCCGCGCGGCGGTCCCGCTCGGCGCGCATCTGCTTCTCCATCGAGTCCTGGATGGACGGCGGGGGAGTGATCTCCTTGATGTCCACGCGGGAGATGCGGATGCCCCACCGTCCGGTGGTCGAGTCCAGGACACCGCGCAGCTCGGCGTTGATCTTGTCGCGGGAGGTCAGGGTCTCCTCCAGGTTCAGCCCGCCCACCACGTTGCGCAGCGTGGCGCTCGTGAGCTCGTCCACGGCCTGGATGTAGTTCGTGATCTCGTAGGTGGCGGCCCGGGGATCGGTGACCTGGAAGTACACCACGGTGTCGATGCCGACCACCAGGTTGTCCTCGGTGATCACGGACTGGGCGGGGAACGGGACCACCTGCTCACGCAGGTCGATCAGCGGCAGCAGCCGGTCGATGAACGGGATCAAAAAGTGCAGCCCGGGATTGAGCGTGGTCTGGTACTTGCCCAGCCGCTCCACGATGCCCGCACGCGACTGCGGGATGATCCGCACCGCCTTCACGAGTGCGATGACCGCGGCGAGCACCACCACGATCAGGAGGATGAGGATGAGGGTTGGCATGGTGTCCTTTCGGTGGGGTGGGGGTGCCCGGCACGCGGGGCCGTGGGCGGGGCCGTCGTGTCCGCGCGCTACCGGGGCACGACGCCGCCGGGGGGCGGGTCAGGGGCGCACGCCGCGCGCGTGCCCCGGGGCCTCCGGCGAGGCGGGAGCCGTGGCGCCCACCACCGCCGTGGCGCCGTCGATGCGGTGGACGTGCACGTCCGCGCCCTCGGGCAGGGTGGCCCCGTCCGCGGTGCGGGCGGTCCAGATGTCCCCCTCGAGGCGCACGAGGCCGCTGCGCTGGGTGACGGGTTCCAGCACGGTGCACGGCAGCCCGATCAGCCGCTCGGCGTTGGAGCGGGTGCTGGGTGTGGAGCGGTTGAGCCGGCGCAGGGCCATGGGCCTGATGAGGAAGATCAGCAGCACGGAGACCACGGCGAAGAGCACCACCTGCAGGGTGACGTTCTCCACCACCAGGCTGACGCCCGCCGTGACGAGCGCGGCGAGGGACATCATGAGGAACAGGAAGTCCAGGGTGAGCATCTCGACGGCCGCCAGGGCCAGCATCACGATCAACCAGAAGAGCCACGGATTCGTGACCAGTGCATCCCACACGTCGGAACTCCGTTCTGCTGCGAATCGGGTGGGAACCGCCCCGGTGCCCACCGGGAGCTCCCACCACTGCCTCCATCCCATTGTGCCCCACGACACCCCCACGACCCCGGAACCGGGTGGCTCCGGTGCGGCCACCACACGGCGCGCGCGGGGCAGCGCACCGGCGCGCGGGTTTTTCCGTGAGAGAAATCGGGTGCACAGATCATCAGTACCCGTAATATGTGTCACGAAGCCGGACCGCACACCCACTTGCGGGTGCGACGGCCTGCGGCGCGCAACCCGTGCGTCGCGAGCAGAGACTTACTGAGGAGTTAATGCGATGTCCACGTTCGACGTGAATGCAATTCTGTCCAGCACGGCCTACGGTTCCGACGGCGACAAGATCGGCAAGGTCGAGCAGGTGTTCCTGGACGACAACTCCGGCGAGCCCACGTTCCTGACCGTGAACACCGGTCTGTTCGGCGCCAAGGAGAACTTCGTGCCGGTCAAGGGCGCTCGTCAGGACGGCGACCGCGTGGTTCTTCCCTACACCAAGGACGTCATCAAGGACGCCCCGAAGGTGGACGCGGACCAGCACCTGTCCCCCGCCGAGGAGGAGGAGCTGTACCGCTACTACGAGATGAACTACGACGGCGGCCGCACCGCGGGCACCGACCGTGACCGCAACGCCGCCGCTGCGGGCACCGCGGGTGTCGCCGGGGCCGGTCAGCGCCACGCCGACCGCGACCACGACCGCGCCGGTGTGGACCAGGACCGCCGCGCCGCCGCCGGTGAGGACGCCTCCGTGATCCGTCACGAGGAGCGCCTCAACGTGGGCACCCAGCAGCGCGAGGCCGGCCACGCCCGCCTGCGCAAGTACGTGGTGACCGACCACGAGACCGTCGACGTTCCCGTGGAGCGCGAAGAGGTCACCGTGGAGCGGACCCCCCTCAACGGCACCGAGGCCCACGCAGGCACCGGCCGGATCGGCGAGGAAGAGGTGGACGTCACCCTGCACGAGGAGCGTCCCGTCGTCGAGAAGGAAACCGTGGCCGTCGAGGAGGTCGGGCTGAACAAGCAGACCGTCCGCGAGACCCAGCGCGTCGAGGCGGACGTCCAGAAGGAGCAGGTCGACGTCGAGACCGACGTGGACCGCAACGGTGTGGGCCGCGACGATCTCGGCCGCAACGGCGAGGCTCCCCGCCGCTGAAGCACCACGCGCGAGTGACCTCGCGTGAGCACTGACACGTGTGCCCCGGGTGATCCACCCGGGGCACACGTGCGTCCCGGGCCGCGGCCCCGGCCGCCGGGCGCTGACCGCACCGACCTGCCCGGGCGGCGTCGTGCGCGTGCGTGACGAGGCGGTAGCATCGGGGAGGTCGCGGGCGCCGCTCCGGCGCGCCCCGCGCTCTGCGCGCCCCCGGTACGGGCGGGCACCCACTGGACTCACGAGGAGACACACCATGACGGATGCCCCTGACCTTCGACTCACCGTGGACGGCGAGCCCCGCACCGCGGAGTCGGGAACCACGGCCGCTCAGCTCTACACCGAGCAGCGCGACGTGGTGGTGGCGCACGTCAACGGCGTCCTGAAGGACCTCTCCACCGAGCTGCGGGACGGGGACGTGGTGGAGCGTGTGCTCGTCAGCGACCCCGAGGGGCTCGAGGTGCTGCGCCACTCCACGGCGCACGTCATGGCCCAGGCCGTCCAGGAGCTGCGCCCCGACGCCAAGCTCGGCATCGGCCCGTACATCACGGACGGCTTCTACTTCGACTTCGACGTCGCGGAGCCGTTCACGCCCGAGGACCTGAAGAAGCTCGAGAAGTCGATGCTCAAGATCGTCAACAGGAACCAGATCTTCCGCCGCCGCAGCGTCACGGAGGACGAGGCCCGCGAGGAGATGGCGGACGAGCCGTACAAGCTGGAACTCATCGACCTGGCCGGCGGCCCCGGCTCGGGTGCCGTGGAGAGCTCCGCCGATGGTGCCTCCGTGGAGGTGGGCGGCGGCGAGCTGACCGTGTACGACAACGTGGACCGCAAGAGCGGCGAGGTCGTCTGGCGGGACCTGTGCCGCGGTCCGCACCTGCCGGACACCAAGCACATCGGCAACGGCTACGCCCTGATGCGCTCCGCAGCGGCGTACTGGCGCGGGGACCAGGACAACCAGCAGCTGCAGCGGATCTACGGCACCGCGTGGCCCAGCAAGGACGAGCTGAAGGCCTACAAGGAGCGGCTGGCCGAGGCCGAGCGCCGCGACCACCGCAGGCTCGGTGTGGAGCTGGACCTGTTCTCCTTCCCGGACGAGCTGGGCTCGGGACTGCCGGTGTTCCACCCCAAGGGCGGGATCATCCGCAAGGAGATGGAGGACTACTCGCGCGAGCGCCACGCGCGCGCCGGGTACGAGTTCGTCTACACCCCGCACATCACCAAGGGCCACCTGTACGAGGTCTCGGGACACCTGGACTGGTACCGGGACGGGATGTTCCCTCCCATGCACGTGGACGAGGAACGCAACCCGGAGACCGGTGAGCTGACCAAGCCGGGCCAGGACTACTACCTCAAGCCCATGAACTGCCCCATGCACAACCTGATCTACCGCTCCCGCGGCCGGTCCTACCGCGAGCTGCCGCTGCGGCTGTTCGAGTTCGGCGCGGTGTACCGCTACGAGAAGTCGGGTGTGATCCACGGGCTCACGCGCGTGCGCGGCATGACCCAGGACGACGCCCACATCTACTGCACCCGTGAGCAGATGAAGGAAGAGCTGACCGGAACGCTGAACTTCGTGCTCTCCCTGCTCAAGGACTACGGCATGGAGGACTTCTACCTGGAGCTCTCCACCAAGGACCCGAACAAGTTCGTGGGCTCGGACGAGATCTGGGAGGAGGCCACCCGCACCCTGCAGGAGGTCGCCGAGGACTCCGGGCTGGAGCTCGTGCCGGACCCCGCCGGGGCGGCGTTCTACGGCCCCAAGATCTCGGTGCAGGCCCGGGACGCGATTGGCCGGACCTGGCAGATGTCCACCATCCAGCTGGACTTCAACCTGCCGGAGCGCTTCGACCTGGAGTACCAGGCCTCGGACGGCACCCGGCAGCGCCCGGTGATGATCCACCGTGCGCTCTTCGGTTCCGTGGAACGCTTCATGGGCGTGCTCACCGAGCACTACGCCGGGGCGTTCCCCGCGTGGCTCGCCCCCGTGCAGGTCCGCGCGATCCCCGTGGCCGAGGCGTTCAACGACTACCTGGAGGACTTCGCCCAGCTGCTGCGGGAGCAGGGGATCCGCGTGGAGGTGGACGCCTCCTCGGACCGGTTCCCCAAGAAGATCCGCACGGCGTCCAAGGACAAGGTCCCGTTCGTGGTGATCGCCGGCGGCGAGGACGCCGAGGCCGGGACCGTGTCCTTCCGCTTCCGCGACGGCTCGCAGCACAACGGCGTGAGCCGCCAGGAGGCAGTGGAGCTGATCACCCGGCACGTGCGCGAGCGCAGCAACGAGGACCCCACGGCCCCCGCCGGGGGGCTCGAGGTGAAGGAGACCGTGGTCGAGGATCCTGCCGCCGCGGGCCCGGAAGCGTCGGGCCGGTCGTGACCGGACGGGACGCGGCGGCGTCGGACGGGGACGGTGTGCAGCGGGACGAGTTCGGGCTCCCGGGGGTCCCGGACGGCTTCCAGCGGCTGTGGACCCCGCACCGCCTCGCGTACGTGCGCGGGGAGGACACCTCGGTGGAGCAGCCCCCGGGGTGCCCGTTCTGCAGCGCGCCGCCGCGCCCGGACGAGGACTCGCTCATCGTCCACCGCGGTGAGCACTGCTTCGTGGTGCTCAACCTGTTCCCGTACAACCCCGGCCACCTGCTCGTGTGCCCCTACCGCCACGTCGCGGACCTGGACGAGCTCACGGACGACGAGCTGTGGGAGCTGAACACCCTCACCCGCACCGCGGTGGCCGTGGTCCGGGAGGTGGCCCACCCGGCCGCCTTCAACGTGGGGCTGAACCTCGGATCCGCCGCGGGCGGCTCCGTGGCGGAGCACCTGCACCAGCACGTGGTGCCACGCTGGGTGGGGGACTCGAACTTCATGCCCGTGGTGGCCCACACCAAACCGCTCATCCAGACCCTCGGCTCCACCCGCGAGGACATTGCCCGGGCCTGGCCCGAGAGCTGACCCCCGGGTGCTCGCACCCGCTGACTAGGATGGAGACCATGTCCCGACCTCTCGTACGAGTCCTCGGCCAGGGGGTGCGCTGGGCGTCGAGCCTGCGCGGCGGCGGCTCCGCCTTCCCCGGCCTGTTCATGGAGAAGCTGCACCCCGGCTTCGTGGCCGAGGAGCTCGCCAAGCTGCCCCGGGGTGTGGTGGTGATCAGCGGCACCAACGGCAAGACCACCACCACCAAGATGACCGTGCAGCTGCTGCGCTCACAGGGCTTGCGCGTGTTCACCAACCGCACGGGCTCCAACTTCGTGCGCGGTGTGGCGGCCTCCCTGCTTGCAGAGATGGACGCCTTCGGCCGCCTGGACGCGGACGTCGCGGTGCTCGAGCTGGACGAGGCCCACGCGGTGCACTTCGTGAAGCAGGTGCGGCCCCGGATCTGCCTGCTGCTCAACGTGATGCGCGACCAGCTGGACCGCTTCGGGGAGATCGACACGACCCGTCGCATGCTGCGGCAGGTGGCCCTGGCTACCACGGAGACCGTGGTGCTCAACCGCGAGGACCCGCGGATCGCGGGGCTCGCGGAGGACCTCCCGGCGGGCACGGGTGTGAGCTGGTTCGGGCTCTCGGACGCCCTGCGCCCCATGTTCCCCTCGGACGACGACATGCGCGACGGCCTGCGCCAGGTGGACCCGGGGGAGCAGGACTCCCAGGTCCCCTCCACGCAGCGCCCGGACGCGGACGTGGTGCTGCGCGCCGTCAACGCCCGCACCGTGGAGCTCGAGGTGCGTGGTGCGGCGCACGAGGCCACGGTGGACCTCTACGGCGTCTACAACCAGTACAACGCCGCCGCCGCGCTGGCCGCGAGCCTCCAGGTCCTGGGCGACGACGCCGACGTCCCCGCCCTCGTAGCCGAGCTCGGTAGTGTCACCCCGGCCTTCGGGCGTGGGGAGACCATCACGGTGGAGGACAAGCCCCTGCAGCTGCTGCTGGTGAAGAACCCCGCCGGCTTCCGGCTGTCCCTGGCCTCGGCCTCCGCGCAGGACTATGCCACGATGATCGCGATCAACGACCAGTACGCCGACGGTCGGGACGTCTCCTGGCTGTGGGACGTGGACTTCGACAGTCTGCGTGAGGGCGGCGTGGACGTGGTCTCCGGCGTGCGGGCGTGGGACATGGCGCTGCGCCTGGACTACGACCTCGTGCGCGTGGGCACGGTGGAGCCGGAGCTCGAGGACGCGCTGAAGCAGTTCATCGCGCAGTCCGGCGAGCGCCCCATGCGAATTTTCTGCACCTACACGGCCATGCTCTCCCTGCGCAAGATCCTGGGCGGCATGACGCACGTGGCAGCGATCTAGGAGGACACCGTGGTCGAGAACACCGCCGCACCGCTGCGCATCGTGCAGCTCTACCCCCGGGACATGAACATCTACGGCGACTGGGGCAACACGCTCACGCTCAAGCGCCGCGCCGAGCGCCACGGCCTCGCCGTGGAGATCGTGGACCACAACCCGGGCGACCCGTGGCCCGAGCACGCGGAGCTCTTCGTGGGCGGCGGCGGGCAGGACTCGGGGCAGTTCCGCGTGGCCGAGGACCTGCAGGCCGTGGCCCCGCGGCTGCTCGACGCCGTGGAGCGCGGGGTGCCCATGCTCGCCATCTGCGGCCTCTACCAGCTCTTCGGCCGCAGCTTCCGCACGGGGGCGGGGGAGACCCTGCCGGGGATCGGCATCTTCGACCTCGAGACCGTGGGCGGCACCGAGCGGCTGATCGGCAACATCGTCACGGAGTCCCCGGAGCTCGGCACCATCGTGGGCTACGAGAACCACTCGGGGCTCACGCACCTGGGCGCCGGTCAGGAGCCCCTGGCCACCGTGGTCTCGGGTGCGGGCAACAACGGCGAGGACGGCACCGAGGGAGCACGCACCCGCAACGTGCTGGGCAGCTACCTGCACGGTTCGCTGCTGCCCAAGAACCCCCGCGTGGCGGACTTCCTGCTCTCCCGCGCCCTCGAGCTGCGGGGTCAGTCCCTGCCCGCGGCACCGCTGGACGACACGCTGGCCGAGCGCGCCCGCGACGTCGCCGCGTCCCGCCCGCGCTGAACCCGCCCTGCGCGCGCCCGGCCGCTCCCGCACCACGACGACGGTGCGCGGCCGGCTGCCGCGGATCGTCCGCACCCCCGGTGTGACAGCGCTGGGGTGGCGCTCGGTATCATGAGAGCCAATCCACCATTGCGTCCGGCCCGTTCGTGGCCGGACGCACTCTGTCGAGGAGGTCATCCATGTCAGGTCACTCCAAGTGGGCCACGACCAAGCACAAGAAGGCGGCGATCGACGCCAAGCGCGCCAAGGCGTTCGCCAAGTACATCAAGGGCATCGAGGTGGCGGCCCGCATGGGCGGCGCGGACACCTCCGGCAACCCGGCGCTCGAGCTCGCGGTCTCCAAGGCCAAGAAGAACTCGGTGCCCAACGACAACATCGACCGCGCGGTCAAGCGCGGCGCCGGGCTCACGGGTGAGACGATCGACTACACCGAGATCCTCTACGAGGCCCGAGGCCCGCAGGGCACCGCGCTGTACATCGAGTGCCTGACCGACAACAAGAACCGCGCGGCCTCCGAGGTGCGCGTGGCCGTGACCCGCCACGGCGGCACCATGGCGGACTCCGGCTCCGTGGCCTACCTCTTCGAGCGCAAGGGCGTGGTGGAGGTGGCCAAGACCGGCGGCCTCACCGAGGACGACGTCCTGATGGCCGTGCTCGACGCCGGCGCGGACGAGGTCCTGGACGAGTCCGACGTCTTCGAGGTGGTCAGCGAGGCCACGGACCTGCCCGCGATCCGCACCGCGCTGGACGAGGCCGGTCTCGAGTACAACAACGACGACCCCCAGTTCCGGGCCACCATGAAGGTGGACCTGGACGCGGACGGCGCGCGCAAGTTCCTCAAGCTCGCGGACGCGGTCGAGGAGCTGGACGACGTCCAGAACGTCTACTCCAACGCGAACATCCCGGCCGAGGTCATGGCCGAGCTCGAGAACGACGAGTAGTCGGGTGGCGGTCCCCGGCGGCCGGGGCACGCGGCGTGTGCTCGCCGTGGATCCCGGGCTCACCCGGTGCGGCTTCGCCGTGGTGGACATGTCCGCTCAGCGCACCGGGACGTTCGTCCACGTCCAGGTGAGCGGGACGAGCGCCCACGAGGCGCTCGAACGCCGGGTGCTGACCATCATGGAGACCGCGGAGGAGCTCATGGAGCGCTTCCGACCGGACGTCGTCGCCGTGGAGCGTGTCTTCGCGCAGAACAACGCGCCGACCGTGGTGGGCACCGCCCAGGCCACGGGCGTCGTGATCGCGGCGGCCGCTCGGCGCGGCATCCCCGTGGCCTGGCACACCCCCTCCGAGGTCAAGGCCGCGGTCACCGGGGACGGTTCGGCGGACAAGGAGTCCGTGAACCGCATGGTGGTCCGCATCCTGCGCCTCGACGCGCCGCCTCGGCCCGCCGACGCCGCCGACGCCCTGGCCCTCGCGGTCTGCCACGGCTGGCGCGGCGGCATGGCCGGCGTCAACGCGGCCGCCGCCACCTCCACGCACTCGGGGTCCCGCCCGGCCCAGGCACCCCGCGGCGCGGCGCTGACCCCCGCGCAGCAGGCGTGGCGCCGCGCGGAGACCGCCTCCCGGGGTCCCGCACCAGGCGGCGCGCCCGGACGCCGGAGCACGGGACGCGCCTGAACACCCCGTCGCCCCGAGCCCGTCCGCTCCGGTTGCTAGAGTGGCGGGCAGAGATTCGCACACGTGTTCGAATGCGCGTCGGCCCCCGCCGCCGCGCGCGGGTGCCGCACCCAGGGGTGTCCCGGCACGCTGTGCGCCGCACGATCCCGGCCACCCGGCCGGAAGAGGGGAGCAGTACCGTGATTGCCTCGGTGACCGGTGAGGTGCGCTTCGTGGGCGCGGCCCTCGCCGTGGTGGAGGTCTCGGGCTTCGGCATCGAGGTCCACGCGAGCCCCCACACCCTGTCCGGCTTGCGGGTGGGCTCCACGGCGCACCTGCACACCGCGTACATTGCCCGCAAGGACGAGTCCCCGCTGCTCTTCGGCTTCGCCCGGCCGGACGAGAAGGAGATCTTCACGGTGATGCTCGGGGTCTCCGGGGTGGGTCCGCGCACCGCTCTCGCCGCGGTCTCGGTGCTCGGCCCCGACGACGCCCGCCGAGCCATCGCGGCCGGCGACGACAAGGCCTTCACGGCCGTCCCGGGCATCGGCCCCAAGTCCGCCCGGCGGATCGTGCTGGAGCTCGCGGACAAGCTCGTGCTCCCGGAGCCCGCCGCCCACCCCGCAGCCGAGCCGCAGATCCAGGTGTGGCGCGAGCAGGTCGTGGACGCCCTCACCGGCCTCGGCTGGAGCGAGAAGGACGCCGCCCGCGGCATCGACGACGCCCTTGCGAGCCAGCCCGAGCTCGCGGACTCCGGCAACGTGGCCGAGATCCTGCGCACCGTGCTCTCGTGGCTCGGCACGGCCAAGGGCACCACCCACGCACCCACGGGGAGGCGCTGAGCATGGCCGTGGAGGAGCGCGGGGCGGCGGGACCGCAGCGCCTCGTGGGCGCCGAGGGCGACTACGACGACCAGCAGCTCGAGGCCTCCCTGCGCCCGGGCACGCTCGACGACTTCGTGGGCCAGCAGCGCGTGCGGGCCCAGCTCTCGCTCGTGCTCGAGGCCTCCAAGCTGCGGGGGCGCACCGCGGACCACGTGCTGCTCTCCGGCCCTCCCGGGCTCGGCAAGACCACCCTGGCCATGATCATCGCGGAGGAGCTGGGCGTCCCCCTGCGGATCTCCTCCGGCCCCGCCATCCAGCACGCGGGAGACCTCGCCGCGATCCTCTCCTCGCTCACCCACGGGGAGGTGCTCTTCCTGGACGAGATCCACCGGATGTCCCGCCCGGCCGAGGAGATGCTGTACATGGCCATGGAGGACTTCCGGGTGGACATCGTGGTGGGCAAGGGAGCCGGTGCCACCTCCATCCCCCTGGACCTGCCCCCGTTCACCCTGGTGGGTGCCACCACGCGCGCAGGGCTGCTGCCCGGACCCCTGCGGGACCGCTTCGGCTTCACGGGGCACCTGGAGTTCTACTCGGTGCCGGAGCTCGAGCTCGTGCTGCGCCGTTCGGCCGCCCTGCTGGACCTCGCCATGACGTCCGAGGCGTTCAGCGAGGTGGCCTCCCGCTCGCGGGGAACCCCGCGCATCGCCAACCGGCTGCTGCGTCGCGTCCGGGACTGGGCACTCGTGCACGGTGTGGAGCGCATCGACGCCCGCGCGGCCGGCGCCGCCCTGGACATGTACGAGGTGGACGTGCGCGGTCTGGACCGGCTGGACCGCAACGTGCTGAGCGCCCTGGTGGGCAAGTTCAACGGCGGACCGGTGGGCCTGTCGACCCTGGCGATCGCCGTGGGGGAGGAGACCGAGACGGTGGAGACCGTCGCCGAGCCCTTCCTCGTGCGGGAAGGCCTGCTCGGGCGCACCCCGCGCGGGAGGATCGCCATGGCGGCGGCGTGGGAGCACCTGGGGCTCGACGTCCCGGACCACGCGGCCTTCAAGGACCCCGCGCTGAGGACCGCGCTCAGCACGGAACCGGGCAGCGCGGATCGAGGGAGCACGGGCTCGGGGAGCGACGACGCATCCAGCGCCTGACCAGATCCATCCCCTAAGCTGAGGTGGATCGTGCCCGTCCCCCGCGCACCACCGTGCGGGGCGGACACACCCATCGACTCCCGACAGAACGGATCCTTCGTGACCATCCTCGCAGAGACCCAGCAAGCCGCCGCAGGAGGCGGAACCGCGTGGTTCCTCCCCGTGATGCTCGTGGTCATGGTGCTGCTGCTGTGGCTGCCCATGCGCCGTCAGAAGAAGGCCCAGGCCGAGATGAAGGCCAAGCAGGCCACCATGGAGCCCGGCACGCGCGTGATGACCAGCTTCGGTCTCTTCGGCACGCTGCGGGACATGGACCGTGAGCAGAACAAGGCCGTCCTGGAGATCTCCCCGGGTCAGCTCGTCACGGTGCACTCCCAGACCGTGACCACCGTGGTGGACGAGACCCCCGCGGTCGCGACCACCACCCCGGACGCCGAGGACGCCGCGAGCACGGAAGCGGCCTCCCCGGCCGCTCCGGCGCGCGGCACCGAGGACGGCTCCACGGCAGCGGACCCCACCGAGACCCGCCCCGGTACGGACGCGGCTCACCCCGGCCCCGCCGCCGACCGCCCCGCGGAGCGCACCGAGCACCGCACCTGGCGTGACGCCCGCGAGCAGGGCGAGAACGGCAACCCCACCATCTGACACCACCCCCCGCAGAGTCACGGGCCGAGGACCTCGGCCCGTTTCTCATGTGACCAGCGGCTCCCCGCGCGGTCACGGGCTTCCCGAAGGACGGCCATGGCAGCAGAGAAGAAGAGGACGGAGACGTCCGGGTCCGCCCGCGTCTCCCGTCGGCGCCGGCGGGCGACGACGCAGGGCCAGGAGCGCTCCGGGGGAACCCGGAGCAGCGCCTCCCGGAACCGGGAGTCCCGGGACCGACGCCCGCGCACTGGGGCCGCGGCAGCGGCGTCGTCGGCGCGCAGGGCCCTGCTGGCGCTCGTGGCGGTGACCGCGCTTCTGGCGGGCCTGCTCGTCTACGGCGTCAGCACGGACCGCACGGGCTGGGGGCCGAAACTCGCCCTGGACCTCGAGGGCGGCACCCAGATGGTCCTCTCGCCCTCTCTCCAGGGGGACAAGGCCGGTCAGGACATCACCCAGGAGCAGCTGGACCAGGCGGTGGAGATCATCCGCCAGCGCGTGGACGGCTCCGGCGTGTCCGAGGCCGAGATCACCACGCAGTCGGGGAACAACATCGTGGTCTCGATGCCCGGTGTTCCCTCCTCCGAGACCCGGGACCTGATCCAGACCTCGGCGCAGATGGCGTTCCGCCCCGTGATCGTCACCGGTCCCGGTGAGGCCACGCCCAAGGACAAGCGCACGGACCCCAAGTCCGTGCCCAAGCCCAGCGGCAAGCCCAAGGACTCCTCGGACCCGAACTGGGTGACCCCCCAGCTGCTCGCGCAGTACGAGGCCCTGGACTGCACCGCCCCGCAGCCGCAGGAGGACCGTGCGTCCCAGCCCCAGGACAAGGCCGTGGTGGCGTGCGACCCGCAGAGCAGGACCAAGTTCATCCTGGGACCCGTGGAGATCCCCGGAACCGACATCGCGGACGCCTCCTACGCCCAGGCCACCAACTCGCAGGGCAACGCCACCGGCGGTTTCGCGGTGAACCTGCAGTTCGACGGCGAGGGCACGCAGACGTTCAAGGAGCTCTCCGAGCGGCTGCACGGCTTCGGCCAGGGCGGGCAGAAGGATCCGCGCTCGCAGTTCGCGATCGTGCTGGACGGCTCCGTGGTCTCCGCGCCCACGATGAACGCGGTGATCACGGACGGCAAGGCGCAGATCACGGGCAGCTTCACGGAGGACGAGGCCAAGTTCCTGTCCCAGCAGCTGAAGTACGGGGCCCTGCCGGTGTCCTTCTCGATCGACTCCGAGCAGCAGATCTCTGCCACGCTGGGCAGCAACCAGCTGCGCATGGGCATCGTGGCCGGTCTGATCGGACTCGCCCTGGTGTGCCTCTACTCGCTCTTCCAGTACCGCTGGCTGGGGCTCGTGACCATTGCCTCCCTGGTGGTGGCCGGCGTCATCACCTGGCTCTCGATCACCCTGCTGGGCTGGAGTGCGAACTACCGGCTCTCGCTCGCGGGCGTCGCCGGTCTGGTGGTGGCCATCGGCCAGACCGCGGACTCGTTCATCGTCTACTTCGAGCGCATCCGTGACGAGATCCGCGCGGGCCGCACCATTCCCGCAGCCGTGGACCACGGCTGGCAGCGGGCGCGCCAGACGGTGCTCGCGTCCAAGGCCGTGAACCTCCTGGCCGCCGTGGTGCTGTACTTCGTGGCCGTGGGCAACGTGCGCGGCTTCGCGTTCACGCTCGGGCTGACCGCCATCGCGGACCTCATGGTCGTGTTCCTGTTCACCCACCCGGTGATGGTCCTGCTGGCGCGCACCCGCTACTTCGGCTCCGGTGCCAGGAACTCGGGGCTGGACCCCGAGGCGCTCGACGCCGTCCCGCTCTACCGCGGGGCGGGTCGGCTGCGCACACCGGAGGACTCCGACGGTCTCACGATCGCGGAACGACGCCGCCGCGCCGCCACCGCGGGCAGCGGTACCGCGGACGCGGAGGCCGTTGACGGGAAGGCCGTGACCCCGGGCGAGGCTGGCACGGAGGGTGATGAGCGCGCCGACGCGGCATCGTCGTCCCGTGCCGGGACGGCACCCGCCGGGGGACCGTCCTCCGGGAACCACACCGGCGCGGGTTCCACCGCCGCCGGAACCGACTCCGAGGAGGCCCGGCGATGAGCAACCGTTTCGCGCGATTCGGCAACGACCTGCACAGCGGGCGCCGCTCCTACCCGTTCGTCCAGAAGCGCGGCCTGTGGCTGGGGATCGCCCTCGCCCTGGTGGTCCTGTCCGTGCTGGTCCCCGTGGTCAAGGGCGGCTTCAACCTGGGCATCGACTTCACGGGCGGCTCGGAGTTCACGGTCTCGGACGTGGCGAACACGGACGTGGCCCTCGGGGAGAGAGCCGTGGCCTCGACCTCCGGTGCGGACGAGGCCACCGTCACGAACATCGCCCCGGGCACCGTGCGGGTGCAGACCCAGCAGCTGGACGACGACCAGACCCTCGCCCTGAAGAAGGAGCTGCAGAGTGCCTACGGGGTGGGCGAGGACCGGGTGACCTCCACGTTCGTGGGGCCCACGTGGGGCCAGGGCGTCACCCAGCAGGCCCTGTGGGGGCTGCTGGTCTTCGTGGCGCTGGCACTGGTGCTGATGGCGCTGTACTTCCGCACGTGGAAGATGTCCGTCTCCGCGATTGCCGCCATGCTGTTCACGATCGTCGTGACCGCCGGGGTGTACTCGCTCGTGGACTTCGAGATCACGCCGTCGGCGGTGATCGGCTTCCTGACGGTGCTGTCCTACTCGCTCTACGACTCCGTGGTGGTCTTCGACAAGGTGCGGGAGAACACGGCCGGGCTGGTGGACGGCACCGCCCCGGCGGAGCGGAAGAAGCGCACCTACGCGGAGCAGGTGAACCTCGCGGTCAACCAGACGCTGGTGCGCTCCATCAACACCTCGGTGGTGGGCATCCTGCCCGTGGGCTCCATCCTGTTCATCGGCGCGTACCTGCTGGGCGCGGGAACGCTCAAGGACCTCTCGCTCTCCCTGTTCGTGGGCATCATCGTGGGAACCCTGGCCACGCTCTTCGTGGCCGCGCCCCTGTACTCGGTGCTGCGCGACCGGGAGGCCGCGGTGCGGGAGCAGTCCCGAGAGGTGCTCGCCCGGCGCACCACGGACGCTCCGCCGGTGAGCGCGGACCCCGTGTCCGCCTGATCCCGCGGCCGCCGGTGGTGCGCGGCTCGTCCGGCGCCCGCCGGATCCGTCACCGCCGTGCGCACGACGCCGCCGGGCCCCGTCCTCCCCGCGAGGGCGGGGCCCGTGCCCGTTCGGCCTCCCGACGGCACTACACTGGTGCCTCAGCCGCGCCGAGCAGGCCAGACGACCTCGGCCAGCGCGGCAACGGTGAGGAGGCCGCGGAGCATGTCCAGCCAGTCCGAGACCCGGAGCGCCCGGAGCCCCGAGGAGTCGTCGTCCCCCGCCGACCCGCGCCCCGGGACCGCGTCTGCGTTCTCCACCCCGTCAGGTGCCGACGGCGCGCCCCGTGCCGGTCAGACCCCGGACGCCCCGTCCGCGCCCCCTGCCACCACCGCGCCGGTGCCGGGACCCCGGCACGCGACCCCGCCCGTCGGACCGTCGATCCCCTCAAGCACACCCTCCGGCAGTGGGTCCTCGAGCTACACCGTGGGCACCCACTACGTGCTGCCGGCGTCCCGCCCGGTGTTCGGGCGTGCCGTGTTCCCCGGGCGCAGTGAGCGCACCCGGTCCACGCTGTCCGTGCTCAGTGGCGAGTCGGTGCCCAGCTCGCCCGTTCTCGTCCCCCTGCTGCGCACCGTGCAGAGCACCCACCCCGAGGAGGACCTCGGCGTCCTGGAGCGCGCCTTCGCAGTGGCGGACACCCACCACGAGGGCCAGAAGCGCAAGTCCGGCGACCCCTACATCACCCACCCGGTGGCGGTGACCACGATCCTCGCGGAGCTCGGCATGACCGGGCCCACCCTGGTGGCGGGTCTGCTGCACGACACCGTGGAGGACACGTCCTACACCCTGGACGAGTTGCGTGCGGAGTTCGGGGACGAGGTGGCGCTGCTCGTGGACGGTGTGACCAAGCTGGACAAGATCCAGTACGGGGAGAACGCGCAGGCGGAGACCGTGCGCAAGATGATCGTGGCCATGGCCAAGGACATCCGCGTGCTGGTCATCAAGCTCGCGGACCGGCTGCACAACGCCCGCACGTGGCGCTTCGTCTCCTCCGAGTCCTCCGGGAAGAAGGCGCGCGAGACCCTGGAGATCTTCGCCCCGCTGGCGCACCGGCTGGGCATGAACACCATCAAGTGGGAGCTCGAGGACCTCTCCTTCGCGGCGCTCTACCCCAAGGTGTACGAGGAGATCGTGCGCATGGTGGGGGAGCGCACTCCCGAGCGGGAACGCCACCTCGCGCAGATCCGGGGGCAGATCGCGGACGCGCTGGACGACTCCGGGATCGAGGCGACCATCACGGGGCGCCCCAAGCACTACTACTCGATCTACCAGAAGATGATCGTGCGCGGGAAGGACTTCGACGAGATCCACGACCTGCAGGCGGCCCGCGTGCTCGTGAACTCGGTGCGGGAGTGCTATGCCGCCCTGGGTGTGCTGCACGCCAAGTGGCGGCCGCTGCCGGGGCGGTTTAAGGACTACATCGCCATGCCGAAGTTCAACATGTACCAGTCGCTGCACACCACGGTGATCGGTCCGAACGGGCGCCCGGTGGAGATCCAGATCCGCACGCACGAGATGCACCGCCGCGCGGAGTACGGCGTGGCCGCGCACTGGAAGTACAAGGACAAGGTCAACCAGGCGAACTCCGCCACGCCCAGGGCCAAGGAGGGGGAGTTGAACTGGCTCAGCTCCCTGGTGTCCTGGCAGGAGGAGGCCAAGGACTCCTCGGACTTCCTGGACTCCCTGAGGTACCAGATCAACACGTCCGAGGTGTACGTCTTCACACCCAAGGGTGAGGTCATGGCGCTGCCCACCGGCTCCACCCCGGTGGACTTCGCGTACGCGGTGCACACCGAGGTGGGCAACCGGACCATTGGCGCGCGTGTCAACGGCAAGCTCGCCCCGCTGTCCTCCACGCTGCAGCACGGCGACCGCGTGGAGATCCTCACGTCCAAGTCCGAGCAGGCGGCCCCCTCGCAGGACTGGCTCAAGTTCGTGGGCTCCCCCCGGGCGCGCACCAAGATCCGGCAGTGGTTCTCGAAGGAGCGCCGCGAGGAGGCCATCGAGCGGGGCAAGGAGCTGCTGACCAAGGCGCTGCGCAAGCACCACCTCCCGCTGCAGCGCACGGTCACCAGCGAGTCCCTGCTCGCCGTCGCCCAGGACTTCAACCGCGGGGACGTGGCGGCGCTCTACGAGGCGCTCGGCTCGGACGCGGTCAGCGCCCAGCAGATGGTGGAGAAGCTCCTGGAGCACCTGGGTGGAGCGGACGGCACGGAGGAGGACCTCGCGGAGACCACGCGGGTCACCCAGCCCGTGCGGGCCGGGGCCACGGACGCGGGGGTCCTGGTGCAGGGCGCCTCGGACGTGTACGTGAAGATCGCCCGCTGCTGCACACCCGTGCCGCCGGACGAGATCGTGGGCTTCGTGACGCGCGGCTCGGGGATCTCGGTGCACCGTCGGGACTGCGTGAACATGCTGGTCATCCCCGACGGCGACGACCGTGTCAAGGAGGTCTCCTGGGCGCCCACCCAGTCCTCCCTGTTCCTCGTGGAGATCCAGGTGGAGGCGCTGGACCGCAAGTCCCTGCTCTACGACGTCACGCGCGTGCTCTCCGAGAACCACGTGAACATCCTCTCGGCCCAGGTGCACACCTCCCGGGCCCGGCTGGCGATCTCCCGCTTCTCGTTCGAGATGGGGGACACCCGCTACCTGGACCACGTCCTCAACCAGGTGCGCCGCATCGACGGTGTGTACGACGTGTACCGCGTCTCGGGGCACCGTCCGGTCGGCTCCTGAGCGCGGCGCCGGGGCTCACCCCGCCAGGGCGCGGGCCAGCTTGCGCGCCCGGCCCAGCGCGGCACGGCGCCCGGGGGCCTTGCCGAGCGCCGTGAGGTCCGCCACGAGCTGCTCGGCGGTGCACGCGAGCCCCGCCCCGCCCAGCAGGGCCAGCAGGGCGGCGTCGCCGGCGGGGCCCTGGACGTGAAGGGCGAGGTCCAGGGCGGTGCGCCGCGGCGACGTGAGAGTGATCCCGTGGCGCGTCACGAGGTCCCCCGGTGCGAAACTCGTCTGGTGCAGCACGATGCCCAGCGGCACGGAGGTGGTGGTGCGCGCGGCCTTGTCCACGAGCACGGGCAGCGGTGACGGCACGGACGCGCAGCGGTAGAACCACGCGGCGCCGAGCCTCCCCAGCACACCCCGCAGCTGCAGGTGCCCCGGGAGCGCCCGGCTCAGCACGGCGGCGCGGACCTGCTCGGAGGCGGGCTGCCAGGCGTGCACGTAGGCGTCCGGCAGCTCACGGCGCAGTACGCCGTCCGCCGCGAGGGCATGCAGCTCCGTGTGGCTGAACGGGTGGCCGGGCACGAACACCGCCACGGTGGCCTCCCGGGTGACGACGGGCGCGGGGCGCTGCACGGGCGCGAGTGAGGTCATGGACCCATCCCACCCCAGTCCGCCCCCGCAGCACAGGTGAGGACCGCGGCTGTGGAGAACGGGTGGGACGGCGAACGCCCCCGTGCCGGGGGTGCCGGCTCGGGGGCGCTGCGGAGGTGGAGCGGATCAGCCCAGCTCTGAGGCGGAGGCCTGCAGGGTGGCCAGCCACTGCTCACTCGTGGCGAGGTCCTTCTCCAGGGACACGGCCTTCTTCTCGTTGCCGGACGCGCGGGCGGCCTCGACCGCCGCGCGCTGGTCGGCGATCTTGCTCTCCAGCTGCGAGAGCATCGAGTTGGACCGCGCCTTCGTCTCGGGGTCCGTGCGGCGCCACGTGTCGTCCTCGGCCTTCTTCACGGCGTCCTCCACGGAGCGCAGCTCGTTCTCCACGCGGCGCATGTGGGCGCGCGGGACCTTGCCCGCATCCTCCCAGCGCTGCTGGATCGAGGCGAGCCGCTTCTTCGCGGTCTCCAGGTCCTTGACCGGGAGGATCGTCCTGGCCTCCGCGAGCAGCTGCTCCTTGACCTCGAGGTTGCCCTCGAACTCCTTGTCGATCTGCTCGTTGGTGGTCTTGCGGGCGTCGAAGAAGACGTCCTGCGCCGCGCGGAACCGGGCCCACAGGGCGTCGTCCTCCTTGCGGGACGCCCGCGGTGCCGCCTTCCAGCGGTCCATGAGCTCGCGGTACTTTCCGGCGGTCTCACCCCAGTCGGTGGAGGAGGACAGTGCCTCGGCCTCCGCGATCAGGGCCTCCTTGACGCGCTTGGCCTTGGCGTTCGTCTCGTCCAGGGACGAGAAGAACGCCTTGCGGTGCCGGTCGAACGTGGTGCGGGCCTTGCGGAAGCGCTTCCACAGGGCGTCCTCGTCCGTCTTGGACAGCCGACCGCCGGACTTCTGGTGCTCCTGCCACTGCGAGAACAGCTCGGCCATCCGCGCGGACGAGTGCTTCCACTGCGTCTTCTCCGGGTCCTGGCCCGCGACCTCCTCGGCGGCCTCCACGATGGCCGTGCGGTGCGCCAGCTGCTCGGCCCGGTGCTTCTTCGCGTCCTCGCGCTCGCGCTCCTGGGCCACGCGGATGGCGTCCTCCAGGGTGTCCAGGCGCGTGGAGAGGTCCACGAGGTCACCCACCATGGTGTGGGCCGCCACCTGCTCGCGCACGTGGTGCACGGTCTTGCGCATCTCCCCGGCCGGCGCCTTCGCCGCGATCCGCTGCTCGAGCAGCGCCACCTGCGCCTCGGCGTCGTCGAACTTGCGTGCGAAGTACGCGAGCGCCTCGTCCTGGGTGGCGTCCGGGAACTGGCCGCACTCGTGCTCGGTGCCCCGCACGCTCACGTACACGGTCCCGTTCTCGTCCGCGCGACCGAACCGCCTGGCGCGCGCCACGGACTCGGCGGGTGCGAGAGCCGCGTGCGCGGCATCGGCGGCGGGGGGCTGGGGTGCGCGCACCGGGGCGCCCGGCGCCCCGGCACCGGGGACCGCGGGCCTCGGGGCCGACGACGCCGCACCGGGCCTGGGTGCGGTCGTGGCCGTGGGGCGCGGGGCGGCATCGCCCTGCGGTGCGGGCACGGGGGAGCCGCCCTCGTGGGGCTGCGGGTCCGCGGGTGCGGCGGGGGTGCGCTCCTCGGACGCGGGGGGCACGGACGGTCCCGGGACGGGACGGCGGTCGTCGGATTCAGGACGTTCTGTCACCGCTGCAACTCTTTCTGCACGGCCTCTCCCGGGGGTCAGTGTGGTGCACCTCACCGGGCGGGGGTTCGAATGGCGGACACGGCCATCCTAGTCAGCCGTGCGCCCTAGAATGGCAGCAGACACCGCCGCGGTGGTCGCGCCCGCCCCGCCGGGCGCGCCCTCCCGCCCCGGCACCGCGCCCGCGATCGAGGAGTTGCCCCCATGGCCCGCACCACGTCACTGTCCGGTTTCCCCGAATGGCTCCCGGAGGAACGGATCGTGGAGCAGCACGTCATGGACTGCCTGCGCCGCACGTTCGAGCTGCACGGCTTCTCCTCCATCGAGACGCGCGCCGTGGAGACCGTGGAGCAACTGTTGCGCAAGGGGGAGATCGACAAGGAGGTCTACGGCGTCTCACGCCTGCAGCAGGACGAGAACGAGACGAGCCCCGAGGGTGCGCTCGCGCTGCACTTCGACCTCACCGTGCCCTTCGCCCGCTACGTGGTGGAGAACGGCGGGCACCTCACGTTCCCGTTCCGCCGCTATCAGATCCAGAAGGTGTGGCGCGGCGAGCGTCCCCAGGAGGGTCGCGCGCGCGAGTTCACCCAGGCGGACATCGACGTGGTGGGGGACGGCACGCTGCCCTTCCGCTACGACGTGGAGCTCGCGCTCGTCACCGTGGACGCGCTGTCCCAGCTGCCCATCCCGCCGTTCGTGCTGCGCGTCAACAACCGCAAGCTCGCGGAGGGCTTCTACCGCGCCGTGGGCCTCGAGGACGCCCCGGCGGTGCTGCGCGAGATCGACAAGCTGGAGAAGATCGGCGCGGACGCGGTGTCCCGCAACCTGCAGGAACACGTGGGTGCCACCCCCGAGCAGGCGCGGGCGGCCCTGACGCTGGCCGCCATCCGCGCCGAGGACACGTCCTTCGTGGAGCGGGTGCGCGAGCTCGGCCACAGCAACGAGCTGCTGGAGGAGGGCCTCGCGGAGCTCGCGGAGGTCGTGGGAGAGGCCGCTCGCCGGGCCCCCGGAAAGGTCGTGGCGGACCTCTCCATCGCCCGCGGCCTGGACTACTACACGGGCACGGTCTACGAGACGGTGCTGGTGGGCCACGAGCAGCTCGGCTCGGTGTGCTCCGGCGGGCGCTACGAGTCCCTGGCGAGCAACGGGAAGAAGACCTACCCGGGCGTGGGGCTCTCCATCGGCGTCACCCGGCTGGTCACCCGCATCCTGTCCCAGTCCATGGCCACCGCCTCCCGTGCCGTGCCCTCCGCGGTGCTCGTGGCCCTGAACGACGACGCCTCGTGGCCCGCCGCGCAGGACGTCGCCACCGCGCTGCGTGCCCGGGGCATTGCCACCGAGGTGGCCGCGAGCGCCCAGAAGTTCGGCAAGCAGATCCGCTACGCCGAGCGCCGCGGCATCCCCTTCGTGTGGTTCTCCACCGTGGGCGAGGACGGCACCGTGGGCCACGAGGTCAAGGACATCCGCTCGGGCGAGCAGGTTCCCGCGGATCCCGCCTCGTGGCAGCCGCCCGCCGAGGACCTGCACCCCACGGTGGTCCGTTCCGAGGGGCTCGGGGACTGATCCCCGTGGCCTGCGGGCCACGGGTGCGCTTGTAGACTCGCGGGAGACGTGGCGCCGGGTGAGCGACGTCGTCCGAGCGGCACCGTCGCGAGCGGCGGGCCGGGGGCAGGGCGCGCCCGCGCGTGGCACCCTGCGCGAGCCCGGTGCCGACAGACACGACCGGGGTGCTGCGCCCCGGGAAGCAGACGAACGAAAAGGTGAGTGCACTTGTTGCGAACGCATGACCTCGGCGCGCTGAGCGCCGAGAACATTGGACAGACCGTCACGCTGGCGGGCTGGGTGGGACGCCGCCGCGACCACGGCGGTGTGGCGTTCGTGGACCTGCGGGACGCGTCCGGGGTGGCGCAGATCGTGGTGCGGGACGAGGAGCAGTTCCACCAGCTGCGCAACGAGTACGTCCTGCAGGTCACCGGCACCGTGGAGCGGCGCCCGGAGGGCAACGAGAACCCGAACCTGCCCTCGGGCGAGGTCGAGGTCATGGTGGACGAGCTCACCGTGCTCAACACCGCGGCCCCCCTTCCGTTCCAGATCGACGAGCACGTGGAGGTGGGTGAGGAAGCCCGCCTGAAGTACCGCTACCTGGACCTGCGCCGCCCCGAACCCGCCCGCATCATGCGGCTGCGCTCGGAGGTCAACCGTGTGGCCCGCACCCTGCTGCACGAGCAGGGCTTCACCGAGGTGGAGACCCCCACCCTCACCCGTTCCACGCCCGAGGGTGCCCGCGACTTCCTGGTGCCCGCGCGCCTGGCCCCCGGGTCCTGGTACGCGCTGCCGCAGTCCCCGCAGCTGTTCAAGCAGCTGCTGCAGGTGGGCGGGATCGAGAAGTACTTCCAGATCGCCCGCTGCTACCGGGACGAGGACTTCCGCGCCGACCGCCAGCCCGAGTTCACCCAGCTGGACGTCGAGGCCTCCTTCGTGGAGGAGGACGACGTCATCGCCCTGGGCGAGCAGATCGTGAAGGCGCTGTGGGCGCTGATCGGCGTGGACATCACCACCCCCATCCCGCGCATGACCTACGCGCAGGCCATGGCGGACTACGGCTCCGACAAGCCGGACCTGCGCTTCGACCTCAAGCTCACCGAGCTGACCGAGTACTTCAAGGACACCCCGTTCCGCGTGTTCCAGGCCCCGTACGTGGGTGCCGTGGTCATGCCCGGCGGTGCCTCGCAGCCCCGCCGCCAGCTGGACGCGTGGCAGGAGTGGGCCAAGCAGCGCGGTGCCAAGGGTCTCGCCTACGTCCTGTTCAAGGAGGACGGGGAGATCGCCGGGCCCGTGGCCAAGAACATCTCCGAGCAGGAGAAGGCCGGCCTGGCCGAGGCCGTGGGCGCCCAGCCCGGGGACTGCGTGTTCTTCGCCGCCGGTGGCGTGAAGACCTCCCGCGCGCTGCTCGGCGCGGCCCGTGTGGAGATCGGCCACCGCGTGGGGCTGATCGACGAGAACGACTGGGCGTTCGTGTGGGTCGTGGACGCGCCCCTCTTCGAGCCCGCCGCGGACGCCGTGGAGTCCGGTGACGTGGCCGTGGGCTCCGGCGCCTGGACCGCGGTGCACCACGCGTTCACCTCGCCCAAGCCCGAGTTCATGGACACGTTCGACACGGACCCCGGCTCGGCGCTCGCGTACGCCTACGACATCGTGTGCAACGGCAACGAGATCGGCGGCGGGTCCATCCGCATCCACCGCCGGGACGTGCAGGACCGCGTGTTCCGCGTGATGGGACTGAGCGAGGAGGACGCCCGCGAGAAGTTCGGCTTCCTGCTGGACGCCTTCCAGTTCGGCGCGCCCCCGCACGGCGGCATCGCGTTCGGCTGGGACCGCGTGGTCGCGCTGCTCGCGGGCACCGAGTCCATCCGCGACGTCATCGCGTTCCCCAAGACCGGAAACGGCTACGACCCCCTGACCGCGGCTCCCGCGCCCATCACGGCGCAGCAGCGCAAGGAGGCGGGCGTGGACGCCAGGCCCGAGAAGAAGACCGGGGACAAGGCCGCAGCCACGGGCGAGGACGGGACGTCACGCTGACCCCCGCTCAGCAGCGTGGTCGCACCGGCCAGGGCCTCGTGGCCCTGGCCGGTGTCGTTGTCACCGCATTCACACTGCGGCTGGCCGTCTCGGGTGTCTCACCCGTTCTGGGGCGCATCACCGACGAGCTCCACCTCACCCCCGGGGAGGCCGGTGTCCTCGCGATGATGCCCTCCCTGGGCTTCGCCCTCACGGGCATCCTCACCACGCTGGCGATGCGCCGGGTGGGACTGGAGGCCCTGCTGATCGTCTCGTGCGCCCTGGCGGCCGTGGGCACCCTTGCGCGGGCACTGAGCCCGGACGACCTCACGTTCGTGGTGCTCACGTTCGTGACGATGTGCGGACTGGGCATGGGCAACGTGGTGCTGCCGCCCGTGATCAAGAAGTACTTCCCGCACCGGATCGCCGCGCTCTCCGCGGTGTACTCCATGCTGCTGGGCTTCTCCACGGCCACCGCCCCGCTGTTCGCGATCCCGCTCGCGGACGCCGCGGGCTGGCGCGTGTCCGTGGGGTCGTGGGGCGTGTTCTCCGTGGTGGCGCTGCTGCCGTGGCTCGTGCTGTGGATCGCCGCGCGGAGGGGAACACGGTCCCCGGCGGAGCAGACCCCGGACCTCACGGTGCTCCCGGACGCCGTGGTGGCCCCCGCCGCCACCGCACGGGTCAAGCCGTGGCACTCGAAGATCGGCTGGGGCGTGGTGCTGATGTTCACCGGAACGTCCGCCAACACGTTCTCCATGTTCCTGTGGCTGCCGCGCTTCCTGCAGGACACCGGCTTCTCGGAGCACACCGCCGGGCTGATGCTGTCCTACTACGCCATCATGGCGGTGCCCGTGAGCTTCGCGGTCCCGTTCCTGGTCCGGCGCTTCGGCAGCACCGTGGTGCTGGGACTGAGCACCGTGGTGCTCTACGCCCTGGGCTACCTGGCGATCCTGCTGTGGCCCCACGCGCAGCTGGGGGACTTCCCCCTGGTGTGGGCGTGGATCACGGTGTTCGCGCTCGCCCAGGCCTCGTTCCCGCTGTCGATCACGCTGATCAACGCCCGCACCCGCACCACGGCGGGCGCGGGGTCGCTCTCCGGCTTCGGCCAGGGTCTCGGCTACCTCGCGGGGTCGCTGGGGCCGCTCGCGTTCGGCCTGCTGTTCGGCGCCACCGGCTCGTGGTGGCCCTCCTTCGGCTACCTGTGGGCCATGCTCGCGGTCCTGAGCGCGGGCATCGTGCTGACCGGCAGGCACCGTTTCATGGAGGACGACGCCGCCCGCTGACCCGCCGCGGTCCGGGAACGGCCCGTGCGGCGTCGTCGGACAGGGCCCGCCCGCGACGCACGGTGTGGTGGACTGGGAGGCATGAGAATCGTGCTGCAAGTCGTGTCCCGGGCGTCCGTGTCGGTGGAGGGAGAAACCGTCGGTGAGATTGCCGGGCCGGGCCTGCTCGCCCTCGTGGGAGTCACCCACGGTGACACCGCGGAGACGGCCGTGAAGCTCGCGGGCAAGGTCGCGGGCCTGCGCATCCTCCCCGGTGAGACCTCGTGCGCGGACGCACCTGCTCCCGTGCTCGTGGTCAGCCAGTTCACGCTGTACGGGGACGTGCGCAAGGGGCGCCGGCCCTCGTGGTCCCGCGCGGCACCGGGGGAGACGAGCGAACCGGTCGTCGAGGCGTTCGTGGCCGCCCTGCGGGAACATGGCCTGGCCGTGGAGACCGGACGGTTCGGTGCGCACATGGAGGTCTCCCTGGTCAACGACGGCCCGGTCACCCTGGTCGTGGACAGCGACGAGCTGGAGCGGCCACGGCGCGGTTGAGCCGGCGGGTCAGGGCGCGTCGCGGCCGGTTCTGCCTGTCCGGGGCGGGCGCTACCCTCGGGGCGTGAGCAACTCCCTGTTCGACCTCCCCGACCCGCTGCACGGCGAGGACGGCGCCCGCCCCGAGACCGCGGCGGGCTCGTCCCACCGGGCGCGCTCCCGGGCTCCGCTCGCGGTGCGCATGCGTCCCCGTTCCCTGGACGAGGTGGTGGGCCAGAAGCACCTGCTGCGCACCGGGTCCCCGTTGCGCGCGCTGGTGGGCGGGCGCACGGGGCCGGCGGCACCGTCGTCGGTCATCCTGTGGGGACCGCCGGGCACGGGGAAGACGACCATTGCGCAGGTGATTGCGCGCGGGCAGGACACCTCCTTCGTGGAGCTCTCCGCGGTGACCGCCGGCGTGAAGGACGTGCGGCGCGTCATGGACGAGGCACTGACCGCCCGCGACCTGCACGGGCGCACCACCGTGCTGTTCCTGGACGAGATCCACCGCTTCACCAAGGCGCAGCAGGACGCCCTGCTGCCGGGCGTGGAGAACGGCTGGGTGACCCTCGTGGCGGCCACCACCGAGAACCCCTCGTTCTCCGTGGTCTCCCCGCTGCTGTCCCGCTCGCTCATGCTCACGCTGCAGCCGCTCACGCGCGAGGACATCGGCGGGCTGTTGGACCGCGCCGTCGTCGATCCCCGCGGCCTGGACGGCGCCGTGGCCCTGAGCCCGGAGGCGAGGGACCACCTGCTGGACGTCGCCGCCGGGGACGCCCGCAAGGCCCTCACCTCCCTGGAGGCGGCGGCGGGCGTCACGCTCTCCCACGGGGACCACTCCTCTGCCTCCGGTGTCGCGCGCGACCACGAGGACGGGGCCGACGGGGAGGCACGGACCGCGGATCCCGCCACCGTGACCCTGGAGCACGCCGAGGAGGCCGTGAACCGGGCCGCGGTGCGCTACGACAAGCAGGGGGACCAGCACTACGACGTGGTGAGCGCCTTCATCAAGTCCATCCGCGGCTCGGACGTGGACGCCGCGATGCACTACCTCGCCCGCATGATCGAGGCGGGGGAGGACCCGCGGTTCATCGCCCGCAGGCTCGTCATCTCCGCGTCCGAGGACATCGGCATGGCGGATCCCACGGCGCTGCAGACCGCGGTCGCTGCGGCCCAGGCCGTGCAGCTGATCGGGATGCCCGAGGGGCGCATCCCGCTCGCGCAGGCTGTGGCCCACCTGGCCACCGCGCCCAAGTCCAACGCGTCCTACCTGGCCGTCGATGCCGCGATCACGGACGTCCGCGCCGGCCGTGCCGGTGCCGTGCCCCCGCACCTGCGGGACGCCCACTACCCCGGTGCGGGACAGCTGGGCCACGGCAGGGGCTACGTCTACGCCCACGACGCCCCGAACGCCGTGGCCGCCCAGCAGTACCCGCCGGACGAGCTCGTGGGCCGCGACTACTACACCCCCACGCCGTACGGGCACGAGAAGCAGGTCTCCCGCAGGCTGGAGATCCTGCGGGACATGGTCCGGGGCCCGGGCCGGGGGAGCGCCCGCTGCGAGTGAGGTGCGCCACCCGGTAGGGTGTCCGGGAGCACGTCATGGCCCACCCCCAGGTTGGTTCTCCCGTTCCCGCCCGAGGACTATCGTGTGATCCACCCGAAAAAATCATCGGCTACCCATCGGTAGACAGGAGCGGCAACCGTGCCTCTGACTTCTCTGAACGCCCAGCAGCGCAGCAACGACCTCCAGGCCATGGCGGACCACCCCGTGGACGTCCTGGTGATCGGAGGTGGCATCACGGGCGCCGGGATCGCGCTGGATGCCGCCACCCGCGGTCTCTCGACCGCCATCATCGACGCCCAGGACTGGGCCCAGGGCACCTCCTCGCGCTCGTCCAAGCTGGTCCACGGCGGTCTGCGCTACCTCATGCAGCTGAACTTCGCGCTCGTCGCCGAGGCGCTCAAGGAGCGCGACCTCCTCATGCACCGGCTGGCCCCGCACCTGGTGAAGCCCATCCAGTTCATGTACCCCCTGACCCACAAGGGCTGGGAGCGTCCCTTCGTGGCCACCGGCATCGGCATGTACGACGCCCTGGCGCACGTGGGTGCCAAGGCGGAGACCCTGCCCATCCAGCGCCACCTCAGCGCGGAGGGCGTCCGCAAGACCTTCCCCGCCATGCGCGACGACGCCGCCGTGGGCGCCATCGCCTACTGGGACGGGCGCGTGGACGACGCCCGGCTCACCCTGGTCCTCGTGCGCACCGCGCAGCGCTACGGCGCGCTCGCCGCCAACCGGGCCGCGGCGCGCAACCTGATCCGCGACGAGACCGGCCGCGTGGTCGGCGCGCACGTGGAGGACCTCACCACGGGGCAGACCCGGGAGGTGCGCGCCAAGATGGTGATCGCCGCCGCAGGCGTGTGGACCGAGCCCGTCCAGGACCTCGCGGAGTCCGAGACCGGCCTGAAGGTGCTCGCCTCCAAGGGCATCCACGTGGTGGTCCCCAAGGAGCGTCTGGACGGCTCCACCGGCATCATCCTGCAGACCGAGAAGTCCGTGCTGTTCATCATCCCCTGGGACAACTACTGGGTCATCGGCACCACCGACACCCCGTACGAGCGGGACCTCGCCACCCCCACGGCCACGCGCGAGGACGCCCAGTACGTGCTGGACCACGCGAACAAGATCCTGCGCGACCCGCTGACCATGGACGACGTCATCGGGACGTGGGCCGGTCTGCGCCCGCTCGTGCAGCCGGGCACCAAGGGCGAGACCACCCCGTCCACCAAGATCTCCCGCGAGCACTCCGTGGTGGAGGCAGCACCCGGACTGTTCACGATCGCAGGCGGCAAGCTCACCACCTACCGCGTGATGGGCAAGGACGCCGTGGACGCCGCCCTGGGCAAGAAGGCCGCGAAGCAGAACCCCTCGATCACCGAGCACGTGGCCCTGCTGGGCGCCCAGGGCTGGTCCGGTCTGATGAACCAGTCCGAGCACCTGGCCGCGCGCACGGGTCTGGAGCGTGTGGTCGTCGAGCGCCTGCTCAACCGCTACGGGGACGAAACCCTCGAGATGCTCGACACCGTGGCCGACCAGCCCGAGCTGGGAGAGCCCGTGCCGGGTGCCGAGCAGTACCTGAAGATCGAGATCCAGCGCGCAGCCACCCACGAGGGCGCCCTGGACCTCGAGGACGTGATGTGCCGACGCACCCACCTGAACTACGAGCAGCGTGACGGCGGGACCGCCGCGGCCCCGGAGATCGCCCGCATCATGGGTGACGTCCTCGGCTGGGACGAGGTCGAGCGCGCCCGCCAGGTGGAGCTGTACGAGACCATGCGCCGCGCCGAGCAGGCGGCCCTGGCGGAGAACGACGAGGACACCGCCCAGAAGCTGCGTGAGGGCGCGGGCAACCCGTACCCGAGGCAGGGCTGACGCACGAGATCCCGGGTCCGGAACCCCTCCGGACCCCCGACACCCAATGGAGGGTGCAGTGAATGAAGTGACCGAGGTGGCCCTGTCCACCGTGTTCATGTCCGAGGCGTTCGGCACGGCGGTGCTGGTGCTGCTGGGCTGCGGCGTGGTGGCCAACGTGGTGCTCCCGCGCACCAAGGGCAACGGCGCGGACTGGGTGCTCATCAGCTTCGGCTGGGGCTTCGCCGTCTTCGCCGGCGTGTACGTGGCGCACGCCTCGGGCGCGCACCTGAACCCGGCCGTGACGGTGGGCATGCTCGCCGCGGACAAGGGCGAGTACGCACCTGGCGTGGCCATCACCGCGGCGAGCACCGTGGTCTACCTCGTGGCACAGTTCGTGGGCGGCATGGTGGGTGCGCTCGTGTGCTGGCTGGCCTACAAGAAGCACTTCGACGAGGCCGGCCGCGAGGGCGTGCCCACCATCGACGTGTTCTCCACCGGACCCGAGATCCGCAGCTACGGCTGGAACTTCGTCACCGAGGTGATCGCCACCTTCGTGCTCGTCTACGTCATCCTGGTGTTCGGCCAGACCCCGAGCGAGCTGGGGCCCCTGGCCGTGGCCGTGCTCGTGGTGGCCATCGGCATGAGCCTGGGCGGGCCCACGGGCTACGCCATCAACCCCGCTCGTGACCTCAGCCCCCGCATCGTCCACGCGCTGCTGCCCATCCGCGGCAAGCTCACCAGCAACTGGTCCTACGCCTGGGTCCCGGTCCTCGGCCCCCTCGTGGGCGGCGCGCTGGCCGGTGTGGCCGCCGCCGTGATCGGCTGACCCGGGCCTCGCCACCTCAACAGCACTCTCGACGAAGGAGTCACCCATGTCCGAACCCCAGTACGTGATGGCCATCGACCAGGGCACCACGAGCACGCGCGCCATCGTCTTCGACCACGCCGGCACCATCGTGAGCGTGGGCCAGTACGAGCACGAGCAGATCTTCCCGCGCGCGGGATGGGTCGAGCACGACGCCCAGGAGATCTGGCGCAACACCCGCCGCTGCGTGGCGGATGCGCTCGCCGAGCGCGAGCTCACCCGCGAGGACCTCGCGGCGGTGGGCATCACCAACCAGCGCGAGACCACCGTGGTGTGGGACAAGAACACGGGCGAGCCGGTCTACAACGCCATCGTGTGGCAGGACACCCGCACCCAGGACATCGTGGACGAGTTCGCGAAGGACGGCGGCGAGGAGCGCTTCCGCGAGCTCACCGGACTGCCCCTGGCCAGCTACTTCGCCGGCCCCAAGGTGAAGTGGATCCTGGACAACGTGGAGGGCGCGCGTGAGCGCGCCGAGGCCGGGGACCTGCTGTTCGGCACCACCGACAGCTGGCTCGTGTGGAACCTCACGGGTGGAGCGAACGAGGGTGTGCACGTCACGGACGTGACCAACGCGTCCCGCACGTTGCTCATGAACATCGACACCCTGGACTGGAACGAGGACCTCTGCCGGACCATGGGCATCCCCATGTCCATGCTCCCCGAGATCCGCTGCAGCTCCGAGGTGTACGGCAAGGGCCGTGCGCGCGGGTTCCTCAAGCAGGTCCCGATCGCGGGCATCCTGGGCGACCAGCAGGCCGCGATGTTCGGCCAGACGTGCTTCGAGCCCGGCATGGGCAAGAACACCTACGGCACGGGCAGCTTCCTGCTCATGAACGTGGGGGAGACCCCGGTGCGCTCGGACCACGGGCTGATCACCACGGTCTGCTACCAGATCGAGGGCGAGAAGCCGGTCTACGCGCTGGAGGGCTCCATTGCCGTCACGGGCTCGCTCGTGCAGTGGATACGGGACAACCTGGGACTGATCCAGGACGCCAGGGAGATCGAGCCCCTTGCCCGCGCAGTGGAGGACAACGGCGGGGCGTACTTCGTGCCCGCCTTCTCCGGCCTGTTCGCCCCGCACTGGCGTCCCGACGCCCGTGGCGCCCTGGTGGGTCTCACGCGCTACGTGCGCAAGGAGCACATTGCCCGTGCGGTTCTGGAGGCCACCGCCTACCAGTCCCGCGAGGTCGTGGAGGCCATGAACAGGGACTCCCAGCAGGACCTGGTGGAGCTGCGCGTGGACGGCGGGATGACCGCCAACGAGCTGCTCATGCAGTTCCAGGCGGACCAGCTGGACGTGCCCGTGATCCGGCCGAAGATCACCGAGACCACTGCCCTGGGCGCCGCGTACGCCGCGGGACTCGCCGTGGGGTTCTGGGCGGACCTGGACGAGATCACGAGCAACTGGGCCGAGGACAAGCGCTGGCACCCGCAGGGTGAGCGCGAGCAGCAGGACAAGCTGTTCCGCAACTGGGGCAAGGCCGTGACCAAGTCCCTGGACTGGGTAAACGAGGACGTCGACTGAATCGGCTATAGTGGACGGTTGGCTGGCACGTCGTGCCCCCTCATGTGCCGTGTCCGTGGCACCCTCACGGACCGGGACCGGGAGCACGACGCTAGGCATGTCGGATTGCGGCTGATCCGCACCTCTCCCGTGGGAACAGATTTCGCCACGCAGGAGGCCAGTACCACCCAGAACGGAACGCGGGCCCTGCCCGTACGCCGTCGAACCGCAGGAAAGGCAAGCTTTGTCCCAGAACAACAGCTCCCGTGCGCGCCGTCAGGTGCGCAAGTCCCGTGCCCTCGGCATCGCGCTGACGCCGAAGGCCGAGAAGTACTTCGAGCGTCGTCCGTACGCTCCCGGTGAGCACGGCCGTGCCCGCCGGAAGCAGGACTCCGACTACAAGGTGCGTCTGACCGAGAAGCAGCGGCTCCGCGCTCAGTACAACATCCGCGAGAAGCAGATGCACCGCGCCTACGTCGAGGCCAAGCGCGTGGAGGGCCAGACCGGTGAGAACCTCATCGCCCTGCTCGAGACCCGCCTGGACGCCCTCGTGCTGCGCGCGGGCTTCGTCCGCACGATGGCCGCTGCCCGCCAGGCCGTGGTGCACCGCCACATCATGGTGGACGGCCAGCGCGTGGACCGCCCCTCGTTCCGCGTGCGCCCGGGTCAGATGATCCACGTGCACCCGCGTTCCGAGAAGATGGTCCCGTTCCAGGTCGCCGCGACCGGTGCGCACCAGGATGTCCTGCCGGACACCCCGCCGTACCTCGACGTGACGATCGACCGCCTGCAGGCCACGCTCACGCGCAAGCCGGAGCGCTCCGAGGTCCCCGTGACCTGCGAGGAGCAGCTCGTGGTGGAGTACTACGCACGCATGGCCTGACCATTCGTGTTGCGTGCCGCCCCCGACGGGGCGGCAACCGGACAGCCCGCGGTGCACACCGCGGGCTGTCCGCGTTCCCGGACCGGGCCGGAGTGCCGGTGGGTCCGGGTTGTTGGGTAGAGTTGCGGATCGGTCGGTGTTGCCGCACCGATGTCAATGGCACTGCATGGACGGAGAAGTGGTCACCCATGGACGGTGGAGAGATCGCGGGGCTGCTCGCGGTGTTCGTGTTCGCGGTCCTGGTGGGCCTGCTCGCGCTGCCGATCGTGAAGCTCGGGCGCGTGTTCGACGAGCTGCGACTGACCATCCGTTCCATCAACGACGGCACCACGCCCCTGATCGACGAGGTCACCCGCACGGTGAGCACCACCAACACGCAGCTGGAGAAGGTGGACGGCATCACGTCCAACGTCTCGGACGCCTCCGCCAACGTCTCCGCGCTGTCCTCGCTCGTGGCCTCCACGGTGGGCCAGCCGCTGATCAAGGTGGCGTCCTTCTCCCACGGTCTGCGCCGGGCCTTCTCCCCCCAGCCGGGAGCCGCTCCCGGCAACCGGGCGGCTGCCGCGGACGCGGGCGCCCCCGGGGCCGCGAGCACCGGACACGCGCACACCGGCGCCGCAGGCACCACCACGGACCCGAGGAGCTGAGCATGGGAGTCTGGTCGAAGCTGGCACTGCTGGCAGCGGGCGCGCTCGTCGGGGGCGCGGCCACGCGGGTGGCCTCGGACCCGGCCGCCCGCGACGCCATCGGGCGCCACCTGCAGCCCGGCACCACCGTGGCCACCACGTCCGGCGGTGACGTCGCACGCCGCCCCGCCTCGCGTGCCGTCGAGCTGCTGCACGGGACCGCCCGGCGTCTGGGTGCGTTCGCGGCGCGCGTGCGGGCCGGCATGGACGAGCGCGAGGCGCAGCTGCGTGAGCAGTTCGGGGTCCGCTCGCCCGTGGACCACACCGCCAACCACCCGGCCGACCCCCATCGCGCCGCCGCAGGCCCCGCCGCGCACGACGATGCCGTGCCCGCCGCGGGTGCCCCGTGGCACGCCGTCACGGCCCACCACTGTGCATCCGCCCCGGAGGAACCCCGGGGCAGGATCGTCGACAACGTCCCTTCGGAAGGAAACGAGCGGTAATGCTCTCTCATGAGATCACCCAGCGCTGGCTGAGCTACTTCGAAAGCAAGGGCCACCACGTGGTGCCCTCGGCGTCGCTGGTGTCCCAGCAGCCCGGGGCCATGTTCACCATTGCGGGCATGGTGCCGTTCATCCCCTACTTCCTGGGCCAGGAGACCCCGCCGTACCGCCGCGCCACGTCCGTCCAGAAGTGCATCCGCACCCTGGACATCGACGAGGTGGGCAAGACCGCACGCCACGGCACGTTCTTCCAGATGGCAGGCAACTTCTCCTTCGGCGACTACTTCAAGTCCCAGGCCATTCCCATGGCGTGGGAGCTGCTCACGAGCTCCGCCGAGCAGGGCGGCTTCGGGCTGGACCCGCAGCGGCTGTGGGTCACCGTCTACGAGGGGGACCAGGAGTCCTACGACCTGTGGCACGACACCGTGGGTCTGCCCGCGGAGCGCATCCAGCGCATGGGCCGGGACGAGAACTACTGGGACACCGGTCAGCCGGGCCCCGCCGGGCCGGACTCGGAGATCTTCTACGACCGCGGTCCGCGCTACGGCCGTGACGGCGGCCCCGCGGTGGACGACGACCGCTACATCGAGATCTGGAACCTCGTGTTCATGCAGTACCAGCGCGGCGAGGGCAACGGCAAGGACTACGAGATCCTCGGGGACCTGCCCCAGCAGAACATCGACACCGGTCTGGGCGTGGAGCGCCTGGCCATGCTGCTGCAGGGCGTGGAGAACTTCTACGAGACGGACCAGGTCCGTCCCGTGCTGGACGCCGCGGCGAAGCTCTCGGGGCGCAGCTACCACGGCGCCGAGAAGGCCGGCGAGGAGGGCTACGAGGACGACGTCCGGATGCGCGTGGTGGCCGACCACGTCCGCTCGTCGCTGATGCTGATCGCGGACGGCGTGACCCCCGGCAACGAGGGCCGCGGCTACATCCTGCGCCGCCTGCTGCGCCGCGCGGTGCGCGCGATGCGTCTGCTGGGCGTGACCGAGCCGTGCCTGCCCGTGCTGCTGCCCGAGTCCCGCGACGCCATGAAGGGCGTCTACCCCGTGGTGGAGAAGGACTTCGAGCGCATCTCCCGCATCGCCTACGCCGAGGAGCGCGCGTTCCTCAAGACCATCGAGTCCGGCACCACGCGCCTCGAGCACGCGGTGGACGTGGCCAAGGGCGAGAAGCGCGCGCTGAGCGGCGCGGACGCGTTCGCCCTGCACGACACCTTCGGCTTCCCCATCGACCTCACCCTCGAGATGGCCGGCGAGGCCGGGGTGACGGTGGACGAGAAGGCGTTCCGCGAGCTCATGGCGGAGCAGCGTCAGCGCGCCCAGGAGGACGCCCGGTCCAAGAAGGGCGCCATGGCGGACCTCTCCGAGCTGCGCCGCATGCTGGACGACCACGGCAGCGAGTTCACCGGCTACACCGAGCTCGTCACGCCCACCACGGTCCGCGCGATCCTCTCGGGCGGTGCTTCGGTGCCCGCCGCGAGCGAGGGCGAGCACGTGGAGGTCGTGCTGGAGCGCACCCCGTTCTACGCCGAGGCCGGCGGCCAGGCCGCGGACGTGGGGGTCATCGACTCCGACGCCGGGCTGCGCCTCACGGTCGAGGACGTCCAGCAGCCCGTCAGGGGCCTGTCCGTGCACAAGGTCACGGTGGCCACCGGCCAGGTGGTCGTGGGGGACGAGGTCACGGCCCGCGTGGACTCCCGCCGCCGTCACGACGGTGAGGCCGCCCACTCCGGCACGCACGTGATCCACGCGGCCCTGCACGACGTCCTGGGCCCCGATGCGGTGCAGCGCGGCTCCTTCAACAAGGAGGGCTACCTGCGCTTCGACTTCTCCCACGGGGAGGCGCTGAACGCCGCCCAGATCCAGGAGATCGAGCAGATCGCCAACACGGCGATCCGCGACGACTTCGAGGTGGTCACCCGTGAGATGCCGCTCGCCGAGGCCAAGAAGCTCGGGGCCATGTCCCTGTTCGGCGAGAAGTACGGGGACGAGGTCCGCGTGGTCGAGATGAACGGCCCGTGGTCCCGTGAGCTGTGCGGCGGCACCCACGTGGGCTCCACCGCCCAGCTGGGTTCGCTGTCCCTGGTCTCCGAGCAGTCCGTGGGTTCCGGCAACCGCCGCGTGGAAGCCCTCGTGGGCCTGAACTCGTTCAACCACCTCGCAGCCGAGCGCACCCTGGTGAACCAGCTCACCGGAATGCTCAAGGTGCAGTCCAGCGCCGAGCTCCCCGAACGCCTGGCGGCCACCCTCGAAAAGCTCAAGGAGACCGAGCGGCAGCTCGCCGGACTGCGGCAGCAGCAGCTGCAGGCCCAGGCCGGACAGCTCGCGCGGGACGCCGAGCGGGTGGGCGCCGTCACCGCCGTGCTGCACGACGCCGGGGAGATCGACTCCGCCGACGCCCTGCGCACGCTCGCCCTGGACCTGCGATCCCGGCTGGGCTCCGAGGCCGCGGTCGCGGCGGTGACGGGCGTGGCCAACGGCCGTCCGCTCGTCGTCGTGGCCGTCAACGACGCCGCACGGCAGGCCGGCCTTGCCGCGGGCCAGCTCGTGCGCACCGCGGCCACCACGCTCGGCGGCGGGGGCGGCGGCAAGCCGGACGTGGCGCAGGGCGGCGGTTCCGACCCCGCGAGGATTCCGGACGCGCTGGAGGCCCTCCGCCGCCAGATCGCCTCGGTGGCCTGATGCCGGAGGCGTTCGAGCGCGGCGTGCGCATGGGCGTGGACGTCGGGCAGGTCAGGGTGGGCATCGCCCTGACCGACCCCGACTGCGTCCTGGCCACGCCGCACCAGACGCTCACGCGGGACCCCAACCCCCGCAAGGCCTTCGACGTGAAGATCATCACGAGGCTGTGCGAGGAGAGGGACGTGCGCACCGTCTACGTGGGCCTGCCGCGCAGCCTGGACGGCGGTGAGAACCGTTCCACCGAGATGGCCCGCGATTACGCCGCATCACTGCTTCGTCGGCTAGGCTCACGGGGGTGCACCACGTCGGTGCGCCTGGTGGACGAGCGGCTGTCCACGGTGACTGCCCACCAGTCGCTGCTGGACTCCGGGGTCTCCCGGCGCCACCACATGGACCGTGTGGACCAGGCCGCCGCCGTGACGTTCCTGCAGACCGCAGTGGACCACGGTGTGCGATCCGGCACGGAGCCGGGTGAACAGGTCCACGGCTGAGCGCACTTCCGCGGCATGCCGGAGCCGCGAACCAGACCGGCGTGCCACCCGAAAGACCACCAGAACGGCGGACGGAGAGAACTCGTGAGCGATGAGCCGCGGCGCAACGGCACCGGTGACGGGACACCCGAGTACCGGGCCCACGGTGATGGGCCGACCTCTCCGAAGGACTCGGACGCGGGAGCACACTCCGCCCTGGCGGGATCGTTCGAGCACCACGACGTCACCCCGGAGCAGCGCAAGCGCCGAAAGGCCCGCTCCCGGGCCTCGATGACCACCGCCATCGCCCTGTTCGTGGCCGCCCTGGTGGTCGTCGTGGCGGTGCTCGGCTCCACGTTCGGGCTGTTCGAACGCAAGGACTACCACGGCTCCGGGGACCAGCCCGTCAACTTCTCCGTGGCGGACGGCAGCACCACGGGGCAGATCGCCCAGGAGCTGCAGTCGCAGGACATCGTGGCCAACGCCTCCTACTTCGTGAGCCAGTTCCAGAAGCGCTACCCCGAGGACTTCATCCAGCCCGGCGACTACCAGCTGAAGACGAAGATGAGCTCCGAGGACGTCATCAGCACCTTCATGGACAAGGGCGAGGCCACGCACTACGCGGCCATCGCCAAGACCCAGCGCCTGGACGACACCTTCACCACGCTCAGTCAGGCCACGGGCCTCAAGAAGAACGAGTTCGAGACCCTGGCCTCCGACAAGACGAAGTTCGGCGTGCCCGAGAAGTTCCCGGACCTCGAGGGCTGGCTGCACCCGGGGGAGTACCGTTTCCCGCTGGACGCGACCGCCGAGCAGGTGCTCCAGGAGATGGTGGACCGCACCAAGGACACGCTGAAGAAGAACGACGTCCCCGAGGACAAGTGGTTCGAGGTGCTCACCGTGGGCTCCATCGTGGAGTTCGAGGGCACGCCCGCGAACTACCCGTCCGTGGCCGGCGCGATCGAGAACCGCATGAACAACCCCGACGGCGAGACCAGCGGCTTCATCCAGTCCGACGCGTCCGTGACGTACGGCCTGGGCAAGAAGACGGTGCACCTCACGGACGAGGAGAAGAAGGACAAGTCCAACCCGTACAACACGTACGCGAACCCCGGATTGCCCGTGGGTCCCATCGGCTCGCCCAGCGACGACGCGATCGCCGCGGCCGCCAAACCCGAGAAGAACGACTACTACTACTGGGTCACGGTCAACCTGGACACGGGTGAGACCAAGTTCGCCAAGACGTACGAGGAGCACCAGAAGTACGTGGAGCAGTACCAGCAGTGGTGCGCAGACAACGAGGGCAAGTGCTCCTGACGTGGCACCGCTGAACCACCAGGTGCTGCGCGCGGCGGTGCTGGGACACCCCGTGGGGCACTCCCTGTCCCCGGTGCTCCACTCCGCCGCGTACGAGACCCTGGGCCTGTCCGCCGAGTACGGCCGCCACGACGTGCCCGAGCAGGACTGGAAGGCGTTCTGGACGGCCGCCCGGGGTGCGGGGGACTGGTCGGGGTTCTCCGTGACCATGCCCCTCAAGCCGCTCGCGGCTCGCGACGCGGACGAGCGCACCCCGCTCGTGGCGGCTCTCGGCGTGGCCAACACCCTCGTGCTCCACCCCGGCGGCTCCGTGACGGCGGACAACACCGACGTCATGGGCATCATGGCCGCGCTCACCGCCGCGGGCGAGATCCCGGCGGACCCGCGCGCCGTCGTGCTGGGAGGTGGCGCCACCGCGAGTGCGGCCCTCGCCGCTCTGCACGGCCTGGGTGCCCCCCGGGTGGACGCCGTGGTGCGCTCCGGCCACCGGGTGGCAGCGCTGCGGGACGTCGCACGCGCGGTGGGAACGGAGGTGCGCGTGCGCTCCTGGGACGAGGCACCCGAGGCGCTGGACGGCGCGGACGTGGTGGTCTCCACGCTGCCGCCGCGGGGTGCCGACGAGCTCGCGGCCCGGTGGCGGGCCCGCGGGCCCGCGGTGACCGGCGTGCTGCTGGACGTCGCCTACGACCCGTGGCCCTCCGAGCTGGCCGCCGCGTGGCGCCACGCGGGCGGTGCCACGGCGCCCGGGCTGGATATGCTGATCTTCCAGGCCGTGGACCAGGTGCGCTGGTTCGCGCTCGGTGGCGCAGGGAGACCCCTGGACCACGAGGACGCCGTCACCGCGGCCATGTGCCGTGCGGTGGGCCGCCCCGAACGGGCGGTCCCGGCGCGGGTGCGCGAGGCGCAGGCCACGCGGCTCGCCCGCTGACGGGGTGCCCCGGACCGCAGACCGTGCGGTGCGGCGTCGCAGGCGGCACGCCAGAGGCCCTGGACCCGGTTCCGGGGCACCGGGAGCGTGCCCGGGCGGGACGGGCAAGACGACCACCGGGGATCCACCGGATCCCCGTCGAGAACGGGAGATGTGCATGCTGCGTTGGCTCACGGCCGGAGAGTCCCACGGCGAGGCCCTGGTGGGCATCGTCGAGGGCGTGCCCGCGGGGGTGGAACTGACCACCGGGATGATCCAGGACGCGCTGGCCCGGCGCCGGCTCGGCTACGGCCGCGGCGCACGGATGAAGTTCGAGCAGGACCGCGTGCGGCTGCTGGGCGGCGTGCGCCACGGGCGCACGCAGGGCGGCCCGGTGGCCATCGAGATCGCCAACACGGAGTGGCCCAAGTGGCAGGACGTGATGAGCGCGGACCCCGTGGACCCGCAGGTGCTCGAGGGCCGTGCGCGCAACGCGCCGCTGACGCGGCCCCGCCCCGGCCACGCGGACCTCACGGGCATGCAGAAGTACGGCTTCGACGAGGCCCGTCCCGTCCTGGAGCGCGCCTCGGCGCGCGAGACGGCCACGCGTGTGGCCCTCGGCGTGGTGGCCTCCCAGGTCCTCGCGGCCCTCGGGGTGCGCCTGGTGTCCCACACCACGGCGATTGCCGAGGTGGTGGTCCCGGACGGCGCCGCGCTGCCCGGACCCGAGGACGTGCCCGCCCTGGACGCGGACCCGCTGCGGTGCTTCGACCCCGAGACCTCCGCCGCCATGGTGGCCGCCGTGGACGAGGCCCACAAGGCGGGGGAGACGCTCGGCGGCGTCGTCGAGGTGCTCGCCGAGGGGATGCCCCCGGGACTCGGCTCCTACGTCCACTGGGACCGCCGGCTGGACTCCCGGCTGGCCGGGGCGCTCATGGGCATCCAGGCCATCAAGGGCGTGGAGGTCGGGGACGGCTTCCGCACCGCCGCCCGCCCGGGGTCCCAGGCCCACGACGAGACGCTGCGCGCGGACGGCGCGGTGCACCGCGTGTCCAACCGCGCCGGGGGCATCGAGGGCGGCATGTCCACGGGCGACGTGCTGCGCGTGCGTGCCGCGATGAAGCCCATCGCCACCGTGCCCCGCTCGCTGCACACCGTGGACGTGGCCACGGGGGAGCCCGCCCGGGCCCACCACCAGCGCTCCGACGTGTGCGCCGTGCCCGCCGCCGGCGTGGTGGCGGAGGCCATGGTGGCGCTCGTGCTCGCGGAGGCCGCCCTCGAGAAGTTCGGCGGCGACTCCGTGGCGGAGCTCGTGCGCAACAGGGACTCCTACCTCGCGGCGATCCCCGAGGCGCTGCGCACCTCCCCGGAGCTCGCCGACCCCGCCGCGCTGGCGGCCCTGGACGAGGTGCGCGGGGACCGCTCGTGAGCACGCACCCCCTGCCCGTGGTGCTCATCGGGCCCATGGCGGCCGGCAAGTCCCGCGTGGCGCAGCGGATGGCCACGCGCTACGGGCTGCCCCACGTGGACACGGACAGCGTGATCGAGTCCCGCCACGGGGCCATTCCCGAGATCTTCCGCACCCGGGGGGAGGACGGGTTCCGCCGCATCGAGGCCGAGGTGGTGGCCGAGCTGCTGGCGGATCCGCGCCACGCCCGCTCCGTGATCTCCCTGGGAGGTGGCGCACCCATGTCCCCGCTGGTGCAGCCGCTCCTCGAGGGACGCACCGTGGCCTACGTGGACGTGGACCTGGACACCGTGCGCCCGCGGATCCGGGGCAACACCACCCGCCCCCTGCTGCAGCCGGACCCCGAGGCCCGGTGGGCGCAGATCATGGCCGAGCGCCGGGAGACCTTCGAGCGCCTGGCCACCATCACCCTCGACGGCCGCGCCCCGCGCACGGTGGCCCAGATGGCACGAGAGCTCTACGACGCGCTGGGCGCCCCCGCGGCCCCGGCGCACGGAAAGGACCGCACAGCATGACCGAGACCGTGATCCCCGTCCGCGGGGCCACCCCGGAGAACCAGTACGACGTCCTGGTGGGCCACGGCCTGCTGGGCCGCGTGCCCGAGCTGCTGGGGGAGCGGGTGAAGAAGGTGCTGATCATCCACCCGCGGGCCCTGCGCGCCACGGGCGACCTGGTGCAGGAGGACCTGCGCGCCGCCGGGATCCAGAGCTTCGTGGCCGAGATCCCGGACGCCGAGGAGGGCAAGCGCGTGGAGGTGGCGGCCTTCTGCTGGCAGATCATGGGCCAGTCCGACTTCACCCGCACGGACGCCGTGGTCTCCGTGGGCGGCGGGGCCGTCTCGGACCTCGCGGGCTTCGTGGCGGCCACGTGGCTGCGCGGGGTGCGCGTGGTGCACCTGCCCACCACCCTGCTGGGCATGGTCGACGCCGCCGTGGGCGGGAAGACCGGCATCAACACCGCCGAGGGCAAGAACCTGGTGGGGGCGTTCCACCCGCCGGCCGCCGTGGTGTGCGACCTCGACTCGCTGGCCACGCTGCCGGAGAACGAGCTGCTCACCGGCATGGCCGAGGTGGTCAAGTGCGGGTTCATCGCGGACCCCGAGATCCTCACGCTCATCCGGGAGAATGCCGAGGCGGTCCGGGACAGCACGTCGGCGGTGGTGCGCGAGCTCGTGGAGCGCAGCGTGCGGGTCAAGGCGGAGGTGGTCTCGGCGGACCTGAAGGAGTCCGGGCGCCGCGAGTTCCTGAACTACGGCCACACCCTGGGCCATGCGATCGAGCACAACGAGCGCTACCAGTGGCGCCACGGCGCGGCGGTCTCCGTGGGCATGGTCTTCGCCGCGGAACTGGGGCGCGCGGCGGGAACCCTGTCCGACGACGTCGTGTCCCTGCACCGCGAGATCCTCACCTCCCTGGGGCTGCCGGTCTCCTACCGGGCGGACCAGTGGCCGCGGCTGCTCGAGGTGATGAAGCGCGACAAGAAGACCCGGGGCAGCCTGCTGCGCTTCGTGGTGCTGGACCGGATCGGGGCCCCCCGGATCATGGAGGTCCCGGACCCTGCCATCCTCTTCGCGTGCTACCAGGAGATCGCCGACTGACACGCCCGCGGCCGCGGCCCCCGCGCCCCGCAGGACCGGGGGTACACGGCACGCGGTAGACTGGTCCGGCTCCACGAGCCCCACCCAGTGCGGCGACGTTCCCGACGAGAAAGTGACACCGTGGCAACCAGCAACGACATCAAGAACGGCACCATCCTCAAGCTGGATGGCAACCTCTGGCAGACCATCGAGTTCCAGCACGTCAAGCCCGGCAAGGGTGGCGCGTTCGTGCGCACCAAGCTGCGCAACGTGACGAGCGGCAAGGTGGTGGACAAGACGTTCAACGCCGGTGCCAAGATCGAGACCGCCACGGTGGACCGCAGCGAGTACCAGTACCTGTACCAGGACGGCGAGGACTACGTCTTCATGGACAACTCCACGTACGACCAGATCACCGTGCCGGGTGTCGTGGTGGGGGACGCCGCGAACTTCATGCTCGAGAACCAGAACGTGACCGTGGCCATCCACGAGGGTGCGCCGCTGTACATCGAGATGCCGCCCTCGGTCGTGCTGGAGATCACCTACACCGAGCCCGGTCTGCAGGGCGACCGCTCCACGGGCGGCACCAAACCGGCGACCGTGGAGACCGGTTACCAGATCCAGGTCCCCCTGTTCCTCGAGCAGGGCACCAAGGTCAAGGTGGACACCCGCACCGGTGACTACCTGGGACGCGTCAACGAGTGAGCGGCGCCCGGAGCAAGGCGCGGATCCGCGCCGTCGAGATCCTGTTCGAGGCCGAGCAGCGCAACGAGTCCGTCCGCGACGCCCTGGTGCGTCGGCGCGAGAACTCGTCCTCCCCGGTGGCGCCCTACACGGTGGACATCATCGAGGGCGTGGACGGGCGCCGCGAGGACATCGACGAGTTCCTCGAGACGTACTCGCAGGGCTGGGCGCTGAACCGGATGCCCGCTGTGGACCGCAACGCGCTGCGCGTGGGGGCGTGGGAGCTGCTGTACAACGACGAGATCCCGGACGGCGTGGCCGTCGCGGAGGCCGTCGCGGTCACGCGGCAGCTGTCCACGGACGACTCGCCCCGGTTCGTGAACGGCCTGCTCGGGCGGCTGCAGAAGGTCAAGCCGACCCTGCTGGACGACTGAGCCGCAGACCCCGGTTCGTGGGCACCCACGGGCCGGGGTTTCGCGTGTGGTAGCTTCGGGAACTGATCGCACCCTTTAAGTCCGTCCCGTGAGGCGGGGAAGGAGGCGGCACGTGAGCGTGCCCGCACACGCCGAGACGACCCCCGGGGGAACCACCTCCTGCGTGATCCTCTCGACACCCGACATCGACCGGGCCCTGTCCCGGATCGCCCACGAGATCCTCGAGTCCAACAAGGGCTCCGAGAACCTCATTCTGCTGGGCATCGCCCGCAGGGGATACCCGCTCGCCCAGCGCCTCGCCGCGCGGCTCGAGCACATCGACCCCGCGTTCCACGCCGCAGCCTCCACCGGTCAGCTGGACATCACCATGTACCGGGACGACCTGCGCAGCAATCCGGCCCGCACCCCGCAGCCCACGATCATCCCGGAGTCCGGGATCGACGGGCGCACGGTGGTGCTCGTGGACGACGTCCTGTGCTCCGGGCGCACCATCCGCGCGGCCCTGGACGCCCTCGTGGACGTGGGCCGTCCGAGCGCGGTGCGCCTCGCGGTGCTCGTGGACCGCGGCCACCGCGAGCTGCCCATCCGCGCGGACCACGTGGGCAAGAACCTGCCCACCTCCTCCCAGGAGAAGGTCCGGGTGCTGCTGCGCGAGACGGACCCCGAGCCCCGGGCGCAGGGCCACGAGGACTGCGTGGTCATCGACGCACCCGTGGCCTCGGACCCCGACGTCGCCCGCGCCCCCGGGCAGACCGGGGGAGGTGCGCGCGCATGAAGCACCTGCTGACCACCCGCGACCTCCGCTACGCGGACGCCGTGCAGATCCTGGACACCGCGGACCAGATGGCCGCCGTCTCCTCCCGCGCCGTGAAGAAGCTGCCCGCACTGCGCGGACGCACCGTGGTGAACCTGTTCTTCGAGGACTCCACGCGCACCCGGATCTCGTTCGAGACCGCGGCCAAACGGCTCAGCGCGGACGTGATCAACTTCTCCGCGAAGGGCTCCTCGGTGTCCAAGGGGGAGTCGCTGAAGGACACGGCCCAGACGCTCATGGCCATGAGCGCGGACGCCGTGGTGATCCGCCACGCCTCCTCGGGTGCCCCGCAGCAGCTGGCCGGCTCCGGCTGGATCGACGCCGCCGTGGTCAACGCCGGGGACGGCAAGCACGAGCACCCCACCCAGGCCCTGCTGGACGCCATGACGCTGCGCCGCGTGCGCTCGCGCGCCACCGGCACCGCGACCACGGGCATGGACCTGGAGGGCATGCACGTGGTGGTCGTGGGGGACGTGCTGCACTCCCGCGTGGCCCGCTCCAACGTGTGGCTGCTGAGCACCCTGGGTGCCCGCGTCACGCTGGTGGCGCCGCCCACGCTCGTGCCGGTGGCCACGGACGACTGGCCGTGCGAGATCGGCTACGACCTGGACGAGGCACTGGCCCAGGCTCCGGACGCCGTGATGATGCTGCGGCTGCAGCGCGAGCGCATGAACGCGGCGTTCTTCCCGAGCGAGGCCGAGTACACGCGCGGGTGGGGGCTCACGGCGCAGCGCGTGCAGCGGCTCGAGGCCATGGGTGCGCCCACCGTGTTCATGCACCCCGGTCCCATGAACCGCGGTCTGGAGATCTCCTCCGAGGCCGCGGACTCCCCGCGCTCCACGGTGCTGGAACAGGTCTCCAACGGCGTGTCCGTGCGGATGGCCGTGCTTTTCCGCCTGCTCTCCGGTGACGAGAGCACCCCCGCCACGAACGCCGCGAACGAGAACTGAGGACCTGAGATGAGCTGCTACCTGATCACCGGTGCCCGCCCCGAGGGTGGCGACCCCGCGGACCTGATCGTCAGGGACGGGACCATCACCGCCGTGGGCGCCCCGGGTTCCCTGGACGTCCCCGAGGACGCCGAGACCGTCGACGCCGCCGGGCTGGTCGCCCTGCCCGGGCTGGTGGACATGCACACCCACATGCGCGAACCGGGCCGCGAGGACGCCGAGACCGTGGAGACCGGCACCCGGGCCGCGGCGAAGGGCGGGTACACCGCCGTCTTCGCCATGGCCAACTCCGATCCCGTGGCGGACACCGCGGGCGTGGTGGAGCAGGTCTGGCGGCTGGGCCGCGACGCAGGCTGGGCGGACGTGCACCCCGTGGGCGCGGTGACCGTGGGGCTGGCGGGTGAGCAGCTCTCCGAGATCCGCGCGATGGCGGACTCGCGCGCCGGCGTGCGGATGTTCTCCGACGACGGCAAGTGCGTGCACGACCCCGTGCTGATGCGGCGCGCCCTCGAGTACGTCAAGGCGTTCGATGGCATCATCGCCCAGCACGCCCAGGAGCCGCGCCTGACGGAGGGCGCCCAGATGAACGAGGGCACCGTGTCCGCGGACCTGGGTCTCACGGGCTGGCCAGCGGTGGCCGAGGAGGCGATCATCGCCCGGGACGTCCTGCTGGCCCAGCACGTGGGGTCCCGGCTGCACATCTGCCACCTCTCCACGGCGGGCTCGGTGGAGATCGTGCAGTGGGCCAAGTCCCGGGGCGTGGACGTGACCGCGGAGGTGACTCCTCACCACCTGCTGCTCACGGACGAGCTCGTGCGCACCTTCGACCCGGTGTACAAGGTCAACCCGCCGCTGCGCACGGACGAGGACGTCCAGGCGCTGCGCCGCGCGGTGGCCGAGGGCACGATCGACGTGGTCGGGACCGACCACGCCCCGCACACCACCGAGGACAAGGAGTGCGAGTGGACGTGCGCGGCCCACGGCATGACCGGGCTGGAGACCGCCCTGTCCGTGGTGCAGCACGCCCTCGTGGACACCGGGCTCGCGGACTGGGAACGGGTGGCGCAGATCATGTCCCGGCGCCCGGCCGAGATCCTGGGCCTCACGGACCAGGGGCAGCGGCTCGTGGCCGGGGCACCCGCGAACATCGTGCTGTGGGACCCGCAGGGCGCCACCCCCGTGGATCCGGCCCGCCACGCGTCCAAGGGCCGCAACAGCCCCTACCGCGGAATGAGCCTGCCCGGCGGCGTCCGGGCCACCTTCTACCGCGGGCACCCCGTGGTGCGTGACGGCGAGCTCGCCACGCCCCTGCCCCGCTGATCCCACCCCACCCCCGAAAGGTCTTGGTGACCATGTCCGACAAGCTCGTCCCCACGCTGCTCACGGCGCTGATCGTGGTGGTGGTCTTCGCGCTGCTGTGGTGGGGCTGGCGCGGCCGCGTGAAGCGGCAGTCGGGGCTCTCCGAGCTGACGTCCCCACCACGGGACCTGCTGGAGCGCGCCACGGCCCGGGTGGACGGCATGTACGTGGTCACCACCTACACCGATCAGCCGCTCGAGCGGATCGCCCGCCACGGTCTCGGGGTCCGTACCAACGCCGAGGCCGTGGTGGCCCCGGACGGCATCTTCCTGAACCGCCAGGGCGCCCCGGACCTCTTCATCCCGCGCCACGACCTGCGCGCGGTGTCCACCGCGTCCGGGATGGTGGGCAAGTTCGTGGAGCGCGACGGCCTCGTGGTCTTCACGTGGGACCTCGGGGACACCCGCGTGGACACCGGCTTCCGCGCCCGCAGCGGCGAGGAGTCGCACGAGCTGGAGGACGCGGCGTCGGCCCTGCTGGGCGCCTGAGACGCCCCACCGAGACGTAGACACCGGGAGCCGCCACGCCGGCGCTCCCGCACGCTGAACGAAAGGAGTTCACCATGAGCTCACCACGCATCGAACCGGCCGTACTGGTCCTCGAGGACGGCACGGTCTTCGAGGGCCGCGCCTGGGGTGCCACCGGCACCGCCTTCGGCGAGGCGGTCTTCGCGACCGGCATGACCGGTTACCAGGAGACCCTCACCGACCCCTCCTACGCCGGGCAGATCGTCATCCAGACCGCGCCCCACATCGGCAACACCGGGATCAACACCGAGGACATGGAGTCCCGCAGGATCTGGGTCAGCGGGTTCGTGGTCCGGGACCCGGCGCGCCGCCCGTCCAACTGGCGCAGCGAGCGCACCCTGGACGAGGAGCTGGACGCCCAGGGCATCCCCGGCATCCAGGGCCTCGACACCCGCGCGCTCACCCGGCACCTGCGGGACAGGGGCGCCATGCGCGCCGGGATCTTCGCGGGCGACGACGCCGCGCTGCCCGTCGCGCAGCTCGTCCAGCGCGTCACGGAGCAGCCCGGGATGGCCGGGCAGGCGCTCGCCGCGCAGGTCAGCACGGACGAGCCCTACACTGTGGAGCCCGCGGAGCACGGCTGGGACGGGCCCGTGAAGCACACCGTGGTGGCCGTGGACCTCGGGATCAAGTCCATGACCCCGCAGCGCCTGGCCGAGCGCGGTGTGCGCGTGCACGTGGTCCCCGCGGACGCGGACTTCGCCCAGATCCGGCGCCTGGACCCGGACGGCGTGTTCTACTCCAACGGCCCCGGCGACCCCGCCACCGCCGACGAGCAGGTGGCCACCCTGCGCGAGGTGCTCGACGCCCGCATCCCCTTCTTCGGGATCTGTTTCGGCAACCAGCTCCTGGGCCGCGCCCTGGGCTTCGGCACGTACAAGCTCACCTTCGGCCACCGGGGCATCAACCAGCCCGTCAAGGACCTGGCCACCGGGACCGTGGAGATCACGTCCCAGAACCACGGCTTCGCGGTGGACGCGCCCGTGGGGGAGACCGTGACCGCCCCCGAGCAGCGCTACGGCCGGGTCACCGTCTCCCACGTGGGCCTCAACGACAACGTGGTGGAGGGGCTGCGCTGCGAGGACGTCCCCGCGTTCTCCGTGCAGTACCACCCCGAGGCGGCGGCCGGACCCCACGACTCCGCGTACCTCTTCGACCGTTTTGTGGACATGATGGACCGGGCCCCCCAGGGCTCCGGGCCGGAAGCAGGAGACAACTGATGCCCCGCAGGCAAGACCTCAACAGCGTCCTGGTGATCGGCTCCGGGCCCATCGTGATCGGACAGGCCGCGGAGTTCGACTACTCCGGGACCCAGGCCCTGCGCGTCCTCAAGGACGAGGGCCTGCGCGTGATCCTGGTGAACTCCAACCCGGCCACGATCATGACCGACCCCGAGTTCGCGGACGCCACCTACGTGGAGCCCATCACCCCGGAGACGGTCGAGAAGATCATCGCCAAGGAGCGCCCCGACGCCGTCCTGCCCACCCTCGGCGGGCAGACCGCGTTGAACACCGCGCTCGCCCTGGACGCCAACGGCGCCCTGGAGAAGTACGGCGTGGAGCTCATCGGGGCGGACGTGGCCGCGATCAACCTGGGCGAGGACCGCGAGGCGTTCAAGGGCGTCGTCGAACGCTGCGGCGCCGAGTCCGCCCGCTCGGTCATCGTGCACTCCATGGACGAGGCGCTCGCCGCCGCCGAGCAGCTGGGCTACCCCATGGTCGTGCGCCCGTCCTTCACCATGGGCGGGCTGGGCTCGGGACTGGCCTACAACGAGACGGACCTGCACCGCATCGCGGGCGCAGGGATCCAGTACTCGCCCACCTCGGAGGTGCTCCTGGAGGAGTCCATCCTGGGGTGGAAGGAGTACGAGCTGGAGATGATGCGCGACGCCAAGGACAACGTGGTGGTCGTGTGCTCCATCGAGAACGTGGACCCCGTGGGCGTGCACACCGGGGATTCCGTGACCGTGGCCCCGGCACTGACGCTCACGGACCGCGAGTACCAGCGCATGCGGGACATCGCGATCGCCGTGATCCGCGAGGTGGGCGTGGACACCGGCGGCTGCAACATCCAGTTCGCGGTGGAGCCCGCCACGGGGCGCATCGTGGTGATCGAGATGAATCCCCGCGTCTCCCGCTCCTCGGCGCTGGCGTCCAAGGCCACGGGCTTCCCGATCGCCAAGATCGCCACCAAGCTGTCCCTGGGCTACACCCTGGACGAGATCCCCAACGACATCACCCGCAAGACTCCCGCGAGCTTCGAGCCCACGCTGGACTACGTGGTGGTCAAGGTCCCGCGCTTCGCGTTCGAGAAGTTCCCGGCCGCGGACCCCACCCTGACCACGACCATGAAGTCCGTGGGCGAGGCCATGGCGATCGGGCGCAACTTCACGGAGGCGCTGCAGAAGGCCCTGCGCTCCCTCGAGCAGAAGGGCTCGTCCTTCAGCTTCGCGCGCCCTGCCGTGGAGCCCGGGCCCAACACCGTGGCCCGCCTGGTGGAGAGGTGCCGCGAGACCACCACCGAGCGGCTGCGCAACGTGCAGCGCGCTCTGCTGGCCGGGGCCACCGTGGAGCAGGTCTTCGAGGCCACCGCGATCGACCCCTGGTTCCTGGACCAGATCCAGCTGCTCAACGAGACCGCGGACGCGATCCGCGCGGACCCGGACCTGCGGCCCGCCACGCTGCGGGAGGCCAAGCGGCACGGCTTCTCGGACGCGCAGATCGGGGAGCTCGTGCACCTGGACGAGTCCGTGGTGCGCGGCGTGCGTCACGCCCTGGACATCCGCCCGGTGTACAAGACCGTGGACACGTGCGCGGCGGAGTTCGAGGCGTTCACCCCGTACCACTACTCGAGCTACGACCGCGAGACCGAGGTGGCCCCGCACGAGAAGCCCTCGGTGCTGATCCTGGGCTCCGGGCCCAACCGGATCGGGCAGGGCATCGAGTTCGACTACTCGTGCGTGCACGCGTCCATGGTGCTGCGCGGGGCCGGGTACGAGACCGTGATGCTCAACTGCAACCCGGAGACCGTCTCCACGGACTACGACATCTCCACACGCCTGTACTTCGAGCCGCTCACGTTCGAGGACGTCATGGAGGTCGTGGAGGCTGAGCGCCGCTCGGGCGGCCTGCTGGGCGTGTTCGTGCAGCTTGGCGGACAGACCCCGCTCAAGCTCGCCGCGGACCTCAAGGCCGCGGGCGTCCCGATCCTGGGGACGAGCCCCGAGGCCATCGACCTCGCGGAGGACCGCGGGGAGTTCGCCCGCGTGCTCACCGAGGCCGGGCTGCGCCAGCCCAAGAACGGCACGGCCCACGACTTCGCGGAGGCCAGCCGGATCGCCCACGAGATCGGCTACCCCGTGCTCGTGCGCCCCTCGTACGTGCTGGGCGGGCGCGGCATGGAGATCGTCTACGACGAGGCCTCGCTGAAGACCTACCTGGAGAACGCCACCGAGGTCAGCCCCAGCCGGCCCGCGCTGATCGACAAGTTCCTCGAGGACGCCATCGAGATCGACGTGGACGCGCTGTTCGACGGCCGGGAGTGCTACGTGGGCGGGATCATGGAGCACATCGAGGAGGCCGGGATCCACTCCGGGGACTCGGCGTGCGTCCTGCCGCCCATCACGCTGGCCCCGGACGTCGTCGCCCGCGTCCGCGAGGCCACGGAGGCCATCGCCCGCGGCGTGGGGGTCAGGGGACTGATCAACCTGCAGTTCGCGCTCGCCTCGGACGTGCTCTACGTGATCGAGGCGAACCCCCGCGCCTCGCGCACCGTCCCGTTCGTCTCCAAGGCCACGGGCGTGCAGCTGGCCAAGGCCGCGGCGCTGATCGGCACGGGCAGCACGGTTGCCGAGCTGCGGGCGCACGGTGTGCTGCCCGCGCACCACGACGGCACCACCCTGCCCGAGGGCACCCCCACGGCGGTCAAGGAGGTCGTGCTGCCCTTCGCGCGCTTCCGCACCCCCGAGGGCACCGTGGTGGACTCGCTGCTCGGCCCCGAGATGCGCTCCACGGGCGAGGTCATGGGCGTGGACAAGTACTTCGACACCGCGTTCGCCAAGGCCCAGGCCGCGGCGGGCGGGCCGCTGCCCACCTCGGGCTCGCTGTTCGTCTCCGTGGCGAACAAGGACAAGCGCTCGGCCGTGATCCCCGTGAAGATGTTCTCGGACCTCGGCTTCGAGATCGTCTCCACGGGTGGCACCGCGCAGGTGCTGCGCCGCAACGGCATCGAGTCCACGGTGGTCGCGAAGATCGCGGACGCCGAGGGCGACGAGCCCACGGTCGCGGACCTGATCACGGACGGGAAGATCGACCTGATCTTCAACACCCCGTCCGGCGGCCAGGCGGCACGCGGGGACGGCTACCAGATCCGCGCGGCGGCCACCTCCGTGGGCGTGCCCACCATGACCACCGTCTCGGAACTCGGGGCCGCGCTGCAGGCGATCACCGCCCAGCGGCAGTACTCGTGGTCCGTGACCTCCCTCCAGGAACACGATCAGACCCTGCGCGAGCGTGCCGCACGGGAGGCCTCCCGTGACTGAGCCGGCTGCCGGGGATCGCCACGACGCGGATTCCCTCGACGACGCCGCCACGTCCGCCGCGGCGCCGCGCGAGCCGTTCGGGGTTCGCCTGGCGCGTGCCATGGCAGAGCGCGGCCCGCTGTGCGTGGGCATCGACCCCCATCCATCCCTGCTGGACGCGTGGGGTCTGCCCGCCACGGCACAGGGGCTCGAGACGTTCTCGCTGCGGGCGCTCGAGGCCGCGGCCGGCCAGGCCGCCGCGGTGAAGCCCCAGGTGGCGCTCTACGAGGCCTGGGGCTCGGCGGGCTTCACGGTGCTCGAACGGGTGCTGCGCGAGGCCGCGGACGCGCAGCTGCTGAGCATCGCGGACGCCAAGCGCGGGGACATCGGCTCCACGATGGCCGCATACGCCGCCGCGTGGCTCTCGGACGACTCCCCGCTGGCCGCCGACGCCGTCACGCTCAGTCCCTACCTCGGGTTCGGGTCCCTGCGTCCGGCCCTGGACCTCGCACGCCGGACCGGGCGCGGCACCTTCGTCCTGGCGCTGACCTCCAACCCCGAGGGGGCCGGCGTCCAGCACGTGGGCGGCGCCGACTCCGTGGCCGGCGGCATCCTCGCCGCGGTGGCCCGCGAGAACGGTGCGGAGCGTGCGGGTGATGACGCGGCGTCGTCGTCGGAGGGGCCGCGGGGCGTCGACCGAGGACGGGGAAGCAATCGTGACCAAATCGTGACGTCGTCCGATGCACCGGGGGGTCTCAGCTCGTGCGGCGTGGTCATCGGCGCCACGGTGGGGGAGGACCTCGAACGCCTGGGCCTCGACCTGCGTATCCTGAACGGGCCGATCCTGGCCCCCGGGTACGGGGCGCAGGGCGCGGACGCGGACGCCGTGGCCACGGTGTTCGGGCAGGTCAGGGGCACAGTCCTGGCGAACTCCTCGCGCGGTGTCCTGGCCCACGGCCCGAGCGTGCGCTCCCTGCGCGAGGCGGTCGAGCGCGCCAGGGGGGAGCTCTCGGAGGCCCTCCAGGAGCGGTGAGCGCGCCGCAGGACGCCCCGAACAGCGCGTGACGGCGCCCGTCGGGGGCGTCCTGCGTGTTTACGCGGGCAAATGCGTCGGGTACTTTCGTGCTGACGGTTCCCGCGCACCAACCCCCGGTCCACGGTGCGCGGCAGGGCCGGAGGGCTATCAGGAGGAGAGCTGGGCATGGCACTGCGGCCACTGACCGACGAAGAGCGCGCCCGCGCGCGCGACAAGGCCACCGCGGCACGGACTGCACGCGCCGAGATCAAGAAGTCCCTGCGGGACGGCTCCATGAGCGTGGCCGAGGTGCTGCGCCGGGGCGAGGAGGACGAGGCGGTCAGCCGCCTCAAGGTCACCGAGCTGCTCGAGGCGACCCCCGGGATCGGGAAGGTCCGCTCGGCGGCGATCATGGAGCAGATCGGGATCGCGGCCACGCGGCGCGTGCGCGGGCTGGGCCAGCACCAGCGGCGCGCCCTGGTGGACTACCTGGACCGCTGACCCGCCACGCGGACCCCGCAGGCCACGGTTGGTACAGTGACGGGCGAGCCCCGTGCTCCACCCGTTCCCGTCTGCCAGGAGGTATCCGTGTCCCCGTCGCCCACCGTGACCGTTCTCGCCGGCCCCACGGCCGTGGGGAAAGGAACGGTGTCCACGTACGTGAGGGACCACTACCCGGACGTGTGGCTGTCCGTCTCCGCAACCACCCGCGCACCTCGCCCCGGGGAGGTGGACGGCGTGCACTACTTCTTCGTGGACGACGCCGAGTTCGACCGGATGGTCGACGAGCACGACCTGTTGGAGTGGGCCGTGGTGCACAACCTCCACCGCTACGGCACGCCCCGGCACAAGGTGGAGGAGGCGCTGGCCGCGGGTCGCAGCGTGCTGCTGGAGATCGATCTGCAGGGTGCGCGCAGCATCCGGCAGGCCATGCCGGAGGCACAGTTCGTGTTCCTGGCCCCGCCGAGCTGGGACGAGATGGTGCACCGGCTCGTGGGCCGCGGCACCGAGACCCCCGAGCAGCAGCAGCGCAGGCTGGAAACGGCTAAACTGGAACTCGCGGCGCAACCCGAGTTCGACCACACGGTCGTCAACGACACCGTGGAGCGCGCCGCCGCAGAGCTTGTGGCCCTCATGGGGCTGCCGGGCGACGCCAAGCGCTGACCGCGCCGTCGCCCCCGCGGGCCGGGACCGGCCCGCTCGAGAACGACCGACACCACCGTCCACCACAGGAGTCAGAGAACACGTGAGCACGAACAACGAAGGCATCGTCAACCCGCCCGTCGATCGGCTGCTCGACAAGACCGACTCCAAGTACGGACTCGTGATCTTCGGTGCCCGCCGTGCCCGCCAGATCAACGCCTACTACTCCCAGCTGCACGAGGGTCTGTTCGAGTACGTGGGTCCGCTCGTGGACACCCAGCTCAACGAGAAGCCGCTGTCCATCGCCTTCCGCGAGATCGACGAGGGCCTGATCGAGGCCGACCACATCGCCCACGCCGGGTTCACCCCCAACGGCCAGCTGATCAGCGACGAGCCCACCGCCACCGACATGTTCACCGGCGACTTCTTCGCCCAGGCCCAGGAGCAGGACGGCACCGCGGTGTTCTCCGACGGCGTGGAGCTGTCCGAGACCGCGACCACCGAGGACGCCGACGCCGTGTCCGCCGAGGCCACCACGGAGACCGCGGCCGAGGAGTCCCCCGAGGCCTCCGCGGAGTCCTCCGAGCAGTGACGCAGCCGGACACCGGCACCGCCCCCGTCCCCTCCCGGCCCGCGCCGCTGCGCCTGGTGCTGGGCGTGGGCGGGGGCATTGCCGCATACAAGGCGTCCCTGCTCTCCCGGCTGTTCTCCGAGGCGGGGCACCACGTGGTGCCCATGCCCACCCGTGCGGCCCTGGAGTTCGTGGGCGCGCCCACGTGGGAGGCGCTCACGGGGGAGCCCGTCTCGGACTCGGTCTTCGACCGCGTGGACACCGTCAACCACGTGGCGCAGGGCCGGGCCGCGGATCTCGTGGTGATCGCCCCGGCCACTGCGGACCTCATGGCGCGGGTGGCGCACGGCCTCGCGGACGACCTGCTCACCACCACGGTGCTCGCCACCTCCGCACCGGTGCTGCTGGCGCCCGCGATGCACACCGAGATGTGGCTCAACCCGGCCACCCAGCGCAACGTGGCCCTGCTGCGCGAGCACGGCCACACCGTGCTGGACCCGGCGACCGGTCGTCTCACGGGCACGGACAGCGGCCCCGGGCGGCTGCCCGAGCCGCAGCAGATCCTCGACGCCGCCCTGGCCCTGGTGGACCGCGACCACCCGGGGAGCGCCGGAGCCGCGGCTCCCGCCCACGACGCCGGGCACCCCGACGCCGCAGCCGGTGAGGCACGCGGCGAGACCGCTCCGCACGGCACCGCAGCGGGCGGTTCCGCGCCCGACGACGCCGCGCACGTACCCTCCTCGCCCGTTGCCGGGCCCCTGACGGGCCGCCGCGTGCTGGTCACGGCCGGCGGCACACGCGAGGCGCTGGACCCGGTGCGCTTCCTGGGCAACCGCTCCTCGGGCAAGCAGGGCGTGGCCCTCGCCGAGGCCGCGCGGGACGCGGGCGCGCAGGTGCACCTGATCGCCGCCCACGTCGAGACCGACCTGCCGCAGGGAGTGGAGACCACCCGGGTGTCCTCGGCTCACGAGCTCGAGGCGGCCACGCTGCGGGCGGCGGGGGACAGCGACGTCGTGGTCATGGCGGCGGCCGTGGCGGACTTCCGCCCGGCGTCCGTGGGGGAGCACAAGATGAAGAAGTCCGAGGACGGCACGGACCCCGTGATCCACCTGGTGCGCAACCCCGACATCCTGCGGGCCGTGGTGGCGCAGCGCGACGAGCGCGGCCTGGCGCAGCTCGTGGTGGGCTTCGCCGCGGAGACCGGGGACGCCGAGCACTCCGTGCTGGACTTCGGCCGGGCCAAGCTGCGGCGGAAGGGGTGCGACCTGCTCGTGCTCAACGAGGTGGGCACGGACAAGGTGTTCGGCCGGGACGAGACCGAGGTGACCGTGCTCTCCGCCCGTTCCGCGGAGGAGCCCGCGGCGCACGGATCCAAACGGGACGTGGCGCGGTTCGTGGTGGAGCGCATTGGCCACGAACTGGGTGTCCGAGCCGACGGGTAGTCTGTTGGGCGTGAGCGCATCGAGTGAACACCTGAGAATCTTCACGTCCGAGTCCGTGACCGAGGGTCACCCGGACAAGATCTGCGACCAGATCTCGGACTCCATCCTGGACGAGCTGCTGCGGGAGGACCCCGACTCCTCCGTGGCGGTGGAGACCATGGTCACCACCGGGCTCGTGCACGTGGCGGGCGAGGTCAAGACGGACGCGTATGTGGAGATCCCGCACATCGTGCGCAAGACCCTGCTGGACATCGGGTACAACTCCGCGGTGCACGGCTTCGACGGGGAGTTCTGCGGCGTGTCCATCAGCGTGGGGGAGCAGTCCCACGAGATCTACGACGGCGTGTTCAACTCCCTCGAGGAGCGCACCGGTGTGGCCAAGGACCCCCGGGACGCCCAGGGTGCCGGGGACCAGGGCATCATGTTCGGCTACGCCTCGGACGAGACCGAGGCACTCATGCCGGCGCCCATCCTGCTGGCCCACCGGCTCTCCGAGCAGCTCACGCGCGTGCGCAAGACCGCCGTGCTGCCCGAGCTGCGCCCGGACGGCAAGACCCAGGTGACCCTGGGCTACGACGGCCACACCCCGGTCTCGGTGGACACCGTAGTCGTCTCCTCCCAGCACGCCGAGAACTACGACCTCGATCAGCTCACCCGGGACATCACCACGTGCGTGATCGACCCCGTGCTCGGGGACTCCGGCCTGGACCTCTCGGGCACCCGGATCATCGTGAACCCCGCGGGCAACTTCGTGCGCGGCGGGCCCGTGGGGGACGCCGGGCTCACCGGGCGCAAGATCATCGTGGACACCTACGGCGGCATGGCCCGCCACGGCGGCGGCGCGTTCTCCGGCAAGGACCCGTCCAAGGTGGACCGCTCCGCGGCCTACGCCATGCGCTGGGTGGCCAAGAACGTGGTGGCCGCCGGTCTCGCGCGCCGCGCGGAGGTGCAGGTGGCCTACGCGATCGGCCAGGCGCACCCCGTGGGTCTGTACGTGGAGACGTTCGGCACCGAGACCGTGGAGCCCGTGCGCATCGAGAAGGCCATCACGGAAGTCTTCGACCTGCGCCCGCTCGCCATCATCGAGGACCTGGACCTGAAACGTCCCATCTACGCCAAGACGGCCGCGCACGGGCACTTCGGCCGCACCGATCCCGACTTCACGTGGGAGCGCACCGACCGGGTGCAGGAGCTGCGTTCCGCCGCGGGGCTGTGAGCCCGGGGGGCGCTCACCCCGAGCCGGGGGAGCAGTCCGGCACCGGCACGCGGCCGTCGGCCCACGCCGCGCCGTCGCCCCGGGGCGAGGACGCCGCACAGGCCCCGGGCCCGGCGGACGGTGGACAGCTGACCCTGAGCGGGTTGCCCGCGGTTCCCGCCCCACGCCCCCGGGCTTCGGGACGAAGCCCACGCCGGGCGTTCGGCTCGGACGGGGTGGCCTCCGCGCTCCCCGTGGCCAAGGTGCTGCTGGAGGCCTACGTCCCGCACCTGGACCGGGTCTTCGACTACCGGGTGACCGCGGCGCTGCACGAGCAGGCCGTGGTGGGCTCGAAGGTGTCCGTGATCTTCTCCGGACGGAAGATGTCCGGGTGGGTTGTGGACCGGGTGGCGCACACCGACGTCCCCGAGGACCGGCTGCTGCCGCTGCGCCGCGTGCTCAGCCCGCTGCCCGTCGCCCGGCCCGAAATCGTGGAGCTCGCGCAGGCCGTGGCGGACCGCTGCGCGGGCACCGCCGCGGACGTGCTGCGGGTGGCCATCGCCCCACGGGTGGCTCGCGTGGACAAGGAGTTCACCACCGAGCCGCAGACCTCCGAGGATCCCGCCACGGGCACCCCCTCCGACGCCGACCTCACGGACAATGACGACGACTCGGGTGCCACGACCTCGACAACGGCGGATGCCCCGGACGTGGCGACGCTGACCGTCCCTGACACGTCGGTGTGGGAGCACTACGAGCGGGGCCCGGAGTTCATCGGCGCCGTGGCCGCAGGCACGGACGCGCGCGCCGTGGTGGAGGTGCTGCCCTCGGCGGAGGACCACGACTGGGCGGTGCTGACCGCGAACGCGATGGCCACGGCGTATGCCGCGGGTCGCGGTGCGGTGGGCGTGGTCGCGGACCACAAGGCCCTGGAGCGGCTCGAGACGGCGCTGCACACGCTCGTGGGCGAGAGCGCCGTCGTCCGGCTGCATGCCGGGGACGGGCCCACGCCGCGCTACCGGGGTTTCCTGGACCTCGCCCTGGGCCGCAAGCGGCTGGCGGTGGGGACCCGCTCGGCGGCCTACGCGCCCGTGCAGGACCTCGCGCTGGTGTGCTGCCACGACGACGGGGACGTGAACTTCGTGGAGCAGCGCGCCCCGTACCAGCACACCCGGGACGTGCTGCTGCTGCGCGCCCGGCAGCAGGGGCTGGCCGCGCTGCTCACCGGGTACGCCGTGAGCCCGGAGGCGCAGCGGCTCGTGGCCACGGGCTGGGCGTGGCGGGTGGCACCCCCGCGCGCGGAGCTGCGCCGGTTCTCCCCGCGCATCGAGGCGACGTCGGACTCCTTCAACACCGAGCGCGACCCCCTGGCGGCCCGGGCACGCCTGCCGCACGAGGCGTTCCGCGTGGCGCGGGCGGGGCTGGAGCGGGGGCCGGTTCTGGTGCAGGTGGCGCGCAAGGGCTACGCGCCGGTGCTCGCGTGCCAGCGCTGCCGCACGCCCGCACGGTGCGCTGCGTGCGACGGGCCGCTCGCCCTGGGGTCCGCGAACGCGGTGCCCGTGTGCACGTGGTGCGGCAAGCAGGCCCACGACTGGCGGTGCGCGGAGTGCGGGTTCACCCGGGTGCGGCTGAGCTCGGTGGGGGCCGGGCGGACGGCCGAGGAGCTGGGCCGCGCGTTCCCCCAGGTGCCCGTGATCTCCTCCAGCGACCGCACGGTGCGCGCGCGGGTGGGTCCTGCGCCGGCACTCGTGGTGGCCACGCCGGGTGCTGAGCCCGTGGCCGAGGGCGGGTACGCGGCGGCCCTGCTGCTGGACGGCAACCAGATGCTCGCCCGGCCCTGGCTCCGGGCCGAGGAGCAGACCCTGCGGCGGTGGTGCAACGCCGCGGCGCTCGTCCGTGCGTCCTCGCGCGGGGGCACGGTGGTGGTCACCGCGGACCAGGACCGCGCGGTCGCCGCCCTCGTGCGCTGGGACCCGGCCGGGCACTCCGCGCGCGAGCTGCAGGAGCGCCACGAACTGGGTCTGCCCCCGGCGGTGCGCACGGCCGCCCTCACGGGGACCCGCGAGGCGGTGGCGGCCACGCTGCGGGATCTGCGGCTGCCGGAGCGCGTGCGCGTGGTGGGCCCTGCACCCGTGGAGATCGCGGCCGGCAACGGCGCGGACCTCGCGGACGCCGACGCCGGGCAGTCACGTGTTGAGACCCTCGACGGGCTCGGTCACACCGTGCCCGACGCCGCGGAGCGCGCGGACGGGGGCCGTCACGGGCCCGGACACGCTGCTGACCGCCCGTACCGCGCACTGCTGTTCTTCGGCTTCGGGATCGCCCCGCACGTCACCGCCGCCCTGCGGGCGGAGAAGGCGCGGGCCTCGGCGCTGCGGGAGCACGCGCCGGTCACCGTGCGCTGCGACGTCGCCGACCTGCTGTGAGCTGACGACTACCGGCAATGGATCGCGAGTTCCGCGCGTCGGGGCTCTCCAGCCCCCGTGGTTGCCCCGGTGGCTGCGTTGCGGGGTCAGGGGAGGGACGCTCAGGTGTGCGCCAGGCCCCAAGTCCGAGCCCTCAAGTCGCTCAGCCGCGCTGGTGGAGTTCCTGGGCCAGGGCCAGCAGTTCCCGGGCCGAGTCCTGCCACGTGTGCTCGCGGATCCGGTGCAGCCCCGCGAGGACACGCTCCCGGGCGAGGGCCGGGTCGGTGAGCTCGCGCACCCGGGCGGCGAACGCGGCGGCGTCGTCCGCGGGGGCGTAGCCGGCGGCGTCCCCGGCGACCTCGCGGAAGATCGGCAGCTCCGAGCACACCACGGGCGCGCCCTGCGCGAAGGCCTCCACGAGCGGCAGCCCGTAGCCCTCGGCGCGGGACGCCGTGACGAGCGCGGCGCACGAGCCCAGCAGCTCGCGGTACTCGTCCTCGGTGACGCCGCGGTGGAAGACCACGCGCGCACCGGGGGGAACCTGCGCCCGCAGCTCGGCCTCGCGTGCGGGAGAGATGCGGGACAGCAGGTGCAGCGTGTGCCCGGGCAGGTGTGCCATGGCGCGCAGCAGGGCCGCCACGTTCTTGTACGGCAGGAACGAGCCCATGTACACGAGGTTCGTGCCGCGCGTCTCGAGCCGGGCGAGCGCCTCCGCCTCGGGGATCCCGGACGACGGCGCCGCATTGGCAATCACCCGCACGTCCCGCGTGGTGAGGCGGTGCGCGAGGATCTGCTCGCGCGAGGTCAGCGAGACCGTGGCCACTGCGTCCGCCCGGTTGAGCGTGAGCCGCTGCGGCCACCACGCGCGGTGGTATGCGCGCCACCCCCACTGCACCGGCAGCGGCAGGTCCCCCGGAGGCTGCGGGTGCTCGTAGTAGATCAGGTCGTGCAGCGTGAGGACCAGGCGGTAGCGCCGCCCCAGGGAGCCCATGGTCTGCATGGGGGAGAACACGACGTCGGGCGCGTACCTGTTCACGTACTGCGCGGCGAGCACCTCCGCGGCAGACGTGACGGACGGGCCCCTCAGCACGGCAACGCCCTCCGGGACGAACGCCCGCTGCGCGGGATCGCTGATCAGCGCGCAGAGCCGCACCCGCGGATCCGCCGCGACCAGCCGGGCGGTGGCCGCGAGCAGCTGGGTGCTGTACCGGCTGATCCCGTCGTGGTGGTCCGTGCGGATGTAGCGCGCGTCGAAGAGCAGCCTCACCGGCGGGACCCCCCGGACTCTTTGGACGTCCCGGGCTCCCCCGACAGGCCCCGGGCGCGGGTCTCCCGCCGGAACTGCCGGGCGCTCGCGGCGCGGTCCACGGCGGGCAGCATGCCGGTGAGCTGGTCCGGGGTGGACTCGGTGGTGTCCGCGAGGGGGAGCGTGTCGTAGCCCTCCAGCGGTTCGGGGGCGGGGGCCCCCAGGAAGTCCTCGATCAGCGCGGCCGCGGTCTCCGGTGCCTCGTAGTGGATGAGGTGGCCCACGGCGGGGATGATCTCCAGGCGGTGGCTGCGGATCCACGAGGCCATGGTGCGCTGGGAGCCCACGGAGCCGAGGTCGTCCAGCTCCCCCACGAGCAGCAGGGTGGGCATGCTCAGGTTCATGGCCACCTCGGCGACGGTGCGGGAGATGGAGGCGTCGTAGGCCTGGGAGAGGACCTCCCGGTTCGCGAAGGTGTTGAAGTACGCCTGATGCTGGCGCAGCGCGTAGTGCTTGACGTCGGGATCGTCGGACTTGACCATCACGTCCGTCATGAGCTTGACCACCGCGTTGGAGGACAGCAACCGGGTGCCCAGGCGGCGGGGCAGCGCGGAGCCGGCACCGTAGTAGAGGCGCGTGAGCTTGGTGAGGCTCTTCTGGTCCCCGGCCAGCGCGGGCTGGGAGATGGGGTTGATGAGCACCAGCCGCTCCACCATGGACGGGTGCTCGGCGGCGAAGTGCGCGGCCAGGATGGAGCCGAAGGAGTGCCCCGCGAGCACCACGCCCGTGCCGGAGTCCGGGGACACGGCGCCGTCGGTCAGGGTGATGAGGAAGTCCCGGACGAAACGCACGTACTCGGCCACGGAGTGCTCCCGGTCCGGGAACGGCTCGGAGCGGCCGAAACCCGGCAGGTCGGGGACCACCACGTGGTACTTCTCGCGCAGTGCCGTGGCGATCAGCTGCAGCCCGTGGTGGTCCCCGCGGAAGCCGTGGAGCATCACCAGCAGGGGCTTGCGCTCCTTGTCCGTGTCGTAGAACCAGTACCGCACGCGGTATCCGTCCAGTTCCACGCTGCGGCGTTCGGCGTAGGGGTTGTCCACGGGTCCTCCATCCATCCGGCATCGGCGCCCCCATGGTAGCGGCGCCCGGTGCACGCGGGCCGGGATGCGGCCTGGTCTAAACTGGGAGGGATCCCCACACATCCACGCGGGGGACCGCGCTGCCGCCTCGACACCCGAGCCCTGGCACCCGCCCGGCCCCGTGAACCCTGAAGGCGAGGCACGTGAGCGAGCAGAGCACCCCGGAGGCGGGCACCGACTACGACGTCCAGCGGATCGAGGCCACCTGGTCCGGCTACTGGGACGAGCACCGCGTCTACACGCCCGCCGACGACGGCTCCGCGCAGCGGCGCTACGTCCTGGACATGTTCCCCTACCCCTCCGGGGACCTGCACATGGGCCACGCGGAGGCGTTCGCCATGGGGGACGTGGTGGCCCGCTACTGGATGCACCGCGGCTACGACGTGATGCACCCCGTGGGCTGGGACTCCTTCGGGCTGCCCGCGGAGAACGCGGCCATCAAGCGCGACGCCCACCCGGCCGAGTGGACCTACCGCAACATCGACACCCAGCGGGAGTCCTTCAAGCGCTACGCCATCAGCGCGGACTGGGACCGGGAGATCCACACCTCGGACCCCGAGTACTACCGGTGGACGCAGTGGCTGTTCCTGCAGTTCTACTCCCACGGCCTCGCGTACCGGAAGGACTCGCCGGTCAACTGGTGCCCCAAGGACCAGACCGTGCTGGCCAACGAGCAGGTGGTCAACGGCGCCTGCGAGCGCTGCCACACCCCGGTGACCAAGAAGTCCCTGAACCAGTGGTACTTCAAGATCACGGACTACGCCCAGCGGCTGCTGGACGACATGGCCGAGCTGGAGGGGCACTGGCCCGAGCGCGTGCTGGCCATGCAGCGCAACTGGATCGGTCGCTCCGAGGGCGCGCACGTGAACTTCGTGATCGAGGGCGCCCCCGCCGAGGGCGCCGACGCCTCGGACACCTCCGGGCGCACCGTCACCGTGTTCACCACCCGCCCGGACACCCTCTACGGCGCCACGTTCTGCGTGGTGGCCGCGGACGCGGCCGTGGCCGAGGAGGTCGTGGCCCCGGAGCAGGCTGAGGCGCTCGCCGCGTACCGGGAGCAGGTCAAGGCGCTGTCGGACATCGAGCGCCAGGCCTCGGACCGGGAGAAGACCGGTGTGTTCCTGGGCCGCCACGCGGTGAACCCGCTGACCGGGGAGAAGCTGCCGGTGTGGGCCTCGGACTACGTGCTCGCGGACTACGGCACGGGCGTGATCATGGCGGTGCCCGCCCACGACCAGCGGGACCTGGACTTCGCCCGGGCGTTCGAGCTGCCCGTGCGCACCGTGCTGGACAGCGGCGAGGAGGACCCCGCGGTCACGGGCGTGGCCGCCACCGGCGACGGCACCCTGGTGAACTCCGGGCCCCTGGACGGCCTGCCCCGGGCCGAGGCGGTGGAGAAGGCCATCGAGATCGTCACGGAGGCCGGCACCGGCGAGCGCCACGTGAACTTCCGGCTGCGGGACTGGTTGCTGTCCCGGCAGCGCTTCTGGGGTGCTCCCATCCCGATCATCCACTGCGCCTCGTGCGGCGAGGTGCCCGTGCCCGAGGACCAGTTGCCCGTGCGGCTGCCCGAGGACCTGCGCGGTGAGCAGCTCGCGCCCAAGGGGCAGAGCCCGCTCGCGGCGGCGTCGGACTGGGTGAACGTCACGTGCCCCGCGTGCGGTGGGGCCGCGAAGCGTGACACGGACACCATGGACACGTTCGTGGACTCGTCCTGGTACTACCTGCGCTACACGTCCCCGCAGGACGACGCCGCGCCGTTCGACCGCGCCGCCGTGGACCGCTGGATGCCGGTGGACCAGTACGTGGGCGGTGTGGAGCACGCGATCCTGCACCTGCTGTACTCGCGGTTCTTCACCAAGGCCCTCTACGACTTCGGCCTGGTGGGCTTCACCGAGCCGTTCAAGGCGCTGCTGAACCAGGGCCAGGTGCTCAACGGCGGCAAGGCGATGTCCAAGTCCCTGGGCAACGGCGTGGACCTGGGCGAGCAGCTGGACGCGTTCGGCGTGGACGCCGTGCGCCTGACCATGGTGTTCGCGTCCCCGCCCGAGGACGACGTGGACTGGGCGGACGTCTCCCCGCAGGGTTCCCAGAAGTTCCTGGCCCGCGCGTGGCGCCTGGCCCAGGACTGCACGGCGGACCCGGCGGCGTCGTTCGCGGACGGGGACAAGGCGCTGCGCAGCGTCACGCACCGCACGGTCGCGGACGCCGAGCAGCTGCTGGACTCCGGGAAGTTCAACGTGGTCATCGCCCGCACCATGGAGCTGGTGAACACGGTGCGCAAGGCCATCGACACGGGCTGCGGGCCCGCGGATCCGGCGGTGCGCGAGGCCGTGGAGGCCGTCGCGATCCTGCTGAGCCTCGTGGCGCCGTACACCGCCGAGGACATGTGGCACCTGATCGGCCACGAGGACACCGTGGTGCGCGCCCCGTGGCCCGCCGTGGATCCCGCGCTGCTCGTGGAGGACACCGTGACCGCCGTGGTGCAGATCAAGGGCAAGGTGCGCGACCGCCTGCAGGTCCCCGCGGACATCACGGATGAGGACCTCGAGGCCGCGGCCATGGGCTCCGAAGTGGTCCAGCGGCTGCTGTCCGAGGCCACGGTGCGCAAGGTCATCGTGCGCGCCCCCAAGCTCGTGAACATCGTGGTCTGATGACCGGCCACGGTTCCCGGAGCCCGTCCGCCCGCTCGCACGAGGGGGAGGGCGGGCTCCGCCCGTTCCCGGCCCGACCCGGCGTGGCGGCCGCCCCGGCCCCCGGGGACGACGACGTCGTCGCCCGCCGCGTGGCCGTGGTCACCGACAGTGCCGCGGCCCTGCCCGACTCCTGGCGGCACGCGTTCGAGACCGCCGGCGGGTTCGCGCTCGTGGACATGCCCGTGCTGATCGGCGGGCAGCTGCACACGGAGGACGAGGCGGACCGGGCCTCCTCCCTGGTGGTCGCGCTCGCGGAGGGTCGGCCCGTGACCACCTCCCGGCCCGCTCCGGGTCGGATGCGTGCCGCGTACCGGGGCTTCGAGGAGGCCGGGTTCGAGGCCGTGGTCTCGGTGCACCTCTCGGGCGAGCTCTCCGGCACGGTGGGGGCCGCGCGGATCGCGCGGCAGGACATCGGGATCCCCGTGCGCATCGTGGACACCGCGAGCGCCGGTCTGGCGCAGGGCCTGGGGGTGCGCGCGGCGCTGGAGGAGGCGGCGTCGGGAGCGGGGATCGACGACGTCGCCCGCGCGGCTCACGAGGCGTCCGCCCGTGCCCAGGTGCTGATCCAGGTGCGCTCCCTCGAGACGCTGCGCCGCGGCGGGCGGGTGAACCCCACCACGGCCAGGGTGGGCTCCGTGCTGCAGATCAAGCCGCTGCTGAGCCTGGCCGAGGGGAAGATCGTCACCGTGGAGCGCCCGGTGTCCCTGTCGCGCGCGCAGCAGCGGTTCATGGTGCTCGCGGGGGAGGCGCTGCGGGACGCGGAGCCCCAGCGCCCGGTGCTGTGCGTGCACCACGTGGCGGATCCGCACGGTGCCCGCGAGATCGGGGAGGTGCTCGTGGACCGGTACCGTCCGGACGCGGAGCTGGTGCTCAGTGAGCTGCCCCCGGTGCTCAGCGCCCACGTGGGGCTGGGGACGAAGGCGGCGGTCGTGGAGGGGCCTACTTCCAGCCCGGTCACGCACGGTGTGAAGGCTCCCCAGTCCGGGGCGTGACGGTTTCCCTGCGTCCGGTCTCCACAGATGCGTCCCGCCCCGCGGTGCCCGGTGAGCGGGCGCGGTGGAGTGGGGTGCATGACTGGGATCGACTTCAGGGGACGGCGCAGGTTCCGGGACAGTGACGCCACCGAGCGGCTGAGCGCGCTGCTGCGGGAGGACCGGGCAGCCGGTGGGTCGCACGCCGCGCGCGGGGGTGAGGCGCGGTCTTACGACACGGAGGCGGATCACTGCGGGGAGCGGGAGCCCCTGTCGCCACCCGAGGATCCCTCCGGCGGTTCGGACCGACCCACCGCCGCGTCCTCCGATCCCGACGCGCACTCCCGGCACCGCGAGGACGTGACGGTGCGCAGGAACCTGAACCGCCCGGCCCTGGTGCTGCTGTGCGTGGTGCTGCTCGTGGCACTGGGGGCGGGATGCGCTGCCCTGCTGAGCGGCGGTGGAGACCAGGACGCCGTGATTGCCTTCGCCGACGCCTCCCCGGCGAGCGGGGCCAACGGTGAGGGGATACGGGGGACCTCGGATGCACCCGGGGGTCACTCCTCAGGAGGCACGGCATCGGGCAGGGTCGGGTCCCCAGCGGGGCCACCCGGCGGTCCTGGTCCCTCGGGATCTGCGGGCCCGTCCTCCGCCGGGTCCACGGGCGGTGTCCTGACCGTGCACGTGGTGGGAGAGGTCAGAGATCCTTCCGTGGTCACCCTCTCGCCCGGGGCGCGGGTCATGGACGCGGTGGAGGCCGCCGGGGGATTCACTCCCGCCGCCGTGAAGGACCGCATCAACCTGGCGGAGAACGTGGCGGACGGCGCCCAGATCGTGATTCCCAACCGGGGCAATGTGGATGAGGTGCTGGCGGCGCGCACCGCTCCCGGCGGCGGGTCCGGAGGAGCCGGTGCCCCCGCCCCGAACGCCGCGAGCAGGCCCGCGGGCGCGACCAACGGTGCCCCCGAGCCGGGTGCTCGGGGCGGCGGCTCCACGGCCGCGGCCCCCGGCGCCCCCGTGAACCTCAACACGGCCACCGAGGCCGAGCTGGAGGCCCTGCCGAAGGTGGGTCCGGTGCTGGCGCAGCGGATCGTGGAGTTCCGCACCCAGCACGGCCCCTTCACCTCACCCGAGCAGCTGGACGACGTCAGCGGTGTGGGACCGGCGATGCTGGAGGCGCTGCTGCCCCTGGTCACGGTATGACCGTCACGTGGGACCTGCGGCTGCTGCCCGTGGCGCTCGCGGTGTGGATCACAGCGGCGGTGACGCTCGCGGGGCAGTGGCAGGCCGGTGCCGTGTGTGCGCTGCTGTGCACGGCCGGACACCTGCTGGTGTGCCTGGCCCCGCACGGGTGGCGGTGGCTGCGGGCCCGTCGCTCGTCTCGCACGCCCGCTTCCGGTAAGGGGATGCCCGGCGCAGGACGGCGGACTCGCGCGCGGCCCTCCCAGCGGGGCACGTGGACGGTTCGCCGCAGCGGCCCGGGCACCGTGCCCCGCCCCCACGCGCGGAACGCCATGGTGACGGGACACCACGGGACAGCAGTCCTGACCCTGGTGGTCCTGCTGGCCGGCGCGGCGGCCCTCGTGAGCACCCTCACGGCCACAGCACCGGCCCGGGCGTTCCTGGTGCAGCACCCGCAGGGATCGGTGGTCCGTCTGGAGGCCACCGTGTCCGGGACGCCGTCCCCCTACACCTCCCACGCGGGCGCGGGGGAGCAGGAGGCCGCGCACGGGGTTGCCGTGACCCTGGACGTGCAGCGCGCGGACGGGGCACCCACCACCGGGGAACTCACAGTGTTCGCCACCCATCCCGGCTGGGACGGTGTGCGGGACGGGGAGCGCGTGGGCGCCGTCGTGACCGTGGCGGACACCGCCGCACCCGCACGGCTGCTCGCCCGAGCGACGTCGCCACCCGTCTCCGCGGGACACGGCGGGCAGGACCCCGGTCTGCTGGAGGCCGTGCGCGCCGACCTCACCCGCGTGGCCGGCGGCTTCGGCGCCGTGAGCGCGGGACTCGTTCCCGGCATGACTGTGGGGGACACCTCCCAGCTGCCCGCCGCCCTCGCCCAGAGCATGAAGGACACCGGACTCACCCACCTGACGGCGGTCTCCGGGTCCAACTGCGCCCTCGTGATGACGCTCACCGGATTCGCCGCCCTCACCCTCGGCGCGGGTCGACGCATGTGCGTGACCGTGGGCCTGGCGGCGCTCGCGGGCTTCGTGCTGCTCGTGGGACCGGATCCCTCCGTGCTCCGCGCCGGGGTCATGGGCGCGCTGGGCGGGGTCGCCATGCTCAGCGGACGCCCCGGGGTGAGCCTCAACGCCCTGTGCGCGGCGGTGACCGGTCTGGTGCTCACCCGCCCGGACCTCGCCGCGGACATGGGCTTCGTGCTCTCCGTCCTGGCCACCGCGGGCATCGTGGTCAGCGCCCGGCCCGTGACCCGCGTGCTCGGCACCCGCCTGCCCACGGTGCTCGCCGTGTGCATCGCCGTGCCGCTCGTGGCCCAGCTGTGGTGCGGGCCCGCCCTGCTCCTGCTCAACCCGGACCTGCCCCTCTACTCCCTGCCCGCGAACATGGCCGCCGCGCCCCTGGTGCCCGTGGTCACGGTGGCCGGTCTGCTCGCGGTGTGCGTGCTGCTCGCAGGGCACCTCCTGGACCCGGCCCTGGCCCTGCTCGTGCCCGGACCTGCGGACCCGGCCGCCGTCACCGCGTGGGACCGCGGGGCGAGCCTGCCCGTGGGTGTCGCCTCCTACCCGGCCCGCGCCCTCGGCTGGATCGCGGACACCTTCGCCGCACTGCCCGGCGCCCACGTCCCCTGGCCACCCGGCCTCCCGGGCGTCCTGCTGCTCACCGTCCTGACCATCCTCGCGCTCGCCGCCCTGCACACCGTGGACGCCCGCATGCGCCGCCCACCGCCGGTCGCGGGCACCGTGGACCCCGCTCCCGCCGCAGCACCGGTGCCCGACGCCGTGCGGCGCGTCCGCGCCCACCGTCTCCGGGGACGACGCCGCCTGCTCGCCGTCACCGCGTCCCTCACCCTGGTCATGCTGCTGGTGACCGCTCTCGTGTGGTGGCTCCGCCCGGCCCCGGCGTGGGAGTCGGTGGTGTGCGACGTGGGCCAGGGGGATGCCGTGCTGCACCGCACGGGCGAGCACCGTGCCGTGCTCGTGGACGGGGGACCGGACCCCCGCGCGCTCACCCGGTGCCTGCGGCAGGCCGACGTCACCCACCTGGACGCGGTGATCGCCACCCACGACCACGCGGACCACGTGGCCGGGTTCGACGGGCTCGCCGAGACCGTGGACGTGGACCGCGTCTGGTACTCCGCCGCCGGAGACACCCCGCCGGACGAACTCCAGCAGTGGACCGGCATCGCCACTCGCCCCGCACCCGGTGAGCAGCTCCACCTGGGACCGCTCACCGTGGAGGTCCTGGCACCCGTGCCGCCGACACCCGTCGAGAGCTCGGCTCCCGGCTCGGCCGGCGGCGCCAGACCACCACGTTCCACGCACCGCAAGGTCACCTCCGAGGACGAGAACAACGCCTCCCTCGTCCTGCTCCTCACCATGGACGGACCCGACGGCCCCACCACCTGGCTGTCCGCCGGAGACCTCGAAACCGACGGGTACCGACGCGAGCTGCCCACCTTCTCCAGTGGCCGCACACCTCACGTGGACGTCCTCAAGGTCTCCCACCACGGCGCCCGCAACGGCGGCACCGACATCGTCCACGACACCCACCCCGCGCTCGCGGTGATCTCCGTCGGGAAGGACAACAGCTACGGCCACCCGCACCCCCAGACCCTGGCGGCACTGCATGAGGTCGGGGCGGCCGTGGCCCGCACCGACCAGAACGGCGCGCTGTGGATCCGCCGGGAGGGCGGCCGCGTGGTGGCCGCCCGCGGGTGACCCGTGCTGCCCCGGAGCAGAAATAACCCCGGCGGCCGATCCGTTGACCGGGAGGAACCACAGGGCGCCCGCCGCAGACCCGGACCCGCTCACCCCGCTAGGGGTGCTGCCCGTCCCCGGTGCGGGCGTCCCCGACCGGAAGGACCCCCATGCACTCCACCCTCTTCGAACCGATCACTCTGCGCGGGCTCACCGTCCGCAACCGGCTCTGGATCCCGCCCATGTGCCAGTACGCAGCCTTCGGGGAGGACGGCGTGCCCACGGACTGGCACCTCGTGCACTACGGATCGCTCGCCGCCGGTGGTGCGGGGGCCGTGATCGTGGAGACGAGCGCCGTCGTGCCCGAGGGACGCATCAGCCCCCGGGACCTGGGCCTGTGGAACGACGAGCAGCGGGACGCCCTCGCGCGCATCGCGGACTTCGCCCACGGCCAGGGCGCGGCCATCGGCGTGCAGCTCGCCCACGCGGGCCGCAAGGCCAGCACCCACGCCGCGTGGGGGACCGAGTACCCCGGCCAGAGCCTGCCCGCCGCCAAGGGCGGCTGGCAGACCGTGGGCCCGTCCGCCGTGGCCTTCCCCGGCCTGGACGCACCCGAGGAACTGGACGCGCGCGGGATCGACGACCTCGTGGCCGCCTTCGCCGCCTCGGCCCGCCGCGCCGTGGAAGCCGGCATGGACTTCGTGGAGCTCCACGGCGCCCACGGCTACCTGCTCCACGAGTTCCTGTCCCCTCTCAGCAACGAGCGCACGGACGAGCACGGCGGCTCCCTGGAGAACCGCGCCCGGCTGCTGCTGCGGGTGACCGACGCCGTGCGGGACGTCATCCCCGGCGACATGCCGCTGCTGGTGCGACTGTCCGCGACCGACTGGACCGACGGCGGCCTCACCGTGGCGGACACCTCCCGCGTGTCCGGATGGCTCGCCGTGCACGGAGCGGACCTCATCGACGTGTCCTCCGCCGCCAACGTGCCCGCCGAGATCCCCGTGGGCCCCGGCTACCAGGTGCCCCTGGCCACCGAGATCAGGAGCACCGCAGGCGTCCCCGTGGCCGCGGTCGGCATGATCGACACCGCCTGGCAGGCCGAGCAGATCGTCGCCACCGGACTCGCGGACGTGGTCCTCATGGGCCGCGAAGCCCTGCGAGACCCCCACGTGGCCCTCACCGCTGCCCACGCCCTCGGCGTTCCCGACGCGCCCGTCCCCGGCCAGTACGAACGCGCCTACCGCCGCCCGCCGCGCACCCGCTGAGAATGGGCGCTCGCCGGGCGACGGCGCCTCCGGGGACCAGAGGGACCACGAGCAGCTGAGCCGGAGCGCTCGGGCCACGAAACTCCGCGGTACCCGGGCTGCCTTCGCGGCGTCCCGTGCCGCGCCGCGGCACCCGCACTTCACAGGCCCCCGGGGGTGTCCCCGCCCGCGGCTAGCATGGGGACGCAGCGACGGCGTGCCCGCCCCGCCCGGCCGAACGTGCCGAGCGCACCCGGGACCGGGCACGGGCGGCGTCGACGCCCGAGCACCCGGCCACGAACGAGGAGCACCATGACCCCGGCACGCACGACCTCCCGCCGACAGGCACCCTCGGCCCCGCAGACGTCGTGGCGCGACGCCACCCCGCAGCCCCTCGTGCTGGCCTCCGGCTCGGACGAGTACATCCTGCAGCGCATCCGGGAGACCCTGCGGGACGCCATCCGCATGGAACGCGGCTCGTGCGAGGTCACGGACATCGCGGCCGGGGACTACCAGCCGGGTCAGCTCGCGGTGGTCACGAGCCCCTCGCTGTTCGACGACCCCAAGTTCGTGTGCGTCCAGGAGCTGGCGAGCATGAACGAGCATTTGCTCGCGGACGCTCTGGCCTACGTGGCCAGCCCGGACCCGGACGTCACGGTCCTGTGGCAGCACTCCGGCGGCAACCGCGGCAAGAAGCTGCTGGACGCGCTCAAGGAGCGCGCCCTCGTCCTGGACTGCACCCCGCCGAAGTCGGACCGGGACAAGTCCGCGTTCGTCCTCGCGGAGTTCCGGGCACAGGGAAAGCGCATCGAGCCCGACGCCGCCCGGGCGCTGGCCGCGGCCGTCGGCACCTCCACGGCGGAGCTGGCCGCCGCGTGCTCCCAGCTGATCGCGGACGGGCCCGTGACCGTGGACCTCGACCTGGTCGAGAAGTACTACGGCGGTCGTGTGGAGGTCACCGCGTTCCGGGTGGCGGACGCGGCCGTGGCCGGCAACGCGGACCAGGCGCTGAAGCTGTGGCGCCAGGCCGTGGACGTGGGTGTGGATCCGGTGCCCATGGTGGCCACGCTGGGCTCGAAGATGCGCCTGATCGCCCTCACCGCGGGGTCCCGCGGGGGAGCGGGGCAGATCGCCAAGGACGTGGGCGTCGCCCCGTGGCAGGTGGAGCGCGCCCAGAACGAGGCGCGTCGGTTCACCGCGCAGGACGTCGCCCGGGCCCTGCAGGCCATTGCGGAGGCGGACGCCCAGGTGAAGGGCGCCTCCCGCTCCCCGTACTTCGCGGTGGAGCGGGCCATCACGGTGATCGCCACCTCCGGGCACCACTGAGCCGACTCCTCGGGGGCTGCGCCGAGAGCTGCCCGCAGGGAGCGCGGAACCACCCCGCGCATGACAACGGGCCCGGCACTCACGAGGAGTACCGGGCCCGTCCAGTCCGTCAGCGCGACGGGGTCAGCCGATTCAGATCTTCGCGACCTTCTTGGCCAGACCGGACTTCTTGTTGGCCGCGGTGTTCTTGTGCAGAACGCCCTTGGACACGGCCTTGTCGAGCTTGCGGGAGGCCTTGCGGAGGGTCTCCGCAGCGGCGTCCTTGTTGCCGGACTCGACGGCCGCGTCCACCTTGCGGATCAGCGTCTTGAGCTCGGACTTGTACGAGTTGTTGCGCAGGCGTGCCTTCTCGTTGGTGAGGTTGCGCTTCTTCTGCGACTTGATGTTGGCCACGGATAGCTCCTAGAACGATTGCGGAAGTAGGTCAGTGAGGGCTCACGGATGGTCATCGACTGAGTTGTGAGAGTGGGGATGCTCGGTGGCAACCATCCGCTGTGCCCGACGACCAGCGCGGACACACAGCGAACCACTTTAGCAGAAACCCGCCCCGGGTGCCCGGAGCGGCGCGGCGCGGCGGTCCCGAGTGAGGGCTGCCCGGGCAGTGCCGCCCCGTCAGCGCCGCCCGGTCAGCTCCGCGGCCACCGCCTCGAACCGCGCTCGGTCCAGCACGGCACCCTCACGCCGCACGTCCTGTGGCCGCACGGGGATGATCCGGTCGACCCGCGCCTCCGAGGGACGCCCGGACCGGTCCCAGCCACCCACGCCCACGTCCACCCAGGAGGGGTCGTCGTGACCCGCGGAGTCGTGGTCCTTGGAGGTGAGCATCACGCACAGCAGGTGCTCGCCGGCCCGGTCCACGATCAGCACGGGCCGGTCCTTCCCGCGCGAGTGGTCCTCCTGGTAGGGCACCCACGTCCACACGACCTCCCCGGGATCCGGACGCCCGTCCGGCTTCGCGGCCCACCGGGGGTTTACCGGCCCCGTCCAGTCCCCGGGGTAGTCCGTGATCCGGCCGGACGACGCCGCCGTGCCCGGCCGCGCGCGCGAGGTGCCGCGCTCGTGCGCCACGGTGGGCGGCGGCGTCGTGCCCCCGGAGCGGGGAGAGCGGGAGGCGGGCCCGCGGGAGCCCGAGTAGCGCTGGTACATGCGGAAGAGGCGCAGCCCCTGGTTCAGGAGTCGAGTGAAGTCGGCCATGGGGACATCGTAGGGGGACCGGTTCGCCCCCGGTCCGGGATCATGGGAAACTGGGGAGTCATCCTGAGAACGAAAGGACCGCCCGTGTCACCGTTGGCCGTCAATCCACCGGCACCTGCCTCGACCGACCCCTCGGTGATCAGGAACTTCTGCATCATCGCCCACATCGACCACGGCAAGTCCACACTCGCGGACCGCATGCTGCAGGCCACCGGGGTGGTGACGCCGCGGCAGATGAAGGCCCAGTACCTGGACCGGATGGACATCGAGCGCGAGCGCGGGATCACCATCAAGTCCCAGGCGGTGCGCATGCCGTGGAACGTGGACGGCACGGACTACGCGCTGAACATGATCGACACGCCCGGGCACGTGGACTTCACGTACGAGGTCTCCCGCTCGCTGGCCGCGTGCGAGGCCACCATCCTGCTGGTGGACGCCGCCCAGGGCATCGAGGCGCAGACGCTGGCGAACCTCTACCTGGCGCTGGAGAACGACCTCACGATCATCCCGGTGCTCAACAAGATCGACCTCCCCGCGGCGCAGCCGGAGAAGTACGCGGCGGAGCTCGCCAACCTCATCGGGGTGGAGCCCGAGGAGGTCCTGAAGGTCTCGGGCAAGACCGGCGAGGGCGTGGAGGAGCTACTGGACCGGATCGTCCGGGACGTGCCCGCGCCCCAGGGGGTGAAGGACGCGCCGTCGCGCGCCATGATCTTCGACTCGGTGTACGACACCTACCGCGGCGTGGTCACCTACGTGCGCGTGGTGGACGGGACCCTGGTCCCGCGTGAGCGGATCGAGATGATGTCCACGGGGGCCACGCACGAGCTGCTGGAGATCGGGGTGATCTCCCCGGAGCCCATCCCGTCCAAGGGGCTGGGGGTGGGGGAGGTGGGCTACCTCATCACGGGTGTGAAGGACGTCCGCCAGTCCCGCGTGGGCGACACCGTGACCAACCAGCAGAAGCCGGCCCAGGAGTCTCTGTGCGGCTACCAGGATCCGAAGCCCATGGTGTTCTCGGGCCTGTTTCCCGTGGAGGGCTCCGACTACCCCGTGCTGCGGGACGCCCTGGAGAAGCTGCAGCTCAACGACGCCGCCCTGGTCTACGAGCCCGAGACCTCCGCGGCACTCGGCTTCGGCTTCCGCTGCGGGTTCCTGGGTCTGCTGCACCTGGAGATCACCCGGGACCGCCTGGAGCGCGAGTTCAACCTGGACCTGATCTCCACCGCACCCTCGGTGTCCTACAACGTGACGCTCGAGGACCACTCCGAGGTGGAGGTCACCAACCCCTCCGAGTTCCCGGAGGGACGCATCCTGGAGATCCGCGAGCCCATGGTCTCGGCCACCATCCTGGTGCCGTCCGAGTTCATCGGCGCCGTCATGGAGCTCTCCCAGTCCAAGCGCGGCGAGATGAGGGGAATGGACTACCTCTCCGAGGATCGCGTGGAGCTGCGCTACCGGCTGCCGCTCGCGGAGATCGTCTTCGACTTCTTCGACCAGCTCAAGTCCAAGACCCGCGGCTACGCGTCCCTGGACTGGAAGGCGGACGGCGAGCAGGCCGCGGAGCTCGTGAAGGTGGACATCCTGCTGCAGGGCGAGCAGGTGGACGCGTTCAGCGCCATCACCCACAAGGACAAGGCCTACTCCTACGGCGTGCTCATGACGGGCAAGCTGCAGAAGCTCATCCCGCGCCAGCAGTACGAGGTGCCCATCCAGGCGGCCATCGGCTCGCGCATCATCGCGCGCGAGAACATCCGCGCGATCCGCAAGGACGTGCTCTCCAAGTGCTACGGCGGTGACATCTCCCGCAAGCGCAAGCTGCTCGAGAAGCAGAAGGAGGGCAAGAAGCGCATGAAGATGGTGGGCCGCGTGGAGGTCCCCCAGGAGGCCTTCGTGGCCGCGCTGTCCTCGGACGAGGACAACGGGAAGGACAAGAAGAAGTAATGCCCACCCAGCCGGAGGGGGACCCCGCCCCGCGCGACGGCGCCCTCCCCGCGGCCTCGGTGGCGCGCGCGGCCGAGCGCACCCTGAGCCTGTACGTCCACGTCCCGTTCTGCGCCGTGCGCTGCGGGTACTGCGACTTCAACACGTACACCATGGACCAGCTCGGGGACGGGGTCTCCCGGGACGACTACCACCGCGACGCCGCAGCAGAGGTCCGCTTCGCCCGTTCCGTGCTCGACGCCGCTTGGGCACCCCCGCGCGCCCTGCACAGCGTGTTCTTCGGCGGGGGCACCCCCACGCTGCTGCCCGCGACCGAGCTCGCCGCGGTGCTCGAGCAGGCCCGGGAGAGCTTCGGGCTCGCCCCGGACGCCGAGGTCACGGTGGAGGCCAACCCGGACTCCGTGACGCCCGAGACCTTCGACGTCCTCGCGGCCGCGGGGGTCACCCGGGTCTCCTTCGGGATGCAGTCCGCGGTCCCGCACGTGCTGGCCGTGCTGGAACGCACGCACACGCCCACGAACGTGCCCCGCGCCGTCGGCTGGGCCAAGGAGCGCGGCCTGGGCGCCAGCGTGGACCTGATCTACGGCACCCCCGGGGAGAGCGTGGCGGACTGGGAGACGTCCCTGGACGCCGCGCTGGAACTGGACCCGGACCACGTCTCCGCGTACTCGCTCATCGTCGAGGACGGCACCAAGCTCGCCGCGCAGATCCGCCGCGGCGAGGTGCCGCAGGTGGACCCCGACGACCAGGCCGAGAAGTACCTGCTCGCGGAGCGCCTGCTCACGGCCGCGGGGTTCGAGTGGTACGAGGTCTCCAACTGGTCCCGGGACGCCCACGGCCGCACCGCGCGGCAGAACCGCAGCGAGCACAACCTCGCCTACTGGCGGGACCAGGACTGGTGGGGGATCGGGCCCGGGGCCCACTCCCACAGCGACGGTGTGCGCTGGTGGAACATCAAGCACCCCCTGCCCTACACCCACCGCGTGCGGGCCGGGGAGTCACCCGCCGTGGGGCGCGAAACCCTCGACGCGGACACCCGCTACGTGGAGCACGTGATGCTGGGCATCCGCATCCGCGAGGGCCTTCCCCTGGCCACGCTGCGCCCGGAGGGCCGCCGCGCCGTCGCCGGGCTGATCGCGGACGGCTGGCTGGACGGACCCGCGGCCCTCACCGGCACGGCGGTGCTCACGGACGCGGGGCGGCTGATGGCCGACGCCGTGACGCGGCGCCTGCTCAACTGGTGAGCCCCGACGGGCCCCGGCGGGGGGGCGGGGTCAGGCGCGGCCGGTGGTGACGCGGTCGTAGAAGTGCGTGCTGAACCGGTACTGGTGGGGCTCGCCGCGGTTCACCTTGATGCCCGCCCGCACGGACGTGACAGCCAGGTACACCCACGTCACGGCGGCGACCACGGAGAACACGCCTCCCGCCACGGGGACCAGGGACAGCACGATGCCCGCCAGGATGATCAGGCTCGGCAGCAGCGTGTGGTTCAGGGCCTCCCGGGACTCCTGCGCCGTGAAGGGGCCGCGGTCCGTGAAGACCCGGTGGATCAGGTAGCTGGGCAGCGCGCCCACCACTCCGCCGAGGTGCGCCAGGGTGGCCCACTGGCGGTCCTGCGCCACGTCCAGGGGCTGGGCCACGGGGGACACGGACTCGAACGGGGTGTCCTCGGTGCGAGCGGACTCGGGAACGGGCGTGGCGGCAACGTCAGTCACAGTGGGGTGTCCCTTTCAGGGGCGGTAGCCGGTGCAGGCAGGATCGCGGGGGCCTGGCACCGTCATTCTACGGTGTGCGGCTGGGAAACCGCCCGGTCGGGCGTCACAGAACGACGTCGTGCGCGTCACCGCGGGCAGGCGGGCCGCCGCAGGCAGGTCGCTCGGCTCACTGCGGGGCGGTGAGGAAGTCGATCAGCTCCTCCACCCGCCCCAGGAGGGCAGGCTCCAGGTCCGCGTAGCTGTTCACGCGCGTGAGGATGGCCTGCCACGCGCGGCCCACGTCCTGGGGCGTGCGGTGGGGGAGTCCGAGCTCCCGCGCCATCCCGGTCTTCCAGTCCTCACCGCGGGGGATCACGGGCCACGCGGGGATGCCGAGCGTGGCGGGCTTCACGGCCTGCCAGATGTCGATGTACGGGTGGCCCAGGACCAGCACGTTGTCCCGTGCTCCGGGAACCTGCAGGGCCTTCTCGGCGATCCGGGACTCCTTGGACCCCGGCACCAGGTGGTCCACGAGGACCCCGAGCCGACGCTTCGGCCCCGGCCGGAACGAGGCGATGGCACCGGGGAGGTCGTCGATGCCGTGCAGGGGCTCCACCACGATCCCCTCCACGGCGAGGTCGTGGCCCCACACCTTCGCCACGAGTTCGGCGTCGTGGTAGCCCTCCACCCAGATCCGGGACTCCTTGGCCACGGAGGCCCGCAGGCCCTCGACCGCCACGGAGCCGGACCGGGTGAGCCGGGGCTTCGAGGGGCCGGCCGCGGCCACGGGTGGAGTAAGCCGCACGGGCTCCCCGTCCAGGAGGAATCCCGGGCCCAGGGGGAAGGTCTTCACGCGGCCGTGGCGGTCCTCCAGGCCCACCACGCGCATGCCCCCGATGACCTCCACGCTCACGACGGCGCCCACCCACCCGGTCTCGACGTCCTCCAGGACCATGTCGCGGGCCACCGGGACCTCACGGGACGTGGGCCCGGAGCGGGACAGCTGGGGGTCGCCGAGGTCCTGCGGGCCCCAGCCCCACCCGGGTGCGTTCACGGCGGTCTCCTCGTTCTGGTGCTGTGGTCTTCCGACGCGCGGCACCCGCGGTGCTCTGGCACGGGACCGGCCGGGCGGCCGAATCAGCCGCGAGCGTACCAAAGGGGGCGGGGGAGACCCGGGCCGCTAGACTCCCCGGATTAGCACTGTGTTCCCATGAGTGCCAAAATTGACCGGACGCAGCGGCCGGACGCAACGGGAGGTGAACGCCGTGGAGCACCCGCGCAGGGCTCAGATCCTGCGGGCCATCGTGGAGGACTACGTCCACTCGCGCGAACCCGTGGGCTCCAAGGCGCTCGTGGAGCGCCACCGGCTCCCCGTGTCCTCCGCCACGGTCCGCAACGACATGGCCGCCCTCGAGGAGGACGGCCTGATCGTCGCCCCCCACACCAGTTCCGGCCGGATCCCCACCGACCGCGGCTACCGCCTGTTCGTGGACCAGATCTCGGCCCTGCAGCCGCTCACCCCGGCCCAGCGCCGGGCCATCCAGGTGTTCCTCGACGGAGCCGACGACCTCGACGACATCATGGAGCGCACCGTGCGCCTGCTGGCCCAGCTGACGCACCAGGCCGCCGTGATCCAGTACCCCGTGCGCACGGGCATCACGGTGCGCCACGTGGAGCTCGTGGACCTCGGTGCGGACACGCTGCTGGTGATCCTCATCCCCACCTCGGGCCGCGTGGTCCAGCGCAGCGTCGCGCTCGCCGCACCCCTGGACGAGGCGCGCGTGCTGGAGCTGCGGTCCCTGCTGCTCGCGCGGCTGCTGGCCGCGCCCCTGGACACGGTGCCCAGCGCCCTCGCAGATCTCGAGGTCGCGGTACCGGAGGCTTTGGGCGACGCCGCCCGGGCCGTGGGCGACGCGCTCACCGTGCTGGCCGCGGCGTCGGACGAGCACCGGCTCGTGCTGGCCGGAACGGCCAACCTGGCACGCTTCAGCGGGGACTTCCCCCAGAGCATCTCCCCGGTGCTCGAGGCCCTCGAGGAACAAGTGACCATGCTGCGCCTGTTGTCCGAGATGCAGCAGGACGAACGGGGCGTGGCCGTGCGCATCGGCTCGGAGCAGGGCGACGACCCCCTGGCCGAGGCCTCCGTGGTGGCCACGGGCTACGGCCCGCACGCCGCCTCCAAGGTGGGGATCGTGGGCCCCACCCGCATGGACTACCCCACCACCATGGCCTCCGTGCGCGCGGTGGCCCGCTACCTGTCCAAGAACCTGGGGGAGTGAGCGCCGCCCCGGCGCCGCCGCCCCCGACCACTGACACCGACACCGACACGAGAGAAGAAGCGACGACATCGTGAGCGACCACTACGAAACCCTCGGCGTGAGCCGTGACGCCAGCGCCGAAGAGATCAAGCGCGCCTACCGCAAGAAGGCCCGCAAGCTGCACCCGGATGTGAACCCCTCCCCGGAGGCCGCCGAGGAGTTCAAGCGCGTGTCCCACGCGAACGACGTCCTCTCGGACCCGGACAAGCGCCGCGTGTACGACGCCACGGGCAACGAGAACGGCACGGACACGGGATTCGGCGGGGGCTTCCCCGGCACCGGGTTCGGGTTCTCGGACATCTTCGAGACGTTCTTCCAGGGCGCGGGCGCCGGGGGCCAGCGCGGCCCGCAGTCCCGTACCCGGCAGGGCCAGGACGCCCTGATCAACGTGCGGATCTCCCTCAAGGACGCGGTGTTCGGCGTGGAGAAGGACATCACCGTGGACACCGCCGTCACGTGCCCCACGTGCGGGGGCTCGTGCTGCCAGCCCGGCACCAGCCCCACCACGTGCAGCATGTGCAAGGGCTCCGGCCACATGCAGTACCAGCGCCAGTCCATCCTGGGCATGGTCACCACGCAGGCGCCCTGCTCGCAGTGCAACGGCTTCGGCACCGTGGTGGAGCACCCGTGCCACGAGTGCTACGGCGAGGGGCGGGTGCGCGACCGCCGCCCCCTGACCGTCAAGATCCCCGCCGGCATCCAGTCCGGCAACCGCATCCGCCTGGGTGGCCAGGGTGAGGCCGGTACCGCCGGCGGCCCCAACGGAGACCTCTTCGTAGAGCTCAAGGTGGACCCCGACCCCACCTTCGTCCGCGAGGGCGACGACCTGCACGCCCGGCTGCGGATCCCCATGACCGCCGCCGCCCTGGGCACCACCGTGACCCTGGAGACCTTCGACGGCACCCGCAGCGTGGAGGTGGAGCCCGGCACCCAGTCCGGAGCCACCGTCACCCTCGACCACCTGGGCGTCACCCATCTGCGCGGCAAGGGCCGTGGGGACCTGCAGGTGCACTTCGAGGTGGAGACCCCGCGCAACCTCACGGGGGAGCAGCGCGAGCTGATGCAGCGTCTGGCCGCACTGCGGGACGAGGAGTCCCACGACGGCACCACCGTGAACACCGCCAGCGCCGGCGGGTTCTTCTCCCGGCTGCGCGGACGGTTCAACGACCTGTGACGAACCCCGTCTTCCACCACGAGGACCTCACCGGGGCGCGCCCCGGCGAGGTCCTCGACGTCGTCGGCCCCGAGGCCAGGCACGCCGTGACCGTGCGGCGGCTGCGGGCGGGCGAGCCCCTGGACCTCGTGGACGGACACGGCACCCGGGCCACCTGCGTCTTCCGGACGGGGGAGCGGGACCGCATGGGCGTGCTCGTCGCGGACGTGCGCCACGAGCACCCGCCTGATCCGCGGCTCACGCTCGTGCAGGCGCTGGCCAAGGGGGACCGGGACCTGCAGGCCGTCGAGTCCGCCACCGAGCTCGGCGTCTCCCGCGTGGTCCCGTGGCAGGCCGACCGCAGCATCGTGCGGCTGCGGGCCGAACGCGCCGCCAAGACCATGGCCAAGTGGGAGTCCTTGCTGGCCACGGCGGCCAAGCAGTCGCGCCGCGCGGCCTGGCCCCGCCTGGAACCCTGGGTGGACACCGCCGGCCTCGCGCGCCTGGTCGCCTCCGAGCCGGAGACCCTGTGGCTCGTGCTGCACGAGAGCGCCCCCACGCGCTGGACCTCCGACGAGGTGGCGGCATGGGGGGAGCGCGGACACGTGGCCGTGGTCGTGGGCCCGGAGGGCGGGATCAGCGAGGACGAGCTGAGGACCCTGCGGGACGCGGGCGCCCGCCCGCTGCGCCTCGGGAGCACCGTGATGCGCTCCTCGACCGCCGGTCCCGCGGCCCTGGCGGCGTTGAGCGCCGTGCTCGGCAGCTGGGACTGACGCCCACGGGGCCGCCACCCGGGGCCGTCGGCCCGTGACAGGGCACGTCGTCAGGAAAGGCCCTCGTGCGAGACGGTCGGCGTCCGCCCGGACCCTCTTCACGCCTTCGGGTGGGCGGCGGCTCGGGCCGACGGCGCCCGCTGGCCTTCTCGTGCCCGGTTCACCCCGCGCGCGGGGTCACTTGCCATCGGCAACGACGATCTCGTGGTCGTCCACGAGCGTGGTCCCGTGGTCGTCCGTGCCACTCACCCGGACCGTGTAGGTGCCGGGATCGAGATCCACGGTGGTGCGGACCTCGGCGCCCGCGGCGGGATCCGTGCCGGGTGTGGCGGCTTTCACGGTGTCCCCCTTGACCCGGCGGTCACCGGTGGTGATCTCCCAGCGCACGTTGTGCACCGTGGGGAGCACCCGGGCGAAGATCGTCAGGGGGCTGGCCGGGTCCGCCGCGGTCTGGGGGTCGATGAGCCAGACGGGTGCCGCCACGGCCGGGTCGCGGGGCAGGGGATCGGTGAGGTCCACGGAGCCGAACGCGCGGTACCCGGTGCGTCCGTCCACGAGGATGCGCACCTCCTTGGCCGTGGACGAGTCCAGCAGACCGGCTGTGACCACCGCGGCGGAGACGGTGTAGACCATCTGCTGCAGGGCCATGCGGGCATCCTGCTCCGGCAGCGGCGTGGCGAACGCCGCGGCGGGCAGGTCCACGGTCACGGTTCCGTCCGGGGACACGGAGGACCCCACGGTGCTCACCGCGGACCACAGGGAGCGGTAGTCGGGGTCGGAGGGCTTCGCGGAGGTCACCATGAGGGCCGCGCGCGCCACCGGGTCCGCGACGTCCTTGCTCTCGGGGGTGCGGAACTCCCGGAACAGGTATCCGGCCTGGTCCCCGGAGCCCACCCAGTACACGGGTGCCTGCTCGGTGGCCACGCCGTCCCCGGAGTCGTCCGTGGAGACCGGTGCGGATCCGATGCCCGGTGCGGCCGCCGAACCGTTGTCCGGGCGGTCCGCGGCATTGCCGCACGCACCGAGCCCGAGGGCGAGCGCGGCGGTGAGCGTCACGGCCACGGTGGCCCGGGCGGTTCCGCCGAGCGCTCGTGTCCGTGGTGCCTGAGCCGCCATGCGCTCTCCCTCCCGTGGCTCCGTGCCGTGCGTTCGTGTCCGGTGCGTTTTCCGGCTTCACAACCTACCCACTGCGACGCGTGTCCGCCGCGCGTGTCGCGCCGGGGGCGGGACCGTTACCGGATCGCAACCGGGGGATCCCTGTCCGGACCTCACGGTACGCTGGGACGTGATGACCGAACGACTCGAGGGGACCGACACCCTGACCACTCCACCCAGTGAATCCACCCGTGTGACCGTGCACCTGCCGGACCGTGACACCGCCGTGCGGTGCCTGGGGCAGGCGGACTCCACCCTGCGCCTGCTGGAGGGCCAGTTCCCCTCCGTGCGCATGACCGTGCGGGACCTGGACGTCTCGCTCGACGGACCCGTGGTGGAGACCCGCCTGGCGGCGTCGCTGCTCGAGGAGCTGCTGGCCATGGCGCTGCGCGGCACGGAGATCACCGAGCGCACCGTCATGCGCGTGTCCCGGATGATGCGCGAGGCCCAGGGCCTGCGCCCCTCCAGCGCCCTGTCCACGAGCATCCTCTCCACGCGGGGCCGCACCATCCGGCCCAAGACCGTGAACCAGAAGGCCTACGTGGACGCGATCGACGAGCACACCGTCGTCTTCGGGATCGGCCCCGCCGGCACCGGAAAGACCTACCTGGCCATGTCCAAGGCCGTGCGCGCCCTGCAGGCCAAGGAGGTCAACCGGATCATCCTCACGCGCCCGGCCGTGGAGGCGGGGGAGCGGCTGGGGTTCCTGCCGGGGTCCCTCAACGACAAGATCGACCCCTACCTGCGGCCCCTCTACGACGCCCTGCACGACATGATGGACCCCGAGTCCATCCCCCGGCTCATGGAGGCCGGCAGCATCGAGGTGGCCCCGCTGGCGTACATGCGCGGGCGCACCCTGAACGACGCCTTCGTGATCCTGGACGAGGCCCAGAACACCACGCCCGAGCAGATGAAGATGTTCCTCACGCGCCTGGGGTTCGGCTCCCGGATCGTGGTCACCGGTGACGTCACCCAGGTGGACCTCCCCGGCTCCACGAAGTCCGGGCTGCGGCAGGTGCAGCACGTGCTGGGCGGCATCGACGACATCGCGTTCTGTGAGCTGACCTCGGCGGACGTCGTGCGCCACGAGCTCGTGGGGGAGATCGTGGCCGCGTACGACCAGTTCGACACCACCAACCGGCACCGCGTGGAGCGGGCCCGCCGGAAGGAGGACCGTCGCGCGGAACGCAGCGCGGGCGGCGTCGGCGAGGCTCAGGGGTCCGGCGCGTGAGCGTGGAGTTCGACCTCCCCTGGGACTCGCAGGAGGAACAGGGAGAGTGGCCCGAGGCGTACCGCGCCGTGGACCGTGCGCAGCTCACCGCGCTCGTGGAGCTGGCCTTCCGCCGCTGGCACGTCCACCCGGACAGTGAGGTCTGCATCGCGGTGGTGGACGAGGACCGGATGGCGCAGCTGCACGAACAGTGGCTGGACCTGCCCGGTGCCACCGACGTGATGTCCTTCCCCATGGACGAGCTGCGCGAGGGCACGCCGGAGGAACCCGCCCTGGGGGTGCTCGGTGACGTGGTGCTGTGCCCCCCGGTGGCCGAGCGCCAGGCGCAGGCCGGGGGCCACAGCACGCGGGACGAGCTCTGCCTGCTCACCGCGCACTCCCTGCTGCACCTGCTCGGGCACGACCACGCCGAGGAGGACGAGCGTGCGCGCATGTTCGCGGCGCAGCGCGCGCTCCTGGAGGAGTTCCTGGGCCGGGACGCGCCCGTGGAGACCATGTCATGACCCCGCCGCACACTCCCGCCCCCTCCCACGCCGCGAGCTGCCGTGCCGCGGCCCGGCGGGGCGGCCACCGCAGCACCCACCGCAGGACCGAGGACCACGCATGAGCCAGGACAGCACCACCACCCCCGAGGACTTCCGCGCCGGTTTCGCCGTGTTCGTGGGCCGCCCCAACGTGGGCAAGTCCACCCTCACGAACGCCCTCGTGGGGCGCAAGGTGGCCATCACCTCCAACCGCCCGCAGACCACGCGGCACACGATCCGCGGCATCGTCCACCGCCCCGACGGCCAGCTCGTCCTCGTGGACACCCCCGGCCTGCACCGGCCCCGCACACTGCTGGGCCAGCGGCTCAACGACGTGGTCGCGGAGACCCTGGGCGAGGTCGACGTGATCGGCTTCTGTGTCCCCGCGGACCAGAAGGTGGGCCCGGGGGACCGGTACATCGCGCAGCAGGTGGTCGCCGCCGTGGGTCGCACCCCGGTGGTCGCCATCGTGACCAAAGCGGACCTCGTCCCGCAGGAGCGGCTCATGGAGCAGCTGCTGGCGGTGAGCGAACTCGGCCGCGAGGTCGTCACCGCCGAGCGCGAGCAGCGGGAGGCCCGACGACGCCGCCGCGACGCCGCGTCGTCGGGCACCGCGCGTCCCGCGCGGGACGGCTCGCAGGACGACTCCGCGGGCTGGGCCCACGTGATCCCGGTGAGCGCGGCGGACGGCTACCAGATGGCGGAGGTGGCGCAGCTGCTCGTCTCGATGATGCCGGTGTCCCCGCCCCTGTACCCGGAGGGTGACCTCACGGACGAGCCCGAGGTCACGATGATGGCCGAGCTCGTGCGCGAGGCCGCCCTGGAGGGCGTGCGGGACGAGCTGCCGCACTCGCTGGCCGTGGTGGTGGACGAGGTCTCCGAGCGCGAGGGCCGCTCGCCCGAGAACCCCATGCTGGACGTCCACGCGAGCCTGTACGTGGAACGGCCCTCGCAGAAGGCCATCGTGATCGGGAAACGGGGAGCGCGCCTGCGCGAGATCGGCACCCGGGCCCGCGGCCAGATCGAGGCGCTGCTCGGCACGCGGATCTACCTGGACCTGCACGTCAAGGTGGCCAAGGAGTGGCAGCGGGACCCCAAGCAGCTCTCGAAGCTGGGGTTCTGAGCCCCGCCCCCGTCCGCCCGCAGACCGCGCGCTGACCGCTCCCGCCCGTGCGGTGCGGTCACCGCGACCCCCGACAGAGCACAGGAGTCACCGGTGGATCCCAGCTCAGCACCGCGTGGTCACCGCCGCGCCCAGGAGCAGACCCCGTGGGCCACGCACCCCGCGCGTCGCACGGACCCCTCTGGCGAGCCGTACGACCTGCGCCAGACCGGGCGCCACCACCGCGCACGCGCGCACGGCTCCTCCGCGAAGAAGGTCGCGGCCATCCTCGCCGTCCTCGCCCTGGTGACCGTGATCGGGATCGGCGGCATCGCGGCTCTGAGGCTCACGGGGAACCTGACCTCGAGCCCCCTGAACCTCTCCGACGGGGCCGCCCCCGCCGAGGACGGTCCGCTGGACATCCTGGTGATGGGCTCGGACACGCGCAGCGGCACGGGCAACACCGAGTACGGCAGCAAGGACGACTCCGAGGGCCGCACGGACGTGATGATGCTCGTGCACGTGACCGAAAAGCGCGACGCCGTGACCGTGGTGTCCTTCCCGCGCGACCTCATCGTGGAGATCCCGCAGTGCACGGACCCGGACACCGGGAAGGTGTACCCCGCGGAGAAGGACATGCTCAACAGCGCGGTGGAGCGCGGCGGCCCGGGGTGCACCGTGGCCGCCATCGACAAGCTCACCGGGGTGCACACCGACCACTTCATGCTCGCGGACTTCAACGCCGTCAAGGAGCTCTCCAGTGCCGTGGGAGGTGTGGAGGTGTGCGTGAACGAGGCCGTGGACGACCCCAAGTCCGGGCTCAGGCTCCCCGCCGGGATCTCCACCGTGGAGGGCGAGCAGGCGCTGGCGTTCCTGCGCTCACGCGCCGCGTTCGGCAACGGCGGCGACGAGGCCCGGATCCGCTCCCAGCAGGCGTTCCTGGCGTCCCTGACCCGCAAGATCCAGGCGGACGGGACCCTCACGAACGTCCCGCAGCTGTACCACATCGCCGAGGTCATGACCCAGAACCTGCACGTGGACCAGGGGCTGACCTCCATCCCCACGCTCGTGCAGATCGCCGGGACCTTCAACGGCATCGACCTCGGACGGATCGCGTTCGTGACCGCCCCCACCGAGCCCTACCCCGCGGACCCCAACCGCCTCCAGCTGGACCAGAAGCCCGCGGACAAGCTGTTCACCACCCTGCGCGAGGACGTGGCGGTCACGGGCGCGGCGGAGTCCGCGGCGCCGTCGTCGGACCCGGCCACTCCCGCACCGGGTGCGTCCGCCGCGAAGAGCGGCGGAGCGTCGTCGCGCCCCTCCGCGAGCCCGAGCCCCACTCGCCCGGCCGTGGACCCAGCCCTCGTGCCGGTGACCGTGACCAACCGCTCGGACACGGGGGGCCGCGACGCCCAGGTGGTGCAGCGGCTGCGCACGGGGGGCTACGACCAGGCCCGCTCCGGGAAGTCCGGGGCGCAGCTGTCCGCCACCCAGATCTTCTACCACCCGGACTGGGCCCTCGCCGCGCAGGACATCGCCGCGCTGCTCGACGCCGCTCCATCTCAGCTGGTGCCGAGCTACGAGGTGGGCGGCGTCCAGGTGGCCGTGGGCCAGGACTTCACGCACGGCGAGCGGATCGACCGCGGACAGGGCCTTCCGGACGACCTCCAGGGTCAGACGGCGGAGCAGGTCACGTGCCAGGCCACCGCGGAGCAGTGAGGGTCGAGTGAGCCGGACCACAGGTGGTAGTTTGGATCGCATGCGGTCCGACGTGCAGCTCCTCCTGCTTACGTGCCGCAGCGGGGCCTGACTCGATCACCCACGGCCGAGCACCCGCTGCGGAGTTCCACCACGCCGGCCACCCGCCACAGCTCGAAAGGCCCCACCCCGTGAAGAACCTGCAGCGCCCCTCCGGCATGCCCGCCCACAAGTACACCCCGTACCACCAGAACTTCCCGTTCGACATGTCCGACCGCACGTGGCCGGACAAGGTGGCCACCACCGCGCCCCGCTGGTGCGCCGTGGACCTGCGGGACGGCAACCAGGCACTGATCGATCCCATGGACTCCGAGCGCAAGCTGCGCATGTTCCAGCTGCTCGTGAAGATGGGGTTCAAGGAGATCGAGGTGGGCTTCCCGTCCGCGTCGCAGACGGACTTCGACTTCGTGCGGACCCTGGTGCAGGGCAACCACATCCCGGAGGACGTCTCCATCCAGGTGCTCACCCAGTCCCGGGAGCACCTGATCGAGCGCACCTACGAGGCCATCGACGGCGCGCCCCGGGCCATCGTCCACCTGTACAACTCCACGTCCACCCTGCAGCGGCGCGTGGTGTTCAACCAGGACATGGACGGCATCGTGGACATCGCCCTGACCGGCGCCCGGCTGTGCCGCAAGTACGAGGAGCAGCTCAGCGGCACCGCCGTGACCTACGAGTACTCCCCGGAGTCCTACACGGGCACCGAGCTGGAGTTCGCGGCCCGGATCTGCAACGAGGTCGCGGAGACCTTCGAGGTGGGCAACGGGCGCTCCATGATCATCAACCTGCCCGCCACGGTGGAGATGGCCACGCCCAACGTGTACGCCGACTCCATCGAGTGGATGGGCCGCCACCTGTACCACCGGGACGACATCGTCCTGTCCCTGCACCCGCACAACGACCGTGGCACGGGTGTGGCCGCCGCCGAGCTGGGCTACCTGGCCGGCGCCGACCGCATCGAGGGCTGCCTGTTCGGCAACGGCGAGCGCACGGGCAACGTGGACCTGGTGACCCTGGGGCTGAACCTGCTCACCCAGGGCGTGGACCCGCAGATCGACTTCTCGGACATCGAGGAGATCCGCCGCACCGTGGAGTACTGCAACCAGCTGCCGGTGCCCGAGCGCAGCCCCTACGGCGGTGACCTGGTGTTCACGGCGTTCTCCGGCTCGCACCAGGACGCCATCAAGAAGGGCTTCGACACCATGCAGCGGGACGCCGAGCAGCAGGGCGTCGGGGTGGACGAGCTGGAGTGGGCCGTCCCCTACCTGCCCATCGACCCCAAGGACGTGGGGCGCAGCTACGAGGCCGTGATCCGCGTGAACTCGCAGTCCGGCAAGGGCGGCGTGGCGTACCTGCTCAAGAGCGAATACGGGATCGACCTGCCGCGCCGTGCACAGATCGAGTTCTCGGGCGCCGTGCAGAAGTACACCGAGACCTCGGGCTCCGAGGTCTCGGCCCAGCAGCTGTGGAAGATCTTCTCGGACGAGTACCTGCCCACCACGGACGGGGACTCGCGCTGGGGCCACTACCGCATCACCTCCATCTCCACCCACGCGCAGGACGAGGGCAACACGGTCCTGGAGGTCGGCCTGGACGTGGGCGGTGAGCATCGTGAGCGCACCGCGCAGGGCACGGGGCCCATCGACGCGCTGGTGAACCTGTTCAACCAGGAGGGCGTGGACGTGCGGCTGCTGGACTACACCGAGCACACGCTCTCGGCCTCGGCCAACGCCCAGGCCGCGAGCTACGTGGAGCTGGCCGTGGGGGACCGCGTGCTGTGGGGCGCGGGGATGGACACCAGCACCACGCGGGCCTCGCTCAAGGCCGTGATCTCCGCCGTGAACCGGGCCGTGCGGGACGCGCAGGCGGACTGATCCCGCGGGGCGGCAAGCTTCGGGCCCCGCTCCTCCCTTCCACGGGAGGAGCGGGGCCGCGTCACGGGCGTGGCGGGGAGGCGGTCCTACGACCCCCGGTGGGAGCCGTGGGGCTGCGCCGCCGCCGGCGAGTGGCACAATGGCGCGGTGCCCCGTTCATCCTTCGCCTCGCGCAGCTACCGCGACGACGCCGTGGTGCTGCGCACCTACAAGCTGGGTGAGGCAGACCGGATCGTGATTCTCCTGACCGCCGAGCACGGCCAGGTGCGGGCGGTGGCCAAGGGGGTTCGCCGCACCACGTCCCGCTTCGGTGCACGGCTGGAGCCCTTCAACGTGGCACAGGTGCAGCTGGTCAACGGCCGCACCCTGGACATCGTGTCCCAGGCCGTGGGCAAGCGGCCGTACGGGGAGGCCATTGCCGCGGACTACGAGCGCTACACCGCCGCTGCCGCCATGGCCGAGACCGCCGAGAAGCTCACGGAGGACGACCACGACACCGCGGCCCAGCACTACCGGCTGCTCGTGGGGGCGCTCTCGGCCGTGGCCCGGGGGCTGCACGAGCCGGGCCGCATCATGGACTCCTACCTCCTGCGGGCGGTCTCGCTGGCCGGGTGGGCGCCGAGCTTCGTGGACTGCGCGCGGTGCGGCGCGCCCGGGCCCCACCGTTCTTTCTCCGCCGCGCTCGGCGGCGCGGTGTGCCCCCAGTGCCGCCCGCCGGGCTCCGCTGCTCCGAGCGAGGCGACGTTCGTTCTGCTCAACGGGCTCCTGCACGGCCACTGGCCCACGATCGACGCCGCCGACGCCCGCACCGCACGCGCTGCAGCGGGTTTCGTGGCCGCGTACATCCAGTGGCACATGGAGCGCACGGTCCGGTCCCTCGCGCTCGTGGAGCGCGCGGAGGGCTGAGGGTTCTCGGAACGCCCCGTGCTGGAGTACCTCGTGCCGGAACGCCCTAGGGTGGAGGCAACAGACCATCCGTCGAGAGGACCGCCCCGTGACTCCCTTCTCCCCGCCGCCCCTGCACCCGAGCGGAGCCACCGCTCCCGCGATCCCCGCGGCCGCCGTCCCTCGGCACGTGGCGCTCGTGATGGACGGCAACGGACGCTGGGCCAACGAACGCGGTCTGCCCCGCACGGAGGGTCACCGGGCGGGGGAGCGAGCCCTGATGGACGTGGTGGCCGGCGCCATTGACCTGGGCATCCCGTACGTCTCCGCCTACGCGTTCTCCACCGAGAACTGGAAGCGCTCTCCTTCAGAGGTGGCCTTCCTCATGAACTTCACGGGTGACGTGATGGAGCGGCAGCTGCCCACGTTCCAGGAGTGGGGCATCCGGGTGCGCTGGGCCGGGCGACGGCCCCGGCTGTGGGGATCGGTGATCAACCGTCTGGAGACGGCCGAACGGGAAACCCGGGACAACGACGTCATCACGCTCACCATGTGCGTCAACTACGGGGGCCGGGCGGAGATCGCGGACGCGGCGGCAGCCATGGCGCGGGACGTGCAGGAGGGACGCCTCAAACCGGGGTCGATCACGGAGGACACCGTGCAGCGGTACCTGGACGAGCCGGATCTGCCGGACGTGGACATGTTCCTGCGCTCCTCGGGGGAGCAGCGGCTGTCCAACTTCATGCTGTGGCAGTCCGCCTACGCCGAGATGGCCTTCCTGGACGTGCTGTGGCCGGACATGGACCGCCGTGTCCTGTGGCGCGCCGTGCAGCAGTACGTGGCACGGGACCGTCGGTACGGCGGGGCCGTGGACAGGGCGGGCAGCGTCAGGTCACCACTGGCCGGGGAGAATGAGAACTGAGAAGCCGACGGTCAAAGAAGGTGCAACTTTCGATTATCAGTTGATGTTCGCACTTCAAGCGCGTCTTTAAACTGCAGGAACAGCGGCCTGCTCTCAGGATCAGCTCAGCTCTCCACGCCCGCACCGCCCGCCCGCCGGTCACGGGCGCCCACCCGCCGGTGTGGAAAGCTGGTGCCATGCGCGTGTACCCCACCTTCTTCAAGGCCGCCTTCTCGTGGATGGACCCCGAGCTCGCCCACACCCTGGGATTCGCCGGCATCCAGCTCGCTCACCGGTGCGGCCTGGGCCGCGTGCTGAGCCGGATGACCGCTGCGGACGGCGGCAGCGAGGTTCACGTCATGGGCCTCACGTTCCCCTCGCCGTTCGGGTTGGCCGCGGGCTTCGACAAGGGGGCCACGGGCACGCACGCCCTCACGGATCTCGGATTTGGGCACGTCGAGATCGGCACGGTCACGGGTCAGGGCCAGCCCGGAAACCCCCGCCCCAGGCTGTTCCGCCTGGTGGCCGACCGGGCCGTGGTCAACCGCATGGGTTTCAACAACGACGGCGCCCGCGCGGTCGCGCCACGGGTGGCATCGGCCCTGCACACGCTGGCGCAGGATGCGGCCCGGACGGGGCGGCGTCGTCCGGTGGTGGGGGTGAACATCGGCAAGACGAAGGCGGTGGGCCTGGAGGACGCGGTGGGGGACTACGTGCTGAGCACGGCCACGCTGGCCCCGTACGCGGACTACCTCGTGGTGAACGTCTCGTCCCCCAACACCCCAGGGCTCCGGCAGCTGCAGGAGCTGGATGCGCTGCGCCCCCTGCTCCGGGCCGTTCGGGCGGAGGCTGACCGCGTCACCACGCGGCGGGTCCCTCTGCTCGTGAAGATCGCGCCGGACCTCGCGGACGAGGACGTCCTGGCTGTCGCGGACCTGGCGCTCGAGCTGGGGCTGGACGGCATCGTGGCCACCAACACCACGATTGCCCGGGACGGACTCGGACTGCGCAGCGACCGCGAGGCCGTGGCGCAGTGCGGTGCCGGCGGCCTCTCGGGCGCCCCGCTGCGTCGTCGTTCGCTCGAGGTGCTGCGCCTGCTCAGGGAGCACGTGGGGGATCGGCTCGTCCTCGTGTCCGTGGGTGGGGTGACCACGGCCGAGGACGTGCTGGAGCGGTTGGACGCGGGAGCGTCCCTGGTCCAGGGGTACACGGCGTTCCTCTACGAGGGACCGTTCTGGGCCGCGCGCATCAACCGCGGACTCCGACGGGCGGCCCGCAGAACCTCCGCCTGAGCCCGACGAGGGCCGGTCCACGGGGTGGACCGGCCCTCGTCGTGTGCTGCGTGGCCTACTCGGGGCGCTCCCCGCGGCGCACCTGGGGCTTGGGCAGCCGCAGCCGCCGGATGGTGAAAGTCCGCATGGCGGCGTACCACCGGGTGCCGCGCTGGACGGTGCCGAACCTGCGGCGCATGGCCGCGTGCATGCGCTGGGTGGTGATGACCGCGTCCAGCACGCACAGGGCGATGTACCCGTAGACCACCCAGATCAGCGTGAGGGCCACGGACTGCACGGGCAGGAAGAGGAAGACGATGATGGCGAGCATGACGACCAGCACGTACTCGCCGATGTTGAAGCGGGAGTCCACCCAGTCGCGCGCGAAACGCCGCTGGGGACCGGCGTCGCGGGGGCCCAGGTAGCGCTCGTCGCCCGCGGCCATGCCGGCCTGGGCCTGCGCCCGGCGCTCCCGCTCCGCCTGCCGGGACTCGGCCTTGGCGGCCTTGCGGTCCGCGGGGATCAGGGGACGACGCCGCGCGGCCTCCTGCTCCTTGCGCGTGGGGGTGGGGCGACCCTTCTTCCCGTCGGGGGTGTGGCCGTCGCGGGCACGCCCGTCCGGCTCGACGGCGGTCACGGCCGTGGCGCGCACGGCGGTGGATCCCGTGGATTCCTCTGACTTCCTGCGTCCAAACACCGGACCAGCCTAGCGGAGAGCGGGCGGGTTCCCGGCCGTGTGTCCGGGCACCGCACAGGCTCCGTGACTAGGCTGGGGCCATGAGTGCTGACTTCACACGCCCCAGTTCCGAGACGGTCGAGGCCCTGCGCGCGCGCGTCACGGACTCCCGCGACACCCTGCTGCGCGAGCTCGGGGAGCTCGTGGCCATCCCCGGCATCGCGTGGGACTCCTTCGACGCCGCCGAGCTGGACCGCAGCGCCCGTGCCGTGGCCGGCCTGCTGGAGGAGCTGCCGTTCGACAGCGTGGAGGTGCTGCGGGTGCCCTCGCAGGACGACGCCGGGCACCCCGCCGTCGTCGCCCGCAAGGCCGCCGCATCCGGGTTCCCGACGATCCTGCTCTACGCCCACCACGACGTGCAGCCCCCCGGCAAGCGGGAGCTCTGGAACTCGGAGCCGTTCGAGGCCGTCGAGAAGGACGGTCGGCTCTGGGGTCGCGGTGCCGCGGACGACAAGGCCGGGGTGATGGCCCACGTGGGTGCCCTCCGTGCGTTCTTCGAGCGGCAGGGTGGCGAGCCCGGCCTCGGTGTCACGGTGTTCGTCGAGGGTGAGGAGGAGGCCGGTTCGCCGGGCTTCGAGGCGTTCCTGGCCGCTCACAGGGACAAGCTGGCTGCCGACGTCATCGTCATCGCCGACTCCGCGAACTGGGAGGTCGGGGTGCCCGCGCTGACCACGAGCCTGCGCGGCGTCGTCGGCGGGATCGTGGAGATCGGCGCGCTGGACCATTCCGTCCACTCCGGCATGTTCGGCGGTCCCGTGCTGGACGCGCCCACGCTGCTGGCACGCCTGATCGCCACCCTGCACGACGACGACGGCGCCGTGGCCGTCCCCGGGCTGCTCAGCGAGGACGACACGGACGTGGACTACGACGAGGCGAGCTTCCGGGTCGACGCCGGAGTGCTCGACGGCGTGCAGCTGGCCGGACGCGGCTCGATCTCCTCCCGGATCTGGACGCAGCCGGCGCTGTCCGTCACGGGGATCGACGTCACGGACGTGGCCACCGCGTCCAACACCATTGCGGCCACTGCCCGCGCGAAGCTCAGCCTGCGCATCGCGCCGGGGCAGGACCCGAAGGAGGCCGCCGAGGCCCTGCGGAAGCACGTGCTGGACAACGCCCCGTTCGGCGCCCACGTGAGCTTCGAGATCGAGGAGACCGGACCGTCGTTCCGCGCCGACACCCAGGCCGCGAGTTCGCAGATCGCCCTGTGGGCGTTCGAGCAGGCGTGGGGGCGTCCCGCCGTGACCGCCGGCATGGGCGGATCCATCCCCTTCACCGCGACCCTCACCGAGGCGTACCCTGAGGCGCAGATCCTGATCACGGGGATCGAGGACCCGGACACGCGGGCGCACAGCGCCAACGAGTCCCTGCACATCGGGGACTTCCTGCACGCGGTGACCGCCGAGGCCCTCATCCTCACCGCCCTCGCCGAGCAGGGCGGACGCACCGCGGAATGATTCGCGCGGGTCGGGCGTTCCACACGCCGAAAGCCCCGACACGCACTCAGGGATGCGACCCCGCGTCGCACGGAAAGCGAGCAGCATGAGCGTCACCACCGACAACGAGACCACCCAGGACCTGCCTGCCCACGAGGTCCTGCTGACCGACACCGCCGCCCAGAAGGTCCGAGACCTGCTGGAGCAGGAGGGCCGCACCGACCTCCGCCTGCGCGTGGCCGTGCAGCCGGGCGGCTGCTCCGGTCTGATCTACCAGCTGTACTTCGACGAGCGCGTCCTCGACGGGGACCACGTCCGCGACTTCGGTGGCGTGGAGGTCATCGTGGACAAGATGAGCGTCCCGTACCTCAGCGGTTCCACCGTGGACTTCGAGGACACCATCTCCAAGCAGGGCTTCTCGATCGACAACCCCAACGCGCAGGGTTCGTGCGCGTGCGGCGACTCCTTCCACTGAGTCGTCGAGCACCGGGAGGGGTGCGCGGTCCTGGGAGGGCACCGCGCACCCCTTTTCGCACGTCCGGGATGTGTGCGGGGTCCGCGGAACGCGGGCCCGGAGAGCTGCGGCGGCGCGGGCCCGGCACGACACGGCGGACTGACACAGTGTCAGCACATCGGGGGGCCGAGGGGTAAGCTTCCGAGGGAGAACCATCAACGGGCAACGTGTTCTCTGTGCCCACGTGCACGAGCTATGCAGAGCCCACATACAGAAGAGGAAGGGCCGTCTGTGAGTTCGCAAACTCGAACCGGCAGCCGCCGCGGCCGGAAGCTGAAGGTCTCGGCCGCAGCAGTCCTGGCGACGATCTCGCTCACCGCTTGCTCCGAGCAGTCGAAGGTGGGCTTCCTGCCCACCCAGCGCGGCACCACCGACAACGCCGACCAGATCATGGATCTGTGGATCGGCTCCTGGGTCGCCGCCCTGTGCGTCGGTCTGCTGGTGTGGGGTCTCATGCTCTGGTGCATGGTGGCCTACCGCCGCCGGAAGAACGAGACGGGCTACCCGCGGCAGCTGGCGTACAACGCGCCGCTCGAGATCTTCTACACGATCGTGCCGATCGCCATGATCGTCTCCCTGTTCTTCTTCTCGTTCCGCGCGCAGACCGAGATCACGGACCGCTTCGAGAACCCCGACACCAAGATCCAGGTGTACGGCAAGCAGTGGGCCTGGGACTTCAACTACCTGGATGAGAACGTCCACTACCAGGGTGTCCAGGCGCACCTCACGGGTGAGCCCGGTGTGGAGAAGACGCTGCCCACCCTCTACCTCCCCGCGGACAGCAAGGTGGAGCTGCAGATCACGTCCCGTGACGTCATCCACTCCTTCTGGGTGCCGGCCTTCCTCGAGAAGATCGACATGATCCCGGACCGCACCAACTACATGAGCTTCACCACCGGCCGCGAGGGCACCTTCGCCGGCAAGTGCGCCGAGCTGTGCGGGGAGTACCACTCCGAGATGCTGTTCAACGTGGCCGTGGTCAGCCAGGAGGAGTACGACGCCCAGATGCAGAAGCTGCGCGACGAGGGCAACACCGGATTCGTCGGCGACGAGTACAACCGCAACCCCAACCTCCACGAAACCTCCAACAACTAGGGGATAGGCAATGTCTACGCTCGAATATTCGCGGGACGACGCGGCTTCGGCCGCACCCCGCGTTGTCCCGCGATCCAAGGGCCGGGTGATCGTCAACTGGCTCACCTCGACCGACCACAAGACGATCGGGTACATGTATCTGATCTCCTCGTTCATCTTCTTCTGCGCGGGCGGCATCATGGCGCTGCTCATCCGCGCCGAGCTCTTCGAGCCCGGAATGCAGATCCTGGAGACGAAGGAGCAGTACAACCAGCTGTTCACCATGCACGGCACGATCATGCTGCTGATGTTCGGCACGCCGCTGTTCGTGGGTTTCGCCAACGTCATCGTGCCCCTGCAGCTCGGCGCCCCGGACGTGGCTTTCCCGCGTCTGAACGCGCTGGCGTTCTGGTTCTTCCTGTTCGGCTCCCTCATCGCGGTGTCCGGCTTCATCTCCCCGCAGGGTGCCGCGTCCTTCGGCTGGTTCGCCTACGCACCTCTGAACAGCACCACCTTCAGTCCGGGGGTCGGCGGTGACCTGTGGGTCTTCGGTCTGGGCCTGCAGGGCTTCGGCACGATCCTTGGTGGCGTGAACTTCATCACGACCATCGTGTGCATGCGTGCGCCCGGCATGACCATGTGGCGCATGTCGATCTTCACCTGGACCACGCTGATCACCTCCATGCTGATCATCATGGTCTTCCCGCCGCTGGCCTCGGCCCTGTTCGCACTGGGCATGGACCGTCGCCTGGGTGGCCACGTGTTCGATCCCGAGAACGGTGGGGCCATCCTGTGGCAGCACCTGTTCTGGTTCTTCGGACACCCTGAGGTGTACGTGCTTGCGCTGCCGTTCTTCGGCATCGTCTCCGAGATCATCCCGGTGTTCTCCCGCAAGCCGATCTTCGGCTACAAGGGCCTGGTGTTCGCCACCATTGCGATCGCTGCCCTCTCGGTGACCGTGTGGGCGCACCACATGTACGTCACCGGCGCCGTGGCCCTCGGGTTCTTCTCCTTCATGACCATGATGATCGCGGTCCCCACGGGCGTGAAGTTCTTCAACTGGATCGGCACCATGTGGCAGGGCTCGCTCACCTTCGAGACGCCCATCCTGTGGGTGCTGGGCTTCCTGTTCACCTTCCTGTTCGGTGGCCTCACCGGCATCATCCTGGCGACGCCGCCGCTGGACTTCCACGTCTCGGACACGTACTTCGTGGTCGCGCACTTCCACTACGTGATCTTCGGGACCATCGTGTTCGGCATGTTCGCGGGCTTCTACTTCTGGTGGCCCAAGTTCACGGGCAAGATGCTCAACGAGCGCATCGGCAAGGTGCACTTCTGGCTCCTGTTCGTCGGCTTCCACATGACGTTCCTCATCCAGCACTGGCTGGGCGTGGACGGCATGCCGCGCCGCTACGCGGACTACCTGCCCGAGGACGGCTTCACCTGGATGAACCAGTTCTCCACTATCGGCTCCATGCTGCTGGGCGTGTCCATGATCCCGTTCTTCTGGAACGTGTACACCACGCACCGCAACGCCAGGAAGGTCGAGGTGGACGATCCCTGGGGCTTCGGTGGCTCCCTGGAGTGGGCCACCTCGTGCCCGCCCCCGCGCCACAACTTCACCTCCCTGCCTCGGATCCGTTCCGAGCGCCCGGCGCTGGATCTGCACCACCCGGAGCTCTCGGCGTTCTCCAGCCAGCAGTATGAGGCCGAGACCCCCCTGGTGGGCGGCAGTGGAAGGAATGGACGATGAGCGCAACTATCAAGACCTTCCTCTTGCTCGGTGTGTTCTGCACCGTGGTGGGATTCATCTACGGATATGTGACGGACTTCCAGGAGTTGGCCGGGTTCCCGGCACTGCTGGCCGTCGCCGCGATGAGCTTCATGCTCGTCGTCTACCTGTGGCTCGTGCAGCGCTCCACCGGGGGAGTTCTCCCGGAGGACCGCGAGGACGGCGAGATCGTGGAGATGGCCGGCGAGTACGGCGCGTTCTCCCCGTGGAGCTGGTGGCCGCTGCTGCTCGGCATCGGTTGCGCGCTCTTCGTGACCGCGCTGGCAATTGGTCCGTGGATCATCGGCCTGGCCGTCCCCGTGGCCCTGCTCGGCCTCCTGGGCCTGATCTTCGAGCACTCCCGAGGAGACCACGCGCACTGACCGTGCATCATTGAGGTTGGGAAGGCCCGCGTCGTTCTTGGACGGCGCGGGCTTTTTCGTGTCCACACGTCATGGCCGCGGGCCTCGCTCAGGGGCCAACGCACGGCCTCCGGGGTACGAGGTGGAGCCTGAGGACTGGACGGATGCGGTCGCTACCGGGACGGGCGAAGAAAGGGGAGGGTTCGGAAGAGGAGAAGGCCGTCCAGCCTGCGAGGAAGGGGCGCGCGAGAGGCCGGATGCCGAGGAATCCGGCTGGCGGCGTGGGGGACGCGCTGAGGGCCGCGCGGGGGCTACTACGGTGGGCCGGGTGGGGTATCAACGAATAAGAGGACACGCTGACCGGACGACACCGCCACCGGGGCCTGGGTCTACACGCAAGCATTCCGGACACCCGGGTATCGCCCGCAGCGGCGTGGGCCCCGTTGCGGCTCGCACGAAAGAGAAGACGGGGGCGCGGACGAAGCGCAGCACGGGAACCCCTGGGTGGGCCAGCGGAACACGGGGAAGCCGCGGGCGTGGTCAGGCACGTGACGGGAAGAAACCCGACCCGGTCGTGAGTACGGTTGGGGAGCCCATCGGGGGGTCTGTCGGCACGCGCTCCAGCATCGGGCGCACCCCGCGGCAGCCCCGGTAGATCGTGGCTCCCGATGCGCTACCGAGGGAAGTCATGTACGGCGAACCCCGCCGGGGTCGGTTCGTCGGGGTGGGATCTGCATCCCTGGTCGCCATGACCTCGACAACGCCGACCAACGAGCCAGCCTGGGTGGCTCGGGCCACCCAGGCCCCCAGAGTGGTACAAGGGGGGCGCGTTCGCGCCCTGTGGGCGGTTCACCAGGAGACGTGTCCCCGGCCGGCGCCTGCGGTCCCACAGCCCTCAACGCCCCCGCCCTGCGTCGGCTGCCGCAGCCGCGACGGTTCCCCGGCCATCCCGGCGGCCACCAGCGACATGGGCAGTCCGGATAGTTCCGCAGTCCCGCGATGTCGACGATCCCAACCGCCCTCCTGCGGGGCTCCTCGAGCTCGGAATCTGCCGGCCCTGCTGACGAGGAGACCGCTCCTAGGTGGTACATGAAAAGCGGGTAGGGCTGTCCGCGCAGGCGGGACCGCCGGTCCGCCTCGTGCGCCTGACCGTCGCGCCCCTCCGGCGATCACATGGGACCCGTTGCGACCCCACGGGGCCGGGGCACAGAGCGTTGTGAGCCCCGGGAAAGGCAGGGGAGTGGTCCGGCTGGCGGGGGGCCCGGTGCGAGCAGGATGACGTGGTCAGGGACGCTACCTCTCCAGACCCCCGGGCCACCGACTCGTGACTGCCCACGAAAACCGTCAGGGAAGCCGGAGACCTTCATGAAGAGGGCGTGCGAAGGGCCCGTGACGATTGGTGGATCGTCACGGGCCCTTCAAGGGGGCAGAGCGCCTGCTCTGCCGACTACTTCTCGAGCTGGGCGGAGTGCGAACCCGCACCCACAGCGACAGGCTCGGCGTCGTGGTGGCCGTGGGCCGCCTCGAGCTCAGCCGGAGTCACCGGTGCCACGCGGTCCTCGAAGAACATGCGGCTCAGGCGGCCGCGCATCTTCTCACTGCCGGTGATCTTGCCCTTGGCGTTCGCCCGGGCAGGCTGGACCTGGTGGTCCTGGAAGTCCACCAGCTTGTAGCGCCGGTACTCGTCCAGGGGCTCGTGGACCTCCACGAACTCGCCGTGGGGCAGGGCCTGGATCCGGCCGGACTCACGCCCGTGGAGCACGATCTCGCGGTCCTTGCGCTGCAGGGACAGGCAGAAGCGACGCACGATGATGAATGCCAGGATGGGGCCCAGGAAGTACAGGGCACGCAGCCAGTAGATGACGTCGTTCACGGCCAGGTGGAAGTGGGTTGCAATGAGGTCGCCGGAGGCGGCAATCATCTGCACCGCGTAGAAGGTGACCCCCGCGGCACCCACCGCCGTCCGGAACGGCGCGTTGCGCGGACGGTCGAGGATGTTGTGCACGCGGTCGTCCCGGGTGACCCAGCGCTCGATCCAGGGCCACGCGAACATCACACCGAACATCCCCGCCATAGGGATCAGCGGCAGCAGGATGGCGAGCGGGATGGCCAGGCCGAACAGGTCGATCTCCCAGGAGAACGGCCAGGAGCCGGGCATGAGGCGCAGACCGCCGTCGGAGAACCCCATGTACCAGTCGGGCTGCGAGCCGGCCTGAACGGGGGAGGGATCGTAGGGACCGTAGTTCCAGATCGCGTTGATCGTGGTGGTGCCTGCAATGGCAGCCAGGATGCCGAACACGATGAAGAAGAAGCCACCGGCCTTCGCCGCGTAGACGGGGCCCACGGGGAAACCCACCACGTTGTTCTCGGTGCGGCCCGGGCCGGCGAACTGGGTGTGCTTGTGGACGACCACCATGAAGAGGTGGACGACGATCATCATGAGGATCAGCGCGGGGATGATCAGCACGTGCACGATGTAGAGACGGCCGATGATCGCGTGGCCGGGGAACTCCCCGCCGAACATGAACATCGAGATGTACGTGCCGACCACGGGGACGGACTTGGCAATCGCGTCCGCGATGCGCAGGCCGTTGCCGGAGAGCACGTCGTCGGGGAGCGAGTAGCCGGAGAAGCCCGCGACGATCGCGAGGATGAAGAGCACGCAGCCCACCACCCAGTTGAGCTCACGCGGGCGGCGGAAGGCCCCCGTGAAGAAGACGCGCAGCATGTGCACGGAGAGCGCCATCACGAACAGCAGCGCTGACCAGTGGTGCAGCTGGCGCAGGAACAGGCCACCGCGGATGTCAAAGGAGATGTTCAGCGTGGAGGCGTAGGCCCCGGACATCTCGACGCCCTGCATGGGCACGTAGTTGCCCTGGTACTCCATGGAGGTCATGGTGGGGTCGAACCACAGTGCCAGGAAGGTGCCGGACAGCAGCAGGATGACGAAGCTGTACAGCGCCACCTCGCCGAACATGAAGGACCAGTGGTCCGGAAAGACCTTGCGGCCGAACTCCTTGACGATGGAGGAGCCACCCACGCGGGTGTCCACGAAGTTGGCAATCCGCCCGGTGCGGGTGGTGGGACGGTATTCGAAGTCACTAGATGTGGACATCACTTAGCCTCATCCTGCATGTCGTTGACGGCGAAGCCGCGCTGCGAGTAGGTGGGGCCCACGGGCTCGTGGAAGTCGCTGCGCGCAACCAGGTAACCGTCGGAGTCGACGGAGATGGGCAGCTGCGGCAGGGGCCGGGAAGCCGGGCCGAAGATGACCTCGCACTCGTTGGTGAGGTCGAACGTGGACTGGTGGCACGGGCACAGCAGGTGATGCGTGTGCTGCTCGTACAGTGCGATGGGGCAGCCCACGTGCGTGCAGACCTTGGAGTAGGCGAAGATCCCGTCCACGTTCCAGTCCTTGCGCTCCTCGGACACGTTGACCTTGTCCGGATCGAGGCGCATCAGCAGAACCACGGCCTTGGCCTTCTCGTTGAGGTAGCCGTCCTCGTGGCTGAGGCTGGTGAGGTTCTCGGGAATCACGTGGAAAGCCGAGCCGAGGGTGACGTCGGACGCCTTGATGGGGGTGCCGGAGGGGTCACGCACGAGACGCACGCCCTGGTCCCACATGCTGTGGCGCAGCACCTTGAGGTCGGTGGGGCCGAGGTCCTTGAGCAGGCCGACGAAAGGCAGCGGCATCAGCACGGCAGCGCCGATGAGCGTGTTGCGCAGCAGGGGCCGGCGCTTCACACCGGACTCGTCGTAGATGGTGTTCAGGATGCCCTGGGCCTCGGAACGCTCGTCCTCGGTGCGAATGTCGTGGCGCTGCTCGACGATCTCGTGGTCCGGCATGAGCGTGCGGGCCCAGTGGACCACGCCCACGCCGATGCCGAACATGCCGAGGGCTATGCCCAGTCCGAGCAGCAGGTTCTGCAACCGCAACCGCGAGGTGGGCTCGGTGTTCACGGCGTCGTAGAGCGGGCCGTCCACGCGGATTCCGAAATAGGCCACGAAGAAGATCACGGAGCCGATCACGGAGAGCAGGAACAGCAGGACCACCTGATGCTCGGCTCGCTTGGCCGCCTTGGGGTCGACGTCCGTCACGCGGGGTCGGTGCGGTGGGAGTCCCGGGTTCGGGAAGTGCTCCATGTCCGCTCCGTCCGAGGTGACAACCGCCCCGCTCTTGGGGGGAGTGCCGTCACGATGGTCGCCCATGTGGTCCCTCATTCTTCTCTTGGTGCTGTGTGAATAGTGTCTAGGGTGCCGGCCAGTGGCCAGCCGGTGCTCTCAGGCGGAGCGGGAGGTCAGCCAGACCGTGAAGCCGATGACTACGACCAGACCGATGGTCCAGATGAACAGACCCTCGGAGACGGGGCCCAGGGAACCGAGGCTGAAACCGCCCACGGTGGTGTTGTTGTCGAGGGTCTTCAGGTACGTGATGACGTCCCGCTTCTCCTCGGGGGTGATGTTCGCGTCGTTGAACACCGGCATGTTCTGCGGGCCGGTCTGCATGGCCTCGTAGATGTGCTCTTCGCTCACGCCCATGAGGGAGGGGGCGAACTTGCCGCGGGTGAGGGCACCGCCCTGCCCGGCGGCGTTGTGGCACATGGCGCAGTTCGCCAGGAACACCTTGGCGCCTTCCGCAGAGTTGCCCTTGGAGATGTCGAGGTCTTCCTCGTCCGGGACGGAGGGACCCGCGCCGAGGGAGGCGACGTAGGCGGAGAGCTGCTTGGTCTGCTCTTCGTTGAACTGCTGGGGCTTGACCTGCGCCTGCGGGCCCTGCATCTGCATCGGCATGCGCCCGGTGCCCACCTGGAAGTCCACGGCGGAGGCGCCCACGCCGATCAGCGACGGGCCGGTCCCGGTGCCCTCCGCCTTCATGCCGTGGCACGTGGAGCAGTTGGACTGGAACAGCTTCTCGCCGTCCTGGATGTCCTGAGCCGAGTAGGTGGTGGTCTCGGCCTTGGCTTCGTTGGTGGTTGTGGCAACTGCGTAGAGTCCACCGGTCAGAAGCAAAGCCATGACCAACAGCGCCAGGGCTGCCATGGGATGGCGGCGCTTTTGTGAGAGTGCCTTCACGTCAAACGTTCCTTTAACTCGGGTCTAGAACTGGAATGGGCGGATGGTCCGGACCCGACTACTTGATGAAGTAGACCAGGATGAAGAGGACGATCCAGACGACGTCGACGAAGTGCCAGTAGTAGGACACCACGATGGCGGACGTGGCCTCGTAGTGCCCGAATCGCTTGGCGACGAAGGCACGGCCGATGATGAAGAGGAAGGCGATGAGGCCGCCGGTCACGTGCAGGGCGTGGAAGCCCGTGGTGATGTAGAAGGCGGAACCGTACGCGCTGGCGGCGATGGTGACCCCTTCGGACACCAGGGAGGCGTACTCGTAGACCTGGACGGACACGAACACGGCACCCATGAGGAACGTGAGGGCGAACCACTCGGTCATGCCCCACTTGGTGATCTGGAAGAGACCCCCGGTGCGCCGGGGCTGGAGCCGCTCCGCCGCGAACACGCCGAACTGGCAGGTCACGGAGCTGAGCACGAGCACCAGGGTGTTGACGGTCGCCATGGGCACGTTGAGCACCTCGGTGTTCTCCGACCAGACCTCGGGAGAGGTGGCGCGGAGGGTGAAGTACATGGCGAAGAGTCCGGCGAAGAACATCACCTCGGAGGACAACCACACGATGGTGCCCACGGAGGTGAGGTTGGGGCGAGTGATGCTCGCGCCCACCGGTTTGGCTGGGGTATGAGTCGCAGTTGTCACAGAGACATTATGTCGCCAAAACTCTCGGCGGACCAACCACCTGGGCGTTCGGGGTCCACCGTGTCGCCGGGCCCGCCCTCCCCGTTCCGCATCGGCGTCGGCGACGGGGGAGGTACCGGGGTGCCCCTCACCCGTGCCGTGGGCAGGTGCGGGGGGCGAGTCGCCCGGTAGAGTCGGGGATGTGAGTACTTCCAGCAGCCCCCGAGCACCGTTCCAGTGGCCCGATCTCCTCACCGCCCTCGCGCAGGGGGAGGACCTCACACGGGACATGGCGTACTGGGCCATGGACAGCATCATGGCGGGTGAGGTTCCGGACGCGGTCATCGGCGGTTTCCTGATGTCCCTGCGGACCAAGGGTGAGAGCGTCGCCGAGCTCAATGGACTGGCGGACGCCATGGTGGCACACGCGCGCCCCGTCTCCGTTCCCGGCCCCGCGCTCGACATCGTGGGCACCGGTGGTGACCGTCTCTCGAGCGTCAACATCTCCACAATGGCTGCCCTGGTCTGCGCCGGCGCGGGGGCGCGCGTGGTCAAGCACGGCAACCGGGCGTCGTCGTCCAAGTCCGGCTCCGCGGATGTCCTGGAGGCCCTGGGCGTGCGGCTGGACATGCCCGTGGACCTGGTGCGGCGCTGCGCCACGGAGGTGGGGATCACCTTCCTGTTCGCCCAGACGTTCCACCCGTCCATGCGCTTCGCCGCCGCCGCGCGCAAGGCCCTGGGAGTACCCACGGCATTCAACTTCCTGGGCCCCATCACCAACCCGGCACGCGTGTCCGCCTCCGCGATCGGCGTGGCCGACGCCGCCTTGGCGCCGCTCATGGCCGGCGTGTTCCAGAACCGGGGGGACCGTGCACTCGTCTTCCGCGGGGGAGACGGGCTCGACGAGCTGACGGTCACGGCGCCGTCGGCCGTGTGGGAGGTCCGCGACGGTGCGATCACGGAGCACACGGTCGAACCGCTGGAGTTCGACATGCCGCGCGCGAGCATTGCCGACCTGCGCGGTGGCGACGCCGCCCACAACGCGGGCGTGGTGCGCGACGTCCTCGACGGCGCCCGCGGTCACGTGCGCAACGCCGTGCTGCTCAACGCCGCCGCGGGTCTCGTGGCGGTTGCGGAGGCCTCCGACCAGCCGTTCGCGGAGCGGTTCGAGGCGGCCGTTACTCGCGCCGCCGACGCCGTGGACTCGGGGGCCGCGCGCGGGGCGCTCGACCGCTGGATCGCCTTCTCGGCCGCCTGACCCGGGGCGCCGGCACCGTTCGGGCCCACGGTTCAGCGCTGCTCCACCCTCACGCCCCCGACACGATGCGGAGCCCGGCTGCACTGGACGACGACGCCGCTCGCCCCGTTGCCGGGGGAGCGGCGGCGTGCTGTTCGGGCTGGTGCGAATCCCTCAGTCGTCGATGCCGAGGGAGAACGCCGCGTCGAGATCGTGGGTGCTGTAGGTGCGGAAGGCGATGTTGGTGCTCGTGGACTCCACGCCCGGGACCTTGGACAGCTCGTCCGCAATGACGTCCGCGAGCTGCTCGTGCTGCTCCACGCGCACCAGGGCGATGAGGTCCCACTCGCCCGTGACCGAGTAGACCTCGGACACACCGCGGATGTCGGAGACCTGCTGCGCAACCTCGGGAATCCGGTCGGAGGAGGTTCTGATGAGGACGATGGCGGTGAACATGGCATTCCTTTCCACGGTGTCGTCCCAGAGTAGCGGTGACAGCCGGGGAAGATGTGGGCGGCTGGTCAGCGCCCGGTGGGCCCGGGGTGGCGGTCGAACAGCACGGGGGAGGGCTGCCGTGTGGGGAGCTTCTGGGCAATTCCGGGTCGCCGGTGATCCGACGGTGTGCCTGGGCAACAAGTGCGCGTTGCTCGCGACGGGGAGGTCGGGGGAATTCCGGCTCAGCGGCCTCGGGAGTGCAGCACTGCCGCGAGGACGAGCCGGTATCCGACCAGGAGGACCCCCAGGACCACGATGCTCACCACGACGAACGCCAGTGCGGTGCCCTGCCCGGTGAACGTTCGCAGCACCATGCCGCCCACCACTGCGCACAGCCACACCGAGACGCCCGTGGGGATCACCGCTGCGGGACGGTTCGCCCCGCGGCACGCGAGCGAACCCACGAGCGCGCCCACCATGAACGGCCACGCCGTGAGCAGCATGCCAGCCACGTCTTCCCCGTGGCTCGCGCGACCGATCGCGGCGAAGACCACCACCAGCACGAGGTCCACGACGAGGAAGATGGGCCAGCGGGACGCTGAGATGCGGGCCGCACGACGCTCGGGGGAGACGGGGTCAACCGCGCGCGATGCGGGGGGAGCAACGGGAGTGGGTTCGGGATGCGTGGACGGCTCGGATGCAGAGGTCATGGGGCTACTTTATCGCGCCCTCTACATGAACTCTGACTTTAAAGTCAAGGTAAAAATCTCGAGTCGGTATGCGTTGTTGAGAACGTCTGGCCGGCTTGGATGGTGGGCCTGGAGGAAGGGGGTGCAAGATGCCACGGTCCGCGGGTGGTCGGTTCCCGGCGGAGCTGCGGCCCCGCATCGGGTCTGAACCAGGTTTTGTACCAGTCCGGACACGAGGGGATGGCCGGGGTGCGAACCTGCGAAGCGAACCGTCGCACGGTACCCGCCTGGGAGGCCTCCGCCGTGCGACCTTCAGCACCTCGCGTGTCTGGAATGAGCAGGAGCAGGGAACGGACCGTCCAGGGACGCGACCCCTGAAAGTCGCTTGAGAACAAGGGGTGGTTGGTGGCAAATCCTGACACCCCCGTGTAACCACGTGACCGATAATGTACATTATGTAAACTATGCGGGGCGAGGCGCTACGGGCCGCCCGTGTGCGCCTCCCCGGCCGTGTAGCCCGTGGCGGTCCGCGCGGCCAGGCCTTTCTGCCCCGCTCTCGGGCTGACCTCACCGGCTGCCGGCTCCTGTGCCTCCCCGGCGGTGCGCTCCGGCTCCGGGACGAGCTTCTCCGGTGGCGGACCGCGCACATCCCGTCCGGGTGCTCCGGTGCGGGGTGCGCGCGGTCCGCCGCTCGATCCGTCAGGCCTCCGCGGGCTGGGCCTGCCTCGGGGCCTCCGGCTTGCCGGTGAGCGAGGACTCGTTGCGGTGGTGACCCAGGAACGTGAGGACGACGCCCAGGGCGAGCCACCCGATCAGCGCCCAGATCTGCGCGGCGATGTTGGCCTCCGGGAAGTACGAGAGGTCACGCAGCACCATTCCGGACAGACCCGGCACGAGCCACTGCCCGATCTCCCCGAACGGCGGCAGGATGAACTCCTTGGGTGAGGTCAGGGCCGAGATCGGGTTGCCGATGAACATGGTCAGGACGGCTCCCACGGCCAGGCCGGCGCGCCCGATCAGTGAGCTCAGGCCCACGATCACGGACGCCGTGGCCGCGATGCCCAGTCCGATGGCCGCCCAGTTGGCGAAGAAGTTGGCCTGCAGGATGCCGAACAGCCCCTGCAGGATGGCCGCCAGGACGAAGCCGCCGAGCACACCGTAGAGACCGAGCGCCAGCAGGTGCTTGCGCACGCCGGTCACCAGGGTGGAGATGAGGATGCCGCCGATCATTCCCCCCATGGTCAGGGGCAGTCCCGCTATGGCCAGCCCGCTCCCCCGCGGATCGTCCTCGGACAGTGGCACCACGTCCGTGGTCTTCACGGTGGGCGGTGTTCCAGCCTGCTGCTGCGAACCCTGCTGCGCCAGCCCCGCCATGCCGGCCGGGCCCTTGGCCAGTGCGCCCTTGATCTTCTCGAGCGCCTGCGTGGTGCCCTCGATGACCTTCTGGTCGATGCCGCGCTGCATGGTCGTCCCCACCGTGGTCAGCATCTGCGACGCCACGGGGCTGGCCGCGCTGGCCGTGAGGATCTCGGGCTGGGATCCGAGGACGATGCCGCCGTACACCTCGCGCGTCCTGATGCCGTTGAGCACGTCCTCGCGATCGGCCACCGGGTGCAGGTCCAGCAGGTTGTCGGGCATCTTCTCCGTGACGGCGTCGATCTGGTCCTGGGTCCCCACCACCGCGACCGGCAGATTTTCCGTCCTGGAGGTGGCCGTGGGCCAGGCGAACGCCAGCAGGACGATCGACACCACTGCCGTGGCGATGAGCGCGGCCTTGATGCTCTTGAGCCAGTCCGGGCGCTGCCGGGGTTCTGGGGTCCTCACGTGAGACATGCGCGTCTCCTCTCACAAAGAATGAATGTTCTTGGAAAGTGTGGACCTCGTCCGGTACCCTGTCAAGAACGGTCATTCGTTTTGGAGGTTGATGTGCCCAAGGTCACTGAAGAGCACAGGGAGCAGATGCGGCGCCGGATCCAGGAGGCCGCCCTGGCGTGCATCGGACGCAAAGGGTTCTCCGCGGTGTCCATGGCGGACATCATTGCGGAGTCGGGGCTCTCCGCCGGCGCCGTGTACGTCTACTACAGGAGCAAGGACGAGCTCTTCCTGGATGCCAGCCGCGGTGTCATGCGGGACCGGCTCGGGACGCTGGGTGCGCTGCACTCCCGGCGCCCGCTCCCCCATCCGGCACGCGCCCTGGCGCTGGTGGTGGAAGACATTCCGGAGCGCGGGACGTTTCCGGGCCTACCGGTGCAGGTGTGGGGCGAGGCGGTGCGCCGTCCGGAGCTGCAGACCTCGGCCCGCGGCATCCTGGCGGAAGCCGCGTCCCACCTGCGTCGCTACCTCGCCGCGTGGCTGGCCGAGGAACGGGGGCTGCCTGAGGACGACGCCGCTCGGGCGGCCGAGCGGCTCTGTCCCGCCTTCATCGGGCTGGTCCAGGGCTACATGGTGCAGGTGAGTCTCTCCCCCGACGCGGAAGAGACCCACGGACGCTACTTGGCCGCGGTGGAGGGCCTGCTGGAGGGGATCCTCGCGGAGATCGGCCCGCGGCAACCGGAGAGCGCCCCGCGCTGAGCTCCTGCCCGCGCCGCCTCCTCCGGTGCGGCACGAGCGGGGCGCATGACGAGAACAGGTCCCTGGAACCAGGCGGTTCCAGGGACCTGTTCACCCGAGTCAGGGTTCGTGGTCTCACAGCACGGAGCGGTAGACCTCCAGCGTCTGCTGCGCAATGGACTCCCACGAGAAGTGCTCCTCCGCGCGGTGCCGGCCGGCTTCTCCCATGCTGCGGGCGCGCTCGGGATCGGAGACCACCTCGGTGAGCGCGGCGGCGAAGTCGTCCACGAACGCCTGGGGGTCCAGGGGGGTTCCCGTGCCGTCGGAGACCTGCGCGATGGGAACGAGGCGCCCTGTCTCACCGTCCACCACGACCTCGGGGATCCCTCCGGTGGCGGATGCGACGACGGCCGCTCCGCACGCCATGGCCTCCAGGTTCACGATGCCCAGCGGCTCGTAGACGGAGGGGCAGGCGAACGCGGTGGCGTGGGAGAGGATCTGGATGACCTCCCGGCGGGGCAGCATCCTCTCGATGAGCACCACGCCATCCCGCTCGCTCCTGAGCTGGTCGATGAGGCCGTTGACCTCCGCGGCGAGCTCCGGGGTGTCCGCGGCGCCGACGCACAGCACGAGCTGGACCTCCGGCGGCAGCTGCAGGGCGGCGCGCAGCAGGTAGGGCACACCTTTCTGCCGGGTCACGCGGCCCACGAAGACCACGGAGGGGCGCGCGGGGTCGATGCCGTACTCGTCCAGCACGTCCGTGCCCTCGTCGCGGTTCCACTGGGAGACGTCGATGCCGTTGTGCACGGTGCGCACCCGCTCGGGGTCCACTGCGGGATAGGAGCGCAGGATGTCCTGGTGCATCCCTTCCGACACGGCGATGATCGCGGCGGCGGCCTCGTAGGAGGTCTGTTCGGAGAAGGAGGAGACGCGGTAGCCGCCGCCGAGCTGCTCCGACTTCCACGGCCGCAGCGGCTCGAGGGAGTGGGCGGAGAGCACATGGGGGATGTCGTACATGAGAGAGGACAGGTGCCCGCCCATGTTGGCGTACCACGTGTGGGAGTGCACCAGGTCCGCACCCGCGACGTCCTGGACCATGCTGAGGTCCACGCCGAGGGTCTGGATCGCGGCGTTGGCATCGCCCAGCTCCGCGGGCACGGGATAGGCCGTCACGCGGGCGCCGTGGAAGTCCGGATCCCGGGGCTCGCCGAAGCAGCGGACGTTGAGGTCAACGAGCGGTGCCAGCACGCGGGACAGCTCGGCCACGTGCACCCCCGCTCCCCCGTAGATGGCGGGCGGGAACTCTTTGCTCAGGATGTCTACTCGCACAGGGCGAGCGTACTGCACCCGGCGGCGGTGCCCCAGGCCTGCGAGCGCCCGGGCCGGGCCCGGGCGCTCGTGGAGGGGGGCGTGGCGGTGGGGCGGCGGCGTCGTGGGGTGGGGAGGGCGAGCGGCACGGTGGTGTGGTGCGGCGGGGAGACTTCCGGCGCAACGTGGGGAGATATTGCGTGCGGCCCGGGCCTGTGGGGGACAATGACGGGTGAGACCAGTCACCGTCGACGCCGCACCGCGGCCCGCGGGGTCGGACGCCCCGAGAAGTGGAGAGCCACCCATGTCACGCCAGAAGAAGGTCCTCGCCATCGTGTTGGCCGGCGGCGAGGGCAAGCGCCTCATGCCGCTCACCGAGGACCGTGCCAAGCCTGCCGTGCCGTTCGCGGGCGGCTACCGCCTGATCGACTTCGCGCTGTCCAACCTGGTGAACTCCGGTTATCTGCAGATCGTGGTGCTCACCCAGTACAAGTCCCACTCGCTGGACCGCCACCTGTCCGAGACGTGGCGGCTGTCCACCCAGCTGGGCAACTACGTGACCTCCGTGCCCGCGCAGCAGCGCCGCGGCAAGGACTGGTTCCTGGGTTCGGCCAACGCCATCTACCAGTCCATGAACCTGATCGACGACGCCGATCCGGACATCGTGGTGGTTGTGGGTGCGGACCATGTGTACCGGATGGACTTCGCGGACATGGTGGAGCGGCACATCGCCTCCGGCGCCAAGGCCACGGTGGCCGGGGTGCGTCAGCCGATGGCCACCGTGAAGTCCTTCGGTGTGATCGAGACGGACCCGCAGGACCCCACCCGGATCACGCGCTTCGTGGAGAAGCCGGACACCACCGCTCCCCTGCCGGACGACCCCGACTCGTTCCTGGCGTCCATGGGCAACTACGTGTTCGACCGGGACGCCCTGGTGGAGGCCCTGCGCACGGACAACGAGAAGGCGGACACCCAGCACGACATGGGCGGGGACATCATGCCCTACTTCGCGCAGCGCGGTGAGGCCGTGGTGTACGACTTCACGCACAACGACGTCCCGGGCTCCACCGAGCGGGACCGGCAGTACTGGCGGGACGTGGGCACCCTGGACTCCTACTACGACTCCCACATGGACCTGATCCGTCCGTTGCCCGTGTTCAACCTCTACAACTACGACTGGCCCATCTACACCCACCAGATCATGGCCCCGCCGGCCAGGACCGTGCGCGGGCCCAACGGGCAGGCCGGCGTGGCCTTCGACTCCATCGTCTCCCCCGGTGTCCTCATCACGGGTGGGCACGTGGGCTCCTCGGTGCTCTCCCCCAAGGTCAAGGTGGAGCACGACGCCCGCGTGACGGAGTCCGTGCTCATGCAGAACGTGCAGATCGGCGCGGGGGCGACCGTGCACCGTTGCATCCTGGACAAGAACGTGGTGGTCCCCCCGGGGTTCACCGTGGGTCTGGACCGGGAGCAGGACCTTGCCCGCGGGCTCACGGTCACGGACTCCGGTCTCACGATCGCCCCGAAGAACTACCGCTTCGAGAAGTAGACGCACGGAGGGGCGGTGTCGCCGTGTGACCGGCGACACCGCGCCCGTGCCTACACTGGGGGCATGGGAGCCAGCCTGACGAGAGAAGAAGCAGCCACACGCGCGGAGCAGATCCGTGTGGAGGACTACCGGGTCACGGTGGACCTGTCCGGGGCGGAGGATCCCGCGAACACCACCTTCGGCTCCGAGGTGACGGTGCGGTTCACCGCCGAGGAGGGCGCGGAGACGTTCATCGACTTCATCCACGAGTCCGTCTCCAGCGTGGAGCTCAACGGCGAGGTCCTGGACGTGGACGACGTCGTGGAGGGCTCCCGGATCCGGCTCCCGGAGCTGGGCCAGGCCAACGAGCTGCGCGTGGTGGGCCGCGCGCTGTACTCCCGCTCGGGTGAGGGACTGCACCGCTACATCGACCCGCAGGACGGGGAGGTGTACATCTACACCCAGTACGAACCCGCGGACTGCCGCCGCGTGTTCGCGGTCTTCGAGCAGCCGGACCTCAAGGCGGTGTACCGATTCACGGTGATCACCCCCGCGCCGTGGCTCGCGGCGTCCAACGGGGAGCTGCTGAGCTCGGAGGCCACGGATTCGTGCGACGTCCCGGGTTCGGTGACCCACGAGTTCGCCCCCACGCAGCGGATCTCCAGCTACATCACCACCATCCTGGCCGGGCCCTACACGCGCGTCACGGACGAGTGGTCCGGCACGGGTTCCCAGGGTGAGGCCCTGACCGTTCCCCTGGCGCTGTACTGCCGCCGGGCGCTCGCGGAGCACATGGACGCCGAGGAGCTGTTCGCCCTCACCAAGCAGGGCCTGGACTTCTTCCCGCAGCTGTTCGGGGTGGCCTACCCGTGGGGCAAGTACGAGCAGGCGTTCGTGCCGGAGTACAACCTGGGGGCCATGGAGAACCCGGGAATGGTCACGTTCACGGAGGACTATCTCTTCCCCTCCGGCGCCACGCGGGCTCAGCTGGCGGGGCGTGCCAACACCCTCATGCACGAGATGTCCCACATGTGGTTCGGGGACCTGGTGACCATGCGTTGGTGGGACGACCTCTGGCTCAAGGAGTCCTTCGCGGAGTTCATGGGCGCGTACGCGTGCGTCCACGCCACGCAGTACACCGATGCCTGGGTCACGTTCGCCCTGGCCCGCAAGGAGTGGGCGTACCGGCAGGACCAGCTGCCCACCACCCACCCGGTCGTCGCGGACATCGTGGACCTCGAGGCCGCGCGCCAGAACTTCGACGGCATCACCTACGCCAAGGGCGCCTCGGTGCTCAAGCAGCTGGTCGCGTTCGTGGGGGAGGACGCCTTCATGGACGCGTGCCGCGCCTACTTCCGCCGCTTCGCGTTCGGCAACACGGACCTGGACGACTTCCTGGGCGTGCTGGACGAGGCGTGCGACCACGACGTCCGTGCCTGGGCGGACCTGTGGCTGCGCACCACGGGCGTCCCGGTCCTGGCCGTCACCGCGCCGGACGACGACGCCGCGCAGCCCGTCCGCGCGTCCCTCACCCAGGACGCCTCTCCCCTGCGCCCCCACGTGCTGACCGCGGGCAGCTATGCCCGGGAACTCGGCGGGGAGGCCGTGGTGAAGACCGCGCGTGTGGAGGTCCGCGTCCCGGCGGAGCCCGGAACCACGGAGCTGGCGGGCCTGGCGCCGAGGTCCGGGCCCGGTGGCACCCGTGGGGTGGGCGCGTCCTCCGGTGAGGGCCCCGACGGTTCGGACACCTCGGAGCCCTCCGAGGGCGCCGGAGCGGTGCTGCTGCTCAACGACACCGACCTCACCTACTGCCTGGCCCACCCGGACCCACGGTCCCTGGCTGGGCTCGTGGAGATCGTGGGAGACATTGCGGACCCGCTGGCCCGCGCCGTCGCCCACTCGCAGCTGTGGGCCGCGGTGCGGGACGGGCGGCTGTGCCCCCGCGAGTACGTGCTCATGGTGGCCCGCCGCTGCACCGCGGAGACCCACGCCGCCATCCTCACCACCGTGCTGGACCACGCCCGTCAGGCGCTGGGCCAGTACGTCCCGGTCACGTACCGGACCACCGTGCGGCGCACGCTGCTGGACGCCCTCGGCGCCTCCATGCTGGCGGCGGAACCCGGTTCCGACGCCCAGCTGATTCTCGCCCGGGCCTTTGCCCGCGAGGCCGCCCGGGACGGCAAGTACGCGCGCCCCATCCAGGAGTGGCTCGGTGGAGCGCAGTCGGTGCCTGGGCTGCAGCTCACCCCGCAGCTGCGCTGGACCATGCTCACCGCCGTGACCGCCACCGGCCACAGCACCGTGTCCGCGCTGGAGCGCGAGCACGCGCAGGACCCCACCCGTGACGGTCACCTGGGCTACCTGGAGGCGGCGGCCGCCATGCGCTCGGACCGTTCCAAGGAGCAGGCGTGGGAGCGGATCGTCTCCGGCACGCTCTCCAACGACGAGCTCAGTGCCACGGTCTCCGGGTTCCAGCTCGCGGCCCCCGCGGTGCTGCACCGCTACGAGGACTCGTACTTCGAGCACCTCTCGGGGTGGTGGGCCGGGCACTCGATGGAGATCGCCACCCGCATGGTCCGCGGACTGTACCCGCGCGCGGTGGACGCGCAGGCGGCGTCGTCGGACCCTGCTGCCGCGGCCGCGGAGCACCCCGTGGTGCGCGCCACCCGGGACTGGCTCGGGCAGAACGCGGACGCCCCCGCAGCCCTGCGGCGCATCGTCACGGAGCTCGGGGACGACGCCGAGCGGGCCGTGCGGCTGCAGGTGATGTGCCTGTCCCGGTGAGCTCCGCGCGCCCGGTGTCCACACACCGGATGAACGTCGATGCACACGGATCAACGGATAGCATGAGAGGCGATGCTGCGGCGGAGCACCCGCCAGCGTGACAGCGAGGGAGAACATGACCGATTACGCGCTCAACGACCGGGGGTCCTTGGACGTCGTCACCGAGAACTTCTACGACGCCGAGATCATGCGGGTGTTCGGTGGTCTCTCCGCGGGTCGTGCGCAGAGCTGGGACGGGATGGCGACGCTCGTCCCCGAACCGGACAACCCCTTCGACCCCCGCACCGTCTCCGTGCGCGTGGGAGAGAACAAGGTGGCGCACCTGCCCTCCGAGGACGCGCACCGGTACTGGCACCCGCTCGCGCGCGTGATCGCCTCGGGCTACAAGCCCGTGGTTCCGCTGCACCTGGAGGCCGAGCTGCTGCGCCAGGACGGCCAGGCGGAGGTGGCCGCCCGGGCGGTCATCGACATCGCTCCCCCGGACCTGCTGTTCCCCCTCAACACGGCGCCCGCGCAGGCCGCCGTGCTGCCCCAGGGCTCCTCCATCAAGGTGCTGGACGAGCAGGACTTCGCCGAGTACCTGCACTCGATCGTCCCCGCGTCCGGGGAGGGCCGGGTGATCCTCACCCTCGAGGTCAACAAGGTGCGCAACTCCCACGGCGTCACCGTGGACACCGTGGACGTGCTGTACGAGCGCAAGCAGGTGGGGCGGCTCTCCACGCAGATGTCCCAGCAGTTCATCCCGATCATCAACCACGCCTTCGAGCACGATCTCCTCACCGCGGTGTGGGGCACCATCCGCGGCTCGTCCTTCGAGGTCTCCATGACCCTGCAGGCCGCGCGTGCCGCCGAGGTCCCCGCGCAGTGGTTCACGGAGCTGCCGAACGACGTCCCCGAGCTGCTCCCGGACGCCGAGGAGTTCGAGGTGCCCCCGGCCTACGTGGCCGTGGAGTCCGACCGCGGGCGCAACGCCAGGAAGTGGCGCCGTGGGTTCTCCGCAGCGCACCCCGAGACCCCCGCCTCCGCCTCCGGCTCCAGCTCCGCGGCCGCCCGCGGATTCGCCGCACGGCTGCGCGGTGACGCCGGGCGCACCGAGGCGCCGCGGGCGGCGACCGCCACCGCGCTCGACGATGCCGCCCCCGTCCGCGGTGGCGGCTCGCCCACCGGGGCGGCCCCCGTTCCGGAGCGCACCGGAGAGGTGCAGAGCGGTGCCCCGGCCCCCGGCGGGGCGGTGTCGCGCCTGGTGAGCGGGCTGCGGCCCGTGGTGACCGCGCTGCTGGTGCTCACCGTGGTCCTGGTGCTCCTGGGAATCATCATGCTGGGTGTGGAACCATTGGTCACCACGCTCGTCCTGATCGTGGCCGTGGCCACCGGATTCATGGCCATGTACCTCCACAGAACGCTGTAAGGGGTTCTTGCACCCGTATGATTTCCCGCCGCGAACGGTTCCTGCAGATCATCGAGGTCCTCACCAAGCACGGCTTCGGATTCGCCCTGGGTGGGCTGAAGCCGCAGTGGCGGGCTCCGCTGGCGCGGGTGAAGCTCATCGACCCGCAGACCATCCACTCCCAGCCGGAGCACCTGCGGATGGCCCTGGAGGAACTGGGGCCCACGTTCGTCAAGCTCGGCCAGCTGGCCTCCACCCGCCCCGACCTGCTGCCGCCGGGCTACTCCGAGGAGCTGCTCAAGCTCCAGGACCACACCCCGCCCATTCCCGTGGAGCAGATCCGCGCGATGATCGAGGCGGAGCCGGACTCCCAGGCGGAGGAGATCCTCACGCACATGGACCCGGACCCCGTGGCCACCGGCTCCATCGGCCAGGCGCACGCCGCCACCTTCCAGGGCCACCAGGTGATCGTCAAGGTGCGCCGCCCGGGAGTCACGGACGAGGTGAACCGGGACCTGGAGATCCTGCAGGACATGGCCAAGTGGGTCTCCCGGTACTGGGTGGCCGCCCAGGACTACGACCTCGAGGGCGTGGTGGAGGAGTTCAGCACCTCCCTGCGGGACGAGCTGGACTTCCTGCAGGAGGCCCGGAACTCGCAGCGCATGGCAGAGAACTTCACGGGCCACCCGCAGATCCACATCCCGCAGATCTACTGGGAGGCCACCACCTCCCGGGTGCTCACCATGGAGCGGATGTTCGGTGTCAAGATCAACGACTATCCCGCGCTCGAGGCGGAGGGGATCAACCGCCACCTGCTGGCCAGGGAGGCCACGGACGCCATCTGCAAGATGGTGTTCGAGGACGGGTTCTTCCACGCGGACCCGCACCCCGGGAACCTGTTCGTGGAGCCGGACGGCCGGATCGCGATCATCGACTTCGGCATGGTGGGCAACCTCACCGAGGATTTCCGGGACCACCTGATCACACTGCTGCTGGGCGTGGTGCAGAACAACCCGAGGCGGGCGGCCACCGGGCTGCTGGGCCTCACGGACAGCGGGCAGCACGACGTCTCCAAGCGTGAGATCGAGAAGGACGTGGCGGTCATGATGCGCCGCTACGCCAACAAGCCCCTGGAAGAGGTGCGAGTGGGCGCCCTCATGGCGGACCTGATCTCCGTGCTGCGCCACCACAAGCTGCAGCTGCCCCGCCAGTCCGCCCTGCTGCTGCGGATGCTCGTCACCGCGGAGTCCATGGGCACGGGCCTGGACCCGAAGTTTGACCTGGTCTCCTCGGTGCAGCCGTACGCGGAACGGTTCATCATCCACCGGCTCTCCCCCGAGATGCTGCTGAACCGCCTGCGCTCCACCGTGGAGGACGCGGTGCAGATGGGCGTGGACGTGCCCGAGTACGTGCGGCGGCTCATCGTGGTGCTCGAGCGCGGCGGCTTCGACGTGCACCTGCGCACGGACGAACTCGACCCGCTCGTGAAGTCCGGCGCGAAGATCGGCCACCACGTGGTGGCCGGCGGGGTGATCGCCGCGACGATCAACGGCACGGCGCACATCATCGCCTCGGACCCCGATCGGTGGAAGAAGTACCACACGCCGCTGATCGTGGGGGGCATGTCCACGGTGGGGGTGCTCAGTGGCTACCTGGCAGTGTCCTCCAATGTGGACCGGGTGCGCAGCGTGGCGCGGATCCTGCGCGGGAACCGTCAGAAGCGCACGGTCCGCTGAGCGCGGTCCCGGCAGACGGCCGCCAGTGCACCCACCGGGTCAGAGCTGCTCCCACACCGTGAACGAGTTGCTGGGCCGAGGCTTGCTGGACCACTGCGCAGAACGGGACTCATCCACCCGGGCGCGGGCCTGTTCCAGCGACCTCAGGTCCAGGGGCAGCTGAGCGCCGTCCGCGAAGTCCCGCAGGGGCCTGCTGGTCGGGATCACGGTGCGCCGCATGTGCTGCACTCCGGGTACCTGCTTGGTGAGCGTGCAGTAGGCCACGCCCGGTTGCTTCTGGTTGGCCACGAGCACTCGAAGGATCTCCACCCCCTCCGGGGAGAGCAGCAGCTCCATCAGCTGCGCCTCCAGGGCCAGGACGGCGGTGCCACCCTGCACGACCTCGTAGTACGGACCGTAGGCACCGTCCACGAACCGCACCTCGGCGTCGGGGTGGTTGGCCAGGAAGCAGCCCACCTCTCCGAGCCCGATCAGGACTTCCGTGAAGGAGTCCAGGATGCCCACAGCCAGCAGCTGGTTCTTGACCGCCGCCCGGCCACGCAGCCTGTTCTGGCGCCGCTTGATGGCACGGATCTCGATCTCGAACGCGGACGGCCCCAACTGCATGATGGTGAAGTCCTGCTCGTACTCTTCCAGAACGTTGTCCGCAGTGCCGAGGATGTGACCGGCGAGCAGTTGCAGACCGGTGAAGCTCTCCCGCATCTGTGCCTGCGGCAGGGGGAGCTGGAGTCCCCGCTCGTCCGTGTAGGTGGCCAGCACCGGGATGCGGGCTCTGCCGGTGGGTGTCGCTGCGGAACGTGCTGCCACAGTGCTCTCCTCGAACTGCCCCGAAAATCGTATTCAATGATGCGCCACCTCATGTGTAGCGCAGAATGTCGGGGAATTCCCGAGGGCGGCACCGTGATTCCCGGGCGTTTATGCAACGGTCAACCTGCATTCATATGCACATAGTGTAGGCCACCTATCCACCGGGCATTATGACTACTGACAAGTACTTCTGTGGTCTCTAAGGGGGACAGGACCGCCCAGTAGCTTGCTCCTCCTTCCGGCCGAGACAGGAGGTTGCGGGTACCTCTTTCGACGAGGAGCGACGGACGCGGCGTGGGCTCGACGACTCCCGCTCGGCGCCACGGCAACGGCGGCGAGACGCCCCGAGCGCGTATCCTGAGGGACGCGAGTACCGTGACGACAAGCCCGCGCCCCGCCCTCTAGGCATCAGGCTCCTGGGGCGGCGCCGTGGGTGCGGCACAAGCGCCAATATCCAGTTCTGGTTGCCCAGGCTGCTCATCTCGACGGAAGGATTCCCCCACAATGCGCATGACGGTGATCGGCACCGGCTATCTCGGGGCCACCCACGCGGTCGCCATGGCCGAACTCGGCCACGAGGTGCTCGGCGTGGACGTGGACCAGGCGAAGATAGATCTTCTCGCCTCCGGCCACGTCCCGTTCCACGAACCCGGTCTGCCCGAGCTGTTGCGCAAACACGTCGCCAGCGGGGCCGTCCGGTTCACGACATCCTATGAGGAGGCCGGTCGTTTCGGGGACGTCCATTTCATCGGTGTCGGCACACCGCAGCAGCACAACGGCAATGCTGCAGACATGAGCTACGTGGACTCGGCAGTGGAACAGATATCCCTCGCCGCCACCCATGATTGCGTCATCGCGGGAAAGTCCACTGTGCCAGTGGGGTCGGCGCAGCGGCTGCAGCATCTGGCGCGCTCCTCCGCCCGTGAGGGCGTGGCCGTGGATCTGGTCTGGAACCCCGAATTTCTGCGGGAGGGTCATGCGGTGGATGACACCCTTCGCCCGGATCGCATGGTGCTGGGACTTGAGCACGACGACACGGGACACCCGACAATTGCCGCGCGGGAGGCCGAAGCGGTGATGCGGGAGGTCTACGCCCAGCAACTTGTGGCGCGCACGCCGCTCATTGTGACCGACTACCAGACGGCCGAACTGGTGAAGGTGGCCGCCAACAGCTTCTTGGCCACCAAGATCAGCTTCATCAACGCGCTCTCCGAGATCACCGAGGCGGTGGGGGGTGACATTCGAACGCTGGCAGACGCGATCGGCATGGACGACCGCATCGGTCGCAAGTTCCTTAACGCGGGCGTCGGTTTCGGCGGCGGTTGCCTCCCCAAGGACATTCGCGCCCTGCGGGCAAGGTCCGCAGAACTCGGTCTTGACCAGTCCCTGCGCTTTCTCGCGGAGGTGGACGACATCAACAGCCGCCGGCGCGAGTACACGGTTCAGCTGACGATGAACGAGTGCGGCGGCTCTTTGAGCGGCTCGCGTGTGGGGGTGCTGGGTGCCACGTTCAAGCCGGAGTCGGACGACGTCCGGGACTCTCCGGCTCTCGACATCGCTGCGCGACTTCACTCCATGGGTGCCGACGTCCGATTGCATGATCCGCAAGGCAATGCGAACGCCGCGAAACGATACCCACGGTTGGAGTACGTGGACTCGGCCGAGGAAGCTGTGACCGGGGCGGAGGTGATCCTGCTGCTGACGGAGTGGCAGCAGTTCCGCGACCTAGATCCGGTGCGGACCGCTGAGCTGGTGGCGCGTCGAACCATCATCGACGGTCGAAATGTCCTCGACCCCGAGGAGTGGATGGGAGCGGGCTGGCGCTACCTGGCCCTCGGCCGACGCCCCATGTGACCGGGTCGACCGCGGCGGCAGCCCCCACGTACCCCCGGTTTCCGTGGCGAGCTGAGGATGACGAGGTCGGGCAGGAGGATGCGCTCCCGACCGACCTCTCTTCCGCAGCTCCCCAGTCCCACAAACGGGAGCGTGGCGGTGTCGCGCTACTGACCGCGCCACGGGGCCCAGGTAACGCGCCACCCGAGCAGGCCTGCACCCACCTGCGCTTGGGGGCTCTGCTCCACCCGTTGCGTCATGACCACGGAACGCAACCCAGGGCGCTTCACCCCGACCAGCGGGAGACGCGAATCGCCCGAGTCTATGACAGTGAGCACGCCCACCGGAACGCGATCGGGGTCCGGGTGAACCACGACAACTATCATCGGCCCCAGACCGCGTGTTCTGATCAGCCCCCGGCCACCGAGGTCCGCACCCGAGTGGCCAACATCATGACCTCATACACCTAATTCTGCCGGGCGGCCTTCTTCGCGTACTGGTCCAGGGTGCCGTCGGAGATGGCCTTGCCGATCTCCTTCATGGCCGCCTCGTCCGCCACGATGATGGACTGCCCGTCCGCGGAGGTCCCCACGCCCTTGTTGGGCACGGTGAACATGTGGATGTCGCTGCTGCCCAGGCCCACGAGCTTCGGGGCCTGCTGGGCGATCCACCCGGCGGTGAGGCCGTCACTGACCGTGAGGTACGGGGAGATGGTCTTGACCACCTCGTTGAGCTTCACCGGGTTGGTCAGGGTGCCCGCGCTGACCAGTTCGTCGATCAAACCCTCGAGGTACGCCCGCTGGTTGCGCACCCGCTGGTAGTCCCCGTCCTGGAACGCGTAGCGCTCGCGCACGAACGTGAGGGCCTGCTCCCCGTCCATCTTCTGGGGCCCGGCCTCGTAGTGCTTGCCCTCACGGGTGGTGAAGGCCACGGGAACGTCCACCGTGACCCCGCCGAGGGCGTTGGTGAGCCCCTCGAAGCCGGCGAAGTCCACCAGGGCCACCTCGTCCACGCGGGTGTCGAAGTTCTCCTCGATGGTGCTCACCATGGTGGGCATCCCGCCCTGGTCCAGGGCCGCGTTGATCTTGGCCTCACCCACCCCGGGAATGTTGACCCAGGTGTCGCGCATGATGGACATCACGTACATCTGCCCTCCGTCTGCGGGGATGTGCAGCAGCATGACGGAGTCCGCGCGGGAGCCCGTGACTCCCGGGTCCACACCATCGGGGCGCTTGTCGGAACCCAGCAGCAGGACGGTGGTGCCACTGTCCTCCGCCGAGCCCTTGGCGGGGCGCCCGGCCTCTTCCGGGAACGCGTTCTGCAGGTTCTGGGCGCCGTTGTCGAAGTTGCGGCCGATGTTCCACACGAACACCCCTGCCACCACAGCCACGACCACCAGGAGCGAGAGCAGGACCAGGATGATGTTGCGCCCGGTGAGCTTCTTCCTCCGGGGTCTGGGCTGCTCTGCCTCGTACTCGCGGTCGAACTCGTTCTGGTCCATGGACACGTGGCACTCCGGGGCTGGGGGGATGACGGACAGCGCGGCCGCGGCCGCACGGCGACTCCGCCGTGTGCCCGGGTCCACCGGTGCGCACCCGGGCGTGGGACGGAGTCGGCGAACCGCTGATTGCTTTCGCACATGGTACCTAGGGCACGCGGTGGGTCCACTCGTCCGTTCCGAACTTGTGCTCCACCAGGTCCCTGGCCGCAGCGAGCTCGCTGTCCGTGACCTTACCAAGCCGGGCCCCGTAGCGGTCCGTGAACGTCCTCGTCAGCGCGGCCATGACGTCCTCCCGGGCCATGCCCGTCTGGCGCCGCAGCGGATCCACCCGCTTCTTGGCCGAGCGGATCCCCTTGTCCGAGATCTTCTCCTTGCCGATCCGCAGCACCTCGGTCATCTTCTCGGCGTCGATGTCGTAGCTCATGGTCACGTGGTGGACCATCCCGCCGTTCGCGAACCGCTTCTGCGCGGCCCCGCCGATCTTGCCCTGCGGGGTGGCGATGTCGTTGAGCGGCACGTAGAACGCCTCAACGCCCAGCTCCGCGAAGCCCTGCATGACCCACGCGTCCAGGAACGGGTAGGACTCCGCGTAGCTCATTCCGTCCACGAGGGTCTGCGGCAGGTACAGGGAGTACGTGATGCAGTTGCCGGCCTCCATGAACATGGCCCCGCCCCCGGACACGCGCCGCACCACCTGCACCCCGTGGCGGCGCGCGCCCTCGGGATCCACCTCGTTGCCCACGGACTGGAAGGAGCCGATCACCACGGCGGGCTCGTCCCAGTCCCAGAAGCGCAGCGTGGGCGGCCGGTGCCCGGCGCCCACCTCACGGGCCAGCACCTCGTCCAGCGCCAGGTTCTCCAGCGTGGGGCGCACCGTCGCCGGGACCACCTCCCACTCGTGGTCCGCCCACCCCGTGGCACGGCCCAGCGCGCGGCGGACCGCGGTGGCCACGGCGCGGGCGTCGAAGCCGAACATGACCGCGTCCTGCGGCAGCGCCGCCTCCAGGCGGGCCACCAGCTCGGAGGGGGCCGTGTCCTCGTGCACACCGGTCAGCGCGCCGTTGAGGTCGGCGAGCGCCTCGTCGGGTTCCAGGAAGAAGTCCCCGTTGACGGACACGTCCGTGAGGTGGTGACCGACCACGGTCAGGTCCGCGACCACCAGTTTTCCGCCGGGGACCTTGTACTCGCCGTGTGCGCGTGCCGTGCTCATGTGCTGTCCTCCGTCTGTCGTCGCTGCTCCGGGCCGGTCCCGCCCGTTCTGGGCCGTCTCGGCTGGAACGGGCGGCGCCCGAGGCTGTGTGCTGCTCCCGTGCGGGGAGCCGAACGGCCCGACGACGCCGCCCCGGTCCTGTGCCACCTCGATGGTAAGCACGGCGCGGTCGAGGTGGGGCCGCGTCCCCGGTCGACCTGCAGGGCGCCGGGGCGTATCATGGTGCGTTGGTGTGCCCACTTCTGGGTGCACCGCATCCGAGCAACGCCGTGCCTGGCAAAATCCAGGCACCTACAGAAGGTTGACACCATGAAGGCTGACATCCACCCGGACTACCACCCGGTCCTCTTCCGCGACCTCGCCTCCGGCAAGGTCGTGCTCACTCGTTCTACCGCCACCTCCTCCAAGACGGAGACGTGGGAGGACGGCAACGAGTACCCGATCATCGAGGTCGAGATCTCCTCCGAGTCCCACCCGTTCTACACGGGCAAGCAGCGCATCATGGACTCCGCCGGCCGCGTGGAGCGCTTCAACCAGCGTTTCGCGAACTTCGGGAAGTCCTCCAAGTAGCACCGGCTCTTCCCGTCACGCCCGGTCCACCCTCACGGTGGGCCGGGCGTTTCTCGTGCCCGGGCCTCGCCGGCCGGTGGACGGTGGCTGGTGGACGCTGGCTGGTGGGCGGGACGCTCGGAACCGGTGCAGGGCCCGGCGCCGAGCCCGGAGTCGCCGTTGCGGGCACCGCCCCCGCGGGACGGGCCACGAGCCCGCTCCACCCGCCCGGTTGGCGACACCTGCCCGCAGACCGTCACCGTTTCGTGATCTTGCCCCTAGGATGAGACTGGCTCTTGTTCCCCCCCCCAGGCCCCGGCACACCCCCTGATCCCGTGCCGTGGCCACGAAAGGTCCCCCCCTCCATGACACTGCGACGTTCCCGCACGCGCTGCGCGCGCCATACTCCCCCCGTTCCGTCCAGCTCCGTTTCCTCCGGGTCGATGTCCCTCGCGGCACCGGCCCACGACGCCGCCGCGGCGCGGCCCCGGAACGTGCTGGGCGCCGTCGTCCGCAGGTCCTGCCTGCCCCTGGCCGTGACGACGGCCCTGGTGCTCACGGCGCAGCCTGCCGCCGCCGCGCCCGCGGAGGCGGCGCCCGACACGCCCGCGACCACGGTCCCCTCGGACCCGCCCACGGAGACCGACCGGGTGATCGTGAAGTTCAAGGACACCGCGGCGCCCGAGACCACCAAGGAGAAGGTGGTGGAGACCGCCGCGGAGGACGCCCTGGACGGGGCCCGCGCCCCGGAGGCCACCGAGCACGTGAAGACCACCGCGGGGCAGGCGGACGTGATCAAGCTGGACCGTGAGCTGGACGAGGGCGAGCAGAAGAAGGTGCTCTCCGAGATCCAGGCGGACCCGGCGGTGGAGTACGCGGAGGCGGACCGGCTCGCCACCACCTCCTGGGTGCCCAACGACACCTACACGAACTTCCAGTGGAGCCTGTGGCCCAACCAGGGTGGTGTGGACTTCACGAGCGCGTGGGACCTCTCCCGCGGCAACGGCCAGACCATCGCGGTGCTGGACACCGGCATCACCTCCCACGGGGACCTGAACTCCAAGGTGGTCCCCGGGCGGGACTTCATCAACGACACGGACCTCTCCCGGGACGGCAACTACCGGGACGCCAATCCCCAGGACGAGGGCGACTGGAGCGGCGCCGGGGAGTGCTCCCCCGCCGCCCGCCCCTCGTCCTGGCACGGCACGCACGTGGCCGGGCTCGCGGCGGGCGTCACCCAGAACGGCGCCGGGATCTCCGGTGCGGCCCCGGGGGCGAAGATCCAGCCCGTGCGCGTGCTCGGCAAGTGCACCAACGGCTGGGTCTCGGACATCGCCGACGGCGTTGCCTGGGCCGCGGGAGCTCCCGTCGACGGTCAGCCCGCGAACCCGAAACCGTCCAGCGTGGTCAACCTGTCCCTGAACTACCCCGGCGAGTGCGGCTGGACCATGCAGAACGCCATCAACACGGCCGTGAACCGCAGGGTTCCCGTGGTGGTGGCCGCCGGGAACTCCGCCGTCAACGCGGGCGGGACCGCACCGGCGAACTGCGAGAACACCATCGTGGTGGGTGCCTCGGACAACAACGGCAACACCGCGGGCTACTCCAACACGGGTGCCGTGGTGGATGTCCTGGCGCCCGGTGGGACCGGACAGTTCCCCATGCTCTCCACCGTCAACGCCGGGACCACCCGGCCCGCCGGTGCCACCTACGGCAACATGTACGGCACCTCCATGGCCACTCCGCTGGTCTCCGGGACCGTGGCGCTCATGAAGCAGCGGGACCCGGCGATCACCCCCGCGCGGGTGGAGCAGATCCTCACGTCCACCGCGAGCGGGCGGCTGGGCTCCCTCAACCTGAACCCCGCAGCCGCCGTGCGTGCGGTGGCGCCCACGAGCTTCAGCGCCTCCGGCGGCATCGGCGCCGCCTGGCGAGCCACCGGCGGCGCCGCCAGGTGGGGCAACCCCGTGATGAACGAGGCGAACGCCGCCGACGGCGGTCGCTACCAGGAGTTCGTGAAGAACGGCCGAAAGGTCACCATCTACTGGCACCGCAGCACCGGGGCGCACATCGTGGAGAACGGCACCGTGGTGGGCAAGAAGTTCATCTCCGGAGGCCGGGAGCGCGGCTACGGCTTCCCCAGCACAGATGAGATGCGGGTCAAGGGCGGGGCCTACCAGGTCCACCGCAAGGGTGCGTCGGTGACCAAGGTGCTGTGGAGCCCCGCCACCGGCGCCCACGCGGTCAAGGAGACCGGGGCCATCGGCGGCGCGTGGAAGCGCGCGGGCTACGAGAAGGGCTGGGGCTGGCCCACCACCGAGGAGTACCGCTCCGGTGGAGAGGTCCAGCAGAAGTTCTCCAACGGCGTGACCGCCCACTGGACCTCCCAGCGCGGGGTGTGGACCACGCGCTGAGTGCTCTCACGGGCCAGAACGCCCGCTGACACGCCGAAGGGCGGCTCCCCGTGCGGGGAGCCGCCCTTCGGCATTCGCACGCACCGGACGACGCCGCCGCGCCCGCCCTCCCGCGGGGGCGGCCCTGCCCGCGGGAGCACCCGTCCCAACGGACATCGACCCGACAGAGCCCGTCCTTGCCCGGAGCAGCCACGGGGCGTCCCCTTGCAGGGCGGGCGCGCTTCAGCGCGGGCGCGTCTCCCAGAACGCCACGGCGCTCGCCGCGGCCACGTTCAGGGAGTCCACCCCGTGGCTCATGGGGATCACCACGTGGCGGTCCGCGCGGTGCAGGGTGGCCGCGCCCAGCCCCTGGCCCTCGGTGCCCAGGATCAGGGCGAGCTTCTCCGGCTGCTCCTGGGCCAGCGCGTCCACGGTCACGGCGTCCTCGCTCAGGGCCAGTGCGGCGGTGAGGAACCCGGCGTCCTTCACCCGTTGCAGGTCCGCGGTCCAGTGCTCCAGGCGCACCCACGGGACTTGGAACACCGTGCCCATGGACACCCGCACCGCACGCCGGTAGAGCGGGTCCGCGCAGCGCGGGGTGACGAGCACGGCATCGACGTCCAGAGCGGCGGCGGAGCGGAAGATCGCCCCCACGTTCGTGTGGTCCACGATGTCCTCCAGGACCGCCACCCGGCGGGACGCCGCGAGCACCTCGTCCAGGTCCAGCGGATCCGGCCGGTGCATGGCCGCCATGGCGCCGCGGTGCAGGTGGAAGCCGGTGATCCGCTCGAGCACGTCGTCCGAGCCCACGTACACGGGCACGTCGAAACGCTCCAGCACGTCCGCGAGGCCGTCGAGCCACTTCTCGGCCATGAAGAACGAGCGTGGGCGGTGCCCGGCGTCCAGGGCACGGCGCAGCACCTTGGAGGACTCCGCCAGGTACAGCCCGCGCTCGGGTTCGAGCTTCCGGCGCAGGGACACGTCCGTGAGGCTCGTGTAGTCGGCCACGCGAGGGTCGGCGGGATCGGTGAGGCGCACGATGCGCCCGGACAGCGGTGCGGGTGAGGTCACGGGATGGTCCTGGGGTGGAGGGACGGGGTGGAAGGGAGCGGGTGTCCGGCGCCGGTGCCGGCGGCACCGAGGTCGAGCCACGGTACCGGCCTGCGGGCAGCGCTCAGAGCAGCTTGGAGACCATGTTCGCCAGCGCCACCAGGCCCAGGACCACGATCACGGTGCGCAGCGCCACCGGGGACATCTTCTTGCCGATCTTCGCCCCCAGCCACGAGCCCACCGTGGAGCTCAGGGCGATGAGCAGCACGACCCACCAGTTGATGCGGTCGAACGCGAGCAGCACGTAGGAGAGGGCCGCCACGATGTTGACGGCCGCCACGAGCGCGTTCTTCACGGCGTTCGCGGACTGCAGCGGTGCGAGCAGGAACACACCCAGGATGCCCACGAGCAGCACGCCCTGCGCCGCCACGAAGTACCCGCCGTAGATCCCGGCGAGGAACACGAGCACGTACAGGATGGCAGGCTGCTTCGAACCGTCCACCTGCGGGGACGACGCCGCCACGCCCGCTTCGCCGGGGACGGCGTCGTCGGCCGCCGTGGCCGGGGAGGGGCCCTGGCGCTCCTTGCGGGCGCGCACCACGGCCTGCAGCCGCGGCTGGAACACCACGAAGGCCAGCGCGACCACGATCAGGACCGGGGCGACCACCTCGAAGACCTCTTCGGGCAGGTGCAGCAGCAGAGCGGCGCCGATCACGCCGCCCGCGACCGAGCACGGCAGCAGCTTGAGTAGCGTGCGCCGCAGACCGCGCAGCTCGCTGCGGTAGCTCCACGCGCCCGTGAGGTTGCCTGCGATCAGGCCCATCGCGTTGGACATGGACGCCGTGACCGGGGGGACGCCCATGGTCACGAGCACGGGGAAGGTCACCAGGGTTCCGGACCCGACGATGGTGTTGATGGTGCCGGCCCACAGCCCGGCCACCAGGATGAGCAGAACCTGCCACCACTCGAATCCCACGGCGCCCCCGGCACCGAAGACCTGGGCGGGCACGGCCGAGGACAGCGCGATCATGCGGGCGGCTCAGCGGGCGAACGCGGCGTAGCGGTCCGCGACCTTCACGAGCTTCAAGGGCATGTCGAACGTCTCGGAGAGGTTCTTCTGGGTCATCACCCGGCCCACCGGCCCCGCGGCCACGATCCGCCCCTCGCGCAGCAGCAGCGCGTGCGTGAAGCCGTCAGGGACCTCCTCGAGGTGGTGGGTGACCATGACCATGGCCGGGGAGGCCTCGTCCCGGGCGAGCTCGTCCAGGCGCTGCACGAGCTTCTCGCGCCCGCCCACGTCCAGGCCCGCAGCGGGCTCGTCCAGCAGCAGCAGCTCCGGATCCGTCATCAGGGCCCGGGCGATCAGCACGCGCTTGCGCTCCCCCTCGGACAGGGTGCCGTACCTGCGGTCCCTCAGTTCCGAGAGGCCCCACGCGTCCAGGAGCTCCTCGGCGCGCTGGACGTCGGCGTCGTCGTACTCCTCGCGCCACCGGCCGGTGACGCCGTACGCGGCCGTGAGCACCACGTTCGCCACGGACTCGGCGTGCGGGATCTGGCCCGCGAGCGGAGCGGAGCTGACACCGATGCGCGGGCGCAGCTCGAAGACGTCCACCGCACCCAGGATCTCGTCCAGGATGTCCACCATCCCCCGGGTGGGGTGCATGCGGGCGGCCGCGATCGACAGCAGCGTGGACTTGCCCGCGCCGTTGGGGCCCAGGATCACCCAGCGCTCGCCGTCCCGCACCGTCCAGTTCACGTCATCCAGCAGGGTCTTCTCCCCGCGCACCACCGTGACGTCCACCAATTCCAGCACTGAACTCATGACGGCAACTCTAGTGCCCCGCGGGGGTCCGTTCCCGCTGCGGCGCACCGTGCCCGGGGACGCCGGGGGCGCGCGAGGTGGTGAGGGATCGGGGCGTCGTGCGCGCGGGGATCCGGGCGGTCACAGCCCCATCAAGAAGCGCAGCGCGTCCAGGTTGGGGATGGACAGCTGGGTGTCCGCCACCTCGCGCAGCGCGGGCTTTGCGCGGTACGCCACCGAGAGACCGGCCACGCGGGCGAGGTCGATGTCGTTGGCGCCGTCCCCCACGACCATCACGTCCTGCGGGGCCACGCCGAGCTCGGCCGCCCACCCCGTGGCGAGCTCCGCCTTGGCCGCGCGGTCCACGACGCGGCCGGTCACCCGGCCCGTGAGCCGACCGTCCACGATCTCCAGGGTGTTGGCGGCCGCCCGGGTGAGGTCCAGGGAGGCGGCGAGGGGCTCGAGCACCTGCTGGAAGCCGCCCGAGACGGCGGCCACCGCGTGGCCCTCACGCAGCAGGGTGCGTACGAGGGTCTGGGCCCCCGGCGAGAGCCGCACGGCGTCCACGACGTCGTCGACCACGGTGGCCGGCAGGCCCTCGAGCACTGCCACGCGCTCACGGAGGGACTCCTCGAAGTCGATCTCCCCGCGCATTGCCCGGTCCGTGACCGCGGCGACCTCCGCCTCGCGCCCCGCGTGCGCGGCGAGCAGCTCGATGACCTCGTGGCGGATCAGCGTGGAGTCCACGTCCAGGACCACCAGCTTGCGCCGCTGGTGGTCCATCCAGCGGGCGTCCACGGCGTTGAGGTCCATGCCGGGAATCACCTGCTGCAGGGGATCCGGGCGCAGCTGCCGGCGCAGCCGGGGCAGGTCCTCGGTCTCCACGTGGACGGTCAGGGCGTTGTAGCCCTCCACGTCCGCGGCCTGGTCGTCCGAGGCCGTGCCGGTGACCCGCACCCAGTTGTGGGACTCCACCACGGCGCCCGCCCGCTCCACGAGGTCCAGGACGGCCCGGGTGGCCTCCTCGTCCGGGGACACGGCAAAGGCGACAACGGCGCGGTGTGGGGACATGGCGGCAGTGTATCGGCCCCCGCGCCGCACGCACAAAGACCGCGGGGACCTGCCCTCACCTCTGCGCGCCTCCCCCGGCGCGGTGCCGACCGGGTGTCCCCACCCGGGAGGGCCACCACGAGCGCGGCCCGATGTCCAGTGCGAGGGCCGGCACGAGCAGGGACCGGACCAGGATGGTGTCCAGCAGCACACCGATCACCACGATCACCGCGAGCTGCACCAGGAACAGGATGGGCAGCACCGCGAGCGCCGCGAAGGTGGCGGCGAGGACGATGCCGGCGGAGGTGATCACACCGCCGGTGGTGACGAGCCCGGCGAGGACTCCGGCGCGGTGGCCGACCGTGGTGACCTCCTCCCGCACACGGCTCATGAGGAAGATGTTGTAGTCGATTCCCAGGGCCACGAGGAACACGAAGCTGAACAGGGGCACGGTGGGATCCGCCTGGTTGATCCCGGCGAGCTGGAACACCCCGGTGGCCAGACCCAGGGCGGCGCCGAAGGAGAGCACCGTGGTGAGGATCAGCAGCACGGGCATCAGGATGCTGCGCAACAGGACCATGAGGATCACCAGGATGACCACGAGGATCAGGGGGATGATCAGGGCACGGTCGTGCTCGGAGGCGGCCACGGTGTCCACCTGCACGGCGGTGGTGCCGCCCACCGCGGCGTCCGGGGAGACGGGGGCCAGTTCCGCCCGCAGCCGCTGGACGGTCTCCTGGGCCTCCTCGGAGTCGGAGGCGTGGGTGAGGGTGGCCTGCAGGAGCACGTCCCCGTTGCTGTCCGTGGGCTCCACCCCCGCGAACGGACCGGCCTGCGGTGCGGGGTACGGGAGCGTGCCGCTGGGAGAGTCCTTCGCGGTGAAGGCGACCGTGGCGACGTCGTCCTGCTCCGCGAGCGTGCGGGCCACCTCCTGGGCGTCCTGGCGCGGTGCAAGCACGTAGACGGGATCCCCGGAGCCGCCCGGGAAGTGGCGTTCGATGGTGGCGAGGCCGTCCCGGGCCTCGGACTTCCCGAGCACGAAGTCCGACTGCGGCACGCCACCGGCGTCCAGCTGGGTGGCTCCGAGTGCGGCGCCACCGAGCAGCACGGTGCACACGATCCACACCGCGCGGGAGCGGCGATCCACCAGGCGGGCCACGGCGGGCCACAGGCCCTTGTGCTCCTCGGGGTTCACGGCCTGCTCGTGGCTCTCGGGGTTCTCCGTGACCCGGGGCGTGCGCGGCCACAGGGCCACCCGTCCGAAGATCGCGAGCAGGGCGGGCAGCAGAGTGAGCCCGGCGAGCACCGCGAAGACGACCCCGAGCGCCGTGGCCGGGCCCACACCGCGGTTGGAGGTCAGCTGGGAGAACAGCAGGCACAGCAGCCCCGCGACCACGGTGGTGCCGGAGGCCAGCACGGCGGGAACCGTGCCCTTCCACGCGGTGCGGGTGGCCTCCCAGCGGGAGTCCGTGCGGTGCAGCGCCTCCCGGAACCGGGCCGTGTAGAGCAGCCCGTAGTCGGTGGCGGCGCCGATCACCACGATGGACATGATGCCCTGCGTCTGACCGCTGAGGTCGATCACCCCGTCCTGCGCGAGCGCGTACACCGCGAGGATCGCCCCGCACAGCGCCGCGACGCTCGTGAGCAGCACCAGGAACGGCAGGACGGGCGAGCGGTAGACGACCACCAGGATCACGAGCACCGCGATCAGCGCGACCCCGAGCAGGAGGCCGTCGATGCCCGCGAAGGCCGCGGAGAGGTCCGCCACGCGCCCCGCGGGTCCCGTCACGGCCGCGGTCAGCCCCTCGGGGGTCGTCCCCGCGAGCTCGTCCCGCAGCTGCTCCACGGTGTCCCCCGTGTCCGCGGCGGAGTCCACGAGCGCCACGACCTCCGCGGCCCTGCCGTCCTCGGACGGGATGGGCGGAGAAACCTCCAGGACGCCGGGCACGTCCTTCAGGCTCTCGGCCGCCGAGCGGATCTCCCCCTGCTGCGCCGGGGTGATGGTCTCCGGGGACTCCAGCACCACGATGGCGGGCACACCGTCCGAGTCCTGGAACTCACCCAGCCGGTCCTGCACGCGCGTGGCCTGGGAGTCCACCGGCAGGAAGTCCGCCTGCGAGTTGGAGGTCACCTCCGAGATCTTCCCGAACGTGGGCCCGCCCACCCCCATGACCCCGAGCCACACCAGGACCAGCGCCACGGGCACGAGCCAGCGCACCCAGCGGTGCCGCCCGCCCTGCTCGGGCACCTTCCGGACGGGGCGGGTCCGCGCGGGCTCGCCCTGCGCGGTGCGGGTCACCCGGGGTGTGCCCGCGGTGGCCTGCTCCCGCTCGACGGGTCGGGGGGCGGGGCTGCTCGGCACGTCTCACCTTCGGGGTCGTGGCACGGGGGTCCAGGGACAGGGGCGACCGCTCCGTGCGCCACGCACCGGCCCCGACGACGACGCCGCGGTGCCGCCTGCGCACCGCTGCTCGCCTGCCGCTCATCGTACGGCGGCGGGAGTCCTGGAACCGTGCCATGACTCCCCGCGGCAGGGACCTTATGGTCAGCGCTGCGGAGGTGGTTGCGGGGCGGTTCACCCGTTGCACCTCCCCATGCCTGGTCGGCGTCCTGTCGACGCTAGAGGGGACAGTCAGGTGACGCGCACCATGCCAGTATGTGTGAACGCAAATACATGCTCATGCAATGGTCCCGTGCCCGACCGGCACACCCCACGAAAGGTGGCCCCGTGGCACACCCTCACTCTCGCTCGCTCCTCCTCTCCGGAACCGCCCTCGCTCTCCTGCTCCTGACAGGATGCGGGGCATCCCACACGGATGCTGCCCCGCAGGGCTGGCAGAGTTCCTCGACCTCTGCGGGCTCCGCGTCACCACACGCGGAGGACTCGTCCGCAGCACCGGCCGCACCCGCCGCGGAGGCAGCGACGACGGAGGGGACCGCCGAGTCCGGTACCGCGGGCTCCGACGGTGTGGGCGTTGCCGGACCGCCCTCGGAGGACCCCGCGACCGGCTCGGCGGACTCCACCGGGGAGAGCCGCGAGCCGGCCGAGGCGCAGGGCCCCGAGGCGTCGGGTGGGGCGTCCGACGAGGCAGGCCAGGCCGGTCACCGCTCCACGAGCGTGTCCCAGGACAGCGCGGTGCGCAAGGCACAGGAGTACCTCTCGTTCTCGGCGTTCTCCCGTTCCGGTCTGATCGAGCAGCTCGAGTTCGAGGGCTTCACCGCGCAGGAGGCCACGGCGGCGGTGGACCAGCTGTCCACCGACTACAACGAGCAGGCCGTGAAGAAGGCGGAGGACTACCTCTCCTTCTCGGCGTTCTCCCGCTCGGGTCTGATCAAGCAGCTCGAGTTCGAGGGCTTCACCCCCGAGCAGGCCGCCCACGGCGTGGACAGCGCCGCGCCCGACTACATGGCCCAGGCGGTCAAGAAGGGCAAGGAGTACCTGGACATGTCCGGGTTCTCCCGGCAGAGCCTGATCGAGCAGCTCACGTTCGAGGGGTTCACCCCCGAGCAGGCCGCCCACGGAGCGGACGCCAACGGACTCTGAGACCGGGGGCGCGCAGGCGCTGAATCGGAAACAGAAAGAACCCCGCTCGACCACTGGTCGAACGGGGTTCTTCTCCGTGCGCGAGGGGGGACTTGAACCCCCACCCTCTAATACGAGGACTAGCACCTCAAGCTAGCGCGTCTGCCTATTCCGCCACCCGCGCAGGTGTCCGGGCCTCAGCGTTCTTCCGGAGAAAAACCGTTGCGGCCCTCGGCAACGACAAGAAACGTACCACAGTTCCGCGGGCCGTTCGAACCGCGCCGGCGCTCCGGTTCGAGCCGCACGGTCCGGGCCGGTCCACCGGAACGATCGCGCGAAGCGGACGACGCCGCCGCACGCGGGCTCGCGTGCGGCGGCGTCGTCCGGGGCTCGAGCCGGGCGCGGTGCCCCACCACGGCAGGGCGGGGCACCAGGGTGCCGTGAGCTACTTGCCGGCCTGCGCGAGGAAGTCCTCGGCGCCGCCCACGAGTTCCACGTGGCCGGACTCGACGTCCGCGGTGACCATGGCGGCGATCTCGTGGGCGAACTCGTTGACCGTGTAGAGCTTGCCGGCGGCTGCGCGGCGCTCGTCCAGGGCGCCGGGGCGGGCCCGGTTGAGCAGGGTGGCGGTCACGGTGCCCTCGATCATGTCCGCGGAGACCACCACGAAGTCCACGCCCTTCTCGGCGAGCTCGGGAACCCGTGCGGTGAGGGTGTCCTCGCCGGCGCGCTTGGACCGGGCCACGGCCTCGTACTCGGGCATGGTCTCCACCTCGTTGATGAAGTGCGCCTGGTGGCTCGTCACGAAGACCACGCGGCCACCCTCGGGCAGCAGTTCCAGCGCCTCGGTCAGGGTGTCGTTCTGCGCGTCCCGGTTGAGCTTGAGCGCGTAGCCCTCCCCCAGCTCCGTCTCCATGCCGCCGGAGGCGTTGAGGATCAGCACGTCCACGCCGCCGAACTCGGAGACGGCGGCCTGGAACAGTCCGCTGCGGGACTCGGGGTCCGTGATGTCCGCCTGCACGGCGATGGCGCGGCCGCCGGCCTCCGTGATCTCCTTGACCATCTTGTTGGCCCGCGGGGCCTTCTGGCGGTAGTTGATCACCACGTTGGCGCCCTCGCCGGCGAGGATCTTGGCGGTGTCCGCACCCACCCCCCGCGAGGACCCGGTGATGACCACGGTCTTGCCGGCAACTGAGCTCATGCGTTCTCTCCTTCGAAGGGGTGTTCCGGGACCAGCAGGCGCGGGATCAGTGCCCCACGCCGAGTCCGCCGTCCACGGGGATGATAGCGCCGGAGACGTAGGCGGCGTCCTCCGAGGCCAAGTACTTCACGGCACCGGCCACCTCCTGGACGTGGCCGAAGCGGGCCGCGGGGATCATGGAGAGGTAGTTGTCCGTGACGTCCTCGGGCAGTTCGTCCGTCATGGCCGTGTGGATGTATCCGGGGGCCACCACGTTCGCCGTGACACCGCGGGATCCGAGCTCGCGGGTGATGGCGCGCGCCATGCCGATCAGCCCGGCCTTGGACGCCGCGTAGTTCGCCTGGCCGGGTGCCCCGGTGTAGCCCACCACGGAGGAGATGAAGATCACGCGGCCCTTCTTCAGGCGCATGAAGCCCTTGGTGGCGCGCTGGACCACGCGGAAGGCACCCGTGAGGTTGGTGTCCACCACGTCCTGGAAGTCCGCCTCCTTCATGCGGACCAGCAGGGCGTCCCTGGTGATGCCGGCGTTGGCCACGAGCACCTCCACGGGACCGAACTCGGCCTCGATCTCCTTGAACGCGGCGTCCACGGACGCGGAGTCGGTCACGTCCGCCTTGACCGTGCGGGCGCCCTCGGGGCCGTCCTCCCCGGAGCGGGAGGTGACCACCACGTTGTCACCGGCCGCCACGAAGGTCTCCGCGATGGCCCGGCCGATGCCGCGGTTGCCTCCCGTGACGAGCACGGTGCGCGCTGCCGAGTTCTGTTCAGACATGGTGGAACCTTCCGTGGAGGGCGGGCGCGGTCGGGGCACCGCACCCGGGGGATCGGGACGTCACAGCATCCTAACCGCCGCCTGACCTGGTGGGCTCCCCCCACTTGGGGCCGGTCCGCAACGGTGCCACAATGGTCAGCACGCTCCCAGTCACCGGTGGCAGGGTGAGCGCTCCGGAACATCCCCAGGAGATTCGTCGAAGGACCGGTTCCCCATCACACGTTCCCAGCACCAGACGCACGGCTCCACCGAGGTCCACTCGATCACCTCGGCGGCGGATCCGCACACCACGGACATGGCCCACCGGATGAAGGTGTACTCCGTGCAGATGGGCCTGCGCATCGTGTGCATCATCGGCGCGGTGCTCATCGACAACCTCTGGGTGCGCGTCCTGCTGATCGCCGGGGCGGCTCTGCTGCCCTGGTTCGCCGTGATGCTCGCCAACCGCGGCGCGGACCGCTCGGAGCGCCCGGGCTCCGCCTACCGCCCGCCCGCGGCCGTGGAGCTGCCCACGGTGGCGGAGACCCAGGACCGGGCCGCCGCTCCCGACACCGTGGTCGTGGACGCGGAGTACACCGTGCACCGGCCCCAGCGGGAGCTGCCCGCCCACAGACCCACGGCCACGCGCCGCAACTGAGGCAGCCCGACCTCTCGCCCGACCACGCAGGAACCTCTGGAGGAACGTCACACGGTGGAACTCGATCTGCTCGGCTCGCTGGACCCGCAGCGCCCGGCCCACTCCCCGGCGCCCGACGAACCGGTGGCGGCGCCGCAGGCCGTGTGCTCGCGCCGGGGCTGCGGGGCCCCGGCCGCCTGGAGCCTGTCCTGGAACAACCCCCGCGTGCACACCCCGGAGCGCCGCAAGGTCTGGCTCGCGTGCGACGAGCACCGCGCGCACCTCGCGGACTTCCTGGGCCAGCGCGGCTTCCTGAAGACGGTGGAGCCCTTCCACCAGCACGACGACGCCGCACGCACCCCGGGCGGGCACGGCGACGTCGTCCGCGGTGCCGGAACGGAGCGCGAGGAATGATGCGCCGTTACGGCTTCCTGAAGACCCCGGCATGGATCGGGTGGTTCGCCCTGACCTGCGTGGCGGCGGTGGTCTGCCTGTACCTGGCGCAGTGGCAGATGTCCCGCAACGACCACCTGGTGGCCGAGAACGCGAAGATCACCGAGAACTACGACGCCCCGGCCTACGACCAGGCCACGGGCGCCCCCCTGTTCGAGGACTACGACGACGCCAAGACCTGGCACCCGGTGCGGCTGCGCGGCACCTACGCGCCCGAGGACACCGTGGTGGTCCGCAACCGTCCGCACGACGGCCGGGTGGGCTACGACGTCCTCGTGCCCCTGCACCTGGACGACGGCACCGTGGTGGCCGTGGACCGCGGCTGGATCCCCACCGACAACTCCGCCAACGGCATGCCCTCGGCCGTGCCGCCTCCACCCGCCGGTGACGTGACCGTCACCGCCCGGCTGCGCCCCTCGGAGGGCGCCGTGGACCGCGGCGCCCCCGAGGGCCAGGCCGCGTCCATCGACCTGCCGGCCCTGAGCGCCTCGTGGGGCGGGCAGCTGGCCACCGGAGGCTACAGTGAGCTCGTCTCCGAGGACCCGGCGGTGCCCGGCACCCCGCAGGCCGGGGAACGACCGGAGGTCGCGTACGGCCCGCACCTGTCCTACTCCATGCAGTGGTACGCGTTCGCGGTCCTGGTGTTCGTGGCCTACGGCTACTCCGCCCGTCAGCACGTGAAGAACGAGGAGTGGGACCGCGCGTACGCCGCGGAGGTCGAGCGCCGCCTCGCCGCCTACTACGACGCCGAGGGCACCTACATCGGGGACATGGACGAGTCCCTCGTGATCCGCCAGCTGCAGATGGCCGACGACATGCCGGCCCACCTCAAGTCCCTCTACCGCCCCAAGCGCACCCGGGCCTCCTCCGGGCCCACCGCCGAGGACGAGGAGGACGCGCTGCTCGACGCGCTCGAGGCGCAGAACCGCCGATGAGCCGCCCGGGCGGCGTCGACCGCCCCGGCCCACCCCACCCCGTGACGAAGGAGTCGCCGTGAAGATCACCGCCGCCGTGCTGGAGCAGAGCGGACTGTCCCGCCCGTACGCCGAGACCCGCCCGCTGACCGTGCAGGAGCTGGAGCTGGACGATCCCGGCCCCGGCGAGCTGCTGATCCGGATCCGGGCGGCCGGGGTGTGCCACTCGGACCTCTCCGTGGTGGACGGCAACCGGGCCCGGCCCCTGCCCATGGTGCTCGGCCACGAGGCCTCCGGGATCGTGGAGCGCGTGGGGGAGGGCGTCACGGACGTGGCCCCCGGGGACCAGGTGACCACCGTGTTCCTCCCCCGGTGCGAGCGGTGCGAGAACTGCGCCACGGACGGCAAGCTGCCGTGCTCCCCCGGGACGGAGACGAACAACGCCGGTGTGCTGCCCGGTTCTGCGCTGCGGCTGCACCGCGGGGAGCAGGACGTCCACCACCACGTGGGGGTCTCGGGCTTCGCGTCCCACGCGGTGGTGAGCCGCCAGTCGGTGGTTCCCGTGGGCGCGGACGTGCCCGCGGAGATCGCCGCCGTGGTGGGCTGCGCCGTGCTCACCGGCGGCGGGGCCGTGCTCAACGCGGGGCGCCCCGCGGACGGGGACACGGTGATGGTCGTGGGTCTGGGCGGGGTGGGAATGGCCGCCCTGCTGACCGCGCTGTCCCTGGAGAAGGGGCCGGTGATCGGCGTGGACGCGAACCCGGAGAAGCTGGCCCGCGCCACGGAGCTGGGCGCCACGGCCGTTTACTCCCCCGACGAGCTCGCGGAGAAGGGCGTGCGTGCCGCCGTGGTGGTGGAGGCCGCGGGTCACCCCCGCGCCTTCGAGACCGCCGTGGCCGCGACCGCACCCGGCGGCACCACCGTGACCGTGGGCCTGCCCTCCCCCGACGCCCGCTCCACGATCGCGCCGCTCGGGTTGACCGCCGAGGCACGCACCGTCGTGGGCTCCTACCTGGGCTCCGCGGTGCCCTCCCGGGACATCCCGGTCTACCTGGACCTGTGGCGCGAGGGGAAGCTGCCCATCGAGGAGCTCATCTCCGAGCGGGTGGCCCTGTCCGAGGTCAACGAGAGCTTCGACCGCCTCGCGGACGGCCGCGCCGTGCGCCAGGTGATCCTCTTCGAGGACTAAGCCCCGACGACGCCGCGCGGGTCCTTTCCCCGTCCGCGGCCCGGCCCCTGCCGCCCTCCCCCGGACGGGCCGGGCGTGCCACGGGAGCAGGTACCGCCCGGCAGGCGGGATGCGGTGGCCCGGGCGGGGGTGCGGCGTCGTCCGCCGCGCGGTGTCAGGTGGGGCGTGGCCTCAGGCCAGGCTGATGAGGTCCTGGTACTCCTGGCTCCAGAGGTCCTCCACGCCGTCCGGGAGCATGACCACGCGCTCGGGCTCCAGCGCCTCCACCGCGCCCTCGTCGTGGGAGACCAGGACCACGGCGCCCTCGTAGCTGTGCAGGGCGTTGAGGATCTCCCGGCGGGAGGCGGGGTCCAGGTTGTTGGTGGGCTCGTCCAGCAGCAGCACGTTCGCCGACGACGCCACCAGCGTGGCCAGTGCCAACCGGGTCTTCTCGCCACCGGAGAGCACCCCGGCGGGCTTGTCCACGTCGTCCCCCTGGAAGAGGAAGGAGCCGAGGATCGTGCGCACCTGGGTGTCCGCGAGCTCAGGGGCCGCGGACTTCATGTTCTCCAGCACGGTGCGGGAGGTGTCCAGGGTGTCGTGCTCCTGCGCGAAGTAGCCCAGCTTCAGCCCGTGGCCCGCCACCACCTCGCCGGTGTCCGGCTCGGCCTGGCCCGCGAGCATGCGCAGCAGGGTGGTCTTGCCCGCACCGTTGAGACCGAGCACCACCACGCGGGAGCCGCGGTCGATCGCGAGGTCCACGTCCGTGAAGATCTCCAGCGAGCCGTAGGACTTGGACAGCCCCCTGGCCGTGAGCGGGGTCTTGCCGCAGTCCGCGGGCTTGGGGAAGCGGATGGCGGCCACCTTGTCCTGGACGCGCTCGCCCTCGATGCCCGCCATGAGCCGCTCGGCGCGCCGGATCATCTGCTGGGCGGCCACGGCCTTGGTGGCCTTCGCGCGCATCTTGTTGGCCTGGTCCATGAGCACGCCGGCCTTCTTCTCGGCGTTCGCGCGCTCGCGCTTGCGGCGGGCCTCGTCCTGCTCGCGCTGCTTGAGGTAGTTCTTCCAGGTCATGTTGTAGACGTCCACCACGCAGCGGTTGGCGTCCAGGTACAGCACCTTGTTGGTCACCATCTCCATGAGCCCCACGTCGTGGGAGATCATGAGCACCCCGCCCTGGTAGGAGCGCAGGAACTCGCGCAGCCACACGATGGAGTCGTGGTCCAGGTGGTTGGTGGGCTCGTCCAGCAGCATGGTGTCCGCGTCCGAGAACAGGATGCGGGCGAGCTCCACGCGCCGGCGCTGACCGCCGGAGAGCGTGTGCAGCGGCTGGTCCAGCACGCGCCCGGGGAGGTTGAGGTTGTTGGTGATGGTCGCGGCCTCGGACTCCGCCGCGTAGCCGCCGCCTGCGAGAAACTCGGACTCCAGGCGGTCGTAGCGGCGCATGGCCTTCGCGCGCACGGCGTCGTCCTCGGAGGCCATCTCCTCCTCGGTGCGGCGCAGCTTGGAGATCACGCCCGCGAGGTTGCGCGCGGAGAGGATCCGGTCCCGCGCGAGCTGGTTCATGTCCTCCACCTTGGGGTCCTGGGGCAGGTACCCGATGGAACCCGTGCGCGTGACCTCGCCCGCGGCGGGCAGGCTCAGCCCGGCCAGCACCTTGGTCATGGTGGTCTTGCCGGCGCCGTTGCGGCCCACCAGGCCCACCTTGTCGCCCCTGTCCACACGGAAGTTCACCTCGTCCATGAGCAGGCGCGCGCCCGCGCGCAGTTCGAGGTTCGTCACGGTGATCAACGGAGCAGGGCCTTTCGTGGGACGGTCGCACCACCGGTTCCGGGGCGTCCCGTGGGGCGACGCCGCGCGCGGCGGGCAGGGGCCGGACGGTGTCCGGGCAGGTGGGTGCCCCGTGTCAGCGGGGAACCTGCCCAGTCTACCCGGCGGTGCAAGTCGGGCCCCCTGGCCCGCCCGCTGCTCCCGGTGCTGCCACCGCGGGACGACGGCGCACGGCCACTAGACTGCACGGCATGACTGAACCCGCGCGCCCCTCCCCCGCCGTCTCCTCGTTCGACCTGGCGAACATCGCCGTCTTCGCCGCCCTGACCTGTGTCCTGGCGCTGGTCCCGGCGGTCCCGGTGGGGCCCCTGGGTGTGCCGATCACCCTGCAGACGCTCGCGGTGTTCCTCACGGGCATGGTGCTGGGTGGCTGGCGCGGTTTCCTGGCGCTCGCCCTCTACGTGGTGGTGGGGCTGCTGGGCGTGCCGGTGTTCGCGGGCTTCACGGGTGGCCCTGCGGTCCTCGTGGGACCGTCCGCGGGCTACCTGCTGTCCTTCCCCTTCGCCGCTGCCCTCGTGGGGTGGCTCTCCCACCGCAGCGTGCGGGTGGAGCGGGTGCGCCGCCGCGAGGGATCCAGCGCGGTGGACCCGGACCGTCGCAGCGCCCTGTGGGTCAAGCTCTTCGGTGCGGGTCTCGCCGGCCTGGTGCTCTCCCACCTCATGGGCATCGTGGGCATGGTGGTCAACGGCGGTCTCGCCCTGCAGGCGGCCGTGGTGGCGGACCTCGCCTTCATCCCCGGTGACGTGCTCAAGGCCCTGGTGGCCGCCCTCGTCGCCGTGGCCGTGCACCGCGCGTTCCCGCGCATGGCCGGGGCGGTCCTCTGAGTGCAGGCCCCGCCGCTGCCCGGGCAGGGGAGCTCGCTCACCTGTGACGGGGTCACCGTCGCGCTGGAGGGCCCCCGCGGTCCCGTGACCGTGCTGGACGGGATCTCGTGCGCGTTCACCGCGCCCCGCACCGCGGTGATCGGTCTCAACGGGTCGGGCAAGTCCACGCTGCTGCGGCTGTTCAACGCTCTGGTTCCTCCCAGCGCCGGGACGGTGCGCACCCACGGGGTGGACCCCGTGGCCGATCCCCGCACCGCCCGCTCCCTCGTGGGCTTCGTGTTCACGGACCCCGCCTCCCAGATCCTCATGCCCACGCCGCTCGAGGACATCGAGCTGTCCCTGCGCCGCGCGGTGGCCGACCGGCGGGAGCGTTCTGCACGGGCCCTGGACTGGCTGCGGCGCATGGGTCTGGCGGAGCGCGGCCACCACAGCGTGTTCGACCTCTCCGGCGGTGAGCGCCAGCTCGTGGCCCTGGCCGCCGTGCTCGCCGTGGAGCCGCGGGTGCTCGTCCTGGACGAACCCACCACCCTGCTGGACCTGCGCAACCGGCTGCGGCTGCGCGAACTCCTGGACTCCCTCCCCCAGCAGCAGCTCATCAGCACCCACGACCTCGATCTCGCCGCCACCGCCCAGCACGTGGCCGTGGTGCACGGCTCACGGATCACTGCGCAGGGACCTCCGGAGGACGTCATCCCCCGCTACCGCCACTGGTGCGCCCACGGCTTCCCGGACGACGCCGCATGAGCGGTTCCCCGGACGTGCGGGCGTCCCGGACCGGCACCGCCACTGCGCACGGTTCCCGCCCCCGCCGTCCTCGACCGCACTGTCCTCGCCCGCGCCGCCACCGTCCGCGCCGCTCTACCGGGCGCCGCGACGACCTGCTCGGCACCTACGTCCCCGGGCACTCCGTCCTGCACCGCTGCCCCCTGTGGCTCAAGGCGCTGCTCCTGCTCGGACTGGGTGCGGCGGTCATGGTGCTCCGGGCGTGGCCCGTGTCCCTGGGCATCCTGGTCCTGACCGCGGTGCTCTCCGCGGGCTGCGGGTTCGGGCTGCGGCGCTGGGCGGTCTCCCTGCGACCCCTGTGGTTCCTGGTGCTCCTGCTCTCGGGCTACCACCTGCTCACGGCAGGGCCGGCCCGCGCGGCGGACGTGGTGCTCTCCCTGCTGGCCGTGGTGGCCCTCTCCCGGCTGCTGCTCACCACCACGGAGCTCCCGCGGCTCGTCGACGGTCTCGTGGTGGTGTGCTCCCCCGTGCGCCTGCTCGGAGCGGACCCCGAGCGGATCGGGCTCGCCGTCTCGCTCATGATCCGCTCGGTCCCCTGGCTCTTCGGTGTCCTCTCCACCCTGCGCGACGCCGCCGCGGCTCGCACCGTGAGTCCCCGGGCCACGCAGCTCGTCACGCCCGCGGTCATCGCCACCGTGGACTACGCCCACCGCACCGGGGAGGCGCTCGCCGCGCGCGGACTCGAGTGAGCACACGACCGGTCACCGGTTGCCGTGCGCCTATGCTTCCCCCATGAGCTTCAACGACAACTCACAGCTGGACGGCGGCCGTGTCGGCACCGGGGGCGGCGGCGGACGCGGCATCGCCGTGGGAGGCGGGCTGGGCGGCGTCGTCATCCTGCTTCTCGCCGGACTGTTCTTCGGCCAGGACGGGATCGACGCGCTGACCGGCGGCACGCAGCAGCAGACCACGGGGACGCAGCAGGTGGACTCCGGTCTGGAGGAGACCTGCCGTACGGGCGCGGACGCCAACTCGGATCCTCGGTGCCGCATGGTGGCCACCGTCCAGTCCCTGGACCAGTTCTGGGGCGGGTACTACCCGCGGGTCACGGGCGAGAAGTACACGCTGCCCGAGGTCATGCTCTTCACCGGCACGGACAGCACCTCGTGCGGCCAGGCGTCCTCCGCCACCGGACCGTTCTACTGCCCTCCGGACTCCACCGTGTACCTGGACACCGGGTTCTTCGAGCAGATGCGCACCGAGTTCGGCGCGGACGCGGACGCCCTGGCCCAGGAGTACGTGATGGCGCACGAGGTGGGCCATCACGTGCAGCACCTGCAGGGCACGCTGGGCCGGGCGCAACAGGACCCCCACGGTGCCAGCTCCGGTGCGGTGCGCACCGAGCTGCAGGCGGACTGCTACGCCGGGATGTGGGCACACCACGCCACGGAGTCCGGCGGGGCGGTGCAGCTGCAGCCGATCACCCGCGCGCAGCTCTCGGACGCCATCGAGGCGGCCGGTGCCATTGGCGACGACCGGATCCAGGAGTCCACCCGCGGCCGCGCCAACCCGGAGTCCTTCACGCACGGCACCTCGGCCCAGCGCCAGGCGTGGTTCCTCACCGGCTACCAGACCGGGGACATCAGGACGTGCAACACGTTCGGCGCGCGGAACCTGGACCACCCGGAGGGGCTCTCCTAGACCCGGCTCCCGCTCTCCCGGCGGCTGGTCTCCTGGTGGCTGGTCTCCGCACGGGGCAGCCATGGCGCACGCATGCACTCCGGGCCGAGGTCCGCGACGGTGGCCGCGCCCATCAGAAGCATGGCGGTGCGGATCTGCTCCTCCAGCAGCTCGATCACGCGGGTGACCCCCTGCTCGCCCCCGGCCATGAGGCCGTAGAGGTACGCGCGGCCGATCAGCACGAAGTCCGCACCCGCGCACAGACCGGTGACCACGTCCGCGCCGGACATGATGCCCGAGTCCAGGATCAGGGGGACGTCCGGGCCCACCTCGTCCCGGATCTCCGGCAGGGCGGTCAGCGCCACCGGAGCGCGGTCCAGTTGCCGGCCACCGTGGTTGGACACCACCAGGCCGTCCGCCCCCACGCCCAGGGCACGACGCGCGTCCTCGCGGGTGAGGATGCCCTTCACGAACAGCTGCCCGTCCCAGTTCTCACGGATCCACGCGAGGTCCTCCAGGTTCAGCCCGGGGTCGAACATCGAGGAAATGAGGTTCGCGAGCGATCCGGAGGTGTCCGAGAGGGACGCGAACTTCAGGGAGTCCGTGGTGAGGAAGTTGAACCACCACTCGGGCCGGTAGGAGGCGTCCAGAACGGTCTTCGGGGTGAGGCGCGGCGGAATGGTCATGCCGTTGCGGGTGTCCCGCAGCCGCTGACCCGCCACGGGCGTGTCCACGGTGACCAGCAGCGTCGTCGTGCCCGCGGCCTTTGCCCGCTGCAGCAGGTCCAGGGACGCCGAATGGTCCTTCCAGAGGTACAGCTGGAACCAGCGCTGGGCATCCGGCGCGGCGTCCCGGACCTCCTCGATGGAGCGCGTGCCCATGGTGGACAGCGAGAACGGGATGCCCGCGCGGGCGGCCGCGCGCACTCCCCCGATCTCCCCCTCGGAGTGCATGAACCGGGTGAACCCGGTGGGTGCGATCCCGAACGGCAACGCGCTGCGGTGCCCGGCAATCTGCATGCTCAGGTCCGCGATGGCCGTTCCGTGCAGGATGCGCGGCAGCAGCTCCACGGACTCGTACGCCTCGCGGCTGCGGCGGTAGGTGAGTTCCTGGCCCGCGGCACCGTCCACGTAGTCGAAGGCCGGCCTGGGCGTGCGACGCCGCGCAATCCGGCGCAGCGCCTCGACGTCCGCGGCCTTCGCGAGCCGCGCCGCACGGCGGTCCGGGTTGAACGAACCGAACTGCATGAGGGGCCGGAGCTCGGAGAGCTGGGGCAGGTGGCGTCGCATGGGTCCTCCGGTGGTCGCCGAACGGGAACATTTGTCACCCTCCACCCTGGCGCGCGAGCGGTCCGAGCGCAATGACGAACGGCACGGCACCGACCGCGGGGTCGTGTGCCGTGCCGTTCGCCAGTGTCCGGGGACGGGACCTCAGATGTTGAAGCCCAGGGCCCGCATCTGGTCGCGGCCGTCCTCCGTGATCCGCTCCGGACCCCACGGGGGCATCCAGATCCAGTTCACGTGCCACTCGTCCACGGCCGGGGACAGGTTCTGGGCCACCTGCTCCTCGATGACGTCCTGCAGCGGGCACGCCGCCGTGGTGAGCGTCATGTCCAGGCGCAGGGAGTCGTCGTCCTGGTACTCCAGGCCGTAGAGCAGGCCCAGGTCCACGATGTTGACGCCCAACTCGGGGTCGATCACGTTCTTCAGCAGGTCCGTGACCTCCTCGACCGAGGCCTGGCCCCGGGGGCCGGTCTCCGCCGTGGCGGTGTCGGTGGAATCGCTCATGGCGTTCTCCTCGGAGTGTGGTGTGCGCCGGACGCCTACTTGGCGGCGGCCTGCACGTAGCGGTCGTAGCCCTCGTTCTCCAGGCGCTCGGCCAGCTCGGGGCCACCCTGGTCCACGACGCGGCCGTCGGAGAACACGTGCACGAACTGCGGCTTGATGTAGCGCAGGATGCGCGTGTAGTGGGTGATGAGCATGATGCCGGTGTTGTCCTCGGCCAGGGCACGGTTGACGCCCTCGGACACGATCTTCAGGGCATCCACGTCCAGGCCGGAGTCGGTCTCGTCCAGCAGCGCGATCTTCGGCTTGAGGATCTCGAGCTGAAGGATCTCGTGGCGCTTCTTCTCACCGCCGGAGAAGCCCTCGTTCACGTTGCGCTGCAGCATGTCGTTGTCGATCTTCAGCTTGTCCATGGCCGCGCGGACATCCTTGGTCCACGTGCGCAGCGAGGGGGCCTCGCCGTCCACCGCGGTCTTCGCGGAGCGCAGGAAGTTGGAGGTGGTCACGCCGGGGATCTCCACGGGGTACTGCATGGCCAGGAAGAGACCCGCGCGGGCGCGCTCGTCCACGGACATCTCCAGCACGTCCTGCCCGTCCAGCGTCACGGACCCGGAGTCCACCTGGTACTTGGGGTGGCCGGCGATCGTCGACGCCAGGGTGGACTTGCCCGAGCCGTTGGGGCCCATGATCGCGTGCACCTCACCGGAGTTGATGGTGAGGTCCACGCCCTTGAGGATGGGCTTGGTGGACTCGTCGTCCAGGATGACGGACGCGTGGAGGTCCTTGATCTCCAGAGTTGACATGCGGTGCTTCTCCTTGGGTTTCGTGGGCACCGGCCCGCTCTCGGGCGCGGTGCGGAATTCTCTGTCTCGGGGACGACGGCGCTGGGCCGGTTCTCAGTTCTCGGTGCGGGCGAGCTCGTCCTCCAGGGACGCGCGCAGCTGCTCCTCGAGCGCCTCGACGCCCACCTGCTGGATGATCTCGAACAGGAAGCCACGGACCACCAGGCGGCGGGCCTGGTCCTCCGGGATCCCGCGGGACATCAGGTAGTACAGGTGCTCGTCGTCCAGCTGCCCCGTGGTGGAGGCGTGCCCGGCGCCGGCGATCAGACCGGTCTCGATCTCGAGGTTCGGCACCGAGTCCATGCGCGGACCGTCGTTGAGGATCAGGTTCCGGTTGAGTTCGTAGGTGTCGGTGCCCTCGGCCTCGGCACGGATGAGGACGTCCCCCACCCACACGCCGTGGGCGTTCTCGCCCTGCAGCGCGGACTTGTAGGTCACGCGGGAGCGGCAGCGCGGCACGGAGTGGTCCACGAACAGCCGCGACTCCAGGTGCTGGCCGTCGTCCACGAACGTGAGGCCGTACATCTCCACGTCGCCGCCGGGAGCGGTGAAGCGGGTGGACGGGGTGACCCGCACGAGGTCACCGCCCAGGCTCACGAGCACGTGCTTGAACGTGGCGTCACGGCCCAGCTGCGCCTGCTGCGAGGAGGCGTGCACGGAGTCGTCCGTCCACTCCTGCAGGGACACCACCGTGAGGTTGGCCCCGTCCGCCACGGCGAACTCGACGTTCTGGGCCAGCACCGCCGTGCCCTGGTGGCGCAGCACCACGAGGGCACGGGAGTTGGTTCCCGCCTCCACGACGACGTGCTGGGCCGCAGGCTCCTCGGAGTCGCCGGTGATCGTCACGATCACGGGCTCCGCCACCTGGGCGTCGGCCGGGACCGAGACCACGGTGGCCTCGGAGAACGAGGACCACGCGTTCGCGGCCACCCGGTCCTCGGGAATCCCCGCCGAGCCCACGCGCGAGTCGTCGCGCGGCACCGAGGTGACCTGCACGGCGTCGTCCCCGGAGACGGAGACGGTGGGCGCGGGGCCCTGCAGTGCGGCCTCGTCGAGCCCGCGCAGGCGCTTGATGGGCGTGAAGCGCCAGTCCTCGAGCTTGGTGCTCAGCGGCGGGAAGTCCGCGACGTCGAAGGAGCGGGTGCGGCCGGCGCGGGAGGAGTCCGGAGCCGCCGAGCCGTCACCGTTCACGGCACCCTTGAACTCGGGCTCACCGGCCTGGTTGCGGCCCTCCTGGAGGGTCTCGCCCTCCTGGCTCATGCCCGGGATGGCCACGCGGTCCTCACCCGTGGGGACCCCGTTCACCTGCTCGTCGGCGTCCTGTGCGTTGCGGGCGCTCTGTTCAGTGGTGGACATATCAGCCAACGGATCCTTCCATTTGCAGTTCGATGAGACGGTTCAGCTCGAGCGCGTACTCCATGGGCAGCTCGCGGGCGATCGGCTCCACGAAGCCGCGCACGATCATGGCCATGGCCTCGTCCTCGGGCATGCCGCGCTGCATCAGGTAGAACAGCTGCTCCTCCGACACGCGGGAGACCGTGGCCTCGTGGCCCATGGTGACGTCGTCCTCGCGGATGTCCACGTACGGGTACGTGTCCGAGCGGGAGATCGTGTCCACCAGCAGGGCGTCGCACACCACGTTGGACTTGGAGTGCGTGGCACCCTCGCGGACCTGGACCAGGCCGCGGTACGCGGAGCGGCCGCCGTTGCGGGCCACGGACTTGGAGACGATCGAGGAGGACGTGTTCGGGGCGATGTGCACCATCTTGGACCCGGTGTCCTGGTGCTGGCCCTCACCGGCGAAGGCGATGGAGAGGGTCTCACCGCGGGCGTGCTCGCCGGTCATGTAGACCGCCGGGTACTTCTGGGTGACCTTGGAGCCGATGTTGCCGTCCACCCACTCCATGGTGGCGCCCTCGTGGGCGATGGCGCGCTTGGTCACCAGGTTGTACACGTTGTTGGACCAGTTCTGGATGGTCGTGTAGCGCACGCGGGCGTTCTTCTTGCAGATGATCTCCACCACGGCGGAGTGCAGCGAGTCCGTCTTGTAGATCGGCGCGGTGCAGCCCTCGATGTAGTGGACGTAGGAGTCCTCGTCCGCGATGATCAGCGTGCGCTCGAACTGGCCCATGTTCTCCGTGTTGATGCGGAAGTACGCTTGCAGCGGGATGTCCACGTGCACGCCCTTGGGCACGTACACGAAGGAGCCGCCGGACCACACGGCCGTGTTCAGCGCGGCGAACTTGTTGTCGCCCACGGGGATCACGGTGCCGAAGTACTCCTCGAAGAACTCGGGGTGCTCCTTCAGCGCGGTGTCCGTGTCCATGAAGATCACACCCTGGGCCTCCAGGTCCTCGCGGATCTGGTGGTACACCACCTCGGACTCGTACTGGGCGGCCACGCCGGCCACCAGGCGGTTGCGCTCCGCCTCGGGGATGCCGAGCTTCTCGTACGTGTTGCGGATGTCCTCCGGCAGCTCCTCCCAGGAGCCCGCCTGCTGCTCCGTGGAGCGCACGAAGTACTTGATGTTGTCGAAGTCGATCCCGGAGAGGTCCGCGCCCCACGTGGGCATGGGCTTGCGGTCGAAGAACTTCAGGCCCTTCAGACGCAGCTGCGTCATCCAGTCCGGCTCGCTCTTCTTGGCCGAGATGTCCCGGACCACTTCCTCGTTCACGCCGCGGCGCGCGGAGGCGCCGGCGTCGTTCTTGTCGGCCCAGCCGTACTGGTACTGGCCGATCCCCTCGAGCTCCGGGTTCATCTCCAGGATCTCGGAAATCGTGGTGTCGCCTGTCATGCTGCCCGCGTTCTCCGCGGGCACGATGCGCTCGGTCATGACAACCCTCCCTGTCGTGCGGTTGTGTGGTTGGTGGAGTTCGTGTGGCCCGCGCGCAGCTGCAACGGGACGTGTGTGGTGCAGACGTGGGCGCCGGCCGCCATGGTGGACAGCCTGCGGACATCCACGTCCAGCAGCTGCGAGATCAGCTCGGTCTCCTGCTCGCAGAACTCGGGGTACTCGTTCGCGATGTCCTGGATGGGGCAGTGCCCCTGGCACAGCTGCGCCGAGCGCAGGGCCACGCCCTTGGGACCTCGCGGGGTCACGGTGGTGTGGGAGGCCACGAAGCCGTCCCGGCTCATGGCGGCGCTCAGCGCGTTGAGCCGGGCCTCGACGTCGGACCCCGCCGCCTCCACCTGGGGGAGGTAGCGCTCGCGCCAGCGTCCGATCTCCTCGGAGACGAACCTGCTCACGAGCTCGTCGCCGCCCGCGCGGCCCATGGTGGCCAGCGCCCGGCTGGCGAGGCCGCTGTAGTCGTGCCCGAGCTGCTCGTGCCCCCCGGGGGCCACCACGTAGCGTCGTGCCGGGCGACCTGCTCCGGACCGAGAGCCGCGGACCATGGAGACCTCCACGATCTGCTCCGCCTCCAGGGCGTCGAGGTGGCGGCGCACCGCGGCGGGCGTCAACCCGAGGTCCTTCGCGATCTGGGCGGCGGAGATGGGCCCGTGGGCCAGCACCAGCGAGAGCACCCGCGAACGGGTGGTGTCATCCTGGTCCGTGCGGCCCGCGGCGGCGCGGTCCGTGGCAGGTGAACTCATGCTCAGTGCAACATCCTTCGGCGGCGTGTGCGGGTGAGAGGGAATGGAGCGGCGGCTGCCGGTCGTTCCCGGTCCTGCCCCGGAGGTGTCTCCGCGAGCTGGGACGCAATACATAACGAGGGTATGCCGTTATCCATTCCCGGCCAAACGGTCCTCCGCCGGGAACGGGGGCTGGGAGAGCCCTGGCAACTGGGCCGTCGTACCGGGTCCCGGCGGGTGCGTGCGTTCTAGACTGTCCGGGTGCCCACGCAGTCCGAGTCCCAGACCTCCCGCACCAGGCCCCCCGATCCCGACGCCGCGGCGCTGCGCGTCAGCGACCTCGTCAAGACCTTCGAGGGGCGGGGCGAACCGGTCCACGCGGTGCGCGGGCTGAGCCTGGCGGCGCACGCCGGGCGGATCACGGCCCTGCTCGGGGCCAACGGCGCGGGCAAGACCACCACGCTGCAGTGCGCCCAGGGGCTCCAGCGCCCCACCTCCGGCACCGTGCGGCTGCTCGACGCGGATCCGTGGCGCGCCTCTCCGGACCTGCGCGCGCGCGTGGGCGTCATGCTGCAGGACGGCGGACTCCCCCAGGCCGTCCGCCCCGGTGAGTTGCTACGGCACGTGAGCCGCCTCTACGCGGACCCGGCCCCGGTGGACGAGCTCGTGGGCGTCCTGGGCATCGGATCGTTCCTCGGCACCCCCGTGCGGCGCCTGTCCGGCGGACAGAAGCAGCGGGTGGCGCTCGCGGCGGCCCTCGTGGGCCGCCCCGAGGTGCTCTTCCTGGACGAGCCGTCCGCGGGGCTGGACCCCCGCTCGCGGCAGCTGGTCTTCGACCTGGTGCAGCGGCTGCGGGACCAGGGCACGTGCATCATCCTCACCACCCACCTCATGGACGACGCCGCCCGGCTCGCCGACTACGTCTACATCGTGGACCGGGGAACGGTGGCCGTCCAGGGAACCGTGGCGGAGCTCGTGAGCGCCCAGCGGGATGCCCCCCTCGTGATGAGCGTGACCCTTGCCCCGCAGCACGCGGCCGCCCTGCGGGCGGACCCGCCGTGGCGCAGCCCCGGCTTCGCGGGGGTCGAGTGGACCGTGAAGGACCGCACCGTGACCCTCAGCGGTCCCCTGACCCCGGAGCTCGTGCGTGAGATGACCGCGTGGGCCACCCGGGACGACACCCTGCCGGAGGCGATGAGCGTGCAACCCCGATCACTGGAGGACGTGTTCCTGGAGGTCTCCGGGCGGGATGCCCGATGAGCGCCCCGGCGCAGACCGCGGCGTCCGGCCCCGAGCCCGCGGGGCGGCGTCGTGCCGCGTCCCTGGCCCGGCGCGTGCTGGCACAGGCACGCTTCGAGACCATGACCATGGTGCGCAACGGGGAGCAGCTGCTGCTGCTCGTGATCCTGCCGGTCCTGGCGCTCGTGGCACTGACCGCCACGGACCTGCTGGATCCCTACCGCACGGGAGACGCCTCACGGGCGGACGTGGCCGTGCCCGGCATCCTGGTGCTGTGTGTGCTCTCCAGCGCGTTCTCCGGGCAGGGCATCCAGACCGGGTTCGACCGGCGCTACGGCGTGCTGAGGTACCTCTCCACCACTCCCCTGGGGCGCGGCGGGCTGATCGCGGGCAAGCTGCTCGCGATCCTCGCGGTGCTCGCCCTGCAGTACCTCCTGGTGGCCGCCGTGGCCCTGTGGCTCGGCTGGGACCCGTCCCCCGGCGCCGTGCTGAGCTCCCTGCCCCTGCTGGTCCTCGTGGCGCTCACCTTCACGGGGCTGGGGCTGCTCATCGCCGGGACCCTGCGCGCCGAGGCCACCCTGGCCGTGCTCAACGTCGTCTGGGTCGCACTCGCGGCCGGTGGCGGCGTGATCTTCCCCGCCGCCTCCCTGCCCGGCTGGCTCTCGTGGCTCGTGGGCTGGCTGCCGTCCGCCGCGGCCGGGGACGCGCTGCGGGCGTGCTTCCTGGAGGGCACCGTGCCGGTCGCGTCCGTGATCGTGCTGGCCGTGTGGGCCGGGCTCAGCTGGGCGGCCACGGTCAAGTGCTTCAAGTGGGTGTGAGGCCCGCCTCCTGCCCGGTTTCCCAGGGGATTCGCACGCGCACGTCGCTACACTGGGAGGGTCCCGTCCCGACTGCCCCTGGATGCTCCGCCATGTCTGACACCGCACCCCGTCTCGCCACCGATTCCTTCTGGTGGCCGCGCACCGTGACCCCGTGGGTGCGCGGACTCGCGATCGCGTCCCTGCTGGCGAACACGCTGCTCGTCTTCACGGGGGGGCTCGTGCGGCTCACCGGCTCCGGTCTGGGCTGCCCCACGTGGCCGCGCTGCACGGCGGACTCCTGGACCAACACCTCCGAGATGGGCATCCACGGCGTCATCGAGTTCGGCAACCGGCTGCTGACCTTCGTGCTCACGGTCGTGGCGGTGCTGACGTTCGTGTCCGTGCTGCGGCTGCGCCACTCGCACCCCAAGCTCTTCCGGCTCGCCCTGTACCTGCTGATCGGCATCCCCGTCCAGGCCGTGGTGGGCGGCGTGCTCGTGCACCTGGACCTGCACCCCCTCCTCGTGGGCATGCACTACTTCCTCTCCGCGATCATGATCAGCCTCTCCACCCTGCTCGTGCTCAACACGCGGCGCGAGGGTCTCTCCGTGGTGGCCCACGACCAGCGCCCCGGTCAGCTCCACGGCCAGGAGAAGCTCGTCCGTGCGCTCGCCGTGGTCACCGGTCTGATCTCCGCCGTGATCCTCTACCTGGGCACGCTCGTCACGGGCACCGGCCCCCACGCCGGGGACCAGGACAGCGCGCGCCTCGCGTTCGACTCCGTGGACATCGCGCGCGCCCACGCCGTGCCCGTCTACCTGCTCACGATCACCGTGGTCGCGGGGATTGTGCTCTGCACCGTGAAGTCCCTGCCGCGTGTGCTGCGCACCGCGTACGCGGTCATGGCGCTGGTGATCGTGGCGCAGGGTGCCGTGGGCTACTACCAGTACCTGCACCAGGTCCCGGTGCCCGCGGTCTCCCTCCACATGGTGCTCTCCGCGGCCCTCATCTGGGCGGCCACGCGCGTGGTGTCCATCAGCTTCTACCTGGCCGCCGACTCGCACGAGCACGCCGCTCCCGTGGATCTGGGCGGCGCCGCCACGGCTCCACTGGGAGACGTCCAGCCCGTTCGCTGACGACGCCGCGCTCCCCCGCCAGACGCCGTCCGTCACCCCCGGCAGGCCCCGGCGACTGCTGTGGCCCCGGAGGGTGCCACGGCCCCGGTGACCGCTACGGCACCGGCGGGTGCTGCGGCCCCGGCACGTGCTGGGGCGAGGACGACGGCGCCGCGTCCCGCAGCCGGGCCACGGCCTCCGCGAGTGCCCGCTTCCCGTGCGAGGGGATCGGGAGCAGCGGCCGTCGCGGCGCCCCGGTGCGCACACCGCAGACCTCCGCCAGGGCGTAGAGCACCGACAGGGGCCGCTCCCGGCCCATGAGCTGCATGAGCGGCCGCAGGGCCTCCGCCCACGCGACGGCCTCCGCCTCGCGTCCCTCGAGCACCGCACGGTGGTACGCCACGAACTGCGGAGCGAGCAGGGCCGCCATGCCGCTGTGCCACGCGGCCACGGGGTGCTCGTCCACGATCAGCTGGTCCCGGCTCACGCCGTGCACGGTCCCCGGCTCCGCCTGCTGGGCGAACAGCAGCTGCCGGGAGTGGAACAGGCGCCCCGAGCTCGCGGTGTCCTTGAACGCCACGACGCTGTCCAACCAGGAGAGCTCCGCCGCGAGCTCCACGGGATAGGTGAAGCCGGTGGTGGAGGGGTTGTTGTAGAGGCACAGCGGGAGCGAGACCGCCGAGGCCACGGTCTCCACCTGGTCCGCGATCTCCGGGGACACCAGCGGCACGTAGCTCACCGGGCTCAGCACGAGACCGTCCGCGCCGTTGTTCTCCGCGGAGTAGGCGAGCTGCAGCACCTCTCGGGTGGTGACCGCCGAGATCCCCACCCCCACCGGTGTGCCGGAGCCCGCGGCCGCCCGTACTGCGGTGCGCACCACCTCGGCCCGCTCGTTGGCGTCGAGGTACGCGAAGAGCCCCGAGGTCCCGAGCACCACGATCCCGTCCACCCCGCTGCGCGCGAGGGTGGCCACGCTGCGCTCGAGGCTGTCCAGATCGAGGGCCCCGCCCGGGAGGAGCGGGGTCACGGGGTAGGCGGTGACGCCGGAGAAGGTCATGGCGAGCATGACCACCAGTTTAGGTGACCCTTACCCGCGGGGCGGACCGGGCGGCGTCGTGCGCCCCCACGCGGCCACGTGTCAGAGGAGGGGACCGCCCACGAACGGGTCCAGGGCCACGCCCACGAAGACGAAGGTGATGTAGGCGATGGACGCGTGGAACACGTACATGGCCTGCTTCAGCGTGGGCCGCCCCGTGCGGGCGAGGCCGTGGAGCTTGTGGCAGTGGTAGGTGAACCAGGCCCCGGAGACCAGCGCGATCACCGCGTAGACCCAGCCCGCGCCACCCACGGGAACGAGCAGCAGGGAGCAGATCACGGTGGCCCACGCGTAGAGCACCACCTGGGCGCCCACCGTGCGGGCGGTGTCCACCGCACCCAGCATGGGGACGCCGGCGCGGGAGTAGTCCTCCGCGTACTTCATGGACAGGGGCCAGTAGTGCGGCGGGGTCCACAGGAAGATGAACGCGAACAGCACGAGCGCGGGCCACTCCAGGGTGCCGCGGACGGCGGCCCAGCCGATGAGCACGGGCATGCAGCCGGCGATCCCGCCCCACACGATGTTCTGGGCGGTCCGGCGCTTGAGGATGATCGAGTAGAACACGGCGTAGAGGGCGATGGCCACGACGCCCAGGACGCCGCACAGCACGCTCACCCCCAGGGTGAGCCATGCCACGGCCACCACGGAGAGCACCCACGCGAACACGAGGGCCTCGCGGTCGCTGACCTCGCCCGTGACGAGGGGCCGCTTGGCGGTGCGCCGCATGAGCCGGTCCTCGTTGCGGTCGATGTAGCAGTTGAACGCCCCCGCGGCCCCCGCCGCGAGGGCGCCGCCCACCAGCGTGTTGAGCACGAGCCACAGGGCCGGGACGCCCTGCTGGGCGAAGAACATGGTGGGGATCGTGGAGACGAGCAGCAGCTCGATGATCCGGGGCTTCGTGAGCGCCACGTACGCCCTGACCTTGCGGCCCGCCGTCATGGGCCCCTCGTACCCCACCGGGGCGACCTCCGCGATCCGCGTTCCGGTCACTCCGTGCCGGTGCGACGCGGGGGACCCGGAGGACTCCGGGTGCGTGGCGGTGTCGAGGTGGTTCACGGAATCAGTGCTCCAAAGAACGTGGGTGGCCCGCGCCGGCCGCGGGAGTGTCCGGGGTGGGACGAGCCGTGCCCGCGCCGACACCCGGTCACCAGTATAGCCGCCGACCCCCGCCGGCAGCGGCGGGTGCAGGCGTGCGCGTGCCGGTGCCCGCCCCGGGAGTCTCGTGCGCCACTCGTCCCTGACGCGCACCGCCCACCGGGACTAAGGTTGAGCGCGGAACCCGCGTTCCGGATCCGCCGCGCGGCGGCGGCCGGGCGCACCGCACACCCCACACCCAGGAAAGGGGCTCGCCACCGTGCCGAACCTTGATCAACCGTTGAACTGGACCGAGCAGGACGCGCGCGCGGTGGACACCGCCCGCGTGCTCGCCGCGGACGCCGTGCAGAAGGTGGGCAACGGCCACCCCGGCACCGCCATGTCCCTGGCACCCGTGGCGTACCTGCTGTTCCAGAAGGTCATGCGGCACGATCCCTCGGACGACCGCTGGACGGGCCGCGACCGCTTCATCCTCTCCCCCGGCCACACGTCCCTGACCCTGTACCTGCAGCTGTTCTTCTCCGGCTACGGCCTGGAGATGTCGGACCTCGAGTCCCTGCGCACGTGGGGCTCCAAGGTTCCCGGCCACCCCGAGTACCGCCACACCACGGGCGTGGAGATCACCACGGGTCCGCTGGGCCAGGGCCTCGCCTCCTCGGTGGGCTTCGCGTACGCCCAGCGCTACACCCGCGGTCTCTTCGACGCCGACGCCGCCCAGGGCACCTCCCCGTTCGACCACCACGTCTTCGTCATCGCCTCCGACGGCGACCTGCAGGAGGGCATCACCTCCGAGGCGTCCTCCCTCGCGGGCACGCAGCAGCTCGGCAACCTCGTGGTGATCTACGACGACAACAAGATCTCCATCGAGGACGACACCAACGTCGCGTTCAACGAGGACGTCCTGGCGCGCTACGAGGCGTACGGCTGGCACACCGCCCGCGTGGACTGGCGCAACGGGGGCGAGTACAAGGAGGACGTGGAGGCGCTGTACGACGCCGTCGTGGCGGCCACCAGGGTCACCGACAAGCCCTCGCTCATCGCGCTCAGCACCATCATCGGCTGGCCGTCCCCCAACAAGCAGAACACCGGCGGCGTCCACGGCTCCGCCCTCGGCGCGGACGAGGTCGCGGCCACCAAGGAGATTCTCGGCTTCGACCCCGAGAAGTCGTTCCAGATCGAGCCCGAGATCCTCGCCCACGTGCGCGAAGTGGCCGAGCGCGGCAAGCAGGAGCGTGCCGAGTGGGAGAAGTCCTTCGAGCAGTGGCGCGGCACCCACCCGGAGAACGCGGAGCTCTACGACCGCATCAAGAACCAGGAGCTGCCCGAGGGCTACGCGGACGCCTTCCCCACGTTCCCGGCTGGCAAGGCCGTGGCCACCCGCAAGGCCTCCGGCCAGGTGATCAACGCCATTGCGGACACCTTCCCGGAGCTGTGGGGCGGATCCTGCGACCTGGCGGGGTCCAACAACACCACGATCGACAGTGCGGACTCGTTCATCCCTGAGGACCGTTCCACCGCCAAGTGGACCGGTTCCCCCTACGGCCGCGTGCTGCACTTCGGCATCCGCGAGCACGCCGCGGCAGCCATCGTCAACGGCATCGTGATGAGCAGCCAGACCCGGGCCTACTCGGGCACGTTCCTCATCTTCTCGGACTACCAGCGCCCGGCGGTGCGCCTGGGTGCGCTCATGAAGGTGCCCTCCATCTACGTGTGGACCCACGACTCGATCGGCCTGGGCGAGGACGGCCCCACGCACCAGCCCGTGGAGCAGCTGTCCTCCCTGCGCGCGATCCCGGGGCTCGACGTCGTGCGCCCCGCGGACGCCAACGAGACCTCCGTGGCGTGGCGGACCATGATGGAGAACCACGAGCACCCGGCGGGCATCGCGCTCACGCGCCAGGACCTGCCCACGCTCGCACGTGCGGACCTGCACCAGGACGCCGAGGGCGAGAAGTTCGCCTCCGCCGAGGGCGTGGCCCGCGGCGGCTACGTGCTCGCGGACACCGAGGGAACCCCGGACGTCGTCCTCATCGGCACCGGCTCCGAGGTCCACCTGGCGCTGGAGGCGCGCGAGCAGCTCAGGGCCCAGGGCGTGGCCGCCCGCGTGGTGTCCATGCCGTGCCGCGAGTGGTTCGACGCCCAGGACGCGCAGTACCGGGAGTCCGTGATCCCCGCGGCCGTGAAGGCCCGCGTGAGCGTGGAGGCCGGCATCCGGATGTCCTGGAACGACCTCCTGGGCGATGCCGGACGAGCCGTCTCCCTCGAGCACTTCGGGGAGTCCGCGGACTACGAGACGCTGTACCGCGAGTTCGGCATCACCGCCGAGGCCGTGGCGGAGGCCGCGCAGGAGTCCATCGCGGCCGCCCGCTGACCCACTGGAACCATCCCGCGGGCGGGGGCGCACGTCCCCGCCCGCGGGTGCCACACCTTCCCCGCTGCGGCACACGCGCCGCGCGACACCCTCAACCGGAGGCACACATGACCACTCCCACCCAGAAGCTCTCGGACGCCGGCGTCTCCATCTGGCTCGACGACCTGTCCCGCCAACGGCTGACCAGCGGCAACCTGCAGGAACTGATCGACACCAAGAACGTGGTGGGTGTGACCACCAACCCCACGATCTTCGCGGCCGCGCTCGCGGACGGCGAGTCCTACCGCGAGCAGGTGGCGGAGCTGGCCGCGGCCGGGACCTCCGTGGACGACGCCGTCTTGCGCATCACCACGGACGACGTCCGTGACGCGTGCGACCTCTTCGCCCCCGTGGCCGAGGCCACCCAGGGAGTGGACGGCCGGGTGTCCATCGAGGTGGACCCGCGCCTGGCCCAGGACGCGGACGCCACCTCCGCGATGGCGCAGAAGCTCTCGCAGACGATCGACCGCCCGAACGCGCTCATCAAGATCCCCGCCACGGAGAAGGGCCTGCCCTCGATCGCCGCCACCATCGCGGAGGGCATCTCCGTGAACGTGACCCTGATCTTCTCCCTGGACCGCTACCGCGGCGTGGTCAACGCGTACATGGAGGGCCTGGAGCAGGCGCTCGAGAACGGCAAGGACCTCTCCACCATCCACTCCGTGGCATCCTTCTTCGTCTCCCGCGTGGACACCGAGTTCGACAAGCGCCTGGACGCCGTGGGCACGGACGAGGCCGCGGCGCTCAAGGGTCGCTCGGGGCTCGCGAACGCCCGTCTGGCCTACCAGGTCTACGAGCAGTCCCTGCAGACCGAGCGCTGGAAGCGCCTCGCGGCCGCCGGGGCCAACCCGCAGCGTCCGCTGTGGGCCTCCACGGGCGTCAAGGACCCGAACCTCCCGGACACCCTCTACGTGACCGAGCTCGTGGCACCCAACACGGTGAACACCATGCCGGAGAAGACCCTGGACGCGACCTTCGACCACGCGGAGGTCACCGGGGACACGGTCACGGGCACGTACGAGGACGCCACCGCCGTGCTCAACGCCGTGGCCGAGCAGGGCGTGTCCTACCAGGAGGTCGTGGAGCAGCTGGAGGCCGAGGGGCTGCAGAAGTTCGACGCCTCGTGGGACGAGCTGCTGGCCACCGTGCGCACCGCGCTCGACGAGGCCCGCTGAGCCCACACCCACCGAGCACCACCCGCTGCCCGGCAGGCAGCACCGCGCCGGGGTCCGCCCCCGAGAACACCACTCGAGGCTCCCGGGCCCCGGCGCCCCGCACCACCGTCCACACCGTCAGTCCGAGGAGGCTCACCGTGAGCTCATTGTCATTGCAGGCGTCCGGTTCCGCGCGCGAGGCCGTCGACACCCACGTGCCGCGCCTGGTCACCGAGAAGTTCGCGTCGAAGCTCTTCGACCAGGACCCCACCCTGTGGGGCCCGGCCGCGGAGGAGGAGGCTGCCGTGCGCCTCGGATGGACCGAGGCTGCGACCGTGTCCCGGCCGCTGGTGCCCGAGATCATGGAGCTGCGTGACGACTTCGCCCGGGAGGGTGTCACCCGCTTCGTGCTCGCGGGCATGGGCGGTTCCTCCCTGGCCCCCGAGGTGATCACCCGCAGCGCAGGGGTGGAGCTGTTCGTGCTGGACTCCACGGACCCGGAGATGGTGTCCAAGGCCCTCACGGACCTGGAGCACACCGCACTGGTGGTGTCCTCCAAGTCCGGGTCCACGGTGGAGACGGACTCCGCCCGTCGCGTCTTCCTGGAGGCGTTCGAGAAGGCCGGGATCGACGCGCCCTCCCGCATCGTGGTGGTCACGGACCCCGGATCCCCCATGGACACGGCCTCACGCGAGGCGGGCTACCGGAAGACCTTCAACGCCGACCCGAACGTGGGTGGCCGGTTCTCCGCGCTCACCGCCTTCGGGCTCGTGCCCTCCGGCCTCGCCGGGGTGGACATCGCGGCCCTGCTCGACCACGCCGAGGAGGCCGCCGAGATGCTGCGCGAGGACGACGAGAACAACATGGGACTGCAGCTCGGCGCGGCGCTGGGCGGCACCGATCCCCTGCGGGACAAGATCGTCCTGGTGAACCAGGGCGCGCCCTTCGTGGGCTTCGCGGACTGGGCGGAGCAGCTGATCGCCGAGTCCACGGGCAAGTCCGGCACCGGTGTGCTGCCCGTGGTCGTGGACGGGTCCGCGCCCGAGCTCACCTCGGATGCGTCCGACGTGCTCGTGGTCTCCCTCGTGGACGAGGACGCCATGGACCTCACCGCAGAGCAGGGCGTGCGCGTGGCGGGCTCGCTGAGCGGGCTGATGCTCGCCTTCGAGGTGGCCATCGCCGTGTCCGGGCGGCTGCTCGGCATCGACCCCTACAACCAGCCGGACGTGGAGTCCGCGAAGGCCGCCACGCGCGAGCTGCTCGCGGCCTCGCCCGAGCCCTCCCCCGCAGCCGCCACGGACGGCGCGATCGAGATCCGCGGTGACGAGGCGCTGCTGGGCGGTGCCACCACCGTGCGGGACGCCCTCGCGTCGCTGCTCTCCCGGCTGCCGGAGGACGGCTACGTGAGCGTCCAGGCGTACTTCGACCGGCTGGGCTGGCCCCAGCTCGAGTCCGTGCGGGACGAGCTCGCGCGGCGCACGGGACGTCCCGTGACCTTCGGGTGGGGGCCGCGCTTCCTGCACTCCACGGGCCAGTACCACAAGGGCGGCCCCGCGCAGGGCGTGTACCTGCAGATCACGGCCGCGACCGGCACGGACGTGGACATCCCCGGCATCCCTTTCACGTTCGGCGAGCTGATCGGCGCGCAGGCGGACGGCGACGCCGCGGTGCTGGCGGAGCACGACCGTCCCGTGCTGCGGCTGCGCCTCACGGACCGGGCGGCCGGGGTGGCACAGCTGCTCGAGGTCGCCCCGGCGCTCTGAGCCCTCCTCCACCGAACTGCGACCGGACAGGAACCCCGTGCCCGACACCTCACACCAGAACCCCCTGCGGGACCCGAACGACAGGCGCCTGACCCGCGTGGCCGCACCCTCGGCGCTGGTCCTGTTCGGGGTCACCGGCGACCTCGCCAAGAAGAAGCTGCTGCCGGCCATGTACGACCTCGCGAACCGCAGCCTGCTGCCCCCGGCGTTCTCGCTGGTGGGCTTCGGGCGGCGGGACTGGGACGACGCCCAGTTCGCGGAGTACGTCAAGGAGAACGTCACCCAGCACGCCCGCACGCCCTACAACGAGGACCTGTGGAACCAGTTCGCCTCGGGGCTGCGGTTCGTGCACGGCGAGTTCGACGACGACGACGCGTACGACCGCCTCGCGCAGACCCTCGACGAGCTGGACCGGGACCGCGGGACGCGTGGCAACCACGCGTTCTACCTGTCCATCCCGCCCAAGGCGTTCGAGGTGGTGTGCCAGCAGCTTGCCGACCACGACCTCGCGGACAGTGAGGACTGCACGGGCTGGCGCCGCGTGGTCATCGAGAAGCCTTTCGGCCACGACCTCGAGTCCGCCCGGGAGCTCAACGCGATCGTGGAGCGGGTGTTCCGCGCCGACAGCGTGTTCCGCATCGACCACTACCTGGGCAAGGAGACGGTGCAGAACATCCTGGCGCTGCGCTTCGCCAACCAGATGTTCGAGCCCCTGTGGAACGCCCGGTACGTGGACCACGTGCAGATCACCATGGCGGAGGAGATCGGCATCGGCTCCCGCGCCGGGTACTACGACGGTGTGGGAGCGGCCCGGGACGTGATCCAGAACCACCTGCTGCAGCTGCTCGCGCTCACGGCCATGGAGGAGCCCGCGTCCTTCTCCGCCCACCACCTGCGCCGGGAGAAGGCCAAGGTGCTGGAGTCCGTGGTGCTGCCCGAGGACCTCGGCGAGCACTCGGCGCTCGGCCAGTACACGTCCGGGCTGCAGGGCGGCGAGTTCGTGAAGGGCTTCCACGAGGAGAGCGATATCCCCGCTGACTCCCGGACGGAGACGTTCGCCGCGTTGCGCGTGGACATCAACAACCGCCGGTGGGCCGGGGTGCCGTTCTACCTGCGCGCCGGCAAACGGCTGGGGCGGCGCGTCACGGAGATCGCCGTGGCGTTCAAGAAGTCCCCCAACCTGCTGTTCCGGGACACGGACCACGGGGAGTTCGGGCAGAACGCGATCGTGATCCGGATCCAGCCGGACGAGGGAGTGACCATCCGCTTCGGCTCCAAGGTTCCCGGCACGCAGTCCGAGATCCGGGACGTCACCATGGACTTCGGCTACGGCCACGCGTTCACGGAGTCCAGCCCGGAGGCCTACGAGCGGCTCATCTTCGACGTGCTGCTCGGCGAGCCCCCACTGTTCCCGGACCACTCCGAGGTGGAGCAGTCCTGGAAGATCCTGGACCCCTTCGAGCAGTACTGGGCCGAGCACCGGATCGTGCCCGAACCCTACGAACCAGGGTCCTGGGGACCCGCAGCCGCCCACGAGCTCATGGCCCGTGACGGACGTGTCTGGAGGCGACCGTGATAGTCGACATGGAGAACACCACCGCGGCCAGGATCGAGAAGAAGCTCAACCAGCTGCGGGACGAGAACGGCGTGGTGACCCTGGGACGCGTGCTCACGCTCGTGATCCTGGCACGGGCCGGACACTCCGAGATGGCGGTGGAGGCCGCCAACTACGCGAGCCACGAGCACCCGTGCCGGATCATCGTGCACGTGGCGCACTCTGCCACGGACGAGACCCGTCTGGACGCCCAGCTGCGCATGGGCGGGGACGCCGGGGCCTCCGAGGTCATCCTGCTGCACGGCTACGGCGATCTCGCCGAGCCCAAGGAAACCCTGGTCTCCGCCCTGCTGCTGCCGGACGCGCCCATCGTGGCGTGGTGGCCGCACGACTTCCCCGAGAACCCCAGCGGCAGCTCCATCGGCCGGATCGCGCACCGCCGCATCACGGACTCGGCCCGCGCCGATGATCCGTTCGCCTCGCTCGCCCAGCTGTCCCGGCAGTACACCCCCGGTGACACGGACCTGGCATGGACGCGGGTCACCAACTGGCGCGTGCAGCTCGCCGCCGTGCTGGACCAGGTGGGCCCGGTGGCCGTCCGCGAGATCGTGCTGGAGGGCGCCGCCGTGGCCCCGTCCATGCTGCTGCTGGGCGTGTGGCTGTCCAGCAAGCTCGACGCCCCCGCAACCATCGTGGGTGACGAGTCCCGCCGCGCCCTGGACCGCGTGGCGCTCGTGACGGACGACGGCGTGGTGGAGCTCGACCGCCCCGGACGCACCGTCGCGGTGCTGACCCAGCCGGGGCAGCCCGAGCAGCAGATCGCCATGCCCGTGCGGGACCTCAACGCCTGCCTCGCGGAGGAGCTGCGGCGCCTGGACGCGGACGAGGTCTACGGCGAGGTGATCACGAGCGGTCTCGCCAGCGCACGGATCACCACCCGCTCGGCCGACGGCACGGAGGTCACCACGTCCCTCGACGAGGCCCTGTCCGCGGCCGGGGACCGTGCCCAGGACTCGCCCGCCGTGCCGGACGAGGAGCCGGGCGCCATGCGGCGCGCCCAGCCCGGCTGCGTCGTGGGATCCGGCGCCGGAGAGGACGGCGCGTGAACGGCCGGGAGCGTCCCGAACCCCGTCTCGTGCCCCACGACGGCGCCGAGCGGCTCGCACGCGACACGGCGCGCCGCGTCCTGGAGGTTCTCGAGAGCGCGCAGGACGAGCGCGGTGAGGCCACCCTGCTGCTCACGGGCGGCAGCATGGGCACCAGAGTGGTCGAGGAGCTCGCCCGGCAGCCGGAGGTCCAGGCCGTGGACTGGTCCCGCGTGAACGTGTGGTGGTCCGACGAACGCTTCCTGCCCGGGGCGGACTCCGAGCGCAATGGCGTGCAGGCCGCGGACGCGTGGGACGACTCCCTGGAGCTGGACTGGGACCGCGTGCACCCCGTGGCCGGGTCGGACGAGATCGACACGGCTGCGGCGGCCGCCGAGGACTACCGGGAGGAGCTCGCCGCGGCCGCCGAGATGGAGGGCACCCCCGGCGCACTGCCCCGCTTCGACGTGGCCCTGCTGAGCCTCGGGCCGGACACGCACGTGGCGTCCCTCTTCCCGGGACGGCAGGACGTGCTGCGCTCGGACCGGACCGTGTTCGCCGTGGCGGACTCCCCCAAGCCGCCGCCCACGCGCGTGACACTGTCGCTGCCGGCCATCAACTCCGCCGACCGCGTGTGGCTGCTGGTCTCCGGGACCGCCAAGGCGGGGGCCCTCGCCGCGGTGCGGCGTCCCGGTGCGACCCCGGTGGAAGCACCCGGAAGCGCCGTGCGCGGTGTCCACGAGACGTTGTGGCTCGTCACCGAGGACGCCCTGCCCGGGGTGCCCGAGGATCCGACGCCGAACTGAGCACCCCCCCGTCACGACGACGCCGCCCCCGACCGTTCCCGGTCGGGGGCGGCGTTGTCGTGCCACCGGTCCGGTGCGCTCAGGCCACCGGTGCGCTGAAGCGCAGGAGCAGGGCGTAGCCCACGATGGACAGCGCCCACACGATGGCCAGCACGGTGGTGATCCGCACCACGTTCTTCTGCGCGGCCCCCGAAGTGTTCAGCGACTGGGTCATGCCGCCGCCGAACATGTCGGAGAGACCGCCGCCCTTGCCCTTGTTGAGCAGGACGAACATGATGCACAGGATGCTGGTGACCACGATGAGCACCTGCAGGACGATCTGGAGGATCTCCACGAATTGCCTCGATTCACGGGTTCTCGGAGAAGCTGACGGGGCCGCGGCCCAGCACCGGGACGTGCCCGGGCGGTGCCACGACGGAGGAATCTGCCACCAGTTTACAGCCCGAGCCCGGACGCCCGCGGCAGGCCCCTCGGTGCGTGCTGCCGCGGGGAGACTCCGGGCGGGGACACGGGGCGGCACCCGCCCCGGAGAACACCGCCGCCCCGCGCCGTGGGGAGTGCCACGGGGCGGGGCGGCAGCGCTGTGCTGAAGCGGTCTGGAATCAGCCGGTGACCAGGTGCTGCTCGAACCGGGCGATCTTGGCGAACTCCTCGGCGTCGAGGCTCGCGCCGCCCACCAGGGCGCCGTCCACGTCCGCGCCGGAGAGGATGGAGGCCACGTTGGAGGACTTCACGGAGCCGCCGTAGAGGATGCGGGTGACCCGAGCGAAGTCCTCGCCGTACAGGGAGCCCAGTTCCTCGCGGATGGCGTGGCACATCTCCTGGGCGTCCTCCGGACCGGCCACCTCGCCGGTGCCGATGGCCCACACGGGCTCGTAGGCCACCACGAGACCCTCGAGCTCCCCCGCGGAGAGCTCGTCGAGGCTTCCCCGCAGCTGCTCGAGGGTGTAGCTCACGTGGTTGCCGGCCTGGCGCTCGTCGAGCCCCTCGCCCACGCACAGCATGGGGGTCAGGCTGTGCCGGACGGCCGCGCGGACCTTGTCCCGGCACAACCGGTCCGACTCCTCGTGGATGCTGCGGCGCTCCGAGTGGCCCACGAGCGCGTAGGTGCACCCGAGCTTGGCGAGGAACTGACCGGAGACGTCCCCGGTGTAGGCACCCGAGTCCTGGTCGGAGAGGTCCTGTGCCCCGTAGCGGATCTGCAGCCCGTCCCCCTCCACAAGGGACTGCACCGAGCGCAGGTCCGTGAACGGCGGGAACACCGCGACCTCCACACGGGAGAAGTCGTGCTTGGCGTCCTTCAGGGTCCACGCGAGCTTCTGCAGCAGCGCGATCCCCTGCGTGTGGTCCATGTTCATCTTCCAGTTGCCCGCGATCAGGGGCGTGCGGTCGAAAGCACCGTTGGTCTGCGTGGTCATGCTCGTCCTCCTCGGTTCGGCGTGTGGTTCAGGTGGCGGACTCAGGCCCCCAGCGCGACGACGCCGGGCAGCTCCTTGCCTTCGATGAACTCGAGCGATGCGCCGCCGCCGGTGGAGATGTGGCCGAACTGTTCGTCGCGGTAGCCCAGGTTGCGCACGGCGGAGGCGGAGTCGCCGCCGCCGATCACGCTCATGGCGTCGGACGTGGCCAAGGCCTCGGCCACGGCCCTGGTGCCCCCGGCGAACGCCGCCATCTCGAACACGCCCACGGGGCCGTTCCAGAACACGGTCTTCGCGCCGGCGATCCTCTCGGCGAAAATCGTGGCGGACTCGGGTCCGATGTCCAGGCCCAGCCCGGATTCGCCGATCTCCCCGCCCTCGATGTCCGCGACGGGGCGCACCTCGTGCTCGGCGTCCTCGGCGAAGCGCGCGGCGTAGACCACGTCCACGGGCAGCACGATCTCCGTGCCCGCGCTCTCGGCGCGGTCCAGGTAGCCCTTCACGGTCTCGATCTGGTCCTGCTCCAGCAGGGAGGAGCCCACGGAGTAGCCCTGGGCGGCGAGGAACGTGAACACCATGCCGCCGCCGATCAGCAGGGAGTCCGCCTTGCCGATCAGGTTGTCGATCACCGCGAGCTTGTCGGAGACCTTGGAGCCCCCCATGACCACCACGAACGGGCGCTCGGGATCGGAGATGACCTTGCTCAGGACGTCCACCTCGGTCTTCACGAGGTCACCCAGGTAGCCGGGCAGCACGCGCGCGACGTCGTAGACGGACGCGTGCTTGCGGTGCACGGCGCCAAAGGCGTCGTCCACGTAGGCGCCGTTCTCACCGGTGAGCGCCGCGAGCTCGCGCGCGAAAGCCTCGCGTTCGGCGTCGTCCTTGGAGGTCTCGCGGGGGTCGTAGCGCACGTTCTCCAGGACCAGGATCTGGCCGTCCTGCAGCGCCTCGGCCTTGGCCTGCGCGTCCTCGCCCACCACGTCGGTGGCGACGACGACCGGCACGTCCGCGAGCTCGGCCAGCCGGTCCGCGGCGGGCTTGATGGAGTACTTGGGGTCCACGGTGCCCTTGGGGCGCCCGAGGTGCGCCATCACGATGACCCGTGCGCCGGCGTGGGCGAGCTTCTCCAGGACCGGCAGGGACGCGCGCACGCGCCCGTCATCGGTCACGGTGGAACCGTCCAGAGGCACGTTGAGGTCCGAGCGCACGAGAACGCGGCGCCCCGCAACCCCCTCGGCAATGAGATCGTCCAGCGACTTGGCCATATCCGTCATCCCTTCCCTGTGGTGAACGCGTACCGACGACAATGGCGCCGGCGCCCTGGGGCACCGGCGCCACTGAACGGTCTGTGTCAGAGCTTATCCGCAACGTAGGAGACGAAGTCCACGAGCCGGATGGTGTAGCCCCACTCGTTGTCGTACCACGCGATGACCTTGACCTGGTTGTCGATCACCTTGGTCAGCGGCGCGTCGAACACGGTGGAGACGTCGTAGCCCTCGATGTCCTTGGAGACCAGGGCCTCCTCGGAGTACTCGATGATGCCCTTGAAGTCACCCTCGGCGGCCTTCTTCACGGCGGCGTTCACGGATTCCACCGTGACGTCCTCGCGCACGTCCACGGTGAGGTCCACGAGCGAGCCGGTGGGAACCGGGACGCGCACGGCGAAGCCGTCCAGCTTGCCCTTGAGCTCGGGGAGCACGAGACCCACGGCAGCGGCGGCACCGGTGGTGGTGGGGATCATGCTCAGGGCGGCGGCACGGGCGCGGCGCAGGTCCTTGTGCGGGGCGTCGTGCAGGCGCTGGTCACCCGTGTAGGCGTGGATGGTGGTCATCAGCCCGCGCTCGATGCCGAACTCGTCGTTGATGACCTTCGCCAGCGGCGCCAGGCAGTTGGTGGTGCAGGAGGCCGCGGAGACCAGGTTCATGGTGGCGGGGTCGTAGGACTCGTGGTTCACGCCGTACACGAAGGTGCCGTCCACCTCCTTGCCCGGTGCGGACAGGACGACCTTCTTGGCGCCGGCATCCAGGTGGGCCTGCATCTTGGGGCCCGTGGTGAACTTGCCGGTGGACTCCACCACGATGTCCACGCCCAGCTCGCCCCAGGGCAGCTTGGAGGGGTCGGCCTCGGCGAAGAACTTCACCTCGTGGCCGTCCACGGACATGACGTCGCCGTCCAGGGAGACGTCCGCGTTCAGACGGCCCATCACGGAGTCGAACTCGAAGAGGTGCTTGAGCGTCTCGGGATCGGTGAGGTCGTTCACGGCGACCAGCTCGATGTCGTGGCCGTGGTGGGTGTACAGCGCCCGCGCGAAGTTGCGGCCGATGCGACCGAATCCGTTGATGGCAACCTTGACTGTCACTGCGATCTCCTCTGCGTGTCGGGGTGCGGTGGACACCCGCCCGCCGGAATGTGGGAACGGAACCAATCGGCAGCAATCCCACACCCGACGTTCGTGGCGGACGGTGGCCCTCCGTCGTCTTTCAGGTCCATTCTAGCGAGAATCGGGGCCCGATGACAGTGCATTCCGAGGTGAATCGCACCTCACACGTTGATCCCACATAAACCAACATTCACCGGTCCGTCACCGCGCCCTGCTACGATCCGCGCCGCTGCTCCTGTCCGGCCTGCGCCGCGAACTCCGAGGTGGTGGCCACTCCCAGCTCCTCGGCCTTGCGGTCCGCCATGGCGAGCAGCCGCCGGATCCGGCCGGCAATTGCGTCCTTGGTGAGCGGCGGGTCCGAGAGCCGCCCGAGCTCGTCCAGGCTCGCCTGCTTGTTCGCCACGCGCAGCCACCCCGCGGCACGCAGGTGCTCCGGGGCGTCGTCGCCCAGGACGTCCAGGGCGCGCTCCACCTTGGCCCCGGCCGTGACGGCCGCCTGCGCGGAGCGGCGGAGGTTGGCGTCGTCGAAGTTGGCGAGCCGGTTGGCCGTGGCCCGCACCTCCTTGCGCATGCGGCGGTCCTCCCACTGCAGCAGTGCGCGGTGGGCCCCCAGCCGGGTGAGCAGGGCGGCAATCGTGTCCCCGTCCCGCACGACGACGCGGTCCACGCCGCGCACCTGGCGCGCCTTGGCGAGCACGTCCAGACGGCGGGCGGAGCCCACGAGCGCCAGCGCGGCCTCGGGCCCGGGGCACGTGAACTCCATGGCGGCCGCACGGCCCGGCTCCGTGAGCGAGCCGTGGGCCAGGAACGCGCCGCGGATCACTGCAGCGGACTCCTCGGTGCTGCCGTTGACCACCGTGGGCGGCAGACCACGCACCGGGCGCCCGTGGGCGTCAAGCAGCCCCGTGCGCCGCGCGAGGGCCTCGCCGTCACGGGCGACCCGGACCACCCACGAGCGGTCACGCCGCAGACCGCCGCCGCTGATCACGCCGAGCTCGCAGTCGTGGCCGAAGACCTCCCCCACCGTGCGCGCCGCGCGCCGGGCCACGGATTCCGTGTCGAGCTCCGCCTCCACCACGATGCGTCCGCCCACGATGTGCAGTCCTCCCGCGAAGCGCAGCAGCGCGGACAGCTCCGCCGCCCGCACCGCGGACTTGCGCACCTGCAGGTGGGCGAGTTCTTCCTTGACCGAGGCGGTCAATGCCATAGACGTCGATCTCCTTGCCGAGTACGGGCGGTGCGGACGGGACGGACCCGCTCAGCGCTCCGCGTTCATGATCTGCTGGTAGGCCGCGGCCAGTTTGAAGGGGTTGTGCACCGAGCTGCCGTCCTTGTCCCGCAGCGAGTCCCAGTGCACCACAGCACCGAGCTGGGCGGCCGCGGCCTCCACGTCCTTGGGGGACTCCGCCGCGGAGGGGTCTGCGAGCACCACGTCCAGGCGGAGGTCCGGGGCGTAGCGCTGCAGGATCCGCAGCTGGTCCCCCGATCCCATGCTGAGGGTCTCCGAGTCACGGGACAGGTTCAGGGTGACCAGGCGCCTGGCCGGGGACGCGCAGATGGCGTCCCGCAGCTGCGGGAGCAGCAGGTGCGGCAGCACCGAGGTGTGCCACGAGCCGGGGCCGAGCACCACCCAGGAAGCCTCCTCGATCGCGCTCACGGCCTCGGGGCACGCCGGGGCGTCCTGGGGAGACAGCCGCACGTTGCAGACGTCCGCCTCCTTGGCCAGCCGGGACTGGCCCGTGACCGTGCGGGTGACGGACTCGGGCGGGCAGGCCACCGTGGGGCTGCTGCCCGGGGACACGTCCCCCTCGATCACGAGCGGCACGCAGCTCATGGGCAGCACCTGGCCGCGGGCCCCGAGCAGGGCCCCGGCCCAGCGCAGCCCCTCCACGGGGTCGCCGAGCAGCTCCCACAGGGTGACGATCAGCAGGTTGCCCAGGGCGTGGTTGTCCAGGCCCTCGTCCGGGTGCGCCTTGACGCTGAAGCGGTGCTGCATCACGTCGCTCCACGTCCGGCCCCACTGCGAGTCGTCGCACAGGGCGGCCAGGGCCATCCTCAGGTCCCCCGGGGGCAGCACGCCGAGGTCGTCGCGCAGCCGCCCGGACGAGCCGCCGTCGTCCGCGACGGTGACCACCGCCGTGAGCGCGGGGGCCAGCAGCCGCAGGGCGGAGAGGCTCGCGGAGAGACCGTGGCCGCCGCCGAGGGCCACCACGGAGTCGGCGTCCGTGAGGGCGTCCCGGGCGGCGGGGTCCAGGGAGTGGTAGGGGTCCACGTCCCGCCGGCTGCTCAGCGGCAGCCGGGGCAGTGCGCCCGTGGTGGGAAAGGTGCTCATGGTTTCCGTAACGTCTGGGGGTCGGGACTACTCGCGGCCCATGTCCCGGTGCTGGAGGTTGACGGTCACACGCGGGGACTTGCTGAGCCGGCGGGCCACTTCCTCGGTGATCGCCACTGAACGGTGCTTGCCACCCGTGCAGCCGATGGCAATGGTGGCGTAGTGCTTGCTCTCGTTGCGGTATCCCGCGAAAACCGGTTCGAGCATGGCCACGAAACGGTCCACGAAGGTCTGCGCGCCCTCGGTGGCGAACACATAGTCCCGCACCTCGGGGTCCTTGCCCGTGCGGGGACGCAGGGCGGGCACCCAGTGCGGGTTGGGGATGAATCGGACGTCGGCCACGTAGTTGGCGTCCGCGGGCACCCCGTACTTGAAGCCGAAGCTCATGACCGTGAGGCGCAGCACCACGGGACCGCTCGTGGAGAACATGTCCGCCACGGCCTTGGTGAGGGCGTGGACGTTGAAGGACGTGGTGTCCAGCACGGAGTCCGCGGTCTCCCGCAGGTCCCGCAGCAGCTCCCGCTCGGCTCTGATGCCGTCCAGGATCCGCCCGCCCGCCTGCAGGGGGTGCGGCCGTCGCTGCAGCTCGTAGCGGGAGACGAGCACCTCGTCAGAGGCCTCGAGGAACAGCACGGAGAACTCCACGCCGGAGGTCTCCAGGGCCGCCAGGGTCTCCTTCATGTCGTTGAACAGCGCCTTGCCGCGCACGTCGATCACCACTGCCAGCCTGGGCAGGGTCTGCGGGGTGCGGGAGGCCAGGTCCGCCAGGGTTCCCAGCATCTGCGGGGGCAGGTTGTCCACGACGTACCAGCCCTGGTCCTCCAGGGCGTTCGCGGCGGTGGAGCGCCCGGCACCGGACATCCCCGTGACGATCAGCAGTTCCGCCGTGGGGGGTTTCACGGGCTTCAGGGCGGGGGTCTCGGCGTCCGGAGGTGGGGTGCTCATGGGGTGGTGGACCGCCTCATCTGCCGACTGCAAGGTTCCCCTTCAGGGTAGACCAGATTCACTCCAGGAGTTCGCCCGTTCCGGTGTCGACCCCCGGTTCGGACGACGCCGCCCGCTCCCCTCCCAGGGACTCGGCCACCTTCACGGCCAGTGCGGGACCGAAGCCCTTGACCTCCAGGATCTCCTCGGGCGTGGCCGCGCGCAGCTTCTTCACGGAGCCGAAGTGCTTCAGCAGCGCCTTCTGCTTCGCGGGGCCGAGCCCCGGGACCTCGTCCAGCGCGGAGACCGTCATGGCCTTGGAGCGCTTCTGCCGGTGGAAGGTGATCGCGAAGCGGTGCGCCTCGTCCCGGACGCGCTGCATCAGGAAGAGCCCCTCGGAGGCGCGGGGCAGGATCACGGGGAACTCGTCGTCGGGCACCCACACCTCTTCGAGCCGCTTGGCGAGGCCCACCACGTGCACGTCCGTGACACCGAGGTCGTCCAGGGCGCGCTGCGCCGCGGCCACCTGGGGCGGTCCGCCGTCCACGATCACGAGGTTGGGCGGGTACGCGAACGCACGCGAGGTGGGCTCCTCGGCGTCCGGGGACACCTCGCCCGTGCTGAGCCCCTTCTCCGCGGCGCGGCGCTGCTGCTCCACGTGGCGGGAGAACCGGCGGTGGATCACGTCGTACATCGAGGCGGTGTCGTCCCGCGCGGCGTCCCCGGTGATCGAGAACTTGCGGTACTCGGACTTGCGCGGCAGGCCGTCCTCGAACACCACCATGGAAGCCACCACGTTGGTGCCCTGCACGTGGGAGATGTCGTAGCACTCGATGCGCATCAGCGCGTCCGGCAGCCCCAGGGCCTCCTGCAGCTGCTGCAGGGAGGCCGAGCGCGTGGTGAGGTCCCCCGCACGGCGGGACTTGTGCAGGGCGAGTGCCTGCCGCGCGTTCTCCGCCACGGTCTCCAGCAGCTGTGCCTTGTCCCCGCGCTGCGGGCGCTGCACGGTGACCTGCGAGCCGCGCAGCTGGCTGAGCCAGCCGCGGATCTCGTCCGCCTCGTCCGGCTCGGTGGAGACGTACACGGTGCGCGGGATGGTGTCCTGGCGGTAGGCGAGCTCCGAGGTGCGGCGGTGCTGGCCCACCACGTCCTCGCTGCCCTGCGCCGCGGGCTTCCTGCGGCCCGATGCCGCCGGGGCCAGCCCCGTCTGCGCCTCGCCGTAGACCTGCTGCAGCAGGTTGGTCATGAGCTCGGCGGTGGTGACGTCCTCCACCTTCTCCGTGATCCAGCCGCGCTGCCCGCGGATGCGGCCGCCGCGCACGTAGAACACCTGGACGGCGGCCTCCAGCTCGTCCTCCGCGATGGCGAAGAAGTCCGCGTCCGTGGTGTCCGCGAGGACCACCGTGTTGCGCTCGAAGGCCCGCTCCAGTGCCCCGACATCGTCCCGGCGCGCGGCAGCGGTCTCGAAGTCCATGCGCTCGGCGGCCTCGTTCATCTGCCGGGTGAGCTCACGGATGTACGGCCTGGCGTGGCCCGCCATGAAGCGGCAGAGGTCGTCCGCGAGCCGACGGTGCTCCTCCTGGGAGATCTCCCCCACGCACGGCGCGGAGCACTTGTCGATGTAGCCCAGCAGGCACGGCCTGCCGCTGCGCTCGGCCCGCTGGTACACGCCCTTGGTGCACGTGCGCACGGGGAACACCCGCAGCAGGGCGTCCAGGGTGTCACGGATGGCCCAGGCCTGGGAGTAGGGGCCGAAGTACCGGTTGCCGGGCTTCTTCTCCCCGCGGGTGACCATGGCCCGGGGGACGTCCTCGGACATCGTGACCGCCAGGTACGGGTAGGACTTGTCGTCCCGGTAGGCGATGTTGAACCGCGGGGCGAACTCCTTGATCCACGTGTACTCGAGCTGCAGGGACTCGAACTCGGAGCCCACCACCGTCCACTGCACCGCGGCAGCCGTGGTGACCATGGCCCGGGTCTTGGGCGAGAGCTGGTGCAGCGGCGCGAAGTAGGACGACAGCCGGTTGCGCAGGTTCTTGGCCTTGCCCACGTAGATGACGCGGCCGTGCTCGTCCCGGAACCGGTACACCCCGGGGTTCGTGGGGATGTCCTGACGTGCGGGCCTGTAGCTGGCGGGATCAGCCACGCCCGAGGTCTCTCGCCGCCGAGGGGGACACGTTGTAGACGTCCTTGCGGGGCTGGCCGGAGAGTGCCGCGATGGCGTCCATGACCTGCGCCACGAGCTCCTTGCGCATCTTCCCCGTCTGCCGCTCCCCCGAGCGGGCCACCGTGATGGGCTCTCCCACGTGCATCTCGAACTTCGCCGGGCGGATCATGGTGGCCCCCGGCGGCTGCAGCCGCTGCGTGCCGATCATGCCCACCGGGACCACGGGGGCACCGGTGAGGTGGGCGAGGTACGCCACACCGGAGTGACCGCGGTACAGGTAGCCGTCCCGGGAGCGGGTGCCCTCGGGGTAGATGCCGAAGACCTTGCCCTCGCGCAGGTGCTCCACGGCGGGCTGCAGGGCGGCCACCGACTCGCTCTGCTGGCCGCGGGCCACGGGAATGATGTCGATGAACTCGAAGGCGTCCCGCATGACACGACCCTTGATCCCCGGGCTGTTCACGTACTCGGCCTTGGCGATGAACTTCACGCGTCGGGGCATGAATGCGGAGATGATCACGGAGTCCAGGAAGGTCAGGTGGTTGGCGGCAATGATCACGGGACCGCTCTGGGGCAGCCGGTCCAGGCCCGTGATCACGGGCCTGGACGTGAGCTTCAGCGCGCGCGCCACCGTGGCCTTGGTGAGGTCGTACTTGGTGATCATTGCCCGCGCTCCCTAGTGCTCCGTGTACCGACGGAGCAAGTGTGCCAAATCCCCGGGCTCCCCGGCGACTGCGGCACACCCCTGCTCCAGCTCCCCCGGGCCCGCGAAACCCCACGCGACACCGAGGCAGTCGAGACCGTGGCTGCGGGCGCCGTCGGCGTCGTAGCTGCGGTCCCCGACCATGACGGTGTGCGCGGGGTCCGGGGGCAGGGCACCGAGCCGGCGCAGTGCCTCGCCGATGATGGCGGGCTTGTCGTGGACCTGCCCGCAGCCCCCGCGCGGCGGGACGAGGTCGTCCGCGGCACCGCTCACGGTCTCGAAGTACGGGGCGAGGTCGAAGCGGGCCACCACCTCCGTGGCAATGTGCTCGGGCTTCTGCGTGGCCACCGCCTGCCGCACACCGGCATCCCTGAGCTGCTCCAGTACGGGCAGGATGCCGGGGTACACCCGCGTGCGCTCGAGCCCCTCCGTGAGGTAGCCCGCCCGGTAGACGGAGACCACCTGGGCGATCATCTCCTCGGGCACGTCCGTGAAGCGCCGCAGCGACTCGCCGATGGGCGGGCCCACGAAGCGGTCGAGGTTCTCGGGCGCCTCGAAACCGCACGTCCAGAGGGCCTCGGCCATGCCCTCGGTGATGGCGCCCGCGGGGTCCAGGACGGTGCCGTCCAGATCCCACAGGACGACGGGTCGCTGCGCCATCACGAGCCCGCCGCGGCGGCGGCCCCCGCGGTCCTCCTGCTGGAGGCGCCGACCTTTCCACCGGAGCGGTGTGCGGCCTCGCGCTGCGCGGAGTTCTCGAGCACCTCCCGCAGGAACTGGCCCGTGAAGCTCTCCTCGATCTGCGCGACCTGCTCGGGCGTGCCCTGGGCGACCACCGTGCCGCCCCCGGAGCCGCCGTTGGGTCCGAGGTCCACGATCCAGTCCGCGGACTTCACCACGTCCAGGTTGTGCTCGATGGTCATCACGCTGTTGCCCTTGTCCACGAGGCTCTGCAGCACCATGAGCAGCTTGCGGATGTCCTCGAAGTGCAGTCCGGTGGTGGGCTCGTCCAGCACGTAGATGGTCCGGCCGTTGGCCCGCTTCTGCAGCTCCGCCGCGAGCTTCACCCGCTGCGCCTCACCGCCCGAGAGCGTGGTGGCGGGCTGGCCCAGGCGCACGTAGCCCAGGCCCACCTCCACCAGGGTGTTGAGGTAGCGCGCAATCGCCGCGAACGGCGCGAAGAACTCCGCGGCCTCCTCGATGGGCATGTCGAGGACCTCGGCGATGTTCTTGCCCTTGTAGTGCACCTCCAGGGTCTCCCTGTTGTACCGGGCGCCCTTGCACACCTCGCACGGGACGTAGACGTCCGGGAGGAAGTTCATCTCGATCTTCAGGGTGCCGTCACCGGAGCACGCCTCGCAGCGCCCGCCCTTGACGTTGAAGGAGAAGCGGCCCTGCTGGTAGCCGCGCACCTTGGCCTCCTGCGTCTCCGCGAAGAGCTTGCGGATGCGGTCGAACACACCCGTGTAGGTGGCCGGGTTGGAGCGCGGGGTGCGGCCGATGGGGCTCTGGTCCACGTGGACCACCTTGTCCAGGTGCTCCAGGCCGTCGATCCGCCGGTGCCGCCCGGGCACCTGCTTGGCCCCGTTGAGCTTGTTCGCGAGACTCGTGTAGAGGATGTCGTTGACCAGCGTGGACTTGCCGGAGCCCGAGACGCCCGTGACCGCCACGAAGACGCCCAGGGGGAAGTCCACGGTGAGGTTCTGCAGGTTGTTCTCCCGCGCACCCACCACCGTGAGCTGCCGCTTCTTGTCGACCGGCCGCCGCTTCTGCGGCACCTCGATGAGCCGGCGCCCCGTGAGGTAGTCCGCGGTGATGGACTCCCGGTTCTGCAGCAGCTCGTCGTAGGTGCCGGAGTGCACCACGTCTCCGCCGTGCACGCCGGCACCGGGGCCCACGTCCACGATCCAGTCCGCCTCGCGCATGGTGTCCTCGTCGTGCTCCACCACGATGAGCGTGTTGCCCATGTCCCGCAGCCGCAGCAGGGTGTCGATGAGCCGGCGGTTGTCCCGCTGGTGCAGCCCGATCGAGGGCTCGTCCAGCACGTAGAGCACACCCACGAGCCCCGCGCCGATCTGCGTGGCCAGCCGGATGCGCTGCGCCTCGCCGCCGGACAGCGTGGCCGCGGCGCGCTCCAGGTTGAGGTAGTCCAGCCCGACGTCGATCAGGAACGTCAGGCGCGCCACGATCTCCTTGAGCACCTGGTCGCCGATCTTCGCCTCCCGGGAGTCCAGCGTGAGCTCCTCGAAGAACGTGAGCGACTCCCGCATGGGCAGCCGTGTGGCCTCCGCGATGCTCTTGCCCCCCACGGTGACCCCCAGGATGGTGGGGTTCAGGCGCGCACCGCCGCACTCGGGGCACGCCACCTGGCGCATGTACTGCTCGTAGCGGTCCTTGGCGTGGTCGGACTCGGTCTCCTCGTGCTTGCGCTTGATGTAGCCGTACACACCCTCGAAGCCCTGCGAGTACTTGCGCTCGCGGCCCCAGCGGTTGCGGTACGCCACGGTGACCTTGTAGTCCTTGCCCTCCAGCACGGCCTTGCGGGCCTTGGCGGGCAGGTCCTTCCACGGCGTGACCATGTCGAAGCCCACCTCCTTGCCGAGGCCCGCGAGCAGCCGGTTCCAGTACTCGCTCGTGGCCTTTCCGAGGGACCACGGGGCAATCGCGCCCTCCACGAGGGAGAGGTCCGGGTTGGGCACCACGAGGTCCTCGTCCACCTCGAGCCGTGAGCCGATGCCGTCGCACTTCGGGCACGCCCCGAACGGCGCGTTGAAGGAGAACGATCGGGGCTCGATCTCGTCGGTCTGCAGCTCGTGCTCGTTGGGGCACGCCAGGTTCTCGGAGAACGTGCGCCGCTCGTCCTGCCACGGGGACTCCTCGCCCTCGCGCGTGACGATCTCGATGACCACGCGGCCCTCCGCGAGGTTCAGCGCCGTCTCCACGGAATCGGTGAGGCGCTGGCGGGCGTCCGGCTTGGCGGTGAGCCGGTCCACCACCACGTCGATGGTGTGCTTGTACTGCTTCTTGAGCTTGGGGGCGTCCTCGAGCTGGACGGTCTCCCCGTCCACCACAGCGCGCGCGTAGCCCTGCTGGCTCAGCTGCTGGAAGAGGTCCTGGAACTCGCCCTTGCGGCCCTTGACCACGGGCGCGAGGACCATGAAGCGCGTGCGCTGCGGGAGCTCGAGCAGCTGGTCCACGATCTGCTGGGGGGTCTGCTTGGTGATGGGCTCGCCGCACACGGGGCAGTGGGGGTGGCCGATGCGCGCCCACAGCAGACGCATGTAGTCGTAGATCTCCGTGATGGTGCCCACCGTGGAGCGCGGGTTGCGCGAGGTGGACTTCTGGTCGATGGACACTGCCGGTGACAGGCCCTCGATGAAGTCCACGTCCGGCTTGTCCACGCGTCCCAGGAACATGCGGGCGTAGGAGGACAGCGACTCCACGTAGCGGCGCTGGCCCTCCGCGAAGATGGTGTCGAACGCGAGGGAGGACTTCCCGGACCCGGACAGACCCGTGAACACGACCATGGAGTCCCGGGGGATGGTGAGGTCCACGTTCTTGAGGTTGTGCTCGCGGGCGCCCTGCACCACGATCTCCGTGAGGTCCGAGACCCCGGAGGCGCGCGTGGCGGGCGCGTGCACGGACGTGGGCTGGCGGTCGCTGGACGTTTCGTGGGTTCGCTCTGACACGGCTGCCACTCTAGTACCCGGCCCCGACACGCCCACCGGCCCTCCCGGCGGGCCCGGATCAGGCCCGGTGGCGGGCCCTGCCGGTGGGCGCGTGGGGTGCGCGGGCGGCGTCGTCGTCCCGGGGCAGCTCCTCGGGTTCCGCGTCCGACGCCGCATGGGCGCCGCGCGGGGCGCCCCGCTCCTCCCCGCGCCCGCGCCGCAGCCCGGACGCGTTCGGGTCGATCACCGGGATCTGTCCCGTCTCCGCCCGCTCCATGCGCAGACCGGCGGCCTCCACGGGGTCCACGCGCCGCGTCACCACGGTGATCTCCCCGGTGTCCGGGTCCACCTCCGCGACGTCCACGGTGGTGCGCAGCGGCGTCTCCTTCATGAGCAGCACGCACAGCAGGGTCACGAGCGAGGCGAAGCCCGCCACGAGGAACAGGAGCCCGGTGCCCGTGCCGTAGGCCTCGCGGGTGGCCTCGAGCACGGCGGGGGGCAGACCCGCGAGGTCGATCGAGGCGGCGTCGGGGGTGGCCGACGGGTCCGCCCCGTGCTCCGCGGCGAACCGCGACATCTCCGAGGCGAGGTGGCGGGTGAGCAGGGCCCCGAAGAGGGACACGGCCACGGCACCGCCCACGGTGCGGAAGAACGCGACCGCGGAGGACGCCGAGCCCATGTCCTTGAGCCCCACGGTGTTCTGGACGGCGAGCACCAGGTTCTGGTTGAGCGTGCCCACACCCAGACCCACGAGGCAGATGTAGACGCCCACGAGCCACGCCGGGGTGGTGTGGGTCAGGTGCGACCCCAGGAACAGACCCACCGCGAGGACCACCGCACCCACGATCAGGACGCGCTTCCAGCGCCCGAAGCGGGAGATCAGCTGCCCGGCAACCATCGAGCCCAGGAACGAGCCCACGACCTGCGGGAGCATCAGCAGACCGGACTCCGTGGGCGAGTAGCCCTGGCCCAGCTGGAAGTACTGGCCCAGGTAGGTGGTGGAGGCGAACATGGCCGCGCCCGTGGCGATCGCCGCGACGATGGCGAGCACGGTGGTGCGCTCGGTGATCACGTGCAGGGGCATGGTGGGTTCGCTCGCCCGGCGCTCCACCGCCACGAACGCGACGGCGCCGACCACGGCGACGGCCAGCAGCAGGACGGCCTGCCACGAGCCCCAGTCGAAGAGCTTGCCCGCGAAGGAGACCCACAGCAGCAGGGCGGAGGTGGCCAGGGCCAGCAGGGCCATGCCCAGGACGTCGACCCTGGGTGCCCGGTCGCGGGTGACCGCGGGGACGTGGAGCGTCTTCACGATCAGCACGGCCGCGAGCACGGACAGCGGAACGGGGATCAGGAAGCACCAGCGCCAGCCGAAGGCGTCCACGATCAGACCGCCCAGCAGCGGTCCCACGGACGTGGCCACGGCCATGACCGCACCCATGTACCCCGCGTACCGCCCGCGCTCTCGCGGCGGGATGATGGTGCCCAGGATGGTCTGGGCCAGGGCCATGAGACCGCCCATCCCCACGCCCTGGATCACGCGGGCCACCACGAGCATGCCGATGCTCGTGGAGAGCCCCGCCGCACCCGAGCCGACCACGAAGATCGCGATGGCCATGAGCAGCAGCTTCTTCTTGTCGAAGAGGTCCGCGAGCTTGCCCCACACGGGGGTGGTCACGGCGTTGGCCAGCAGGGTTCCCGTGACGGTCCAGGACAGCGCCGTCTGGTCCCCTCCGAGGTCCGCCATGATCACGGGCAGTGCCGTGCCGATGATGGTCAGCGTGACCATGGCCATGAAGAACGCCGCCAGGATGCCGGTCAGCGCCTGCAGGACGTCGCGGTGCTCCTGCTCGGGGCTGCGCGTGGCGGAACCACCGCGCCTCGTGTCTCGGGGGGCTGTCACTGGGTGTTCTCCTCTCCGCGCCCGGCCGTGCCGGACGCACCGGGGTGCAGGGGGTCGGTGGTGTCGTGGGATGCGACGGGGTCGTGGGACGCGGCGGCGCCCGTGGGCACCGCCGGGATGGTGGCGGTTCGGGGGGCCGTCCCGAGCGATGCGAGGAACAGCTCCGTGAGCCGGGAGAGGCTGTCGCTCGTGCGGGCGGCGTCCTCCTCGCTCAGGTCTCCGAGCCGGGACGCGAGGCTCTCGGCGTCCGCGCGCAGGTGGCTCTCGAGCGCGGTGCGCCCGCTGGCCGTGAGGTGCACGATCTGCGCCCGGCCGTCCGCGGGGTCCGGCGTGCGGGCCACGTGCCCGAGCTGCTCCAGCACGGCGAGGTGGCGGCTCATGCCCGAGGCGCCCAGCGCGGACTCGGCCACGATGTCCTTGGCGCGGCGCCCTGGCGTGCAGCTCAGCAGCGTGAGGATGGTCGTCTGCACCACGCTCAGTTCCCGGTGCGCGGCCGACGCCTTGAGCACGCGCCGCGTGGCGCTCTGCAGCTCCAGCAGGTTGCGCACCAGGTCCTGCGCGGTGCCGTGGGACACGCTCACCGCGCGACCCCCTCCCCTCCGTGCGGCGGGCGCACTCGTCCCCCGCGGCGATATTTGTTTCACGCAACTATATATCTGCACCGCTGGGCTGTCCACGGGCGCGGGGGCACGCCCTCCCGGGGGCTACCGCCGTTCGCCCGTGCCCGGGCTCGCGGCCTACACTCGTGGGCATGATCGCCACGCAGACCGAGGTCACGGAACTCACCGACATCACCATCCGGCGGATTTCCGTGAGCGACATGGACAACAACGTGTACCTGCTCACCTCCAAGTCCGAGGGCACGCAGGTGCTCATCGACGCCGCCGACGACGCCCGCGCCATTGCGGGCATGGTGGCCGCCGGCTCCGGCGACTGCTCGGACTGGGGCAACCTGCAGCTGATCGTCACCACGCACTCCCACTGGGACCACGTGCGCGCCCTGGAGAACGTGGCCACGCACTCCGAGGCCATGACGGCCTGCGGTGCGGCGGACGAGAACGACATCGCCGTTCCCATGGACCTCACCTTCGACCACGGGGACACCGCCGAGCTGGACGGGCTCGAGCTGGAGATCGTCGAGCTGCGCGGGCACACCCCCGGTTCCATCGCCGTGGTCTACCGGGACCCGGACGGCCCCGCCCACATCTTCACCGGGGACTCCCTGTTCCCCGGCGGGCTCGGCAAGACCTCCTCCCCCGAGGACTTCCGCCAGCTCTTCCAGGACGTCACCGAGCGGCTCTTCGACCGCTTCGACGACGACACCGTGATCCACCCGGGCCACGGTGCCCCCACCACGCTGGGTGCCGAGCGGCCGCACCTGCAGGAGTGGGAAGAGCGCGGCTGGTGAGCGTCTCCCCCGCCCGCGCCCCGCGGGACGACGACGCCGCTGCCGCCCGGTCCTCCGCCGACCGCGCCGCCTACGTGGCGGTCCTGGTCTTCCCGCTCCTCGTCCTGGCCGGTGGTGCTGCGGGGTACCTGTTCGCGCCCGCCGTGCACCAGGCCGCACCCTGGACGAACCCGCTGCTGGGGCTCGTGATGTTCGGCATGGGACTGACCCTGCGCCCCGCGGACTTCGCACTGGTGGCCCGGCGGCCCGTGCCCATCCTGGTGGGGGTCCTGGCCCAGTACGTGCTCATGCCGGGGATCGCGGTGCTCGTCTCCTGGGCCCTGCAGCTGCCGCCCGAGATCGCCGCCGGCGTGATCCTGGTGGGCTGCGCCCCCGGTGGCACGGCCTCCAACGTGGTCTCCTACCTGGCCCGCGGTGACGTGGCGGTGTCCGTGACCATGACGTCCATCTCCACGCTCCTGGCGCCGCTGCTCACTCCGGTGCTCACCCTGTGGTTGGCCGGCGCGTACATGCCGCTCAACGGCGGGTCCATGGCCAAATCCATCGCCCTGGTGGTGCTGCTGCCCGTCCTGCTCGGCCTCGTGGTGCGCCTGGCGCTGCCGCGCGTGGTGACGCGCCTGCTGCCGGTGCTCCCGTGGCTTTCGGTCCTCACCATCGCCGTGATCGTGGCCATCGTGGTCTCGGGCTCCGCGGACAAGATCCTGCAGGCCGGCCTGCTCGTGCTGGTGGCCGTGGCGGTGCACAACGCCCTGGGCATGACCCTGGGGTGGCTCGTGGGCCGCCTGACCGCTCAGCCCGCGCCCGTGCGGCGCACCACCGCCATCGAAGTGGGGATGCAGAACTCGGGGCTCGCCGCCGGGTTGGCCGCGCAGTACATGTCGCCCCTGGCGGCCCTGCCCGGAGCCGTGTTCTCCGTGTGGCACAACCTCTCCGGAGCGGTGTTCGCGCTGCTGTGCCGCCGCGCGGATGCGAAGGCCGGGCGCGGCGTCGTCGTGGACTGACGGGTCCCGTGTGGGTGTCCCCGCCGGCCGCTAGGCTGACCGGGATGAAACTCCTCGACTCCCTCGCCCCAGACCTCTCCGCCCCCGGTCACCAGTACCTGCGGGGGGACTTCGCCTCCAACCCGCTGAGCGAGGACGAGATCTACGAGGGGTTCCTCGGCTGGATCGCCTCGCGGGACATGGAGCTGTACCCCGCGCAGGACGAGGCCGTGCTGGAGGTGGCCAACGGCTCCAACGTGATCCTCGCAACGCCCACCGGCTCCGGGAAGTCCACGGTGGCCGTAGCGGCGCACTTCGCGGCGCTCGCGCGGGGGCAGCGCTCGTACTACACCGCGCCCATCAAGGCACTCGTGTCCGAGAAGTTCTTCGACCTGTGCGAGATCTTCGGGGCGGAGAACGTGGGCATGGTCACCGGGGACTCTGCAGTGAACGCCGAGGCGCCCATCGTGTGCTGCACGGCGGAGATCCTCGCGAACGTGGCCCTGCGGGAGGGCCCGGACGCGGACCTCGGCGTGGTGGTCATGGACGAGTTCCACTTCTACGCGGACCCGCAGCGCGGGTGGGCGTGGCAGGTGCCGCTCATCGAGCTGCCGCAGGGCCAGTTCCTGCTCATGAGCGCCACTCTGGGGGACACCACCCGGATCGAGCACCGGCTCGAGGAGACCACGGGGCGCACCACGTCCCTGGTCTGCTCGGTGGAGCGGCCCATTCCCCTGCACCACTACTACTCCGAACGCCCCATCCACGAGGAGCTCGAGGAGCTGCTCACCACCCACCAGGCCCCCGTCTACGTGGTGCACTTCTCCCAGTTGGCGGCCGCGGAGCAGGCGCAGAACCTGATGTCCGTGGACGTGCTGAGCAAGGAGGAGAAGCAGCGGGTCGCGGAGCTCATCAAGGACTTCCGGTTCTCGGCGGGCTTCGGCAAGACCCTGAACCGGCTCGTGCGCCACGGGATCGGCGTGCACCACGCGGGCATGCTGCCCAAGTACCGTCGGCTCGTCGAGCAGCTGGCCCAGACCGGTCTGCTCAAGGTCATCTGCGGCACGGACACCCTGGGCGTGGGCATCAACGTCCCCATCCGCACCGTGCTGCTCACGGCACTCTCCAAGTACGACGGTCGCCGCACCCGCCGCCTGAGCGCACGCGAGTTCCACCAGATCGCGGGCCGCGCCGGACGCGCGGGCTACGACACCGCGGGCACCGTGGTGGTCCAGGCCCCCGAGCACGTGATCGAGAACGAGCGCGCCCTGGCCAAGGCCCGCGCCAAGCACGGGGACGACCAGAAGAAGCTGCGCCAGGTGCCCCGGAAGAAGGCACCGGAGGGCTTCGTCTCCTGGAGCCGCAAGACGTTCGACGGTCTCGTGGCCGCCCAGCCCGAGCAGCTCACGTCCTCGTTCGGCATCACCCACTCCATGGTGCTCAACATGCTGCAGCGCCCCGGGGACAACCTGGCGGCGGGCTACCGGCTGCTCACCGCCGTGGACGAGCCCCGCGCCAAGCAGCGGGCCCTCGTGCGCCACGCACTGGCCATCCTCAAGGAGCTGCTGCGCGCCGGTGTGGTGGTGCGGCTTCCCGAGCCGGACGAGACCGGACGCCGCTACCGGCTCACCGTGGAGCTGCAGGAGAACTTCGCGCTGAACCAACCGCTGTCCCCCTTTGCCCTGGCGTCCCTGGGGCTGCTGGACCCGGAGTCCGAGACCTACGCGCTGGACGTGGTCTCCGTGATCGAGGCCACCCTGGAGAAGCCCCGGCAGGTGCTGAACCTGCAGGAGAAGAAGGTCAAGGGCGAGGCGCTGGCCACCATGAAGGCCGAGGGCCTCGAGTACATGGAGCGGATGCGCGAGCTCGACGAGATCAGCTATCCGCAGCCCCTCAAGGAGCTGCTGGACCAGGCCTTCGAGACCTACCGCGGCTCCTCGCCGTGGGTCTCGCAGTTCGAGCTGTCCCCCAAGTCGGTCGTGCGGGACATGTACGAGCGCGCCATGACGTTCGGGGACTACGTGCAGTTCTACGGCCTGGCCCGCTCGGAGGGGATTCTGCTGCGCTACCTCTCGGACGCGTACAAGGCCCTGCGCCAGACCGTGCCGGTGGATGCCACCACCGAGGCGCTCACGGACCTCGTGGAGTGGCTCGGGGAGTCCATCCGGCAGACGGACAACTCCCTGCTGGACGAGTGGGAGAAGCTCGCGTCCGGCGAGGAGTCCCCCATGGAAACCGGCGCGGACTCCCTCGAGGAGCTCGTGGCGGAGCAGCCCGAGGGCGTCACCGCCAACCGCCGGGCCTTCCGGGTGATGGTGCGCAACGCCCTGTTCCAGCGGGTGGAGCTCTTCGCCCAGGAGAAGGACAAGGTGCTGGGCGCCCTGGACGAGAAGACCGGGTGGGACCGCGACCGCTGGGCGGACGCGATGGACGCGTACTTCGACGAGCACGAGGACATCTACACCGACGCCCAGTCCCGCGGCCCCTCCCTGATCCGGATCACCGAGGACCCCGAGGGCCTGGCCGGGTTCTGGACCGTGGTGCAGGTCTTCGACGACCCCGACGGCCACCACGACTGGGGCATCAACGCCCGGATCGACCTCGCGGCCTCGGACGAGGACGGCTTCCCCGCCGTGCTCGTGGACAACGTGGGGCCGGTCACGGACACCGGGCGCTGAACCGGCCACACAGTAATGCGTCCAGATACGCATAGTTGGATATGATGCGCTTCAAAGCGCATATCGGAGGAGGACAGGGATGTTCGTCCTGACCATCGACCGCCGCGCGTCCCGCCGGGACCGTGACGGTCTGGACATGCGTGCCGAGCGTGACCGGCTGCAGCGCGACCTCCCCCACCCGGTGCTCGACTGGGACGTCAACGCCGGGGACGAGCTCCAGGCCCTGTACGACGACGCCGCCGCCGCCCTCGCCGCCGTCCTGGCCCTCACCGCCACGGAGCAGTGGCACGTGGGACTGGGCGTGGGTGCCGTGGACGAGCCGCTGGCCGGAACCGTGCGGGAGTCCACGGGCCCCGCCTTCGTGGCGGCGCGGGAGGCCGTGAACGCGGCCAAGGAACGGGACACCCCCGCCGTGCGGGGCAACGAGTGGGCCGAGCAGGCCGGGGCCGTGCTGGGTCTGGTCTGCGCCGTGCGCGGGCGCCGCTCCCCCGCCGGGCACGAGGCCGCCACGCTGGCGGAGTCCGGGCTCACCCAGCACGCCGTGGCCGCGCGGCTCAACATCGGGCAGTCCTCGGTCTCCCGCCGACTGAGTGCGGCCCTGTGGCACGAGGAGCGCGAGGCCCGCGACAGCATCCGTGCCCTCCTGCAGCTCGCGGACGGCCACGAACCGGATCGGGCCGCCGCGGACGCGCCACGCGCTCCACACCAGGGAGCCACGCAGTCCGCGCGGATTCCCGCCCGCCACGCCGCCGGGAGGCAGACGCCGTGACCCTCCTCCGACCCCTCGCCACGGTGGTGCTGCCCGCCGCGCTCGTGCTCGTGACCGCGGTGCTCACCTGGGTCTCGGGCACCGTGCCCCGGGAGTGGGCCTACCCGGCGCTGCTCGTGGCCGGATCGCTGTCCGGCGACCCCGTGGTGCGCGCCGTGTTCTCGTTCGCGGACGTCTCCCACGAGCGGCCGCAGCCGGCCACGAGCCCCTGGACGGAGTCCGAGGCCACGGCCGAGCCCGTGGACCCGCCCCTGCGCGGCGGCCTCGTGATCGGGGCGCTGGAGCGCGCCGCCGCCATCGTCTCCCTGCTGACCGGCATGGTGGCGGGCATCGGAGTGGTCGTGGCCGTCAAGGGTCTCGCGCGCTACGGCGAGTTCACCAACGCCCGCCAGCGCGAGCAGTTCATCATCGGCACCCTGGTGTCCCTGCTGTGGGCGGCGCTGTTCGCGGGCGCCGCGCTGTGGTGCACGACGCCGCCCGGGCCGTTCGCCGGGTAGCCGGCGGGCCCGCGTCTCCGGCCGGGCGGCGTCGTCCGCCCTCTCCTACCGGGCCCCACCCGGGACATCCGGGGAGGGCGTCACCACCCGGCCCGTCTCCTCGAACTCCCGGTGCTGGCCCCGTGCGGTCTCCAGCATGTGGCGGAACCGGGTGCGAGACCCGATGAGCTCCTCCTTGTGCTTCTCCGAGATCCTCGGGAAGTGCTCCTGGAGGTCCTTGAGCTGGTCCGCGATCTCGTGGCGCCGCTCCGCGGGAGCGTCTGCCGGCAGGGCCAGGTAGCGCTCCGTGAGGTCCTGCGTCTTCTGGATCGTGCGCAGCGCGCGGCCCTTCGGGCTGAACAGGGACGCGAGCACGGTGACCACGAGGACGCCCACGATCACGGTGAGGGACGTGCCGATGCCGATCTCCACCACGGCCACGTGCTCACCGTTGTTGATGAACGGCAGCGAGTTCTCGTGCAGTGCGTGCAGGATGAGCTTCACGCCGATGAAGGCGAGGATCACCGACAGTCCCCACGAGAGGTAGATGAGGCGGTCCAGCAGGCCGTCGATCAGGAAGTAGAGCTGCCGCAGCCCCATGAGCGAGAACGCCGTGGCCGTGAAGACGATGTACGGCTCCTGGGTCAGCCCGAAGATCGCCGGGATCGAGTCCAGCGCGAAGAGGATGTCCGTGCCGCCGATCGCGATCATCACGAGCAGCATGGGGGTCAGCGCGCGCTTGCCGTGGTGGACCGTGAACAGCTTGTCGCCGTCGTAGTGGTCCGTGGTGTGGACGACCTTCCGGGCCAAGCGCACCACCACGTTGTCCGCCTCGTGGGACGCGTTCTCCGTCATCTCCCCCTTGATGAGGTTGCCGGCCGTGAAGATCAGGATCAGCCCGAACAGGTAGAAGACCCACGCGAACGCGTTGATGGCCGCGGCACCCACGAAGATGAACACCGTGCGGGCCACGAGCGCGAAGACGATGCCGAACAGCAGCACCTTCTGCTGGTCCGCGCGCGGCACCGCGAAGGAGCCCATGATGATGAGGAACACGAACAGGTTGTCCACGGACAGCGCCTTCTCCGTGATGTACCCGCCGTAGTACTCGGCCATCAGGGTGGTGCCGTCCAGCCACAGGACCACGAGGCCGAACGCGAGGGCGATGCCCACGTACACCGCGGACCACACCGCAGCTTCCCTGATGGTGGGCTCGTGGGCCTTGCGGACGTGGAAGATGAAGTCGTAGGCCAGCAGGCCGAGGATGAAGGCGATCGTGACGCCCCATTGCAACGTGGTGATCTCCACGGGGACTCCTTGTGGGTGGGTGGAACCGCACAAGTCTCTCCCCCACGTCCAGGATCCTGCGCCTCGTGGCGGGTCTTCCGGTGGTCGTGGCCCGTGCCCGGCCCGGCGGTGGCGCCGGACGTACTGACGTGCACGGGGAGGCGGGATACTCCCCTGATCGTCACCCACTATACCGGTGGCGCACCCCCTGTGCCCAGACCCCGCCGAGGTGATCGTGGCCTCGCGGGATGTGGCGCCGGAACGCCGTACCGGACGCCGCGGGCCCCACCGGTCCTCGACCGGTGGGGCCCGCTCCCCGGCGGATGGTCAGTTGTTCTCCGCCTCCCCGACGCGCTTCTCCCGCAGCCCGTGGGCGCGCTCGAGCAGGTCGTGGTAGCGGGCCTCGGACTCGATGAGCTCGTCCTTGTACTTGGCCTTCACGCCCGGCAGCTGGTCCCGGTACTTCTTCATCTTCTCGGCGGCCTTGGTCCGCTCCTCCACGGGGGCGGACTCCGGGAGGCTGAGGTAGCGCTCGGACCAGTCCCGCGCACCGTTGATGATGCGCACGGCGCGGCCCTTGGGGCTGTAGAGGGACGCCACGACCGTGAGCACCAGGACACCGATGATGACCGCAAGGGAGAACCCGGTGGTCACCTCCACCACGTGCACGGGTTGACCGTCGTTGATGAACGGCAGGGTGTTCTCGTGCAGTGCATGGAGGATGAGCTTGACGCCGATGAAGCCCAGGATGATCGCGAGTCCCCAGGAGAGGTAGATGAGACGGTCCAGCAGCCCGTCGATCAGGAAGTAGAGCTGGCGCAGACCCATGAGGGAGAACGCCGTGGCGGTGAAGACGATGTACGTCTCCTGCGTGAGTCCGAAGATCGCGGGGATGGAGTCCAGGGCGAACATGATGTCCGTCAGCCCGATGGCCACCATGACCAGCAGCATGGGGGTCATCACGCGTTTGCCGTCCACCTCCGTGAACAGCTTGTCGCCGTCGTACTCGTCCGTGGTCTTGAGGAAGCGCTTGGCCAGGCGCACCATGATGTTGTTGGCCTCGTCGTCCTCGTCCTTGTCGGTGATCTCGCCCTTGACCAGGTTCCCGGCCGTGTAGATGAGGAAGAGCCCGAAGACGTAGAACAGGGCGGCCCACCGGTTGATGGCGGCCGCGCCCACGAAGATGAACAGCGTGCGGGCGATCAGCGCCACCACGATGCCGAACAGCAGCACCTTCTGCTGGTCAGCGCGCGGGACCTTGAAGGACGCCATGATGATGAGGAACACGAACAGGTTGTCCACGGACAGCGCCTGCTCCGTGACGAACCCGGCGTAGTACTCCGCCGCGAAGGCCGGTCCGTCCCAGAACAGCACGATGAGCCCGAACAGCAGTGCCAGGGAGACGTACAGGCTCGTCCACGTGGCCGCTTCCTTCACGGTGGGCTCGTGGGGCTTGCGGGCGTGGAAGATGAAGTCGTAGGCCAGCAGGCCCACGATCACCGCGATGGTGATGCCCCATTGCAGTCCGGATATTTCCACGGGTACCCCTTAGGCGTGAGAGTGACAGGGAACAACCCGGGACCGGGCCGTACAGGAGCGCCAGTTTACCCGAGCGGCGCCCTCGGCACCCGGGCCGTGGGCCCGGTCACGCGTGGCCCGCCTCCTTCATGCGGCGCAGCTCCTTCTTGAGGTCCGCGATCTCGTCCCGCAGGCGCCCGGCGAGCTCGAACTTCAGCTCCGCCGCGGCGTTGCGCATCTGCTCGCTGAGCTCCCCGATGAGCTGCACGAGGTCCTCCGCGGGTGCCGCCGCCACGCCGTCGCGCAGCAGCTTGGACTCCGCCGCAGCGGCGTCGCCGCCCTTCTGCGTCCCCTTGCCCTTCGCACCCTTGACCGGTGCCGTGTGGTTGTTGGCCGCGGCCCGCTGGGCGAGCAGGGCCTGGGTGTCCTCGTCCTCGCGGGCCAGCTGATCGGTGATGTCCGCGATCTTCTTGCGCAGCGGCTGCGGGTCGATCCCGTGCTCCGTGTTGTACGCCACCTGGATCTCGCGGCGCCGGTTGGTCTCCTCGATGGCCACGTCCATGGAGCGGGTGATCTTGTCCGCGTACATGTGGACCTCGCCGGAGACGTTGCGGGCCGCGCGGCCGATGGTCTGGATCAGGGACGTGGTGGAGCGCAGGAAGCCCTCCTTGTCCGCGTCCAGGATGGCCACCAGGGACACCTCGGGCAGGTCCAGGCCCTCGCGCAGCAGGTTGATGCCCACGAGGACGTCGAACGTGCCCATCCGCAGCTCGCGCAGCAGCTCCACACGGCGCAGGGTGTCCACGTCCGAGTGCAGGTACTGCACCTTGACCCCGTGCTCCATGAGGTACTCGGTGAGGTCCTCGGCCATGCGCTTGGTCAGAGTGGTCACGAGCACACGCTCGTCCCGCTCCACGCGCAGCTCGATCTGCTCCAGGAGGTCGTCGATCTGACCCTTGGTGGGCTTCACGACCACCTGCGGGTCCACCAGGCCGGTGGGTCGGATGATCTGCTCCACCACGGAGTCCACCTTGGACATCTCGTACGGACCCGGGGTGGCGGACATGTACATGGTCTGCCCGATCCGCTCCAGGAACTCGCCCCACTTCAGGGGCCGGTTGTCCATGGCGGAGGGCAGCCGGAAACCGTGGTCCACCAGGGTGCGCTTGCGGGACATGTCCCCCTCGTACATGCCGCCGATCTGCGGCACGGTCACGTGGGACTCGTCGATGATGAGCAGGAAGTCGTCCGGGAAGTAGTCCAGCAGGCAGTGCGGGGCGGACCCGCGCGGGCGGCCGTCGATGTGCAGCGAGTAGTTCTCGATGCCGTTGCAGTAGCCCATCTGCTCCATCATCTCGAGGTCGTACGTGGTGCGCATGCGCAGCCGCTGGGCCTCCACGAGCTTGTTCTGGGACTCCAGCTCCTGCAGCCGCTCCCGCAGCTCGTTCTGGATGGACTCGATGGCCATGGCCATCCGCTCCGCGCCGGCCACGTAGTGGGAGGCGGGGAACACGTACATCTCCTGCTCCTCGTTGACGATCTCCCCGGTGAGCGGGTGCAGGGTGTAGATGGCCTCGATCTCGTCCCCGAAGAACTCGATGCGCAGCGCCATCTCCTCGTACATGGGGATGATCTCCACGGTGTCCCCGCGCACGCGGAATGTGCCACGGTGGAAGTCGACGTCGTTGCGCACGTACTGCATGTTCACGAACTGGCGCAGCAGGGCGTCCCGGTCCATCTCCTGGCCCACGGCCAGCGTGACCATCTGCTTGACGTACTCCTCCGGTGTGCCCAGGCCGTAGATGCACGAGACCGTGGAGACCACCACGGTGTCCCGGCGGGTCAGCAGCGCGTTGGTGGCGGAGTGGCGCAGCCGCTCCACCTCCTCGTTGATGGAGGAGTCCTTCTCGATGAAGGTGTCCGTCTGCGGCACGTACGCCTCGGGCTGGTAGTAGTCGTAGTAGGAGACGAAGTACTCCACCGCGTTGTTGGGCAGCAGCTCCCGCAGCTCGTTGGCCAGCTGCGCGGCGAGCGTCTTGTTCTGCACGAGCAGCAGAGTGGGCCGCTGCACGGCCTCGATCAGCCACGCCGCGGTGGCGGACTTGCCGGTGCCCGTGGCGCCCAGGAGCACCACGTCCTTCTCGCCGCCCTGGATGCGCTCCGAGAGCTCCGCGATGGCCCTGGGCTGGTCCCCGGCGGGCTGGAACTCGGACACGACCTCGAACGGGGCGACCACACGGTTGATCTTCTGCGCGAGCGACATGCCACCAGGCTACGCGGGCCCTCCGACACGCACGACGACGCCGCACGGCCCTCTGGGTGCCGCGTCGTCCGCGTGCGGAAACGGCCCCGGGACGTGCCCCGTGACGAGCTGTTCCGTCCCCGGGTCCGGCAGTGCCCGAGGAGTCCCGCGCCGTGGATCCGCCGCGGCCGCCGACTGGCGGTCAGGCCGTCTCGGCCTCCCACCACTGCCGCACCTGGCGCTCGAGGTCCTCGCGCGTCCCGGAGTTGTCGAAGACGGTGGTGGCCACGGCACGGCGCTGGGCGTCCGAGGCCTGGGCGGCAATGCGGCGTCGCGCGTCGTCGGGGTCCATGCCGCGGTCCGCGACCATGCGGCGCACGCGCTCGGCCTCGGGGGCCTCGACCACCAGCACGCGGTCCATGTCCGTGTGCTGACCGGTCTCCACGAGCAGCGGGATGTCCTGCACGAGCACTCCCCCGGGTGGCACCGTGGCCGCGAGCCGGGCGGCCCCGGCACGCACGAGCGGGTGCATGATGCCGTTGAGCTCGGCGAGCTCCTCCCGGTCGGCGAAGACGAGCGCGGCGAGGGCGGCGCGGTCCAGCCGCCCCGTGCCCCGGTCCAGGACCTGCTCGCCGAAGTGCGCCACGATGGCGGCCAGCCCCGGGGCCCCCGGCTCCTGCAGCTCGCGTGCAAGGGCATCGGCGTCCACCACCACGGCGCCGAGGCCTGCGAGGCAGCCGGAGACCGTGGACTTGCCGGAGGCGATGCCGCCCGTGAGACCGACCTTCAGGACGTCAGTTCGTCCCGCGCGCGTGAACGGTTCCGTCATGCTCCTGGCCTTCCGTGGGATCGTCCTCCTGCAGGACGGGCAGGACCTCATCCTCCCAGATGGCGCGGACCTGCTCGCGCACCTGCGCGACGTCCCCGTCGTTGACGATCACCCGGTCCGCGATGTCCCTGGTCTCGTCCTCGGACGGCGCCCGGTCCACGATGTCCCACGCGACGTCCGCGGGCACGCCCTCGTCCTCGCGCAGCCGCTGGACGCGCTCCTCCGCGGGCGCGGCCACGGCCACCACGAGGTCGAATCGGTCGTGCTGCTCCGTCTCGAGCGGGTCGCGGAGCACCTGGACCATCACGGCATCGGGTCCGGCCTCCCGGGCACGGCGCCGCGCCGTCTCCCGCATGTGCGGCATCAGCAGCTCGTGGGCGCGGGTGCGCACCGTCTCGTTGCGGGCCATGAGCTCGTCGAGCGCGTCCGAGACGTCGGCCGCCGGTGCCGCCGGGCCCGTTCCCAGCTGCTCGCCGAAGATGCGGTCCACCTCCTCACGCGTGGCGGTTCCGGGCTCCAGCAGCTCGTGCCACATCTGCACACTGTCCAGCATCACGGCGCCGAGCTCCTCGAAGGCGTGCGCCGCGGTGCGCTTGCCCGAGGAGGCGCCACCCGTCAGTGCCAGCTGGTACACCGGGCGGCCCTCCTGCTCGCGCTGCCAGTGCCACGTGCGCGGTTGGTGGGTGTCGTTCTCGGGCTCGGTGCCCACCTCGTACTCGGGGCGGATCACGAACTCGGAGACCGCCGCTGTGTCCTCCTGCGCGCGCCGGTGGTACTCCTCCGCGGGAAGCACCTTCTTCCACTGCCGGGTGCGCATGGGGCGGGCCGTGCCCGCGTCCTGCCGCAGCGCCTGCAGCAGCATGACCGCCTGCAGCACCTCCAGCAGCATCACGGGCGCGCCGATCACGATGATGACCTCCTGCAGCGCGTCGAGCCCGTTCTCGCCCGCGGTCAGCAGGATCGCCGCGCACACCGCACCCACGGCCAGGGTCCAGAAGACCCGCTGCCGCCGGGGTGCCTCGTCCTCGTGCCCGTTGGCCATCGCGTCCATGACCAGGGCACCGGAGTCGATCGAGGTGATGAAGAAGATGGTGATGACCACCAGGGCCACCAGGGCGGTGACGGCGAACCAGGGCATGGAGCCGAGGAACTGGAACAGCGCGGCCTCGGGGTTGCCCTGGGTCACGATCGTGTCCGTGAGGCTGCCCCGGGTCTCGGGGGCCCGGTCGATGCGGATCGCGTTGTAGCCGTAGATCGCCATCCACACGGCCACGAAGGCCGAGGGGACGGCCAGCACGCCCACCACGAACTGGCGGATGGTCCGGCCCCGCGAGATCTTGGCCACGAACATGCCCACAAAGGGCGCCCACGTCACGGTCCACGCCCAGTAGAAGACGGTCCAGTCCCCGGACCACTCGCCGTTGCCGTGGGTGTCGTTGAAGAACGCGAGCGTGGGCAGCTGGTTGACGTAGCTGCCCACGGACTCCACGATCGCGCGCATGGTGGACATGGAGGCACCCGCCATGAGCACGAACAGCATCAGGGCCACCGCGAGCACGATGTTGGCGTAGGACAGCCGCTTGACGCCCTTCTCCATGCCTGCGACCACGGAGGCGAGACCCACGGCGGTGATGACCGCAATGATGCCCGCCTGCACCCAGCCCGACACGGGGACCCCGTACACGTAGGTGAGGCCGCTGTTGATCTGCAGGGAGCCCATGCCCACGGAGACCGCGAGTCCGAACACCGTGGCGACGATCGCCAGGATGTCGATGGCCTTGCCCCACGGCCCGTGGATGCCGTCCCCCAGCAGCGGGTGGAACGCGGAGGACACCCGCGGAGGCAGCTTGCGCTTGTACGTGAAGTAGCCGAACGCGAGCCCCGGCACCGCGAGGATCGTCCACATGTGCAGCCCGAAGTGGAAGTTGGCGATGTTCAGCGCCTCCACGGCCGCCCGGTCGGAGCCCGCCTCCGTGCCGTACATGGGCGGGTTCGCGTAGTGGGTGATCGGTTCGGCCACACCCCAGAACATCAGGATGGCCCCCACCCCTGCCGCGAACAGCATGCCGAACCAGGTGAGGCCGGAGTACGCGGGCAGGGAGTCGTCGTCGCCGATCTTGACGCGGCCGTAGCGGCTCACCGCGAGACCCAGCGCGAAGACCACGAGCGCCGTCACGCTGAAGGTGTAGAACCAGCCGGTCTCGTACCGCAGAACGTGGGCCACGGCACCGAAGGCACCCTGCACGGGACCGGGGAACAGACCCATGGCCACGGTGAACACGACCACCAGGGCCGCCGAGAGGAAGAAGATGGAGGGTGTGGTGCGTAACCCGAGACGGTCGTGGAGACGATTGAGCACGGAAACAATGCCTTCGGCTGGAGAACGGGTGGGGTGGGCCGCCACGGCGGCCGCACTCACTGTACCGGCCCGTGAGTTCGTCTCCCGCGGGTGGCGCGGCGGGCGGCGCGCAGACGCATTCCTAGACTGGTCGGGTGCCCCACGAAGCATCCGCCGTTCCCGCAGCCCCCACCGCCCCCGCCGGTCCGGGCGTGTCCTACACCGTGCTGCGCTTCCCTGCCGCCCACACCGCGGAGCTGGAGGTCAAGAGGTCCCGCTTCCTGGCGGTGCTCACCCGGGTGCAGAGCGAGGCGCACGCCAGGGAGGTGATCGCCGAGGTGGCCGCGCGGCACCGGGATGCCCGGCACCACTGCACGGCCTTCGTCCTCGGGCCCACCCGGGACACGGCGCGCTCCTCCGACGACGGCGAGCCCTCCGGAACCGCGGGCATGCCCATGCTGCAGGCGCTCACCCAGTACGCGACACCCGCTCAGCGCGCCGCGGGCGAGCCCGGTGACCTCTCGGACGTGTGCGCCGTGGTGGTGCGGTGGTTCGGCGGGGTCAAACTCGGAGCAGGCGGCCTGGTCCGGGCCTACGCGGGCGCCGTGAGCGCTGCGCTGGACACGGCTCCCCTGACCCGTCGGCTGCGCTGCCGTCCCCTCACACTCACGGCGCCTCACTCGGACGCGGGCCGCGTGGAGGCCGAGATCCGCGCACACGGCTTCACGGTCCTTCCCACCGAGTACGACGCCGCCGGGGCCGTTCTCCACGTCCTGGTACCGGACCTGCCGCCCGAGCTGGACGCCGCCCGCCGCGCGCTGGCGGGCATCACCTCCGGTGCCGCCGACGTCCGCACCGGACCCGTGAGCTGGCACGACCTGCCCGGGGACTGAGCACCGGGCGGCCGCACCGGTGGCCGCACCTTTTCCCTGCAGGACGCGGCGCGATCCGCCACCAGCACTCCGGCCGCACCTCGGCAGGGTGCCCCGGGCCCTCTCGCACCACCACGTCGGCAGCACCCGGGGCCCGACGCAACGACGAGGTCCCGCACCCCCGAGGGGGTGCGGGATCTTGCCCGGCGTGCGGTGCCCGTCACCGGGCACCGCAGCTCACTTCACAATGCTCAGTGGCCGGTGAGCTTCTCGCGCAGCGCGGCGAGGGCCTCGTCGGACGCGAGCGTCCCGGAGTCCTCGGCCGGAGCCTCGGAGGAGTAGCTCGTGGGACCCGAGGAGTGGCTCGGGGACGCCGAGGACGAGGAGGAGGAGGAGGAAGAGGACGAGGTGGTCGCGGCCTCCTGGTCGTCCTGGATGTGCTTGCGCACCTGCTCCTTGTGGGCATCCCAGCGGGACTGGGCCTGAGCGTACTGCTCCTCCCACGCCGCGCGCTGGTCCTCGTAGCCCTCGATCCACTCGTTGGTCTCGGGATCGAAGCCCTCGGGGTACTTGTAGTTGCCCTGGTCGTCGTACTCGGCGGCCATGCCGTACTGGGCGGGGTCGAACTCGGTGGACTCCGGGTCCACACCCTCGTTGGCCTGCTTCAGGGACAGCGAGATGCGGCGACGGTCCAGGTCGATGTCGATGACCTTGACGAACAGCTCCTCGTTCACGGAGACGACCTGCTCGGCCATGTCCACGTGGCGCTGCGCCAGCTCGGAGATGTGCACCAGGCCCTCGATGCCGTCCTCGACGCGCACGAACGCACCGAAGGGAACCAGCTTGGTGACCTTGCCCGGCACGACCTGGCCCAGGGCGTGGGTGCGGGCGAAGAGCTGCCAGGGATCCTCCTGGGTGGCCTTCAGGGACAGGGAGACGCGCTCGCGGTCCATGTCCACGTCCAGCACCTCGACCGTGACCTCCTGGCCGACCTCGACGACCTCGGACGGGTGGTCGATGTGCTTCCAGGACAGTTCGGAGACGTGCACCAGGCCGTCCACGCCACCGAGGTCCACGAACGCACCGAAGTTGACGATCGAGGAGACGGTGCCCGTGCGGACCTGACCCTTCTGCAGCTGCTGCAGGAAGTTGGCGCGCACCTCGGACTGGGTCTGCTCGAGCCAGGCACGGCGGGACAGCACCACGTTGTTGCGGTTCTTGTCCAGCTCGATGATCTTGGCCTCGAGCTGCTGGCCGATGTACGGCGCGAGGTCGCGGACGCGGCGCATCTCCACGAGGGAGGCCGGGAGGAAGCCGCGCAGGCCGATGTCCAGGATGAGGCCGCCCTTGACGACCTCGATGACGGTGCCGGTGACGACGCCGTCGTCCTCCTTGACCTTCTCGATGTCGCCCCAGGCACGCTCGTACTGAGCGCGCTTCTTGGAGAGGATCAGGCGGCCTTCCTTGTCCTCCTTGGTGAGGACCAGAGCCTCCACCTCGTCACCCACGGCCACGACATCGTCGGGGTTGATGTCGTGCTTGATGGACAGCTCGCGAGAGGGGATGACACCTTCGGTCTTGTACCCGATGTCCAGGAGGACCTCGTCGCGGTCGACCTTGACGACGGTGCCTTCCACGAGGTCGCCGTCGTTGAAGTACTTGATGGTCGCGTCGACAGCGGCGAGGAAGTCCTCCTCGGTTCCGATGTCGTTGACGGCAACCTGCTGGGTGGTGGTGGTCATGTAGTAGGGACTCCGATGGAATTGGTGTGATGGATTGTCACTTCCGCGGCCGGCCCGGTGGGGCACGACGCAGCGGAAGCGTCGAACTTGGTGTGGGCGTGCGAAAACACGCACCGTGCCAGTCTAGTGGCCGGCCGGTGCGGGTTCAAGCCTGCGCCGCTCAGAACGGGGAGATGCAGTACGGGTCCGCGGGGGTGGACATCAGGTCCTGCAGGTCGCGCAGCGCGGTCTCGTCCCGCACGCGCAGCAGGCCGGCGTCGTGCAGCGTGGACGCCTTGACCGCGCCCAGGTACAGCGAGCCCAGCAGGTCCACCGTGAGGGCGGCGTCGGCGCCCTCGGGCAGCTCGACGGCGGGCAGGGACTTCCCGGCGCGGTCGTCGTCCGTGCGGGGCCGGTCCCCCACTCGCTCCACGCGGGTCTGCTCCCCCGTGGTGTCGATGGTGAACAGGCCGTCCGCGAAGTCCATGGGGTCCACGATCGACAGCGTGATCCTCCGGTGGGCGGTGTAGTGCCGTGCGGACAGCGCCGCCACGGGGTCCAGCACGCGCAGCCACACCCGGTCCGCGCGCTTGTGCACGGTGTAGGCGGACATGTCCACCATTCCCCACATCAGCGGGTCCTCGATGGGCGCGGACCGGTAGCGCACCTCGGTCACGAGGTCCAGGTTGCACAGGAACTCCCACAGCGCGATCCGTGCCTGCGGCGTGGCCCCCACGAGGTCCACGACCTCCAGGGTGCCCTCGTAGCCCTGGGTGGGCAGGAACTTGTAGCTGACGTAGCCGTCGGGCCCGCCCTGCTCGTCGTAGTGGACGGCCGTGCGCAGCTCGGGCTCGGCGGCACCGCGGTGCCAGTTCCACTGCCCCGAGACGTAGTCCCACCACTTCGTCGTGCGCAGCAGCGAGCCCGCCGTGGCACAGTGGAAGCGCCCGAAGATCTCCGGCGCGAGCCGGGCCACCGCCAGGTTGTCCGCCATCTCCACGCTGCCGGTGGTGGGAGCCTTGAGCTGCAGCCGGGTGTGCGCGTCCACCGTGATCTCGGCATTGAACGTGGCGGCACCGAAGCCGAAGCGGCCGTAGATCGTCGCCTCCGAGGCCGTCAGTGCGGCCACCGGGAAGCCGGCCTCGTGCGCCTCGGTGAGGTCCTCGGTCATGAGGCGGCGCAGCAGCCCACGGCGCGCGTGGGTGGGGCGCACGGTGACCTCGGAGATCAGCCACGCCGGGATGCTGCGGCCCTCCCCCAGGGTCAGCTCCGAGTTCCACGAGCAGAAGGTGGCCACGGGCCGGTCCGCTCCGAGAGCTGCCGGTGGCACGGGGTCCGCCGTGTAGACCGAGCGCAGGCGGGTGCCGGCCTCCCGCAGTGAGCGCAGGATGTGCGAGGTGGCCTCGTCCGTGGGCTCGGAGTCGTGGAAGCCCTGGTACACCGCACGGTTCCACTGCACCGCCTCCGGGTTCTCCGCGAGCGGTCCCTCGCTCACGTGGAAGCGCCGGAGCACGTAGGTGTTGCCGCGCGCGCTGTGGGTGCTCTCGCGGGGCGGCTCGTGCTGGGGGGTGGTGCTCATGGGCTCCTCGTTCCGTCAGGGGGTGGTGGTCACGGGTGCGCGGTGCCGGGGTCGGGCCGCCGCGGCTCGGGGCAGGGTGGTCAGTGCGCGGCCTGGTGCCACGTGCGACCGGTGCCCACGTTCACGTCCAGCGGCACCGTGAGGTCCGCGGCACCGGCCATCCGCGTGCGCAGGATCTGCTCCACGGCGTCCCGTTCCCCGGGGGCCACCTCCACGATGAGCTCGTCGTGGACCTGCAGCAGCACCCGGGAGCGCAGCTGCTCCTCCCGCAGGGCACGGTCCACCCCGATCATGGCCTTCTTGATGATGTCCGCGGCCGAGCCCTGGATGGGCGCGTTCAGGGCCATGCGCTCGGCGGCCTGGCGGGCCTGGCGGTTGTCGCTGGTGAGGTCCGGGAGGTAGCGGCGGCGGCCGTCGATGGTCTCGGTGTAGCCCTTGGACCGGGCCTCCTCCACGACGCCGCGCAGGAAGTCACGCACGCCGCCGAAGCGCTCGAAATAGCCGCTCATCATGGTCCGTGCCTCGTCCACGCCGATGCCCAGCTGCTGGGAGAGCCCGTAGGAGCTCAGCCCGTAGACGAGTCCGTAGCTCATGGCCTTGACCTTGGACCGCATCTGCGGGGTGACCTCCTCGGGGGCCACGTCGAACACCCGAGAGCCCACGAAGCGGTGCAGGTCCTCGCCGCCGCGGAACGCCTCGATGAGACCCTCGTCCCCGGAGAGGTGCGCCATGATGCGCATCTCGATCTGCGAGTAGTCCGCGGTCATGAGGCACTCGAACGGGCCCTCGGCGTCCTCCCCGACCACGAAGACGTCGCGGATGCGCTGGCCCTGCTCCGTGCGCACCGGGATGTTCTGCAGGTTCGGCCCCGTGGAGGACAGCCGCCCGGTGGCCGCCACGGTCTGCTGGTAGGTGGTGTGGATCCGGCCGTCGTCCGCGATCGCGTCCCGCAGCCCGGCGACGATCTGCTTGAGCTTGGAGTACTCCCGCCAGTTCATCAGCGCCACGAGGAACCGGGAGCCCGGGGTCTCCGGGGAGACCTTGCCGATCAGGTCCGCCACCGCGGCGGCGTCCGTGGTGTAGCCGGTCTTGGTCTTCTTGGTCTTGGGCAGCCCGAGCTCGTCGAACATCACGGCCTGCAGCTGCTTGGTGGAGCCCAGGTTGACCTCGTGGTCCAGCTGCGCCTGCGCCTGCTCGAACGCCTGGTCGATGGGCTGCTGCAGCTCCTCGAAGAGCCGGTCGATCCCCGGCCGGTCCATGGCGATGCCCGTGGCCTCCATGCGGGCGAGGATCACGGCCAGGGGCATCTCCAGATCGGTGAGCAGCCCCAGCTGGCCGTCCGCCTCGAGCAGTGCGCGCAGGTGCTCGCTGAGCATGCGGCACCCGCTGCCCAGGGTGGCCTGGCGGCTCAGCTCGGCGTCGGAGACACCGGCCAGGACGTCGTCGTCGCCCAGAACAAGCTCGGTCTGGCCGTGCGCGTCGGCCCCGGCCGCGGCGGCGGGCACCTCCGCCTCGAGGTGCTGCGCGAGCTGGGCCTCCAGCTCGTAGGAGCGCAGGGCGGGACGGAGGATGTAGCCCGAGAGCTGGACGTCGTCCACGACTCCCGCGAGCGTGATGCCGCGCTGGACCATCCCGTGGAACAGGTCCTTGAGACCGTCCACGATCTTGGGGGCCGCGGGGTCCCCGAGCCAGTGCTCCACGGCCGTGGTGAGGGCCTGGTCCGCTGTCACGAGGTCCACTGCCGCCCCGGTCTGCCCGGTGAGCACGAGCGTGGTGACCTCCTGCCCGGAGGGAGCCTTGGGATCGGGGGAGAGCCGCCGCACGACCACCGGTGCGTTCGCCGGCTGGGCGCCCAGCCAGGCCGTGAAGTCCTCGGCCGAGCCCACTCTGGTGACGCCCGTGACGGCGGGGAGCAGGGCGGCGTCGTCCGCGGGTGCGGCTCCGCCGAAGGCGTCGAGCAGACGTCCGGGCAGCTGGGAGCCGAACTCGAGCTCGTCGAAGACCTCGCCCACGCGCTCGGGGTCCGCGTGCGGCAGGACGGCCGTGGCGAGATCCACGTCCAGCGGCAGGTCCGTGACCAGGCGGTTGAGCTTGCGGTTGCGGCGCACGAGGTCCTCGTGCTCCCGCAGGGCCTCGCCCTTCTTGCCCGAGATTTCGTCCGCGTGCGCCAGCAGGGACTCCACCGGCCCGTACGCCGCGATCCACTTGGCCGCGAAGCCCGGACCCACGCCGGGGACCCCGGGAAGGTTGTCCGCGGTCTCCCCCGTGAGGGCGGCGAGATCGGGGTAGTTCTGGGGTGCCACCTTGTACTTCTCGAACACCGCGGCCGCATCCATGCGGCGCAGGTCCGAGGGGGTGCGGCCGGGGTAGACCACCGTGACGTGGTCCGTGATCATCTGGAAGGCGTCCCGGTCCCCCGAGAACACGAGGACCTCGAAGTCCTCGGCCGCGGCCCGCGCGGCGAGCGTGGCCAGGACGTCGTCCGCCTCGTAGCCCTCCATGGTGATGATGGGAACGCCCAGTGCCTCCAGGATGCGCTGGATGTTGGGAACCTGGCCGTGGAACTCCTCCGGCGTCTCGTCTCGGCCACCCTTGTACTCACCGTACTCCTGGGAGCGCAGCGTGGGACCCTCGAGGTCGAAGGAGACCACCAGGTGGGTGGGCTGCTCCTCGCGGACGAGCTTCACCATGGTGTTCACGAAGCCGTAGACGCCCTCGGTGTGCACGCCCTCGGAGGTGACGAACCCGGGCCCGCCACCGTACTCGGCGGCGCGGGACAGCGCGAAGAAGGCGCGGAACGCCAGGGAGTGGCCGTCGATGAGCAGCAGCCGCTTCTCGGGACGCGAGACCGGCACCGGCAGCGGCACGCTCTGCGGGCTGTCGGTCTTCTCACCGATCACCACGGTGCGGGTCTCGGGCGCGTCCTGGCTGTCCTGCTTGCTCGTCTCAGTCACGGGACCCATCCTAGGGCCACCTTCGGACAGCCACCGGGCCGCGGCGGGCGGTGCGGTTCAGGCCACCTGGTGGATGATCGCCTCGGCGACCTCTCGCATGGACAGCCGCCGGTCCATGGACGTCTTCTGGATCCAGCGGAACGCCTCGGGCTCGGAGAGGCCCATCTTGGTCTGCAGCAGGGACTTGGCGCGCTCCACGAGCTTGCGCGTGGCGAACTGCTCCTTCAGGTCCGCGACCTCGTTCTCGAGCGCGGCGATCTCCTCGAAGCGGGACAGGGCGATCTCGATGGCGGGCACCACGTCGTCCACCGTGAACGGCTTGACCACGTACGCCATGGCCCCGGCCTCCCGCGCGCGCTCCACGAGCTCCCGCTGGCTGAACGCGGTGAGCAGCACCACCGGTGCGATCCGCTGCGCGGCGATCTGCTCGGCGGCGGTGATGCCGTCCATCACCGGCATCTTCACGTCCATCAGCACCAGGTCCGGGCGGTGCTCCGTGGTCAGCGCCACGGCCTGCTCCCCGTTCTCCGCCTGTGCGAGCACCCGGTAGCCGGCGTCCTCGAGCATCTCGACGATGTCCATGCGGATCAGTGCCTCGTCCTCCGCGACCACCACGGTGCGGGGAGCCGCACCGGAGGCACCTGCGTCCACGAGGGTCTGCTCGCTCGTGGGCTCCGGGGCGGCGGGTTCGGGGGTGTTCGGCGATTCGGACACGGTCACTCCTGGGTTCGGGGGTCTGCTCGATGCTGTCGACACAGCATCCAACCACGGGTGGGCGGCGCGCACCGCGTGGCGGGGAGCACAGTCGCGGGACCGGTGCGGACACCGCCTCCAGCGTAGTCCCCTCCCGGACACCCCTTCCCGGACCCGCGGCCGCGGAGAGCGACGCCGGACCGCCCTGCGACCCGGGGCCGGTACCGGGGGTCATGTATGCTGTACCCGCTGTCGGCCGGGTCACCACCCGTCCGCACGCATCGGCCCAAGTGGCGGAATTGGCAGACGCGCCGCACTCAAAATGCGGTATGGAGACATGTGTGGGTTCGAGTCCCACCTTGGGCACCCCGAACTAACTAGTCAGAGCAGTACAGGAACGGCCTCGCTGACGCGGGGCCGTTCGTCGTCGGCCGGCCCTCTCGCACGACGACGGCGCACGGTGCGGATCCAGGGGATCTGCACCGTGCGCCGTCGTCGCCACGGTCTCAGCCGCTCACGTGCCCCGCTTTCCCTGGCGCGGGCCGGTCACGTGCTCAGCGGACCGCGTACCGGGCCGGTCAGCGGCTCACGGCTCGCGCCAGGACGCCGAGCCCGGGAGGTTCATGCCCCACGGACGGATGCCCTCGTGCGGCTCGCGCTGCGGGGCCTCCCCCGCGTCCTGGAGGTCACCCACGCGGTGCACCTTCACCAGGTTGGTGGAGCCGGCGTGTCCGGGGGGCGAGCCGGCGCAGATGACCACCATGTCCTCGGTGTCCGCCAGCTCCTGCTCCAGCAGGTAGTGGTCCACCTGGCGGGTCATGTCGTCCGTGTGCTCCACGCGCTCCACCAGGATGGGCTGCACGCCCCACAGCAGCTGCAGCCAGGACTGCACGCTCTTCTCGGGGGTGAACGCGAGGATCGGGCGGTCCGGGCGGAGCCGGGACAGCCGGCGCGCCGAGTCCCCGGACTGCGTGAACGTGCAGATCCAGTTCACGTCCAGCTGCCGGGCGATCGTGACCGCCGCGCGGGTGATGGCACCACCACGGGTGCGGGGCTCGGTGCCCAGCGGGGGCATGCGGTCCATGCCCTCGCGCTCGGTGGCCTCGATGATGTCCGACATGGTCTCGAGGGTCTTGATGGGGTACTTGCCCACCGAGGTCTCGCCGGAGAGCATCACGGCGTCCGCGCCGTCGAGCACCGCGTTGGCGCAGTCCGAGGCCTCCGCGCGGGTGGGGCGCGGGTTGTCGATCATGGACTCGAGCACCTGGGTGGCCACGATCACGGGCTTGGCCCAGCGACGGGCCAGCTCGATGGCGCGCTTCTGCACGATCGGCACGGCCTCCAGGGGCAGCTCCACGCCGAGGTCGCCGCGGGCCACCATGATGCCGTCGAAGGCGTCGATGATCTCGTGCAGCGCGTCCACGGCCTGGGGCTTCTCGATCTTGGCGATCACGGGGATCCTGCGACCCTCCTCCGCCATGATCTCGTGCACGCGGGTGACGTCCTTGGCGTCCCGCACGAAGGACAGCGCAATGATGTCCACGCCGCGCTGCAGGGCCCACCGCAGGTCCGCCTCGTCCTTCTCGCTCAGGGCCGGGACGTTCACGGCCACGCCGGGCAGGTTGATGCCCTTGTGGTCGGAGACGGTTCCGGGGACCACCACCTCGGTGGTCACGTCCGTGTCCGTGACGGCCGTGGCGCGCAGGGCCACCTTGCCGTCGTCGATCAGCAGGGGGTCCCCCACGTTGACGTCCCCGGGCAGGCCCTTGTGGGTGGTGGAGCACAGCTGCCTGGTGCCGGGCACGTCCCGCACGGTGATGGTGAAGGTGTCCCCCTCCGCGAGGTCGTGCGGGCCGTCCTGGAAGCTGCCCAGGCGGATCTTGGGGCCCTGCAGGTCCGCCAGGACCGCCACGGTGCTGCCGAGTTCCTCACTCGCACGGCGGAGGTTCTCGTAGGAGACGTTGTGCACTGAGTGGTCGCCGTGGCTCATGTTGAGCCGCGCCACGTTCATACCGGCCTGGATCGCTCGGGTGACGTTCTCGTACGAGGAAATGGCCGGGCCGATGGTGGCCACGATCTTCGCTCGACGCATGTGGAGACTCCCTTTCGGAGGACGGGTGGTTGGCACACACGGAAGAAGCGGCCGGGCCGTGCAGCGCGTTGCTGCGTGGCCGCGGCCGCTCCGCCGGTGTTGTCCCCAGCCTAGCAATCCGGGCGCGCAAAGAGTATGAGCGAGCTGATGGACCGGTGACCGGTGGATCACACCCGCCATCCCCACCGGGCGGCGGGATCCGGTTCAGAGGCTCAGGTCGATGGCCTGGTCCGAGGGGGCCACGGGCTCCGGGAGGCGGGTCTGACCCGTGAGGTGGCGCTCCACGTGCGCGGCGCACGCCCGCCCCTCCGCGATGGCCCACACCACGAGGGACTGGCCACGCCCGGCGTCCCCGCACGAGAACACTCCGTCCACGGCGGTCATGTAGGTCTCGTCGCGCGCCACGTTGTCCCGGCGGTCCAGGGCCACGGGCAGCTGCTCCGTGAGCTCGTCGGACTCGTTGCCCGTGAAGCCGAGGGCCAGCAGCACGAGGTCCGCAGGCAGCACCCGCTCGGTGCCGGTCCGAGGTCCGCGCGAGCCGTCCTCGCGGTACTCGGTCTCCGCGACCCGCAGCCCGGTGACCCGGCCGTCCTCCGAGCCCACGAACTCCACGGTGGAGGCCAGGAACGTGCGCTCACCGCCTTCCTCGTGGGAGGTGGAGACCTCGAAGACCCGGGGCATCATGGGCCAGGGCTCCTCGTCTGCCCGGTCAGCGGGCGGCTTGCGGCCGATCGCGAGGGACGTCACGGACGCCGCGCCCTGCCGCAGGGCGGTGCCGATGCAGTCCGAGCCGGTGTCCCCGCCGCCCAGCACGATCACGTGCTTGCCGCTCGCGTCGATGGGATCGACCACCTCGTCCCCCTCCACCGCGTGGTTGGAGCGCACGAGGTAGTCCATGGCGAAGTGCACACCCTGCAGCTCGCGGCCCGGGATGTCCAGATCACGGGGACGCGTGGCACCGGTGGCCACGATCACGGCGTCGTAGCGTCTGCGCAGCACGTCCCACGTGATGTCCTTGCCGATCTCCACTCCCGGGCGAAACCTGGTGCCCTCCTGGCGCATGACGTCCAGCCGGCGCTCGAGCACCGACTTCTCGAGCTTGAAGTCCGGAATGCCGTAGCGCAGCAGCCCACCGATGCGGTCGTCGCGCTCGTACACGGCCACCGTGAACCCGGCCTGCGTGAGCTGCTGCGCCGCCGCGAGTCCCGCGGGGCCGGAACCCACCACCGCGACGGTCTTGCCCACGAGGCGCTGCGGGATGCAGGGCTCCACCAGACCGTCCTCGAACGCCTTCTCGCCGATGGCGTACTCCACCTGCTTGATGGTCACCGGCTCCTGGTTGATGCCCAGCACGCACGAGGACTCGCACGGTGCGGGGCACACCCGGCCGGTGAACTCCGGGAAGTTGTTGGTCGCGTGCATGCGCTCGGACGCCTCGTCCCAGCGGTCGCGCCAGACGAGGTCGTTCCACTCGGGGATCAGGTTGCCCAGGGGGCAGCCCTGGTGGCAGAAGGGCACGCCGCAGTCCATGCAGCGCCCGGCCTGCTCGTGCAGCACACCGGCCTCCTGCCGCTGCTGCACCTCCTTCCAGTCCATGAGCCGCACCGGGACGGGGCGCTTGGGTCGGTCCTCTCGCGAGCGGACCTTCAGGAAGCCACGGGGATCAGCCACGACGGGTCACCTCCAGGATCTTGTGCCAGGTGCCGTCGCCGTCCGGGTCCTCGCCCGTGGCTTCGGCCTCGTTGCGCAGTGCGAGCACCGCGGAGTAGTCCCGCGGCAGCACCTTGGTGAAGCGGGTCATGGTCTGCTCCGGGTCCGCGAGCAGCTCCGCGGCGAACGCGGAACCCGTCTCCTCGCGGTGGCGCCGGAGCAGGCCCACCAGCAGCTCGCGGTCCTTGCCGTCCACGTGGGACAGCTGCAGGTCCCCGCCCTCGCGGGCCTGCCTGTTGACGTCCGTCTCGTCCAGGTCCAGCACGTAGGCCACACCGCCGGACATGCCGGCACCGAAGTTGCGGCCGGTCTCACCCAGGACCACGGCCACGCCACCGGTCATGTACTCGCAGCCGTGGTCCCCGATCCCCTCGACCACCGCGGTGGCGCCCGAGTTGCGGACCAGGAAGCGCTCGCCCACCACGCCGTTGAAGAACATCTCGCCGCTCGTGGCGCCGTAGCCGATCACGTTGCCCGCAATCACGTTCTCGTGCGCCACGAACCCGGCGTCCCGCGGGGGCCGCACCACGATGCGCCCGCCGGAGAGGCCCTTGCCGGTGTAGTCGTTGGCGTCGCCCTCCAGCCGCAGCGTGATGCCGCGCGGGATGAACGCCCCGAGGGACTGGCCCGCCTCACCGGTGAGCGTCACGTCGATCGTGCCGTCCGGCAGCTCGGTGGTGCCGAGCGCGTTCGTCACGGTGTAGCCCAGCATGGTGCCCACCGCCCGGTCCGTGTTGACCACCCGTTCCTGCACGCGCACCGGCTCGGCGTTCTCGATCGCGGGGCGCGCGAGCGGGATGATCTTCGTGTCGAAGTGCTTCTCCAGCTCGTGGTCCTGCGCGGTGGTGTTGCGCAGCCCGTCCGTGACGCCCTCCGCACGGAACGAGTCCAGCACGGGGCTCAGGTCCAGCCCCTTGGCCTTCCAGTGCTCCACGGCCTCGCGGGTGCGCAGCACCTCGGCGTGGCCCACGGCCTCCGCGATGCTCCGGAAACCGAGCTCGGCGAGGTACTCGCGCACCTCCTGGGCAATGAACTCGAAGAAGTTCACCACGTGCTCCGCCTTGCCCGTGAAGCGCTCGCGCAGCTCGGGGTTCTGGGTGGCCACACCCACGGGGCAGGTGTCCAGGTGGCACTTGCGCATCATGATGCAGCCCTCCACCACGAGCGGCGCCGTGGCGAAGCCGAACTCCTCCGCACCCAGCAGCGCGGCGACGACGACGTCCCGGCCGGTCTTGAGCTGCCCGTCCGCCTGCACCACCACGCGTTCGCGCAGCCCGTTGAGCCGCAGGGTCTGCTGGGTCTCGGCGAGGCCCAGCTCCCACGGCATGCCCGCGTGCTTGAGCGAGTTCAGGGGCGCGGCACCAGTTCCGCCGTCGTGGCCCGAGACCAGCACGACGTCGGCCTTGGCCTTGGTCACGCCCGCCGCCACCGTGCCGATCCCCCGCTCCGAGACGAGCTTGACGTGCACGCGCGCCCTCGGGTTGGAGCGCTTGAGGTCGTAGATCAGCTGCGCGAGGTCCTCGATCGAGTAGATGTCGTGGTGCGGCGGGGGCGAGATCAGCGACACCCCGGGGGTGGAGTGCCGGGTGCGGGCGATCCACGGGTAGACCTTCTGCGCCATGAGCTGCCCGCCCTCGCCCGGCTTGGCACCCTGGGCCATCTTGATCTGCAGGTCGTCCGCGGACGCGAGGTACAGGCTCGTGACGCCGAACCGGCCCGAGGCCACCTGCTTGATCGCCGAACGGCGCTCGGGGTCCACGAGCCGTTCCACGTCCTCACCGCCCTCACCGGTGTTGGACTTGGCGCCCAGCCGGTTCATCGCGATCGCCAGCGTCTCGTGCGCCTCCATGGAGATGGAGCCGTAGCTCATGGCACCGGTGGAGAACCGCTTGACGATCTCGCTCACGGGCTCGACCTCGTCGATGTCCACGGGCTCCCGCGTGGAGCGGAAACTCATGAGCCCGCGCAGCGAGGCGATCTCCTCGGCCTGGCTGTCCACGCGCCGGGTGTAGGACTTGAAGATGTCGTAGCGCCCGGTGCGCGTGGCGTGCTGCAGCCGGAAGACCGTGTGGGGGTCGAAGAGGTGGCGTGGCCCCTCGCGGCGCCAGTCGTACTCGCCGCCCGTGGCGAGGTCCCGGTGGGGCTCGGTGACCCCGTCCTCGGGGTAGGCCAACCGGTGGCGCGCCCGGGTCTCCTCCGCGATCACGTCCAGGCCCACCCCCTCGATCTGGGTGCGCGTGCCCGCGAAGTAGTCCGCCACGAGCTCGCTGGAGAGCCCCAGGGCCTCGAAGGTCTGGGCGCCGCAGTAGGACTGCACCGTGGAGATGCCCATCTTGGACATGATCTTCTGCACGCCCTTGCCGAGCGCCGTGATGAGGTTCGCGACGGCCTGCTCCTCCGTGACCCCCTGGACGTCCCCGCGGCGCACGAGCTCCTCCGCGGACTCCATGGCCAGGTACGGGTTCACGGCGGAGGCTCCGTAGCCCAGCAGCAGGGCCACGTGGTGGACCTCCCGCACGTCCCCGGACTCCACGATCAGCGCAACTTTGGTGCGGGTGGCGGAGCGCAGCAGGTGGTGGTGCACCGCCGAGGTCAGCAGCAGGGACGGGATGGGTGCCCACACCCCGTTGGAGTCCCGGTCCGAGATGATCACGAACTGCACCCCGCGGTTCACGGCCGCGGAGACCTTCTCGCAGATCTCCGCGATCCTGGCCCGCAGGGACTGCGCGCCGTCCACCGGACGGTAGAGCCCGCGCACGCGCAGACTCAGCGGGGCGCCGTCGTCGTCGTCCAGGTGCACGAACTGGTCCAGCTGGTCGTTGTCGATCACCGGGAAGTCCAGGCGGATCTGGCGGGTGCGGGTCTGCTGGGTGGACAGCATGTTCGCCATGGGTCCCACCGCACCGGCCATGGACGTGACCAGCTCCTCGCGGATCGCGTCCAGGGGCGGGTTGGTGACCTGGGCGAAGGACTGCACGAAGTAGTCGTACAGCAGCCGCGAGCGGTTGGAGAGCACCGCCACGGGTGTGTCCGTGCCCATGGCGTAGATGGGCTCCGCACCGGCCACCGCCATGGGGCCGATGATCAGCTTCAGCTCTTCCTCCGTGTACCCGAAGGTCTTCTGCCGCAGCCGGATCGAGTGCGCGGGGTGCGTCATGTGCTCCCGCTCCGGCAGCTCGGAGACGGGCCGTACGGACTCCCGCACCCAGTCCTGCCAGGGCTTCGCGGCAGCCAGCTCCGCCTTGATCTCCGCGTCCTCCACGATCCGGCCCTCGTCCGTGTCCACGAGGAACATGGTCCCGGGCGCCACCCGGCCCTTGCGCACGACCCGGCGCTCCCCCACGTCCACCACGCCCACCTCGGACGCGAAGACCACCAGACCGTCGTCGGTCTGCCAGAAGCGGCCCGGGCGCAGGCCGTTGCGGTCCAGCACCGAGCCCACGCGCACCCCGTCCGTGAAGGACACGCACGCGGGGCCGTCCCACGGCTCCATGAGGGTCGAGTGGTACTCGTAGAACGCCCTCAGCCGCGGGTCCATGCTCTCGTGGTTCTGCCACGCCTCCGGGATGAGCATGAGCATGGTCTCGGTCACGGGGCGGCCCGCGAGCTGCAGCAGCTCGGCCACCTCGTCCAGCGACTGGGAGTCCGAGGCACCCTCGGAGCAGATGGGGAACAGGTCCTCGGGCTGGCGCCCCAGCACGGCCCCGGACATCGAGGACTGCCGGGCGCGCATCCAGTTGCGGTTGCCCACCACGGTGTTGATCTCCCCGTTGTGCGCGAGCGTGCGCATGGGCTGGGCCAGCGGCCAGGACGGGAACGTGTTGGTGGAGAAGCGGGAGTGCACCACCGCGAGCCGGGTGGCGAACCTCGGGTCCGAGAGGTCCGGGTAGAACGGCTCCAGCTGCGCGGTGGTGAGCATGCCCTTGTAGACGATCGTGCGGGAGGAGAACGAGGGGAAGTAGACCCCGAACTTGTTCTGCGCGCGCTTGCGCACCCGGAACGCCTTCTGGTCCAGCTCCAGCTGCGCGGCCACGGGGTCGTGGGAAGCGGCGTCCCGCGCGAACAGGGACGTCGCACGCTCGTTGTGGCCGCTGTCCGAGACGAAGAACTGCACGAAGGTGGGCATCACCGCGCGCGCGGAGGCGCCCACGGCGTCGTCGGCCACGGGGACGTCCCGCCAGCCGAGCACGGTGAGCTGCTCCATGCGCGCGAGCTCCTCGAGTGCCCGCTTGAGGTCCTCCAGGTGGCGCCCGCCCGTGGGCATGAACGCGGTGCCCACCACGTAGGCGCCCTGCGGCGGCAGCTCGAAGTCCACGCTCTCGCGCAGGAAGCGGTCCGGGATCTGCGTGAGGATGCCGGCGCCGTCGCCCGTGCCCTCGTCCCCTCCCACGGCACCGCGGTGCTCGAGGTTGCGCAGTGCGGTGAGCGCTGCGTCCACGATGTCGTGGCTCGCAACCCCGTCCAGGGTGGCCACGACCGCGAGACCGCACGCGTCCTTCTCGTCCTCCGCGCGGTAGAGGCCCTGGTCACGGGGCACGGCGGAGAACTGCTCGAACGGGGAGGCCGTCTCACGGGTCTGCCCCGCCGACGCCGCGTGGTCGCGGTCCGCGGGCGGCTGCCCGGGCAGTCCGGTGCTCGGGGATGTGTGCTGGCTCATGATGGAGCTCCTCACCAAGGGTGGGCAGGTCTGGTGCGTCGACGAGGCCCGGGAACACTCGGTGGGTGCGCGGCGGGCGTCGTGGGATCCAGGTGACGCGTGGGTCCGCCCCGTTGCGGAATGGCTGCGGCAGAGCGGCGAGCCGAGGATCGAACCGGTGGGGGCGTGAGGATGGTCGGCCCCGGGCCGGTGCGTGGGTAACTTACCACGTAGTTCAGATCACACCCTCACGCCCGGGTCCGATTCCAGCATGTGGGCACTGCTGACCCCGAGCCGGTGTGCGACAGGCCCCGGCACGGGGCCGGGGCCTGTCGCAGCCACTCGCGCGGCGGGGTCGGACGGAGTCAGGGACGCGCTGCCGCGGGGTCGTCGTCGGGTGCGGGAGCCCCGGCAAGGGAACGGCGCCCCAGCAGGATGAACAGCACCGCTCCCCCCAGGACGATGGCCAGCGACGTCCACACGTGCACGCGCACCCCCAGCACCATCAGCGCCGGGTCCACGCGCAGGAACACCTCGATCAGGAACCGGCCCGCACCGTAGAACACCATGTAGAGGGTGAACAGCTGCCCGGCCCGCAGCCTCAGCCGGTGGTCCGCCAGCAGGAGCAGCGCAACCCCCAGCAGGTCCCACAGTGACTCGTAGAGGAACGTGGGGTGGAACAGGGTGTCCGGAGGCAGGCCGGGAGGGAAGGTGGGGGAAGTCGGGGAGATCTCCAGACCCCACGGCAGGGTGGTGGGCCTGCCGAAGAGCTCCTGGTTGAACCAGTTGCCCCAGCGGCCCACGGCCTGGGCCAGCAGCAGACCGGGGGCCACGGCGTCCGCGAAGACCGTGAGGGACAGGCCGTGGCGCCGGGACACGAGCCACGCTGCCCCGGCCCCGAACAGCACGGCACCCATGATCCCGATGCCGCCCTCCCAGATCCGGAGGACGTCCAGCGGGTCCGCCCCGGGACCGAAGTAGCCTTGGGGGTCGGTGACGAGCACGTGGTAGGCGCGCGCGCCCACGATGCCGGAGACCACGGCCCAGAACACGATGTCCCACAGCACGTCCGGGTCCTGGCCGCGCCGCCTCCAGCGCCGCAGGGTGAGCCACATGGCCAGGGCCATGCCCGCGAGGATGCAGAGGGCGTAGAAGTGGATGGTGAGGAAGCCCAGGTGGATGCTGCTGACGTGCGGGGACGGGATGGCCGCGGGCCGCACCGCGGTCATCCGGCGCGTCCCGCGAGCTCGGCGGCCAGGCGGCCGACCGCCTCGGGCCCGCCCTCGCCGAGGGCGCGCACCAGGGCGGTGCCCACGATGACGCCGTCCGCGTACGCGCCGATCTCCAGCACGTGCTCCCGGGTGGAGACGCCGAGGCCCACGCACACGCGAGGGGCGCCGGCGGCGCGGGCACGTGCCACGACGTCCTCCGCCGCGGAGGAGACCCGGTCCCGGGCTCCGGTGACGCCCATGACGGAGACGGCGTAGACGAAACCGGAGGCCGCCTGCACCGTCATGTCCATGCGCTCGCGCGTGGTGGACGGCGCCACCAGGAAGATCCGGTCCAGACCGTGCTCCTCGGAGGCCGCGAACCACTCGCCGGCCTCGTCGGGGATGAGGTCCGGGGTGATGATGCCCGCTCCCCCGGCCTCGCTCAGCCGGCGTGCGAACTCCGCCACACCGGTCTGCAGCACGGGGTTCCAGTACGTCATGACCACGGGGACCGCGTCCGTCTGCTCGGCCACCGCCCGCACCACGGTGAAGACGTCCGAGACGTGGAAACCGTTGGCCAGGGCCTCGGTGGTGGCCGCCTGGATCACGGGGCCGTCCATCACGGGGTCCGAGTACGGGATGCCGATCTCGATGACGTCCGCACCGTTCTTCCCGAGGGCCACGGCGGCCGCCACGGACTGCTCCACCGTGGGATAGCCGGCGGGGAGGTAGCCCACGAGGGCGGGGCGTCCCTGCGCCCGGCAGTCCTCGATCCGGCGCGCGAGCCGTGACTCCTCGTCACGGCGCAGGCCACGGGGAAGGATGCGCTCGGCCAACCCGGTGGACGGGGTGGCGTCGGGTGCGGTCTCTGGTGCTCCGGTGGTGCTCACAGTTGTTCGCCTTTCTGCGCCACGCGCTCCTCGTGGCTGTCGTCGGGCAGCATGTCGAACCATTCCGCGGCCGTGGCCACGTCCTTGTCGCCGCGTCCGGAGAGGGACACCACGATGATCTTCTCCGCGGCGGCCTCGGGGCCGAGCTCGGTCACCCAGCGGGCGGCCACCTCACGGGCCCCGGCCAGGGCGTGGGAGGACTCGATGGCGGGGATGATCCCCTCGGTGCGGCACAGCAGCCGGAACGCGTCCATGGCCTGCTCGTCCGTGACGGCCTCGTACTTCACGCGGCCGATCGAGTGCAGGTAGGAGTGCTCGGGCCCCACGGCCGGGTAGTCCAGGCCGGCGGAGATCGAGTGGGACTCCACGGTCTGCCCGTCCGTGTCCTGCATGAGGAAGGTCTTGGCGCCGTGCAGCACGCCCGGACGGCCCAGGGAGATCGTGGCCGCGTGGCGCCCGGTGGACACGCCGTCGCCCCCGGCCTCGTTGCCGTAGAGCTCCACGGAGGCATCGTCCAGGAACCCGTGGAAGATCCCGATCGCATTCGAGCCGCCGCCCACGCACGCGGTCACGGCGTCCGGGAGCCGGCCCGCCTGCTCCAGGATCTGGGCCCGGGCCTCTTCGCCGATCTGCTCGTGGAAGTAGCGGACCATTGCGGGGAACGGGTGGGGGCCGGCGGCCGTGCCCAGCAGGTAGTGGGTGGTGTCCACCGAGGCCACCCAGTCCCGCAGTGCCTCGTTGATCGCGTCCTTGAGCGTCCGGGAGCCGTTCGTCACGGCCACCACCTCGGCGCCGAGCAGCCGCATGCGCGCGACGTTCAGGGCCTGGCGGCGGGTGTCCTCCTCGCCCATGTAGACGCAGCACTCCATGCCGAACAGGGCCGCGGCGGTGGCCGTGGCCACGCCGTGCTGCCCGGCGCCGGTCTCCGCGATCAGGCGGGTCTTGCCCATCCGGCGGGCGAGCAGTGCCTGGCCCAGCACGTTGTTGATCTTGTGGGAACCCGTGTGGTTGAGGTCCTCGCGCTTGAGGAACACCCGGACCCCCAGCTCGGCCCCGAAGCGCTCGGCCTCGGTGAGCAGCGAGGGACGCCCCGAGTAGTCGCGCGAGAGGGCCGTGAACTCCGCCAGGAAGTCCTCGTCCGTGCGCGCCTTCTCGAAGGTCTCGGTGAGCTCGTCCAGGGCGGCCACGAGGGACTCGGGCATCCAGCGCCCGCCGAAGTCCCCGAAGTACGGGCCCGGGGCGTGGCGCAGGGACTCGTCACCGGGCCGCGGGTCGGCCGCGGGTGCGGCGGCCTGCTGCGCGGCGTACTCCTCCTGCGCGGCGGGCGGGGTGGCGCCGGCGAGGTGTTCGGCCCGTGCCAGCGCACCCACCTCACGGAACCGGGAGATCTGCTGGGCGGGATCCTCCGCGGTCACGAGCGCCTCACCCGCGAGCACCGCGTTGGCACCGTGGCCCGCGTACAGCCGGATCTGGTCCTCGCCCACCACACCGGACTCCGCCACCACCACGGCCTCACGCGGCAGTCGCCGGGCGAGCCGCCCGAAGGTGTTCACGTCCACGTCCAGGGTCTTCAGGTTGCGGGTGTTCACGCCGATGATGCGTGCGCCGACCGCCACTGCGCGGTCGATCTCCTCCTCCGTGTGGGTCTCCACGAGCGCGTGCATCCCCAGGTGGTGGGTGAGCTCGAGCAGTCGGGCGAGGGCGGCGTCGTCCAGCGCGGCCACGATGAGCAGCACGAGGTCCGCACCGTGAGCCCGTGCCTCCCAGACCTGGTACTCCTCGACCACGAAGTCCTTGCGCAGCACGGGGATGCCCACGGCGCGGCGCACGGCGTCGAGGTCCGCGAGCGAGCCCCCGAAGCGGCGCCGCTCGGTCAGCACGGAGATCGCGGACGCACCGCCGCGCTCGTAGGCCGCGGCGAGCTGCGCGGGGTCGGAGATCTCCGCGAGGACGCCCTTCGAGGGGCTGGAACGCTTGACCTCCGCGATGACCTGGACGGAGGCCGGGTCCGCGCCCCGCAGCGCCGCCTCCGCGTCCAGCGCGGGGGTCTGCTCCCCCGCGGCGCGCTGCAGCTGCTGCAGGCTCACGGACGCCCTGCGCTGCTCGAGGTCCTCACGCACCCCCTCGATGATCCGGTCCAGCACCGTGCCGGTGTTCTGCTGCGTCATGCGACTCCCTCATCCGTCCGCGTGCCCCGGGGCCGGAACGCCCCGCGGCACCTACGACGATGACCAGCTCCCCGACGGAGGAACTGGTCATCGTCCTGTGCCTTCGATCCTGATGCTGCCGTGGCCCGCGGGCCGCGGAGTCAGTGGGCGGTGGTCTTGGCCCCGCCCTTGCCGTAGCCCATGGCCTTGAGCACGCCGCCCACGATCACGCCCACCACGATGAAGCCGATGCCCACCACGGTGACGGGCACGGAGGCGTTGACGAATCCGACGCAGCCCACGATGACGCCCACGGTCATCACGGCCACGCAGGCCCAGGCGGCCACGGTGTTGCCGTGGCCCACCGCGGCGGTGTGGTCCAGGATGATCTGATCGGTGTTCGACATGCGTGTCCACTCTCCCGTGCCGGTCGAGCCTGCGGCTCGTGGTGTTCCGGACACGCGGATACCGCGCGTCCGAGTTTTCTCTGCGTCCATTGTGCCACTACCCGGGCCCGGGTCCCGGCAGGTCGCGACGGTCACGTGTTTCGCGTGGGGTCCTCCCCGCGGGTCAGCGCGTCCCACGTGTCGATGTCGTCCGCGTGCTCGGCGGCCTGCGTCTCTCCCGCCGACGCCGCCGCACCCGCCGCGCGCGGGCCGCTCACCGCGGCGTCGCCCTCCGCGGACCCGGCTCCGGTGCCGGTCACCGCGGCGCGGTCGTAGCGCTGGGAGACCCGGCGCCGCACGTGCTGGGCCACCAGCACGAGCCACACCCCGCACAGCGCGAGCAGGGCGGCCGCCGCGACGGCCGCCCACGGCCAGCCGGTCAGGGCGTACTCGCCGCCGCCGTTGATCACACCGGTCTGATCGCCCACCGTGGGCTGGGCGGCCGCGCGCGGGTCCGCGGTGACCGCGAGCACCGAGGCCACCGCGCCCGCTCCCGCGAGCGCGACGACGGCGCCCACCACGGTGCGCAGGACGCGCCCGCCCAGGGCGGAGGCCACGGCGGCCACGGCGGCCACGAGGCCCAGGGCCGTGACGGCCGGAGCGGCGTCGGCGCCCTTGACGTCCACCGTGACGGGCTGCAGGGAGGTGGTGACCTCCGCGTGGATCCACGCGACGGCAGTGGTGCCGAACAGGGCGAGGGCGCACAGCAGGGTGATCAGGACGGCGGGTGCGGTGCGACGCAGCACGGTGGGCTCCTCGTAGGTGGGCGTGGTGGTCAGCGCGAGAGCTCGCGCAGCGACCGGGCGATCAGTGCGGCGCGCAGGGGCGCGGTGGCCTTGTTGAGGGATTCCTGGGCCTCGGACTCGGGATCCGAGTCCGCCACGATACCCCCGCCCGCCTGGACGTAGGCGGTGCCCTCCAGCAGCAGGGCGGTGCGGATGGCGATGGCCATGTCCATGTTGCCCGCGAAGTCCATGTAGCCCACCACGCCGCCGTAGACGGCGCGGCGCAGGGGCTCGTACTCGTCGAGCAGCTGCAGGGCGCGGGGTTTGGGCGCCCCGGAGAGGGTCCCGGCGGGGAAGGTGGCGGCGAGGACGTCGTAGGCGCTCACGTCCTCCCGCATCCGGGCCACCACGGTGGAGCACAGGTGCATGATGTGGCTGAAGCGCTCGATCTCCATGAACTCGCTGACGTCCACGCTGCCGGGTTCGGCCACCTTGGAGAGGTCGTTGCGGGCGAGGTCCACGAGCATGAGGTGCTCGGCCCGCTCCTTGTGGTCCGCGAGCAGGTCCTGGCCGAGTGCCTGGTCCTGCTCCACGGTGGCGCCGCGGGGGCGGGAGCCGGCGATCGGGTGGGTCATGGCCTGGCGGCCGGTGACCGTGACGAGCGCCTCGGGGGACGAGCCCACGATCGAGTAGGGGCGGCCGCCCGCATCCTCGAACGAGTAGAGGTACATGTAGGGGCTGGGGTTGATCCGGCGCAGCGTGCGGTAGACGTCCAGGGACGTGGCCTCGCACGCGGCCTCGAAGCGGCGCGAGACCACCACCTGGAAGATCTCCCCGTCCACGATGGCCTGCTTGCCGCGGTCGATCGCGGACATGAACAGCTCGCGGTCCCAGGACTGGTGCACCGCGGACTCCAGGTCCACGTCGTGCTCCTGGTCCGTGACGGAGACGGTGGTGCGGCCCAGCGGCGTGGCCAGGCGTTCCACCATGGAGTGCAGCCGGGCCACGGCGTCGTGGTAGGCGCCGTCCACGTTCTCGTCCGTGCCGTTGACGTTCACGGCGTTGGCCACGAGCAGGACCGTGCCGTCACGGTTGTCGTGCACCGCCATGTCCGAGACCAGGTTCATGGCGAGCTCGGGCACGCGGAGGTCGTCCTCGGGCGGGTGCGGGAGCTTCTCCCAGTGCCGCACGGCCTCCCAGCCCACGAATCCGACCATGCCGCTGGTCAGGGGCGGCACGCCGTCGAAGGGTTCGGTGTGCAGCAGCTCCATGGTGGCCCGCAGCGCCTCGAGCGGATCGCCGTCCGTGGGGGCACCGGCGGGGGCTTCGCCGAGCCAGTGCGCCTGCCCGTCCTTCGCGGTGAGCGTGGCCACGGAGCCGGCGCCCACGAACGAGTAGCGGGACCAGACCCCGCCCTCCGCCGCGGACTCCAGCAGGAAGGTGCCGGGCCGGGCCTGCCCGTCGCGCGCCACCAGCGCCCGGTAGAGCCCCACCGGGGTCAGGGCGTCCGCGAGCACGGTGGTGCGCACCGGGACCACCCGGCGCGTGGCCGCGTGCTCCCGGAACTCCTCCAGGGTGGGGGTGATGGTGCCGAGCTGCTGCATCTAGACCGCCTGTTCCGCGTTCAGGTCCCGCCCGTCGAAGCACGTGCGGGTTCCGGTGTGGCATGCCGCCCCGGTCTGGTCCACTCGCACCAGCAGGGCGTCCCCGTCGCAGTCCAGGTGCACCGAGTGCACCCGCTGGACGTGACCGGAGGTGTCCCCCTTGCGCCAGTACTCCTGCCGGGAGCGGGACCAGAACGTCACCCTGCCCTCCGTGAGGGTCCGGTGCAGGGCCTCGTCGTCCATCCAGCCGAGCATGAGCACCTCACCGGTGTCGTGCTGCTGGACCACCGCGGCCACCAGGCCGCAGGCGTCGCGCTTGAGCCGGCTCGCGATCTGCGGGGCGAGGCGTCCCTCGGGCGCCTGCGGCCGGTCCCCGTGCTGCGTCCGCTCCGCCATCAGCGCACCTCGTGCCCGGCGGCGCGCAGGGCGTCCTTGACCTCGGCGATCGCGTGGTCCGGGCCGAAGTGGAACACCGACGCCGCGAGCACCGCGTCCGCCCCGGCGGCCACGGCCGGGGGGAAGTGCTCGGGGGCGCCGGCGCCGCCCGAGGCGATCAGCGGCACGCCCACGATGTCGCGGACCGCCGAGATCAGCTCCAGGTCGAAGCCCTCGCGCGTGCCGTCCGCGTCCATCGAGTTGAGCAGGATCTCCCCCACGCCCCGCTCCTCGGCCTCACGGGCCCACTCGAGGGCGTCGCGGCCCGTGAGCGTGCGTCCGCCGCGCGCGGTCACCTCGAAGCCGGAGGGGGTGTTGCCCGTCCGCTTCGCGTCCAGCGAGAGCACGAGCACCTGGTTGCCGAAGCGCCGTGTGATCTCGTCCACCACCTCCGGGCGGTCCACGGCGGCGGTGTTGATCGAGGCCTTGTCCGCCCCGCACCGCAGCAGCCGGTCCACGTCCTCGGGGGTGCGCACCCCGCCGCCCACCGTCAGCGGGATGAAGACCTTCTCCGCGGCACGCGCCACGACGTCGAACATCGTGTCCCGTTCGCTCGAGGACGCCGTGACGTCCAGGAACGTCAGCTCGTCCGCGCCCGCGAGGTCGTAGCGGGCCGCCAGCTCCACGGGGTCCCCCGCGTCGCGCAGGTTCTCGAAGTTCACGCCCTTGACCACGCGCCCGGCGTCCACGTCCAGACACGGGATCACCCGTACCGCCACTGCCATATCCGTCGTCCTCACTGCTCGTCCTGCTGGGTGCGGGCCACGGCCCGCGAGCGCCCCGGGTGCCGTGCGTCCCGGGCCGCGGTGTGTCCGGGGCGGTCCCGGGTGCTCAGATGCGCGCGGCCTGGATGGGGGAGACCAGGATCGCGCGGGCGCCCGCCTCGTAGAGGGCGTCCATGACCTTGTTGGTGTCGGTCTTGCGGACCATGGCGCGCACCGCCACGGCGCCGTCGCGGCCGAGCGGGGAGATGGTGGGGCCTTCCATGCCCGGGGTGATGTCCACGGCCGCGGGCAGCAGCTCCTCGCGGATGTCGTAGTCCATCATCACGTACTGCCGGGCCACGAGCACGCCCTGTAGCCGACGTCGCAGCACGCGCAGTCCCTCGGGTTCCGGTTCGTCGCCGCGTCGGATCAGCAGGGCCTCGGAGTGCATGACGGGTTCGTCGAAGATCTCGAGTCCGGCCGCGCGCAGGGTGCTGCCGGTCTCCACGACGTCCGCGACGGCATCGGCGACGCCCAGGCGGATGGCGGACTCCACGGCCCCGTCCAGGCGCACGACCTCGGCGGAGACGCCCTGCTCGCGCAGGTGGTTCTCGAGCAGCAGCTGGTAGCTCGTGGCGATCCGCTTGCCCTCCAGCTCCCGGACGGAGCTGAACCGCCCCGCGGGTCCCGCGAGGCGGAAGGTGGAGCGGGCGAAGTCGAGGCTCAGCTCCTCGGCGGCCTCGGCCCCCGAGTCCAGCAGCAGGTCACGGCCGGTGATGCCGAGGTCCAGGGTGCCCCCGCCCACGTAGATGGCGATGTCGCGGGGGCGCAGGTAGAAGAACTCCACCTCGTTGTCCGTGTCCACGTGCACGAGGTCCCGGGTGCTGCGCCGCTGCCGGTAGCCGGCCTCGGTGAGCATGGTGGTGGCGGCTTCGGACAGGGCGCCCTTGTTGGGCACGGCAACTCGCAGCATGGCGTTCCTTTCCGCGGTGCGGTCTCGATGACGGGGTGGCGCTCCCGTGCCCGCCGTGGGCCCGGTGGCCCGGCGCAGTGGGCGCCGTGGCTGACCCGCCGTTCGGGTGGCGGGGGCGCCGGAGCGCGGCTGGCCCGGTCCCCGCGGGCGGCAGGGCCGGGGCGCGGTCGCTCAGAGGTGCTTGTAGACGTCCTCGAGGGTCATCCCCTTGGCGATCATCATGACCTGGAGGTGGTAGAGCAGCTGGGAGATCTCCTCGGCCGCCTCGGCGTCCGACTCGTACTCGCACGCCATCCACACCTCGGCGGCCTCTTCGACGACCTTCTTGCCGATGGCATGGACCCCGCCGTCGAGCTCGGTGACGGTCCTGGAGCCCTCCGGGCGCTGCGCGGCCTTGGTGCTGAGTTCGGTGAAGAGGTCTTCGAAGGTTTTCACCGTCCCAGCCTACTGGGTGCGTGGGCCGGGCCCCCAACGCGGGCCCGGCCCGACGGTCCGGTGCGGGTGCGGCTCTCCGGTGCCGTCCACCCGGTGGCGCGCAGGGTCAGCGTTCGAGGTCCCGCAGGGTCAGTGCGGTGCTCAGGGCGGCGTGGGCTGCCTCGTAGCCCTTGTCCTCGTGGGAGCCCTCGAGTCCCGCGCGGTCCAGGCCCTGCTCCTCCGTGTCGCACGTGAGCAGCCCGAAGCCCACCGGGGTCCCGGTGCGCACGGACACTTCCGTGAGTCCGTTCGTCGCCGCCTGGCACACGTAGTCGAAGTGCGGGGTCCCGCCCCGGATCACGACGCCGAGCGCGACCACCGCGTCCACGTCGCCCGCGAGCCGGCTCGCCGCGACCGGGAGCTCGAAGCTGCCGGGCACGCGCAGCTCGAGGACCTCTCCGGTGCGGGCCTCCGCGAGGGCGCGCCGGGCGCCGTCGAGCAGTCCGTCCATGATGGTGGTGTGCCAGCTCGCGGCCACCACGGCCACGCGCAGCCGTGTGGCGTCGAGGTCCGTGGCGCTGCTCCGGGGTGCTCCGTGTCCGCTCATGAGGTCTCTCCTGGGGTGAGGTGGGTGAGGTGGTGGTGCATGCGGTCGCGCTTGGTGCGCAGGTAGTCGAGGTTCTCGGTGCGGGCGTGCACCTCGTGGGGGACCACGTCCGCCACGGTGATGCCCAGCGCCTCGAGCTTCTCGACCTTGTCCGGGTTGTTGGTGAGCAGCCGCACGGTGCGCAGTCCCATGGCCGTGAGGATCCGCCCGGCGGCCGTGTAGTCGCGGGCCTCCGCGGGCAGCCCCAGCAGGGTGTTGGCGTCCACGGTGTCCGCGCCGGCGTCCTGCAGCTTGTAGGCACGCAGCTTGTTGACGAGCCCGATGCCGCGGCCCTCGTGGTTGCGCAGGTACAGCACCGTGCCGCCGTGCTCGGCGATCCGTTCCATGGCCAGGTGCAGCTGGGGTCCGCAGTCGCAGCGCCACGAGCCCAGGACGTCCCCGGTGAGGCACTCGGAGTGCAGCCGCACCAGGGGTGGGAGGTCCTGCTCCTGCCGCGGCGCCGGGGCGCTCAGGGAGACGTGCTCGGTGACCGGTCCTCCGGTCGGCCCGGGCACGCGCCAGCCCACCACGGAGAAGGTGCCGTGCTCGGTGGGCACGGACACCGGCTCGGAGTGCTCCAGCACCTCGCCCGGGGCCGCCGGGGCGGGGTGCTGCGGGGGATCCGCGTCCTCGCGGTGCTCGGCAACGCTCATGCGGTGAGGTCCCGCTCCGCTGCGGCCGCGGCGTCGTCGTGGTCCTCGAGGGACGCGATCAGGTCCGCGATGCTGATCATCAGCAGACCGTGCTCGTCCGCGAAGCGGCGCAGGGCCGGGGCGCGGCGGGGCTGACCGGCATCGTCCACGACCTCCGCGATGGCCCCCACGGGTTCGCAGCCGGCCAGGCGCGCGAGCTCCACGGCGGCCTCGGTGTGGCCCGCGCGCTCGCGCACACCCCCGGGGACCGCGCGCAGCGGCAGGATGTGCCCGGGGCGGGTGAGGTCCGCGGCACCCGTGCCCGGCAGCGCGAGCAGGCGGGTGGTCAGGGCGCGGTCGCGGGCGCTGATGCCCGTGGACACGCCCACCCGGGCATCGCACGTGAGGGTGTACGCGGTGCCCTTGGCGTCCTCGTTGTGCTCCGTCATGGGCGGCAGACCCAGGTGGTCCGCGCGCTCACCGGTCATGGGCACGCACACCACGCCCGAGCTGTGGCGCACCGTGAAACCCATCAGCGGCGGGGTGGCGTGCTGCGCGGCGAACACGAGGTCCCCCTCGTTCTCACGGTCCTCGTCGTCCACCACCACGACGGCGGCGCCCGAGGCCACGGCCGCGACCGCGTCCGCCACCGGGTCCAGGCGCACGGCCCCGGCACCCGACGCGGCCGCCGTGGGTGCGTAGGAGGCCAGGCGCTCGGCGTACTTGGCCAGCACGTCCACCTCCAGGTTGACGCGATCCCCCACCCCGAGCGCACCGAGCGTGGTGGCGCGCAGCGTCTCGGGGATCAGTCCCACCTCGAACCACGCGGGCTCCTCGGACGCGGGGTTCACCGCGGTGACCGTGAGGGAGACCCCGTCCACCGCGATCGAGCCCTTGACGGCGACGTAGCGCGCCAGCTCCACTGGCATCCCCACGCGCAGGGTGTCCCAGCCCGTGTGGGGCGTGCGGGAGACCACGGTGCCCACGCCGTCCACGTGCCCCTGCACCACGTGGCCGTCCAGGCGGTCCCCGGCGGCTGTGCAGCGCTCCACGTTCACGCTCTCCCCGCCGCGCAGCTCCCCCAGCGTGGTCAGGCGCAGCGTCTCGCCCATGACGTCCGCGGTGAAGTCCCCGGCCCCGGCCTCCCGGGAGGGCACGGCGGTCAGGCACACGCCGTTGACCGCGAGCGAGCCGCCGTGGGGCAAGTCCGCGACCAGGCGCCCCGCGCCCAGGTGGAGCCGCGCGGCGTCGTCCGCCACACGCTCCACGCGGTGCACGACGGCCTGGGATTCGACGATTCCGGTGAACACTTGTCCTCCTCGGGGGACGGGATGGGCGGGGACGGCACGGCGACGTCGCGGTGCCGGGCCCGCGGGTCAGGGTGCGGACGACGTGTCGTCCGGTGAGTTCGTGGCGGTTCCGCGGGCATCGGCAGGGCCGCTCCCCGGGGTGGGCGCGGGGCCTGCCGGCGTGCGGGATGCCGGGTGGCGCTGCGGGGTGGCGGGTGCTCCCGGCCGGGAGGCGCCCGCGTCCAGGGAGTCCGCGTCCGGGGTGCCCCGAGCGGGGCGCAGGTGCCAGCGCAGGTCCTCGCCCACGGGGGCCACCGCCCGGTCGTCCGGAACTCCCACGGGGTCCCCGCGCCACCGCGACGCCGCCGTGATCGTCCCGATGCCGAGGTCGCCCACCGAGGGCGCTCCCGCACCAAGCAGCACGGGCGCCTGGTGCAGCCACAGCTCGTCCACCAGATCGCACGACAGGAACGCGGCCGCGACCGTGGGCCCGCCCTCCACCAGCACGTGCGAGACGCCGAGGCCGCGCAGCCGGGCCAGTGCCTCGTGGGGGTCGTGGGTGTCCAGGTGCACGAACCGCCCGTCGTGCTCCTCCGCCCTGACGACGCCGCGGCGCACCCTGGCATCCGCGGGGACCGGCCGCGTGGTCATCACCGCGCGCAGCGGCTGCCGGGTCAACGGGCCACCGGTGGCGTCACGGGCCGTGAGGGAGGGGTCGTCGGAGCGCAGGGTGCCGCCGCCCACGAGGATCGCGTCCACCCGGGAGCGCAGGGCGTGGCCCTCCCCCCGGGCGGCCTCCCCCGTGATCCACCGGCTCGTGCCGTCCGCCGCGGCCACCCGGCCGTCCAGGCTCTGGGCGATCTTGAGCGTCACGAAGGGGCGCTGCTGCTCCTGGGCGCGGAACCAGCGCGCGTTGAGATCCCGGGCGTCCTCGGCCAGCAGACCCGCCCGGACGTCCACACCGCGCTCCATGAGAGCGGCTGCTCCCCCGCGGGCGGTGTCCGTGCCGTCCCCCACCGCGTAGACGACCCGAGGCACCCCGGCCTCCAGGATCGCCCCGGAGCACGGCCCCGTGCGGCCCGTGTGGTGGCACGGCTCCAGCGTCACGACCAGGGTGGTGTCCCGCAGGTCCGTCCCCGCCTCACGGGCGGCCCGCAGGGCGTCGACCTCGGCGTGGGGCGTTCCGGCACCGCGGTGGTGGCCCACGTGCAGGACCTCGCCGGAGGCGCTCAGGACCGCCGCACCCACCACGGGATTGGCCCCGCGCACTCCCCGTGCTGCGGCCCGCAGGGCGGAGCGCATGGCGGTGTGCTCGGCGGAGGTGAACGTGGGCTCGGGTTCCACCGCGGCGTCGTGGGACGGGGGCGTCATGGGCGCTCGTCACCCACGGACAGGTGCAGGTCCGGGAAGCCCGTGCCGATCGTCGCGGCGCGGCGCTGACGCGTGTTCACGCGCCACCAGACGAAGAAGCCGGCGAGGGTGAAGGCGCCGTAGAAGACGTACATGAGACCGGAGGCGTAGTACCCGGCGGAGAACAGCAGCGGCACACCCACGAGGTCCACCGCCACCCAGAACAGCCAGAACTCGACCCAGCCCCTGGCCATGCCCAGGGTGGCCAGCAGCGAGCCCATGAAGATCCAGGCGTCCGCCCACACCGGTTCGTAGGAACCCAGGGCGCGGAAGACGGGGGTGAGCACGGCGGTGCCCGCGAGCATCGCGACGACCAGGAGGATGCGCTGCCTGCCACCGGCCCAGTGCGGCGTCACGGCTTCCTGCTGCGCACCGCGAGAACGGCGCCACTGCACCCAGCCGTACACGGAGACCGCGATGAACATGATCTGCCGCCCGGCCTGGCCGAGCAGGTTCACGGGGTTGGGGGTCTCGAAGACCGCGCCCAGGAAGACGGTGAGGAGGATCGCGTTGCCCACGATGCCCACGGGCCACGCCCACACCTTGCGGCGCATCCCGCCCAGGGCGGACAGCAGGCCGAAGACGTTGCCGAGCACCTCGCGCCACAGGATGAACCCGTCACCCACACGGATCTGTGCGTCGAACAACCACCGCAGGACGTCCACGGAATCTCCTCTCACCCGCCACGATCGGTGGTTCCGGGGAGCAGGAGCACGCCCACGGTTCAGACCGCGCGGCGGACGACACCGCCATGTGACCCCGCGTGGCACCGGTGCTGAAGGGTGGCCCTTCTGAGGGGTGCGCCGCGGGAGGGCGGTGCGCACGTGTGCCTACCATCCAGACTGTACTGTCGGTCCCGGACTTCCACCGGATCGGCCGAGCTCCCCGCCACCCCCTGGACTCCACCCACCGTGCGGCAGGGCCCGAGGGCCACGCGGTTCCCGGTTCGCGGACTGTCACCGCCGGTTCGGAATTGCACCGACCCCGGAACACGTTGCGGAGCCCAGTATGCCACGGCTCCGGCACCGCCCATGAGCCGGGGTGGGAGCCCGGTGCTGAACTGTGCCCGGTGCCGGCGGGGGCGGTGCTGGCGGGGGCGGTGGTTCGCCTCAGCCCTGGTGCGCGCGGGCCGTGTCCCGCAGCGCCGCCACGGCGGCGGCGGGGTCCTCCTTGCCGTACACCGCCGAACCCGCCACGAAGGTGTCCGCACCGGCCTCGGCGGCGCGCACGATCGTCTCCTCGGTGATCCCGCCGTCCACCTGCAGGGCCACCGTGCCGCCGTGGGCCTTCACCGCGGCCGCCGCACGCCGCAGCTTGGGAAGGGTCACGTCCAGGAACTTCTGGCCGCCGAACCCGGGCTCCACGGTCATCACGAGCAGCATGTCCAGCTCGGGCAGCAGGTCCAGGTACGGCTCGATGGGAGTGGCGGGACGCACGGCGAGCCCGGCCTTCGCACCGGCGGCCCGCAGCTCCCGGGCGAGCTTCACGGGAGCCATGGCCGCTTCCGCGTGGAACGTCACGGACGCGCACCCGGCCTCCGCGTACGCCGGGGCCCAGCGGTCCGGGTCCTCGATCATCAGGTGCAGGTCCAGGGGGATGGGGCTCGCCCGCTGCAGGCTCTCCACCACGGGCAACCCCAGCGTGAGGTTCGGGACGAAGTGGTTGTCCATCACGTCCACGTGCGCGGCATCCGCGTTCTCGATGCGCTGCAGCTCCTCCCCCAGGCGGGCGAAGTCCGCGGAGAGGATGGACGGGTGGATGTCGCAGCGGGTCATGGGGGTCCTCCAGGTGTGGTGTCTCGGTCGGGGGTGGGGTCGGGTGGCCGCGAGCCGGCCTGCGCGGCAGGAGGTGCTCAGCCGCGCCGACGCAGCGCCACCATGTACATGGCGTCCGTGCCGTGCACGTGCGGCCACAGCTGCACGCTGCTCCCACCGCCGGGCAGCTCCAGCCCGGCGGCACGGGTGCCGTGGAACGCGCCGGGCAGGGCGGCCTGCTCCGCGAGGGCCGCGGTGTCCAGGACCTCCACGTCCGCGCGCCGGTCCCGGACGTCCTGCAGCACGTCGTGGGTCTCGGCGGTGTGCGGCGAGCACGTCGCGTAGACCACCACGCCGCCGGGGCGGGTGGCCTCCAGCGCCGCGTCCAGCAGCTCCCGCTGCACGTCCGCGAGGTTCGCGACGTCCGACGGCGTGCGCCGCCACCGCGCCTCGGGGCGCCGTCGCAGGGCCCCCAGGCCGGTGCAGGGGACGTCCACGAGGACCCGGTCGAAGGTGCCCGCGTGCTCGCCAGGGACCTCCCGGGCGTCTCCCGTGCGCACACGCCACGCCTCGCGCGGAACGGGGGCCAGGGACTGGCGCACGAGCTCGCTGCGGTGCTCGCTGACCTCGTTGGCCAGCAGCGTGGCGCCCCGCTCGTGGGCGAGCGCCGCGAGGAGAGCGGCCTTGCCGCCCGGGCCCGCGCACAGGTCCGCCCACCGGCCGGCGTCCTCGGCAACCGCCGCCTGGGCGAGCACTCGGGCCACGAGCTGCGATCCCGCGTCCTGCACACGCACCACGCCCTCCCGTGTGCCCGGGATGCGGTGGACGTCTCCGCCGCCGCTCACGGCGCTGTCCGCCACGAACTCCCCCGGGTGGGCACCGGCCTCCAGCACGGGGTCGAGGGACCCCAGACCCGGCAGCGCCACGAGGTGCACGTCCGGGGCGGCGTTGTCCGCGTCCAGCAGGGCGGTGATCTCCTCCGGATCGCGTCCGTTCGCACGCAGGGCACGCCGCATGGCCCGGATCTCCCACACGGGGTGGGCACGGCGGACGCTCATGGCGCGCCACTCGTCCGGCTGCTGCGAGGCGAGGTCCTCCAGCCACTCCTCCTGGGTGCGCCGCGCCACCTTGCGCAGCACCGCGTTGACGAGTCCCGCCGGTCCCTGGCCGATCTCCCCGCGGACCAGGCCCACGGTGGCGTCCAGCGCGGCGTGGTCCGGCACGCGCATGGCCAGCAGCTGGTGGGTTCCCAGCCGCAGGGCGTCCACCACCGCGGGGTCCAGCTGGTCGAGGGGGCGGTCCACGCACGTCTGGAGCACGGCGTCCCACGTGCCGCTCCAGCGCATGGTGCCGTAGGCGAGCTCCGTGGCGAACGCGGCGTCGCGCCGGTCCAGACGGTGCTCGCGCGCCAGGGACGGGAGCACGAGGTTGCCGTAGGCGTCCTCGGAGTTCACCGCGCGCAGGGCCTCGAAGGCCGCGAGCCGCGCCGGGTCCGAACGTCGACGCCGCTGGCCCGGCGCCTGCGCCGAGTACGACCGCTCGTGCTGGGCCCGGCGGTTGCGCTCGTGCCCCCGGGCGTTGCGGCGGGAGCTGTCCTGCGAGCGGCCCCGGTCCCGGTCCCCGCCGCGGCCGCTCACGCTGCCGCCGCGCCGTTCACCGCCTCCGGGGCCGCGCTGCTGCCGGCCCTGCGGTCGGCCCCGTCGGTCGTCACCGGATGCTGCTCCACGGTCGTCGTACTCCCGGCTCATGCGAAGGCCACCTGCTCCCTGTGCTGCTGTCCACGGGCCCAGTCCAGGGCCGCCATGGGTTTCTTCCCGCCCGGCTGCACGCGCGTGAGCTCCACGGCGTACGAGCCGGTGCCCGCGAAGACCTGCTTGCCGCGGATCTCCACGTGGCCGGCGGCCAGTCCGGTCACTCCGGGGGCGGGGACCACGCTCTCGACCTTGATGCGCTGCCCCTCGTACTCCGTCCAGGCACCCGGTTCGGGGGTCACCCCGCGCACGTGGTGCGCCACGGCCACGGCCGGGTGCGTCCAGGTGATGCGAGCCTCCGCGCCCGTGAGCTTGGGGGCGGCGGTGGCCTCCCCCCGCTGCGGGACGGGCTGCACCTGTCCGGTGGCCACGCCCAGCAGCGACTCCGCGAGCAACGGCGAGCCCTCGTGCGCGAGCCGGTCCAGGACGGTGCCCGCGGTGTCCTCCGGGCGCACCTCGTCCGTGAGGGTGCCCACCACGGGGCCGGTGTCCATGCCCTCGTCCAGAACGAACGTGGTGGCTCCCAGCACGGAGTCGCCGGCCATCAGGGCGCGCTGCACCGGCGCGGCCCCGCGCCACTGCGGAAGCAGCGAGAAGTGCAGGTTGATCCAGCCGTGCTCGAAGACCTCCAGCGCCGGCCGCGGGAGCAGGGCGCCGTAGGCCACCACCGCCCCGATGCGGGCACCGGTCCCACGCAGCGCGGCCCGGACGTCCTCCGTGACACGGTTGGCCCGCAGCACGGACAGGCCGAACTCCTCCGCGCGGCGCGCCACGGCGGAGGGCGTGAGCACTTTCTTGCGCCCCACGGGGGCGTCCTCGCGGGTCAGCACGGCGGCGATCTCGAAGCGCGGATCCGAGTGCAGGGCCTCGAGCGGGGGCACAGCCGTCTCCGGCGTGCCCGCGTAGACGATTTTCAGTCGTTCGTGCGTCATCGTGCCCCTCCCCGGGTGAAGGCGGAGCCTGCTGCGCGCACGGGACGGGACGCGGCGTCGTCGGCGGGGCGGGTGAAGGCGGAACCGGCCGCCGCCGGGGAATCCCCCGTGCGGACCGGGCCTCGTGCACCACGGGCGGCCGGGGCCGACGGCCCCTGGGTGCCGGCGCCGTGCGACGACGCCGCGAGCCGCTGCTCGTCCCGCTCCTTCTCCGTCCTGGCCGCGGCCTCGCGAAACTCGGGGCTGCGCAGCCTGCGCAGGGCGTCCTTGCGCTCGTCACCCACCAGACGGTCCACGTAGAGCATGCCGTGCAGGTGGTCGGTCTCGTGCTGGAAGCAGCGGGCCAGCAGCCCCGTGGCCTCCCGTTGCACGGGGCGGCCGTGGGAGTCCACGCCGGTGAGCACCGCCCGGTGCCTGCGCGGGGTCTCGTGGGACAGGCCCGGGACGGAGAGGCAGCCTTCGCCGCCCTCCTGGGGTTCGTCCCCCACGCTCAGACGGGGATTGACCACGTGGCCCTCGTCCCCGTGGACACCCCACGTGAAGATCTGCAGACCCACCCCCACCTGGGGTGCGGCCAGTCCGACGCCTCCCACGGCGTACATGGTCTCGAACATGTCCCGCACCAGGGTTCGCAGGGAGTCGTCGAACTCCGTGACCTCCTGGGCGGGGGTCCGCAGGACCGGGTCCCCGATGGTGCGGATGCGCAGAATACTCACCGTGCGGTGCTCTCCTCGTGTGGGTTCGTGGGCCGGGACGGCATCGTCCTCAGTCTACGGCGGGCCCGGCCACCGGCAGTGTGACAGTGGAGTCCGGCACCAGGCGCCCCGTGGGGCTGCCCTCGAGCGGCGGCGGGGCAATGCTGCGCAGCTGCGGCCCCGCGGACTCCAGCTGCGCCGACCGGGCCCACACCTTGGCCAGGGCGCAGAACTTGTACCAGTGGGCAGGCAGGTGCTCGGACACGGCCTGGACCGTGAGCGCCTCCGTCTCCCCGATCGCCACGGCCATGAGCACGTCCGCGTCCCCGTAGCGCCACGGCTCCCACTGCCCCGCTGCGGCGTCCACGAGCGACTCCTCCGCCTTGAGACCCGCGACCAGCTGGGTGACCACCTTGGGGTCCGGGGACTTCACCCGCCCGGAGCGGTCCGTGCCCTTCGTCTTGTAGTCGATGAGGCAGACCTTGCCGCCGATCCGCGCCACGAGGTCCAGGGTGCCGGCGTAGCCCACGGTGGAGTTCCACACCGTGATCTCCGCCGCCAGCGGCTCCGGCCGGTAGAGCTCCCACCACTGGTCCGCGCTGTCCGCGAAGCGTGCCTCGTGGTGCTCCGTGAGATCGGCGCGGGCGCGCTCCACCTCGTGGGCCGCCCCCATGGCACGCAGCGCAAGCTGCTCGCAGTAGTCGTGGACGCGGTCCCCGCGCTGCGCCGCCTGGTCGCGGTGCCGCTCGGCGGCCTTGGCCGCGTGGTTGACCAGGGAACGACGCCGCCGCGAGTCCCGCAGCGCGTCCGGCAGCTGGGGGTCGTTCGCCAGCGCCTGGGCTGCGCTGTACCCGTACCAGCCGCCGAGGTCGTTGGCCTCGCAGCCGATGATCGTGGTGATGGACGGAACCTCGAGGTCCCCGCCCTCACGGCGCGCGTACATGCGGCCGGTGGGCGTCTGCTGTGCGAGTCGGGGTTGCGTCATGGGCCCAGCGTAGGAAGGGCCCCCGACACGCAGAAGCCTTCCGCTCCGTGGGCGGGCACGAAAAAACCCGGCCCCTTCCGGGACCGGGTTCTTCGTTCGTCCGTGCGCGATACTGGGATCGAACCAGTGACCTCTTCGGTGTGAACGAAGCGCGCTACCGCTGCGCCAATCGCGCTTGCAACGTTGAAAACTCTAGAACACATCCCGCGGCAACGGCAAATCGGCCCGGCCCGGATGTGCCACCGGGCCCGTCGGAGCCGCCACGGCCTGTTCCCGCACCCCTCGCACCACTCCTCATGGCGGCCCGATTTGCCCGGACCCGGGGGCATGGGTAATGTTCTTCCTCGTTGGCAACGCCCCGCAGGGGACGGCCTCCGCACCGGAAACGGTTCGGGTGCCGGAACGGCGGGTAGCGCGAAGACCTGTGATAAAGTTTCCGCTCGGAAGAACGGAGAATGAAACAGGTTTCCGATCGACCGACAATGCGGACGTAGCTCAGCTGGTAGAGCATCACCTTGCCATGGTGAGGGTCGCGGGTTCGACTCCCGTCGTCCGCTCGCAGTTATCGACCTCGTGGTCGAGATCTGAGACCCTGTCCTCCAAGGATCTGGTCCCCGGTGGGGTGGCCGAGTGGTTAGGCAGCGGCCTGCAAAGCCGTCAACGCGGGTTCGAATCCCGTCTCCACCTCGGTGCAACCACCCGTTCAATACGTGAACATTGAGCGCGATTGGCGCAGCGGTAGCGCGCTTCCCTGACACGGAAGAGGTCACTGGTTCGATCCCAGTATCGCGCACCAGATCAAGGCCCCGGAACTCACGTTCCGGGGCCTTTTCTCATGTCCTTCTCCCCCGCCTGCCCCCGCGCGGGGCGGAGCAGACACCGTCGCGCCCCCAGGGGCAGGACGATCAGGCCTCGGCGCCGTCCACCACGCCCACGGCGACGGCGAGGTCCTGCCAGCTCATGCCCACGCACTTGAACACACGGGGCCGGGAGCGGTCCACGGCGGCCGCGCCGGTGACCACGTCCGCGAGGGGCACGAGGTCCTCCTCGGTGAGCGCGCCCTCCGCCACGGCCTGCACGACGTCCCCGGCCTCGCGCAGCGCCGTGCCGCGGTCCTCCACGACCACCTGCGCCCGGCCCATCAGCGCGGCGTCCAGTTCCCGGGCGTCCGGCTCGTGGGATCCCATGGCGACGACGCACGCCGCGTCCCGGACCAGCGCACCGTCGAACAGGGGCTCCGCGGCGGAGGTGGCGCACACGACGACGTCCGCGTCCCGGACGTCCTCCGCCGTCCCGGCGCGCGCGGCCAGTCCGAGCCGTTGCGCGTGCCCCACCGCGGCCGCGACCTTCTCGGTGCTGCGACCGCACACCACCACCTCCGAGAAGTCCCGGACGTCCGCGAACGCCTCGATGTGGGACAGCGCCTGCGGGCCGGTGCCGAACACCATGAGCGTCTGCGCATCCGGGGCCGCGAGGTGGTCCGCCGCGAGGGCGGAGACGGCCGGCGTGCGCAGCGTGGTGAGCGCGTTGCCCTCCATGACGGCCTGCACGCTCAGCGTGGGTGTGTCCATGAGCAGGTAGGTGGCCTGGATGCGCGGCAGACCACGTTCCGGGTTCCCCGGTGAGACCGTGGCAACCTTGATCCCGCTCCACGCTCCCAGCACGGACGGCATGAGCAGCATGTGCCCCTGGCCGGCGGTCACGTTGCCCCGGGCGGGGTCCTCCCCGGGGTGGAAGCCACCCACCAGGGTCTCCTCGAGGAGCTTCCTGGCCCGCCGGGGGCTCACCGCGTCGAGGATCTGCTGCGCGGCGAACCAGCGCGGGGCGTTCTCAGGGGTGCTGTGGTCCTGGGTCATGGAGGTTCTCCTGATGATGGGGGCGCAGGCCGGGCGTGGCAGCCGGCTGCCGGTTGTGGACGTGCTCGACGGTGCTCCGGACGACATCTGCCCCGCCCGACCAGGGGTCGAACGGGGCAGAGACGGCCAGGCCGGGCAGGCACCGGGCGCAAGCACCGAGCACGGTCACCGGGGGCGCAGGAAGCGGACCGGGCCGATGCGAAGGCGAGGTGCCCGCGGTGTGGCGCGCGGCGTCGTCGTGCCCCTGTGCTCAGGGACGACGACGGCGCGTCACAGCATGCAGGACACGCAGCCCTCCACCTCGGTGCCCTCCAGGGCGAGCTGGCGGATGCGCGAGTAGTACATGGTCTTGATGCCCTTGCGCCACGCGTAGATCTGAGCGCGGTTGATGTCCCGCGTGGTGGCGGTGTCCTTGAAGAACAGTGTGAGCGAGAGCCCCTGGTCCACGTGCTGCGTGGCCGCGGCGTACGTGTCGATGATCTTCTCGTAGCCGATCTCGTACGCGTCCTGGAAGTATTCCAGGTTCTCGTTGTCCATGAACGGCGCCGGGTAGTACACGCGGCCCAGCTTGCCCTCCTTGCGGATCTCGATGCGCGAGGCGATCGGGTGGATCGAGGACGTGGAGTTGTTGATGTACGAGATGGAGCCGGTGGGTGGTACGGCCTGCAGGTTCTGGTTGTACATCCCGTCCGCCATGACCTTCTCGCGCAGCTCGCGCCAGTCCTCGACCGTGGGCAGGGCGATGCCCGCCCGCTCGAACAGCTCCCGGACCCGCGCGGTGGCGGGCTCCCAGACCCGGTCCGTGTACTTGTCGAAGAACGTGCCGTTCGCGTAGTCCGAGTTCTCGAAGCCCACGAAGGACTCCCCCCGCTCCTTCGCGATCCGGTTGGAGGCGCGGATGGCGTGGTAGGTCACCGCGTAGAAGTACATGTCGGTGAAGTCCACACCCTCCTCCGAGCCGTAGAAGATGTGCTCCTTGGCGAGGTAGCCGTGCAGGTTCATCTGCCCGAGGCCCACGGCGTGGGACATCTGGTTGCCGCGCCGGATGGAGGGCACCGAGTCGATGTTGGACATGTCCGAGACGGCGGTCAGGCCGCGGATGGCGGTCTCGATGCTCGCACCGAAGTCCTCGGACTCCATGGCCATGGCGATGTTCATGGACCCCAGGTTGCACGAGATGTCCTTGCCCACCTCCGCGTAGGTCAGGTCCTCGTTGTACGTGGAGGGCTCGGAGACCTGGAGGATCTCGGAGCACAGGTTGGACATGATGATCTTGCCGTCGATGGGGTTCGCCCGGTTCACCGTGTCCTCGAACATGATGTACGGGTAGCCGGACTCGAACTGCACCTCCGCAACGGTCTGGAAGAACTCACGGGCGTTGATCTTGGTCTTCGCGATCCGGGAGTCGTCCACCATCTCGTGGTACTTCTCGCTCACGTTCACGTCCGCGAAGGGCATGCCGTAGATGCGCTCCACGTCGTACGGGGAGAACAGGTACATGTCCTGGTTCTTCTTGGCCAGCTCGAACGTGATGTCCGGGATGACCACACCCAGGGAGAGGGTCTTGATGCGGATCTTCTCGTCCGCGTTCTCGCGCTTGGTGTCCAGGAAGTTGAGGATGTCCGGGTGGTGCGCGTGCAGGTACACGGCCCCGGCCCCCTGACGGGCACCCAGCTGGTTCGCGTAGGAGAAGGAGTCCTCCAGCAGCTTCATCACGGGGATCACGCCCGAGGACTGGTTCTCGATCATCTTGATGGGAGCGCCGGACTCGCGCAGGTTGGTGAGCGCGAACGCCACACCGCCGCCGCGCTTGGACAGCTGCAGCGCGGAGTTGATGTTGCGCCCGATCGACTCCATGTTGTCCTCGAAGCGCACCAGGAAGCACGAGACGAGCTCGCCGCGCTGCTTCTTGCCGGCGTTGAGGAACGTGGGCGTGGCCGGCTGGAACCGGCCGGAGATGATCTCCGCCACGAGGCGCTCGGCCAGGGCCTCGTCCCCGTCCGCGAGGTACAGGGAGACCATGACCACGCGGTCCTCGAAGCGCTCCAGGTATCGCTGGCCGTCGAAGGTCTTCAGCGTGTAGGACGTGTAGAACTTGAACGCGCCCAGGAACGTCTGGAAGCGGAACTTGTAGCCGTAGGCCTGCTTGGAGAGCTTCTTGACGAACTCGAAGCTGTACTTCTCCAGCACCTCGGCCTCGTAGTACTGGTGGTCCACCAGGTACTTGAGCTTCTCCTCCAGGTCGTGGAAGAACACGGTGTTCTTGTTCACGTGCTGGAGGAAGTACTGGCGGGCCGCCTGCTGGTCCGCCTCGAACTGGATCCTGCCCTCGGCGTCGTAGAGGTTCAGCAGCGCGTTGAGCTCGTGGTAGCCGAGGCCCCGGTACTTCTCGGGGCACGTGGGATCTTCGTGACCGGGCTCGATGCTCACGCCCGGGGTTGCATGGATGCTTGCCAAAACTCTTCCAATCCTTGGGTGACTTTCTCGACGTCCTCGTCCGTGCCCATCAGCTCGAACTTGTAGAGCAGGGGCACCTGGCACTTGACGGCCACCTTCTCCGCCGCCACGCAGAACAGGGGGCCGAAGTTGGTGTTGCCAGCGCCGATCACACCGAGCAGGTGCTGCCGCGACGAGGGGTCGTTCAGGAACTTGACGACTTGAGGGGGGACTGACCCCGCTCCCCCGGGCCGTCCGTAGCTGGGCACGGCCAGGACGTACGGCTCGGTGATGCGGGGAACGGGGTCGGTGGTGCGGAGGGGCAACCGGACGGATCTCACCGGCAGCTTGGCGATGAAACGGTCCGTGTTGCGCGTGACGGAGGAGAAGTACACCACCAGGGGTGCATCCTCCCCCGCGACGACGGGTGCGCGATGGAGTTCCCGCTCCTTCGCCTGGGCGAGAACCGAGCTGATGGCGCTCATACCGGCTCACTTCGACTCGTGGTGGATCGTGCGGTGTGGCGCATGTCCGCGGTGTGGTGCGCCTGCCGGGCCGGACAGGTGGTGCTGTGGCCGGTGGACGCCTGGTGCGCCGGTGCCGACCGGTTCTCGGCCGTGGACTGCGCGGCGCGCCGGGGGAGCTGCCCGCCCGGGGACGGACCGTGGAGTCCGCGGGGAACTGCCTCAGGCGGAGAGCAGCAGCGCCAGGGAGTTGATCTTGTCCGGGCGGAAGCCGGACCAGTGCTCGGTGGTGGTCTCCACCACGGGCACCTGCTGGTAGCCCAGGCCCACCACGTGGTCGTACGCGGTGGTGTCCTCGGTGACGTCCACCACTGTGTAGTCGATGCCCTTCTTGGTGAGGGCGCGGTAGGTGGCGTTGCACTGGACGCACGACGGCTTGGAATACACGGTGACTGACATAGCCCATTCTCCTTGCGGGAAGTACCGATTCTCCGACGCCTCCGGGGCCCAGGGGGTCACGGTCCGGGTGGTGCGCCAGGTGATTGAACAACTGCGTCAATACTACATCTAGTGGCGCAGGAGCACAGGGCACCCAACATGATGTGGTTGCGTGTTCCACAGGGGTGGGCGTGTTTTCCCCCTGTTGTCCACAGGACCGTGCGGGGCAACCCCGCGTGCTTCCGCGGTTCAGGGCACGGTGGTGTGGATAAGAGGAGTTCCCCACGTCACCCGAAATCTTTTTCGGGCGTGGCCCTCCCCCGTCCCCGGCCGTGACGGGACGAGGGCTCAGAGCAGGCCGGCGTCCCGGAGCTGGTCCGAGATCGAGGCGCCGTCGTTGGCCTCGATCCACAGCACCCCCTCGGGAACCGCGACCCGGTGCCCGTCGGACCCGCGGGTGCCCGCGGCCAGCACCGCCTCGGTGGGAGAGAGGTTGCGGATCACGATGGCGGCCACGGAGTCCGGGTAGCGCTCGGCGAAACCCGCGTAGATCTGCGGGTCGTGCTGGCCGTCGTCCCCGATGAGGATCCACCTCACGTGGGGGAAGTTGCGGGCCAGCCGTTGCAGGTTCTGCACCTTGTGCTGGGAGCCGGAGCGGAACCAGCGCTCGGTGGTGGGCCCCCAGTCGGTCAGCAGGAGCGCACCGGCAGGATAGGCGTTGCGGGTGAGGAAGCGGCGCAGGGTGGGTGCCACGTTCCAGGCGCCGGTGGACAGGTAGAGGAACGGCGCGTGCGGATGCCTGCGCCGCAGCCGGTCCATCATGGTGGACATTCCCGGGGTGGGGATGCGGGCGTGCTCGTTGGCCACGAAGGAGTTCCAGGCGGCCAGCATGGGGCGTGGCAGGGCGGTGACCATCACGGTGTCGTCCACGTCGCACACCACACCCAGGTGCTGCTGGTCCGAGACCACGGTGACCGTGGCCTCCGTGACCTCTGACCCCTCGGCCTGCATGTAGATGGTGTGGATGCCCGGCGCCATGGACACGTTGAGGTCCACGTCGATCACACCGCCCTTGTCCGCCACGAAGTGGAACTCGTGGTCCCCGAGCCACACGTTCACCTGGGCGAAGGCGTAGGGCACGGAGGAGAAGGAGCGCCACCCGCGGATGGACTCCGCGGCGTCGTCGGTGTCCGCCACGTAGGTGCGGGTCTTGAGCAGGACGCGCCCCAGGGCCCGGACGTAGCGCGGGCTGCCGTAGCCGTCGAAGGCGAGCATGGTGGGGATGTCCCCCCGCTGCAGGGCACGGCCCTGGCGCCAGCGCTGCAGCTTCTGGTCGAAGCGGTAGCCGATGTTGATTGCCTCTTCCGTGACCTGGTCCACGGACGGCAGCAGATCCCCTCCGCCGCTGTTCTTCGCCATGGCTCCCAGTGTTCCACAGGCTCGCACGCGTGCAGATCCCCTCCCCGTGTCCCTCTTCCCGTGTCATCGGGACCCCGCCCCCTCGCGGGCCGCGGCGCCGTGGCCCGCCTCCGCGCGGGGCGCACCACGGCTCCCCGCGCGGGAGCACGTGCGCCCCGCGGGAGAGGACCCGGTCTCGGAACCCCGCCGGCCGGGCGCTCGGGACGGCGAGGGCCGGGAGCCCAGCAGGGTGCGCGGGTCCGGGAGGGTCTCCGGGCGGGAGAGGTCCCACGCCCGGGCGGCCTGGATGCCGATCCCGCGCGGACCGGTGCGGCGGGTGTGGCCGTGGACCAGCAGCAGCGTGGGAGCGAAGAGCACCTCTCCCGAGGCCTCCTGGGCCTCGTCGAAGAACGTGCAGTCCACGGCTCCCGAGCCGTCGTCCAGGGAGATGAAGACCACGCGCCGGCCGCTGCGCATGGGCGGTGTCATGGTGGAGACCCGGACACCGGCCACCACCACCTCGCTGCCGCTGCGCAGCCCCAGCAGGTCCTCCGCGCGGGTGGCCCGGTAGGCACGCACGAGCTCGGAGTGGGAGTCCATGAGGTGGGCGCTGACCTCGATGTTCATGGTCTCCATCTCCGCTCGGACCCGTTCCTGGGAGGTCGGCTCGGGGAGCCGCGCGGGCACGGAGGTCAGGTCCACGTCCCCCAGGGGCAGCGCGAGCTGGCCCTCCCCCGGCTGCGCACGGCCGCCCCGTCCGCTCGCGGGCTGCTCCGCCCGCTCGGTGAGGAAGCGGACCACGTCCGTGCGGGAGGCGCGGGCCCCGGCCCCGCGCAGCAGCCCGTCCAGGGCCCCGGCCGTGGCGAGGCGCTGCAGGGAGCGCCGGGAGGGCCGGGCCCGCACCCGGACCTCGGCGAGCGTGGCGTAGGGCTGCCCGGCGAGGAGCCGCTCGACCTCCGCGGCGCTGATGCCGGTGATGGTGGCGAGGGACATGCGGATCCCCCAGGCGCCGTCCTGGGTGTGGGGGATCCCGGCGTCCAGGTCCCCGGACACCACCGTTCCGGGGCGGGGGGTGACGGCCTCCACCCGGTGGTGCTCGCCGCTGCGGTTGACGTCCGGGCCGAGCACGGGGATCCCCATGCGCCGGGCTTCCCCCACGAGCAGCCGCGCGGGGTACATCCCGGGGTCGTGCTCCCACACCCCGGCCATGAAGGCTTCCGGGTGGTGCGTCTTCAGCCACGCGGACTGGTAGGTAGGCACCGCGAAGGCCACGCCGTGGGCCTTGCAGAAGCCGAAGCTGCCGAAGGCGTGGAGGGTCTGCCACACGCTGTCCACCACGTCCGGGGAGAAGCCGCGAGCGCGGGCGCCGTCCCGGAACGCGGTCTCCACGGGTTCCTCCCCGGGGGATCCGAGCAGCCGCCGCCAGACGTCCGCCTGTCCGAGTCCGCAGCCGGTCATGCGGTCCATGATGCGCATGATCTGCTCGTGGTAGACGGCCACGCCGCGGGTCTCGGCGAGGATCTCCTGGAGGTCCGGGTGGGAGTACACGGGGGTGGACCAGCCGTGGCGGGCGTCCAGGTAGGGGCGGACCATGTTGGCCTGCATGGGGCCGGGGCGGAACAGGGAGATGTCCACCACGAGGTCGTTGAATTCCTCGGGCCCCATGGTGCCGATGAGCTCGCGCTGGCCGGGGGACTCGATCTGGAAGCAGCCGAGGGTGTGGGTGGAGCTGATGAGGCGGAAGGTGTCGGGGTCGTCCCGGGGCATGGCGTCGAGGTCCGGGGGCGGTTCGTGGGGGTGCAGCCGGGTGATCTCCGAGACGGCGTGCGCCAGGGTGGACTGCATGCGAACCCCCAGGATGTCGAGCTTGATGAGCCCCATGGGGTCCATGTCGTGCTTGTCGTACTGGGACATGGGCAGCCCGATCCCGCTGGCCTGGACCGGGGTGCGGTCCAGCAGGGTGGTGTCGGAGAGGATCACGCCGCACGGGTGCATGGAGATGTGGCGGGGCAGCCGGTCCAGGCGCTCGGTGAGGTCCACGAGCAGGTCCATCTGCCGGTTGTCCCGCAGCCGCTGCGCGAGGGGGGCGAGCTCGGGGCGGCGGGAGATCTCCTCGCGCAGCGTGGCCCCCGGGACCCGCCACAGCTGCCCGGCCACGTGGTCCACGTCCTGGGGGCCGAGACCCAGCGCGAGCCCTGCGTCCCGCACGGCGCCGCGGGAGCGGTAGGCGTTCTGCATGCTCATGAGGCTCACGCGCCGGGGCCCGAAGCGCGCGAAGATCCGGCGGTAGACGTCGTGGCGGCGGGCGCTCTCCATGTCGATGTCGATGTCCGGGAGGTTGGGGCGCAGCGGGGAGAGGAAGCGCTCGAACACGAGGTCGTATTCCAGCGGGTCCGCCGGGGAGATCCCGAGCAGGTGCACCACCAGGGAGGAGACCCCGGAGCCGCGGGCGGCGTGGCGCACCCCCAGGGAGGTCATGAGCTCGGAGACCTCTCCCACGGTGAGGAAGTAGCCCGCGAAGCCCAGCTGCGCGATCACGGCCAGTTCCCGTTCCAGGCGTCCCCGCAGGGACTCCCGGTTGAGGCCGGGGACGGTGCGGTCCCAGTCCTCCCCGCCGTGCAGCCGGGCGAGTCCGGCGTAGCAGCGCTGCGCGAGTTCGCGGTCCGGGTCCCCCCGCAGCCCGAGCACGGAGGCCTCGGGGATCACGGGGGTGTCCACGCCGAGGTCCTGTCGCAGGTCCAGGACGCAGCGCTGCGCCAGGTGGTGGGTGTCCGCGAGCAGCCCTGCCGCCCCGGTGCCCGGCACCTCGGCCGCGCTCGTGATCTCCCGCGCCAGCCGCGTCATGGCGTCCCCGTCCTTGAGCCACCCCTGGCCGTTGGGCTGTAGCACCCCGCGGTCCGCTCCCGCGAGCTCGTCCAGGGACATCAGGGTGCGTGCGGCGTCGAGGACGTCCGCGGTCACGGCCTGGCCCGGGTGGGCGTAGCGCACGGCGTTGCTGAGCACCACGGGCAGCTCCGCGGCCCGCCCGATCTCGTACATGCGCACGGCGTGGCCCGTGCCGAGGGGTGCCCCCTGGGGTGCCAGGTGGTGCACGGTCTCCACCACGAGGGTCTGGGCCGGCAGCCGGGAGCGCCAGCGGTTCAGGGCCTCCCGCGCACCCCGGTAGTGGCGGCGGGCCAGCAGCCTGCCCACGTCCGAGTCCGGGCCCACGAGCACCACGAGTCCCGGGGTGCCGCCGCGGGCCGCGCGGTGGACGTGACGGGCGAGCTGCGCGGCCGTGAGCCCGATGGGGTGGGGGCCGCGGCGGTCGTGGCCGCGGTGGGTCGCCGAGACGAGCCGGCACAGCGCCGCGTACCCCGCCCCGCCGTTGTGGCCCGTGGCCAGGACCACCACCCGCCCGACCACCCGGGGTGCCACGGCACGCCGTCGCTCGCCGGCGGGGGTCCCCCCGGGCTCCCGCAGCAGGGCGAGGTCCACGCCCAGCACCGGGGCGAGGCCGTGCTCCCGGCACGCCAGCACGTGCTTGACCGCGCCGTACAGCCCGTCCCGGTCCGTGCACGCGAGGATCTGCGCCCCCTGCTGCGCGGCGGTCCGCGCGAGCTCGTCGGGGCGGGCCACCCCGTAGTGCGCACTGAAGGCGGAGGCCACGTGAAGGTGAGGGAACCACATGCTCATATTCGAATCTTTGTTCGAATGTTTGTCAACCGGGTCGAGACCTCCCGGAGCTGCGGCTCCACCCCGAGGGGAGCCCGGATCAGAGGCTGACACCGAGCAGCTCCCAGCGTCCCGTGACCTGGCTGCGGGTGATGTCGAAGGTGCGCGCCACGGCTGCACCGGCCTGGACCGCCTGCACACGCCAGCACTCCCGGTCCACGGCACTGGTGCGGCTCTCCCTGGGGACGCGGTCCTCCACATCCCACCAGTTGCGGCGTTCGAACCAGTGGATCACCGGCTGCAGGACCCGCTGCTCCCGGCCCCGGTAGGTCACTGCCCAGGGTGCCCCGGTGTCGTCGCACCGCACCGAGAACCCCTCCGACCCCGGGTCCGGGAGGACGGCAGCCACCCCGGGACCGGCGCGGCCCGCACCGATCACCGGGACCGCGTCCCACGGGTCCTCGTGGCCCGCGGGACCGCCCTCGACGTCCACGCCCTCCGTCATCTCCAGCACCGTCATGGTGGTTCACCCTCCCCAGGTTTTCGAAACTTTATTCGACTCCTGGGACGGTGCCAAGGCCGTCCGACACGCATAAGCGACCACCGGTGCGGGCCCCGTGACCCACCGGGGAGAGGGAGGCAGCGGTCCACCGCGGCTCGCGCCGCGCCGTGTCAGTGCCCGCGGTCCGCGGGCCGCGCCACGGCGGCGAGCACCGCATCCGTGGCACGGGCCAGGTCCTCGGGCGAGAGCCCCACGTCGAAGCCGCGCCGCCCGCCGGAGACGTAGACGCGCTCCATCCCCCGGGCGCTCTCGTCCAGGACCGTGGGCAGGGGTGTGCGCTGGCCCAGCGGGCTCACTCCCCCGAGCACGTAGCCGGTCAGGCGGTGGACGTCCGCCGGGTCCGCGAGGTGCGCCTTCTTGGCACCCAGTGCGGCCGCGGCGGCCTTGAGGTCCGCACGGGCGGCCACCGGCACCACGCACACCCCGAAACCGCCGGGCTCCAGGGCCACCACGAGAGTCTTGAACACGCTCTGCGAGTCGAGTCCGAGCGCCTGGGCGGCCTCGTCCCCGTAGGACCCGGCCCGGGGGTCGTGCTCGTACGGCAGCTCCTCGAACTCGACCCCCGCCGCCGTGAGCGCCTGCGTGGCCGGGGTGGCCGAGGACTTCGTCTTCTTCGCCGCCATCTGTGCTGTCTCCGTTCACTCGTCGCGGGCGGGTCACATGCTGCGGCCCCGGGGAGCCGCACCGGCGCGCCGGGTACTGTGGTGCTGATCCGCGGCGTGCGCGGTGGGCGTCCCGGCCTCCGAGCCTACGACGCTCCCCGCACGCGCACGAACCCCCGCAGCACACGCCCCGACCCCGGCGGCGCGCCACCGGGCACGGGCCGGCCCGCAGGGCTCCGTGCGCGGCCCCCGCTCTCCGTGCACCACCCGCCCACCGCGCAGGGCCACCCGCCCCCGCACCACGAGCGCCACGCATCACGAGCACCACAGCACCCGCGGCGCACCCCCGCCGCCCAGCACCCGGCCGACGGCGCTCCCCCGCCCCGCCGTGCAACCCGCCCATCATCCACCACCCAGGAGGTCCGGGAAGTTGGTCACGACCCCTCCCCCCACCGCCGTGCCGCCCCCGGGCACGGCCCTCGCCCGCTGGTCCGCCGGGACGGGCACCCCGCAGCGGCGTCTCGTCCTCTTTCCCCACGCGGGGGCCGGCGGCCTCTCCGGGCGCGCCCTGCAGCACCCCGGCACCGAGGTCCTCGTGCACCGCCGCCCCGGACGCGAGTCCCGGATGGCCGAGCCCACCCCCGTGCGCGTGGACACCACCGTGGCCGAGGCACTGGCCGTGCTGCTGCCCGTCCTGGACGCGGACGAGGTCCCCACCGCAGTCCTGGGCCACTCCTTCGGGGCCCTGCTCGCCGCGGAGTTCACCGCCGCGGTGGACCGCGAGCGCCCCGGGCGGCTGTCCGTCGTGGCGCTCTCGGCGAAGGCCGCTCCGCCCGCCCCCGACCCGGAGCTCGCACGCGTCGTGGAGGACGACGACGCCCTGCTCACCTGGCTGCGCGGGCTCGGCGGGACCCCGGAGGAGCTGCTGGAGGACCCGGTCATGCGGGAGCTGGTGCTGGGCCCGCTGCGCGCGGACCTGCGTGCGTCCCTGGCCCACGGGGACCCCGCGCCCCGCTGGGTCACACCCCTGCTGCTCGTGAGCGCGGAGCGGGACCGCACGGCGTCGGCGCAGGTGATGGCCCGCTGGGCGGACGCCACGGCCGCCCCTGCGCGCGCGCTCACCGTGCCCGGAGGACACCACGGTCTGTTCGAGCACCCCGAGCTGCTGCACCGGGCGCTGTGGGAGCAGGACGGGGGTGTCCGGTGAGCGCGGGAACCGCCGTGCTGCGGCACCCCGTGTGGGCCGAGCACCGCCGCCGCGTGCCCGGGGCGCCGGCGGACCTCACACTGCATGTGCTGCCGCTGGCGCAGCTCGCCCCGTGGGCCTTCGCGGCCGCGGACTGCCTCACGGAGGAGGAGGTGGCCCGCGCCCACGCCGGGCAGGAGGCCCGCGCGCGGGAGCTGTTCACGGTGTCCCGCGTGGCGCTGCGCCACGTGCTCGCGCACCGGCTCGGCTGCCGGCCCGGTGAGGTCCCGGTGGTGCACGACCCCCGCAGCGGGGCCCCGCGGCCGGTCCGCGGGCGGGCGGGCGCCGTGACCGCGGGTTCCGGGCTGGATCCCACGGCGGTTCCCTCCCCGGAGCTGGGGGGAGCGTCCCCCGTGCGGTTCTCGGTCTCGCGCACCGCGGGGGTGGTCGCCCTGGTCACGGCCCAGCGCCCCGTGGGGGTGGACGTGGAGCGGCTGCAGTCCGAGGTGGAGGCGGACGTGCTGCTGGACCTGCTGCACCCCGCGGACCGGCAGCGGCTCGCGCGGCTGCGCGGGCGGCGTCGTGCCGCGGCCGTGACCCGCACGTGGGTGCGGGTGGAGGCGCTGGTCAAGGGCTGGGAGACGGGGCTGTCCCGCGATCCCGCCGGGATCCACATCGGCGCCGCGGCGCGCGCGGACTACGGCCGCGGCTGGAGCGTGAGCGACGTCCGCACCGCGCCCCGCGAGCACGCCCGCCTGGCCGTGGCGTGGCGGACGGACCCCGCCCCGCAGGGCTGAGGTCCGTCCGTCGGGGCGCCGCGTGCGCTCGCGCTAGCGGCGCGTGGGCTCCGCACGACGCCGCGGGGGCGCCTTCCCGGGCCGGACCGCCGCCGCGGCCGCGCCCTTGGAGACCTTCGTGACGAGGCGCTCGAGGGGGCCGTTGCCGAGGGCCTGCTGCCAGGCCACCGCGAACAGCGCCGCCACGGCGATCTGGACGAGGAACCAGAACCACGGGGTGGTCTCGGTCCACACGAAGGCCAGGAACACCAGGTGCGCCACGTAGAGGGTGAGCGTCATGGAGCCCATGGCCCCCAGCCAGGTCAGCCACTTGCCGATCACCCGGCACAGCAGCAGGAAGGCCCCGAGGGCCACCATGGCCAGCCCCGCGCTCTCGAGCAGCGCGAACGGCGTGTTGGTGTGCGGGCCGGAGAGCAGCAGCCACAGGTTGGTGGTGTCCGGCAGCTGGGGATCCGGGCCGTAGATCTGGATGTTCCAGACGTCGTCCGAGGTCATCCACGGGGTCGCCTCCACCAGGGCGTCCTCGAGGTCGAAGCGCATCAGCATGAGCAGGGAGATCCCACGGGCCACCGCTGCGGTGACCGCGCCCACGATCACGAGCAGCACCTGCACGCGGTCCCGGGACAGGGGCAGCCGGCCGAGGGCCATGCCCAGGCAGATGAACGTCATCCAGGGCAGCGCCGGGTAGGTGCCGGTGAGGAACAGCTCCGCGAGCACCGCCCCCGGGTCCGTGAGCAGTGCCACGAACACCGGGTTGCCGTACACGTGGGCCGGGAGCACGGACAGGGACCACTGCATCACGAACGGCATGACCACGGCGAAGGCCGCGGAGGAGGCCAGCAGCCACGGCACGCTGAGCCGGGTGAACGGGATGGCCACCAGGAACATCAGGCCGTAGTAGATCAGGATGTTGTAGACGGGCAGCTCCAGCATGTTGACCGTGAGACCGAGCAGGAACAGCACCAGGGCGCGCACGAGGATCGAGACCCTCGCGCGGGTGCCGTCACGGCCGCGGCGCGGGGCGCGGCCACCCGTCATGAACGCGAGGCTCACCCCGGCGAGCGTGGCGAACAGCGCGGCGGAGTGCCCCGCGAACAGCTGCCACTCCAGGGACGGGTTGCCCTCGGCGTCGGCCACCGCGGGCAGCACGTGCACCGCGATCATCCCCACGAGCGCGAACCCCCGGGCCACGTCCACACCCATGATGCGGCGCTTCGTGCGGCGGCCGTCGGCGCTGCTCACGTTGCGGGTGGCAGCACCCTGCCGCGGTGCGGACGCGGAGCGCGGCGGCGCGGTCACCACGGGGGTCGAGGAGGTCCACAGCCCGCTCTCGGCGGCCGTGCGGCCCTCGTCCCCGCGGTCCCCGAGCCACACCTCGCGCGGTGGCCTGCGGCCCGGCCGCGGGCGCTGGCCCACCGGCAGGTCCCCCTCCACCACGCCGTGGTCCGTTCTCTGCTGGGTCATTCGGTGACTCCCTCGTGCTGGGCGGTGGGCAGCCCCGCCGCGGCGGGGGCGGCGGTGGAACCGGCGCCGTGCTGCGTGATCTCCTCGGGGGCCGACGACGCCGCGTGGGCACCGCGGCGGCTGGCCGGTGCCGCGGTGGGCGCCACCTGCGCGCTGACCACCTGGTCCCCGGGGGCGAGGTGGCGGATGGGGTTGCCGCCCCAGTTGCCGTCGGAGGGCACGGTCTCCTGGCGCATCACCAGGGAACCCGGTGCCACGGTGGTCCGCTCCTCGATGGTCGCCCCCGGCAGCACGAAGCTGTTGGGGCCCAGGGTGGAGCCGCGGCGCATGGTCACGGGCTCCATGCGCATGATGCGGTCGTGGAACAGGTGGGTCTGCAGCACCGTGCCGCGGTTCACGGACACGTTGTCCTCCAGCTGCACGAGGTCGAACTCGGGCAGCCACCAGGTCTCGCACCACACGCCGCGCCCGATGTGCGCGCCCATGAGACGGGCCCACGCGGTGAACATGGGCGAGCCCACGCTGAGGCGGATCATGGACGGGACGGCCAGGGACTCGGCGAACACGTCGGTGAGCTCGTTGCGCCACACGAACGAGCTGAACAACGGCCGCTCGCTCGGGCGGAACCGGCCCATCAGGGCCCACTTGACCAGCACGGGCACCAGGCAGGCCGCGGTGCTCGCGGCGCTCAGCACCACACCGGACCACGCGAGGGCCGCGAGCACACCGCTCCAGCCCATGCCGTGGGACATGTAGACGTCCGTGAGCACGTAGACGACGAGCAGGTCCAGCCACGCCGAGACCATGGCGGGCAGGAACCGGAAGAGCTCCACGAAGGCGCGCGCGGCCTTCAGCCGCCGCTGCGGCTGGAACGTGGACTCGGTGTCCGCCTCGGTCCTGGCACGGGCGATCGGCTCGGCCGTGCGCCCCAGCCAGGAGGAACCCGCCGGGGCGTGGTGCGGGGCGGAGCTGAGCACGGCCACGAGCGCGTCGGCCGGCAGGTCCCGGTCCGGGCCCACGATCCCGGAGTTGCCCACGAAGGTGCGCTCACCGATCACCGAGGTGCCCACGTGCAGCCACCCGAAGCCCGCACGGTGGGAGGTGACCAGGGCGTGGTCCGCGAGGAACGAGCCGTCCTTGAGCGTGGTGAGGTGCGGGATGGTCTCCGCGGTGGAGATCTCCACGTTGCGTCCCACGGTGGCGCCCAGCAGCCGCATGAACCACGGGGTGATGCAGGAGGCGTAGACGGGGTAGGTGGAGATCAGGGTGCGCTGCATGAGCGTTTCCGTGAGCCACATGGCCCACCCCACGGGGCCGTTCTGCGGGAAGTACCCGGGCACGATCATGCCCGAGACGAGGCGCACCACGGCAACCACCAGCAGCAGCCACACCACCGCCGTGACCACGGTGAACACGGGGACCCACACGGCCACGATGGGGAAGACCACCTCGTACTCCTGGATGGTGACCACCCGGGTCAGCACGAGGAGCGCACCGGGGATCAGGGCCAGGAAGGGCAGCAGCCCCACCAGGGCCGCCCCGGCGGTGAACATCAGGTGGGAGCGCACGGGGCCCCAGGTCCTGAGCCCGCCGGTCTCCTCCGGGGACTCCTCGGGCCACGTGAGCCCGGCGGAGCCGTGGTGGCGCAGCGGCGAGCCGCCCCACAGCTCCCCGTCCGGGACGCTGCGGCTCACGTGGGAACCGGGCAGCACCTCGGCGCCGGCTCCCACCCGCATCCCGGGGTCCACCAGGGTGCGGGTGCCCACGCGGGCGTGCTCGCCGACCTCGATGGCCCCCACGTGGAACACGTCGCCGTCCAGCCAGTAGCCGGAGAGGTCCGCCTCGAACTCCACGGTGGCGTGGTCCCCCACGCTCACCAGACCGGTCACGGGCGGGGTGTTGTAGAGGTGGGCGTCCCGGCCCACGGTGTTCCCGAACAGCCGGTGCAGCCACCGCGCCATGGGGGTGCCGGTGAGGACGTCGTACTTGTTGAACACGACCACGCGCTCGGCGGCCCACACGCGCAGGTGGGTCCAGCTGCCGCGCCGGTAGTGTCCGGGGCGCAGGCCCGCTGTCAGGGCCCGCACGGTCGCGGCGCCCACGAGCACCCGCCCGGGCAGGGAGAACATCACGAGCCAGCCCAGCACGAGCGGCAGCAGCGGCGGCCTGGGGACCCACCCGGCGTCGGCCACGACCGCGAGGACCCAGACCACGATCATGGAGCCGAGCACGTAGCGGAAGCCGTTGACCACGTTCAGGGCCAGCAGGAACAGCCCCTGGAGCCAGCCCGCGGGTGCGGGAACGGGTTCGGGGTCCCGCTTGACGTCGTGGGACTCGCCCAGGGTGGCCAGGTACCCGGCCATCGCCTCGAGCGTGGGGTGCGCGTAGATCTTGGCGATCTCGGTGTCCGGGTGGGTCCGGCGCAGCGCGGAGACCAGGCGGGCCAGGGCCACCGAGCTGCCGCCCATCGCGAAGAAGTCGCTGTCCGCGGTGAACGGGAGGGGCCCGAGCTGGTCCGCCCACAGCTCCGCGAGCCAGGCGAGGTCCCCCTGGAGCGGGGCCGAGCCGTCCTCGTTGCTGTTCGGCAGGGGCCACGGCAGGGCCTTGCGGTCCACCTTGCCGGAGGTCTTCATGGGCAGCTCGTCCATCACGCACAGCGCGGGAACCATCCCGCCGGGCAGGCGCTCCACGAGCCAGCGGCGGGCCTCCGTGAGGTCCACGGAACCCTCCGACTCCGGGACGAGGTAGCCCGCGATCACGCTGCCGCCGCCCGGGGTGGAGTGCACGGCGCACGCCCCGAGCCTCACACCGGGGACCTCGGTCATCTGGGTGTCGATCTCGCCGAGCTCGATGCGCCGCCCGGAGACCTTGACCTGGTCGTCCGCGCGGCCCGCGAAGACGATGCCCTCGGGGTCCGCCCGCACCACGTCACCGGAGCGGTAGGCCCGCTCCCAGCCCAGGGACTCGAGCGGCGCGTACTTCTCGGCGTCCTTCTCCGGGTCCAGGTAGCGGCCCAGACCCACGCCGCCGATGATCAGCTCACCGGTCTCGCCCCAGGCCACGGGCTCGCCCTGGGAGTCCACGACGGCGAGCTCCCACCCGGGCACGGCCAGCCCGATCCTGACGGGTGCCTCCCCGGTGAGCAGGGCACCCGTGGCGATCACGGTGGCCTCGGTGGGGCCGTAGGTGTTCCACACCTCGCGGCCCGGGCGCACCAGGTGCCTGGTCAGCTCCAGCGGGCAGGCCTCGCCGCCGAAGATCAGCAGCCGCACGCGGTCCAGGGCCTCGCTGGGCCACAGGGAGGCCAGGGTGGGCACGGTGGAGACCGCGGTGATCTGCCTGTCCACGATCCACTGGCCCAGGTCCGGACCGGAGCGCACGATGCTGCGCGGCGCGGGAACCAGGGTGGCCCCGTGGCGCCACGCGAGCCACATCTCCTCGCACGAGGCGTCGAACGCGACCGAGAGACCGGCCATCACGCGGTCCCCGGGTCCGAGGGGCCGGCGCTGGAGGTACATCTGCGCCTCCGCGTCCACGAGGGCCGCGGCCGAGCGGTGGCTGATGGCCACGCCCTTGGGCTTGCCGGTGGAGCCGGAGGTGAAGATGATCCAGGCGTCGTCGCGGGTGCGCGGGGTCTCGGTCTGCTCCCCCGAGCGGACCGCCGGGTTGCGGGTCAGTTCCAGGCCCTCCCCGAAGACCGCGGCCACCCCGGCCTCCTGCCACACGGTCTGGGCGCGCTCGTCCGGGTCGTCCCAGTCCACGGGCACGTAGGCGGCACCGGCGAACAGCGTGGCGAGGATGGCCACGTAGAGGTCCACTCCGCCCGAGGGCACGCGCACCCCCACACGGTCCCCGCGCCCGATGCCCAGGTCCCACAGGCGCTGGACGTGCGCCTCGATCCGGTCCTCCAGCTCGCCGTAGGGGACGGACTCGTTCTCGTCCTCCAGGGCGATGGCGTCCGGGTACTGTGCCACGGTGTCGAGCACGATGTCCACGAGTGTGCGCGGTGCCGGCGGCTGCTCCACCGGGTACACGGCGCGGTCCGGGGCCTCCCCCGGACGGGCGGTGGCCGCGTGGGCCCCGCCGCTGAGATTGTGGCTGTCCACTGTTGGTACGCTCCCCCTCGTTCAGGATCCGTGGCGCAGGAGGAGACAGACGTCCACCCCGGTCGGGATGCGTCGGTGCGGATGTGTGGATCCTGCCGTTCAGGTCCCCCGACCCGAACGACGGCGCGACATCCAGGTGCGCGCCCAGTGCCCGGCAAAATGTCCCCCTGCTGGCACGGTTCTGTGGTCCCAGGATACGGCAGGCGTGAACTCAGGTGCAATACGGAAAAGAATGCATGCGTTTGCGAAAAGATATCCTGAACTAACCCGCGGGTAATGTCATGCGGGCCACACGGGGAATACCGACCGGTATCACCCGGTGGCGTGCGGGGAAGCCTCGGAGGCCGAGAGCAGCTCGTCCAGGATCAGGGCGTCCGGCATGTCGAAGTGGTCGTGGCCCGGCAGCAGCTCCAGGCGCGTGCGCTGGAATCCCCGCTGCTGGTAGAAGCCGTGGCCGCGCGTCGCCGCCCGCACCGCGTCGAAGTCCGAGTCCGGGTCGGAGCCGTCGTCCTCGGCGCCGGTGCACCACCACATCCGCAGGTTGCGCTTCTCGTTGTCGGTGGCCGCGGTGCCCAGCGCGTCCGGGGCCCCGCCCCCGCCCACCATGACCGCCCCGTGGGAAACGAGGTCGCGGGCATCGCTGAGCACACCGTAGCTGAGCATTTCCGCCCCGCCCGAATACCCCATCCAGGTGACGAGATCATGCTGAACGGGCGAATTCCGCAGCAATTCCTTGGTGGTGAGCGCTCGCAGCCAGCCCAGGTTCACACGCATGTTCTCCCACCACGTGCGGTCCCCGTTCGAGTCCGGAGACAGCGGTACGGCCAGGAGTGCGTTGTGGGAGGCCGCCACCGCAGCGAGGCACGTGCTGCGGCCGCCGGGTTCGTAGAACTCCGCGCCCCCGTCCCCGTGCAGGTCCACCACGAGTCCCACCGGCCGGGACGTGTCCACACCGCCGTCGATCACGTGGAAACGGCTCGTGACCCCCCGGTCCGTGAAGCTCTGGTCCAGCCGCCCCAGGGGTCCTGCCTGCGTCTGGTCCTCGGCCGTCTCCTGCGTGGCCCGGGTGACCGTGTGGGGGTGCGCCCGGGGATCGTCCGCGGCGAGCCCGTAAGCCGTGCAGTCCGTCGTGGCCGGTGCGGCCGCGCGGAAGGGGTTCACAGCGACCAGCACGCCGGCCATGACCAGCACGGCGACCGCCGCGACCACGGCCGCGGTGCGCCAGCGGCGGGACGTCGGGCGCGTGGCTCTCGTGGGCATGGCGGTCATCGTACCCCCGCCGTCGCCGCACGTCGGAACGGGCGCGCAGCGAGGACGACGACGCCGCGGGCACCACCGCGGACCACCCGGGCGACGCCTCGTCCGCTGGCTGGGGTGGGCGCATGAATGATTCCGCACCCTTCGTGGACCGTGTCGTGCCGGGCGCAAGGCTCCCCCGGGATCGCATTCCACGGGGACCCCTTCGACCCCGACTCTTCGTCCGGGACACCCGCGGGTCCCGCGGCGGCGCTGCGGTGCCAGGGGCACGACGTCGTGGGTCCCGGTGCCCGCGCGGGCGAGCGGGTCGACCCCGGAGTCCAGCGCGCGCTCGCGGTTCCCCGGATGATCCCGCGGCTGACCGCGGTCCTGCGGGGCCAGCCACTCCCCGAAGCCGTGGACCCCGCGAAGGTCTTTCCCGTGGGCCTCGGGCCCACCACGTGCCGGGAGCCGGTCCCGGGAGCGGGGCCGATCCCGTGGCCGGGCAGGGAACGGAGTCGAGCGGCGTCGTCGGGACCGGTGGCGAGCGCCACGGCGCGGACGGGCGGGGCGGCACGGTCGACGACGGCGGCGCCGTGGGCGGCGGTGCAGTGGACGGCCGCGCGGGGAAGCACTGGAGCGTGCCCCGGTTCCTGTTCGCGGGCACGGCGTGGGAGGACAAGAGCGGGCATGCGCGCGCCTTGTGGTCCGCCTGCTTCGCGGTGAGCGGCGCGAAGGTGCTGCAGCGCAGGTCCCTCGGGTAGAGGTTCACGTCGCAGACCGCCACGTCGGGCACGACCACCGACGGCGCCGCCCAGTGCCCCGGGGAAAGTGCCCCGGGGAAGTGGCCAGCCGCGCGGTGCGCATCCCGGCCTCGTACGCGGCGATGTGGTCCTGGTGCAGGGACGGGAACGGCAGGTGCAGCTCCTCCGGTTCCAGCTCCGCGCAGATCTCGTCCGGTAGCCGCGCGAGCGCGAGCACGTCCGCCCCCGCGGCGCCGTCCGGCAGGTCCAGCTCGCGGGTCCGTGTCACGCCCAGCACGTCCATGGCCCGGGCGAACTCACGACGCCGCGTGGGACTCCCCTCCGCGAGGACCACCGCGAGGACCACCGCGGTGCACTTGTCCGGGAACGTGGCCAGCAGTCCCCCGCAGCCCATGCCCTCGTCGTCCTTGTACGGGGCTGTGACAAGTCGTCTCATCGTGCGGTGTCCAGGGGGTCGGGGGTGCGGGGGGTGCCGGATGTTCGCCGTCCATGCTCACCCGCCGGGCCCGGATCCCGCCCACCCGGCACCCGGCACGGGCCGCGCGCGACGTAGCATGAGAGCGAGAGGGCTCCGTGGTGCAGACATGCCACCGATTCGTGCCGCACGGCGGTCATCTCTGCACCTCAGGCGTCACCGGTCCCGCTGCACCCCGCGCGGCGTCACGTCCCCCAGGCCCTGCGCGTCCCTGCCCGCGGCCAGGCGGCGGTCGAACGGGTCCTGCCACCAACGGTCGGTGCCGCGCTCCAGGGCGTCCAGGCGCTCCCGCAGCGGCGGGTGCTGCTCTGCCGGGGTGAGCGTCAGCAGCGTGGTGAACAGTGCGCGGAGCCTGCGCTGGACCTGCACGGAGGTGGTGCCGAACTGCCGGATCTCGTCCGTGGCCGCGGCCACGTGGTCCTCCCACGAGTGCTCCCAGCGCCGCAGCAGCACGGCCTCCGGGTGCCGGGCCACGTCACGACGCCGCTCGCTGAGCCGCGGGGACAGCCGCGCCAGGACCTCCTCGATCTGGTCCAGGGCCTGCACGGCACGCGTGGGGTCGTTGACCGCCGGGGACAGGGCCTTCAACGCCATGTCCACCATGGCGCGGATCGCGCCGAAAGGTCCGCTGTCCGGGGAGAGGATGTCCCCGAACGCCACGGCGTGCTCGAGCTGCCGGCGCTGATCGGGGGTCGTGGGGGCGCTCGTGCGGAACAGCAGACCGCCGCAGGGGCACGGGGGAACCGATCTCCGGGACCAGTTCGACGTGCATGCCCCACGCGTCTTCGCAGTCCAGCAGCCGCGGGGTGTTCACGGCCAGCACACAGTCCCCGCCGGTCCTGCCCCTGCGTGTCCCGGGCACGCGCCGCCGGACCTCGCGGCCCTCCGGGACCGCCCGCGTCTCCACCACGTCCGCGTGGGTGTGGAACCGGGCGGGGTCGTAGCGTGTGGCGTTCCAACCGTCGCGGGCGAGCCGGCGCAGCAGCATCCCCGGGTTCAGCTGCTGCGTGACCCGCACGGACACGGCGAGGAACATGGTGCCGCTCGCCAGGGTTGCCGCGACCGCCAGGACGGTGCCCACCCAGGGGCGGTAGGCGTCATCACGCACGGCAATGCTCAGGGCGATCAGCAGGGAGTAGCCGAAGGTGCCCACGAACGCGCCCAGACCCCACTGGATGACCCGGTCCCCCTGGAACACGGGCACGATCCGCACGGACATGGCCGTGATCCCCAGGCTCATGGCCGTGGCCAGCGCCGTGAACACCAGACCGGCCAGCGTGACCATGGCCCCGGAGACGATGCTGAGGATCGAGGCGACGGCACCGGTGTCCAGGTCCGGGTAGCCGGGCACCGCGGAGCCCAGGAAACGGTCCAGGAACGGCACGAGCACCCCGAGCGCGAGGGCCACCACGAACACCCGCAACGGGATGCCCCACATCGTGGCCACCCGGGTGTGACGGCGCATCCGCTCCCACTCCCGCCGGTTCGCGGGGCTCTCGCGCGGGGCCGAAGCCCCGGTCCCGCTCGCTGCTCGTGCGGCGGGTGCGCGGTGCTCGGTCATGCGGATCCCTCCTGTCGGGCGTCACGCGGGGTGCCCGCACAGGCGGGACGGAACCGCGTGCCGCGGGTTGGGGCCCACCCTACCGAGGGCCGCGCCCGCCCATGGGAAGGTCCGAGAGCAGCGGTGCGTCCAGGAGCACCGGGCCCGGTGGTCGTGGGCTGCCCGCTGAGGCATTGTCCCCCCGCCGCGCACCGGCGCGAGTCCGGGCTACCTCTTCTCGCGTCCGGGGGCCCTCGCGACAGCGCACCAAGGGCCCGCAGGGTGGGCACGAAAAAATCCCCCCACCGTGTCCGGTGGAGGGATCTTTTTCGTTACGTGGAGCTAAGGGGACTCGAACCCCTGACCCCCTGCATGCCATGCAGGTGCGCTACCAGCTGCGCCATAGCCCCGTGCGCCAGAGGAAACTTTACCACGCTTCCGTCGCTGTCCGTTCACCCGAAATTGTCATCCGGGCCACCGTGCGACGGCCGCGTTTCCGGTTCTCCCGTCAACGACTCGATCATCCTAGACAGGATGCTCGGGCGCGCGCAAATCTCCCGGGGTGGGGTTCAGAGGGCGCGTGCGGCGTCGTCGGCCGAGCCCACGGCGGCGTCCGTGGTGCCCGGCGCGGGCAGCTGCACGTCGATCGCGGGCGAGTCGCCCCAGAGCCGTTCGAGCGCGTAGAACTCGCGGTCCTCGTCGTGGAGCACGTGGATCACGGCGTCGCCGTAGTCCAGCAGCACCCAGCGGCCCTCCCCCTTGCCCTCGCGGCGCAGGGGGCGGCGGTCGAAGCGCTCGATGAGCGTCTCCTCCACGGCGTCCACCACGGCGGCCACGAGCCGCTCGTTGGGCGCGGAGGTGACCATGAAGGCGTCCGTGATGGCGAGGCTGTCGCTGACGTCGAACGCCACGATGTTCTCGGCCTTCTTCTGGTCCGCGGCGCGCGCGGCGGCGCGCACGAGGTCGGTGGATTCGGTGGTGGCAGTCACGGAGGTGTGCCGTCCTTTCACAGGGTGTCCGGACCGGGAGGGGCCCGGTGGATCGAGGTCTAGAGGATGAAGATCACGAGCACCACGGCGAGCGCGACGACCACGGCGAGCAACAAGCCCAGCACCACGCGCAGGGTGGTGCTCCCCCGCGTGTAGGCCTTGGGTTCGAGCAGCTGGAGCCCCTCGGCGTCCACGGCCCGGACGGGCTGGGCGGGCAGCACCTCGGGTACTTCCCCTCCCCCGGCGGACGACGCCGCTGTCCCCGCCGTCCCCGCGGGGCGCGCCGCGCCCCCGGTGGAGGTGGGCCCGGAGGTCGAGTTCTCGTTCGCGGTGGCCTCCCCCCGGGCCGCGGGCTCATCGCGCGGCGCGGTGTGGACCGGGATCTGCGTGGTCACGGGCCCGTAGTGCACGTGGGAGGCCGGCAGGGAGGCGGGGTCCGCCGTGCTCACGCCCAGGTCCAGGCCCCCGGCGCCCGTGGCGGCGGCGGACGGGAACCTCACGGTGATCCGGTCGCCGGGGCTCGGGCGGGCGGCATCGGCGGAACCGGGTGCCCCCGTGCGTGGGCCGGTGCCGTGCGTGGACCCGGGGCCCGCGGCGAGGGCGCGCTCGGCGTCCTCCCGGTCCCGGTCGTTGGCGGCGGCGGCACGCACCGCGAGGTCCGCGAGCCGGTGCTGGGCCGCGAGCAGCTCCTCGTCCACCGCTCCCCCGCCGGTCTGCGCCTCGGACTCCTGGATCCGCTGGGCGTGCTCCGCCATCTCCCGCTGCAGCCGCGCGAGCCGCCGCGGCCCCAGGGGCTTGACGGGCTGCGCCTGCTGGGGCGTGTCCAGCTCGATCATGGGCGCGGGCGGGGAAAGCCGCTCGTGCTCGCCCGTGGCCGGGTGGGCGGCCCACGGGCACTGCGGGGACTCGGGGTCGGTGTTCTCGGGGGGTGTGCTCACGCGGTGCTCCTCTGCTCCGAGCGGGGGGTCTCGGGGGTGTCCGCAGGGGCGGACGGGTGGCCCGGGGCGGCGTCGTCGGCGCCGTGGGGCGGCTGGGCGGCCAGGTGGCCGGGGGGCTCCACCGCGTCCGAGCGGTACAGGCCGTACTTGTTGATGTACTGCACCACGCCGTCCGGCACCAGGTACCAGACGGGCTTGCCCGCGGCCACGCGGGCCCGGCAGTCGGTGGAGGAGATCGCCATAGCGGGCACGTTGAGCAGGGAGACGCTCTCGGAACCCACGGGGGCGGAGAGGGTGTGCCCGGGACGGGTGACGCCCACGAAGCACGCCAGGCGCCACAGCTCCTCCGCGCCCTTCCAGGTGAGGATCTCCGCCATGGCGTCCGCGCCGGTGATGAAGAACAGCTCCGCCTCCGGACGCAGCCGGTGCAGGTCGCGCAGCGTGTCGATCGTGTAGGTGGGCCCGTGCCGGTCCACGTCCACCCGGGACACCGTGAACCGGGGGTTGGACGCCGTGGCCACCACCGTCATGAGGTAGCGGTGCTCGGCGTCGGAGACGTCCTGGCCTGCCTTCTGCCACGGCTCGCCCGTGGGCACGAACACCACCTCGTCCAGGTCGAACACCGCGGCCACCTCCGAGGCAGCCACCAGGTGCCCGTGGTGGATGGGGTCGAACGTCCCGCCCATGACCCCCAACCGGGTGCGGCCCGGGGTGCGCGGCGGGATGTTCAGCTCCGTCTCCGCCCCGGTCACCGAGGCGCTCGTGGGATTCACGTCCGGCGGTGCCAGGGGTCAGTGACGCGGCGCGGCGTGCACGCTGTCCAGCATGGCCTGCTCGTCCGCGGGCAGCTGGGCGGGGTCGTGGTACTCGCCGATCTCGGGGCGGCGGCCGCGGTTCGAGAAGGACATGGCAATGAGCAGCGCGGCGATGAACAGCGCGAAGGCCAGGACGCCGAGCACGGGCGCCATGGCGTGCAGTCCCTCGTTGACGGAGTGCGCCTCCTCGGCGGCCACGACGGTGGCGTTGGACAACAGGTACAGCGAGCTCATGCGGTTCCCTTCTCAGGCCGGCGGCGCCGGTCGGTCAATGCTGCGGACGCGCACCGGGTGGCGTCCGTTCCATGGTACGTCTCAGGGGCGCACGTGGCCGTCACCCTGGACGAGCCACTTGGTGGTGGTCAGCTCCTCCAGGCCCATGGGCCCGCGGGCGTGCATCTTCTGGGTGGAGATCCCGATCTCGGCGCCGAGGCCCAGCTGGCCCCCGTCCGTGAACCGCGTGGAGGCGTTGACCATCACCGCCGCGGAGTCCACCTCCGCGGTGAACCGCTCGGCGTTCGCGAGGTCGTTGGTGATGATCGCCTCGGTGTGCCCGGTGGAGTAGCGGCGGATGTGCTCCAGTGCCTCGTCCAGGGAGTCCACCACCTTCACGGCCATGTCCATGTCCAGGTACTCGGTGGCCCAGTCCTCCTCGGTGGCCTTGAGGTGGTCCGAGCCCGGGGGCAGCAGCGCCGCGGCGCGGTCGTCCACGTGCAGGGTCACCCCCGCCCTGTCCAGGGCGGCGAGCACCTCCCTGCCGGTCTCCTCCGCGCCGCCGTGCAGCAGCAGGGTCTCGGCGGAGTTGCACGTGGAGGTGCGGTGGGTCTTGGAGTTCACGCTCAGCCGGACCGCCATGTCCGCGGGGGCGGTGGCATCCACGAACACGTGCACGTTGCCCTCGCCGGTCTCGATCACGGGAACGGTGGCGTTCGTGACCACCGACTGGATGAGACCGCGGCCGCCGCGCGGGATGAGAACGTCCACCTTGCCGCGCGCGCCCATCAGGGCGTTCGCGCCGTCCCGGCCGTAGTCGTCCACGGTCTGCACGCAGTCCACGGGCAGCTTGGCGTCCGCGAGCGCGTCCCGCAGGATGCCCACGAGCGCCCGGTTGGAGTCGAACGCCGCGGAGCCGCCGCGCAGCAGCACGGCGTTGCCGGACTTCACGGCGATCCCGGCGATGTCCACGGTCACGTTGGGGCGGGCCTCGTAGATCACGCCCACCACGCCCATGGGCACGCGCACCTGGCGCATGCGCAGCCCGTTCGCGAGGGTCTGACCCCTGACCACGGAGCCCACGGGGTCCGGCAGCGCGGCCAGCTCGCGCAGGGCGTCCGCGAGCCCGGTGATGCGGGCGGCGTCGAGCTTGAGGCGGTCCAGCAGCGCGGCAGAGGTCCCGGCCTCCCGGCCGCGCTCGAGGTCCCGCGAGTTCGCCTCCAGGATGGTGTCCCGGCGGGCCTCGATGCGCTCCGCCATGAGGTGCAGCGCGCGGTCCTTCCACGCACGCGGGGCCTTCGCGAGGGCGCGCGCGGCGACCCGGGCGTCGTCGGCCATCAGGCCGACGCCGGTCACGGGGTCCTCCCCGAACGTCTCCTGGGCGGTCAGTACGGACGTGTTCTCGGCCACGGTTCCTCCTGGGGGTCCTCGGCTGGTCGGGTGGCGGGTGCGCACCCGCGGTGCGGTTCGGGACTACTTCTTGAGCGTGGTGCGGGCGGAGCGGGGGCGCAGGTTCACCAGGTTGTCCACGTGCACGAGCTCGCGCGCGTAGTCCTCCCCGAACTCCTCGCCGAGCTCGTAGGTGCGCTTGCCGAGCATCCCGGGGACCTCGTCGGAGCCGTAGTTGACGAGCCCGTGGCCCACCTCGTTGCCCTCCGCGTCCACCATGGACACCGGATCTCCGGCGCTGAACGTGCCGGACACGGCGGTGACACCCGCCGCGAGCAGGGAGCGCCGGCCGCGCACGGCCTCCACGGCGCCGTCGTCCAGCGTGAGGGTGCCCTTGATGTCCGCGAGGTGCGCGAGCCACAGCAGCCGCACGTTGCGGCGTCCGCCCGTGGTGGCGAACCAGGTCCCCACGTCCTCACCGGCCAGGGCCCGCTCGATGTTCGCCGCGGACGTCACGAGCGCCGGGATGCCCGACGACGCCGCGATGCGCGCCGCCTGCACCTTGGTCACCATGCCGCCGGAGCCCACTCCGGCGCGGCCGACCGTGCCGATCTCCACGCCCTCGAGGTCCGTGATGGGGTCCGCCACCGTGGCGATCCGCTCGCCGCCGTCCTGGGGGGGCCGGGTGTAGAGCGCGTCCACGTCCGAGAGCAGCAGCAGGGCGTCCGCCTTGATCAGGTGGGCCACCAGGGCGGCGATCCGGTCGTTGTCCCCGAACTTGATCTCGTGGGTGGCCACGGCGTCGTTCTCGTTGACGATGGGCAGGATGCCGAGGTCCAGCAGCCGCTCGATCTGGCGGTGCGCGTTCTTGTACTGCGAGTGGCGCATCAGGTCCTCGGCGGTCAGGAGCACCTGGCCCACGGTCACGTGGTGGCGCGCGAAGTACTCGGTGTAGCGCGAGATCAGCAGCCCCTGGCCCACCGAGGCCGCGGCCTGCTTGGTGGCCAGGTCCTTCGGCCGCTTCGAGAGCCCCAGCGGCTGCAGCCCCGCGGTGATGGCGCCCGAGGAGACGAACACCACCTCCACGCCCTGCGCCTTGATGCGCCCGAGCGCGTCCACGATGCTGCGCAGCGCGTTCTCGTCGATCGAGTTCTCGATCGACGTCAGGGAGGACGAGCCCACCTTGACCACCACACGGCGCGCGGCGGGCAGCTCCTCACGGCTGCCGATGGCCGAGCGGCGGTTCTTCCCGCGGCTCTCGGTGCTGAGCTGGATGGCGGACTTCGAGGCCTGCTGCTCCACGGCGGAGACGTCGATCGTCTCGGTGGGGGTCTTCTCGCGGTGCGTGCCCTGCGGGGTGCCGGTCACTTCTCGTTCGTCTCCTTCTGCTCGGCAGTGCGACGGCGATCTCGGGCTCCGTCAACGGACTCGGTCCAGATCCCGGCGCGGCGCTCCTCCTCGAGCTCCGCGCGGGCCTCGGACTTCGCGTCCATGCGGTCGTAGAACTGCTCCCGCTTCTCGCGGCGGGTGGGACGGGAGGTCTCCTCGAGGCGCAGGTCCGAGCCGCGCGGGCCGCCCAGCAGCTCCGCTCCGCCCACCATGGTGGGCTCCCAGTCGAAGACCACGCCGTTCTCCTCCGGACCGATGAGCACGGCGTTGCCGGGCTTCGCGCCGATCCGGAACAGCTCGTCCTCGATGCCCAGCTTGGCGAAGCGGTCCGCGAGGTAGCCCACCGCCTCGTCGTTGTTGAAGTCCGTCTGCAGCACCCAGCGCTCGGGCTTCTCCCCGCGCACGTGGTACAGCGGCTCCTCCGCGCGGTCCTCGCGCGTGATCACGAACTCCTGGCGGTCCTTCCCCCGACGACGCCGCGCGGGCTCGGGCTGCAGCACCGTCACCGTGCGGCGCTGCTCCTCACGGGCCTCCTCCTGCTCGCGGGCCTCGGCCACGAGGCTCGCCATGGCGAAGCCCAGCTCCCGCAGGCCCTCGTGGGAGGCCGTGGAGATCTCGAACACGGGGTAGCCGCGCTGCTCCAGCTCGGGGCGGATGAAGTCCGCGAGCTCCCGGGCGTCGGGCACGTCCACCTTGTTGAGCACCACCAGGCGGGGCCGCTCCGTGAGCGGGACCGCGGTGGGGTCCTCGTCCCGGATGGCCTCGGCGTAGTGCGCGAGCTCCGCCTCCAGGGCGTCCAGGTCCGTGAGGGGGTCCCGGCCCGGTTCGAGAGTGGCGCAGTCGATCACGTGCACCAGCGCGGCGCAGCGCTCCACGTGGCGCAGGAACTCCAGCCCCAGGCCCTTGCCCTCGGACGCACCGGGGATCAGACCGGGCACGTCCGCGACCGTGAACCGCGTGTCACCCGCCTGCACCACGCCCAGGTTGGGCACGAGCGTGGTGAACGGGTAGTCGGCAATCTTGGGGCGTGCGGCACTCATCGCGGCGATCAGGCTGGACTTGCCCGCGGAGGGGAAGCCCACGAGCGCGACGTCCGCAATGGACTTCAGCTCGAGCTCCACCTCCTGCTCCTCGCCCGGGATCCCCAGCAGCGCGAAGCCCGGGGCCTTGCGCTTGGGCGAGGCCAGTGCGGCGTTGCCGCGACCGCCCTGGCCACCGGCGGCGAGCACGTACTCCGCACCCTCCCCCAGCAGGTCCGCGAGCACGTTGCCCTCGCGGTCCTTGACCACGGTGCCGTCCGGGACGGAGAGCACGAGGTCCTGGCCCTTGAAGCCGTGGCGCATGTCGCCCTTGCCGGGCTCGCCGTTGGGCGCCTTCTGGTGGGGTGCGTGGTGGAAGCCCAGCAACGTGGTGGACTGTCCGTCCACCCGGAGGACCACGGAACCGCCGTCCCCGCCGTTGCCGCCGTCCGGACCGCCCAGCGGCTTGAACTTCTCGCGCTTGACGGAGACGCAGCCGTGGCCGCCGTTGCCGCCCGTGGCGTGCACGATGACTCGATCAACAAAACTGGCCACGTGGCTCCTCGACGTCTGGGTCCCCCGTGGGCGGGCGGACCGGGGTTCTGCTCAAAAGACTAGAGGGTGAGCGCGAGACGCGCCCACCCTCCAGTGGTCGCCGCCACGCTCAGGTGGCGGCGGGTGGACCCTGAGGTCCGAAGCAATGACTACTCGGCGGTCTGGATGTTGACCACGCGGCGGCCACGGCGGGTGCCGAACTCGACGACACCGGCGGCCAGGGCGAACAGGGTGTCGTCCTTGCCGCGGCCCATGTTCAGGCCCGGGTGGAAGTGCGTGCCGCGCTGGCGGACGATGATCTCGCCGGCGTTGACGGACTGGCCGCCGAAGCGCTTGACACCCAGGTACTGGGCGTTGGAGTCACGGCCGTTGCGAGTGGAACTCGCACCCTTCTTATGTGCCATGGTGTGTGCCTACCTTCGTTGGAAAATGTACGGGGGACCGGCGGTCAGGCGTCGATGCCGGTGATCTTGACCGTGGTCAGCTCGGCGCGGAAACCCTGACGCTTCTTGTAGCCGGTCTTGTTCTTGTACTTCATGATCGAGATCTTGGGACCGCGCAGGTCCTCCACGATCTCGGCAGTGACCTTGACGTTGGCCAGGGTCTTGGAGTCGGAGGTGACCTTGTCCCCATCGACCAGCAGCAGTGCAGGGAGCTCGAAGGTGCTGCCTGCCTCGCCGGCGACGCGGTCAAGGGTCACGAGGTCTCCTACGGAAACCTTCTCCTGGCGGCCGCCTGCGCGGACAATCGCGTACACCACTTGGGAACTCACTTCTCTCGACATCTATGGACTGCGTGTAATGGCCGGGTGGGCTCCTGGAGCACTGCGAATGTCGAGACATCACGCCGCGGTGGTTCACGACCGACCGCACGGTTGCGTGGCTATCGCATCAAAACAGGAAGTTCACCCGAGCGTGCCGCTTCCGGGCGCGTGTCATTGCTGATGACGCACACCGGTGGCTGGCACCGACAGCCCAGACTACCCGATGACCCGAAGCCGCGCCAATCATGGCCGCCCGGCGGCGTCGTCCGCGGTCTGGGCGAAGAACGCGAGCTCCAGGCGGCACGCCCGCCGGAATGCACGGCGCATGGCCTCGCGCGTGGCGGGGTCCGCGGTGGCCGCCGCACGGTCCACCGCGCGGCGTGCGACGTCCGTGGCACTCTGGAAGTCCGGGTCGCTGTAGGTGGCCAGCCAGTCCGCGAACGGGTGGCCCTCCCATCCGACGTCGTGGGCGCGCCGGGTGAGCTCCGTGCCCACGTGGGCGTAGAGCCAGTAGCACGGCAGCACGGCGGCGGCTCCCACCGCGAAGCCGTCCTGGCCCGTGCGCGCCAGCAGGAAGTCGGCGTAGGCGCTCGTGGTGGCCGAGGGCGGTTCCGGGGAGCGGCCCCCGAGGCGGGCCCGGTGCAGGGCGGACTCGCCCGTGACCACCGCGGCGGCCGCGGCCGCGAAGAACTCCCGGATCTCCTCCCCCGGCGCCGCGGCCGCGAGCAGCGCCAGTGCCCGGGAGTAGGCCTCCAGGTACTGCATGTCCTGGTCCAGGTACCACTCGAACGCCGCCCGCTCCAGGGTGCCGTCCCCCAGCGCCGTGACGAACGGCAGTGCCGCGATCTCCTCCCGGATCGGCGCGCAGTCCTCCCAGAGCTCGTCCGTGAACCGCTCCGCCGTGCCCCGCGCGTCCGCCTCCCGCGCGTCTGCGGGCTGCCCCGCGCCGGCTGCGGGGACGCCGTGCGCACGGGGACCCACCCCGGAGCGCCCGGGCGCGGCGTCGTCGTCCGCCGCGCCGGCCGCCGAGACGAAGGCGGGGTCCGCCACGAGGTCCTGCACGTGGTGCATGTGGTGCACCGGGCCGTTGCCGTGGCCCACGTGCAGGGAGTCCGCCGCGCGCAGCGCACCGCGCAGCCACGTGCGGGCCGTGCCGATGCCGCCCGCCCAGTCCCCCGTGCGGGCCACCACGGTGGCGAGCGCCGAGGACAGCGAGCAGCCGGTGCCGTGGGTGTTGCGGGTGGCCACCCGCGCTCCCCCGTACTGAGCGGCGGGCTCCTGCCGCCCGGGGACCACGAGGGCGTCCGGGGTGCTCTCCCCCGCGAGGTGCCCGCCCTTGACGAGCACCCGCGTGCCGAAGGTGTCCGCGACGGCGCGCCCCTGCGCGAGCGCCTCGTCCCACGTGCGCGCCACGGGCCGTTCGGCCAGCACCGCGAGCTCGGGCAGGTTGGGGGTGATGAGGTCCGCGTGGTGCAGGATCCTCCGCAGGGCGTGCTCGGCCTCGGGCTCCAGCAGCCGGCCGCCCGCGGTGGCCACCATGACGGGGTCGACCACGACCACGGGCGCCCGGTGCTCCGCGAGCCACCGGCCCACGGTCTCGATGACCGGCACGGAGCCGAGCATGCCCACCTTCACGGCGTCCAGCTCCACGTCCTGGGCCACGGCGTCCAGCTGGGCCTGCAGGACCTCCACCGGCGGGGTGTGCACGGCCACCACACCCTGGGTGTTCTGGGCGACCACCGCGGTGACCACGCTGAGTCCGTAGCCGCCCATCGCGGCAATGGACTTGAGGTCCGCGGCGTGCCCGGCACCGCCCGTGGGATCGGTCCCGGCGATCGAGAGGACGCGGGGGGCGGGGGCAGAAGGCGTGGTGGTCACGACATTCCCTTCGCTAGTGCGAGCTAGATCAGGTTCGACGGGTGTGTTCTCAGCCGCTCGGCGGCACCCCGTGTGCGTGGTCCCGATCATGCCACAGGAGCGCCCGGACGGGTCCGAGCGCTCCTGCGAGGTGGTGCATGGTGGTGTTCGCGGTGCGCACCCGGACGGCCCGGGCGCGCACCGCGGCCATCACTCGCCCTGGGGCGTCATGGTGATGTCCTGGGCCTTGACGCCCACACCCACCACCGTGGGCCGACCGTCCGACGCCGCCACGGGATTGGCGGACGCTGCCGCGGTGAAGCGGGCCGCGGTCCTCTCGGACGGGGTGTACTCGTGCTTCTGCACGCTCGCGGTGCCCGGTGCCGCGGCGGGGGCCACGGCACGCCGCGAACCACGACGCCGCCTGGCCGGGGTCTGCTGCTCGGCGGCCGGCTGCGAGGCGGTCGCGCTGCCGTTCCCGGCCGCGCCCCGACCGGCCCCGTTCCGGCCGGCACTGCTGGCCGCGGCATCGCCCGAGCCGGCGTCGGACCCGGAGGTGACCGCTCCGGCGGCGCCCACCACCCCGGTGGTGCGCGGCGCCGCCGCGTTGTGCCCGGAGGAGGTGCCCTCGTCTGCGCCGCCGGAGGACGATGCCGCCCCGCCCTGGGAGCGGGACCGGCCACGTCCGCGGCCGCGCTGGCGTCCGGAGCGCTCGTCCGTGCCCTCGGAGCCCCGGTTCCGGGTGCCCTCGGTGCCGGACCCCGTGTCCGTGGCGCCGCGGCCCCCGGAGGTGTGGCCGTCGGTGTCCTGCGAGGCGTCCTCGCCGGAGAACGCGGCGGTGAGGGAGTCCAGGGTCATGGCCTCCTCGGCGGTCTCCCGCTGCTCACGGGTCTTCGTGCCGCCGTGGCGCCCGGACCCGGAGTCCCGCGAGCGGTCCTTCTGCGGGCGCTGGCCCTGCGGCAGTTCGATGACCTCGCCGTGGATGGTGAGGCTGGAGGAGTCGCCCTCCCCCGCATCCTGCCCCGAACCGGTGTCGGTGTCGGAGCCGCTGCCGTCCTGCGAGCCGTTGTCCTCGCCGTTCTGCGCGCGACCGCGGCTGCGCTTGCCGCGGCGCTTCTTGCGGCGGCGGCCGCCCTCGGACTCGCCGTCACCGGCGTGCTCGCCCCCCTGACGGCCGCCGGAGTGCTGCTCCGAGCCGTCCTGGTGTGCGGAGTCCCCGCCGCCGCTGCGGGCGCCGTCCCCGGAACCGTCCTGCGCGGCGTCGTCGTCCTCGTGGGAGGAGGCTGCCGCGATGTTGGCGAACGCGGTGCGGGTGGCCTCGTCCCGGGCGTTCTGCTCGCCCGAGTCCTGGGACCGGTTGCCGGAACGGGGCTTCTCCTGCGCGGGGGTGCCCTGCTTCTGGCGCGAGCGCTTGCGGTCGTTGCGCCCGCCCCGGTGGTCCGTGGGGGCGGGGGCGTTGCGGCCCTTGAGCGGGTGGTCGTGGACCAGCACACCGCGGCCCGCGCACTCCTCGCACGGCTCGGAGAAGACCTCCAGCAGCCCGGTGCCCATGCGCTTGCGCGTCATCTGCACGAGGCCCAGGGACGTCACCTCCGCCACCTGGTGCTTGGTGCGGTCCCGACCCAGGCACTCCACGAGCCGGCGCAGCACGAGGTCCCGGTTGGACTCCAGGACCATGTCGATGAAGTCCACCACGATGATCCCGCCGATGTCCCGCAGCCGCAGCTGGCGCACGATCTCCTCGGCGGCCTCCAGGTTGTTCTTGGTGACGGTCTCCTCGAGGTTGCCGCCCGAGCCCGTGAACTTGCCCGTGTTGACGTCCACCACGGTCATGGCCTCGGTGCGGTCGATCACGAGCGAGCCGCCGGAGGGCAGGAACACCTTGCGCTCCAGGGCCTTCTGGATCTGCTCCTCCACGCGCATGTGCACGAAGAGGTCCTCGTCCTCGGTCCAGCGCTGCAGCCGGTCCAGCAGGTCCGGGGCCACGTAGGTCACGTAGGCCTCGATGTTGTCCCAGGCCTGCTCGCCCTGGACCACCATGGCGGTGAAGTCCTCGTTGAACACGTCCCGCACCGTCTTGATGGTGAGGTCCGGCTCCGCGTACAGCATCTCCGGGGCCAGCGTCCTGGTGGAGCGCGCCTTGTCCTGGATCTGCTCCCACTGCGAGCGCAGCCGGTTGATGTCGTTGGTCAGCTCGGTCTCGGACGCGCCCTCCGCGGCGGTGCGCACGATCACGCCCGCGCCCTCGGGCAGCCGGTCCTTGAGGATCTTCTTGAGCCGCTGGCGCTCCACGTCCGGGAGCTTGCGGGAGATGCCGGTCATGGACCCGCCGGGCACGTACACGAGGTAGCGCCCGGGCAGGGAGACCTGGCTCGTGAGGCGCGCGCCCTTGTGGCCCACGGGGTCCTTGGTGACCTGCACGAGCACGGTGTCCCCGGACTTCAGGGCGTTCTCGATCTTGCGGGGCTTGTTGCCGAGCTCCGCTGCGTCCCAGTCCACCTCACCGGCGTAGAGCACGGCGTTGCGCCCGCGCCCGATGTCCACGAACGCCGCCTCCATGGAGGGCAGCACGTTCTGCACCTTGCCCACGTAGACATTGCCGATCAGCGAGTCCTGCTGGGTGTGGGAGACGAAGTGCTCCGCGAGGATCCCGTCCTCCAGCACACCGATCTGGATGCGGTCCTCCTTCTGGCGGACCAGCATGGTGCGCTCCACGGACTCCCGGCGGGCCAGGAACTCGGCCTCGGTGATCACGTGGCGGCGGCGTCCGAACTGACGGGACTCACGACGGCGCTGGCGCTTGGCCTCGAGCCGCGTGGAGCCCTTGACGCCGGTCACCTCGTCGCTGCCGGTGCCCTCGGAGGCGCCACGCGGTGCGCGCACGCGGGTCACGGAGCCGTCGGAGTCGTCCACGAGCTCCATGTCCTCGTCCCCGCGACGACGCCGGCGGCGCCGCTTGCTGGACGCCGAACCGTTCTCGTCCTCGTCGTCGTCCTCCCGGTGCGACGTGCGCTCGGCCTCGCGCAGCCGGGCGGCCTGGGCCTCGGCGGCGCGGCGGATCTCCTCGGGGTCCGGGGCGTGGAACATCAGCGACGCGCCCGGTCCGAAGGCGCCGAAGCCCTCCTGCGCGGGGGGCTCCTCGGCCGGCGTCTCGGACGAGTTCTCGACGTCCTCGGTGGTGGTTGCGGCCCCGGAGTCCGAGCCCGCCGTGCCGGCGGCTCCCGGGTCGCTGATCTCGCCACCTGCGGCCTGGGCCGCTGCCGCGGTGCCGTTGGTGTCGGTCTCGTCGGTGCCGGCGCCGTCGTCGGTCCCGGGGGTGACGGGCAGGGAGGCGTCGGACTCCTCGGCCGTCGAGCTCTCGGCGTCGGACTTCTCGGCGCCGGACTCGTCGTCGGTGCTCGGTGCCGCCAGGGCCTCGTGGGCCTCCACCGCGGCGGCGATCTCGATGGCCGCGCGCGTGCCGTCGATCTCGGTGACCTCGGAGTCCTCGCCGTTGTCGGCCTCTCCAGCACTCGGCGCGGCGTCGGCAGTGGCGTCCTGGGCGGCGTCGGGGGCCGCTGCGGGCGCTTCCTCCGCAGCGGGAGGCGGCGTGGTGGCGTCGGGAGAGGAAGCGGAGGCGTCCGTCTCCAGCGGGGACTGGGCTGCGTTGTCCTGTTCAGGTTCCATGTGAGGTTGTGCTCCTGCTCGGGGCACCGCCCGCACCCGGGCCCGAGGTGTGCTCGGTCGGTCGAGCCGGTGGGGTCCACGCGGCCGCCGGAAGTCGGTGTCGTACCCGTGGGCGCGGCGTGTGTGTCGTGCGCCGTCCACGAGCCGGCGGAGGCCCGAGTCGCTGGGTCCGTGGGACCGCGAACTTGAACCGGTCCGGACGCGCTCGATCCTGTGAGAGCCGCGGGTCCGTGCCGATGGTCGTCGGTGCTCCTGCCGGGCCGGTTACCTCACGTGCGGCTGAGGACCGACCGGTTGCAGTATCTCACAGTCGTCCCCGGCCACCGCACATTCCACGTGGCGCACCCCACAGTCCACCGAGGGGCGCCGCAGGGTGGGGCGGCCCGTGCGGGGGTCGGACGCGCGTGTCGCCCGGGGTCGCGGACCCGGGACACGCACTGCCCGGTGGTCTACGATCGGGCGCGTGAGTTCCGCATCCAGCACCTCCCCCGCCCCCGTGCAGCCCACCGCCGACGGGACGCCCGCACCGGCCAGCCGTTCCGACCGCTCCTGGGCCGTCCTCGCCGCCGTTCTCTCGCTGGTGGGCTTCCTCTCCTCCGCAGCGCTCGTGGCCGAGCGGCTCGCGATCTTCCAGGACGCCAACCACCGCGCGAGCTGCGACCTCAACAGCTGGTTGTCCTGCGGCACCGTGATGCGCACCCCGCAGGCGGAGCTCTTCGGCTTCCCCAATCCCTTCATCGGGCTCGTGGGCTACGCGGTGGTGCTCACCGTGGCCGTGGGCGTCCTGGCCGGGGCGCGCTACGCCCGCTGGTTCTGGTGGCTGGTGTGGCTCGGCACCGCGGCCGGTTCCGTGTTCACCCTGTGGCTGTGGTGGCAGACCACGTTCCAGATCAACGCCCTGTGCCTGTACTGCATGGTGGTGTGGTGCGCCCAGACCCTGCTGCTGACCCACACCACGGCCCGCCTGCGCCGCGCGGGCGTCATGGGTTCCGGTGGACCGGGGGCCGGCTCCGCGGCCTGGGCGTGGCTCATCGGCATCGCCGTGCTCGTGGTCGTCTTCGGTGTCATTGCCGTGCGCTTCTCCACCGTCATCTTCTCCTGACGCCCGGTGCGGCCCGCACTCCCGGTCCGCGCACGACGACGGGGCGGCACCTTCGCGAAGGTGCCGCCCCGTCGTCGTTCTCCCACCTGTGCCGGGCCGCCGGGCGCGTGGTGCGCTCCACACGGCCCGGCCCGTGGGGCTCAGCCGAACCAGATGCCGATCTCGCGCTCGGCGGACTCCGGGGAGTCGGAGCCGTGCACGAGGTTCTTCTGGACCTTCTCGCCCCAGTCACGGCCGAGGTCCCCGCGGATGGTGCCGGGCGCGGCCGTGGTGGGCTCGGTGGCGCCGGCAAGGATGCGGAAGCCCTCGATCACGCGGTCGCCCTCGACGACCGCGGCCACCACGGGCCCGGACAGCATGAACTGCACGAGCGGCTCGAAGAACGGCTTGCCCTGGTGCTCCGCGTAGTGCTGCTCCAGGACCTCACGGCTGGCATTCACGAGCTTGAGCTGGGACAGGGTGTAGCCCTTGGCCTCGATGCGGGCCAGGATCTGACCCGTGAGACCGCGCTGGACGCCGTCCGGCTTGACGAGGACGAGGGTGCGCTGCGACATGGAATCTCCTTGACATTCGTACGGTGCCCGTCCGGCGGCGGGGCCGGGACGCGTGCGGTTTCCGGACCGAGCCTAACGAACGCGGCCGCCCGTGCGAGAACGGGCGGCGCGTCCGGCGGCGCGGGCACTCAGGTGAGCGGGCCCTCGGCTTCCCAGCGGGCCTGCTCCTGCGCACGCCGCACGTTCTCACGGTCCATCCGCCCGCCCTTGACCACGGCGTACCACCAGGCCAGGGCGCACAGCGCGCCGATCACGAACATCGCGGGCACCACGAAGCCGGTGGCGATCAGCACGAGCTGCAGCACCCATCCGGCGGCGTAGCCCCACGGCCTGCGCAGCATCCCGCACAGCAGGATGAACAGTGCCGCGAGCACCACGGAGCCGCCGAGCAGCCACAGCTTGTGGGCCGTGCTCCAGTCCCGGGCCAGGAGCCCGTAGGCGCCCAGCGCGGCGAAGAACACGATGAACGCCTCGATGCTCAGCACACTGGAGGCGAACATCGTCCTGACCGAGCGCTGCTTCTTGGGCTGGTTCGGGCGCCATTCGCGCTGGGCCTTGGTCATGCGGGCCATGCTGCTCCTTCCGGGGAGGCGGGCAGGGGGTCAGAGTCCGAGCAGCACACGGGCTTCTCCCACCACGGTGATGGACCCGGTGACGAGCACCGCGCCGTCGAACTGCTCGCGGGCCGCGGCGTCCTGGATGGCCGCGGCGCAGGCGTCGTCGAGCCGTTCGGCCACGTGCACGGCGTCCTCGTCGAAGCCCATGTCCACGGCGATGTCTGCGAGCTCGTCCGGGGCCACCGCGCGCGGGGAGTGGGAGGCGGTGCACCACAGTTCCAGGTCGAACTCGTGGTACTCGTCCGCGAGCACGCGGAACATGGCCTCCACGTCCTTCTCCCGCAGCACGCCCACCACCAGGTTGAGCTTGGTGAACGTGAACGCCTCGCCCACCGCCGCCGCCGAGGCCAGCAGCCCGTGCGGGTTGTGCGCGGCGTCCAGGATGACGGGCGGGGCCGTGCGGGCCAGTTCCAGGCGGCCCGGGGAGGACACCGCGCCGAGGCCCTGGGACACGAGCTCGGGGTTCAGGGGCTTCTCGCCACCGCCCAGCAGGGCCTCCGCGGCCGCAATCGCGACCGCGGCGTTCTGGGCCTGGTGGGCACCGAACAGGGGCAGCATGAGGTCCGGGTACTCCGCCGCGAGTCCCTGCACCGTGATGACCTGCCCGCCCACCGCGGTGGTGCGGGCGGTCACCGAGAACTCCACGCCCTCGAAGCGGAACGGGACCCCCAGCTCGCGGGCACGGTCCAGGAGCACCTGGGCGGCCTCGGGCTGCTGGGCGGAGCTCACCAGGAAGCCCTCGGGCTTGACGATCCCGGCCTTCTCCCGGGCGATCTCCGCCACGGTGTCCCCCAGGATGTCCGTGTGGTCCAGGTCCACGGGCGTGACCACGGAGACCGCGGCGTCCGCCACGGTGGTGGCGTCCCACGCCCCGCCGATGCCCACCTCCAGGACCATCACGTCCACGGGCTCGTCCGCGAAGACGGCGAACGCCAGGACCGTGAGGATCTCGAAGTACGTGAGCCGCGGCGCGCCGTCGGCCTCCAGGTGGCGGTCCACGAGGTCCAGGTACGGGGCGATCTCCCCGTAGATCCGCACGAACGTCTCGTCCGGAACGGGCTCGCCGTCAATGCTGATCCGCTCGGTCACGCGCTCCAGGTGCGGGCTGGTGTACCGGCCCACGCGCAGGTCGTGCGCGAGGAGAAGGGACTCGACCATGCGTGCCGTGGAGGTCTTGCCGTTGGTCCCGGTCACCTGCACCACGGGGGCGCTGCGGTGCGGGTCCCCCAGCGCGGAGACCGCGAGCTGCATCGCATCCAGGCGCGGCGCCATCCTGTGCTCGGGCGCCCGCGCCAGCAGGTGCTGGTAGATCTCCTCCACGGACGCGAAGTTCTCGTGCTCGGCGTTCTGGCTCACGCGTCCACCACCTCCACGGTGACGTCCAGGTCCGTGGCCTCCACCAGCTCCAGCTCACGCGTGAGGGTCTCCCCCTGCACGAGCTCCCGGTGCGCGGCCACGGCGGCCAGCGTCTCGGCGTCCGCGCGGAGCACCGTGCGGATGCGGTCCGAGACCACGAGCCCGGCGTCCTTGCGGGCCTGCTGAATGGCACGGACCACGTCCCGCGCGGTGCCCTCCGCCTTCAGCTCGGGGGTGAGCTCGGTGTCCAGGACCAGGAAGCCGCCCCCGGGCAGCACGGTGACGGCGCGCGCGGAGGACGCCGCGGCGTCGTCGACCACCGTGACGAGCTCGTACTCGCCCTCCTCCAGGGGCACCGAGCCGGCGACGACGCCGCCGTCCCCGGTGACGGACCAGTCACCGGACTTCGTGGCCCGGATGACCTGCTGCACCTGCTTGCCCAGGCGCGGTCCCGCGGCGCGGGCGTTGACCTTCAGCTCCTGGGAGATGCCGTAGTCCGCCGCGGAGACCTCGTCCGCGTCCACCAGCGTGACGGACTTGAGGTTGAGCTCGTCCGCGACGATCTCCTCGAACGTGCCCGCGAGCGCGGCGGCGCCGGGCACAGCCACGGTCATGCCCGCGAGCGGCTGGCGCACGCGCAGGCTGTGGGCCTTGCGCAGGCCCGAGCCCGCGGAGCAGATGGCACGGGTGCGCTCCATGGCGGAGAGCAGGGCCTCGTCCCGGGGGAAGAGGGAGGCGTCCGGCCAGTCGGTGAGGTGCACGGAGCGCCCGCCCGTGAGTCCGCGCCAGATCTCCTCGGAGACCAGCGGGAGCAGGGGTGCGCTCACGCGGCACACGGTCTCCAGGCACGTGTAGAGCACGTCGAACGCCTGGGTGTCCTCGGCGAAGAAGCGCTCGCGTGAACGCCGCACGTACCAGTTGGTGAGGGTGTCCATGTAGCCGCGCAGCCGCTCGGCCGCGGCCCAGATGTCGTACTCGTCGAAGGCCCGCTTCGTGTCCGTGACGAGCGCACCCGTCTCGGCCAGGAGGTAGCGGTCCATCACGTGCTCGGCGTCGTGGCGCAGCTGGGCGTCGTAGCCCGCTCCCCCGCGGGCGGCGTTCGTGTAGAGCCCGAAGAAGTGGTAGACGTTCCACAGCGGCAGGATCATCTGCCGCACGCCGTCGCGGATGCCCTGCTCGGTGACCACCAGGTTCCCGCCGCGCAGGATGGGCGAGGACATCAGGAACCAGCGCATGGCGTCCGAGCCGTCCCGGTCCAGGACCTCGTTGACGTCCGGGTAGTTGCGCAGGGACTTGGACATCTTCTGCCCGTCCGAGCCCAGCACGATCCCGTGGGAGATCACGTTGCGGAACGCCGGGCGGTCGAACAGGGCGGTGGCCAGGATGTGCAGCGTGTAGAACCAGCCGCGGGTCTGGCCGATGTACTCCACGATGAAGTCACCGGGATTGTGGGTCTCGAACCACTCCCGGTTCTCCATGGGGTAGTGCACCTGGGCGTAGGGCATGGACCCGGAGTCGAACCACACGTCCAGCACCTCGGGCACGCGACGCATCACGGACCGGCCCGTGGGGTCGTCCGGGTTGGGGCGGGTCAGCTCGTCGATCCAGGGGCGGTGCAGGTCCACCTCGCCCTCGGCGTTGCGCGGCAGCCGCCCGAAGTCCGCCTCGATCTCCGCGAGGGATCCGTAGACGTCGCGGCGCGGGTGGTTGGGGTCGCTGGACTCCCACACCGGGATGGGCGAGCCCCAGTAGCGGTTGCGGGAGATGGACCAGTCACGGGCGTTCTCCAGCCACTTGCCGAACTGGCCGTCCTTCACGTTGCCCGGGATCCAGTTGATCTGCTGGTTCAGCTCCACCATGCGGTCCTTGATCGCGGTCACGCTCACGAACCACGAGGACACGGCACGGTAGATCAGGGGGTTCCGGCACCGCCAGCAGTGCGGGTAGGAGTGCTCGTAGGAGGCCTCGCGCAGCAGGGCGCCGCGGGCCCGCAGGTCCCGGATGACGGTGCGGGCCACCTCCTTGTCGAAGACGTTGTGCCCGGCGAGCTCCGCGAGCGGGGCGCCCGCCGCGAGGGTCTCGTCCGCGAAGAGGTCGTAGAAGCGTCCGCCCTCGTCCACGGAGAGCACCACGGGGATCTCGTGCTCGGCGCACACCAGCTGGTCGTCCTCGCCGTAGGCCGGCGCCTGGTGCACGATGCCCGTGCCGTCCGTGGTGGTCACGTAGTCCGCCACGAGGATCTGCCACGCCCGGCCCGTGCCGAAGCGCTCGTCGTCCGTGAAGTAGTTCCACAGCGGGGCGTAGCGGATGCCTGCGAGCTGGGCACCCGTGTAGTGCGCGCTCACGGCCTCGCGCACGGCGGTGGCCGGGTCCTCGGCGTCGCCGTAGCCCAGGTCCTTGGCGTAGCCCCCGGCGAGTTCCGCGGCCACGAGGAAGCGGCGCCCGGCCAGCTCCCCGGCACCGGGCACCAGCACGTAGTCGATGGCGGGGCCCACCGCGAGCGCCTCGTTGGTGGGCAGGGTCCAGGGCGTGGTGGTCCACGCGATGGCCTCCGCGCCCGCGAGCTCGGCGGCGACCTCCGGGTGCGCGGCCCACGAGGTGTCCTCGGAGAGCCGGAACGCCACGGTCACGGAGGTGTCCTGGCGCATCTGGTAGACGTCGTCGTCCATGCGCAGCTCGTGGTTGGACAGCGGCGTCTCGTCCTTCCAGCAGTACGGGAGCACCCGGTAGCCGGAGTAGACGAGGCCCTTGTCGTCCAGGGCCTTGAACGCGCCGATCACGGACTCCATGTACTCGGGGTTCAGCGTCTTGTAGTCGTTGTCGAAGTCCACCCAGCGGGCCTGGCGGGTCACGTAGTCCTGCCACTCGGAGGCGTACTTCAGCACGGAGGCGCGGCAGGCGTCGTTGAACGTGTCGATGCCCATGGCCTCGATGTCCTGCTTGTCCGTCATCCCCAGCTGCTTCATGGCCTCGAGCTCGGCGGGCAGACCGTGGGTGTCCCACCCGAAGCGGCGCTCCACGCGGCGGCCCTGCTGCGTCTGGTAGCGGGCCACAAGGTCCTTGACGTAGCCGGTGAGCAGGTGGCCGTAGTGCGGCAGGCCGTTGGCGAAGGGAGGGCCGTCGTAGAACACGAACTCGTTGGAGCCGCGCTCACCGCGCTCGCGCTGGTCGATGCTCGCCTGGAAGGTGTCGTCCCGCTTCCAGTAGTCGAGCACGCGCTCCTCGATCGCGGGCAGGCGCGGTGCGGAGGGCACACCCCGGGCTTCGGGGTCGGTGCTCGCCTTGGGGTACACGAATGAGTCGCTCACGGTGCTCCATCCTGAGGGTGTGACGGGTCAGGATGCGAGGACGCTCGGGCGCACGGGGCGCCGGTGGCGCGGTACCACCTCGCTTGTCCGCCACGCCGCCGGGGATGCCGACGACGCCGCGAGCCGCTCGTTGGGGGCTGTCACGGGCCCGAGTCGTCCGGTTCTACTGAGATCCCCGCGGGGTTCCGTTCTTCCGGAGGGGCTCCCCGGTGATGGCCGGATCAGCGCCCGTGCGCACGGGGCGCACTCGGCCATTGTACCGCGCGCGGCGCCGGCGTCAGGCGGTCCTCTGCGAAGTGCGCCGCGGGCGTTCGGAGGCGGCCACCAATGGCCCACGAACGGGCACTCCGTCGCTGAGACCACAATGGACCGGGTCCTCCACAACGAACGCCTCCACCACCTGGCACCTGGGCAAGGAAATGCCCCCGACCATCTGGCAATAGGTGCCAGGACAGGAGGCCGGGGGCGGCACCGAAAGGACGATGCAATGCCTGATTCTATCCCACACGGTTCCCGCCTCCACGGCGTCATCGAAGCCGCGGAGCTGCTGGGCATGACCCGCCAGGGCTTCAATGCCTCCGGACAACCCGAGCCGGATGTCTGGATCGGAGACACCCGCGGATGGACCACCGAGACGCGGCGCGAGTGGGACCGCACCCGGAACCGGTGGCAGAAGATCACCGCCGAGAAGCGCGCATCGTCCAGATGTACCGCGACGGGTACAGCATCGCCCAGACCTCCGAGGAATGTGGGATCAGCAATGCCTCAGTGATCCGTATCCGCGCGGCCGAGAAGCAGCGAACAACGTCGACCACATCCGACCCGCCGCTGTCGTCATGGGAGCCACCTCATAGTTTTCTTGATTGCTGTTGTTTTGAGTCGCCTTAAATGGGTTTACAGCCATCGTAACGCAATCTCTCCCTTCGGAAAATTTTAAGGTTTTACTTTCCTCGTTGTTATTTTCTTTTTGTCATTTCTCCTCGATTCGATTGGGTATTTTCCAGATACTGCTGTGTTTGATAGAGGGCAACCGGTACCGCCGGATGATCTCAATCTACTAGGGCCCGAGAGTGAGCCCCAACGGGCAAGCGACTTTCCGCCAAATTGGGGGCCAGCACCTAAATCCTACCCCTGGCCAGTTGCTTGGATCATCTCAAATTTTTGGATGCAAATCGCAAGGTACGCGCTCCAGCTACCCGCCGCGAGTCCCGGCACAGTGCGCCTTACCGTTGGGGAAGGCCGGCCTCGCTTGCCCACTGCCCCGCCTCCGGCAGGCGGGCCACGCCCAGCGCTCGCCGTGCGTAACCACGCGTGGTTGTGGCGCAGGGCGCCGGTGTAGCAGTAAATGTGCTGGTGCTGACAATCCAGGGTTACATAATCCGGGCAAGGCCCGCGCCGTCAAATTGGCCGGTTGTTTATTACCACCCGGCAAATCCGGACGATCCCGTGAGGGCATAAAACTTTCTCACTCGGCAGGAGGAACCGATCGCGGTAGAAACCTTCTCATCTTCAATGGGTATCAGTGTGAACCAGTCTGGGGGATCTGTCCGCAACTCATTTTTTAAAAAGCAATCCCAGCAACCAATAACCAATAACCAATAACCAATAACCAATAACCAATAACCAATGCAAATATTATTAATACAATGACACACAGCAAAGCGATCACAACAAATGGCTGGCCCCGCACGAAATCGCACGGGGCCAGCGTGAAGTTCAATCTATTTAGTTTGACCAGGTAAGGATTCTAATTTAGAAAAAATGTCTTCAATGTCTCGCTTACCTTGACCCCAATCGTATATCTGCGCGCTAAGCTTCGGTTCGGACGAAATTGCTACTTGCGTTTGCTGTGGAGCGATAGGCGTGAGACTTATAAATATCTTCGAGCCCCAAGTACTTATATTTAGACGTCGTGAGATATCAAAACTTTTTTCGCCCACTTGTCGTACGGTGTATTTCGGCGATTCCAGAAGAGCGACCCGTTCCTTTAATTCGTTAAAATCAATATTAAAACAGGTCTTTGAACTTATTGAAGCGCCCTCTGTCTTAAATTCGTACCCCCTAGAGCTTCTTACTTTTTTAGGACGCGATAAAATAATCAGAACGGCGGAAATCAAAATTGGGGTTGCTGTCATAATCAATCCCACGGAAGTTGGAATTCCTGTTGTTATTGTTACCGCCAAAAATATTGCGGACATCAAAACAGCCCACAATATTATCAGTTTTCTTGTTTGTTTGGTAGTAATCTTTAACATATCAACCGAAAAGACTTCCACTCGCGGCACCCACGGCGCATCTCAGCGCCAAGTCATCCACTCCGACCTCATCCTCTGTGCCCTCCAGAGCTGCGGTTGCCGATTCATCTACCATGTCCCCGAGACACCCTCCGATAGCAGCACCAGCAAGGGCACCACCGGGACCTCCTGTTGCCCCTACAAGTGTGAATAACCCAGCAACTCCAGCACCAAGTAGTTGACCAACTGCCTCTTCACGCGAAGCTAAACCCAGGGGGTCGGAGTAGTTGATGGGGTCGTTCCCGGCGAAGGTGTACCGGTTGGCGTTCGCCGGGTCCAGGGGCGCGTCGAGGGTGTCGCGTTGGGTGAAGCGTCCGGTGCCCACGGAGTACCACCGGTACCCGAACTTCACCCAGTTCGTGGACCGGTCGTGGATACCACCCTTGAACTGGAACGGGTTCACCGGGTCTCCCTCACCGTTCTCGTCGTTCAGCGCCGGCACCCCGTACGGGTCGTAGTCGTAGGCGAAGAAGGAAGCATTGGTTATTTTCTGTAATCCAGATGTTCTTGCCTTAAGTATTAGGTGAACTTAAATTTCAACTTCGAGGATTGGTTAAATCATGACGCTTTGTTTTCTTGCCATGTTTTTTTATAACGAAAACGATTATAAACATCAAATACACTCCGAAGAAAATATAGAGTGATATTTCGTGAAACAGTCCGTATGACCTCCACGGGGGCTCACCTGATGTGGCCATCGAAAATAAAATTGCGCATGCCGCCCCGGAGACAAACCCTAAAACCAAGTAAGCCCCCAGGGCAATAAGCTGATAGAATCTACTTCTATTAGTCTGCAACATGTTTGCCCCCACCGCCGCGAATTGCTTTTCCAGCCACCATACCCAGCTTGCCAGCGCCTCCAGAGGCACCACCAAGCAGGGCACCTTCCATGCAACCGTTTGCCGCGTCTTCGCCGTCGAGCCAGGACCCTCCTGCCCCGCCCAGGCAGCCTGCAATTGCACCGCCCACTACGGGGCTCAAAACGCCGTCCAACGCTCCACCAACAGCGGCCCCAGCAACAGCGGAAAAAATATCACCCTTTGTGACTTCCATCCCCAGGGGGTCGGAGTAGTTGATGGGGTCGTTCCCGGCGAAGGTGTACCGGTTGGCGTTCGCCGGGTCCAGGGGCGCGTCGAGGGTGTCGCGTTGGGTGAAGCGTCCGGTGCCCACGGAGTACCACCGGTACCCGAACTTCACCCAGTTCGTGGACCGGTCGTGGATACCACCCTTGAACTGGAACGGGTTCACCGGGTCTCCCTCACCGTTCTCGTCGTTCAGCGCCGGCACCCCGTACGGGTCGTAGTCGTAGGCGAAGGTGGTGGAGTCCTGGTTGGTGACCAATGCTTCCGGGTTCCCGATCCCGTCGTAGACGTAGAGGCTCTGCACGCCCTCGGCGGTGCGCAGCATCAGCGGCTGCCCGGTCACCGGGTCGTTCTCCAGGTGCGCGGTCTTCCCGTTCAAGCTCACCTGCTCGACCACGGGCAGCCCGAACTGGTTGGTGCGCCCGTAGCCGTACTCGTAGTTCCCGCGGGTGGTCTTCTGCTTGATCAGCTCCGACTGGGACCCGCCGGCGTAGGTGTAGGTGAACGTGCCCTGCTCACGGGTGTGGGTCGTCATCTGCCCGGCGGCGTTGTAGGTGAACGTGCCGCCGATGTCCTTGGTCATGTTCCCGGACGCGTCGTAGGCGTACGCGGGGTTGGTGATCTCGTTCGCCGCGTTGAACGTCAGGTTCGTGGCCTGGTAGCCCTCGGTCTTCGCAGAGGTCAGCCGGTTGCCGCGCGCGTCGTAGGTGTAGGTGTAGGTCCTGGGGTCAGTGCCCCCGGTGCGTACGGCCTTGGTGACCTGGCCCTTGGTGTCGTAGGTGAACACCGTGGCCGAGGAATCCACCGCGTCCTTCACCCACTGGATTTTCGCCCGGTCCGAACCCGCCCCGGCAGTGCACCCGCCGGCCGGGGTGGTCCCGGCGGTGTAGCAGTAGGTCTTGTCCTGCACCGTGGTGTTCGTGGTCTCACCGTTGCCGACCTTGGCCACTGTGCGGGCGATGCGCCCGGACTTGTCGTAGTCGGTGTGCTGGTGTGCGGCCCACTTCGTGTGGTCCCCGCCGGGGGTTTCCATCCAGATGTCCGTGCGCCGACCCCGGTCATCGGTGGCCATGTCCGCACGCTTCTTCTGACCACCGGACTCGTACCAGATCGTCGTCGGGGTGCCCGAGGCGTCGAAGTCGTAGGTGGTGGTCCCGCGCTTGTCGCTGACCGAGGTCAGGTTCGAGGCCTTGTCGTAGCCGTAGGTGACTTCCTCCCCGGCTGCGGAGTGCCCGCGCGTGGTCAGCCGCCCCAGCTCGTCGAAGCCCATGGTGGTGGTCCCGGACCCGTCCACACGCTTGGTCTGGTGCCCGTCCGCGTCGTAGGTGTAGGACACCGCCGGTGTCCCGTCCGAATACGACTCCTTGGTGACCCGTCCCATCCTGTCGTAGGTGTAGCTGATCTTGTTGCCGCGGCCGTCGGTGATGCTCGCCGTACGCCCCCACACGTCATACGTCAACGCCTGGGCGCCCAGGGTGGTGCCGGTGACCGGGGTGATCTTGGTCAGCTGCTTGTTGCCGTCGTAGGTGTACTTCGTGGAGTTGGTCCCGTTACCCGGAGCCGTCGCGGTGGCCACGGTCCCGTCGGCGTTGTACGTCACCGCAGCCGGTGTCCCACCGGCCTGGGCGGAGGAGAGCATGTTCCCCGCACCGTTGTAGGTGTAGGTGGACTTGTTCCCCGCAGGGTCCGTACCCGCGGTCGGCAGGTACTTCGTGGCCGAGGCCGTGTTCCCGTACTCCAACGAGGACGCCGCCCCGGTCGGTGAGGTGGACTTGGTCAACGACTGGCCCGAATTGGCCCCGAACGTGTTCGTGGTGGTGCCCGCACTGGCCCCGGACCCGGAGGTGGTCGAGGCGATGTCGAAGTCCGCGGTGTAGGACGCGTCCTTGGACCGCCCCACCGGGTCCGACGCCTTGGTGACGTGATCGGAGGCATCCAGGGTGAACGTGGAACGGGGTACCGATCCCACCGGCTGGGACTGGTCCGTGTTCGGGCCCGCCACCAGGGTCTGGGTGTCCGAGGCGTAAGCCAGGCGGGTGACCGCGTTCTGCCCGTCCCCGGCCACCCGACTCAGCGTGGTCAGCCGGTTCGTGTCGTCGTAAGTGAACTCAGTGGTGTGGCCTTCTGGGGAGGTGACCTTGCGGACCTGCCCCTCCACGGACTCGAAGGTGGTGCGCTGACCCTTGGCGTCGGTGAACGCGGTGAGGTTGTTCTTCGCGTCCTTCTCGAACACCACCGCCCGCGTCTCGGTCCCCGAGGTCTGGGAAACCTTCACCTCGCTGGCGCTGGTGGTGATCGTCGCCGTGCGCGCCCCGGCCGGTCCGGAGTACCCGGTGACCTTGGAGAGCACCCCGTTGGTGTAGGCGTAAGTGGTCTTGTTCCCGTTGCGGTCCGCCACCGAGGTCAGCAGCCCGTCAGCGTTGAACGTGGAGACCTGCGCGGTGGTCCGCGAGGTCAGGGTGTATCCGGAGGAGGTCTTCACCAGGTCAGCCTTCACACCCTTCGGCGGGGTGAACGCCGTACCGGAGGCCGTGAACTTCGCGGAGAACCCGTCCCCACCGGTGTAGAGCATCCCACCGTCCACCGTGGTCAAAGACCCGGAGCTGCCCGCGGTGAGCTCAAAGCCCTGCGGCAGCGCAGAAGACTCGGAATGGTTCGGGGACTGCGAGTTGTTCACCAACCCCCCGCCCCCACCCCGGAGACCGGCAACCCGGCGATGGAGAGCATCACGTTGCCGGTTCCCACATCGACCGAGGCGTTCACCGACTCGGTGATGCTCACCGGCAACCGAGTCGCACCCGGACGGGCACCGAGCTTACCGGTCGTGGACTGGGCACCCGACGACGCCGCCGGAACCGCGGTGGGAACCATCACCGCCGCGGCCGGCCCGGCACTGGCCAACGCCAACGTGGCTGCCACCGACAGCGCGGTGACCGCCCGTGCCGGGCGGCTGGCCCAGACACGAGCAAAAGATGATCGTGGGGACGATCCTGGACTTTGAAAGGCGCAGGGGGTAGCGCCGTAAAACTGCTCGGACATGGGGGGGCTCCCGTCATTGGAAGTAGCAGTGAGCTGAGAGTAGCCCCAGAAAACCCTCCACAGAGCCAAAAGTATGAACTGAGTCACGAAAAATCTTTCGTGTCGCACCGCCACGGAACGGCAACCGCCGCACCATGCGCCGTCGAGCCCTCCCGCCGTTCACTCCCTCCCCAGCGCCGCCACCCGCCCCACGAGGATCACGGCCGGGGCCTTCACACCGCGCTCGGCGGCGATCGCCGCAATGGTGGCCAGCTCCCCCACCGTGGTGCGCTGGGTGGGGGTCCACCCGCGTTCGACCACCGCCACGGGGGTGTCCTCGGGGTAGCCCGCGGCCAGCAGCGTGGCGCTGTTCCGGGCGAGTCCGCGCACTCCCATCATGAGGATCAGCGTGTGCCCCTCTCGGTACGGGATGTGGCGCAGCTCCTCGTGGGCGGTGATGACCGTGAAGCCGTGGGCCATGTCCCGGTGCGTCACGGGGATCCCGGCGGCAGCGGGCACGGAGATCGCGGAGGTGACTCCCGGGACCACCTCCGTGGCGATGCCGTGGGCGTGGCAGAACTCCACTTCTTCCCCACCGCGGCCGAACACGTACGGGTCTCCGCCCTTGAGCCGCACGACACGCAGCCCGGCACGGGCCTGCGCCACGAGGGTCTCGTTGATGCGGTCCTGGGTGACCCGGTGGTACCCGGCGCGCTTGCCCACGTCGATGATCTCGGCGTGCTCCGCCAGCCCCGGCAGCAGGTCCGTGGGTCCGAGCCGGTCCGCGACCACCACGTCCGCCCCCGCCAGGAGGTGGCGCCCCCGCACGGTGAGCAGACCGGGATCGCCCGGCCCGCCGCCCACGAGGGCCACCGTGCCGGGAGCCTGCGCACCTTCAGTGCCGGGGGCACCGGGGCGCTGCGGGGCCACGGGGATCTCCCCCGTCTCCAGCCGCGCGGCCAGCCACGCGGTGACGGCCTTCGCGCGCCGGGGATCCGCACCCGCGTTGACCGCCACAGTGACCCCGTGGGCGCGCGCCACGCCCGGGACCCACGCGCTGGACGCCGCGGCGTCGCCGCCCGTGACGCAGAAGACCCGCTGCTCCTCCGCCGTGCGGTGCACTAGCCCCTGCACCTCGGCAGAGTCGGTGTGGGCGAGCACGAGCCACGCTCCGGTGACGTCCTCCGGGAGGAACCCGCGCCGGTGCCACACGAGGGCCCCGGACTCCGCCAGCTCGGCCAGGCCCGGCTCCACCCGCGGGGCCACCAGCTCCACGGCCGCGCCCTCCGCGAGCAGCGGGGGCACGCGCCGGGCCGCCACGGGCCCGCCGCCCACCACGAGCACTCTCCGGCCGGACAGGTTCAGTCCGAGGGGGTAGGTCATGGGCGGGGCTCTCCTGGCGCGGCGGTGGGAACGGGAACACGCCATGCTACGCACGGTCCCCGCTCACACTGCCCGGGCTGTCACACGGGCGTCACACGGGCCCGCGGCGGTGCCTCACTCGGTGGCGGTGCCCTGCTTCCAGTAGCCCATGAAGGAGATGTCCGTCTTGGGCACCCCGCCGCTCACGCACATCCGGCGCATGGACTTCACGGCGGAGGACTCCGCGGCCAGGAACCAGTAGGTCCCCCGCCCCTCGGAGCGCGCCGTGTTCCACACGAACTCGCTCTCGTCCTGCCACCAGGACAGCTCGGTGTGCCCCGCGGCCCAGTGCCTGCGGGCGTGCTCCGAGAGCCGCTCCCACAGCCACAGCTCCAGCTCCAGGTTGCGGTCGCGCGCCCCGCGCGGCAGCCACGTCCAGCGCAGCTCGGTGCCGCCCTCCAGGACCACGTCCAGCTCGGTGCCGTCCGCGGACGACGCCGCACGGGCCAGCGCGCGCGGACCGGCGGCCGCCACGGCGTCGCCCTCAGCGGGGACCTCCACGGCCACCGTGACGGTGCGCGGGGGAACGTAGGGGGTGTCCGCGGGGTGGTTGACCCGCACCCCCTGCTCGATGCCGTCCACGATCGCGGAGATCGCGGGAAGCGCGGTCTCGTCCCCGGCGACCACCACGTCCTGGCCGGCCGCACGGCGCTCGTCCCACGCGGCCCACCACGATCCGTCCCCAGCGGGCACGAGCAGCTGGGCGGTGTCCCCCTCCCGCACGGTGTCTCCCCACGCGGCTCCCGGGCCCATCCCGTGCTCGGGGTCCTCGTGGAGCACCACGTCGATGGCCAGCTCGGGGACGGTGGTCCCCGCGAGGTCCACTGTGGCGGCGTCGCGCACGGTGTACGTGCGCATCCAGCCGGAGCTCTCGGGCGGGGCGGCCATGAACTCGCGGCGCCACCGGGCCATGTCGGAGACGTCCACGGCCACGGAGCCGCCGCGGGTGGGCGGGATCAGCACCTTGATGTAGGAGTCCGCGCGCGGACCGGGGCCCTGGGCGCCCCACGGCAGCTCCCGCAGGGCCTCTCCCGCCACACGCACCCGCACCAGGTGCTCGCTGAGCATCTCGCGCGCTGTCACCGTGGCGTTCACGCACGCCAGCTGGGTCATGAGGACACCTCGTGGTCGTCGGCTCGGATGGGGGACGGTGCTTCCGGGGTCCGCCCCGGGGGTGCGTCGGCGCACGGGGCGGAGGGCACCGGCACGGGTCCGGGCTGCGACGCCACCGGGGATCCGTCCGATGCGCCGGGGCGCGCAGCGCCCGTGGAGAGGGGGATGACCACGCGCGCGTCGGTCACGCGGTCGTGCAGCACGCGGGCGCGCATGTCGAACACGTGGCCCACCGTGGCGTCGGTCATCACCTCGGCGGCGGTGCCCTGGGCCACCACCACCCCGTCCTTGAGGGCCACGAGCACGTCCGCGCAGCGCGCGGCCAGGGACAGCTCGTGCAGCACCATCACCAGGGTGATCCCCCGCGCACGCTGCAGCTGCCCCAGGATGTCCAGGATCTCCACCTGCCGGGCGATGTCCAGGTAGGTGGTGGGCTCGTCCAGCAGCAGCACGTCCGTCTGCTGGGCCAGGGCGAGCGCGATCCACACGCGCTGGCGCTGCCCGCCGGAGAGGTCGGTGACCTGCCGGTCCACCAGCTCGCGCAGGCCGGTGAGCTCGAGCGCCTCGGCCACGGCGGCGTCGTCCTGGGCGCGCCAGCGGCCGAACGCCCCGCGGTGGGGGTGGCGGCCCCGGGAGACGAGCTCCCGCACGCTCACGCCCTCCGGTGCCACCGGGTCCTGCGGCAGGAAGCCCACGGTGCGGGCGAAGCGCGTGCGGTGCCAGCCGCGCACGTCCTCTCCCCCCACCAGGACCTCACCGGAGGCTGGAGTGAGCTGCCGCGCGCAGGTCTTGAGCAGCGTGGACTTCCCGCAGCCGTTCGCGCCCACGAGCGCGGTGACCCGCCCCGCCGGGAACGTGACGCTCACGTCCCGCAGCACGGGGGCCCCGCCGTAGCCCACCTCCAGGTGCCGCACGGACATCTCGGGCGACGACGCCGCCCACCCGGCCCGCGCGGGACCGTCCGGTGCGTGCGGGGTCGCGGTGGTGCGTGGGGAGTTCTCGGTCACGGTGTCCCGGTCCTTGTCGTCGGTGGTCATGCCTCCGCCTTTCCGCGTCCGATGAGCAGCCACAGCAGCACGGGCGCTCCCGCCGCGGCGGTGACCACGCCCACGGGCAGGGCGAGGTCCGGAATGGCCTCGGCCGCCACGTAGTCCGAGACCACCATGAGCACCGCGCCCACGAGGGCGGCGTGGTGGGCGTGGCCCGCTCCCCCGCCCAGCCCCCGGGCAATGGGCGCGGCCATGAACGAGACGAACGCCACGGGGCCCACGGTGGAGGCCGCCACGGCCACGAGCACCACGGCGAGCGCGAGGGCGGTGATCCGCACGCCCTGCACCCTCACGCCCAGACCGGCCGCGAGCGCGTCCCCGGTGCCGAGGGCGTCCACGGACGGGGCGAGCCACGCGCACACGGGCAGCAGCACGAGCAGGCACACCGCCACGCGGGCGATGTCCTCCCAGGAGGCGGCGTTCAGGGAGCCGGTGAGCCACTGCATGGCGTCCTGCGCGGCGTAGATGTCCGCGCGCGTGAGCACGGCGTTGATGGCACCACCGGTGAGCGCGCCGCCGGCCACTCCGGTGAGCACGAGCTTGCCGATGTTGGCGTGCGTGCCGCCCGCCGCGAGCACCACCGCGGCCATGAGGCCGATCCCGCCCACGAGGGAGCTCAGCGTCACGGCCGGCCCGGAGAGGCCGAAGACGGTGATGGCCACCACGGCGCCGAGCCCCGCCCCGGAGGAGACGCCCATGATGTCCGGTGACGCCAGGGGGTTGCGCAGCACGCGCTGGAACAGGTGGCCCGCGAGGCCGAACGCCATGCCGGTGAGGATCCCCAGCACGGTGCGCGGCAGGGTGATCTGCCACACGATGTAGTCGGCGGGTCCGGTGTAGTCGTGGGCCAGGACCGCGAGCAGGTCCGGCACAGCCACCACGTACTTGCCCAGTGCCACCCGGGCGAAGGCGGCCACGAGCAGCACAGCGAGCAGTCCGAGCGTGAGGCGGCGCGTGCGGCGTCGTGACCGGGTGCGGCCCGCCTGCACGGCGGCGAGCGTCCCGGTGGACGGTGCCGCCGGAGTGAGAGGGGCCGGGACAGTGGGGGCGCTCATGCGCTCACCGTCTTCCCGCGCAGCACAGCCACGAGTGCGGGCGCGCCGATGACGACGAGGGCGATCCCCACCTGGATCTCGCGGTCCGGCACGAGCACCCGGGCAACGACGTCCGAGACCAGCACGATGAACGGGCCCGCAAACAGACATGCCGGGAGCACCCTGCGGTAGGAGACGCCCACGAGCACGCGCACCGCGTGTGGCACCAGCAGGCCGCAGAACACGAGCGGGCCCACGAGTGCGGTGGAGGTCCCGGCGAGCAGCACCACGGCCACCCCGGCGAGCGAGCGCGTCAGGGCGGGGTGGGTGCCGAGGCCGCGGCCCAGCGCGTCGCCGAGCACGAGGGTGTCCAGGGAGCGGGCCAGCGAGCATCCCAGCACGAGGCCGACGAGAATCACGGGGGTTGCCGCGACGAGGAAGGTGCCGTCCGGGCGGGTCAGCTCCCCCACCTGCCAGCGGCGGAACGTGTCGAAGGTGGCCTGGTGGCTCAGCAGGATCGCGCTCGTGAGCGCCGTGAGCCCGGCGGAGACGGCCGCACCCGTGAGCGCGAGGGTCACGGGCCGGGCCCCGCCGCGCGCCGCGGCGGCCAGGGCGTAGATCGCGACCATGGCCACGGCGGAGCCGAGGGCCGCGAGCCACAGCTGGTGCGTGACCCCTGAGAGCCCGAATGCGGCCCCACCGAGCACCACCGCGAACGCGGCACCCGCGGTCAGCCCCAGGATCCCGGGGTCCCCCAGCGGATTGCGCGTGGCCCCCTGCAGCAGGGCCCCCGCAACCGCGAGCGCGGTCCCGGTGAGCAGCCCGGCGGCGGTGCGCCACACGCGGGACTCCACCACGGCGCCGTCGAGCGCGGGAACGCCCGGAACGGAGCCCGGGTCACCCCCGAACACGCTCGGCACCACCCGCCACGTGCTCCCGAGGTCGATCGGGCGGGAGCCGCACGAGACCGAGAGGAGCACCGAGAGCACGAGCAGCACGCCGAGCACGAGCCACGGCACGGCCCGACGCCCCGGGCGCCCCGCACGGGCGAAGTGGTCCGCACGGGCGAAGTGGTCCGTGCGGACGGGGCTCGGGGCGTCGGCGGGCGCGGGGGTGCTGCTCGGGGCCACGGAGGCTAGGCCCCCAGCGCGTTCTTGATCGCCGGGACGTGGGTGTCCAGGGCGTGCGGCAGGGACAGCGGGGAGGACGAGTAGCCCGAGAGCACGTCCTGCTTGCTCGTGAGGAACAGCCCGTGGCCGGCCGCGATCGCGGGAATGGTCTTGAGCACGGAGTCCGTGCGGAACGTCTCGGCCTGGGCGTCGTCCTCCGCTGCGGCCACGAACAGGTCGCTGCGCAGCTCGTCCGCGCGCTCCTTGGGCCACTCGCGCCAGAACTCCTTCTCCGAGATGTTCTCCTTCACCACCGGGGCCAGGCTCAGACCCAGCTCGGTGAGGAAGCGGGGGCGCCCGTCCGAAGGGCCGTAGAAGCCCAGGGACTGGGTGACGTCCCCGTAGATGAAGGTCTTGCCCTTGGCGCCGCCCAGGTCCTCGGAGCGCTCGCGGATGAGCTTCTCGGTCTGGGACACGAGGTCCTCTCCGGCCTGCGCGCGCCCCAGGGCCTGCGCGGTGAGCCGCTGCATGTCCTGCCACGAGTTCACCCACGGGCCCGTGGGGTAGGCCACCACGGGGGCGATCTTGGTGAGCCGCCCGTACTCCTCCTTGGTCACCCCGGAGTTCACCGCGATGATCAGGTCCGGGCTGAGCTGGGCGAGGTCCGTGAAGTTGATCCCGTCGGACTCGTCCATGGTCTGGGGGCTCTGCCCGCCCAGCTCGGAGACCTTGGCGTCGAACCAGTCGGTGGAGCCCTTGTCGTTGCCGCCCCACGCGACCTTGGTCATGCCCACGGGGACCACACCGAGCGCGGCCACGAAGTCCTGGGTGTTGCTGGCACCCACGCAGACCACGCGCTCGGGGGCCTTCTCCACGGTGGTGGAGCCCAGGGCGTGCTTCACCGTCACCGGGAAGGTGTCGGTGGGGGTCGAGGAGGCCGTGGCACCCGTAGTGCCGCCGGAGCCGCCGCCGTCCCGGGAACCGGTGGAGCAGGCCGTGAGCCCCACGAGGGAGGCGAGGGCAAGGCCTGAGCCGAGCAGGGTGCGGCGGTCGAGCTGACGCGGGCGGGGCTGGGACGAGTCGCGGGACATGGGCTCTCCTCGAGCAATGAATTTGATAAGGCTTGCCTAACCTAATTCACCCGAACGGCCGGTCGCAAGCGGGCTTCCGGTCCCCGTGCCCGCTCTCCGCCGGGGCGCACGGCGCCCCCGCTCAGGGCGTGGTGCGAATCACCTTGTGCGCGGCAGCCTGGGCCACGGGCTTGAGGGTGAGGGTGTCGATGTCCACGTGGTGCGGCAGCTCCACCGCGAACGCGCACACCTCGGCCACGTCCTCGCCCGTGAGCGGCTTCTCGACCCCCGCGTAGACCTGCTCGGCCCGCTCCTCGTCCCCGTCCAGCCGGTTGAGCGAGAACTCCGGGGTGCGCACGAGACCGGGCGCGATCTCGACCACCCGCACGTTGTGCTCGGCCTCCTCCAGCCGCAGCGCCTCGGTCATCGCGCGCTCGGCGTGCTTGGCGGCGTTGTACCCGGCGCCGCCCTCGTACGCGCGCCACGCGGCCAGGGACGTGAGGTTCAGCACGGTGCCCTCCCCGTTCGCGCGCAGGGCCGGGAGGAACGCACGGGTCACCCGCAGGGTGCCCAGCACGTTCACCTCGTACATCCACTGCCAGCCGGCCACGTCCGCGTCCAGCACGGAGTCCGTGCCGCGCGCCCCGCCGGAGATGTTGAGCACCGCGTCCACGGTCCCCTGCTCCCCGAGCACCCGGTCCCGCAGCGCGTCCACCTGCCCCTGCTCGGTCACGTCCGTGGGCACGGGCACCGCGCCCGTCTGCTCGGCGAGCGCCGCGAGCCGCTCGGCCCGGCGGGCCACCGCGTACACGGTCCACCCGCTCGCGCGCAGCCGCCGCACCGTGGCCTCCCCGATTCCCGTGGAGGCCCCGGAGACCACGGCCACTTTCCCCGCGCCCAGGGCGTGCGGCGCGGGATACCTCGATGCTGTGTTCTGAGTCATGGCCCCGAGTCTACGGAGCACGACGCCGCCCGGGCCGGGTTCCGCGGACCCGGCCCCCCGCCGCCTCCACGCCCCCAGCCACCCCGCGCGGATCGCTCCCGGAGGCGCGCAGGCGAGCGGGCGGCGTCGTCGTACGGCGGTTGGAGCGGGTGGAAACGCTCGTGAGAGACTGGCGGCATGGCACATGAGACGACGGGTACAGACACGCCCGAGACCCCTGACCACGCAGCGACCACTGCCGCGGTGACCGTTCCCGAGAAGCCCGCACTGGAGGGCCTGGAGGAGAAGTACGCCACCCTGTGGCGCGAGAACGGGACCTACGCGTTCCGCGAGGACACGGACCGGGAGTCCGTGTACTCGATCGACACTCCCCCGCCCACGGCGTCCGGCTCCCTGCACGTGGGACACATGTTCTCCTACACGCAGACGGACGTGATCGCGCGCTACCAGCGCATGAGCGGCAAGAACGTGTTCTACCCGCTGGGCTGGGACGACAACGGCCTGCCCACCGAGCGCCGCGTGCAGAACTACTACGGCGTGCGCTGCGAGCCGGGCAGGCCGTACGTCGAGGGCTACCGGCCGCCGGAGAAGCCCGCCAAGAACCAGCGGGACTGGGACGTGGTCTCCCGCCAGAACTTCATCGAGCTGTGCGAAGAGCTCGCCGTGGAGGACGAGAAGGTGTTCGAGCACCTGTTCTCCACCCTGGGCCTGTCCGTGGACTGGAACCGCACCTACCGCACCATCGACGCCCACTCCCGCAAGGTCTCGCAGCTCGCGTTCCTGAAGGACTACGAGGCCGGCAACGCCTACATGGCCGAGGCCCCCACCATGTGGGACGTGACCTTCCGCACCGCCGTGGCCCAGGCAGAGCTGGAGGACCGCGAGCGAGAGGGCGCCTACCACCGCGTCTCGTTCCACCGCCCGGACGGCGAGAAGGTCTTCATCGAGACCACCCGCCCCGAGCTGCTGCCCGCGTGCGTGGCCCTGGTGGCCCACCCGGACGACGAGCGCTACCAGCACCTGTTCGGCACCACGGTGCGCTCCCCGCTGTTCGACGTGGAGGTGGAGGTCAAGGCGCACCCGCTGGCCAAGCCGGACAAGGGCTCGGGCATCGCCATGATCTGCACGTTCGGCGACCTCACGGACGTCACCTGGTGGCGTGAGCTGGACCTGCCCACCCGCGCCCTGATCGGGCGCGACGGCCGCTTACAGGCCGAGCAGCCCGAGTGGATCGCGGACGGCGCCCCCGCTGAGCGCTACGCGGAGGTGGCCGGCAAGACGGTGTTCTCCGCGCAGAAGGCCGTGGTGGACATGCTGCGCGAGTCCGGGGACCTGGACGGCGAGCCGAAGAAGATCATGCACCCCGTGAACTTCTACGAGAAGGGCGACAAGCCCCTCGAGGTGGTCACCTCCCGCCAGTGGTACATCCGCAACGGCGGCCGGGACGCCGAGCGCCGTGACGTGCTGATCCAGCGCGGCCGGGAGATGTCCTGGCACCCCTCGTTCATGCGCTCGCGCTACGAGAACTGGATCGAGGGTCTCAACGGGGACTGGCTGATCTCGCGCCAGCGCTTCTTCGGCGTGCCCTTCCCGGTCTGGTACCCGCTGGACGCCTCCGGCGAGCCGGACTACGAGCACCCCGTGCTGCCCTCCCCCGAGCAGCTGCCGGTGGACCCCGCCGCGGACACCGCTCCGGGCTACACCGAGGAGCAGCGGGACCAGCCGGGCGGGTTCATGGCGGACCCGGACGTGCTGGACACGTGGGCCACCTCCTCCCTGACCCCGCAGATCGCCACGGGCTGGGGCGTGGACGAGGACCTGCACGCCAAGACCTTCCCCATGGACCTGCGCCCGCAGGGCCACGACATCATCCGCACGTGGCTGTTCTCCACCGTGGTGCGCGCCGAGACGCTCGCTGGTTCCGTGCCGTGGGCCAACACGGCGCTGTCCGGGTGGATCCTGGACCCGGACCGCAAGAAGATGTCCAAGTCCAAGGGCAACGTGGTGGTCCCCACGGACGTGCTGGAGAAGTACGGCGCGGACGCCGTGCGCTACTGGGCCGCCTCAGCCCGCCTGGGCGCGGACACCGCGTACGACGAGGGGCAGATGAAGATCGGGCGCCGCCTGGCCATCAAGCTGCTCAACGCCTCCAAGTTCGTGCTGGCCCAGGGCGTCACCGAGGCCTCGGTGCTGGGCTCCGGCACGGACGGCTCCGTGGTGGTCAACGGCCTGGACCGCTCCCTGCTGGCCCAGCTGGCCACCGTGGTGGAGCGCGCCACCGCGGCGTTCCGGGAGTACGAGTACGCCCGCGCGCTGCAGCTGATCGAGTCCTTCTTCTGGACGTTCACGGACGACTACGTGGAGCTCGTGAAGGACCGCGCGTACGGCTCCCGCGGCGAGGCCGCCCAGGCGTCCGTGCACGCCGCGCTGGCCACCACGCTGGACACCGTGCTGCGGCTGTTCGCGCCGTTCCTGCCCTTCGCCACCGAGGAGGTGTGGTCCTGGTGGCGCACCGGCTCGGTGCACCACGCCACCTGGCCCGTCACGGACGGCTGGGCGGCACTCGCCGAACAGGGCGACCCGGAGGTCCTCACCGTCGTGGGCGAGGCGCTGTCCGGGCTGCGCAAGTCCAAGTCCGAGGCCAAGGTCAAGCAGCGCACCGCCGTCACCTCCGCCACGGTCTGCGCCCCCGCAGCCCAGCTCGAGCAGCTGCGCGCGGGCCTCGAGGACCTCCTGGCGGCGGGCAACGCCGCGGACCTCACGCTCTCGGCCGCCGAGGGCGAGCTCGCGGTGAGCGACGTGGTCCTGGAGCAGACCGAGCAGGGCTGATCCACCGTGGCGGCCGGGCGCGGCTCCGCGACCACGACGACGCGGGGCACCGCCGCGTCCCGGTCAGGCGGATCCCCCTCCACCGCAGCGGCGAGGGGGAACCGCGGCCGGGGATCGCGCCGGCCCGGCCGCTGGACACGACTCCTGCGCCGGGCTGTGGTCGGGGTGCTCGTGGCCCTGCTGGTGCTGACCGCGGCGAGTGTGGTGGGCAACACCCTGACCACCCCGCCCGAAACCCTCGACCCCGACGCGGGTGCGTACACCCAGGTGGACGGGGCCGCCGTGCACTACGAGCACTGGGCCGCCCCGGCCGGAAGCACCTCCGCGGCCGCCGCGCCCGTGGTCCTGCTGCCGGGGTTCGCGGAGTCCACGGTCGCGTTCCGCGCCACGGCGCCCCTGATCGCCGCGCAGGGCCGCGAGGTGTACGCCCTGGACCTGCCCGGTGTCGGCTACACCCGCGGCGGGGACACCGAGAACCTGCGCTCCCAGGCGGACCTCGTGGCGGACACCATCCGTTCCCTGGGCCTGCGGCGCCCCGTGGTCGTCGGTCACTCGCTGGGAGCAGCGGTGGCGGGCGGCACCGCCCTGTGGCACCCGGAGCTGGTGGGCGGCGTGGTCTTCGCGGACGGCGACGCCCAGGACCTCCACCTGGGTGACGGCACCTGGCGCGCACGGATCGCCCGGCTGCCCCACACCACGAGCGTCTACCGGATCGTCACCCGGTGGACCTGGCTGGACCGTTCGGCGCTGGCGCGCTCCTGCGGCTCGGCCTGCACCGCCTTCGACGGCGAGGCCGGGGCCGACCTGGCCCGCGCCTGGCTGCGCCCGATGACCCAGGGCTCGATGGAGCACGCGTTGCTGGGCTCGGCAGGACGCAGCGGCATCCTGCACCTGGAACCGGAGCAGACCCGCGCGATCGCCGTTCCCCGCGCCATCATCTGGGGCGCGGAGGACGAGCGCTCCGGCGGTTCCCTGCAGGACACCCGGGACAGGCTCGGGCACCCGGCCGAGCGGATCATCCCGGGCGCCGCCCACAACGTCATGAACGCGCAGCCGCAGGCCTTCGCCGACGCCGTGGTGGCCCTCACCGACACCTTCACCCGTGATCCCGGCAGCGGCTGCGGCGGCGCGGACTGCCCCGCCGGGAGATGACGGCAGGGCGGCGGCTCCACCCACGACGAAACCCCGCCCGGGCGCTTTCGAGGGAGCACCGGGGCGGGGTTTCCGCTGCCCTGGGGCGGGGCGCCGTGAGACGTACCGGCCACACCGGGAGGGTCAGCTGAAGTCCGGGCCCTTCTCGCGGCCGCGCTTGAGCTCGTAGAACCCGGGGTAGGACGCCAGTGCGAGCGCACCGTCCCAGACCTGGCCGGCCTCCTCGCCCTTGGGCGCGGGAGTGAACACGGGACCGAAGAAGCCCACGCCGTTCACGGCAATGCACGGGGTGCCGATGTCCCGGCCCGCGACGGCCCGTGCCTCGTCCGTGGAGGCGCGCAGGGCGGCGTCGTACTCCGTGGAGTCCTTGGCCGCCGCGAGGTCCGCGGGCAGGCCGACCTCCGCGAGGGACTCGGTGATGATCTGCTCCAGGTCCTCCACGCCGCCGGGGTGGCGGCGCGTGCCCATCGCGTCGTAGAGCTTCTTGCGGTACTCGTCCCCGTGCTGCTGCGCGGCGGCCTCCACCACGCGCACGAGCCACATGGACTCCTCGTGGCCGTGGTGGTGGTTGTCCGGGTTGTCCTCGTTGAGGATGCCCAGGGAGATGATCTTCCAGTCCACCTCCACGTCACGGACGCGCACGACCTCCTCCATCCAGCGGGAAGTCATCCATGCCCACGGGCACAGGGGGTCGAACCAGAAGTCGACGTGCTGCTTCTCTGCCATGAGAGGTCCTTTCGTGCGTTCGCTACGGCCTCACGCGGACTTGTGACGACGCCGCTCGGCCTCGATCATCTCGTGCGTGAAGATTTCGGGGTCAGCGAGCTTCGTCACGGCGTCCTCGGTGACGAGCACCGCGGCGATGTCGTCCCGGCCCGGCAGGTCGAACATCACGGGCATGAGGATGTCCTCGAGGATCGCGCGCAGACCGCGGGCACCCGTGCCGCGCTCTAGCGCGAGCTCGGCAATGGCCTCCAGGGCCTGGGGGTCGAACGTGAGCTCCACGCCGTCCAGCTGGAAGAGCTTGCGGTACTGCTTGACCAGGGCGTTGCGGGGCTCGGTGAGGATCCGCACCATGTCCGCCACGGACAGCTTGGACAGCGTGGTCACCACGGGCAGGCGGCCGATGAACTCGGGGATGAGGCCGAACTTGAGCAGATCCTCGGGCTGGACCTGCCCGGCGATGTCCACCTCGCTGGTGTCCTTGATGGGCGCTCCGAAGCCGATGCCCTTCTTGCCCGTGCGCTGCTGCACGATCTCCTCGAGACCCGCGAACGCTCCCGCCACGATGAACAGCACGTTGGTGGTGTCCAGGTGCAGGAACTCCTGCTGCGGGTGCTTGCGGCCGCCCTGCGGCGGCACGGACGCCACCGTGCCCTCCAGGATCTTCAGGAGCGCCTGCTGGACCCCTTCGCCCGATACGTCGCGCGTGATCGAGGGGTTCTCCGACTTACGCGAAATCTTGTCGATCTCGTCGATGTAAATAATCCCCTGCTCCGCCTTCTTGAGATCGAAATCAGCGGCCTGGATGAGTTTGAGAAGAATGTTCTCCACGTCTTCACCGACGTACCCCGCTTCCGTCAGGGACGTGGCGTCCGCCACCGCGAACGGCACGTCCAGCTTCTTGGCGAGCGACTGCGCGAGGTAGGTCTTGCCGGAGCCGGTGGGGCCCACCAGCAGGATGTTGGACTTGGCGACCTCGATGGCCTCCTCGTCCCCCTCGGCACCGGCCAGGGACAGCGTGTGCCCGGAGACGCCCGCGCGGATGCGCTTGTAGTGGTTGTAGACCGCCACCGCCAGCGCCCGCTTGGCGGGCTCCTGGCCGATCACGTACTCCTGGAGGTGGTCGTAGATCTGCTGCGGGCGGGGAAGCTCCGTCTGGTCCGTCTCCGCGACCTCGGTGAGCTCCTCCTCGATGATCTCGTTGCACAGCTCGATGCACTCGTCGCAGATGTAGACCCGGGGGCCCGCGATCAGCTTGCGCACCTGCTTCTGGCTCTTGCCACAGAAGGAGCATTTGAGCAGGTCAACGCTCTCTCCGATGCGCGCCATGTGTCAGCCTCACAGTTCGTCGTGGCGGGTGCTGGGACCACTCTAGGCGAGCGGCTCGCGGCACGCCGAATCCTCGTGGGCACGCGCGCGGCCACGGCCCACCGGGGTGGTGGGGCGTGGCCGCGCGCGTAGTGCTCGTGTCCGCTCAGGCCTGGGTGACCGTGGCGGGCTTGTTGATCTTGCGGGAGTCCAGGACCTGGTCGATGATGCCGTAGTCCTTGGCCTCGGCCGCGGTGAGGATCTTGTCGCGCTCGATGTCGCGGTTGATCTGCTCGGCGGGCTTGTCCGTGTGCAGCGCCATGGTCTCCTCGAGCCACGTGCGCATGCGCATGATCTCGTTGGCCTGGATCTCGATGTCCGAGGCCTGGCCGCCGCCCTGGCCCTCCATGGCGGGCTGGTGGATCAGCACGCGCGCGTTGGGCAGCGCCAGGCGCTTGCCCGGGGTGCCGCCCGCGAGCAGCACGGACGCGGCCGACGCCGCCTGGCCCAGGCACACGGTCTGGATCTCCGGGCGGATGTACTGCATGGTGTCGTAGATGGCCGTCATGGCCGTGAAGGAACCGCCCGGGGAGTTGATGTACATGGTGATGTCCCGGTCCGGGTCCTGGGACTCGAGCACGAGCAGCTGGGCCATGATGTCGTCCGCGGAGGTGTCGTCCACCTGGACGCCCAGGAAGATGATGCGGTCCTCGAACAGCTTGGTGTACGGGTTCTGCCGCCGGTAGCCGTACGGGGTGCGTTCCTCGAAGTCGGGAATCACGTAGCGGCTGGAGGGCAGCTGCGGTGCAGTGGCGTGGGGCAAGTTCATTGATCCGTCCTGAGAAGTCTGTGAGTGGTGCCTGCAGGTGCGGGCCGTGGCTAGTGCGAGTCCTTCATCGTCCCGCCGCCGCCGGTCACGCCACTGGCGGACTGTGCGATGTGGTCGAAGAAGCCGTACTCCAGGGCGCGCTGGGCGTCGAACCAGTTGTCGCGGTCGTTGTCGCGCAGGATGGTCTCGAGCGTCTGGCCGGTCTGCTCGGCGGTGAGCTCCGCGAGGCGCTGCTTCATGGAGAGGATCAGCTCCGCCTGCACGCGGATGTCCGAGGCCGTGCCGCCCATGCCGCCCGAGGGCTGGTGCATGAGGATCCGGGCGTTCGGGGTGGCGTAGCGCTTGCCCGGGGTTCCGGAGGAGAGCAGGAACTGCCCCATGGAGGCCGCCAGGCCGGTGGCCACGGTCACCACGTCGTTCGGGATCAGCTGCATGGTGTCGTAGATGGCCATGCCCGCGGTCACGGAACCGCCCGGGGAGTTGATGTAGAGGAAGATGTCCGCCTCGGGGTCCTCGGCGGAGAGCAGCAGCATCTGGGAGCAGATGAGGTTGGCGTTGGTGTCCTTCACCTCGGAGCCCAGCCAGATGATGCGCTCCTTGAGGAGGCGGTTGTAGACGTAGTCGTCCTGCCCGCCCGGTGCCATGTCCTCCATGCGCGGAGTGGCCGGCGCGGCACCGTACGGCTGAATGGGAGTGGAGGTCATGAATGCCCTCTTTCTTCTGGAAGGGTCGCAGCGGCTCGCGGCGCGAGCCCGGACCCACGTACATTTCCTGACTCAGAAGCGTAGTGCTCGCCCCGTCCGCGCACCCCCGTCAGCCCGTGCTGTTCGCTGGTGGCGCATGGTGGGCCGGGGACGACGAAACGCCGCGGCCGCACCCCGGGAAGGGGCGGCCGCGGCGTCGTCTCACGCGCGCTCCGCCGGGGCGGAGGGGTGGGTCACTCGCTCTCGGGAGCCTCGGTGCCCTCGGCGTCGTCGGCCGCGCCCACGAAGGAGGACAGGTCCACGGTCTTGCCGTTGGAGTCCGTGACCTTGGCGGTCTCCAGGACCTTGGCCAGGGCCTTGCGGCGGCGCACCTCGCCCACCATCATCCCGGCCTGGCCCGAGCCGTCGAGCATCTGCGCGAACTGGTTCGGGTCCATGCCGTACTGCTGGGACATGGAGATGATGTAGTCGATCAGCTCGGACTGCTCCACGCCGACCTCTTCGGCCTCGGCCACGGCGTCCAGGATGATCTCGTTGCGGAACGCGGTCTCGGCGTTCTTGCGGACCTCGGCGCGGTGCTCCTCGGTGTCGTGGCCCGGCTCCGCGGAGGCCTGGGCCTGCTCGGAGTCGAAGTGCTGGGAGATCTGGTCCTCGATGACCTTCTCCGGCACGGGAACCTCGATGAGCTCCACGAGCTTGTCGAGCACCTTGTCGCGGGCCTCGATGCCCTGCTCCACCACGGCGGACTCGGCGGCCTGCTTCTTCAGGTCCTCCTTGAGCTCGGCAATGGTGTCGAACTCGGAGGCCAGCTGGGCGAACTCGTCGTCGGCCTCGGGCAGCTCGCGCTCCTTGACCGCGGTGACCTTGACCTTCACGGTCGCCTCGGCGCCGGAGTGCTCGCCACCGGCCAGCGTGGTCTCGAAGGTGGCGTCCTCGCCGGCGGAGAGACCGGTCACGGCCTCGTCGATACCCTCGAGCATGGTGCCGGAGCCCACCTCGTAGGAGAGGTCGTTGGCGGCGTCGACCTCGTCGCCGTCCACCAGCGCCTGCAGGTCCAGGGTCACGTGGTCACCCTCGGCAGCGGGACGGTCCACGGCCTTGAGCGTGCCGAAGCGAGCGCGCAGCTCGTCCAGGGCCTTCTGCTCGTCCTCGGCGCTGGCCTCGCGGGCCTCCACCTGGACCTCGAGACCCTTGTAGTCCGGCAGCTCGATCTCGGGGCGGATGGCCACGGAGATCTCCACCTTGGTGTCCGCCTCGCGATTGTTCTCCTCCGGCTTGGAGAGCACCTCCACCTGGGGCTGGGACAGCGGGGTCAGCTCGTTCTCCGAGAGCGCCTGCTGGTAGAAGGCGTTGAGGCCCTCGTTCAGGGCGTTCTCCACCACGAAATCGAAGCCCACGCGCTGGTCGATGAGCTTGGAGGGGACCTTGCCCTTGCGGAAGCCCGGGATCTGGATCTGGTTGGCCAGCTCCTGGTACGTGCTCTGCACGAAGGGCTTCAGATCCGCGTACGCGATGTCAACGGTGATCTTCGCCTCGGTGGGGTTGAGTTTCTCGACGGCGCTCTTCACTTCCGCTGTACTCCTGGGGTCGATGGGTGCTTACGGCAACGGACCGGGGTCGGTCCGGTGGGTCCTCGAACGGCGCGGCGCGGGGCGGCGCACCGTTCAGACGTCGGGGTGACAGGACTCGAACCTGCGATCTCCTGCTCCCAAAGCAGGCGCGCTAGCCACTGCGCTACACCCCGCACTCGCGTGCCCGGGGCACGCGGCGAGGTTCCGCACGTGGGCGGAACCGGGCCGTCGGAGCACCCGCGGGCGCGCCGACATCACGACAGTCTATCGTGTTGCGGCCCCGGGCTCGGAAACCGTGCGGTCCGGGGCCCACGAGGGCACCGGGCGAGTGGCACGGCCCTGGTGCCTCGTGTACGCTTTCCACGTCCCCGGGGGCGTAGCTCAATGGTAGAGCCCCAGTCTTCCAAACTGGCTACGCGGGTTCGATTCCCGTCGCCCCCTCGCAGAACACCGAGAACCCCGTCGCAGCAGTGCGGCGGGGTTCTTGCGTTTCCCCGGCTGTCCAGCCGGAAGGGGTGGGAGCGAGCCTGCTCCTGGGACCGCGCCGGCCCCGGGGCACGACGCCGCCCGGTCACCGCCCACCGTGCCTCACCCCTGGCACGCGGGGCACCAGTACAGGCCGCGCCCGTTGAGGTCCTTCTTGAGGATCGTGGCACCGCACCGCAGGCACGGCTGCCCGTGGCGGTGGTAGACGTAGTTGGCGTGCTCGGGCCAGGCCTCCGTGTCCGGGACACCCGGGCGGTCCTCGGGGTCCGTGGTGACGATCCGCCCCAGTCGCACGCCGGCCGCCATGAGCGCCACGTTCTCCTCCCACAGCCCCAGCAGGTCCTCCCGCGTGAGCGAGGTACCCGGGGTCATGGGGTCCACCCCGCGGCGGAACAGGGACTCGGCGCGGAAGATGTTGCCGATCCCCGCGACCACGTGCTGCTCCATGAGCAGCACGCCGACGGGCCGCCGGGACCTTCCCGCGGTGCGGAGGAACGGCTCGGGGTCCGCGTCCGGGTCCAGGGGGTCCGGGCCGAGCTTCGCCTCCGCGGCCCGCGCCTCCTCCGGAGTCTCCGCGGTGCACAGTGCGGGACCGCGCAGGTCCGCCCAGCCGTGCTCGCCCGCGAGGCGGACCCGCACGGCACCCACGGGGGCGTCGGGAACGACCCGACCGGCGTCGTCGTACTCCACCGCCGTGGCCGCGGAGCCGGTCTCCCGCTCCCCCACCCGGCGCGGGGCACCGATCGACGACGCCGCGGCGAAGCTCTCGTCCCCTGCGAAGCTCCAGGCCCCGTAGATGCCCAGGTGCGAGCGCAGCACCAGGACGTCCTGCGGGTCACCGGGTGCCGCGAGGTCCAGGTAGAGGTGCTTGCCGTGCGCCCGGGAGCGCACGAGCACCCGGCCGTCCAGGGCTGCGGCACCGGCGGCGAAGCGCCCCTGCGGGCTGCTCACGCGCAGCCGCTGACCCTCGAAGAGGTCGCCGATCTGACGCGCGAGTCTGTGGACGGAGTGACCCTCGGGCACGGGCGCGGACCTCCGCTCAGCTCGCGGTGAACGGGCGGGGCGTGACGGCGGAGAGCTTGCCCGCGATGTCACCGGTGCGCTCGAACTCGGCGAGCTGCCCGATGCGGCGCACGTGGCGCTCGTCCCCGGAGAACGGCTCCGCGAGGAAGGCGAGGGCGAGCTCGAGCGCCTCCTCGAACTCGTGCTGGCGCCCGCCGAGGGCCATCACCTGGGCGTCGTTGTGCTCGCGGGCGAGCTTGGCGGTGTCCGTGTTCCACACCAGTGCCGCCCGGATGCCGGCCACCTTGTTCGCGGCCATCTGCTCCCCGTTGCCGGAGCCTCCCAGCACGATGCCGAGGGAGTCCAGGCCGTTCTCGCGGTCCTCGCGCACGCCCTGGGCGGCACTGATGCAGAAGGCGGGGTAGTCATCCGCGGCGTCGTACTCCACGGGACCGTGGTCGATCATCTCGTAGCCGTGCTCGGTGAGCCGGGCCATGAGGTGGTGGGACAGGTCGAGGCCCGCGTGGTCGGTGGCGATGTGCACGCGCATGGGTTCTTCAGCAACTCCTCGGTGGGGTGCGCGGCGCCGGGGACCCGGGACGCGCGGACGGCATGTGTCCCCACTGTAGCGCCGGGCCCGGCGCCGGCGGGGCGGGTCCCACGGGCCCGCGGGACGGGTAAGGGCGGTGCGTGCGGCGCGGGTGGTGCCGACCGGACCCGCCGGAGCGCGCGGACGTCCCCGGGGCGGTCCGCCGCGGCCCGGCGGGGCTGCGGGGCGGCGTGCGCCACGGTCTCCGCCGCGAACCGTGCACAGGGTGTGGCGACTGCCATAATGGCCAGATGCGCCGCGTGCGCATCGAATTGTCGTCGAGGAGAGGAACGCCGTCGTGCCCGGAACCAATCTGACCCGAGCGGAGGCCGCCGAGCGCGCGCGGAACATCTCGGTGGAGTCCTACCACGTGGCGCTGGACCTCACGGGCGACCCCGAGACGTTCCCCGTCCGCACCGAGGTGGTGTTCACCGCCGGGCCGGGGACGAGCACGTTCATCGACGCGATCACCGCGTCCGTGGACTCCGTGACCCTCAACGGCACGGCCCTGGACCCCGCCGAGGTCAGCGACGGCGAGCGCATCCAGCTCCCCGACCTCGCCGAGCGCAACGAGCTCGTGGTGGAGTCCCGCATGCACTACATGAACACGGGTGAGGGTCTCCACCGTTTCGTGGACCCCGTGGACGGGGAGGTGTACCTCTACTCCCAGTTCGAGGTGGCGGACACCCGGCGGATGTTCCCGGTGTTCGAGCAGCCGGACCTGAAGGCCACGTTCCGCTTCACCGTGACGGCGCCCGCCGAGTGGGCCGTGGTGTCCAACCAGCCGACCCCCGAGCCCGTGACGGTCTCCGAGGGCGTGGCGCGCTGGGACTTCTCCCCCACCCCGGTGATGTCCTGCTACGTCACCGCCCTGGTGGCCGGGCCGTACCAGAGCACGCACGACAGCCTGGTCTCCGCGGACGGGCGGACCATTGAGCTGGGCCTCTTCGCACGCCGCTCCCTGTTCGAGCACATGGACGCGCAGGAGATGTTCGAGATCACGAAGCAGGGCTTCGAGTTCTACGAGTCCCAGTTCGCCACGCCCTACCCGTTCGAGAAGTACGACCAGCTCTTCGTCCCGCAGTTCAACGCCGGTGCCATGGAGAACGCGGGCGCCGTGACGTTCGTGGAGTCCTACATCTTCCGCTCCAAGCCCGCCCAGGCGCTCGTCGAGCGCCGCGCCATCACCGTGCTGCACGAGCTCGCGCACATGTGGTTCGGGGACCTCGTGACCATGCGGTGGTGGAACGACCTGTGGCTCAACGAGTCCTTCGCGGAGTACATGTCCACGCTGGCGTGCGCGCAGAACACCCGGTACACCAATGCCTGGACCACGTTCGTGGCCGGTGAGAAGTCCTGGGGCTACGCGCAGGACCAGCTGCCCACCACGCACCCCATCAAGGCCGAGATCCCGGACCTCGAGGCCGTGCTCGTGAACTTCGACGGCATCACCTACGCCAAGGGCGCCTCCGTGCTCAAGCAGCTCGTCGCGTGGGTGGGCCAGAAGGAGTTCATGGCCGGACTCAGCCGGTACTTCGACAAGCACGCGTGGTCCAACACCGAGCTCCCGGACCTCATGGTGGAGCTGGAGACCGCGAGCGGCCGCGACCTCACGGACTGGTCCGAGCGCTGGCTCGAGACCGCGGGGGTGAACACGCTGGTCCCGCGCGTGGAGACGGACGACGACGGCGTCATCACGTCCTTCGCCGTCGAGCAGATCGGCCAGGAGGGCCACCCCACCCTGCGCCCGCACCGGGTGGCCGTGGGCTTCTACGACCACCACGAGGACACCGGGCGCCTCACCCGCACGTTCCGCGTGGAGCTGGACGTGGACGGCGAGCGCACCGAGGTCCCGCAGCTCGTGGGCCGGGAGCGCCCGGACCTCGTGCTGCTCAACGACGACGACCTCGCCTACGCCAAGATCCGCCTGGACGAGTGCTCCCTGGCGACCGCGATGACCCACATTGGGGACTTCGAGGAGTCCCTGCCCCGCTCGCTGGTGTGGGCCGCGGCGTGGGACGCGGTGCACGACGGTGTGAGCCCGGCGAGCGACTACGTGCGCCTGGTGCTCTCCAACGTGGGCCACGAGACGGACTCCACCGCCATCCAGGTCCAGCTGCGCCAGCTGGACGTGGCCCTGGACCGCTACCTCGCCCCGGAGCACGCGGACGAGGTGCGCGCGGCCGCCGCGGACACGCTCTGGGACCTCACGTCCTCCGCCGAGGCGGGCTCGGACCAGCAGTGGCAGTTCTTCCGCGCCTTCCTGCGCCGGGCCTGCACCGAGGCGCAGCTCGACCGCGTGGCGGGCTTCTTCCGCGGCGAGGGCGTTCCCGAGGGCGTGGAGCTGGACACGGACACCCGGTGGGCGGTGCTCACCGCCCTGGTGGCCGCGGGCCGCGCCGGTGCCGAGGACGTGGACGCCGCCCTGCGCGAGGACAACACCGAGACCGGGGCCATTGCCGCCGCCACCGCGCGGGCCGCGGTCCCCACGCCCGAGGCGAAGGCCCAGACGTGGCGGCTCGTGGTGGAGCAGGGCGCACTGCCCAACTCCCAGCAGCAGGCCGCGATCGCCGGGTTCTTGCGCGTGCACGACGACGCCCTGGTGGCCCCGTACGCCTCCCGCTACTTCGAGGAGGTCACCGGGGTGTGGCGCGGGCGCACGCACGAGCTCGCCCAGCAGATCGCGGTGGGGCTGTTCCCGCGCCACGCCGCGCAGGACACGGTGGACGCCGCGCAGCGCTTCCTGGACGGCCTCGACCCCGAGCTGAGCGGTCTGCGCCGCATCGTGCTGGAGCGCCAGGACGGCGCCCGACGCGCGGTCCGCGCCCAGCAGGTGGACGCCGCCGCGCTCGCCACGGACGGCGCGGAGACCGGCCGGTGAACGACGCCGCCACCCCCGGCTCCGCGGGCTCTCCCGGCCCCACTACGGGCCCGGGCGAGACCGCCTCGCCCGAGCGGCTCTCTTCCGAGGCCGCGGCCCCGAGCGGACGGCGCACGTTCACCCTCGGTGCCGTGGGCTCCCGCTCGGCCGGCGCGCCCGTGACCCAGCCGCCCCAGCAGGTGGGGGACGCGCGGGAGGCGGCCGAGGCGTCGTCGTCGGACTCGTTCTACGCGCAGGTGGGCGGGCACGAGACGTTCGTGACGCTCACCCGGGAGTTCTACGCGCGCGTGGCCGAGGACCCGGAGTTCAAGGCCCTGTACCCGGAGGAGGACCTCGGCCCGGCCGAGGAACGGCTGCGGATGTTCCTGGAACAGTACTGGGGCGGACCCACCACGTACTCGGAGCAGCGCGGGCACCCTCGGCTGCGGATGCGCCACGCCCCGTTCCCCGTGGACTCGTGGGCGCGCGAGACGTGGCTGCGGCACATGCGCGCGGCCATGGACGCGGTGGAGCTGTCCCCGCTGCACGACGGCATCATGTGGGACTACTTCGACCGCGCGGCCCACGCCATGGTGAACCGCCCGGGCTGACCCTGGCGGGCGCCGCGGTGGGCTCAGCGCTGCGGCTTGACCAGCACGTGGCCGGCGGCGGTGCTCAGCCGCACCCACTGCCCGCTCTGCTCGGCGGCCACCTGGACCTGCTGCACCGTGGGCGGGAGGAAGCCCAGGACGTCCAGCGCGAAGGCGGCGCCGTCCGGGATGGCGGGGCTCTCCGGCGGTCCCCACCCAGAGGCTGCGCCCCACACGCGGGAGCGCACCTTCTGCACCACGGCGGCGCCCGAGTCCACCGGGACGGCGTCCGAGACCGCCTGAACGCCCCGGCGCGCCACGTCCCGGACCCGCTCGGCGTCCACCGCGCCCACCCCGGACCAGCCGCCGCGGGGCGCGACGATGCCGGCCCAGGAGGCGGAGACCTGCTGGGGCGGGGCACTCAGCAACACGGCGTCGTCGTCAGGGGCGCCCTCCCCCGCCGTGCGCGCGAGCCGGTCCGTGATGGCCGACGCCGCCACGGTCACGTCCAGCGCGGCGGGTTCGGCGAGACCCACCGTGCGCAGTCCCAGGACCACGGGGGCGCTGTCCAGCAGACCCGCGGGGTGGACCACCGAGACCCACACCGCGAGCACGCGGCCCGCACCCTGCAGCCGCACCGCGGCCTGGGGGTCCACCGAGCGCGCGCGGCTGAGGTAGGTGGCCAGGTCCGCCGCGTCCCGCCGGTCCAGCAGCGCGAAGCCCTCGGGATGGGCGTCCCGGGGGGAGCTCATCGGGCGTGCGGGTACTTGACGTCGTCCTCCAGGGTGGCCAGCAGGGCCCGGTGGTCCTCCGAGAGCTTGACGCTCTTACCGGACTCGGGGTCCATGACCACGATCACGGATTCGCCCTGCGCGTACACGTGGGAGCCGTCCTCCTCCTGCAGGCTGTAGGAGATGGTGAACGACGAACCGCCCACCCGCGAGATCCACGTGCGCACGTAGACCAGGTCCATGCGGAAGAACAGCTGCTCCTTGTAGTCCACGCTCTGGTGCGCCACCACGGTGCGCAGCTCTCCCACGGACTCGCGGAACGTGGTGTCCTCCGGGATCCCGTGGTCCGGGTCCTTCGTGATGGGCGACGCGGTGAGCCGCACGCGGGCGTCCTCGAAGTAGCGCAGCATGGTCACGTTGTTGATGTGGCCGTACTGGTCCTGGTCGAAGAAGCGCATCTGCACGGGCACGTTGAGGGAAGTCATGCTCCCATCACACCACACTCACGCCCCGGTTTAGAGTGGGTCCATGACTCTGGACCCGACCCAAGACCCCGTGGGCTCCCTCATCACCATGCTCGACCTCGCGGACGGCGGCGGCGCCCGCACCACCGAGGACATCTTCGTGGGACGCACCATCACCACGCCGCGCGCCCGCGTCTACGGTGGACAGGTCCTGGCCCAGGCGGCGATGGCCGCGATGCGCACCGTGGACCCCGAGCGGGCCATCCACTCCCTGCACGCGTACTTCCTGCGCGGCGGGGACATCGAGCTGCCCATCACGTTCGGCGTGGAGCGTGTGCGGGACGGCCGGTCCTTCTCCGCGCGCCGGATCCACGCGTACCAGGAGGGCAAGACCATCCTGTCGATGATCGCCTCCTTCCAGGTGCCCGCGGAGGGGCTGGAGCACCAGGACGAGATGCCGCAGAACGTCCCGGACCCGGAGTCCCTGCCGTCCCTGCGCGAGACGTTCGGCGCCCTGGACATCCCCGAGGCCCGGGCGCAGGCCTTCGAGCGCCCCTTCGACATGCGCTACATCACCGAGCCCCTGTTCCTGCCGTGGCAGGGCTCCACGGACTCCTACAACGCGGTGTGGGTCAAGGCCCTGGCCCCCCTGCCGGACGACCCCGCCATCCACCGTGCGGCCCTGGCGTACGTGTCCGACTACACGATGATGGAACCCATCCTGCGCCGCCACGGCCGCTCGTGGGGCGAGCGCGGCATGAACGTGGCCTCCCTGGACCACGCCATGTGGTGGCACCGCTTCGCGCGCGCGGACGAGTGGATCCTGTACACGCAGACCTCCCCGAGCGCGTCCTCGGCCCGCGGGCTGTCGATCGGGAAGATGTTCACCCGGGACGGCACGATGATCGCCACCACCGCGCAGGAGGGCATGATGCGCCTCCCCGAGTTCCACTGAGCACCACCCCGGGCGCATGTGAGGCCCCCGGGGACGACGCAGGGCCGGAGGCACGTGCCTCCGGCCCTGCGTCGTGCGTCGCTCAGTGGCGCGCGAGCAGCGGGTGGGAGCGGCAGAGCAGCACCCCGAGCACCACGAGCGCGAGTCCGAGCACGAGCGAGACGCCGTAGCCGGTGATGCTGGCGAGCACCAGCCCCGCCGAGGCGCCGATGGTTCCGCCCAGCATGGAGATGGAGCTCAGCAGCGTGAAGTCGGCGCCCGCGTGGCCCGGGCGGGAGATGTCCAGGTTCACGGCGTAGATGCCCGTGTTCATCACGGTGTAGCCCGCGAGCACGCCGCACGCCCCCACCACACCGAGGCCCACCTGCGCGCCGTGCGGCACGGCCAGCGCGCTCCACACCACGGGGACGAAGCACAGCCCGCCGAGCAGCTGGATCGCGGCGCCGATCAGCAGGGTCACCCCGCGTCCGTACCGGCGGCACAGTCGCCCGCCCAGCAGTGCCGCACCGAGCGCGGGGACCGCGGCGACCACGGACGTCACCGTGCCGATGAATCCGAGGGACCACCCGGCGTCCACGAGCGCGGGGGTCACGAGCGACCACACCGCCGCCGAGCCCAGCGCCACGAGCGGCACGGCCACGAGCCCCCACACACGGGCCCCGGGGACGCTCAGCACACCGAACATGGCCGAGAGCCTCCCCACCTCGGGGTCCGGGACCACGCGCTCGGTCTCGCTGTGCCGCAGCACGGGGACCATGGCGAGCGCGGTGCACAGGGCCAGCACCACGACGGCGACGCGCCACCCCCAGGCCTCGTAGACCAGAAGGGCCAGTCCGCCGCCGATCACGGTGCCGATGTAGCTCGCGCCCACCTGGATCCCCGCGCCGAGGTCGTGCTGCTCACTCGTGAGTCCGCGCACCGACAGGGCGTCCGCGGCAATGTCCTGGGTGGCGGAGAAGACCACGAAGGCGGCGGCGAGCGCCACGACCGCCCCCAGGCCGTCCTGGGGATCCCCGACCACGGCCATGGCCAGCAGGGACACCACCATCAGTGGCTGGAGCACCAGCAGCCACGAGCGGAAGTGGCCGCGGGAGCGACCCGGGGACCAGCGGTCCAGCAGGGGCGCCCACAGGAACTTCAGCGGCCAGACCAGGGCCAGCAGCTGCAGCAGCCCGAGCGTGCCGAGGTCCGTGCCGCCGTCCCGCAGGATGCCCACCAGCCCGGTGGAGAGGAACGAGGCCCCGATGAACTGGGTGGTGTACAGCGCCCACAGCAGCCACCAGAAACCGTTGCTCGTGCGCACCGGGGCGGTCTCGGGTGCGGTCAGGGTGCTCATGTGCTCCTCCAGTACGCCGTGGCGTCGATGTTCGTGCGCGGCACGCCGTAGCGGGTCCGCAGGGTGGTGCTCAGCTTCCGGTTCTGCTGCGCCTCCACGGCGATCCAGAACCTGTCCCCGGCCCCGGGGCTCTCGGCGTCCCAGTGGCTCAGGACGGCGTCCGCGAGCTCGTCGCCCTCCCCGCGGCGCCGGATGCGGCGCACGCGGTGGTGCTCGGCGGCGGCCAGCGGGAGGGATTCGTCATCGGGGTTGCGGTACTCGAACCACACCTCCACGTCCCGGGAGGACAGCCGGGTGAGCATCGAGTTCACGGCCGGCAGGCTCGCGGGGTCCCCCACGATCACGGTGCGCCCCGCGAAGTCCGCGTCGAGCGCCGCGGACGGCGCCTCGGGGGTCCCGCGGCGGGGATGCTTCTTGGGCTGCCACGGCGGGGTGCTGCCCAGCAGCGAGGCACGGATGCTGTCCCCCGGCGCGCACGTGCGCGCCCAGTCGGACGCCGCGCCGTGGTGCAAGGCGAACTCCAGGTCGAACAGGCCCTCCTCGGGGCGCGGGTCGATCACCGTGAACGCGCGCTGGTGGTCCCTGCCCTCGTGCGTGAACCACAGCCGCAACCACAGTGTGGGGAACGGGGTGTGCCGGGCCAGGAAGCCCTCGTCCCGCACCGTGATGCGCGCGTAGGTGGGGCTCACGTCCCGCCGGGCCACCACGGTGAGCCTGGTCTCCGAGGCCCCCAGGGCGCGCACGGCCAGTCGTTCCCAGTGGGGCATGGTTCTCCTCGCTCGGTGGGTGCCCGCGGGCACCGTGATCTCGGTCTCGGTCAGGACGACGACGCCGTACCGGTCCCCCGCGCGCTGCCGCGCCTCTGGGGGTCTGCCGGTTCACGGGCCATCGCGCGGAACGGGTCCGCGTGCCGGACGCGACTGTCCAAAGCCTGATGCTTAGGTTAGCCTAACCTGCTGTTGAATAGGTGACGAATTCGTATCCTATTACGTCCCACGAGTGCACCCGACGGAAAGAAGCACCGTTCCATGAGTTCACCCCTGCTGCACCAGGACACCGTTGCGGATCTGATGCGGGACGTCACCGCGGCCACGGCCGCCGGCGCCGCACGGATCGCAGGCGCCCAGCAGCCCCACGAGCCCGCCGAGCACCGCGACATGGCGGGCGCCGTGGAGCGCATCGACCTGGACACCCCGCTCGGGAACTTCGACGCCACCGTGGACGAGCTGGACCGCACGTGGCTGCGCCACGCCGTGTGGTTCCACCACCCGCGCACGCTCGCGCACCTGAACTGCCCCGTGGCCGTCCCGGCGGTGGCCGCGGAGGCGCTGGCGGCCACGGTGAACGTGTCCATGGACACGTGGGACCAGTCCAAGGCGGCCACCGCGATCGAGCGCTCGCTGCTGTCCTGGACAGCGGGGCGCATCGGCTTCCCCGCCGCCGCGGACGGCATGTTCACCCCGGGCGGGACCACCTCCAACCTGCAGGCCCTGATGCTGGCCAGGGACGAGGCCCTCGAGGCGAGCGGGCAGCAGCCGGGGGCAGCGCCGCGACCGGTGCGGGCGGCGTCGTTGCGCATCCTGGCCAGCGCCGAGAGCCACTTCTCGGTGGTCACGGCGGCGCGGATCCTGGGTCTCGACGACGACTGCGTGATCCCCGTGCCGGTGGACGAGACTGGCGCGCTGTCCGTGGCCGCGGCGCGCCGGACGGTCGTGGACCTGCGGGAGCAGTCGCTCACGCCCATGGCGGTGGTGGCCACGGCGGGCACCACGGACCGGGGGATGGTCGATCCGCTGCCCGAGCTCGCGCGGCTGTGCGGCGAGCACGGGATCTGGCTGCACGTGGACGCCGCGTACGGGGGCGGGCTGCTCGTCTCCCCCACGCACCGCGACCGGCTGGCCGGGATCGAGCACGCGGACTCGGTGACCGTGGACTACCACAAGACGTGGTTCCAGCCCGTGAGCTGCTCGGCCGTGGTGGTGCGCAACGGGCGCACCCTGCGCCACTGCGCCCACCACGCGGCCTACCTCAACCCCGCGGACACCCCCGAGCCCAATCAGGTGGACCGCTCGCTGCAGACCACGCGCCGCTTCGACGCCCTCAAGCTGTGGGTCACGCTGCGCACCGTGGGACCGGACGCGATCGGCGGGATGCTCGACACCGTGATCGACCTCGCGGCGCGGGTCGCGGACGTACTGCGCGCGGACCCCCGCTTCGAGCTCGTGTGCGAGCCGACCCTGAGCACGGTGCTGTTCCGCTGGCTGCCGCCCGCCGGCGGCCCCGCGCCCGGGGATCCCGACCCGTGGGTGCGCGCGATCCGCCGCGCGGTCTGGGACACGGGCCGCGCCACGATCGCCGAGACCGAGGTGGCCGGGCGCCCGTGCCTCAAGCTCACGCTGCTGAACCCCGAGACCACCCTGCAGGACATGCAGGGCGTCCTGGAGCTGGTCCACGAGACCGCTCTGCCCCTGACCGAGCACCAGAACACCGGAAAGGCCTGCGCATGACACCCCACGAGACCCCGTCGCCCACCGCGTGCCCCGCGGACCGGGGCACCCCCGAGCTGCCGCTGGACCTGCTGTGCGTGGGGGTGGGACCGTTCGGGCTCGGACTCGCGTGCCTCACGGACCCCCTGCGGGACGTGCGCGCCGCGTTCCTGGACGCCGCGGACGGCTTCGACTGGCACCCCGGGCTGCTGTTCGAGGACGCCACGCTGCAGGTCCCGTTCCTCGCGGACCTCGTGACCATGGCCGATCCTACCTCCCGGTTCTCCTTCCTGCAGTGGCTCAAGGAGACGGACGAGCTGTACCCCTTCTACGTGCGGGAGTCCTTCTACCCCCTGCGCCGGGACTACAACGCGTACTGCCGCTGGGCCGCCGAGCGGGCACGCGGGATCCACTGGGGCCACCGGGTCACGGAGGTCACCCGGCCCGCGGGCGAGGGCCCGTGGTGCGTCACCGCGGCGGCCCACGGCGAGTCGCGCTCGTGGTGGACCCGTCACCTCGTGGTGGGCACCGGAACCGTGCCCGCCGTGCCGCCGCAGCTGGAGGCGGTCTCCGGGGACACCGTCCACGCCGGGGACTACCTGGGGCACCGGGAGGATCTCCTGCGCCGACGGCACGTCACGGTGGTGGGCTCCGGACAGTCCGCCGCGGAGGTGTTCCTGGACCTCGTCAGCGCCCCGGACGCGCCCGCCGTGGACTGGATCACGCGCTCCCCGCGCTTCTACCCCATGGAGTACTCCAAGCTCAGCCTGGAGCTGACCTCCCCCGACTACCTGGACCACTTCCGGGCCCTGCCCGAGGCGGACCGGGAACGGCTCAACGCCTCCCAGCCCCAGCTGCACCGCGGCATCTCGGACGACACGATCGACGCGATCCACGAGGCCCTCTACGTGCGCCGCCACGCGGACGCGGCCCCCGTGCGGCTCGTGGCCGCGACCGAGCTCACGGACGCCTGGCACGAGGGCGGGCGCACCGTCCTGCGCTGGCGCAGCACCGAGAACCACCGCGTGCGCGAGACCGTCACGGACACCGTGGTGGCCGCCACCGGCTACCGCCCCGCGGATCTGGACTGGCTCGCAACGGTCACCGACCAGCTCTCGACCGACGCCGCGGGCCGGCTGAGCCCGGACCGGCACCACCGCGCGAGCCCGGACGGCACCGTGCACGTGCTCAACCACGGCGAGCACACCCACGCGCTGACGGCCCCGGACCTGGGCATGGGACCGCTGCGCAACGCGCACGTGCTGGCCCACGTCACCGGCCGGGCCCCGTACGCCACCGAGGAGCACACCACGTTCCAGAGCTTCGGCCGGATCCCCCAGGGCGACACCGTTCCCCGCCTCGCGGCCGAGCGTTGGGGGGACGGTGCGGTGGAGGTCCGTTCCCAGGACCGCACGTTCTCGCTGCGCCCCGTGGATCCCGAGCGCGATCTCGCCCTGCTCCACGGGTGGCTCAGTGCGCCCCGCGCCCACGCCTGGGAACTGGTGGACGCCACCCCCGAGCAGGTGCTCGCGGAGTACCGCCGGATGGCCGCCGCCCCCGGGGAGGACGCCTGGATCGTGAGCGAGCACGGCACCCCGCTGGCCCTGCTGGAGACCTACGACCCCGCCCGCAGCCCCCTGGCCGCCGTGTGGCCCGTGCGCGACGGCGACGCCGGTCTGCACCTCTTCGTGGCCCCCGCCGACCGCCCCGTTCCCGGCACCACGCGCGCCGTGATGGCCGCGGCCCTGCGGTTCCTGTGGTCGGACCCCGGCGTGCAACGGGTGCTCGTGGAGCCGGACGTGCGCAACGAACGGATCCGGGCGATCAACCGCTGGGCCGGGTTCCGGGAGGTCGGCGAGGCCCGCCTGCCGGGCAAGACCGCGTGCGTGAGCGTGGTCGAGCGCCCCGCCGCGCAGGACGACGCCGCGCCCGTCCACGGTGCCGCGCGCGCCCGCGGTGCCACCTCCGACCGCAGCACCGACCCCGCCGCCCCCGTGAGCGACCGCGCCGGGCGGCAGGCGCCCGAGCACGCGGCGTCCCCGTGCACCACGAGCACCCGTGCGGAGGCCGACCGGTGAGCCCCCGGACGATCACCGCCCACGCCCACGCCGGGGCCGAGGCGCCGCGTCAGCACCCTGCGAGCAACGAACACGCGGGCGGTGACCGTGCGTCGTCGTCCGCTGTGCGGCCCACCCCCGCACCCGCGCTGGACCGCCAGACCGCGCGGGCCCTGGAACGGGACGTGCTGGCCAAGATGTTCTCCGAGTTCAGCCACGAGCGCATGCTGCGCCCCGAGCGCTCGGGCGCGGGCTGGACCGTGGCGGACGGCACGGGAGCACCGTGCTGGTACTTCGAGGCCACGCGCCACCCGCTGGAGCACTGGGAGGTGGACCCGGCGTCGGTGCGGCGCATCGCCCCCGGGTCCGCGGACCGCGAGCCGGACGCCCAGCAGGCCGTGCTGGACCTGCGGGACGTGCTGGGGCTCAGTGACGAGATGCTGCCCCTGTACCTGGAGGACCTCTCGGCGACCATGTTCTCCATGGCCCAGCGCCGCGCCGCTCCCGCCCCCACCGCGGCGGAGCTCGCGCACGCGGACCTCGCGGACGTGGAGCGCTTCCTGGACCGCGGCCACCCCGGGTTCGTCGCGAGTTCCGGGCGTGTGGGCATGGGCGCCGCCGAGCAGCGGGCCTGGGCGCCGGAGGCCGCGGAGCCGACGCCGCTCACGTGGCTCGCGGCGCGCCGGAGCCTGTGCGCGGTGTCCCTGGGCGGGCACCTCACGGACGCCGAACACCTGGAGCGCCACCTCACGCAGACGGAGTTCGAACGCTTCCGTGCCGCCGTGCGCGCGGTCGGTGAGAACCCGGACGAGTACACGGTGGTCCCGGTGCACCCGTGGCAGTGGGAGCACCGCATCCTGCCGGGGATGCTCCCGGACGTGCTGCGCCGGGACCTCGTGCTGGTGGGTCAGGGCGAGCACGCGTGGCGGGCGCAGCAGTCCCTGCGCACGTTCCTGGACGTCACCGACCCGCGGCGGGACTACGCCAAGACCGCCATCGGGGTGCACAGCATGGGCTTCCTGCGGGGGCTCTCCCCCGCGTACATGGCCACGATGCCCGCGATCAGCGACTGGCTGCACGAGATCGTGACCGCGGACGAGCTGCTGAGCAGCAGCGGCATCCGCGTGCTGCGGGAGCACGCCGCGGTGGGCTACACCGGGGACGCGCACCACCGCAGCGGGCTCCGCTCGGACCACACCAAGCAGCTCGCGGCCCTGTGGCGGGAGTCCCCCGTGGCCCTGCTGGCACCGGACGAGCACGCCGCGAGCCTCGCCGGGGTGCTGCACACGGACCGGGAGGGCCGTCCCCTGGCCGGAGCGTGGATCGAACGCTCCGGTGTCCCCGCCGCCGAGTGGGTGGCCGCCCTGCTGGACGTGTACCTGGTGCCGGTGGCGCACCTGCTGCTGTCCCAGGACATCGCCCTGATGCCCCACAGCGAGAACGTCATCCTGCGGCTGCGGGACGGACTGCCCGTGGGGGCGTTCTGGAAGGACCTGGGCGAGGAGGTCGCGGTGCTCAGCGAGCGCCCCCTGCCGGAGGGCATCGAGCGGATCCGCGCGGTGACCGAGCCCGAGGAGCGGGAGCTGTCCATCCACACGGACGTCCTGGACGGCGTGCTGCGCCACCTCGCGGTGCTGCTGCACACCACGGGCGTGCTGGACGAGACCCAGTTCTGGGCGCTCGCCGCCCGCGCGCTGGACTCCCACCGTGCCCGGTTCCCGCAGCACTGGCGGGAGCTGGACCTGTTCCGGGAGAGCTTCGCCCACTCGTGCCTGAACCGGCTGCAGCTGCGCAACCCCCAGCAGATGGTGGACCTCACGGACCAGTCCGCGTCCCTCACCTACGCGGGGCGGCTGGAGAACCCGCTGGCCACGTTCCGGGACGGCGCACGGTGAGCGCGGGAGCCGGCTGGCAGCTGTTCCGCGACCCCCACGGGGTGCCCCACGTGCAGGCCGAGGACCTCACCGCGCTCGCCCACGGCCACGGGTACGTCACCGGGGTGGACCGCGCCTGGTACGCGGAGGTCCTGCGACGCCGGGCCGAGGCGCGCTCCGCGGAGCTCGTGGGCCCGGACGCCCTCGACGCCGATCAGCTGAGTCTCGCGGTGGACGTGGTGGGCACCGCGCGGCGCTGGTGGGAGGCGTCGTCGCCCGAGGACCGCGCGTTCTTCGCGGCCTACGCCCGCGGGATGAGCGAGGCGCTGGCCGAGGTGTGGGTTGAGACCCCCCAAGCCCGCGCGGCCGGGGTGGCGGACACTCCCGTCCGGCCGTGGGACCCGTGGACCCCGGTCGCCGTGCACCTGGACGCCCACCTGCTCACGGGCAGCCTGCCCGAGCAGCTGTGGCGACGCCGCGTGCGCGCCACCCTGGGCGAAGCGTGGGTTCCCGTGCTGGACGCCGAGTCCCCGGCGGCCGCCGGGTCCAACGCGTGGCTCGTGCCCGGTCACCTCTCCGCCAGCGGCGCGCCCCTGCTCGCGGCGGACCCGCACCGGATCGTGGAGGAGTCCGGACCGTACCAGCCGGTCTGCCTGTCCGCGCCGGGCCTGCGGGTGCGGGGGCTTGCGCTCGTCGGTCTGCCGGGGGTGCCCCACTTCGGGCGCACCGAATCCGCGGCGTGGGCCATCACCGCTGCCATGACGGTCACCGAGACGGTCACGGACGTGGCCCTGGAGCACCGGGCCGGTGCGTGGCGCGTGGCGGACACGGGCGAGCCCCTCGAACGGCACCGCACGGTGCTGCGGGCGCGGGACGGCGTGGAGCGACCGTGCTCCGTGTGGCGCTGCGCGGCGGGCTTCGTGCTCCCCGGCACCGGGGCGGAGCAGAACGCCCTCGACGACGCCGCGGCCGGCGACCGCGCGACCGTCACCGTGGTGACCCCCGCCCCCGTGCCGGACACCGCGCGGGCGCTCGCGGCATGCCGGGAGACCCTGCTGGCGCGCACCGCGGACGACGTGGTGGACGCCTTCACCGGCTGGGCGGTGCCGTGCAACGACCTGCTCGCGGCGGACGACGAGGGAGCGTGCTGCCACGCCGTGGTCGGGGCGTTCCTCGGGGAGCACGAGCCGCGCCGCGAGCTGCGGGAGGTCACGGTGCGCGCCAACCAGCGGCCTTCCTCCCCCGGCGGATCGGCGGTCCGGCTGGCGTGCGCATCCCCGCACCGGGCGCAGCGCGCCACCGCACTGCTCCGGCACGCGGTGGACCGGCACGGCACCGTGATCCTGGAGGACCTGGCCGCCGCGCAGCTGGACACCGCCGCCCCGCACTGGCCCGGACTGCTGAGGTTCCTGTTTGCAGAGCCCGCTCCGGGATCGGCGTCGGCCGCCCCGGAGACCGGAGGGGGTGCCGCGCACCCGGCAGGTGGGCCCGCTCCGACAACGGCTTCCGGCCCAGCACCGGCTGCGGACCCAATACTGGATGCGGGCCCGGGCGCGGCCTCGAGTTCCGGGGTGGCGTCCACTCCGGCACGGCGCCCGGGCGCAGGAACCACGTCCGATGACGGGCGACCACCCCGGCTGTCCCATGCGGCGTCGTGGGTGCGTGCCCGGCTGCTCTCGTGGGACGGGAGCATGGCCGCGGAGTCCACCGGGGCCTCGTGGTTCGCCGTGTGGCGCGATGCGTTCGTGCGCGAGCTCGTGGCCGGCACGGAACTGCGTGCCCTGACCGGGCCCACCGGCAGGCCCGCGGTGTGGGACCCGTTCCTGTACGGCCCGGGGCGTGTGGGGCTCGCGGTGGAGAACGTCCTCCGCCGCGGCCCCGCGCTCGGTGTGGACGTCACGACCTGCGCACTGGTCGCCCTGGAGCGGGTGGCCGAGGAGCACCTCGCGGCGGGTGGTCAGGTGCTGCCCGCGTGGGGAACGCTGCACGCCTTCACCCCGTGGCGCGGCGAGCCCGCCGCCACGGCCGTGGACCCGGTGCCCGTGGGCGGGGACACCGACTGCTTGCTCGCCACCGGAACCGTGCCCGGTACGGGGCCCGCGTGCCTGCGGGTGCCCGCGGCGCGGGTGCTGTGGGACCTCGCGGACCCGGCGGCGTCGTGGTGGATCACCCCCGATCCGGTGGATCGGAGGGCCAGCGCTTCCGTGGGGGACGGCCGCGAGTCCCCCGGCGTTGCGGACGTCGGCGCGCAGACCCCCGAAGCACCGGCCGCCAGCGCGCCGGCCCCCATCCTGCCGGGCCGCGCGGACGGGCACCCGCGTTCCGGTGCCCCGGACGTCGGGTCGTCGTTCGCCGGGCACCCGCTGTCCGGGACCCCGGAAGCCGGGTCGACCTCCGCCGAGACCCCTGCCCGGGGCGGGAGCCCGCTCGCGCGGTGGGCCCGCGGCGAGTTGGACCACGCTCTGCCGTGGGTCCCGGCGGGTGCGGTGGGGCCCACGGGTGCCGTGCTGGACCTGGGTCCCCTGGAGCCCACGGGTGACGGAGAGACCGAGGCCCCGCGTGCCGCGCTGCGCCCTGTGAACCCAGCGCGCGACGCCGCACTGCTGCACGAGTGGGTCAGCGCGCCGCGCGCACGGTTCTGGGGGATGAACGGGCTGAGCGTCCGGGAGGTGCAGGAGATCTACACGTACCTGGAGGCCTCACCCACCCACCACGCGTGGCTCATCGAGCTGGACGGCGAGCCCGTGGGCCTGTTCCAGAGCTACGAGCCGCACGCCGATCCCGTGGGCGCGCTCTACCGGGTGGAGCCCGGGGACCTCGGGATCCACGTGCTGCTGGCTCCCGTGCGGCGTCGGCGGCCCGGGCTCACGGCGGCCCTCGGTCGGGCGGCGTTGGGGCAGATTGCCCGCCACGGGAGCACGCGACGGATCGTCGCCGAGCCGGACGTGTCCAACGAGCGGGCCCTCTCCCGTGCCGTCGCCATGGGCTTCGAGCTGGGGCCCGCCGTCGAGCTGCCGGGCAAGACCGGGCGGCTCGCGTTCCTGCGCGTGCCCGCCACCCCGCCGGAGGGCCGCGGCTGAGCAGGGGGTGCCCCGGGACGACGACGCCCCCGGTCGCCGACGTGCTGTCGGTGGCCGGGGGCGTCGGGGTACTCGGACGGATCCGAGGTCAGTCGCGCGTGAGGCGGCGGTGGGTCAGACGGCGGGGGCGGGCGGCCTCCGCGCCGAGGCGCTCCACCTTGTTCTCCTCGTAGGCGTCGAAGTTGCCCTCGAACCAGTACCAGGTGTCCGGGTTCTCCTCGGTGCCCTCCCACGCAAGGATGTGGGTGGCCACGCGGTCCAGGAACCAGCGGTCGTGGGAGACCACCACGGCGCAGCCCGGGAAGTCCAGCAGCGCGTTCTCCAGGGAGCCGAGGGTCTCGACGTCGAGGTCGTTGGTGGGCTCGTCCAGCAGGAGCAGGTTGCCGCCCTGCTTGAGGGTCAGCGCCAGATTCAGGCGGTTGCGCTCACCACCGGAGAGCACTCCCGCCTTCTTCTGCTGGTCCGGACCCTTGAAGCCGAACGCGGAGACGTACGCGCGGGACGGCATCTCCACCTTGCCCACGTTGATGTAGTCGAGCCCGTCCGAGACGACCTCCCACAGGGTCTTCTCCGGGTCCAGGTTGGAGCGGTTCTGGTCCACGTAGGAGATCTCCACGGAGTCGCCCACCTTGAGCTCGCCGCCGTCCAGCTCCTCGAGACCCACGATGGTCTTGAACAGCGTGGACTTGCCCACGCCGTTGGGACCGATCACGCCCACGATGCCGTTGCGGGGCAGGGAGAACGAGAGACCGTTGATGAGCGAGCGGTCCCCGAAGCCCTTCTGCAGGTTGCTGGCCTCGATCACCTGGTTGCCCAGGCGGGGTCCCGGCGGGATCTGGATCTCCTCGAAGTCCAGCTTCCGGGTCTTCTCGGCCTCCGCAGCCATCTCCTCGTAGCGGGCCAGACGGGACTTGGACTTGGTCTGGCGGCCCTTCGCGTTGGAGCGCACCCACTCCAGCTCGTCCTTCAGACGCTTGGCCTGCTTGGCGTCCTTCTTGCCCTGGACCTCCATGCGCTTAGCCTTGGTGTCGAGGTACGTGGAGTAGTTGCCCTCGTAGGGGTACAGGCGCCCACGGTCCACCTCGCAGATCCACTCCGCGACGTGGTCCAGGAAGTACCGGTCGTGGGTCACGGCCAGCACGGCACCGGGGTAGCTCGCCAGGTGCTGCTCGAGCCACAGCACGGACTCGGCGTCCAGGTGGTTGGTGGGCTCGTCCAGCAGCAGCAGGTCCGGCTTCTCCAGCAGCAGCTTGCACAGGGCCACACGGCGGCGCTCACCACCGGAGAGCACCTTCACGTCCGCGTCCGGCGGCGGGCAGCGCAGAGCGTCCATGGCCTGTTCCAGCTGGGAGTCGAGATCCCACGCGTTCGCGGCGTCGATCTCCTCCTGCAGCTTGCCCATCTCCTCCATGAGGGCGTCGAAGTCCGCGTCCGGCTCGGCCATTTCCGCGGAGATCTCGTTGAAGCGGTCGAGCTTGGCCTTGATCTCGCCCACGCCCTCCTCCACGTTGCCGAGAACGGTCTTGTCCTCGTTCAGCGGGGGCTCCTGCAGCAGGATGCCCACGGAGTAGCCGGGGCTCAGCCGCGCCTCGCCGTTGGAGGGCTGGTCCAGCCCTGCCATGATCTTCAGGATGGTCGACTTGCCCGCGCCGTTCGGGCCCACGACGCCGATCTTGGCGCCCGGGAAGAACGACATGGTGACGTCGTCCAGGATGACTTTGTCGCCCACTTTCTTGCGGGCCTTGTTCATGGTGTAGATAAATTCCGCCATGCCCTCCAGGCTACCGCGCCGCCGCCCCGCTCCGAGCCACCCTCCGGGCACGTCCGGGCCGGAACGGGGGCGTGCTTCCGGGTGCCACGCGCCCCCGCCCGGAGCGGGCGCCACGGTGCACGCTCAGTGGGACGCCACCGCCGGTGCCCGGTCTTTGGCCGCCTCCTGGTCCGCGTCCCCGCCATCCGCGTCCGTACCGGCCGCGTCCTCACACGAACGCCCGGGATCCCCGTTCGCGGTCCCGCGCTCGCGTGTGCCCCCGGTCGGATCGCGGAACGTGTCGTCGTCCCGGGCCACAGCCAGGACCGCCCCGGACTCCAGGTCCACGAATCCCTCTTCCGCGAGGCCCAGTGCCTGTGCGTCCCGGTAGCGGTCCTCCCCCGGTTCGGTGCCGGCGCGGCCCTGCCCCTCCCCGGGACCGGTGCCGCCGCCGTCCCGGGTGGCGCCGGTCCCCCGCGCCTCCGGGTTCGACCCGCCGCCGGTCCGGGTGCCCTCGTGGCTACCTCCGTCCTGCGCGTCCTGGCGCTGGGCCCGCCCACTGGAGCGGGAGAAGTTGGCGGTGCCGAAGCTCAGATCGTGACCCACCGCGGCCGCGTCCACCTGCACCACGGTGCGGGGCCCGTTCTCCGACTGCCACTCGTTGATGCCCAGCTTGCCGGTGACCACCACGGGGTGCCCGCAGCGCACGCTGGCCATGACGTGCATGGCCAGGGATCGGAAGCAGCGGACCGTGTACCAGTTCGTGCTGGTGTCGTGCCACGTGTTCGTGGCGGCGTCGAAGCGCCGGGACGTGGTGGCCAGACGGAACCGGGCCACCATGGTGCCGTCCTCGAAGAGGTGGGATTCCGGGTCCTTGCCCACGAATCCGCGAAGGGTGATGTGCTCGCTCATGGAGTGCTCCTCGTTCGTGCTCGCCCGGTTCCGGTCTGCGGCCCCGAGGCCGTTCACAGCGGGCGAGAAATGTGCCCCGGTACGGGGTGCTCCCACTGTGCTGCGCCCCGCGCCCGGGTGCCCGACGGCGGACGGAACTGGGGAGAACGGCCGACCGGGCGCCGTCGTGCTCGGAGCTGGGGAGGGCGCTCCGCACGGGCGCGCGCATCGGACGGCGCTGCGGCGTTGCTAAAGTAGGGTCTCGTTGCCCGCAGCACGCCCCAGTAGCTCAGTGGATAGAGCAGGAGCCTTCTAATCTCTTGGTCGGGGGTTCGACTCCCTCCTGGGGCACCATAAACCGCCTAGTCAGAGCGGGGTGGAATCGGTCTCGTTGACACGAGGCCGATTTTCGTTGACACGGCCCTATGCTCGGGACCATGGCGAGCATCCGAGAGCGCGTGCGCAAGGACGGCACGACCGTGTGGGCGGTGCTCTGGCGTGATGCCGACTCCGGCAAGCAGACTTCGCGATCGATGGCCACTCAGCAGGATGCTCTCGAGCTGCGGGACTTCCTCAACGCCAACGGGCAGTCGTTCGCGCTGGCGGCGCAGTCAGCGTCCCGTCTCCGCTCCACGGCGGACACGGTCGCCACCGTGGTGGGCGCGCACATCGAGGGGTTGACCGCGGTCACCGATGGAACCCGCCACCGCTACCGCAGGCTCGCCCAGCGGCACATCACCGCGGCCTCCATCGGCCCCATCCCCGTGGACACGCTCACACGGCAGGACGTGGCCTCCTGGCTCAACGGTCTTCCCCTGGCCGTGAAATCGAAGAGGAACGTCCACAGCCTGCTCTCGGCTGCGCTCTCTCAGGCCGTCCAGGACGGCATCATCCCCACGAACGTCGCGCACGGCGCCCGCTTCCCCCGCTCCACCACACGGCGCGAGCCCGTCTTCCTCACTCGCGAGGAGGTCGCCCTCATCGCCGAGGCTGTGCCCGCGCGCTACTCCCCCCTCGTGCACTTCCTCGCCGGCACCGGGCTGAGATGGTCCGAAGCCACCGCGCTGCGGGTCCGCGACGTTGACACCAGCCGCGAGCGCGGGAGCGTGTCGGTGACGCGGGCCTGGAAGGAGGCCGGGCGGGGTTGGGTCGTGGGGGCGCCCAAGACGGCGCGGGGCCGACGTACCGTGTCGATGCCCGCGGCTGTGACCGCGCTGGTGCGGGGAGTGGCTGGCGAGCGCAAGCGGGATGATCTGCTGTTCACGGCACCGCAAGGCGGCCCGGTGTGGAACCACGAGTTCCACAAGGCCGTGTGGCAGCCGATGCTGCGGGATCTGGAAGACCAGCTGCGGGCAGCGCCGCGGATCCACGACCTGCGCCACACGCACGCCTCGTGGTTGATCGCGGCAGGGGTGCCTCTGACCGTGATCCAGCGGCGGCTCGGGCACGAGTCCATCAAGACGACGTCGGACACGTACGGGCACCTCGCGGACGACGCGGACCAGGCTGCAGCCGCGGCACTGGACTGAACGCACGGCCCCGGGCATGACGAAAGCGCCCCCACCATCACGGTGGGGGCGCTTCGCTGCCTGGGGTCAGGCCCGGGTGTCGCAGTGCAGTGCGTCGAGTTCGGCCTGCAGGTCCCCGGCGGTGTCCGGGGCGTCCGCCACGGTGGACTCGGTGCTGGTCTCGTCCACGACCGGTGGGAGCACGGTCGGCGCGGCGGGCAGCACCGCGGCGGTGGCGTCCACGCCGATAGTCCGCAGCTCGTCGTGCTTCAGGTACGCGGTGATGCCCTGCGCGACCGCGGTCAGCGCCATGGACATGGGAACCGCGAACGCGCCCAGGCCGGTGAGCATGTCCGGGGTGACCGCCGCCAGGAACGACCCGGCGAAGGTGAGCGCGAGGCCCACGAGTACGGGCCAGAACACCTTGGGGCTGATGGTGCCGGGGGCGGTGAGGGTGGTGGAGTTCGCGGCCATGATCAGGCCTCCTTCATGGTAGTGGTGGAGCCTGCCGTGGTGGGCTGGGCGTCGGTGAGCAGTTGGTAGGCGTCCTTGTTGCCGTTGAGCTTGGACGTGTACGTCCACACGGCCAGGGCGATGGACGAGGGCCGCACGGCCTGGGCGATCGCCCGGACGGTGTCCCAGTTGGCCTTGTCGTACTTCAGGACGTAGGCGAGGCTGATCTTCCGGCCCTGCGAGTCCTTGAACTGGCGGTCCAGGACGGCGCGGCCCAGGACGGCCTGGCCTTCGGGGCTAGACGCCCACGCGGTGAGCGCCTTGTTGATGTCGGCCTGCTTGGCCATAGTGATCCACTCCAGAAAGTCGAATGCGGTGTTCGTTGCGGTGCCCGTGCCGGTGGTGGCCGAGCCTTGCCACGAGGTGGCGGTGATGGGCGCGTACGGGCGGGTGATGTACGGCTCGGGGTCAATTGCCCCATATGCCCCGTTGCCCCAGTTCGGGTAGGCGGGCCAGAGGTTCACGTGGGAGTGCGGGCCGGTGGCGATGCCGGTGGCCCCGGAGCGCTGCAGAACCTGCCCGGCGCGCACCCTGTCCCCGACCTGGTAGAACGACTGGGACGCGTGGCACAGAGCCCAGTGGGAGCCCGCCGAGTTGCGGAAGATCGTGATGATCCCGCCGCCGCCCTTCGTGTCCCCCACCGCCGGCTTGATCAGGTACCAGCGCGACGCCCAGTCGTTGGGCCCGCCGGGCAGGTCCCACGCCCACCCGTCGAAGACCACGGTCCCGTCCTCCGGTGCCACCAGGGGCGTGCCCACGGGCACCCCGTAGTCCAGGGCACCGTGCATTCCCGCCGAGTTGTACGCGGTGGAGTTCTCCCGGTACCGCTGGGTGATGGGGTACATGCCCGGGGCTGGGCGCATCGCCCCATCCGGGGATGGGGGCGCCTTGACCGGGGGCTTGAAGCCACGGGCCTCGCGATCCAAGCGTGCCAGGTCCCAGCGGCCCGGACACGAGGTGCCGAAGAACGCCTTGTGCGGGCGCAACGGCAGGTCCCCGTACTGGGCGCGCAGCCACCGCACGAGCTCCGCGACGGTGGCGTAGTCCGCGGCGGTGGCCTCGGGGCGGCACTCGATGCCGATGCTCGTGGTGTTCGCGTCCCAGTCCCCGGCGTGCCACGCGGTGTCGGCTGGGGAGACGATGCAGTGCACCCGCCCGCCCGAGACCACGAAGTGCGCCGAGGTCTGCGCGCCCTTGGCAGGGTTGCAGAACCAGTCCACGACGTCGTCGTGCTTCTGCCCATCGACCCCCCAGTGATGGATCACGAACTTGTCCACCCGGCGGCCCTGCCGGCCCGGGGTGTAGTTCACCGCGGTGCGGGACTCATCGATGTTCACCACGGGCCCCTCCTTTCCGCCCGTCCTCGGGCATGAAGAAACCCCGCGGCGTATGCCTGCGGGGTTGATGTGCGTGTGGTGGCCTACTGCTCGTGGGTGGCCGTGGAGCCCCGACGCGGGGGGATACGGAAGTGCGGCAGCGCCGGCGGGTCCGGGCGGCGGCGCAGCTCCTCCCACCGCTCCTGAATGTCGCGCCACCCGCCGACGAGCACCTCGACGGCCTGGCGCAGCAGACCGAGCTCCTGCCGGTCGGCCTCACGGTCGGCCTGCAGGCCCTGGACCTTGGACTCCAGGGACAGCCGCGCCCGGTACTCCCGATCCGCGTTCTCCCGGGTCTCGCGCAGCTCGTTCTGCACGTCGTGGAGCAACTCCAGGGTCATTTGCTGGGAGGTGTGCGCGGCGACGGTCTCGGCGTCGGCCTTCTTGATCGGCGCTTCCTTCTTCGGGATCAGCGCGGCCAGGAACGTCCACAGGCCACCGCCGGCCAGGAGCGCGACCACGATCGCCACGATGCTTTCCTCACTCATGACGGGTGATCACCTCCTGCTCGCTGGTCGCTGCCGCCCGAATCTCTCGAAGCTTCGCCCGGGTCCGCCGGGCCATCAGATGCAGAGCGATCACCCGGGTGGCGGCCATGGCCACGAACATCACCCCCTGCCCCCAGGAGAACTGGGAGTGCGGGAAGTTCTGCACGACCACGAACGCGTAGGAGGCCCACCCGGCCGCGATCAGGATCCAGCCGGCCTGCTCCACATTCCACGCCCGCGAGCGGTTCTGCCAGTCGTTGAGCAGCCCCACCACCGCGGCCCCGCCACCGCCGGCCAGCGTGGCCGCGAGCAGCGCCGCCGTCCAGCCCGGCAGCCGGCCCAGCGACGGGGATGGGGTGTACGCCGGGAAGAACGGCGAGAGCCCCAGCAGCGCGCCGGCGATCACCGACCAGGCCGCCACCCAGATGATCGGGTGCGTCAGAGCCCGCTCCCACCACGTGGGCGGGTCATGGGACGGGATGAACGCGCTCACTCCGACGCCCCCTCGCTGGTGGCCTGCGCGGCGAGCGCCGCGGAGGCGTTCTCGGCGCGGACCTGCCACTCCAGGGCCGCGAGCTCCGCTTGGGCTTTCTGGGTGGAGAGGGTGGCGATGATCCGCTGGTAGTCGGCGGGGGTGAGGTCAGGCGCTTGTGCCATGGGTGGGTCCTTCCTTGTCGGGGAGGTACTCCCCGTCGATGTACAGGCCGACTTCTTCGACTTGCACGGTTCCTGCGGGTGTGGTCCATTCGCCCATTGCCGCTCCTTAGAAGTAGTTCGAGTAGAGGCCCTCGTTGACGTTGAACACGACTCCTCGTACCTTCAGCGAGCCGGTGTCCCCCGCGGACTTGTTGACGATGCGGACCTTGATTGTGCTGTAGGTCAGCTGCATGATCATCGCGATGCACTCGCGTCCGGACGCGGTCTCGACGGAAAGGTAGGGCATGAGAACCGTGTACTGGCTCGTGAACGCGAACCGGTAGGTGTAGACCACGTCCACGTACCCACCGGCCGGAAGGCCGCGGTCGTTGTCCATGCGGAAGAACTTCACGGTGTCGGACTCCTGCGCCCACCTGCCGGTGAACGCGAACTCCCCGCGGAACGGGAACATGAGCATCCCGGGGTTGCCCTTGCCTTGTGCCATGACGTTGTGGGAGATGATCTTCGAGACCGTGTCCTGTCCCGCATCGGCCTGATGCCAGATCGCGAGGTGGTCGATCGTGTTGTTCGACCCAAAGAAGTCCGCGGCGGCGATGGACCCGGTGGAGCGCAGACGCACGCGCTGCCGGTCCGGTGCGGTGGAGAGCTCGCCCACGAGGTAGTTGTTGCGGCCGTTGATCTGTACGGACTGCTGCCCGTCCTCGTCCCATGCCCGGATGCCCGCGTTGTCGATCTTCACGCCCCGGGTCGAGGCCGTGGTGGTCTGCAGCAGACCCGAGGTCATGATTCGGGTGGCGACCGTGCCCGCGTTGATGACCTCCGCGACCGTGGTGCCCAGCAGGGTGGAGTCCTGAGCGGTGAGGCCCTCCGTGAAGATGCCCCGGCGGGCGGTGACGTCCAGGGCCTTCACGACGGTCGCGGCCATCTCCCCGGTGACGTTCAGCGCGGGCAGGTCCACGGTGCCGTTGATGATGATGTGCCCGTCGATCTTCTCGATCTCCCCGGCCGCGACCCGCCCGATCCGGTCCTGCGCGTCCGCGAGGGTCTGCTCGGTCTGCGCGAGCGTGGCCCGGGTCTGGTCGATCAGCGCCGTGCCGTCCTGGATGCGCTGCTCCACGCTGTTCGCGGTCTCCCAGTCCCAGAAGATCTCCGCACCATCGCCCGGGGGCACCAGCTGCAGGCCCTCCCCCGGCTCCACCGTCTTGATACCGTGCGGGACGGTGGCGCCAGACTGGACGTCGTTGCGCAGCTGGCGCAGCGTGTCCGCGAGCGCGGGCTTGAGGTTCTGCCGTTGTGGCATGTGGGCCTCCTATATCAGATCGGTCGGGGCGTACCACTGGCCCTGCTGCAGTTCGACCTTCACCATGTCGGTGAGGTCCCCGCTGGCCTTGATGATGTCCATCTGGTGCTCGCCGCCGGGGATGGACCACCAGTCGTCGGTGAGGACCACGGTCACCGTGTCGCCGACGTGCCAGGTGCCCCACGGGGTGGCCTCGTGGGCGGCGTACACCGTGACGGAGAGCTGGTCCACCATCCGCCGGGAGTCCGCGAGCTCACCCAGGCACTTCTGGCGGATCGGTTCGGGCTTGGCCTGGTCCTGGTCGGAGATCACGGTCTCCAGCGGCGGCCAGCCCTCCTTGATCAGGGCGAGGGACTCGGCCTGGGTGCGGGTGACCTTCGCGCCCTCGCCGGCGCCGGTGCCGAACACGCGGGTGACGATCTTCGAGCCGTCCGAGGTGACGGAGGGGTTCGTGACGTGGGTGCCCGCGGCGGTGGTGTCCCACACCATCGTGGTGTCCTGGGCTATGGTCGGGTCCCACGAGGTGCCGTGCACGAACCGCCACCGGACCCGGGTCATCTCGTCGTCGGCCCACTCGGGGCGGAACATCATGTCCGGGCCGTGGATCACGTTGGTGAGCTCCGTGAGCCGTTTCTCGCAGTTGTTGTTCGCCAGGTTCCACGCCTCGTAGGTGCGCTCGTTCAGGGTGGACTTCGACTCGTACGGGGAGCCGTGGACGATCGGCAGGCCCCCGGCGGGGCGGTCCATCCCGGCCTTGACGACCTCCCACGCGATCGTGCCCAGCGACAGGCCGCGCAGCGTGTAGTCCTTCTCGAGGTGCCGGCGGGTGAACACCTCGCGCATGCCCCGCCAGTCGAGGGTCAGGCTGTCCTGGTCCTCCGAGGGCCACGAGATGATCGGACCCCCGCACACCGGGATGACCCGCCCGTCCGGGGTGATGTAGGAGAACAGCACCGACGCCCACCAGGGGGACAACCGGCGCCGGTCGATGTCCGCGACGTCGTCCTTGGAGATCCGCACGGAGCCGGAGTCGGCCTTGTTCAGCTCGATCGCCCAGGACCCGGCCTCCGGGGACAGCGTCCGGCCGACCTGTCCGGTGACGGTCTCCACGAGGTTCACCTGCCAGCTCACACCGAGACCCCCGCGTCGTAGACCGTCAGCGCGTCGCCCGGGAAGCGGTCCTTGCCACCCCAGCGCACCACCCAGAACGTGTTGGTGGCCATGTCCCCGTCGTCGGCCCACTCCGAGACCACGTGCGCGGTGTGGGCCCCGCGGGTGACCTTGTGCAGCGACTCGACCTGCACGGTGGTCCACCGCCGGTCGATACCGACCTCGAAGGTTTTCACGAGCTCGTCGTCCACGTACAGCCCGTAGCGCAGGGAACCCGCGGTGCCGGCGACCGTGCCGATGCTCGAGACCCCGGAGGCGTTCGTGCGCCCGGCGGTGATCGAGAGCTTGATGTTCACCTCGCGGTCGGTGTCCACGGTGAACCGCTGGGCGCACTTCTTGTACTTCGTGCCCTTCTTCCGCACGTCCCCGCCCTGGTCCACGGCCACCGACAGGCTGCCGAGCGTGGACTGGGAGTGCATCGCGTACTGCCGGTCCCACACCCGGGTACAGGACGAGGTCTTCGTGGTCCCGGCCGGGACGAGGATCTTGTCCAGCACCACCCGCCCAGCGGGCACAGCCCCCGTGGTCATCACCACCGACGCGGCCTTGGACGTGGCCGTGTCGGCCTGCTCCACGTAGAAGGAGACGGTCACGTCCCCGGTGGCCGGGGGCGGGTCGAGGGTGATCGTCTGCCGGTACACCGGCACCAAGATCGAGCCGCGGTTGTTCCACTTCATGACCACGGCGCCGTCGTACACGTCGACCTTCAGGTCTGAGCGCAGCCCAATGTACGCGCCGGTGAGGATCCCGGCGTTCTGGTACTGCGCGTCGATGATCAGCTGCATGTCCTGCGGCGTCGTGGCGTCGATGATCGTGCCGTTCTCGTCGCGCAGGTCGGGGATGCCCCAAGCGGTTGTCATGGGTCCTCCTAGATGTAGGTCGAGTGAAGGGTGATGTCTGCCCACCCGGTGGACGGGGCGAACTGCTCGGCGCGCACGGTGATCGCGCCCCGCGGGGGCACCTTGAACCACTGCCGCTTCGTGAGCCGGTGCGTCTGGTCAGCGCCGCGCACCGTGACGGACCCGGTGCGCATGTTCACGGTCACCGGGGACTGGTCGTAGACGGCGTGCGGGTACTCGACCGCGTGGCGGCCGTCCGTGAGCCGGAACCCGTTCGGCCAGGACCCGCGCACGGTCACGGTCGGGTAGGCGTCGGCGTTGCCCTCGTTCACGATCCGCGTCGTCGTGTTGCGGCCCTCGTGCCACTCCACCCCGCCGCCGGGGAACACGCCGTTCGCCCAGGAGAAGCCGACCCCGGCGCCGGGCGGGGACACCTGGGCGGTGACCGGCGGGGCGTACAGGAACGGATCCGGCGCCATGAGCGGCACCTCGAAGTCGATCCACTCGTACCCCTTCGTGGTGTGCTTGACCTCCCCATCCAGGCGAACCCGTGTGGAGAGCTCGAAGCCGTCCACCGAGTAGGTGAGCGTCCCGAAGTCGCCGTCCTGGAGGATCCCGGAGACGTAGCGGTCCGCGAGGTCCCGCCAGGACTCCTCCCGGAACCACAGCGAGCCCTTGAGCGTGAGCGTGCGCCCGGTACGCAGGGCCTTGCGGGGGAACAGACCGTGCCCGAGCTCCCGCTGCGGCTGCGTGCCGTAGACGCCCACCCCGCCGTACCAGCCCTCGAGGTCCGTGAGGTGGTGCTCCTCCTCCCGGTCGTCCTCGACGGTGCTCAGCGTCAGGACCTGATCGCCCCAGCGCAGCTCGGCGCGGCGCCGGCTGATGTCGTCCATCTAGATCCCCGCTCTCATCATCTCGAAGGCGAATGCTTCCCCGGCCCGGCGCCCGAGCTTGTCCGGATCCTCCGGAGCCTCCGGCAGGTGGAAGTGGTTCTCCCAGGTGCCAGCCGGTCCGCGCTGATCCTCGACCTCACGCGCGAGCGCGTGCATGTCCTGGAACTGCTGGTGGGTGAGCACGGCGTCCGGGCGGGTCTCGCGGTGGTGGACGAGCATCGGGTCCGTGGTCTTGCGCAGCCATCCGCCGCCGTCGAAGACCTGCGCGCCGAGTCCCTGGAGGTTGGTGGGGAGCACGCCGCCCTTCGCGTATCCGTGGCCGTGTCCGATCACTCGGAGCATGCCCTCGATGCCGTAGGACTTGGCGTGGTTCATCCCGGCCACGAGGTTCGCCAGCGGGTCGAACTGGTTGTTCGGCAGGGACGGGTCGCGGTTCGCCGCGAAGGTCGAGCCGATGACCATGACCAGGCCCTTGCCGAGGTCGCCGGTGGCGTTGTTGATGTCGCCGATGTTGCCCTGCACGGCGTTCGGGTCACCGCCGGACTCGGTGTCGATCTGCTTGACCCATGCGTCCTGGTAGGGCTTCGTGGCCGGCAGGCCAGCCTTCTTGAGCGCTGCGATGACGGTGTCGCGCCACTTCTCGGCGCCCTGCGCGCTGGCCACCTCGGAGTCGCCGCCGTCGAAGGGGTTGATGGCGGCCGCGGCCCAGGACTTGAAGCCCTCCCAGGCCTTCTTCGCGGCCCCGACCATGAGGTCCTTCGCGAAGCCCCCGCCGGGGATCTTCTCGAGCAGCTTGTCGAACCCGATCATGTCCAGCAGCCCGGAGAGGATCCCTCCGCCTCCGCCCGGGTCGTCGTACTTCTTGACGCCCTTGCCGGGCTGGCCGTAGATCTCCGCGAGCTTCGCGTAGTCCGCACCGGACGGCCAGTACCCGCCGGCCATGCCCGCGGACATGATCGACCCGGTGGCCCCGTACCCGCCCGGGGGGTGGTTCAGGGACAGCACGTGCCCGATCTCGTGGATCAGCGTGCCGCGCACCGCGGACGGCCCCACAGCGGCCGGGCCACCGGGGGTGATGGTGATCCGCCCGTCCGAGGTGGCGTAGCCCCACGGGCCACCGCCACCACCGGAGATGGACTGCACACCGGGCCCGCCGGAGCCCATGCGGATCTCCAGCGCGGACCGCCCCATCCAGGCCTTCGCCGCGGACTCGAACGACACGCCGCTGATCGAGCCGCGGGGCACGTTGAAGTAGCCCAGCTGCGAGGCGCGCGCCTGGTTCGAGGACCACAGCCCGCCCGAGGGCCCACCCGGGGGTCCCATGGCAAACCGCTTGTCGTTGTCCCGCGGGAAGGTCTCGATGGAGGGCTTCGAGGCGTCGAGCCACGACTGGGCGCCATGGATACCCCCGGAGTTCGCGGCGGCGTTGACGCCGTTGATCCAGGACTCTCCGCCGAGCGCGCGGGTGGCCTCCGGGGTGAGGATGCCCTCCCCGCCGCGCAGCGGCTGCACTCCCCCGCCGGCCACCGGGTAGAGGTGGTCGTCGATCTTGCGGGGCTGGTAGCCGGGCACCACACCACCGCGGGCGAGGCCCTTGTACTTGATCTCGTCGATCGTGTCGATTCCGAACTTCGATGCGACCTTGTTGAAGTTCTTGATGAACCCGCCGTTGATGACGGTGTTGATCACGAAGTCGACCGGCTTGTCGACGACGCTCTTGACCTTGTCCCACGCGTTCTTGATGCCGTCCTTCGCGGCGTTCCAGGCGTTGACTACGCTGCCCCGGAGGAAGTTGATCATCGGCTGCAGGATCGAGCCGCGCACGAAATTCCACGTGTTGGACACCGTGTTGCGGATCCCGGTCCAGACCTGCGAGACCACCGAGCTGATCCACCGCCACGCGCCCGTGAGGGCCCCGCGCACGAAGTTGATCAGCGGCACAAGCACGACGTCGCGGACCCACGCCCAGGAGCTGGAGACCGTGCCCCGGATCGCTCCCCACACCTGGGCCACGATGCTGCGGATCCACAGCCACGCGCTGGTCAGCGCGCCGCGCACGAAATTGATCAGCGGCACAAGCACGACGTCGCGGATCCACACCCATGCGGCGGAGATGGCGCCGCGGATCGCGCCCCAGACCTGCGCCACGGTGTTGCGGATCCACAGCCATGCGCTGGTCAACGGCCCGCGCACGAAGTCCATGAGCGGGGTGAACACGGTGTCCCGGATCCAGACCCAGGCCGCGGCGATGACGTTCTTGATGCCGTTCCACGCCGGGAGAATGATGGTCGCGTAGAGCCAATTCCACAACGGGGCGAGCACGCCCTGCACGAAGGCCACCAGGCCCTGCCAGATCGTCATGACGACGGCCACAGCCACGGCGATGGCGGTCTTGATGCCGTCCCACACCGGGAGCACGACGGTCGTGTAGAGCCACGAGAACACGAGCCCGAGCGCGGCCATCGCGGTCTGCACCCACGGCACCACGATGGTGGCGATCCACGTCACGACGTTGCTGATTGCGCCCTGGATCCAGGTCCACACCGGCTGCACCACGCCGGTCCACAGCCAGGTGAAGAACCCGCCGACCGCCTGCAGCGCCACACCGAGGGCGGGCACCGCCACCGTGGTCAGCCACGTGACCGCCCCGCCGATCAGCGTCAGGATCCCCGAGGCGAGCGCGGCGATGACCGTGACGACGAACTGGAGGACGGGGACGAGGAGGCTGAGGATGGTGGTGATGACCGGCATGAGGGCCATCACGAGCGCGGCGACCACCTGGATGATCGCGGTGATGATGGTCACGACGGGCGGCAGGACCGTGGAGATCAGCTGCACGAAGACGGGCAGGAGCTGGGAGAGCAGCGTGGCCACCAGCGGCAGGATGGCCGTGAGCAGCTGCGCCACGACCGTGACGACGGTCTGGAAGACCATCACGACGGCCGGGATGATCGCTGAGGCCAGCTGTGCGAACAGCGGGACGAGCTGGGCCATAAGCGTGGCGACGAGACCGCCCATGGTGCCCATGACCTGGCCGATGGTTCCCTGCAGCTCCTCGCTGCTGCTGATCGCGGCGACCACGAGGGAGATGGCGATGCCGACCGGGCCGGTCAGGAGGGTGAAGGCGCGGCCGAAGATCGCGAGCTTGCCTGTGGAGAGACCGAGTACGCCCATGAGCTTGCCAACGATGCCGACGAGCGGGGCGGCTGCGATCTTCGCGGCCCCGAACTTCACGGCGAGCACGCCCACGACTCCGGCGATGCCCGCGAGCGCGGGCGCGGGGATGGCGTCGGCGATTCCGCCGGCGGCGCCGAGGAAGTCGGCGGCGCGGTCCTTGAGGTAGGCGAGGGCGGCGCCGAGGCGGGATGCGGGGTCCGCGGCCGCGGCGATGGAGGAGGCGATGGCTTCGGCGACGGGCTTGAGGCGGGCGCCGAGGGCGTCGAAGACGTCGGTGAGGCCGAGGGCGGCCTTCTGGACGAGGGGCATGAACGGGGTGATGACGTTGGCGCCCATGCGGGAGATCGCGGTGGAGAGGTTGGCGAGCGCGCCGCTGGTGGTCTTGCCCATGGCGACGGCGGAGCCACCGACGCCCTTCTCCATGGCGGAGGCGAAGTCCTCGAAGCTGATCTGTCCCTTGGAGACCATCTTGGAGACGTCGTCGGTGGTGACGCCGAGCTGGTCGGAGAGGAACTTGAGGACGGGCACGCCGCGGCTGGTGAGCTGGAGCATGTCGTCGCCCTGGAGCTTGCCGCGGGCGAGCACGGAGTTGAAGATCGCGCCGGCGTCCTGCATGGACATGCCGGCGATGCCGGCGGTGTCGTTGATGGTGCGGAGCACGCGCTCGAGGTCTTCACCGGGTGCGACGCCGGAGGCCACCGCTGCGGCGGCGACGGAGGCGGACTCGTTGAGGGCGGCGCTGGTGCCCTTCACGGCGTCCGAGGCGTTGACCATGATCTTCTGGATGTCCTCGGTGCTGTTGCCGAGGCCCTTGAGCTTGGCCTGTGCCTGCTCGATCTGGACGGCGCGGTTGAAGCCACCCACCGCGGCGATACCGGCGATGGCCCCTCCGACGGTGCCGGCGGCCGCGACGGCTGCTCCGCCGAGTCCGCTGATGCCGGAGGTGAGGTCGGCGATGTGGCCGCGCACGGGGGCGATCGCACCGCTGATGCTGGAGCGGAACGTGCCGAAGGCGCCGGCGGTCTCGGAGACCACGCCGCGCACGGCCCCGGTCGCGGCCGAGACCGCCCCGGCCACCTGGTGGCCGACGGTGACGGTGCTGGTGGCCACCCGGGTCAGCCCGGTCTGGGCGCTGGTGGCCATCGTGGCCACGGCGGATCCCGTGCGGGCGAAGATCCCGGAGGAGCGCACCGCGGCGTCACCAGCGTTGCGGAAGCCGCGCATGAACTCCTGGCCGGGCAGGGCGGCGGTGGTCGCGAGCGTGCGTGCGGCGCCGCCGAGCGTGCCCATGCGGCCGGTGAAGGTGCTCGCCGCGGCCTGCGCGTCGCGGAACCCGGACACGAAGTTCTGGGCCGGGAGCGCGGCCGTGTCCGCCACGCGGCGCACCGCGCCGCCCATCGTGCCGAGGTGCCCCGTGAACGAGCTGGCGGCCGCCTGCGCGTCGCGGAACCCGGAGACGAAGTTCTGGGCCGGGAGCGCGGCCGTGTCGGCCACCTTCCGGGCCGCGCCTCCGATGGTGCCGAGATGTCCGGTGAAGGAGCTGGCGGCGGCCTGCGCGTCCTTGAACCCGGAGACGAAGTTCTGCCCGGGGACGGCCGCGGTGTCGGCGACCTTGCGCGCTGCGCCGCCCACGCTCCCGAGGTAGCCCGTGAACGAGGACGCGGCTGCCTGCGCGTCCTTGAATCCGCCCACGAGGTTCTGGGCGCCAGTCAGCGCCGGGCGCAGCGCGGCACCCAGGTCCTTGCCGAGAGTCTTGGTCGCGGTCAGCGAGTCGCGGATTCCGGAGCTGAGGTTGTTCCCGAGGGCCTTGCCGCCGTCCTTGCCGGCCTGCTCGGCGGCCTTGGTCACCTGGGGGTTGAGCTGGCTGGCGAGCTGGCCCTGAATGCCGCGCACGGACGGGACGATGTCCACGTAGAGAGTGGCAATGCTTTCGGCCATCTCGCCCTCCTGGGTATGAGGAAGGCCCCGCCGGTGACCGGCGGGGCCTTCTGCTGGTTGGTTACTTCTGCTCGTCCTGCGTGTCGGGCTTGAGCCGGAACGCGGCCGCGCGGCGCTGCATCTCCTCGCGGTGCTCCGCGTAGTGCGCCCGCCACGCTGCGGCGCGGTCCGCCCACTGGGCGGCCTTGCGCTGCTCCTCCTGCTGCTCCACGAGCCAGCCCGTGGGGGCCTCCGGCGGCTTCGGGCGCTTGCCCTTGCCCCCGGTGTAGGCGTGCCAGATGGCGCGCATCTGGTACTCCACGACCTGGATCTGCCGGGCCTCGACGGTCAGCGCGGCCCAGCCGCCCACGGCCGCCCACACGCGGGAACCGGCAGGGAGCTGCATCACGAGGTCCGCGATCTCCCCGGCCCCGTACTCGCCCGACTCCCGGGCCCGGGCCAGTCGGATGCCGTAGACCTCGAGCAGGTCCGCGGCGACCTCCTGCGGCACGTCGAGCAGCAGACGAGCAAGGATCAGGAGTTTTTTGCCCCCGCCTCCTGCACGATCTGCTGGTAGAACTCGAAGAACCGCTGCACGTCCACGAACCCGGTCTCGTCCTTGACGTGGTCCGCGATGCGAGCGCGGTCGGCTCGGTCGGGGATGACGAGGGCGACGACCTGGAAGATCTCTGCGGCTCCGGCGGCGCCGGCTTCGACGGCTCCGGAGGCTTCGACGAAGCGCCAGTCACGCATGCCGTTGGTGTCGACGGTGACGGTGACGTCGTCGACCGTGACGTTGAGCATGCCGTCCTTGTCGGGCTTCGGGGCGGGCTTATGGTGATCCTGGGGGCGCTTGGCTCCGGCGCGGTCCTTTGGGGATCCTGCGGGGGCGCGGCCGGTCTCCTGGCGGGACTTGCGCTCGAGCTTCTCGGCGGGGGTTTCGGTCTTGGGCATGGTGGCGATCTCCTATCTCGGTGGCGATCGGGTGGGTGTAGTGCGGCCCCGGCCGATGAGATCGCCGATCACCGGCCGGGGCCTGTCGTGGGGTCCTGCTCGATCTACTCGCTGGCGCCGACGAGCGGCTTCGCGGCATCGAGGTAGGACTGGCTGTCGGTGAGGATGTAGGCCTCGCCGACGATGGAGGCGGCCATCGTGTAGCCGGAGATGGCGGCGTTCTGGTGGTCCACGTCCTCGCGCTCACCGATCTCGGTGCGCTGGGAGACGATCCACTTCGTGACGTCGTCGTCGTTGACCACCTGGATGGTCTTGACGGCGACGGTGCCGATGCCCTTGGGGAGGTCCACGCGGGCGACGTCGTCGGTGACCTTGTAGGGGTCCTTGTGGTCGAAGAACAGCCCGGTCACGAGCGGGGACTCCTCGAGGGCTCCGATGCTGAAGCCCTTCTCCGTGGAGGTGACCTTCGTGCGGAGCAGCGACCCGCCCTGGTGGCCCTTCATCTTCTCGATGTCCGTGGAGACGGTCAGCGGGATGCCGTCCTCGTTGAGCCAACCGACGTTCACCCACGGCTTCGGAAGGTCCAGGAGCAGGTCAGCCTTCGTCTTGATCACGGGGTCCGGGGTGCCCAGAGGCGCCACCCAGATCCCGTCGAACATCGAGCCGTAGACCCGCACGTTCGCGTTGTTCAGTGTCTTCTCGCTCATTGCTGTGTCCTCTCGTGGTGGGCGCGGAGCCCGGTCACTTGCTCGTGGTCTTGGAGGCGGCCTTGCCAGACTTCCCGGCGGGCGCCGGGCTCTCGTCGCCCTTGTGGTCCTCCGCCAGCTCGGAGAGCGACTTGCCCTCCTCGGCGGCCTTGCCGGCGTCGCTGTCCTTCGGGACCGCCACGCCCTGGTGGAGCAGGTTCTTCGCCCACGCGGTGGGGATGTCGTAGGTCTTGCCCTGGACGTAGAACGAGCCGTTCACGGGGTCCCGGACGGTGGTGACAAAGGTCAGGTCCTCGGTGCTCTCGTTGGTGGCCATGGTGGTGGTCCTTCCGTTAGGTGGTCGGTGTTCGCATCGTGATTCGGACGGTCGCGGTGAACCGCGTCCAGTCCTCCTCCCCCGTGGGGAGATCTGCGGGGCCCTCGACGTTCTCGACGCGCCGGATCCCGTGCGTGCCCGTAGCCGCGTGCAGCGCGCCGCGAGCGCGGTCGAGGTGCCCGATGGCGGTGAGGACGTCGGGTCCCCAGCCTTCGAGTTCGATCCGGACGTCCTGGGTCACGCGGGTGGGGTCGCCTCCGCCGTTGAGGAAGTAGACGACGAATCCGTCTGGCGGGTACTGGCTTGGGCGGCGGATGCCGGCGGTGAGGCCGGCGTCGCGCAGGACCGCGTCGACAGCGACGAGAGCGGGTGCTGCGATGGTGCTCATCAGCGGCCGCCGGCAGGCTTCGCGCGGGTGAGCGCCCGGTCGATCTGCTCGGCCTTGATCGCGGCGGGGTTGACCATGGCCACGTGGAAGCGGACACGGTCGCGGCCGATGTACTCCTTGAGGTCGACCTGGGGGTTCTCCCCCGGCCGCGCGGCAGCGCGGGCGTTGGCCTCGGCGCGGTCCCGGATGGGCTCGACCACGCGGCGGACGCCGCGGGCGATCTCCGGGCTCTTGAGGAAGCGGCCGACTGCCTTGCGGTCCAGCTCGAACTTGTTCGCCATGATCAGGTCTCCTCTCGGGAGCGGGTGGCGACGATGGTGCGGTCCAGCAGCCCCGTGGGCCCCGAGGGCCGGCGGGGCGGGGCGGTGAGCTCCAGGCCCGTGGCGGGGGTCCCGCCGTACTGCTGGCCGCCGTAGACGAAGGACACGCGGTCGTGGCGGGTGATCTGCACGCCCGGGGGCATGGAGATCGTGTACTCGGTGACCGCGGCCTCCTCCCGGGTGAGGACCTCCTGGGCCGGGCCGGACTTGATGTGGCAGCCCTCCACGATCCGGTCCGGGTCCACGCCCCACTTGCGGGTCGTCTTCCCGAACTGCGTGACGGTGGTGGCCGGATGGACCGTGACGGTGGTGGTGGCGAAGAACGGGTGGATCACGCGCGGTCCCCCGTCCCGATGCCATAGCGGGTCACTGCGTCCGCCCAGTCCTGGGAGGTGCCCTGGTCGCTGCCGAAGGACACCGAGGCCCCGTCGAGGGCGAGGTCCTTGACCCCTACCGGGATGGCCAGCGCCCGGGCTGCGGCGTCGAGCACGGCGTCCTCGATCTCCTCGGGGACATCCTCGAAGCCATGGTCCAGCTCAACGACGATGGCCCCGTATCCGGTGCTGAACGCGGGGCCGGTGGACTGGAGGTAGCCCTGCGGGGAGACCCGCACGTGGGCTGTGATGTCGCGGCCCTGATCCGTGACGCGGTGGACTGTGGGGTGGAGCACCGGCAGGCGGAGTACGTGGCCGCCGGGGCCGTCGAAGGTCATCTGATCGCCCGTGACGCGGTGCACGGGGTGGCGTGCTGCTGCCCGGAACCTGTTGGACGCCCGCCGGACCGCTTGCACCGCCCGGGGGTCCTCCCCGCCGGCGATGGTGCCGGCGGGGAGGACGTGCGCGAGGTCCTGCGGGTCAGCCAGCAGCGGCGCCGCGCTCGGCGTGCTCACTGGTCTGTCCTCCTCCGGATTCGCTGCTCACGCGCTCGGGGGCCTTGCGGGCCTTATTGCGCGCGGGCCGGGCGGCCTTGCCCCCGGCGAGGGCCGGCTCGACGGCGACGGGCTGGCCGTCCTTGTCGAGCAGGCCCTTCGTGATGGCGTCGTGTTCCTGGTAGCGGACGCCGTTGATCACGTGGACGTCGCCTGCTGCCATTACGCCGCCACCTCCGCGGACTCGTGGCCGGTGACCAGCAGGCCGGGGTTGAGAATCCCGAAGCCGGCGCGGCACTCGGCCAGCAGCGCCACGAGGTTGCGGACGAAGAAGTCCGCGTGGCTGTCCGTGGCCGTGATCGTGGCCTGCTCGCGGTCCCAGAGCACGCACTGGCTGAGGTCGCCGGCAATGAACTTGCCGGTGCCCGCGAGCGCGGGGATCACGATGCGGGGGCGGCCCCACAGCGTGCCGGGGCCGAGGGCGAAGGGGCCCTGACCGTAGAAGCGGCCGTTCTGGTCGCGGGCGAGGTCGATCTGCTCATCGAGCTCCGGGGAGACGAGGAACGCGGAGACCTGGCCGCCGAGGTTGGTGACGCGGGTCAGCGCGTGGCGGGCGGTCTTGAACAGATCGGTGTCGAACTTCTGGTCCTGCACGCCGGTCGTGTTGAAGATGCCGTTCCACTCCTCCTCGCCCTTCTTCGGGGTCGTGGCGTTGCCCTCGACCACGAGCCGCTCGATCTCCTGCTCCAGGCCGCGGGCGAGAAACCCGTCGATCATGGTGGCGATCTGCGCGGCGTCGGAGAGCGCGCGCTTGGTCACGGGGATCCAGTGCGCGATCGTGATCACGTCGGCGGAGGCCTTGCGGAACCCGAAGGCGGACTCCGGCTTCACGCCCACGCTGCCGGTGGTGGCCGGGGCCTCCTTCACGCCCTTCGCGGCGTTGGTCACGGCCGGGTCCGAGTCGGGCAGCAGCTGCGCGTACTCGATCCGGTCCGAGCCGGTGGTGCCGTTGGTGATGACGTCGCGGAGCTTCGGCTGCACCTGGGGGAAGGGCACGAGGCCGAGGCGGTCCGGGGTGACCAGGCCGTTCGCGGAGGAGTCGGTGTTCGCCGCGCCGGCGCCGGAGGTGATGAGCGCCTTCATCCCGTCGACCTGGACGGAGTCCATGGTCACTCGAGCCTCACGGGGCACGTTGCCTCCGGGAAACCGATTCTGCAGCGCCTTGAACTGCGCGGAATCGGTGAAGGTGTGTCCCACGGACTTGCGGGCCGCGCCCATGCCCTGGCGAGTGCCCTGCAGGGCCTTCGCGTTGAGCTCCTCTGCGGCGCCGGACTCGATCTCCCGGCCGAGGTCCTCGATCGACTGGCGGGCCTGCCGGGCGGCCTTCTCCTGCTCGAACTCACCGCGAGCGCGCGTGGTGAGGTCGTCGATCTTGGCCTTCTCCTCGGTGGTCAGCCAGCGGCCGGCCTGCTCGGCGGCCTTGGCGACGTCGCGGGCTGCGGTGAGCAGCTCCTGTGCTTTCTTGTTCACGATGCTTCTCCTTCGGCTTGAATCTGGATGAGGTCGATCTCCGTAAGGGAGACCGCGGGGTCCACGTCACCGTCCGGGTGCGGGTCCTGCCCTGGCGTGCGAGCCGGGGCGGGGTCTTGGCCGGTGTCTTGATCCCCTTCTGCCTCACCGGATGCGGCCGGCGAGGTGGTCTGGCCCCCGGCCGGCGCGGGCGCCGGCGGGGTGTCGGTGTCGTCGGGCCGCTGCGCGGTGTCCTCGACGGTGGCGGGGTCGCCGGGGGCGGGGATGTCCTGGGCCTTGCGCGCGGCCGCGCGGGCGAGCGCGTGGGCGAGGTCGTGGAGGTGGGTGCCCTTCGAGCCGGTGGAGCTCACCAGCTCCCGCTCGAACGCGGCGAGCGCTGCGGGGTCCGCGCCCTTGATCTCGAGCAGTTCGGTCTCGCGGTTCACGCCCACCAGGCACGGGCCGACTTCGAGGATCGCGAGCTTCCGCAGCTCGTAGACCTCCCGGCCATCCTGCTCGGCCCATCCGCCCTCGAGGACGTCGTAGGCGAACGAGAACTGGTTCACGCGCCCGGCCTTGAGCAGCCGGTACACCTGGGCGGCCTTCGGGTTGAACTCGAGGTCCTCCTCGCTGATCTCCCCGATCACCTCCAGGCCCGCGGCGGTCTCGGTGGCCTTGACGACGCTGCCGACCAGCGAGAACGGGTCTCCCCAGTCGTGGGACCAGATCACCGGGATTCGCTGCCCCTTGGCCTCCCACTCCGCGATGCTCTCCGTGAACGCGCCGGGGCGGATCACGTCCCCGTAGGAGTCCGTGTTGTCGAAGACGGAGACCAGCGCGCGGAACTGGCCCGCGGCGAGCGCCCCGGTGCCTGCCGTGGTGGTGGCCTTGAACTTCGCCTGTGTGGTCATTCGGTGTCCTGTTCCGGTATGCCCCCGTAGACGAGGACGCACCTGCAGTTCGCTGTTTCCGGTCCCCGGCCGCTGTGGTCCCCTGGCCAGCGCAGGCCGTTGAGGAAGTAGCCGTCGATGGGCACGGTCTGGCCGTTGAGCGTGGCGTGGGAGGGTCGTGGGGCCTTCGAGGTGGTGCGCCAGGTCTTCGTCGTTGCCCCGGCCGCGCGGGCGGCGTCGTTGCGGCCGACCGACTCCAGCTCGGTGCCGATGGTCTGGGCCGCGTTGGTGAGCTTCGACTTCTCGCCGAGCTTCTCCAGCAGCGCCTCGCGCCACGAGGATGGGTCATCGGCCACGGCCTGGTTCACGACGTCGCGGTACTGGGTGAGGATCAGGTGCTCGGACCAGTTCTGCGAAGCTCGGTAGCACCAGTTCTCCTGGGTGTTCATGGACCAGTTCTCCCAGTTCGCGATCCCCAGCTCCTTGAGCTGGTCCTTGGAGGCGGTGGCCATGACCTGCTGCATCCGTGGGAACGTCCACTTCGTCATCTCCGCGACGTCGGAGACCACGTCCTCGGGGTCGATCGTGGGGAGCTTGATCTCGCCCCCGATGACTTTCGCGATGGAATCCCCGTAGGCCACCTTGGCTCCGCGCTGCGCCTTCTCCCCCGAGACGCCCAGCCGCTTGAGCCAGCGTTCCCGCAGCTGCTCCCCCTTGGCCGCCACGTCACTCTCGAACTTCTGCCGAGCCACCACGGTCGCGGTCCGGGTGGGGGTCAGCTCCAGCGCTTTTGGGCGAACCACCATCCGTGCGGCCTTGTACGGGTCCCCGCCCTCCTCGTTGGTCTGCCCCGTGTCGTTGGGCGAGGCGAGTCCGCCGGAGGTGACGTTCATGGGGACGATGAGCTCGTCGGTGCCCTCCAGGTACTCGAGGTTCTCGCGAGCGCGGATCTCCGCGCGGGTGAGCCATGGGCCGCCGCCGGCGGACTGGTAGGCCTTGACGCGTTCGGTGAAGGTCGCGCGCAGGCGGGCGTCCACGTTGGCCTCGATGTAGTAGTTCGCGCCGAGGTGGTCTCGGAGACCGGCGTTGAGCGCGTCCTCGAAGAAACCGATGTCCGCGCCGAGCACGTCCACGTAGAGCTGCTCGCGCAGGGCCACGATGTTGCTGTGCGTGCCCTCCTTCGCTCCGACGAGCTCCGGGGGTATGTGCAGTGCCTGGGCCGCTTCCATGAGCGTGAGCTGGCGTACCTGGACGTATTCGAGGTCCTTGGGGTTGACCGTGTCCACGGGCTTGTACGTCATGCCGTCCTCGAGGATCGGCACGCCGCCTGCGGAGCCGCCCCCGGGGCGGTAGGTGGAGAACTGTTTGCGGAAGCGCCCCCACGCCTCGTCGGACCACTTCCCGGCCTCGTGTGGCCGCTCGATCACCGCGGGCACCATGGCCGAGTTGCGGAACAGCTCGGAGCGGTACTCGTTGAGCGCTTCGGTCTCGCGCGCGAGCCCGTCGAGGGTGCTCACCGGGGTGCTGCCCGTGCGGGTGCCGGCCTTCCATACCTGCACGTTCAGGTCGAAGGTCACGTCCGTGAGCGGGCGGGTGACCTTCCGGCCGTCCCCGAGGTAGAGCACGAGGTCCGTGTACCGGCCGAGGCCGTCCACGGCGATGCTGAACATGTGGGCGGGGATGATGATGAACTCCAGGCCGCCGTCCTCGCGCGGGTACGTGGTGAACGCCCAGCGGCCGTAGAGGAGCATGTCGTGCTGCAGCTGCTGCACCCAGCGGCGCTGTCCCATGCGGAACCCGGGGGCCTTGAGGGCCTCCTGCACGGCGTGCCCGCGGGCCTTGCGGCGACCGCCGTCCTCCATCCGCTCGTACACGTCGAAGGGCACCAGCGCGATGCTGTTGGTGATGAAGTCGACCACCGTGCGGATCTGGGGCTGGTCCGCCCACATGGCGGCCGGGGAGAAGCTTGAGCCCTCGTAGTTGGTGACCGGCACCGAGTGGACCAGGGCGCCGAACTTCTCGTTGTCCGTGCTGATGATGTCCCCGTCACGGATTCCGTACCCCATCAGCCGACCACCTGGACCCAGGCGATTTGCGCCGCGGGGATGATCACGGTGCCGTCCAGAGACCCGCTGTCCTGCCGCGAGCGCAGCTCGGCGCTGGTGAGGTCGAGGTAGTCCCGGCCCGTGCGGGCGAGGCGGCCCACGAGGGCATCTCCGTTGGTGAGGTTCACCATGACCTTGGCGCCTTCCAGTCCTCGGAGTGTTCGCATCGGGGCCTCCTTTCGTGGTTACACGACCCGCAGGTCGTCGGATTCGTAGGTGCTCTCGCGGACGCCGCCGGAGCTGATGGCTTCGTAGATCGCGTCACACAGTGCGGACACGCCGTCGATCTTGTCGGCGCTGTTGGCCTTGGAGGGCTTGACGTTGCCGGACGGGTCCATGTCCACGGCGAGGTTGTCGACGCACCAGAGCGCGACGGGGTTGCCGCCGTTGCGCAGGCGGGGCACGCGGTCCGCGGGGCGGCCGCTGGCGCCCATCCGCACGAGGCGGTGGACCTCCTTCAGCGCGGGGCTCATGCTCATGTAGCCCTGGCCGACGCGGACCATGTTCACGCCGTCGTCCATGAGGTCGGTGACGAGCTGCGAGGAGTTCCAGCGGTCGAAGCCGACCGACTGGACGTCGAAGGTGTCGGCGTCCTTCTTGATCTGCGCCTTGACCCACCCGTAGTCGGTGACGTTGCCCGGGGTGACCGTGAGCCAGCCGTTCTTGACCCAGTCGCGGGACGCGCGGCCGGCTGTGCGGTCGTCCAGAGCGTCGAGGTTGTCCTCGGGGGTCCAGAAGCGCCAGAGCACGTCGTAACCGGGCCCGCGTTCGGGGCTGTAGGGGAACAGCCAGCACAGCGCCGTGAGGTCCGAGACGGAGGCGAGGTCCAGGCCGCCGTAGGCGGGCCGCCCCGCGAGATCCGACTCCCGGATCGGGCCGCCGCTGTTCATCCGCCAGTCCTTCGTCTGGATGAACGCGGTGGTCTGACGGGTACGGATCCCGAGGTGCAGCCGCTTGAAGCGGGCGAGCAGCACGGGGCTGTTCTTCGCCTTGTTCGCCTCCGAAGCCAGATAGTCGGCCTTCGGGCTGACCCCGTACCCCGGGTTAGCCTTCCGCCACGTCTCCGGGCTGAACGGGTCATCATTGTCCCCAGCGGCGAAGATCACCCCGTAGACCGTGGGGTCCTTGAACACGCCGCGGGCGAGCTTTTCCAGGTACTCCCGGTTCTGGGAGTAGGGCGACTGGGGTTTGCCGTCGTCGGCCGTGGTGATCTTGCAGATCAGCGGCTGCTCACGGGAGCCCGTGCCGGTCTCGATCGCCTCGACCAGATCGCCCTTCTTGTGGACGTGCAGCTCATCGACGATGCCCCCGTGGAGGTTCGCGCCGTGCTGTGCGTCCGCGGCCGAGGAGATGACCTGGAAGTAGGAGCCCGAGCGGGGATGCGTGATCCGCTCCTTGAACGGCTTCACGTGCCCGCGCAGCGCCGGGGCCTTCTCCGCCAGGGTCTTGATCGGCGCGAACGTGAACCCGGCCTGGTCCTTCGTCGTGGCCGCGGCGATCACCTGCGCGCCAGCCTCCCCGTCCGCCGCGGTGAGGTAGATCGCGACGCCGCCGCACAGGGTGGTCTTGCCGTTCTTGCGCGGCACGTCCAAGGTGGCGTTGCGGATGATCCGCACGTACCCGTCTCGGCCGCCGCCGGGCTTGATCCAGCCGAAGACCGGGGCGAGGAAGTAGGCGATCTGCCAGGGGTCCGGGACCAGCGGCTGGCCCGCGAGCGGGCCCTGCGTGTGCCGTAGACGGCTGAACGCGTCCAGCACGCGGTCCACGCGGGCGAAGCTGAACGCCGCATCCGTGACCCCCGAGGGCTCCGGGGTCTTGATCTTCGGCGGGATCTCCGGCCACGGAATGTCGCGGGCGTCGAGATACGCGGCGACCTCCGGAGAGAGCCGCAGCTTCCGCAGGAGCGTCTCCTCCTCGACCCACCGCTTCCCGTTCCACCGGCGCCCGTCCTCGTGCTGCTCAGCGAAGGCCCGCGGCTGCTTCAGCACCACCACGGCCTCCTCCTACGCGAACGGATTGTCAGCGTCCTCCTTCTCGGCGTCCGGGACGAGGTTGCGCTCCGCAGCCGGGGTGAGCCCGTACTCCGAGCACCAGGCGCGGAACTCCTTGCCAGCGCGCTCCTCGATGCCGACCCACGGCGCCGAGACGCGGCCCTGACTGTTGTCCGCCAGGATCGAGTCCTTGCGCCTCATCCGAGCGGCTTCCTTCCACCGCGCGTAGGTCTCGCAGAGAATCTCGAGCGACGGCGCGTCGAGGGGCTTGAGAAGGCCGACCGACTGCATCTGCTCGACCACGAGGTCCCACAGCTTCGAGGCGTCCTCGCTGAGATCCTCGGGCTTGACCGGGGACCCGCGAGTGAACGGAACCTCCGGCTCGATGGGGCGGTGGCCGGGGTTGTCCTCCACGACCTTGAGCGCCCGAGGCTTCGGCTTCCGCCCAAGATTCGCTGCGCCCATCCGCGTCTCCTCATGTCGTCGATCGAGCCCGCGAAACGGGGTCGAAAGGGCCTGATTTTCGGTTATCGCCCCAAGTCAGCAAAGGGGGGTTCACATTTCGCGGGGACGTGCGTTTTTTGACCGGCGCCGGAACGGCGCGCTGCAATTCCCGAGATTCTGACTCCCCCTCCCCCTGGGGAGGGGCCCTCCGGGGGGGGGTCAGGCCGGGCTCCGGCGGGCGCGGTCGGCGCGACGCCGCAGGAGCGCGAGCTCGCGCTGGGTCTTCTCTGCGTGGCAAGGGTCGGCGTGGATCGGGGCGAGGTTGGCGCGGTCCGTGCGGGCCCCACCGAGGGCGACGGCTTGCTTGTGGTCGACCTCGTTCGCGCCGGGCTTCCCGCAGACGTAGCAGATGCCCTCGTGCTCGACGAGGACGCTCTTGCGGAGGCGTTGCCATGCCGCCTCGCTGATGCCGATGCGGTCTCGCGAGGTGCGGTCGTCCTGCGGTCGGCGCCGCTCGGTCCAGCCCGAGGACTGGTGCTCATCGCACCGGCCCTTGCGTGTGGCGAAGGCCGAGCATCCCCGGGCCGTGCATCGTGTCGGTGCTGCGTGAGGCATGGTGTCCTGCTCCGGGTACGACGAAGGCCCCGACGAGATCGTCGGGGCCTTCGGGGTCAGCATGTCTCTTCCGAGACTGCTTCCATTTGAGTACACAGTAGCGTGACAGCGCCGTGTTCGTCCACACCACGGGCTTGAATCGTTCAGGCCGGTTCTTTCGCCCGGCCTTGTCGTTCATCCGTCTGCAGACCGTGGAGCCGCTCCCAGGTCTGCACTGCATCCGTGGCACGGAACATCATCGGGTCCACGCGCACGGGCCTCAGCTGTCGACGCTGCACCCACTTCCGCACGGTGTCGGTGGTGATGCGCCTGCCCAGCACGGTGCGGAACAGCGTCACGAGATCCGCGGTGCACACGGTGAGCCCCAGCAACATCTCGTTGCGAGCCTCCTCCCGTTCCTCCACGTCCCAGAGCACACCGCAGGCCGGGCACCGCACTTCCCCCTCGGTCTGAGCCGTGGCCAACACTCCCCCGCAGTCACACGTACCGACCACACGTCGCTCGGGTGCACGGTCCACAGAGCGCCACCCTTCCCGCACAGCGTCGAGCAGCGCGGCATGCGCGTCCTCGATCTCCTGGCGCCGCACCGCGTGCTTGAGCCTGCGGGCTGTCCATGGCGACAGGGCTACGACGTCCACGGGGACCCGCTCGTTAGCCCCCGCCCCGAGGTGCGCGACCGTGCGCAGCGCCACCGTGATCGAGTCCGCGACTTCTGAGGCCGAGAGGTTGAGCACCAGAGGACGCTCACCGGAAGCCCCAGCCACGAAGTTCCCTTGCCTGGACTGCTTGGTGATGGTCACGTCCAGCTCCCGGAGCAAACGCGGCACCTCGAGCACCGCGGTGTGCAAGGCGGTGACGCACTGGGTGCAGAGATTCCCGATCGTGGCTGGCGCTCCGTCCACCACGCACAGCGCGCTCATGGCCGCTCCCCCATCGACCCGGTCCCGTAGCCGGTGCCCGCCGACAGCTCACGGTGCACCCGCTGGGACACGACGTCGCTCGGACGCCACACCCCCGCGTCCACGCCGGCATCGTGCAGGTTCTCCAGCCACTGCTCCTGCTTCGGACGGAACCGGCCCCGCTCGGTCTTGAGCTCACGCACGAGACAGATCCGCTTGCGCGGGTGCACAAGCACCAGGTCCGGGAACCCGCCCGGAGACCGCCGGCTGTCGTGGGTGTGGTAGAAGTCCCATCCCAGTGCCGTGGCCATCTGGATGATGTGGTTCTGCAGCTGGGCTTCCTTCCAGGACAGGATCATCTGCTCCTGGTGGTCTGTGGCTCTCATCGCTTTCCCCTTCTCCCCCGGCGTCGTGATCTTGATCCGCGCTTCTTGGGTGGGTGGTCATGGTGGTCTGGCGTGTTCTGTCTCTGAGATGGTCGTGCTGGGTTCCCGATCCCTCCCGTACCGGCCCGACCCGTCCCGCCCCGTCCCGGGCTGTCAGGATCCGGAGGAAGGCTCCCTGCGGATTCCTGCCGAGACCTGCCTGTCTCTGCAGAGCGCCCGGATGGTCGTCCCTCGGCAGTGGCCTGTCGCGCCTCGTCCACGGGTGTGGGGGCTGCGGTGTCAGGCTCGCGAGCGGGTGAGTCGCTGCTGCCCGTGGGCGCGCTGTCCTCTCCCGCGGCGGGAGTGCCGGGTGTGGGTGTGGCATGGCCCGCCGGCACGTGACCGGGCTGGACCTTGGTCTTTGGGGCGGGTGGTGGCTCGATGCCGTTGCTCCTGGCCCAGTCCGAGTTCTTCACGAACTCCACCGTGTCCAGGGAGTAGTACGGCCGCTCGGGGACCGGAAGCAGCGGGTACTCCCTCTCCGCGTGCGGGTTGTTCTTCCTGCCCGAGTTGCACCGAGTGCAGGCCACCACGAGATCCTCCGGGGTCTCGGCACCGCGGCCGGGGTTCCTGTGGTCGTAGGTGCCGGCCAGACGCCCAGTGCGCGCACGAAAGCGGACGACCTGCCCGCAGTACCGGCAGGCGTCCCCGTCGCGCAGACGCACGGGGATCGTGAGGGCAGGGTTGGAGTTGTCGCGCTTGCGACGGCGCTCCCACTCAACCTCCTCCTGGGTGCGCATGTGGATGAACTCCGGGTCCTCTACGATCCGCCAGCGCTGGCGCTCCTGGCCGCGCACCATCTCGGTGACGGGCTCGAGGTACCCGGCGAACACGGCCTGCTCGAGTAGCAGGTCTGCGCGCTCCATCGAACCGGCGACGTCGGCCGCGGTGGCCCGCGAGACGACGTAGTCGGTGAGGTGCTGCGCTCCGACCGTTGCGCACAGCGTGACGAATCCGAACACTTCGAGCTTCGTTCGGTCGTCCGCGGCTGGGTGCTCGCGCACCTCTGCAACGATCGGGTTGGTGGCGGCTGAGTCGCCCACGCGTAGCCACGGCATCAGTCGCGCCCCTGCCTGGTCGCGGTCCCGGCCCGGCGTGCGGCGGTGCCCACGGTGGTGGGTCGCGCGGCTCGGGCGGTGTCCTGCGTGTGGCCGTCGCGCTTCCAGCCCGACGTGCGGCGGCGCCCCCGCTGGGCGGGGGTCGCGCGGTCGTGGCGGCGTGCTGCGGTGCGGCCGGCAGTGTGCTGCGTGCGTGGTGGCACTGGGGTCTCCCATCTGGTGGATCATGCGGGCGGGGCGCGCCGTCCTGCGGCGCGGCCCGTCAGCGTGGTGGCTCCTGGTCGAGGCGTGGCTTGACCTCGAGGAGCTGGCCGCGGAATCCCACGCGGGCCTGGACCGGGGTTCGGGGGTCCACGTCCAGGAAGCGGAGGTGGTTGGTCCACACCACGAGGTCCGCGACCGTGAGCCCGCCCCTCTTGTCGATGGCCTGGATCGTGGTGATCGGTGTGGGGCTCATGTCCTGTCCTTCCGGTTGTCCTGCTGTCGTGTGCGGTGCACGAGCACCGCGGTGTCCTGCTGCACCCAGACCGGGAGCACCCGGCCGTCCCTCACCTGCAGGTCGAGGCGGACGAAGTCTCCGTCCGTGGCCACGGCCTGCAGGAAGCCGCGGCTCGTGCGATCCGTGGTGGCCACGCTGACCAGGTGTCCCGTGTGGTCTGCGGTGACCTCGCGTGCGGTGTGGAGCGTGCGGTGGTGCTCGCGGCGCTCCCCCGGGGTGTACCCGCTCACCCCGCCGCCTCCACCCGGCGGTTGAGCTCCGCCGTGAGCTGCGGATGCGCGGCGATCATGGCCGGGTCCTGGCGGAGCCGGTTCACCGTCATCCAGAACCGCATGTCCAGCCCAGCACCCCCAGGCCGGTGGCCGTGCCGGCGCATGAAGTCGTAGATGTCCTGGTCCCTCACGCCCCGGTACTTGTACCGGGCCACAGCGAGCTTCAAGGCCTCCTCCTCGAAGGTCTCGGAGGCGTTGATCTCCTGCTCAGGGGTCTCGGGGTCGTAGTGGACGACGTGATGGGTGCGGGTGTCGTAGTCGTAGAACTCGCTGGTCCAGGCGCGGCCGAGCTCATCCCCGGCGCGGCGGGCTTCTTCGGCGGCGCGGTTGCAGAAGCGGCAGTCGGAGCCGTGCGGGCGGTCGATCATGGCTCCCTCCTTTCGAGGACGTCGGTGAGGGTCACTCGCTCGGCTGGCTCCACGGACGGGAGCACGGCGAGCGCGATGGAGAGGAGCAGCGCGGCCATGGTTGTGGCGGTGAGGACTGGGCCGAGGGCTGCGGCGAGGAGGATCCAGATGAGGAGGTTCACGGGTGGCCTGCCGGGGTGTTGCGTGGGGTTCCCGTGGTGTCAGGGGCATGGGGGGTCTGCGTGTCCATGTCGGTCTCGCTTTCGCTCGGGGCCCACCCGTGGGCAGGCGGCTGGTGGTGTGCCCAGCGCGCGGCGATCTGGGCCAGGAGGACGGGGAGGATCACGGCGCCTCGTTCGTGGCGCGGTGAGCGCGGTGGGTGGTCAGAACAGGCACAGTTCCTCCGCTTCTGCGGGCTGGTGGGCGGGTGTGGTCTCGGCGGGCCGGTTCAGTGGTCCCAGCTGCAGGACATGGCGCGGAGCGCGCGGCATCGCGGTCACCTCGTGGGTGGCCAGGTCGGCTAGGGGGTACCCGAGCCGGGCTCGGTTCCTGGCGACGTCGAGCAGGTTCCATGCCCACTCCTGGGTGGCGTGGTCCGTGGGCCGGGACCGGCACCAGTCCTCCTCGTAGGTGACGTGCGGGTACCAGGAGACGTGGGGGCCGTCCGGGTCGAACGCACCGATGTGCTGCCACTTCCCGATCGGGTTCATGACCAGCAACCAGAGTTGGTTCGAGCTGGAGGTGTGGAGCACGGCGCGCTCTCCCGGGCGGGGCGTGTAGGGGCTCATTGGCCCTCCTCGGTCTCTCGAATCGCTGCGAGCGCGGCGGTGGTCTCGGCGGTGGTGGCTCCGTAGCGGGTGCGGCAGAGCTCGACCATGCCCTCGGTGTGGGGCTGTGCGGTGACCCGGCAGAGCGCCGCAAGGTAGTCGTCCCATTGGCTGGCGGGCATCGGCCTGGGCTTGGTGGTCATGTCGTCTCCTGGGTGGGGGTGAGCGGGGTGGTGGCGGTCTGTGCCCAGGTGCCACCGCCGTAGAAGCCGTCGTTGAGGCGCATGAACCCTGCGGGCGGGTCGACCTGCTCCTGGACGAGCTGCAGGTCCTGGCCGACCATCCCGGGGGCCTGTGCGACCAGCCAGCGGCCGATCTCCTGGTGCAGGGCGGGCATGACGTCGTCCGGGTCCTGGCGGGCCGGGTCGATGACGAGGTCGACGGTGCCCGCGAGGTTCCGCACGCGGCCGGCGCGGGGGAACTCGATACGGAAGGTGGCCCTGTAGGGCTGTCGGGCGCCCATCAGAACGGGGGCTCCTGGTCGTCGCCGTCGGCGGGCATGCCGTCGAAGGCGTTCTGCGCGCCCGGGGTTGCGGCGTCCCACGCGGACCCGCCCTGCGCGGCCGGGGCCTGCTGCTGGCCCTGGGAGCCGTGGAAGCCCTGCCCGCCGCCGAAGCCGCCGGCGGGCACGTACCCGCCGCCCTGGTTCGAGCCGAAGTTCTGGGAGGAGTTCCCTGTGCCCTTCGCGTTGCGGGCCACCCTGGCGGTGGCGTACTTCATGGAGGGCCCGATCTCGTCCACCTCCAGCTCCTGGCTGGTGCGGCGCTCCCCCTCACGCGTCTCGTAGGAGCGGGCTTTGAGCCTGCCCTGCACGATCACGCGGGTGCCCTTGGACAGGGACTCGGCCACGTTCTCCGCGGCCTCCCGCCACAGGGAACAGCGCATGAACAGGGTCTCCTGGTCCTTCCACTCGTTCGCCTGCCGGTCGAACGCCCGCGGTGTGGAGGCCACGGTGAAGTTCGCGACCGCCGCCCCAGACGGGGTGAAGCGCAGCTCCGGGTCCGCGGTCAGGTTCCCGACCACGGTGATGATGGTTTCGCCAGACATCAGGCGACCTCCTCTTTCTGGTCCTGGTGATCGGCGGGCGCGATGCCGAGTTCCGAACAGCTGTAGAGCTCATGACCGTTGAGCCACCGCTCGTTCAGCTCTGCCTCGGCCGCGAGCTTCTCGACGGAGGCCGGGTCCCGGCCGTTCTTCGCAGCGCAGGCCGGGCACAGATCGGCCTGGGGCTCCTCACCCTCTTCGGGGATCCACCAACCGCGAGCGCGGTAGTAGTGGATGGCGTCGACTTCGTCGTAGAAGTCCTCCATCGAGCCGAAGTCCTCGACTCCCTTGCACTGATCGCAGGTCACGGTGCCGATGAGGTACTCGGGGGCGCGGTAGTCGAAGCTCATCAGGCCACCTCCTTCTTGATCTCGTTGTGGTGCCGACGGATCGCCCACACGGCGGGCAGAGCCTCCGTGATGGTCGAGTGCGCCGCGTCCAGAACCCCCTGCACCGTGAGGGCCTCCGCCAGGGCCCGGTCACGATCCGCGAGTGCTTCGGTGCGCATCTGCTGGCAGTCGGTGAGCGCGCCCTGCAGCTCGGCGACGCGCTGGGTGAGGCGGGTGTTCTCGCGGGCGGTGGTGGACTCGGTGAGGACGTTCTTCGCGCGGGCCTGGTGGTCTTCGGTGACCTCGGCGCGCAGCTGGGCGAGGGTGTCCTCCACGCGGGAGAGCTCCGCTTCGGCGTGGGTGCGCCGGGCGTGCTCGGCCGCGTGGTCCTGGGTGGCGCGTGCGGCTTCGTCGCGTTCGGTGCGCACGGCGACGAGGAGCGCGCGGACGCGGGCCCGGTGGACCGCCACGTCCTGGGAGGGGGCGGACGACGCCGCGGCGGCCGCTTCGGTGCGGGCCTGGTCCAGCTGCCGGGTGGCGGCACGGGCCTCCGTGCGGGCCCTGTCCCTGGCGTCGGAGAGCTGGCTGACCGTGGAGCTGAGCTGGGCGATGCGCTTGCGCGCGGTCTCCAGCTCCGCAGCCAAGGCCTGGTTCTGCTGGGTGAGTGCCGTCTGGGGCTCGGGGCGGGCGCCGCGGTACACGTAGCCGCTCATGAGCGATCACCCCGGCCCTGCAGCCGGGCGAGGAGGTCCCGCTGCTGGCGGGCGCGCTGGGCCGAGGACCAGTGCACGCCGAGGAGACCGGCGGCGATGACCGCGATGCACCCGGGGAGCGCGGCGAGCAGGATGGCGGGGGCGGTCAGCATGGGACCTCACCCACCCCGCAGAACACGTCCTCCTGGTCCTCGTTGAGCAGTCCCGTGATCAGGTCGGAGACGTTGGTGCACCACTGGGCCGGGATACGGCCGTGCTCGGCGACGTGGTGGGCCACGAGCATGGCCTCCGCCCACGTGTCGAAAGACCCGACGAACGAACCCGTGAGGCCCTCCGTCGCGGCTTCGGGCTGCAGAGTCCACACGTGCCAGCTGTCCTGGGACAGTCGCCCGCCCGTGGGCAAGAGGTTGCGGGGGTCCCCGAGCGGGAGACGGCTGAACAGCTCTGCCCCGCCCTTGTGCACATGCATCCGAGGACGGTCCAGGGCACGACGCCGCGCGCGGGAGGCCCGTGCCTGCTGCTCCTCCTCGCGGGCCTGCATGACCGCGGTAGCGCCCGTCATCGCCGTGGTCAACGCGTCAGTGAACGCAGCCAGGCGGCGGGACAGGGTCGTCTCAGCCACGACGCTCACCCACAGCTGGGCGCACCCAGGTGTACAGGCCCAGGCCGACCAGGCCGAGGACCAGGACGGTCATGTTCCCGCCGCCGGCCAGCCACGCCTCGAGCGGGTCCGGGATGATCGCGCACAGCGCGTTGAGGATGGTGCTCATTGGTCTCCCCTTGCATGTCCGACAACGACCGGGCGGTCGGCGTCGTGGTCTGCGGCCGCGTGGGCCTGATCGAAAGTGGCGGGGGCGAACTCGAGGTCGCCGGCACATATGCCCCCCAAGAGCACTTGTGCTGGGGCTGACCCCGAGTTCCCCCACGCGATCTCGAACGGCGCGCTGTTGCGCACCGGTTGAGACAGGCAGCGCTGGACGAACGTCCCCACTGCCACCCGCCGGGAGGGGGCATCCGTGTGCCGGACCATGCCCACCACCTCCCGGAAGGGGTCTGCTCGCAGGTCCGTGAACGTGACCCGCTCGTACGTGACCCGCCGCGCCGCGCTCACGACGCCGCCGCCTCGTTGTGGGCCGCCCGCGAGCGCGAGGTGGTGCGGAACGGCGAGACCACTGGCGCGGTGAGCTCCGCGGGCGCCGGGGTGGTTGTCTCGGCCTGGGCTGGGCGGACTGCGGTGTGGCGCAGCAGGGCCCGGACGTCGTCGCGGAAGAAGATGACCTTGCCGCGGGACCCGCGGTGGTGGGCGATCTCGCCCCGCCCGGCCAGGCGCTTGAGCTGCGACTCGGAGTACAGGCCCCGGGTCATCTCGGCGACCTCGGCAGGCAGCCAGCCGGTGAAGTCCGTGGTGGTGCTCATGCCGCCACCCCCAGAGCCGAAGCGCCAGTTACAATCCGGTCATGCATAACCCCGCGGCTGATCTCCTGGACCTTTTCGACAAGTGGGAGGAGGCCGTTAACTACGCTGAAAACCAAGTGGATCTGCACAGCGACGACGGGTGGCAAGAACTGAGCCTCGCCGTCTCGTTGCTGGCGGAAATCACGGATGTTGTCGAGAGACTCTCGGCGCGGGGCATCCGGGTAGGGAGCTATCGCGACGCTCTGCCGGAATGGCGCAAGAGTGTGTTCCACTACCCCAGGTCCTGGCCCCAACAGCGAATGACTCTGTCCCGTCGGGACATGCTTGAGGGACTGGCCATGTGGTTCGAATCCGCTAATATGCCGGCCCTGCAGGACGTACTGCCTGATGACGTCCTTCAGCGTCTCGACAAGATTGGCAAGACGGTCAGCGAGGATCCCGACCTCGACCCGTCGTTGAAGAACTACATCGGTAAGTTGATCAGTCATCTTCGCTCCGTTCTTGATGGTGATCGAGCGGGGTTTGGCTTTGACGCCCAGGAGTCGTTCCGACATCTGAAGTTCTGCATGGACGCGGCTGCTGAGCAGACTCAGAGCGAGGAGAAGAAAAAGTGGTATCAGTCGACTGCTGCTGAGTGGGCTGCCCAGTTCGTGACCTCGACCGCGGCCGGCGTGGGGAGTCAGTGGCTTGCTCTGGCGATTGGAATGTGACGAGCCCCTCGAGCACCTTCCACACCGCCCGGTCCGCCGCCGCCCACGGGATGCTGACTTGGGAACGCATCGTGGTGGTGCCGCCGGCCTCCTTGTCAGCCAGGGCGGAGAGTTCGGCCACCACGCGGGTGAGGGCCACGAGGACGTCTGCACGGGATTCGGGGTTCATGCCGCCACCTCCACGTTCGTGACCGGGGTGAGGGAGAGCTTGCGGCGGAGGAAGTCCACACCGGAGGGCTGCACGCGGGTCGTGTACGAGGTGCCGACCGTGCCGTCCGTGCGGGTGAAGTCGTAGGCCTTCACAGCGAAGTGGTGCATGTACCGCTGGTACGGGGTGTTGCGCATGGCGCCCTTGGCGATCATGACCCCGGCCGAGCGCATCAGCGCGAACAGCTTGTTCTGGGACAGACCGTGCATCTTCGCGACGTTCCCGATGGAGTACGTCCCGTCACCGGAGAGGAACGCGTCGTAGGCCTCGCCCTTGGGCTCGAGCTCCTGCGCGTACGCCTCCATGGCCTCCCGGGCCTCCACCTCACGGGCGTAGGCGCGCAGCGCCTCCGGCAGCGACTGCGGGACCTGCAACTGCGGCTGGGCGGTGTACGCCCCCGTCTTGCGGATCTGCGGGAGCACCTCGTGGGTCACCCACCGGCGGAACGGGCGAGCCCGTTCGGTGCGGGCCCGGACGAAGATCGTGTACAGGCCGCCCTCGCTGACGACCAGTGCCCCACGGGGCCCGGCGTTCGTACGCACGATGTGCGTACGAAGGTCCTCGTCTTCGATGCCGCGGGTGAGGTCGGAGGCGTTGCGGTACTCCAGGATCCGTGCCAGGTCCGTGGCGACGAACCAGGGCATGCCCTCGTGCTCGACGACGCGCACCTGGTGGTCGCCGTAGATGAAATGCGTGAGTTCCTGACTCATGCCGCCGTCCTCTCGTGAATGTCGTTTGTACTGCTGCTGGTGGACTTGTGGACGTCGAAAAGGACTTGGACGGGTACGTTCAGTGCCTCCGCGATGCGGGCCCCAAGCTCGGGGGTGCATGAGCTGCGGCGCTCAGCCAGCAGGTGGGAGATGAACCCCTTGCTGCATCCGGCGTAGCGCGCGAGTCGACCGTGGGAGAACCCGTCCTGATCCATCAATGCCCGCAAGGTGTCTGCGCTCTTGAGTCGCATCCAAGTTCCTTTCGGCCAACGGTGCTTCAGTCTCGTCACTTTGTGCATCTGAGTGTCTCCTAGTAGGCGTATATCTGTCAACCACTGATGGACACAGTAGTGCCTACTGGTAGACGGTGCAAGAGGGCGGGACACCCCCAATCCGCGCCGTTATAGCGCGGCGCGCCCCTCCGATGACGTTTTTCTAGTAGCCGCCTAGATAGGGTGGGAACGTCAATCAGTGGTAGACGGTATGTGTTGCGGCCCGCTAGACCGCTCCCCCGGCAGTGGAGATATTGGATCCGTGCAGACGATCAGCGAACTCGTGAAGGCCCAGAAGGCGGCCAGCGACCTCTCCTACGAAGCCCTCGCTCAGCGAGCGCAGGGTGCAGGTCTTGGCCTCACGAAGCAGCAGCTGTCGGATCTCGCGAACAACCGACCCAAGGGGTGGCCGAAGAGCGCGGACATGGTGAAAGCCCTGTCGGTCGCCCTGGACGTCCCCGAGCGGACCGTGGTGCTGGCCTATGCCGCATCCTTCGGCATCGACGTTCGCGAGACCCGCAGCCCGTTCGAGGTTCGCCTGCCGGCCACCGTCTCGACGCTGGATCCGATGATGCAGGACGCAATCCTGCACGTGATCCGCGCAGCCACTGAAGGAGCAAGCGCCCATGAACACGACGCCGAGGACCACGAGCAGGAACCGCGGGCGGAAGCGGGCGGCGCGCAGCCGACGCAACCGTCCCCCATGACCCGCGCCGGGGAGAGCCCGGCGGCCGAGGACACCGCTCCGCCCGTCCCGGACGAGTACGCGCTGGCCGCCTACGACGCCCCCAGCGAGGGACGTGCCATGCGCAGCGCCCAAGACCAGGAGGCGGAAGCCTCGCAAGACGGCGGGGAATGGGACCCCGCCTGACCCCCACCCCACTCAGGAGCCCCCACCATGAGCACCCCCCACAACGAACCGCCCGCACCCAAGAAGCGATGGGCGCCGAAGAAGATCGCCAAGATCGGCTGTCTCGGTCTCATCGGGCTGTTCATGCTCCTCGTCGTGCTCGGCCTCATCGGCGCAGCCATGACCGGCACCCTCGGCCAGACCCCGCCCAAGGAGACCCCGTCCGGCAGCGCGTCCGCCAGCCCTTCTGAGACGACCGCGACGCCGTCGCCGTCGCCGTCGATGACTACGGCAGAGCCCGCGGCACCGCCGAGCCCGGAGACCACGGCTCCCGCAGCGAAGCCGAGCACAGAGGTCCCGAAACCGACGACCGCTCCCCCTGGGGAGCCCACGAAAGCGCCGGCCAAGACCGAGGCGCCCAAGGACCCCCTGGCCGACGTGACCGCCTCAGTGGACGGCGCCAAGGCCCACATGGAAGGCTCCGTGCTGTTCGTGCAGATCCCGTTGCAGGAAGGCTTTACCGGACCGTCGAAGTCCGTGGCACAGAAGGACACCGTCGACGTACTCAAGGCCGTCCAGGAGTCCAAGGTGGACTACAGCCGAGTCTTCATCCAGGGCGACCCCGAGAAGGGCGGGCTGGGCATGCTCAACGCCGGCTACGACAAGACCACCGTCGACGACATTGACTTCTCAACCGTCGTGGTCCGCGAGATCTGGAACGCTCGCGACGCCGGCTCCGTGAGCCCGGAGCTCCAGTGACCAGCCGCGAGCGCCGGCGGGCGCAGTCAGAGCGCCGACAAGCGAACTGCCGGGCGCATCGGAAGAGATGTGGGGAACGCTCATGGCGCTAAAGCTGGTTGACGCTTCTGGCGGTGCTTCGCAGTCGAACCTGACGCGTGAACTCGCCAAGTTTCCGGAACCTGTTCGTGCGCGCTTCCGATCCATGATGCGGAGCTACGCAGCGGAGCCGCAGGATCAGCGCCCCGACTTCGCCAAGCTCTCCGCGCTCAAGGGGCTACGTGAGGCGCGCTACAAGTACAGGGGCAACCAGTACCGCCTGTTCTTCGCCGTGACCACCACCGAGGTCCAGATGCTGTGCGCGTTCCACAAGACCAACAAGGCGGACACTCAGCGCTTCGCCAAGAGAGCCAAGACTCGCCGCCAGAACTTCCAGCGAGTATGAGTCGACGATCCGTCGACCGCACCACTAGGATCACCTATATCGGATAATCCGATACGCAACTGAGGAGTACCCATGAGCGCAGCTCACTACGACACCGCCGCCGACCCGTTCGGGCTGGACGACGAGTCCCCCGAGTCGCTGGCGATCCAGGCCGACGCGGACACCGAATACGGTCTTCTCGTCGCCCTCATCAAGGCACGGACTCGGCTCAAGATGACCCAACGTGATATCGCGGAACACTTGGGTGTGTCCCAGTCGGTCATCTCGGACATGGAGCGTGGTGCCACTGCGCTGAAGGTGACAACCGCCCTTGAGTACGCTCGGGTGGTGGACCAGGAACTGACCATCCGCCTCGACAACCGAGACGTGCGTCATGCGCTTCCAACATGGCGGACCGCCCCCGCCGCAGGGCAGCCCGATGATGGCAAGGTCATCAAGCTGGCAAGCCACCAGCGCTGGCACATGAACCCCTCGCGATCACTGCAGGTGCCGAGCTTTGAGCGATCCCAGGCGGCCCTGTGATGAGCACTGTGGAGGTCGTGCTGCACGACGTGCACACCATCAAGGCATGCGCAGAACTCGATACGTCTAACGGAATCTCCCTCGAGCCGGTGGAGGCCGGGGAGTTCACCCCTGAGATCTCGTTCCGTTTCCTGGCGGAGAAGGACGCTGAGCACCCAGCCACCCGCATGGGCGTCATCACGGTAGCGGGCGATACCGCCTCTGGACGCTTTGAGGTCGAGGTGGCCGGTGTTTTCACCATGCCTGATCCGGGCGCGCTGCCCGAACCCGAGAATCGCATGGTTGTCGGTCATGCCCTGAACCTGCTCTTCCCCTTCGTCCGCGCGGAGATTCGGGACATCACAGCACGGGTTCTCAAGGCCAGTTTGGTGGCCCCACCCATGGACTTCACCCAAGGGGACGTGACGGAGGTTCGGGACTAGGCCGTCACATCCCGGGCCAGATCGACTCCTGCCGCGAAGCTGGAGATGCTTATCCGTGTCCGGTCTCACAACTACATTCGAACGCATGTTCGACCCCTGGGCCCTGATCGAGAAGCACGGCATCCTCGTGCAGCGCGCGCCATTGCGCGTGGCCAGCGGATGCACCGACGGGCGGCGCGTGTGGCTGGATGAACACCTCACCGACGTAGAGGCCCGTTGCGCGCTGACGCACGAGCTCGTCCACATCAGCCGCGGCCACACCCGGCACCAAACCGCGGCGGTAGAAGACGACGTCCGAGCGGAGACCGCGCGGCTACTCGTACCGTGGGAGGCGATCACCGCGCATGTGGGCTCTCAGCTGGACGAATGGCACCTGGCCCAAGAACTCGGCGTGACCGAGCGCGTGCTCATCGACCGCCTGCACTTCGCGAGCGCGGTGGAGCTCGCGGAGCTACGGGGCGCGGCGGGGTAGGTTCGGGGGCGTGTTGACCGCGTCAACGGGCGCGGTGCCCCGGCCCGCCCCGGGTTGGGCGCGTTCCGCGTCGTTCCGGCGTGTATCGTCGTGGGACACGCCCGGGTGGCGTTTTCGACTCCCTCCTGGGGCACCGCAACATACCTGGCCGGAGTGTCAGCAGCACGGCCTGGTGGAGAGGGGGCCATTTTCCCGTCCGCACTCGCTCCGCGCGCTGGGCCGCCCGGTGACGCCTCCACTGCGTTCACGGCCCCCGCCGCATCTGGAGGGGTGGTGGTCCGGGGCGTGGCGCGGTGCCAGGATGATCTCGTACCGTCCGCGACGAGAGGCACCCTCCATGACTGCATCACAGCACACCCACGCCTCCCCCGAGAGCTTCCTCACCCCGCCCATGCGCGCCCTGGAGAACGCCGGGGCCCTGGACTCCCTGGTGAGCGCTGCGGACACCCTGTCCTCCGTGGTCACGGGCAGCGCGTCCATCCGGGACCTGCTGCGCGGCAAGCGTCTCGGCCACGCTGTGCACCCGCTGCTCGTCCAGGTGCCGATGGGCACGTGGCTGAGCGCCCTCGTCCTGGACGCCGTGGGGGGTCGGGACGGCAGGGGCGCCGCGCGCCTGCTCACCGGCGTGGGCGTTCTCTCCGCGGGGCCCTCGGCTCTCACCGGGTGGGCCGAGTACTCGGGGCTGCAGCTGCGCGACAAGCGGGTGACCGTGGTCCACGCCGGGGCCAACGGCGCGGCCACGGCGCTGCACGCCGCGTCCTGGCTCGCCCGTCGCTCGGGTCGTCACGGCCTGGGGCGCGCCCTCTCGCTGGGCGGCATGACCGCCGCGGGACTGGGGGGTTACCTGGGCGGGCACCTCTCGGTGTCCCGTCAGGTGGGATCACGCGACGCCGCCTTCGAGGACGGCACCAACGGCCGCCCCTGACCGGGTCTGCCGCCCGGGAGCGCACGGACGCGGGCGACGTCGTCCGCGACCGCCGCGCGCAGCCGCGCCTCCGTGCCGGGGAGCATGCGCTCAGCGACCGTAGAACAGCCGCTCGAACACCGAACGGGACTGCCGGGTGATCCGCAGGTAGTCCTCCTCCAGCTGCGTGGCGGAACCGGGGTCGTAGCCGATCCACCGCGCCACGGCCTCCAGGTCGGCGCGCCGCGAGGGCACCGAGTCCGAGGCACGGCCCGAGCGCAGCACGTTGCCGTTGCGGATGTCCGTGGCGAGCTTCCAGGCGTGCTCCAGCACGGCGGCGTCCTCGGGACCCACGAGATCCGCGGCCACGGCCGCGTGCAGGGCCGCCAGCGTGGACGTGGTGCGCAGCTCGGGGACCTCGTGCGCGTGGCGCAGCTGCAGCAGCTGCACGAGCCACTCCACGTCCGAGAGCCCGCCGCGGCCCAGCTTGACCTGGCGCAGCGGGTCCGCGCCGCGCGGCATGCGCTCGCTCTCCACCCGGGCCTTCATGCGGCGGATGTCCACGAGCTGGCGGTCGGTGAACTCGGCGGGGTACCGGTGCCGGTCCGCCACGCGGAAGAACGCGTGGGCGACGTGCTCGGAACCGGCCATGTAGCGCGCCCGGGTGAGGGCCTGCGCCTCCCAGGTCTCCCCCCAGCGCTCGTAGTACTCGGCGTACGAGGCCACGGAGCGCACCTTGGCCCCGGAGCGGCCCTCGGGCCGGAGGTCGTTGTCGATCTCCAGCACCCGCTCGGCCACGACGGGCGGGGTGCAGGGCTGCTTGAGCAGCTTGACCATGCGTGCCAGGACGTCCTCGGCCGCGGCCTGCGCCTCTCGCGGCTCCGCCCCTTCCACGGGTTCGTAGGCGTACATCACGTCCGCGTCCGAGCCGAAGCCGATCTCCCGTCCGCCCTGGCGCCCCATGGCGATCACCAGGACCTCCGCGGGCACGGGCCCCTCGTGCTCCGCCTCGTACCCCTTGCGTGCGAGGTGCAGCGCGGCCATGACCGTGGCCTGGTCCACGTCCGAGAGCCCCGCCACGGTTCGTTCCACGTCGGCGACGCCGCTCGTGTCCGCGAGCGCGATCCGCAGCTGCTCGCGCCGCCGGATCTGACGCACGGCCCGGATGGCCTCCGCGGGGTCCCGGTGACGGGTGAGCTGCGAGCGCATCTCCACCCCGAGGTCCTCGAGGCTGCGGGTGGCCAGCTGGGAGTCGTCACCGAGCCACGCGGTGGCCTCCGGGGAGACCTCCAGCAGGTCCGAGACGTAGCGGGAGCTGGACAGGATGTGGCACAGCCGCTCGGCGGCCGCGTTGGAGTCCCGCAGCAGGCGCAGGAACCACGGAGTGGTCCCCAGGGACTCGCACACCCGGCGCAGGTTGAGCAGCCCGGCGTCCGGGTCCACGCCCTCGGCCAGCCAGCCCAGCAGCACGGGCAGCAGCGTGCGCAGGATCTCGGCGCGCCGGCTGACCCCGCGGGACAGCGCCTCGATGTGGCGCATGGCCGCCTTCGTGTCCTGGTAGCCGAGTGCTGCGAGGCGGTCCCGGGCGGAGTCCGTGGTGAGCGTGGTGTCCGCGGGGGCGTTGGCCAGCGCCGCGAGCATGGGACGGTAGAAGATCCGCTCGTGCATGGAGCGCACGGTGCGCTTGACCCCGGTCCACTCCTGCACGAGCTTCTCGGCCGTGGGGTGCGTCCCCTCGGAGGCACCGTCCACCGAGCGGGCGACCACGGCCAGCTCCCGCTCGTCCCGCGGCATCAGGTGGGTGCGGCGCAGCCGGAAGAGCTGGATGCGGTGCTCCAGCAGCCGCAGCCACCGGTAGTTGCGCCCGAACTCCTCGGCGTCCTTTCGTCCGATGTACCCGCCCGAGGACAGGGCGGTGAGGGAGTCCGTGGTGGCGCGCGTGCGCACGGTCTCGTCACCGCGCCCGTGCACGAGCTGCAGCAGCTGCACGGTGAACTCCACGTCCCGCAGCCCTCCCGGGCCCAGCTTGATCTGCCGGTCCCGGTCCTCCTGAGGGATGTTCTCCGTGACACGACGCCGCATGGCCTGGACGGACTCCACGAAGCCCTCGCGCTCGGCGGAGGACCAGATGAACGGTGCGACGGCGTCCTCGTAGCGCTCCCCCAGCTCGCGGTCCCCGGCCACGCAGCGGGCCTTGAGCAGCGCCTGGAACTCCCAGGACTTCGCCCACCGCTTGTAGTAGCGCACGTGGGAGTCCAGGGTGCGCACCAGCGGTCCGTCCTTGCCCTCGGGCCGCAGGTTCGCGTCCACCTCCCACAGGGCGGGCTCGGGACCCGTGGCCATCATGGCCTGGGCCGTCAGGTGCGCGAGCTCGGTGGCGATCTCCGTGGCCAGGTTCTCGTCCGGCACCTCCCCGGACTCCGCGGCGCGGGTCTCCACCACGTAGACCACGTCCACGTCCGAGATGTAGTTCAGCTCGCGTGCGCCGCACTTGCCCATGCCGATCACCGCGAGCCGCACCTGGTCCACGAGAGCGGGTGCCCAGCGCTCGTGGGCCTGCGCCCGGGCCACGGCGAGCCCCGCCTCCAGGGCCGCCCCCGCGAGGTCCGCGAGCTGTCTGCCCACCGCCGGCAGGTACTCCACGGGGTCCACCGCACCCACGTCCCGCGCCGCCACGCGCGCCAGACCGCGGCGGTAGGCGATCCGCAACGCCCTGTGCGCGTCCTGGCCGGTCACTGCGGCCACCGGGGTCTCCGCCTCCGGGTCCGCGCCCACGGACTCCAGCAGGGCCCTCCGCAGGAACTCCGGCTGGTCCGCACCGGGGTGGTCCTCGGGTCGCAGCTCCAGCAGGTCCAGGTTCTCGGGGGCGCGGATCAGGAACTCCCCCAGGGCCTCGGAGGCCCCGAGCAGGCGGAACATGGTCTCGGAGTCCGCGGGATCGCCGTTGACCCGGCGCGCCACGTCCGGGTGCTGCTCACTGAGCCGCACGATCAGCTGCAGGGCCACGTCCGGCGACGCCGCGTGGCGCAGGCCGTCGAGCAGCGCGGGCAGGGCGACGTCGTCGAGTTCCGGGAAGCCGAGCCAGCGGCGGGCGTTCGTGACGTCCGCGAAGCCGATGCCGATCAGCTCCTTGGCGGAGATCTTCTCCGCGCGCTCCTTGGCGGTGCCCTCCGTGGCGCTCACCCGCCCCACCTACAGGATGCCCAGGTTGGTGCGCAGCTCGTACGGGGAGACCTCCTGGCGGTACTGGTCCCAGTCGCGGCGCTTGTTGCGCAGGAAGTACTCGAAGACCTGCTCGCCTAGCAGCTCGGCCATGAACTCGGACTCCTCCGTGAGCCCGATCGCGTCGTGCAGGCTCGAGGGCAGCGGCTGGTGGCCCACCGCCCGGCGCTCGGCGCTGCTCATGGAGAAGACGTCGTCCATCTCCACCGGGGGCAGCTCGTACTCGTTCTCGATGCCCTTGAGCCCCGCCCCGATCAGCGCGGCGTAGGAGAGGTACGGGTTGGTGGCGGAGTCGATGCCGCGGTACTCGATCCGCGAGGACTGCACCTTGTCCGGCTTGTAGAGGGGCACCCGCACCAGCGCGGAGCGGTTGTTGTGGCCCCAGGACATGTAGGAGGGGGCCTCGTCCCCGGCCCACAGCCGCTTGTACGAATTCACGAACTGGTTGGTCACGGACGTGAACTCCGGGGCGTGGCGCAGCAGCCCCGCGATGAAGTGCCGTCCGGTGTCGGAGAGCCGGAACTCCGCCCCGGCCTCGTAGAAGGCGTTGGTGTCCCCCTCGAACAGGGAGAAGTGGGTGTGCATGCCGGACCCGGGGTGGCGCGAGAAGGGCTTGGGCATGAACGTGGCGTAGATCCCCTGGGACAGGGCCACCTCGCGGATCACCGTGCGGAACGTCATGATGTTGTCCGCGGTCTGCAGCGCGTCCGCGTAGCGCAGGTCGATCTCGTTCTGCCCGGGCCCGGCCTCGTGGTGGGAGAACTCCACGGAGATCCCCACGGCCTCGAGCATGCTCACGGCGCGGCGGCGGAAGTCCTGGACCACACCGCCCGGCACGTGGTCGAAGTAGCCCTCGTAGTCCACGGGCACCGGTTCTCCGGTGCGGGGGTCCAGCTCGGGCGAGCGCAGCAGGTAGAACTCGATCTCCGGGGCCGTGTAGCACGTGAACCCCATGTCCGAGGCCTTGGCGAGCACCCGCTTGAGGACGCCCCGCGGATCCGCCGCGGAGGGCTCGCCGTCCGGGGTCTTCAGGTCGCAGAACATCCGGGAGGTGGGCTCCTCCTCGCCCCGCCACGGCAGGAGCTGGAACGTGGAGGGGTCCGGCTGCAGCAGCATGTCGGACTCGAACACGCGGGACAGGCCCTCGATCGAGGAGCCGTCGAAGCCGAGACCCTCCTCGAACGCGGCCTCCACCTCCGCCGGCGCCAGGGCGATGGACTTCAGCGTGCCCACCACGTCCGTGAACCAGAGCCGGACGAACCGGACGTCCCGGTCCTCGATGGTTCGGAGCACGAACTCCTGCTGACGGTCCACGGGTCCACCTCGGATTCTTCGAAGGGTGCTGCACTGTGTCTCGGGGGCTCCCCGCCGGCGCATGCACCGCGCGGAGCCACGGCCCACTCTATCGGCCCGCGGAGACACGCAGAGGGGCCCGGCAGGGCGGGCGGATGAGCCACCCTGCCGGCCGGGCGGCGTCGTCGGACGGGCCGGTACGCTGGAGGAATGAGCGACTCCCAGCCCCACGGCACCCCCGCAGCGCCCTCCCTGGCCGACGTCCAACGCGTGCGCACGGTGCACCTGCAGCGCGCCAAGGACGCGGGCGAGAAGTTCTCGATGCTCACGAGCTACGACGTGCTCACCGCCGGGATCTTCGACCGCGCGGGTGTGGACATCCTGCTCGTGGGCGACTCCCTGGGCAACACGGTGCTGGGCCACGACTCCACGCTGCCCGTCACACTGGAGCATATGACCACCCTCGCCGCGGCCGTTGCCCGCGGCGCGCAGCGCGCCATGGTGCTCGTGGACCTGCCCTTCGGCAGCTACGAGGAGTCCCCGGCCCAGGCGGTGCGCAGCGCCGTGAGGATCATGAAGGAGTCCGGAGCGCACGCCGTGAAGATCGAGGCGCGCGCGGACCTCGCCCAGCACGTGGCGGCCGTGGTGCGCGCGGGCATCCCGGTGATGGGCCACGTGGGCTTCACGCCGCAGTCCGAGCACGCCCTGGGCGGGTTCCGCATCCAGGGGCGGGGGGCCGCGGCCCAGCAGCTGCTCGACGACGCCCGGGCCATGCAGGACGCCGGCTGCTTCGCGGTGCTGCTCGAGATGGTCTCGGCGGACGCGGCCGCCGCGGTGGAGGACGCGCTCGACGTCCCCACCGTGGGCATCGGCGCGGGAGACGTGACCACCGGCCAGGTACTCGTGTGGCAGGACATGCTGGGGCTGCGCACCGGGCCCATGCCGCGCTTCGTCAAGCAGTACGCGCAGCTCGCGGAGCTCGCCTCGGAGGCCGTGTCCGCGTACGTGGCGGACGTCCGCTCGGGAGCCTTCCCCGCGGAGGAGCACTCCTACCGCGGCTAGCCCGGCTCCGCCCGGCCCGTCCACCCCCGCCTGCGCAGGCGGCGCCGGAGCACGACGCCGCCCCCTCACGCCGGCGCGTCAGTCGCCCTTGAACGCGGTGTCCTCGTCGTCCCAGCGCTTGGTGTTCTCCGCCGCGTGCTCCAGGGCTCGTGCCGCTTCCTCGCGAGTGGCGTAGGGGCCCATGAGCTTGCGGTAGTCGTCCTGGGCGCCCTCCTCGACCTGCTTGGTGTAGAGGTTGTACCAGTACTCGGCCATGTGATGCCTCTCTTCCCGGCGCGCGGCGCCGTCTGCCCGCGGGGACGCGGGGTGCGAACACCCGGACGGAACAGGCCCGGGACCCAAGGCTTAGGCTAGTTGGTGAATCAGCTGTCCGGAGTGCTGCCACGCCCCGGGACACACCGCTCGACCGCCGCAGGAGGCATCGACCCATCGTGACCAGCCACAACCTCGCACCCGCCCCCGGATCCACCGCCCCGACCGGCGCACTGCGCCCAGGCACGCTCTCGCCCCTGCGCCCCGTGCCGCGGGAGATCGAGCGCCCGGAGTACGTGGGGCGCCTGGAGCCGGACGAGGGCAGTGCCTCGAACGTCTACACCCCCGAGGAGATCGAGCTCGTGCGCGAGGCCGGGCAGATCGCGGCCCGGGCGCTGCAGGCCGCGGGCGCGGAGGCCAGGCCAGGGGTGACCACGGACGAGCTGGACCGGATCGCCCACGAGTACATGTGCGACCACGGGGCCTACCCCTCCTGCCTGGAGTACCGCGGGTTCCCCAAGTCCATCTGCACCTCGCTCAACGAGGTGATCTGCCACGGGATCCCGGACTCCACGGTGCTGGAGGACGGGGACATCATCAACCTGGACGTGACCGCCTACAAGAACGGGATGCACGGCGACACCAACGCCATGTTCCTGGTGGGGGACGTGGACGAGGACTCCCGGCTGCTCGTGGAGCGCACCCTGGAGGCCACCAACCGGGCCATCAAGGCGGTGCGTCCCGGCCGGGAGATCAACGTGATCGGGCGCGTCATCGAGAAGTACGCCAAGCGCTTCGGCTATGGCGTGGTGCGGGACTTCACGGGCCACGGCGTGGGCCGGGAGTTCCACACCGGGCTGATCGTGCCGCACTACGACGCCGCCCCGTCCTACAGCACCGAGATGGTTCCGGGCATGATCTTCACGATTGAACCCATGCTCACCCTCGGGACGATCGCGTGGGACCAGTGGGACGACGACTGGACCATCACCACGCACGACCGCCTGCGCACCGCGCAGTACGAGCACACCATGGTGGTCACCGAGGACGGCGCGGAGATCCTCACTCTCCCGTGATCCTCGTCCTCCCGTGATCCGCGGCACCGTGACCGTAAACTCGGGGACAGGGGGGCCGGTCAGGACCATCCACCGCCCCGGCACAGCGAAAGACCGTGAACCGAAGGGACCGTTCATGAGCTCAGGGACTCCGCAGGGTGTCGTCTCGCAGTACGGCATTGGAATCGACATCGGTGGCACCGGCACCAAGGGCGGGATCGTGGACCTCTCCACCGGTCAGCTCGTGGGCGAGCGCTTCCGCATCCCCACGCCGCAGCCCGCCACACCCGCGGCCGTGGCGGGCGTGGTCAGGCAGATCGTGGACGAGCTGCAGTCCCGTCCGGAGGCTCCGGAACCGGACAGCCACGTGGGCATCGTGTTCCCGGCCATCATCAAGAACGGCGTGGCCCTGTCCGCGGCGAACGTGGACAAGTCCTGGATCAACACGGACGTGGACGCCCTGATGACGGAAACGCTCGGACGCGAGGTCGAGGCCCTCAACGACGCCGACGGCGCCGGGCTCGCGGAAGCCCACTACGGGGCGGGCAGGGGCAAGGAGGGTCTGGTCATGGTCATCACCCTCGGCACCGGCATCGGCTCCGCCATGATCCTCAACGGCCAGCTCGTGCCCAACGCCGAGCTGGGTCATCTGGAGATCGACGGCCACGACGCCGAGACCCGGGCTTCGGCCGCGGCCCGAGAGCGCGAGCAGCTGCCGTGGAAGAAGTGGGCCACCAAACGGTTGCAGCGCTACTTCTCCCACGTGGAGTTCCTGTTCTCCCCGTCCCTGTTCGTGATCGGCGGGGGCGTGTCCAAGAACTCGGAGAAGTTCCTGCCCTACCTCGAGCTGCGCACGCCGGTGGAGATCGCGGCCCTGCGCAACAACGCCGGCATCGTGGGTGCCGCGCTGTGGGCGCAGCAGTGCCGCGACGCGCAGGCCGCGAAGCCGGTCATCGACCCGATCGACTGACCTGCGCCGCGCACGCCGGACGACGCCGCCCGGCGCGGCCCCGGGCTCGGTGACGTTCCATGCCTGTCACGGCCGTCCGACGACCTCCGACGACCGTTCGGCACGGTCTTCGGGTCGACGCAGTCGTCGGCCGTGCTCGGTGGCACGACCGGTACCGGGGCTCCTCGTCACGGATCGGGAACGGCCCCCGGCTCCACACGGAGTCGGGGGCCGTTGGTCGTCCTCGGCTGACCAACGGCGGGGAGCCATCGGCCACGAGCGAGACGGACCTGAGCAGGGCAGAAATGAGCGAGACCCCGATGATGTCCGCGGCTTCCCCTCCGCAGACCCTCGGGGTCTCGTGCTGACGAGTCTATGACCTCCCGGCCCCGGGGGCAAGCACCGGTGTCACCGCGCGAGGAGCCCGGTGAGGGACGTCAGGAACTCCCCCACGGGCGCATCCACCTTGAGCGTGGCCAGCGAGTCGCCTCCCGTGACGCCGTGGTTGACGATGACCACGGGGATGTCCTCCCGCGCGGCCTGGCGCACGAAGCGCCGTCCCGAGTTCACGGTGAGTGAGCTGCCCGCCACCAGGAGCGCCCCCGCGCGGGAGACCATCCGCCGGGCCAGTGCCACGTTGAGGCCGGACGCGTTCTCCCCGAAGAACACCACGTCCGGTTTCAGGACCCCCTGGCACACGGGGCAGTCCCACACCCGGAAGCCCCCGGTGTGCTCCACCGTGGCGTCGGCGTCCGGCGCGTACTCGATCTCCGCCCCGGAGCCCATGCCGTCGTAGAAGCCGGGGTTCAGCTCGTCCAGGTACCGCGAGACCTCCCCGCGGGGGAAGCGCGAACCGCACGCGGTACACACCACCCAGGCGTAGGTGCCGTGCAGGTCCACGACTGCCAGGGAGCCGGCCTTCTGGTGGAGCGTGTCGATGTTCTGGGTGATGATCCCGTCCACCACGCCGCGGGCCTCGAGCGCGGCCAGCGCCGTGTGAGCCGCGGAGGGCTGCGCCCGGGCCACGAAGTGCCAGCCGTACTGGTTGCGCGCCCAGTAGTGCCGCCGGTTCTCCACGCTGCCCATGAAGTCCTGGTACGTCATGGGGTTGCGCGGCCTGGAGCCGGGACCGCGGTAGTCCGGGATCCCGGAGGAGGTGCTCACGCCCGCGCCGGTCAGTACGACGATGCGGCGGCCCACCAGCAGCTCGTGCACGGGACGCAGGCCGGAGCTGGCGTCCAGGGCGGCGGGATCCGGGAAGAGTCCCGGTTCCACCGGCGCACCGTAGCCGGCGCGGATCACCCTGATGGGCATGTCAGGGGCGGGGGAGGTTCTCGAGCACGCCGCGCAGCCGGTCCCACTCCCGCGCCTCGGTCATGTCCGCGGAGCTGACGTCCCGCACGATGCCGGAGGCGTCCACCGTGACGGTGTGGCGGCGCGCACAGCCCTCCTGCTCGTCGAACACACCGTATGCGCGCGCCACCTCCCCGTGGGGCCAGTGGTCGGAGAGCATCTCGAAGTCGTAGGACTCCTGCCGGGCGAAGGCGTCCAGGGCGTAGTGGCTGTCGGTGGAGATGCACAGCACCCGGGCCCCGAACTCCTCGAAGGTGTCCGTGTGGTCCTGCAGGTGGCACAGCTCGTCGGTGCAGATCGGTGAGAACGCGAACGGGAAGAACACGAGCACCACCGGCGCCCCCCGGTACTGCGACAGGGTGCGGCTCTCACCCTCCCGGTTCGGGAGACGGAAGTCCGGGGCGGTGGATCCGGTGTCGGTCATGGTGTCCTCTTCCGCGACGAGTGCGCCGCGCGGCTCGGAATCAGAAGTTGCGCTTGGGGGCCAGTCGGGAGACGGACCAGTCGGAGGACACCCGGGCCGCGCTCGTCACGTGGAGCCCGGCCGTGGAGGCGGCGTCCTGCACGTCAGCGGGTGAGACGTGGTCCTCCCGCCCGGCCTTGGGGGTCAGCAGCCAGACCACACCACCGTCGTCGAGGGTGGTCTGGACGTCCACGAGCTCGTCCACGAGGTCGCCGTCGCCGTCGCGCCACCACAGCACCACGGCGTCCACGACCTCCTGCGCTTCCTCGTCGAAGAGCTCCGAGCCGATGGCGGCTTCGATCCGCTCCCGCAGGTCCGCATCGACGTCGTCGTCGTAGCCGAACTCCTGGACGTAGTCGCCGTCCTTCAGGTTCAGCTGCTCCGCAATGCTCTCCTCGGGGGCTTTCGCCTCGCTCACCGTGTCTCTCCTTCTCAAGCCGGGTCGCGTGAGTGCCGGTGGCCACCGGTCGGTGGGTCGGACTCAAACTCACCGTGGCGGGTCCGCCGACGGTGCGTAATAAAGACAACACTGCTTTAGCCGCACGTTCAAGCCAACAGGCGGACCGCCGCGGCATTGCCGTGGCGTGTGACACCGGGGTGCCGCGCGGTGTGACGCGCAGAACCCTGTCGCCGCGATCCCCCGCGCCGTAGCCTGTGACACGATGAGAGGACGACGGGAACCGCGTTCGACTCCGAACGGCCCGTCGCCTGGCACACCGCTCCGCCCCGGGGATCCCGCGACACGGAGCTGACGATAGAGAGGTTCACGTGTCTTCTGACAGCAATCACCACATCCTCAGTGGCCTGACGAACAACCTGCAGGACGCGGACGCGGATGAGACCCGGGAGTGGATCGAGTCCTTCGACGCCCTGATCCAGGCGCAGGGCACCGCTCGGGCGCAGTACATCATGCGCGCCCTCCTGCAGCACGCGGGCACCCACTCCGTGGGCGTGCCCATGGTGACCACGTCCGACTACGTGAACACGATCCCGGTGGACCAGGAGCCGGAGTTCCCCGGTGACGAGGAGATCGAGCGCCGCTACCGCGCCTTCCTGCGCTGGAACGCGGCCGTGATGGTGCACCGCGCCCAGCGCCCCGGCGTGGGCGTGGGCGGGCACATCTCGTCCTACGCCGGCGTGGCCACGCTCTACGAAGTGGGCCTGAACCACTTCTTCCGCGGTCCCGAGCACCCGGGCGGCGGTGACCAGGTGTTCTTCCAGGGCCACTCCTCCCCCGGAAACTACGCGCGCGCCTACCTCGAGGGGCGCCTGACCGAGGAGCAGCTGGACGGCTTCCGGCAGGAGAAGACCAAGGCCCCGAACGGGCTGCCCTCCTACCCGCACCCGCGCTCCCTCCCCGACTTCTGGCAGTTCCCCACGGTCTCCATGGGCATCGGCCCCATGAACGCGGTCTACCAGGCGCAGTTCAACCGCTACCTGCACAACCGCGGCATCAAGGACACCTCCCAGCAGCACGTGTGGGCCTTCCTGGGCGACGGCGAGATGGACGAGCCGGAGTCGCGCGGCGTGCTCCAGCTGGCCGCCAACGACAAGCTGGACAACCTCACCTTCGTGGTCAACTGCAACCTGCAGCGCCTCGACGGGCCCGTGCGCGGCAACGGCAAGATCATCCAGGAGCTCGAGGCGTTCTTCCGCGGCGCCGGCTGGAACGTCATCAAGGTCGTGTGGGGGCGCGAGTGGGACGCCCTGCTCGAGGCGGACCACACCGGCGAGCTGGTCCGGATCATGAACGAGACCCTCGACGGCGACTACCAGACCTTCAAGGCGGAGTCCGGCGGTTTCGTGCGCGACCACTTCTTCGCGCGCTCGGCGGCCACCAAGGAGCTCGTGGCCGACTACACCGACGAGCAGATCTGGAACCTCAAGCGCGGCGCCCACGACTACAACAAGGTCTACGCGGCGTACAAGGCCGCACTGGAGCACACGGGCCAGCCCACTGTGATCCTGGCGCAGGGCATCAAGGGCTACGGCCTGGGCCCGCACTTCGAGGCCCGCAACGCCACCCACCAGATGAAGAAGCTCACGCTGGAGGACCTCAAGGCCTTCCGTGACCACCTGCGCATCCCCATCACGGACGAGCAGCTGGAGGCGGACCTCTACAACGCGCCGTACTACCACCCGGGTGCGGACTCCCCCGAGATCAAGTACATGCTGGAGCGGCGCAAGGAGCTCGGCGGCTTCGTCCCGGACCGGCCGCACGCCCAGAAGGAGATCACCCTCCCCTCCGAGCGCGCCTACGCGTCCGGCAAGAAGGGCTCCGGCAAGCAGCTGGCCGCGACCACCATGGCGTTCGTGCGCATCCTCAAGGACCTGATGCGCGAGAAGGACTTCGGCCACCGCATCGTGCCGATCGTCCCGGACGAGGCGCGCACGTTCGGCATGGACTCGTTCTTCCCCACCTCCAAGATCTACAACCCGAACGGGCAGAACTACCTCTCCGTGGACCGCGAACTCATGCTGGCCTACAAGGAGTCGGCTCAGGGCGTCATCCTGCACCCCGGGATCAACGAGGCCGGTGCCACCGCCGCGTTCACCGCCGCCGGCACCTCCTACGCCACGCACGGCGAGACGATGATCCCGTTCTACATCTTCTACTCGATGTTCGGGTTCCAGCGCACGGGTGACGAGTTCTGGGCTGCCGCGGACCAGATGGCGCGCGGCTTCGTGATCGGCGCGACCGCCGGGCGCACCACGCTCACCGGAGAGGGCCTGCAGCACGCGGACGGGCACTCCCCGCTGCTGGCCGCGACCAACCCCGCCGTGATCCACTACGACCCCGCCTACGGCTACGAGATCGCGCACATCGTCAAGCGCGGCATCGAGCACATGTACGGCACGGGCGACGAGGACCACAACGTCATGTACTACCTCACGGTGTACAACGAGCCGATCCACCAGCCGGCCGAGCCGGAGAACGTGGACGTCGACGGCATCATCAACGGCATCTACCTGCTCAAGCCGGCCGAGACCGAGGGCCCGCGCGCGCAGCTGCTGGCCTCCGGCGTCGGCGTTCCGTGGGCGCTCGAGGCCCAGAAGATCCTGGCCGAGGAGTGGGGCGTCTCAGCGGACGTCTGGTCCGTGACCTCGTGGACCAACCTGCGCCGTGACGCCATGGCCGCCGAGCAGGACGCCTTCATGGACCCCGAGTCCGGCGCCCGCACGCCCTTCATCACCCAGGCGCTGGCCGGCGCCACGGGTCCCGTGGTCGCCACGAGCGACTACGCCGCACAGCTGCCGGACTCCGTGCGGCAGTACGTGCCGAACGACTGGGCGTCCCTCGGTGCGGACGGGTTCGGCTTCGCCGACACCCGCGCCGGTGCGCGCCGGTTCTTCACCATCGACGCGCACTCCATGGTGGTCCGCACCCTGGAGATGCTCGCCAAGCGCGGCGAGGTGGACTGGTCCGCCCCCGCAGAGGCGCTCACCCGCTACGAGCTGGCGAACCCCGGGGCCGGAACCTCGGGAAACGCCGGTGGCGACGCGTAGCACCGGGCACCAGACCGCGGCACCATGAGCGCCCCGCCCCCGGACTCCCGGGGCGGGGCGCTCGTCCGTTCAGCGCCGACTCGGGGACGGTGACGGCCCAGGACCAGCCCCGGGGGCGCAGGAATGGAGATCGACTACCCTCGTCTCATGCCCACCGACGCCTCAGGGTCCGCCCCCCGCAAGCCACGCCCTTCGCGCCGGGGCGCGTGGTCCCTGCGCAGCCGGCAGCAGGGCACCCCCCATCCCCGCACCCTGGAGAACCTGACGGCGAACCTCGGGCAGGTCTCCACCGTGGCGGTGCAACGGCTGAGCACGTCCCTCCCGTGGTTCGAGGGGCTGCGGGCGGACGAGCGCTCGGAACTGGGCCTGCTGGCCCAGCGCGGCATCGCCTCCTTCGTACGCTGGTACGAGAACCCCCAGGAACCCGTGTGGGTGCTCACCGAGATCTTCCGGCAGGCTCCCACCGAGCTGACCCGGTCCATCACTCTGCAGAACGCGCTGCAAGTGCTGCGGATCGTCGTGGACGTGGTCGAGGAGAAGGTCCCCGAACTCGCCCAGCACAACGACGAGGTGGCCCTGCGCGAGGCCGTTCTCCGGTTCTCCCGGGAGGTGGCGTTCGCCGCCGCGGACGTCTACGCCAGGGCGGCGGAGAACCGCGGCTCCTGGGACGCCCGGCTCGAGTCCCTCGTGGTGGACGGGATCCTGCGGGGCGACCACTCCGACTCGCTGCGCTCCCGGGTCTCCGCCCTGGGCTGGACGGACGAGGGGGACGTGACCGTCATGGTGGGCGCCGCACCCGAGACCACCGGCCCCGCGGGGGTCGAACGGATCCGTCGCGTGGTCGCGCGCCACGCCGCGGAGTGCCTCGTGACCATTCAGACCGACCGGCTGGTGCTCATCCTGGGCGGGCTCAGGGACCGGGAGCGTTCCCTGGAGCGGCTCGCTGCCGTCTGCGGTGACGGCCCCGTGGTGCACGGCCCCGCCGTGAGTTCCGTCTTCGAGGCCAGGCACTCGGCGGACCGCGCCAACGCCGGTCTCCGTGCGGCGTGGGCCTGGCCGCAGGCTCCGCGCCCGGTCTGCTCGGAGGACCTGTGGCCCGAGCGGGCTGTCAACGGCGACCCGCTCGCGGTGCAGGCCATGGTCGAGGCCGTGTGGCAGCCGCTGGCCGCGTCCTCCACCGGTCTGGTGGACACCCTGAGCACCTACCTCGGTGTGGGCCACTCCCTGGAGGCGACGGCACGGGAGCTGTTCGTCCACGCCAACACGGTGCGCTACCGGCTGCGCCGCGTCAGCGACATCACCGGGTGGGACCCCCTGCTGCCCCGGGACGCGTTCGTGCTGCACTGCGCGGTGCTCGCGGGCCGCCTGCACGCCACCGAGTGACATCGACTTGTAGAGAAGCCACAAATCAGGTCTCCCGGCTTGGTGATCTCGGCTGGTCCGCACGCCCCGGTCGACTTGGTGGAATGGTCGGGTGATTGCACTCGTCTGCCCCGGCCAGGGGTCACAGAAGCCAGGATTCCTCACCGAGTGGCTCACCGTCCCCGGTGTGCCCGAGCACCTCGCGCGGCTCTCCGATGCCGCCGGGCTCGACCTCGCGCACTACGGCACCGAGGCGGACGAGGAGACCATCAAGGACACGGCGGTGGCCCAGCCGCTCATCGTGGCCGCGGGCCTGCTCGCGGGCCGACTGCTGGCCCCCGTGCTCGAGGGCCGCGAGGACGTGGTCCACGCCGGGCACTCGGTGGGCGAGATCACCGCCGCCGCACTGGCGGGGGTACTCAGCGAGGAGGACGCCATGCGCTTCGTGCGGGTGCGCGCCACCGAGATGGCCCGCGCCGCCGCCGCGACCCCCACGGGCATGGCCGCCGTGCTCGGCGGCAAGGAGGACGACGTCGCCGCCGCCATCGCCGCCGTGGGAGCCACGGCGGCGAACGCCAACGGGGGCGGCCAGGTGGTCGCCGCCGGGACCCTCGAGCAGCTGGACGCCCTCGCCGAGAACCCGCCCGCTCGTGCCAAGGTCATCCGACTCAAGGTGGCCGGGGCGTTCCACACGGAGCACATGGCACCGGCGCTGCGGCCCCTGCGTGACCTCGTTCCCGAGCTGTCCCCGGAGGATCCCGCGCAGCCGCTGCTCAGCAACTTCGACGGCGCGCCCGTCACCAGCGGCCAGGCCGCCCTGGAGTCCCTCGTGGACCAGGTGTGCCGCCCCGTCCGGTGGGACGCCTGCATGCAGACGCTCACTGCGATGGGTGTGGAGCGGGTCGTGGAGCTGCCGCCCGCCGGCACGCTGGTGGGCCTCGCCAAGCGCGGTCTCAAGGGCGTTCCCGCCGTGGCCGTCAACACTCCGCAGGACCTCGAGGGCGTGCGGAGTACGCTGAGCTGAGCAGGTGCCCACCGCACCACTCGCTGTGATCCGCACCAGGTAAGGAGTCGGCCTCTCGTGGCGACCATCAAGCAGAACATTCCCAACGCACACACCCGGATCCTGGGCATCGGCGCGTACCGCCCCTCGGAGATCGTCACGAACGACGACATCTGCCAGTGGATCGAGTCCTCGGACGAGTGGATCGTCAAGCGCACGGGCATCCACACCCGTCACCGTGCACCGCAGGACGTCGCCGTGCTGGACATGGCCGAGCACGCCGCCCGCGAGGCTCTCGCCAACTCGGGGCTCACCGGGGACCAGCTGAGCACCATCATCGTCTCCACCGTGACCTTCCCCTACCTCACCCCCTCGCTCGCCGCGAACCTCGCGGACCGGCTCGGTGCCACGCCCGCGGCGGCCTACGACATCTCCGCAGCGTGCGCCGGCTACTGCTACGGCGTGGCGCAGGCGGACGCGCTGGTGCGTTCCGGGGATTCCACCAACGTCCTGGTGATCGGGGTGGAGAAGCTCTCGGACGTCATCGACAACACCGAGCGCTCCATCTCATTCCTCCTGGGCGACGGCGCCGGCGCCGTGGTCATCGGCCCATCGGACGTCCCGGGCATCGGCCCCTCCGTCTGGGGCTCGGACGGCTCCAAGTGGGACGCCATCCGCATGACCCACCCCCTCACGGACATCCGCGCCGTGGAGGAGGGCCGGGAGCGCACCCACGCCAAGGACCTCGTGGACCCGGAGACCGGGCAGATGCGCCCGGACGCCACCCTGTGGCCCACCCTGCGCCAGGACGGTCAGACCGTCTTCCGCTGGGCATCCTGGGAGGGCGCCCGCGTGGCCCAGGAGGCGCTCGACGCCGCCGGGCTGGCCCCCGAGGACCTCGCGGCCTTCGTCCCGCACCAGGCGAACATGCGCATCATCGACCAGATGGCCAAGGTGCTCAAGCTCCCCGAGTCCGTGATCGTGGCCCGGGACATCGCCGAGGCCGGCAACACCTCGGCGGCCTCGATCCCCCTGGCCACCCACCGGCTGCTCGCGGAGCACCCGGAGCTCTCGGGCAAGCCCTCCCTCCAGATCGGTTTCGGTGCCGGTCTGGTGTACGGCGCCCAGGTGGTCCTGCTGCCCTGATCCTGTCCCCCGGGTGTCGTAGGGTAAGACCGCACACCTCCAGTCCGAGGACCGGCCCGAGCAATCGGGCGGCCCGCGCAGGGATTCCCCGGAACCCCCGCGCTCACCAGTACGGTTGCACAGCGCGACCTCAACGAAAGGAAGCCCCATGGCGAGCAAAGAAGAGATCCTGGCCGGCCTGGCAGAGATCGTGAACGAAGAGACCGGCCTCGAGACCGACGCCGTGCAGCTCGACAAGTCCTTCACCGAGGACCTCGACATCGACTCGATCTCCATGATGACCATCGTGGTCAACGCCGAGGAGAAGTTCGACGTCACCATTCCCGACGAAGAGGTCAAGAACCTCAAGACCGTCGAGGACGCCGTCAACTTCATCGACAACGCCCAGGCCTGACGCCCGGGCGAGTGGTGGCGCACCCCGGCACCGGGGTGCGCCACCGCCGTCACACCGGGTGGCCGCAGTGACGGCCCCTGGATCATCTGCGAATTCGGACACGAGGAAGTGCACAACATGTCCCGCAAAGTAGTGGTCACCGGCCTGGGCGCCATCACGCCCATCGGTGAGAACGTCCAGGAGACCTGGAAGAGCGCCCTCCAGGGCGTCTCCGGTGTTCGCGCCCTCGAGCAGGACTGGGTGCAGACCTACGACCTGCCCGTGCGCATCGGCGCCCTCTCCCCCCAGCCCGCCGAGGACGTCGTGTCCCGCGTGCAGGCCAAGCGCCTCGATCCCTCCGGCCAGCTGTCCGTGGCCGCCGCCCGCGAGGCCTGGACCGACGCCGGCTTCTCGGGACGGGACGCCGACACCAGCGACGAGGTGGATCCCACTCGACTGGGGGTGGCCTTCGGCACCGGGATCGGCGGAGTGTGGACCCTCCTCGACGCGTGGGACACCATGCGCGAGAAAGGCCCGAGGCGTGTCAAGCCCATGACCGTTCCCATGCTCATGCCCAACGGCAACGCGTCCTCCGTGAGCATGGAGTTCAAGGCCCGCGCGTGCGCCATCACCCCCGTGTCCGCGTGCGCGTCCGGCACCGAGGCCTTCTACCAGGGGCTGCACCTCATCCGTTCGGGCAAGGCGGACGTGGTGATCGTGGGCGGGGCCGAGAGCGCCATCCACCCCATCACCATTGCGGCGTTCAACTCCATGCAGGCGCTCTCCCGCCGCAACGACGAGCCGGAGCGGGCTTCCCGTCCCTTCGACGTGGACCGCGACGGCTTCGTCATGGGTGAGGGCGCCGGTGCCGTCATCCTCGAGTCCGAGGAGCACGCCCGCGCCCGCGGTGCCCGCGTGTACGCAGAGCTCGCCGGAGCCGGCCTCAGCGCGGATGCCCACCACATCACGGCGCCGGCCACCGGGGACGAGGGCGGTCCCGCCCGTGCCCTGCGCGAGGCCATGGAGTCCGGGGACATCGCCCCGGAGGACATCAAGCACGTCAACGCACATGCCACCTCCACCCCGGTGGGGGACGTGCCCGAGGCCGGTGCCCTGCGCGCGGCCTTCGGGGACGCCGTGGACCAGATGGCCGTCTCCGCCACCAAGTCCATGACCGGTCACCTGCTGGGCGGTTCCGGAGCGGTGGAGGGTGTGCTGGCCGTTCTGGCCCTCACGGAGCGCACCGCACCCTGCACCATCAACCTGGAGAACCAGGACCCCCGCATCGACCTGGACGTCGTGACCACCGCCCGCGACCTGCCCTCCGGGGACATGGTGGCCATCTCGAACTCCTTCGGGTTCGGGGGTCACAACTCGGTGGCGGCGTTCCGCTCCGTCTGAGGCTCTGCCTGCCGCGGCCGACGGACCGCGGCGGCACCCAGCAGGAGAACCCCCCGGTGCCCGTCCGATCAGCCGGGCACCGGGGGGTTCTTTCACAGACGGTGGAAGAGGAACGAAAGCTCAAGACCCCGGGGCACCGTGGCCACCACGCTGCTGGGCGGACCGGTCATGGCACGGCCGTGAGCTGTCGTGCCCGTCTCTGACGTTCCCGCTCCTTCCCGGAGGCGGCGTCCCGGGATTCGTGCCGACGCGCCGTGCCGAGGAGGCCAGCACTGCCGAAGAGACCGACACCGCCGCGCGGCGGGTCAGCCCACGCGGTGCAGCCAGCGCACGGGAGCTCCCTCCGCCGCGTGGCGGAACGGCTCCAGCTCCTCGTCCCAGGCCTCACCGAGCGCGAGGGACAGCTCCGAGACCACGGCCTCGGGGTCTCCTCCGGAGGCCTCGAACGCGTACTTGATGCGGTCCTCGCTCACGCAGATGTTCCCCGCCACGTCCGTGGTGGCGTGGAAGATCCCCAGATCCGGGGTGAACGACCAGCGGGAGCCGTCGTTGCCCTGGCTCGCGTTCTCCGTGACCTCGAAGCGGACCCGCCCCAGGGTGCGCAACGCGGAGGCGAGCAGGGCACCGGTGCCCGCGCGACCCGACCACTCCAGCTCGGTGCGGACGCATCCGGGCTCGGCGTTCTGCGGGGTCCACTGAAGATCCGTGCGCCGGTGGGACACGGATTCCAGGGCCCACTGGATGTGGGGGCACAGCGCCCGCGGCGCGGAGTGCACGTAGAGCACTCCCCGCGTGGTGGGTGAAGACATAGCCTGTTCCTCCGTCGTGTAGGTACGTCTTCCCCAACGTCCTGCCCGGAAGGCCCAGGGTGTGACACCCGGTGCGCGTATGAAATTGGTGGGTGGTACGGGCCGACACCGCAGATTCGAGGCCGCGGCACTGCCCGTGCTCGGTCTCATTGTCCAGGAGGGCTACCGGGTGGTCAACCCGGAGATCACCTCGGCGGCAGAAGTCAAGCGCGGGGATGAGCCTGGGAGTACGCGCGCTTGATCCGTTCCACGGACACGTGGGTGTAGATCTGCGTGGTGGCCACCGTGGCGTGCCCCAGCAGCTCCTGCACGGTGCGCAGATCCGCTCCCCCGTCCAGGAGGTGGGTCGCGGCACTGTGCCGGAGGCTGTGCGGGCCCCGGGCCCCCGTGTCCGGCACGAGTTCCAGTGCGGACGTCACCACGCGACGGGCAACCCTGACGTCGATGCGCGCCCCGCGGGCTCCCACGAAGACCGCGTCTGCGGCGGCCCGGGTGGCCAGGGTCTCCCGGCGGTGTCCCCAGAGGGCGAGTGCCTCTCCCGCCTTGTCCCCGTAGGGCACACGACGTTGCTTGTCCCCCTTGCCGGTGAGCGTCAGCACGTGGCTCGCCGGCTCCACGTGGCCGCGGTCCAGCGCGACGAGCTCACTGATGCGGGCCCCCGTGGCGTAGAGCAGCTCGAGCAGCGCCCAGTCGCGTGCGGCGAGAGCTGCCGAGTGCTCGTCGTCGTGCTCCGCGAGCGCCCGTTCCTCGAGACCGTCCAGCATGTCCGCCAGCGCTGCGGCCCCCACGATCTCCGGGAGGTGCCGAGCGGGTCGGGGGCCCCTCAGTCCCGCCGAGGGGTCGTGCCGCAGCCCCTGTGTGTCCACTGCCCAGCGGAAGAACGTGTGCACCGCCGCGATCCCCCGCGAGACGGAGCTGCGCGCGAGACCCCGCTGGTGTCTCTGCGCCAGCCACCCGCGCAAGGCGTCACGGTCCAGCAGGTCCGGGCCGTCGATGCCGGCCTCCAGCATCCACCGTGAGAGGTCTGCGACGTCCGCGACGTAGGAGCGGAGGGTGTGCTCGCTGCGGGAGCGCTCCAGCGCGAGGTGCGCTCGGAACCCGGGCAGCAGGTGGCCCAGGGGCCCCGGCGGGGAGTCGTCCTGAGAGGGGGCCGTGCCGACGGGTTCGCCTCGTCCTTCAGGGACGGGTGCCGGAATCACCTCTGATCGTTCGCCCATGATCGGAGCCTACCCGCCGCCATCCGAGCAGGGAGTCGGTGGCCAGGCCGCGCTCCTGCAAAGACACCAGACCCGTGAGCACCTGGGCAGGGCTCAGCCCCGAGACCCGGCACAGGTGGGACGGGTCCGCATCACGGTGCAGCGGCAGCGCGTCGAAGAGTCTGAGGAGATGGGGGTCGAGCCCGTCCGTGGCGCGGTGGGACGTCTGCGCACGACGTTCCTCCTGTCCCCTGGCGGCCGTGTTGCCCAGCGGTCCCACCAGTTCCAGGACCTCGCTCCCGCTGCCCACCAGCACGGCGTTGTCGTCCCGGATGAGTCGGTGGCATCCGGCCGATCCGCCCACGAGCACGTCACCGGGGACCGCCGCGACGTCCCGGGACAGCCCTGCGGCGTGCCGGGCGGTGTTCAGGGCCCCCGAGCGCCAGGCGGCTTCCGTGACGACGGTGGCCCTGGTGAGTGCCGCGATCAACCGGTTGCGCTGCAGGAAGCGGTACCGCGTGGGGGCGCACCCCAGGGGCACTTCGCTGAGCACCAGGCCGCGTTCGCACGTGCGGGCGAGCAGCTCGGCGTTCGCCGCCGGGTAGAAGCGGTCCACCCCGCACGCCAGCACTGCGGTGGTGGCCCCGCGCTCCGGACCCGCTTCGAGAGCGGCACCGTGGGCCACGGCGTCGATCCCGTAGGCTCCACCGGACACCACGCACCAGCCGGCCACGGCCAGTTCGCGGGAGATCTCCCTGGTCACGGCCGCACCGTACGCACTGGCATTGCGGGAGCCCACCACCGCGACCGAGCGCCGCAGAGCGGGAAGCAGGCACCGGTCACCTCGGCCCCACAGCACGATGGGCTGCTGGAGCCCGAGGTCCGCGAGCTGCGGAGGCCAGTCCGGGTCCTCGGGGACCACGGTCCACGCCCCGATGCTCCGCGCGTGGCGCGCCTCCACGTCGTCCTCGGGAACGGGCAGCCGGGCCCGCCAGGCGGCGAACCGGGCGCCCAGGTCCGGAACGCGGGCTCCAGGGGCGGCCTCGTGGGCCGCCTGCCGCAGGATCGAGTGCAGAGCGGGAGTCGGCGCCTCCAGCTCGACGACGGCGCGCCACAGCGTCTCGGGGCCCATGGCCGCGAGCAGCAGCAGACCGGCGGTGTCGCTGGGCTCGACGAGGCGGGCCAGCCGGACCCGGCACGCGCGCACGGTCTCGAGCTCGGAGTCCCTGGTGGTCCCGCTCGCGACCCAGGACGTCGCGTGGGCCGCCGAGGACCCGGTGCGTGGGTGAAAGGACTGGTCCGCGACGGGGCGCTCCTCCGCCGGGAGCTGCTCCTCTTCGGGTTGCCGCCCGGTCATGCCGTCACCGTGGTCTTGAAGTACAGCGCCAGCTGCACGTGCTCGGGGGTCGGCACCGTGGTGCCGTCGAGGTCCGCGAGGGTCCACGCCACGCGCAGCACCTTGACGAAACCGCGAGCCGTGAGGGTCCTGTTCTCCATGGCGGCCTTCAACGGCCGCACGGCACGCGCGCCCGGTGACAGCCCGCGGTGCAGCAGCGAGCCCGGAACGCCGGCGTTGACCCGGCAGCCGAAGGCACGCAGCCGCTCCGCCTGGGCACCGCGTGCGCCCGAGACCCGCCGAGCCACTGCGGCGCTGTCCTCGGGGGGCGAGCCGTGCACGGAGCTGAGCTCGTGATAGGTCACGGCCGGCACGCGCAGCTGCAGGTCCACCCGGTCCAGCAGGGGCCCGGACAGCTTGCTGAAGTAGCGACGCCGCTGCACGGCGCTGCACGTGCAGGCCTGCCCCGTTCCCTCGGCGCGACCGCAGGCGCACGGATTCGCGGCCAGGACGAGCTGGAAGTCCGCAGGGTAGTGCGCCACGGACTGCGCCCGTGCAATCATCACGGTCCCCGACTCCAGCGGTTGGCGCAGGGCGTCCAGGACGCGCCGTTCGAACTCCGGCGCCTCGTCGAGGAACAGGACTCCCCTGTGCGCCAGGGAGATGGCCCCGGGGCGGGGTATGCCGCTGCCCCCGCCGCACAGGGCCGGCATGGTGATGCTGTGGTGCGGTGCCTGGAAAGGTGGCCGGCGCAGCAGTGCCGAGCAGGCGGCGTCGCCGCGCAGCGAGTGCACGGAGGTGACCTCCAGCGAGTCCTGGTCACACAAGTCGGGGAGGATGCCCGGCAGCCGCTCGGCAAGCATCGTCTTTCCCGCCCCGGGCGGACCGACCATGAGCAGGTGGTGCCCGCCCGCCGCGGCGATCTCCAGGGCCTGCCGCCCCTCCACCTGGCCCACCACATCCTTCAGGTCCGGGGTGGGCGCCCCCTCGGCGACCGGCTCTCCCCGTGGGTCCGGTGCTGGTTCCGGGGCCCCTGCGCCAGCCTCCGCGAACGCAAGCAGTGCGGGATCCGCCCCGTGCTCGACCAGCAGCTGGGCCAGGTGACCGGCGGAGCTCACGGACGCGCCCGCCACCAGCTCCGCCTCGGCCCGGTTCGCGGCGGAGACGACGACGCGGGGGTGGCCCGCGCGGACGGCGGCGAGCACGGCGGGGAGCACCCCGCGCACGGGGCGCAGCGAACCGTCCAGTCCCAACTCCGCGTAGAACACGGTGTCACCGGGAGGACGCACCACCCCCTGCGCCGCGAGCACGGCCATGACCACGGCGACGTCGAAGTGTGAGCCCCGCTTGGGAAGGGTCGCGGGTGAGAGGTTCACGGTGATCTTGCGGGGCGAGAGCGGCGCGCCCGCGTGCCGGGCCGCGGATCGGATCCGTTCCTTGGACTCGTTGACCGCCTGGTCCGGCAGGCCGATGATCGTGAACCCGGGCAGGGACTGGCCGATGTCCGCTTCCACGTCCACCACGTGCCCCTCGAGCCCCACGAGGGCAATGCTGCGGCTCCGGGCGAACCCGCCCACGGCACGGGTCGTCGCAGGGTTGGAAGGTCTCTGCACCACGGTCTCGGAAGTCATGGCACCACCGTGCCCCCAGCGGGGGCTCACGGGGCGGGCCCCCGCTGGATGTGCAGGGCGCTTGCCGCGGGTGGCAGGTGGGACGCGGGCGCGGCTGGGAACCTCGTGGTCGGGCGTGAGCTGGGACGAGTCACCGTGAGCACCCGTGACGCACCCTCGCCCGCCCTCGCGCGGTGTCGCCGGTGTGGCCTGCTCAACCGCTGCTAGGTCTTCCCGTGCGCGGGACCGGGAACGGCATCCGGGACCTCGGCTGCCGCCAGGAGCCCGGGTGTGGAGGGGGACACCGGCACAGGAATCACGAGGCAGGACACCGCAGGTGCCGTCCCCGCCGAACCGAGCACGGACGAGCCGTGCTGCACGCGGCCGTCCTTCTCACGGCTCTCGGGCGCAGCTGCCGCAACACCGGGCGCCGGCGGGTCGATCGTCGGAACCACGGGATCCGGCAGGGCCTCCCCGGGCACCGTCGGCTCGGGCACCGGGGGCTCGGGCACCGGGGGCACCGTGGGAACGGGATCCGGGTCGGGGACGATCGGGTTTGGGACGATCGGGTCCGGAACCACAGGCGGCGGGTTCACCGGATCCGGAACCACCGGCCCCACGGGGCCCGGCGGCACCGCAGGATCCGGCGGCACGGCGGGCGAGGCCGGACCGGTGGGCTGCGGGTCCTCCGGGAGCGGGTTCTCGGGCGGGATGTCGCCCGCCGGGGCACGGCTCGACTCGTCGCCCCCGCCACCGGGGGGCCCGCCCTCTCCCGGTCCGTCCGAGTGGCCCGGTTCCCCCGACGTGCCGGTGCTCCCCTCGGGACGCCCCTGCACCGGGGCGGATTCACGGTCGCCGATGAGGGGAACGAGTTCGAGGCTCGCGAAGCTGTCCGGGATGCCGGAGACGTCCCCCACGAGGATGTTCCGCCCTCGCTCCCCCACGGGGATGTCGCCGGACGCCCCACGGGCGGTCGCACAGATGCGGTTCCGGAGTGTCTGCGCGGCCTCGGCATCCAGGGTGGTGCCGCTGGGGGTCACGTGGCCGCCGCCGGAAGCACGGGGCTGCCACCTCTTCACCGCGCGCGACACGTGCTCCAGCTGGTAGGTCGCGCCGTCCCGGGCCGTGAGGACCAGCCGACTTGCGGAGACGGGTGAGCGCCCGGAGCGGTTGTCGATGTCCACCGTGGCATAGGTGGCTCGCGGTACCCCGGCCTCGCGCCGTAGTTGCTCGAGACGCTCGTCGGGAACCCTCCGCGCCGGCACGGTGATCCGCACCGACGCGCCGTTGGGCAGCTCCGCCTTGAAGACCCCGGGATGCAGTCCGGTCCCGGTGGGTGACGCCGACTGCGGGGAGGCGCCGTGCACACCTGAGGTCTCGTCCGGTGCCCCGCAGGACGAGAGACACAGCACCGCCGTGGTCGTCAGCGCGGCGGCGGAGAGCACATGCGGCAGCCAGACCCCGGATTTCATGCGTTCCCCCGTTCGCCGACCGGCGGTGGTCGTCCGGACAGTACCGTGGCACGGGCCGGGGGAAATTCATAATGGCGGAGGCCGGCCGACGCAATGTGACCCGCACGATGTGACCCGGTCGCCACCCGGTCCCCGAACGGGATCCCGTGCCGGGTGCACGACCCCTGCGAGGCGCCGCACTGGCGTGTGGGGCGCAGAGACGGCACACCCGTGACGGTGGCCCGCGGACCGTGAACCCGGCTCACGGACAACGCCCCCTCGGACGGCGCCCGTGCCTGCGAGCGGGCACCAGCGGGCGCGTCCTCACAGCCAGCCGATCGAGCCCACGTGCTCCACCCGTGGCGAGGCCCCGCGCGGCCAGTGCACGGCGACGACGTCGACGGTGGGCACCCGGGCGTCGTGGTGCGCCCTGGCCCAGGCCCGCGCCAGCACGTGGAGGCGCCGCAGCTTGTCGGCGCCCACGGCCTCGTAGGGGTGCCCGGAGTCGACCCCGGAGCGGGTCTTGACCTCGAACACGGTCACCCGCCCGTGACGCTCGGCCACGATGTCCAGCTCCCCGCGCGGCGCCCCCTGCCCCCGCGGGGGCCGCCAGTTGCGGTCCCGCACGGTCCAGCCGGAGCGTTCCAGCAGACCGGCGATGAGCTCTTCCCCCGCGCGCCCCACACCCTGGCGGTCCACGGCAGGTGGTTCCTGCGGCGGGCCGTTCCCTGTGCGGGTGGATGCGGTGACGGTGGTCGAGGGTGCAGTCATGGCACCACTGTGAGCGAGCCCCGTCCGGGGCGCACCCGATCTGAGGCGGTGTGGAGGACAGGTGCCGTGCGGGAAGGGCAACGGCCCCCCTCACCGCAGGCACCGCGCGGGGACTACGGGTCTCGGGCCCGCCGGTCCCGGCCGGGGTCAGCTGGGGCGCACGCCGAGGTTCCAGCTCCGCCGGTGCTGCGCGGTGACGCCGTGCTCCAGCAGCGCCGCCCGGTGGGAAGCACTGCCGTAGCCCTTGTTGGACGCCCAGTCGTACTGCGGGTGGGCAGCGGCCAGGCGCGTCATGAGCGCGTCCCGTTCCACCTTGGCGAGGATGGAGGCGGCTGCCACGCTGACGCACGCGACATCCGCCTTCACGAGCGTGCGGACCACGGGTGGCAGCTCGACCGGGGCCTCCTCCTGGCCCAGCACGGGAGCCGCATCCAGCCAGTTGTGCGATCCGTCCAGGATGAGGGCGTCCACGCGCGCGCCCGCCCGCCGCACGGCGTCCAGCGCCCGCAGACCGGCCAGCCGCAGGGCCGCCGTGATCCCCAGCTCGTCGATCTCCGCGGGCTGGGCGTGTCCCACCGCGGTGGCCACGGCCCACTCGCCGATCCCGGGGGCGAGTGCCTCCCGCCGCGCCGCGCTCAGGGCCTTGGAGTCCCGCACACCCTCCCAGGGCCGCGCCGGCGTGCGATCCGCACGCCCCGGGGCGGGCGACGCCGCTCGGAGACCGGGTGGCACCGCGGGACGCGGGGAACCGGACGTGTGCGCGGTCCCCGTCCGGGCGGCGTCGTCCGGGGACGGCCCCAGCAGCACCGGGACGTCCAGCACCACGAGTCCGACGCTCGCCGGGCCCGCGAGGGCGCCACGGCCCACCTCGTCCATCCCCGCGACGAAGCGCGCCCCGTCACGCGCGAGCTCCGTCTCCGTGTCCAGCGTGGGAGCCGGACGCGCGGGGCTCACGGGCGCGCCGGTGCGGGGACGTCCGCGAAGACGTCCTCGGGGTTGTGCAGGAAGCGGAACCGGTCCAGCGGCCAGGCCGTCACGAACGCGGTGCCCACCACGTCCTGCTCGCTCACGAACTGGGTGCCGGTCTCGATGTGGTAGCGGGAGTCCGCGGACGCGTTGCGGTGGTCGCCCAGCACGAAGAACTTGCCCTCGGGCACGGTGACGTCGAAGGGGAAGTCCGAGGGGGCGGCGCCCGGGTAGAGGTACGGCTCGTCCAAGGCCTTGCCATTGACGGAGACCTTGCCGGAGGCGTCGCAGCACGTCACGTGGTCCCCGCCCACGCCGATCACGCGCTTGACCAGCGCCTGCTGGCTGCTGTCCGGCAGCAGCCCGACGAACTCCAGACCCTGCCGCACGGGGTTCGTGCGGGCGGCCGGCGCCTCGGGGAGCCAGCCCTGGGTGTCGTCGAAGACCACGATGTCCCCGCGGTCGATGTGCCCCGTCCTCGCGCCGAGCACGTTGACGAAGATCCGGTCGTCGAGCTCGAGGGTCTGCTCCATGGAGCCGGAGGGAATGTAGTAGCCACGGATCAGGAACGTCTTGGCCACGAAGGCGATGAGCAGCGCGAGCACCACCACGATGGCGATCTCGCGGACCGCTCCCCAGCCTCCGGTGGCCTTCTGGGACTTCCGGGAGCCGCCGCGGCGCGCACGGCGGGTGGGGGCGGCGGAATCCGCTCCGGACTGCGGGTCCACGGACCCGCCGGGGGTGCCGGGGTCGTTCGTGGGGTGGATGCCCTCGGCACCCGCTGCGTGCTGCTCAGCCACTGCACAATCCTTTTCTACGGTCTGGCGAGTCCGGGGCGGCCCGTCGTGGTGCACCGGCCGACGCCGCGGCGCCGGGTCCCGGGAGTCGCCCGGCAGAGGGGGTCAGCCCTTCAGGGAGCGAGCCCGGTCCAGGGGCCACACCACGCGCTCGGCGGTGCCCACGATGCGGTCCTGACGGATCAGGCCACCGCCCGGGGCACCGAGCAGGGAGCGGGAGTCCACGGACACGCTGCGGTGGTCGCCCATGAGCCACACGCGCCCCTGCGGCACGTGTACCGAGAACGGGATGTCCGACGGTGCATCACCAGGGTAGACGTAGTCCTCGTGCTGGGGCTGACCGTTGACGGTGAGCAGGCCCTCGGCCGTGCAGCACGCCACGGTGTCGCCCGGCACGGCCATGACGCGCTTGACGTAGCTGGTGCCGGACCCCGTGAGTCCGAGCCACTGCCCCACTGACTGTGCGGCCTGCTCGTACCAGGGGTCGGAGGAGTGCAGGGGGTCCAGGGAGCCGCGGCCGTCGAAGACCACGAGGTCCCCGCGCTGGGCCTCCTCGCCGGACACGGTCTCGTCCACCAGCACCCGGTCCCCGCCCTCGAGCGTGGGCTCCATGGAGCCGGAACCCACCCAGTAGACGTCCAGCAGGAAACCCCGCACGAGCGCGGTCACGAGCAGCGCCGTGAGCAGGGCGGCGAGCACCACCCGGAACCACCACGTCCGGGGGGAAACGGGCCGTCTCACGGCGGAGGACCCGGCAGCTGCCGGGCCCTCCGCGTGTTCCGTGTGCTGTGGCACCCGGTGAGTCTTACTTGCTCGATGCGCTCGACTCGCGCTTCTCGCGGATGCGAGCAGCCTTGCCGTGACGGTCGCGCATGTAGTACAGCTTCGCGCGGCGGACGTCGCCGCGGCTCACGAGCTCGATCTTGTCGATGATCGGGGAGTGCACCGGGAAGGTGCGCTCCACGCCCACGCCGAAGCTGACCTTGCGGACCGTGAAGGTCTCGCGGACGCCGGAGCCCTGACGGCCCATGACGAAGCCCTTGAACACCTGGACACGGGAGCGGTTGCCCTCCACGATGTTCACGTGCACGTTCAGGGTGTCGCCGGGACGGAAGTCGGGGACGTCGTCGCGCAGGGACTTGGCATCAAGCTGGTCAAGAATGTTCATGATGTGACTCCTCGTGATCGCCGCAGGTCTCTCACGTGTGGTTCGCGTGCCACCCCGTGGGGTGACGACGCTCCAGGGTTCGGTACGGAGCATGAAGTGGCCGTCCCGAGCGGTGCGCCGTTGGTCGCTCTCCCCCCTGCGGCAGGGGCGTGCCCGACGCTCACACAGCCGCCCATTATGCCATATCGGGGGCCTCGCCCGCCCCGGTGTGCCCCCGCTCACGGCGCTGTGGTTCACGGTGCCACGACCCGTCGCGCACGGCGAAGCCTTCCTCGGCCAGCAGGGCGAGGTCTGCGCGGTCCAGGTGGGCGGGGTCGAGTGCCAGGACCATGTCCGGCCGGCGCCGTGCGGTGCGCACGAGCTGCTGGTCCCTGCGCCACCGTGCGATCCGGCCGTGGTGGCCCGAGAGCAGCGTCTCCGGCACCTCGCGGTCCCGCCAGGCGGCGGGCTTGGTGTACACCGGGTACTCCAGCAGCCCGCCGGTGTGCGACTCCTCGGTGAGGGACTCCGGGTTGCCGATCACGCCGGGGATCAGCCGGGTCACGGCCTCGACCATGGCCAGGACGGCCACCTCTCCCCCGTTGAGCACGTAGTCACCCAGGCTCAGGGGGCGCACGCGCACCTCACCCCGCGCCCAGTCGAGGAAGCGCTCGTCGATGCCCTCGTAGCGCCCGCACGCGAAGACCAGGTGCTCCTCCGCGGCCAGCTCGTAGGCGACGTCCTGCGTGAACACCTCCCCCGCCGGGGACGGCACCACCAGCACGGGCCGCGACGACGCCGCACGGCCGGGTGCCGCTGCCTGGCCCGGGAGGGCGCGAGCAGCGGCGTCGTCCGTGGGGACCTGGGGGCTGCCCAGCCCGCTCATGGCAGACTCCGCCACCTCGTGGGCGGCGAGCGCCGTGCTGCCGCCGGCGGGCGGGGCGCCAGGAGCGGCCGGCGGCTCGGCGAGCGCCGCATCCTGCGCGGCGGCCCGCACCACGGATTCCAGCGCCTGGGCCCAGGGCTCGGGCTTCATGACCATGCCCGCGCCCCCGCCGTAGGGGGTGTCGTCCACGGTGCGGTGCCGGTCCGTGGCGAAGGCGCGCGGGTCCGTGACCTGCAACTGCAGCAGCCCGTCGGTCACGGCCTTGCCGATCAGGGAGAGCTTCAGGGGTTCGAGGTACTCGGGGAAGATGCTCAGGACGTCGATGCGCACGGTCACGCGTCCTCGCCGAGCTCGAGCAGTCCCGGGGGCGGGGTCACGAGCACGAGCCCGCGGTCCAGGTCCACCTCGGGCACGATCTCCTCGACGAACGGGACCAAGACGGCCGGCCCGCCCCGTTCCGGTGTGATCTCCAGGAGGTCCTGGGCGCGTCCCTGGATCAGCGCCTTGACGGTGCCGATGCGTGCCTCGTCCCGGGTGGTGTCCACGGCCACGAGTCCCAGGAGGTCGTCCTGGTGCCACTCGTCGTCGTCGAGCGGGAGGTCCGCGACCTCCGCGAAGAGCTCCAGCCCGCGAGCGGCCTCTGCGGTGTTGCGGTCCGCGATCTCCGCGAAGCGGGCCACCAGCACGCTCTTGTTCCACCGCGAGCCGGTGACCGTCAGCGCCTCGACGCGCAGCGGCTCCGCCGCCCTCTCGCCGTCGGCACCGCGCCGGGCGCCCCGCCCGGGCTGGACGCCGAGCACCGAGCCGGGCGCGAAGCGCGCCTGCGGATCGTCCGTGAACAGCTCCACGGTCACTTCACCCCGCACGCCGTGCGGTTTTCCGATTCGGGCAACCCGAACGCTCATGCCTTCTCCTCGCGGGACCTTGTGGTGTGTGGCTGCTCGCGGCGCGTCACCGGGAGCAGCGCGGATATGAGCACGGCCCCCGTTCCTCGGGAGGAACGGGGGCCGTGGTACGCGGGTGTCCGCTCAGCGACGACGGTCGGTGTCGACCACGTCCACGCGGACGCTCTCGCCGGAAGCCAGTGCACTGACGACGGTGCGCAGGGCCTTGGCCGTGCGCCCCGATCGTCCGATCACGCGACCCAGGTCATCCGGGTGCACGCGCACTTCGAGCGTCTCCCCGCGACGGTTGTCGCGGGAACGCACCGAGACGTCCTCGGGGTTGTCCACGATGCCGCGGACGAGGTGCTCGAGGGCTTCGGCGAGCATGCTCACTCGGCCTTCTCGGCGTCGCCCTCTGCGACGGCGGTCTCCTCGGCGGGGGCCTCCTCGACCTTCTCGGTCTTGGGAGTGATCGCCTCGGGGATGATCACGGAGCCGTTGTCCGGGGCCACGAACTGCTTCTTGGCCTCGGGCTGCTTGAGGGTGCCCTCGGCACCCGGCTCGCCCTTGAACTTCTGCCAGTCACCGGTGATCTTCATGAGAGCCAGCACGGCCTCGGAGGGCTGCGCGCCCACACCGAGCCAGTACTGCACGCGATCGGACACCAGGTTGATGTACGAGGGGTTCTCGGTCGGCTGGTACACGCCGACCTCTTCGATCACGCGACCGTCGCGCTTCTTGCGGGAGTCGACGACCACCACGCGGTAACGCGGGTCGCGGATCTTGCCCATACGCTTGAGACGAATCTTGACTGCCACTTGTGTGGTTACTCCTGTTTCGAATGGAATCGGTCACCGCACACACCGGCCCGTGGGGCGGGCAGCACGTGGGTTCCCTGTGGACACGACATCACGCGCGGTGAGAGGGTCCGCACGGTTCGAGTACCCGTCCATTGTGCCACAGCTGTCAAACCAGGGGCCGACGACGCGACCCTCTCCGGAGGCCCCGGCGGCCTCCTGCGGGCCGCACGGCACTCCGACGGCCGGCGGTCCACCCACCCGAGCCGGTTCGGACGCGGTGCCCGCTCAGCGCCGCTTCCGGGAACGAACCGTGGCCCACAGGGCGGTCTGCAGGGCGGCGTCCGAGAGCATGAGCGCGGACGCGGATCCGAGCACCCGGGCTCCCCTGCCGCCCCGGGCGGCCAGTCCGGCCAGACCGGCACCGAGAACGGCCTCCGCTCCGCCCACCGCGAGCAGCAGCGACGGCCGGCGCACGTACGCACGTTGGATGCGCGAGAGCAGGTCCGTGCCGCTGGGCTCCACGCTCGCCGCCTCGAACAGGGACAGCCCCGCCGGGCGCGGCGCGTAGTCCGCCACCCCCTCGATCTCACTCAGCTCGCGCTGGCCCTCCACGATCTTCGCGGCTACGGGCGGCAGGCCCAGCAGCTGGAGCACGGACTCGAGCAGCAGCGCGGAGCTCGGGGTCCGGGCGTAGTTCTCGAGCCGGGCCCCCTGCGCCGGGTCGAGGTCGCACAAGGAGGCGATCGACGCCACGGCGGTGCCGTTCGCCGCGGGGGCCGACGCCGCGGCGTCGTCACCCGGGGTTCGTTCCGTGGCGGAGGGACCCGCCTCGGAGGCGTCCCGGGTGCCCGCGAGCAGCTCCGCCACGGAGTCCTCGTGCACGGCGGGCCAGTGCAGGGTGGTGGACTCCGCGAGCTCCGTGAACTGGATGCCCCAGTCGCGGCCGGCGTCGAGCGAGGCCACGGGCGGGTAGACGCGCAGGGTGCGGGTGCTGCCGTCGGAGTCGAGCCGCACCGCGATGCTGTGCGGATCCCCCGCGGCGGCGAGAGCGGCCGGGTCCGTGCCGTCCGGGAGGACCACCGCGGACCAGCCGTCGCGCGCCACCGCCGTGAAGCCCGTGCCGAGGGCCGTGGCCACGAACGGCAGCTGCGGGGTGTCCGCGCGGACCAGCAGGACCGAGCGCGGAGCGGGCCGCTCGCTCATGCCCGGGACCCTCCGTCCATCACGCGCTCCACCACGGTGCCGGTCTCCAGTGCCTCGATGGCCGCGCGGATGTGCTCCGCCATGCCGGGGCTCATGACCGTCTCCAGCTCCTCGGGGGCGACGAAGCGGTAGGACAGCAGCTCCTCCTCCTGCACGGTGATGGGGGTGTCGGAAGCCACGGTGCCGCCGTCGTAGAGGAAGGACACGGAGTCTCCCCACATGCCCATGCTCACCCCGTGGCTCACGGCGATCAGGCGGCCCTCGGGCAGGTGCAGGCCCACCTCCTCGACCACTTCGCGGAAGCAGCCCGTGCGCGGGTCCTCCCCCGCCTCCACCGTGCCGCCGGGCAGGGTCCAGCCGTCCTTGTAGTTGGGCTCCACCGCGAGCACCCGCCCGTTCTCGTCACGGATGATCGCCGCGGAGGCCAGCCGCCGGGTGGGCAGCGTGGCGATGAACTCGCGCAGCTCGTCGTCGGGGAGGTACGAACCCATGGATGCCTACTTTCCGAGGAACTTCTCGAAGCCCTTGGGCAGGTTGAGCGACTCGGCGTCCAGGTCCTGTCCCTGGGCGCCGAACGCGCTGCCCTTCGCGGCCGGTTTCTGCCCGGACGCGAGCGCCGCCTGCTCCTGGGCGCGCTTGGCGGGGTTGCCGGAGCGGGAGCCCTTCTTCTTGGCCTTGCCCTTCTTGGCCGCGCCACCCCCGCCGCCTCCCATGCCGGGAATGCCACCGGGCATGCCGGGGACGCCCTTGCCCTGGGCCAGGCGCTTCATCATCTTCTGCGCCTGGGCGAAGCGCTCCATGAGCTGGTTCACCTCGGAGACCGAGACGCCCGAGCCGCGGGCGATGCGTGCGCGGCGGGACCCGTTGATGATCTTGGGGGCCACGCGCTCGTGCGGGGTCATGGAGCGCACGATGGCCTCCACACGGTCGATCTCGCGCTCGTCGAAGTTCTCGAGCTGCTCGCGCATCCCGGCGGCGCCGGGCATCATGGCGAGCATCTTCTTCATGGAGCCCATCTTGCGCAGCTGCTGCATCTGCGCGAGGAAGTCCTCGAAGGTGAAGTCCTCCTGGTCGGTGAACTTCTTGGCCATGCGCTCGGCCTCGGTCTTGTCCCACTGCCGCTCGGCCTGCTCGATGAGCGTGAGGACGTCACCCATGTCCAGGATGCGGGAGGCCATGCGGTCCGGGTGGAACTGCTCGAAGTCCCGCACGCCCTCGCCCGTGGAGGCGAACATGATGGGCTTGCCGGTCACCGCGCGCACGGACAGCGCCGCGCCACCACGGGCGTCGCCGTCGAGCTTGGAGAGCACCACGCCGGTGAAATCCACGCCCTCGTCGAAGGCCTTGGCCGTGTTCACGGCGTCCTGGCCGATCATGGCGTCGATGACGAACAGGACCTCGTCCGGGTCCACGGCGTCGCGGATGTCCCGGGCCTGGTTCATCAGAGCCTGGTCGATGCCCAGTCGTCCGGCGGTGTCCACGATGACCACGTCGTAGAGCTTGGAGCGGGCGAAGGCCACACCGTCCCGGGCAACCTTCACGGGGTCACCCGTGGGGTCGTCGAACTCTGAGGTGGCGCCGGGCTCGGGCGCGAACACGGCAACCCCCGCGCGCTCGCCCACGACCTTCAGCTGGGTCACCGCGTTGGGGCGCTGCAGGTCCGAGGCCACCAGGACGGGCTTGTGCCCCTGGTCCGTGAGCCACTTGCCGAGCTTGCCGGCGAGGGTGGTCTTGCCCGCGCCCTGCAGGCCCGCGAGCATGATGACCGTGGGCCCGGTCTTGGCCAGGTTGATCCGGCGGGTCTCGCCGCCGAGGACGTTCTGCAGCTCCTCGTTGACGATCTTCACGACCTGCTGGCCCGGGTTCAGCGCCTCGGAGACCTCCGAGCCGAGGGCGCGCTCCTTGATGACGGCGGTGAACTCCCGCACCACGGGCACGGCGACGTCCGCCTCGAGCAGGGCGCGGCGGATCTCGCGCACGGTGGCGTCGACGTCCGCCTCCGAGAGCCTGCCCTTGCCGCGCAGGTTCTTGAAGGTCGCTGTGAGCCGGTCGGACAGTGAGTTGAACACGGGGAGGTCGCTGCTTTCCTCGGACGACGGATGAATTCAGTGTCCCAGGTTAGCAAGCGTTGCCCGCCCGTCAGCACCCCGCCCCACGCGACGGACCCGGCTCCGCGCGGGGCGGGGCCGGGTCCGTGTCAGGGTGCGGCCGGGTCCGTCTCGGGGGTGCAGCGGTCGGGCGCGCAGACCCCGGTGCGGGGCACGCCCGGGCCGGCCTCGGCGAGGGCGTCTCGTGGTCCGGGGCCGTGCGCGCGGGAGTCAGAGGGCGACGTCGTCCCGCTCCCCCGTGCTGACCCGCACGGCATGCTCCACGGGGGTGACCCACACCTTGCCGTCCCCGGGCTCCCCGGTGCGGGCGGCGGTGACGATCACGGTGACGAGCTCCTGGGCCTCGCCGTCCTCCACGACGGTCTCGATGCGCACCTTCTCCAGCAGGTCCACCGTGTACTCCGCGCCCCGGTACACCTCCCGGTGACCGCGCTGACGGCCGTAGCCGTGCACGGAGAGGACGGTCATCCCCTGCACGCCGTGGTTCTCCAGGGCGTCCTTGACGTCGCTGAACTTCTCGGGACGCACCACTGCGGTGACGAGTTTCACTGGTTGCTTCCTTCCGTGACGGGAACGGGGGCCTCGGCGGTGCCGGGCAGGGGGCGCTGCGGGGCGTGACCGGCGAAGTAGCCCGTGGCCTCATCCTTGAGCGAGTACGCGGACTCGGCGTGCTGCGTGAGGTCCACCCCGATCACCTCGTCACGCCGGGTGATTCGCAGGCCCATGGTGGCCTTGAGGACCAGCCCGATCACCAGGGTGAGGACCCCCGTGTAGAGGACCACGAACAGGGTGGCCGCGAGCTGGGTGCCCATGAGGGACCAGCCGCCGCCGTAGAACAGACCCGCGCGCCCCTCGGAGGGGATGGCCAGGAAACCGAGTGCCACGGTCCCCACGATGCCCGAGACCAGGTGCACACCGCACACGTCCAACGAGTCGTCCAGCCGGATGCGGTACTTGAAGCCCACGTTGAGCGCCGAGCAGACCCCGGCCACCGCGGACAGGGCGATCGCGCCCACGGGGGTGACGTTCGCGCACGCCGGGGTGATGGCCACCAGCCCGGCGACGACGCCGGAGGCCGCACCGAGCGACGTCGCGTGCCCGTCCCGGAGGCGCTCGGTGAGCAGCCACGCGAGCATGGCCGCGGCCGGGGCCACGAGGGTGTTCGTCCAGATCAGGGCGGCCTGCTCCACCGTGGTGGCCGCACCGGCGTTGAAGCCGAACCAGCCGAACCACAGGATGGCCGAGCCGAGCATCACCAGGGGCAGGTTGTGGGGGCGCTGGCCCGAGTCCCGGCCGAAACCGCGGCGGGCCCCGATGAGCAGGATGAGCACGAGCGCCGCGACGCCGGCGTTGATGTGGACGGCCAGCCCGCCCGCGAAGTCGATGGGCTCCCCGAAGATCCGCCCCAGGGCGCCGTCCTCGGAGAACAGCCCGTCACCCCACACCATGTAGGCCAGGGGGAAGTAGACCAGCGTGACCCACACCAGGGTGAACACCACCCACGTGCCGAACCGGGTGCGGTCCGCGATCGCCCCGGAGATCAGTGCCACGGTGATGATGGCGAACGTGACCGAGAAGTCGGATGTCAGCAGGTCCTCGGTGCCCAGCAGACCGTGCAGCCCCAGGTGGGCGAAGGGGTTCGCGCTGAACCCGCCCAGCACGGGGTCGCCGCTGAGCATCGAGGCGCCCCACAGCACCCACACCACGCCCACCACGCCGAGGGCGGCAAAGCTCATCATCATCATGTTCAGCACGCCCTTGGCGCGGGTCATGCCCCCGTAGAACAGCGCGAGGCCGGGTGTCATGAAGAACACCAGCCCTGCCGCCACCACGGTCCACACGTGTCCGGCGGTCAGTTCCACCCGGATCACCTCGTCCCTGGTCTCTGGCGAGCACATCCTTTGCGCTCCGTGGTCCCAGTCAACGCACCCCTTGTTACCGGCAAGTTCCCGTGCGGGTAACGACTGTGTTTCAGCTCACGCCTCCATGTTGCGGGCGTGTTAACACCCGCCGGACCCGGGCCGCGTCCCGCCCGGAGGAGCCGGACCGCGTCCCACCCGCCGGAACGCGAACGGCGCCCGCCCCCGGGAACGGGAGCGGGCGCCGTCGGCGGCTCAGGGGGGGGCGGGGCTCAGTCGATGATCGCGTCCACGAACTGCTCAGCGTTGAAGGGTGCGAGGTCGTCCGGGCCCTCCCCCAGGCCGATGAGCTTGACCGGCACGCCGAGCCCGCGCTGGATGGCCACCACGATGCCGCCCTTGGCGGTGCCGTCCAGCTTGGTGAGCACGATGCCCGTGATGTCCACGGCCTCCGCGAAGACCTTGGCCTGGGTCATGCCGTTCTGCCCCGTGGTGGCGTCGATGACGAGCAGCACCTCGTCCACGGCGGCGGCCTTCTCGATCACGCGCTTGACCTTGCCGAGCTGGTCCATGAGACCGGCCTTGTTCTGCAGCCGCCCGGCAGTGTCCACGAGGACCACGTCCGCCTCCTGCTGGATACCGGCCGTGACGGCGTCGTACGCCACCGAGGCGGGGTCCGCGCCCTCCTGCTCGGAGCGCACCGTGGGCACGCCCACCCGGGCGCCCCAGGTCTCGAGCTGGTCCGCGGCGGCCGCGCGGAACGTGTCCGCGGCCCCCAGCATGACGTCCTTGTCCTCGGCCACGAGCACGCGCGCGAGCTTGCCCACCGTGGTGGTCTTGCCCACGCCGTTCACACCCACCACGAGCACCACCGCGGGCTTGCCGGGCGCTGACTCCGTGCGCAGGGAGCGGTCCAGGCTGGGGTCCACGAGCGCGAGCATCTCCTCGCGCAGCAGTGACTTCAGCTCCGCTGGGTCCTTGGTGCCGTCCACCCGCACGCGCTTCTTGAGGTTCTCCACGAGCTCCAGGGAGGCGTCCGTGCCGAGGTCCGCCATCAGCAGCGTGTCCTCGATCTCGTCCCACGTGTCCTGGTCGATGCGCTCGCGGGACAGCAGCACGAGCAGGCCCTTGCCGAACACGTTGTTGGACTTCGCGAGGCGCCCGCGCAGCCGCGCGAGCCGTCCGCGCGCGGACTCGGGCCGCTCCAGGGTGCTGACGGGACGGTCCTCGAGGGCGGTGTCCCCGTCCACCTCGGGAATGTCGTCGATGTCGCGGGTGCCCGCGTACCCACCCTTCGGCGCCCTGGGCTTGCGCAGCAGCACCACGCCGAGCACCACGAGCACTAGGACCGCCGCGGCGGCAATCAGTATCCACATCTGCGCAATAGTCTCCACCCGTCTAATCTCCCATAAACTGCCAGGCGTGTCCCGCCCCGAAACCCCCGACTCGCACGAGGCCTCCGCGGCCCCGGTCCCCGGTGCCGCCGATGCCACGCCGGGCACGGCGCAGACACCGCCCGACGACGCTCCCGCCGCTTCCGCCCGGCCCTCGGCCACCCGCTCCGACGACGCCGCTGCCGCACCGCCCGCGGCCACCGTCCCGGAACCCATCAAGGTCCTGATCGCCGCCGCGTTCGTGATCGCCCTGGGCTACGGCCTCGTGGCACCCGTGCTCCCCCAGTTCGCGGCGAGCTTCGGCGTGGGTGTGGCCGCGTCCTCCGCGGTGATCAGCGCGTTCGCCCTGTGCCGCCTGCTCTTCGCCCCCGCGAGCGGGGCCGTGGTCAACAGGTTCGGCGAGCGCCCCACGTACCTGGTGGGCCTGGTGGTGGTCGCGCTGTCCTCCGCGGCGACGGCCTTTGCGCAGAACTACTGGCAGCTGCTGGTCTTCCGGGGCCTCGGTGGCATCGGCTCCACGATGTTCACGGTCTCCGCCATGGGGCTGATCGTGCGGCTCGCACCGCGCACCATGCGCGGGCGGGTGTCCGGGTACTACGCCACGTCCTTCCTGCTGGGCGGCATCCTCGGACCCGTGCTCGGCGGGTTCCTGGCCGGACTGGGCATGCACGCCCCGTTCCTCATCTACGCGGGCGCCCTGTTCGTCGCCGTGCTCGTGGTCTGGGCGCGGCTCAAGGACGAGACGCTCGGGGCCAGGCGCGCCGGAGCCGCCCAGCCGCCCATGCGGGTCCGCGACGCGCTCGACGCCGGGGCGTACCGCGCCGCGCTGGCCTCCAGCTTCTCCACGGGGTGGACCGCCATGGGTGTGCGGGTGGCGCTCGTTCCGCTGCTGGCCGCCCAGGTGGTGGGTGAGGGGCCCGCCGTCGCCGGTCTCGCCCTCGCGCTGTTCGCGGTGGGCAACGCCGCCGCGCTCACGGTCACCGGGCGCCTGACGGACCGGATGGGCCGCAAGCCCCTGGTGCTCACGGGGCTGCTGGTGTGCGGGCTCGCGACCATCGGGGTGGGCTTCAGCACCTCCGTGGTGGCATTCGCGGTGCTGTCCCTGCTCTCGGGCGTCGGTTCCGGAACGCTCAACCCCGGTCAGCAGGCGGCAGTGGCGGACGTGATCGGCCCGGACCGCGCGGGCGGCAAGGTGCTCTCGCGCTACCAGATGTGCGCCGACGCCGGGCAGATCCTCGGTCCGGTCCTGGCCGGCGCCCTGGCCGACGCCGCCGGGTTCGGCTGGGCGTTCGGCATCTCCGGGGCGCTCATGCTGCTGGCGGCCCTGGCCTGGCTGCCGGTGCGGGAGACGCTGCCGGAGGCCGCCCAGTCAGAGACGCGCCAGCCCCGTGCGGGCGGGACGGTCGGCAGATGACGGGGTCGGGGAAACGGTCCCCGCGCCGCCGTGCGCTGATCCGCTACCTCGTCCTGTTCGTGGTCACCCTGGTGCTAAATGGTGTCCTGAAGGAGCTGCGCAACCGAGGCATCCTCACCACCCCGATGCTCGTGGGGCTTTTTGCGGTAGTCCTGCCGGGGGTCTGGGCCCTCCTCCGCTACTGGTGGCTGCCCCGCGTCTCCCGGGCCCGCCCGCAGCATGACCGGATTGTCACGGAGGCCCGCTGGGCGTCTCCGCTGGCACCCGGGGCCGTGATCGAGCGGCTGCGCACGGAGTTCGTTGCTCCGGAGTTCCGGACGACCGCCACGGACTCGGCGCTCCACATTGCCACGGGCTCTGACGAGACCTTCCGGTGGCGGGGTGCGGGGTCGATGAAGGGCTGGGAGGCGTTGCCACTCGCCATGGACGTGGTGCTCACCGCCACATCGGCCGGGTGCGACATCGTGGCGCTGGCCCGGGACGACCTGGGGTGGTACGAGAAACCCCCGGAGTTCTTCGTGGAGAACGAAGTTCTGCGTCGCGGCGCGGCCCTCATCCGCCGCGCACGGGCCGCCACCGAGAACCCGGCCGCCCACGGCTGACGCGGTCCGAGCGGGGAGGCGGTCGAGCGCCGTCGTCGCCCGCCGCGCACACCTACCGCAGCTGCGACAGCTGCTGGCCCACCACCAGGCTCACTCCGTCCCCGCGCATGGACACCCCGTAGAGGGCATCCGCGATCTCCATGGTGCGCTTCTGGTGGGTCACGATGATCAGCTGCGAGCTCTCCTGCAGCTGCTCGAAGATCGTGAGCAGGCGGCCCAGGTTGCGGTCGTCCAGGGCGGCCTCCACCTCGTCCATCACGTAGAACGGGGACGGGCGGGCCTTGAAGATGGCCACGAGCAGGGCCAGGGCGGTCAGTGAGCGCTCACCGCCGGAGAGCAGGGAGAGCCGTTTGATCTTCTTGCCCGCGGGGCGCGCCTCCACCTCCACGCCGGAGTTGAGCATGTCGTCCGGATCGGTCAGGCGCAGGCGCCCCTCACCCCCGGGGAACAGGGTGGCGAACACGGAGACGAACTGCTCGGCGGTGTCCCGGTAGGCCTGGGAGAAGACCTCCTCCACGTGCTGGTCCACCTGGCGGATGATGTTGCGCAGGTCCGTGCGCGAGTTCTTGACGTCCTCCAGCTGGGTCACCAGGAACTTGTGCCGCTCCTCCAGCGCCGCGAACTCCTCGAGCGCCAGCGGGTTGACCTTCCCGAGGGCCTTGAGCTGCTTCTGGGCCCGCTGCAGCCGGGTCTGCTGCTCCTCGCGCCGGAACGGGGTGCCGGGATCGGTCATGCTCGGCAGGGCGAGCTGCACGGAGCCCCCGGACTCCTCCGCGGTCTGGGCCGCCTCGATCGCGGCGTCCGCGTCCGGGACGGGCAGGTGCGGCCCGTAGTGCTCCACCAGGAAGTCCGGGGTCATCCCGAGCTCCTCGAGCGCCGTGGCCTCCAGCCCCTCCAGCCGTGCGCGGCGCTGCGTGAGCTCCAGCTCCGCGCGGTGCAGCCGCTCGGTGAGCTCACTCAGCTCGCGGGTGGTCCCATCCCGCTCGGTGCGCAGCCGGTGCGCGGCCTCGTCAAGCCCCGCGCGCTCGGTCTCGACCGCGTCCCGCTGGGCGGCGGCCTGCCGGGCCGACTCCTCCGCGCTCACCCGCAGGTGCTCGGCCGCAGTGCCCACGGCCCGGGCCACGGCGGCCTGCACGCGGCGTCGTTCCGCGCGCCGGGCCGCCTCCGCCTGCGCGGCCCGCTCGGAGCGGGCGGCGCGCAGCTGGCCCTCCGCCCGGGAGAGCGCGTGGCGGTGCTGCTCCTCCAGGCCGCGCAGGGCCAACCGGGCCTCGGTCTCCGCCTCGCGGGCGGTCTTCGCCGCGGCATCCGCCCGGTCCTTCGCGCCGGCGGCGGTGATCTGCTCCCGCTCGAGCTCCGCCTCGTCCCCGTGCTCCGCGGACTCCGCGCGCTCCAGGGCCTCCCGCAGCTCCTCCTGCCGCCGGGCCATGCGCTGCTCCGCGGTGCCCAGCACCTCCCGCCGCCGGGCGAGCTCGGAGTCCGCCGACGACGCCGTGGCCTCCGCCCTGCTCAGCGCCGCACCGGCCGCGGCGGCCGCCTGCTGGTCCTTCTGGGCCTGCTGGGAGGCTTCCCGCTGGGCACGGGCGGCCTCGACGCGCGCCATCTCGGCCCGCTCGGCCTCTGCGGTCGCCTTGTCCGCCGCGGCGCGCAACCCGTCGAGACGCGCTTCCTCTGCTTCGATGCGCGCGAGGATCTCCAGGTTGCCCGCCGCCTCGGTGGCCCCGCCCTGCGCGGTGCGGGTCCCGTGGACGTCGCCGTCGCGGGTGACCGCGCGCAGCAGGGACGCCTCTTCACCGGCCGCCGCGGCGGCGTCGAGCACGGCGAGCGCTTCCGCGGGCCCGGGGACCAGGACGGTGCGGGCGAGTTCCGCGCGCACGCTGCGCAGGACGACGTCGTCGTCCCCGGCTCCCGGAGCGGGCGACAGCACGGACGCGGCCGGGACGCAGCCCTCCGGGAGGGAGAGGTTCAGGGGTGCGGAGGGGGCCGGTGCGGTTCCGGCGAGGACGAGGTGGACCCGGCCCGACCCGGCCTCGCGCAGCGCGGCGAAGACGGTGGCGGCGTTCGCCGCGGACCCCACGGCGAGCGCCTCGGACCACGCGCCGAGGGCCGCGGTGACCGCCCGCTCCCACCCCGGGGCCACGCGCACCGCGTCCGGCACGCTGCCGAGCACCGCGGTGGCATCTGCCACCGCGGCGGAACCGTCCGGCTGGCGCACGGACTGGCGCAGTGTGTCCAGCCGCACCTGGGCGGCGTGCAGCTCGCTCGCCGCGGTCTGACGGGCGGACTCGGCGGCGCGGGCCGCCGCGCGTGCGGTCTCCGCGTGCTCCTCGGCCTCCCGGGCGCGCGTGGCGGAGCGCTCGACCGCCCCGGCGCTCGTCTCCGCGGCGTCGCGCAGGGAGGAGGTGTCCAGGGTGGCCTGCTCCGCGCGGGAGGCGACGTCCGCGATCTCCGCGCGGACGCGCTCCACATCCGACTCGGCGGCGCTGAGGGCCGAGCGGGCGGAGGTCACGGCCGCGGCGAGCCGCGCCTGCCCCGCCCGGCGGTCCGCGCTGCGCTGCACGAGCTCCGCGGTCCGGCGCTCGGCCCCCCGTGCGGTCTCCTCCGCCGCCTGTCGTGCCGTCTGCGCCTCGTTGAGCGTCTGCTGCGCCCGGGCGACGCGCTCGGCGAGCCGCTCGGCCTCCTCCCGGCTGCGCTGCGCCTGCTCCTCCAGCGCCTGCGCGTCCCGGCCCGGCGCTTCGGGCGCCTGCTCGCTGCCCAGCAGCCGACGCCGCTCCCCCGCCAGCGCGGACAGCGCCCGGAAGCGGTCCCGCACGGTGCTCAGCTCGTACCAGCTCGTGCGGGCGGCGTTCAGCGCCGGGGCCGTGCGGGCGGCGTCGGCCTCCGTGCGGGCCAGCCGCTCGTCGAGGCGCGCCACGGCCTGCTCCAGCTCGACCTTGCGGCGCCGCGTCTCGTCGCTCGCGCCCCGGTCCGCGTCCATGCCGGCCCGGGCCGCCACGAGGTCGTCCGCGAGCAGCCGGGCGCGGGCGTCCCGCACGTCGTACTGGATGCGCTGCGCCTTGCGGGCGGTGCGGGCCTGACGCCCCAGCGGGGTGAGCTGACGCTCGATCTCCCCCGTGAGGTCCTCCAGCCGGTCCAGGTTCTGCTGCACCGACTCCAGCTTGCGCAGCGTCTTCTCCTTGCGGCGGCGGTGCTTGAGGATGCCCGAGGCCTCCTCGATGAACCCGCGGCGCTCCTCCGCGGTGGCCTGCAGGATCCGGTCCAGCTGACCCTGGCCCACGATCACGTGCATCTCGCGGCCCAGGCCCGAGTCCGAGAGCAGCTCCTGGATGTCCAGCAGGCGGCACGAACGGCCGTTGATGGCGTACTCGGAGCCGCCCGAGCGGAACAGGGTGCGGGAGATGGTGACCTCGGTGTACTCGATCGGCAGGGCACCGTCGGCGTTGTCGATGGTCAGGGACACGTGTGCGCGGCCCAGTGCGGCGCGGCCGGACGTGCCCGCGAAGATGACGTCCTCCATCTTCCCGCCGCGCAGGGACTTGGCCCCCTGCTCACCCATCACCCAGGCCAGGGCGTCCACCACGTTGGACTTGCCGGAGCCGTTGGGACCCACCACCGCGGTGACGCCGGGCTCGAAGTGGAACGTGGTGGCCGAGGCGAAGGACTTGAAACCACGCACGGTGAGGGTCTTCAGGTGCACGCGGGGGATCTCCTGGGTCTGGCGGTCCGGGCGCCCGGGTGGTGAGGGCGTTCGGCCCTGCCGAGGGGCCGTGCCCGGGGGTGGGGTCCGAGTCTACCCGCGGGGTGTTTCCCCACCTCGCAGAAGCACCCCGGGCACGGGGTCGCGCGGCGTCCCGGCAGCGCGGGAGGAGCACCGCGCTCGCCCCGGGAGAGCTGTCAGAATGGGCCGCTAGACTGGACCGGTCCATCCCGCTTCTTCACCCGGACGCCGAGGTCCATCACCGACGATCGACTCCTCGACGGCACGGGTGGCGTCTGATCGAAAGCGCCACATTGACCGGAAACTCCACCATCAGAAACCGCAACGCCGCCGTCCTGTCGGTCACCAAGACGGAAGCGGACGTGGTCATCCCGTCCACCCGGTTCGATGAGGAGTTGGCCCACACGTTCAAGCGGCTGCGAATGCCCAAGGGCCTGCTGGAGCGGCTCGCGGGCATCAAGGAGCGCCGCGGCTGGGCCCCGGGCCGCCACTTCACGGACGGCGCCACGGAGGCCGGCCAGGCGGCGCTGGAGCAGTCGGGGATCCATCCGGAGCAGATCGGGCTGTTCATCAACGCCTCCGTCACGCGCGACAACTACGAGCCGGCCGTGGCCGTGGGCATCCACGAGCGCCTGGGTCTGCCCAGCTCCGCCCTGAACTTCGACATGACCAACGCGTGCCTGGGCTTCGTCAACGCCCTGACCGTGGCCTCGTCCATGATCGACGCCGGTGCCATCGAGTACGCGCTCGTGGTCGCGGGCGAGGACCCCTCGCCGTGGCACCGGGCGGCCATCGAGCGGCTGCGCGAGGACGACATCACCCGCGAGCAGGTGGTCCAGGAGTTCGCCACGCTCACCCTGGGCTGCGGCGCAGCCGCCGCCGTGGTGGGTCCCGCGGACCGCCACCCGGACGGCCACCGCATCGTGGGCTCCGTGACCCGCGCGGGCACCGAGTTCAGCCGCCTGTGCATCGGCGGCGGGGACGGCATGTTCACGGACGCCACCGGTCTGCTCAACCACGGCGTGGGGCTCGTGGTGGAGGCCTGGCTCGATGCTGAGGCGGACGGCTGGGACTGGCGGGACATGGACTCCTACGTGACGCACCAGGTCTCCAACTCCCACACCAACAAGCTCATCGAGGACATGGGGATCGACGGCTCCAAGGTGCCCCTCACGTTCCCGTACTGGGGCAACGTGGCGGCCGCCGCCCTGCCCATGACCCTGGCCCTGGAGGCCGAGCGGCTCGAGCCCGGCGCCCGCGTGCTGTGCCTCGGCGTGGGCTCCGGGCTGAACACCACCCTCATGGAGATCGCCTGGTGAGCTCGCCCCATACCGGTGACCCGCAGCGCGGGACGCCCCCGCACGCCGCCCAGAACCGCGAAGGAGCACCCGTGACCGCCAGCACCTCCCCCCAGCGCAGCGGCACCGACCGCCTGCCGTTCACGGACACCCCGCTGCCGGGCGTGGACCCGGCGTGGTCCACCGTGCTCACGGTGGCCTCCACCGCTCCCGTGGAGCCGGTGGCCGGGCGCAGGCGGCGCTGGCACGTGCTGGACAACGGGGACGCGATCGCCGCGAGCGGGCGCACCCCGCAGGGCATCGTGCTGGCCGTGCACGGCAACCCCACGTGGTCCTACCTCTGGCGCGACGTGCTGCGGGCCGCGCAGGAGGCCGAGCGGCCCTGGCGCGTGGTGGCCGTGGACCAGCTGGACATGGGCTTCTCCGAGCGCACCGGGCTGTTCCGCCGCCTCACGGACCGCGTGCAGGACCTCGGCGACCTCACCGCGGCGCTGGGCATCGACACCGTGGGCCTGCCCGTGGTGACCCTGGCCCACGACTGGGGCGGGCTGATCTCCCAGGGCTGGGCCCAGGAGCACCCTGCGATCCACGCGGCCACCGTGCTCACCAACACCGCCGTGCACCACGACAACGCCGAGCCCATTCCCTCCGCGCTGCGGCTCGCGCTGAACCGGGCCGTGCACGCCCCGCTCACCTCGGGCTCCACCGCGTTCCTGGACACCACGCTCGCCCTGTGCGACCCCGCACCGCCCAAGGCCGTGAAGCGCGCGTACAAGGCGCCCTACACCTCCCGCGAGCGCCGCGAGGGCATCGAGCACTTCGTCGCGGACATCCCCGCACCCGAGGAGCACCCCTCGCACGCCGCGTACGAGCGGATCGCCGGGCGCATGAGTGCCCGTGAGGTCCCCACGCTGCTGCTGTGGGGCACGGGCGACCCCGTGTTCCAGCAGCGCTACCTGGACGACCTCCTGCGCCGTGCACCCCACGCGGACGTGCACCGCTTCGAGGGAGCCAAGCACCTGCTGCCCGAGGCCCGGGACATCGCCACCCCGCTGCTCACGTGGCTGGACGAGCACGTCGGGGACGCGGAGCCCGTCGTGGCCTCCCACCGGGAGCAGCGTGCCCGCGGCCGCGGGGAGTTCGTCCCGTTCTTCGCGGAGCTGGACGCCCGCCGCCGCGACGACTCCCCCGCCGTGGTGGACATGGGCCCCGTGGCGCAGACCGTGGACGGCTCCGCACCGTCCCTGAACGTGGAGCGCAGCGTGAGCTGGCGGCAGCTGTCCGCGGACGTGGACCGGCTGGCCGTGGCCCTGCTGCGCACCGGCGTGCGCCCGGGGGACCGCGTGAACCTCATGGTCCCCCCGGGCTCCCTGCTCACCACCCTGATCTACGCGTGCCTGCGCATCGGAGCCGTGATCGTGGTGGCGGACCAGGGGCTCGGGCGCAAGGGCCTCACCCGTGCCCTGCGCGGCTCCTCCCCCCGCTGGTTCATCGGCATTCGCAAGGCGCTGGTGGGCGCCCGTGCCCTGGGCTGGCCCGGCACGCGGATCGCCGCGGACGCCATGGACCCGGTGTCCAAGAAGCTGCTGGGCGTGTCCCACACCGTGGCCGAGCTGATGGACTCCGTGACCACGGTGGACCCCGCCGAGATCCCCGCCGTGGACCCGGACGCCGAGGCCGCCGTGCTGTTCACCTCCGGCTCCACGGGCCCGGCCAAGGGCGTGGTGTACACCCACCGCCAGATGGCGGGCATGCGGGACACCATCCGTGACACCTACGGGCTGCGCGCGGGAACCGGTCTCGTGGCGGGCTTCGCGCCCTTCGCGCTGCTGGGACCGGCCCTGGGTGCCGCCTCGGTGACCCCGGACATGGACGTCACGAGCCCCAAGACGCTCACCGCACGCGCCCTCGCGGAGGCCACCATGGCCATCCGGGCGAGCGCCGTGTTCGCGTCCCCCGCGGCCATCGCCAACGTGCTGGCCACCGCGGCGGAGCTCTCCCCGGCCGAACGGGATGTCCTGGCCCGGGTGGACCTCATGCTCTCCGCGGGCGCTCCCATCCCCGAGGAGCTGCTCGCACGGCTCCAGGAGCTCATGCCCGCCGCCGAGCTGCACACGCCCTACGGCATGACGGAGGCCCTGCCCCTCACGGACGTGAGCCTGGACGTCATCCGCGCCGCGCGCGAGGACGCCCAGCGCGGCGTCGACGGCGCAGGGCGCGGCGTGTGCGTGGGCACCCCCGTGGAGGGTGCCCAGCTGGGCGTGCTGCCGCTGCGCGCGGACGGCACCGTGTCCTCCGAGATCGTGAGCACCCCGGGTGTCACCGGCGAGATCGTGGCCCGCGCCCCGCACGCGAAGGACCACTACGACCGGCTGTGGATCACCGAACGGGCCTCGGACCTCACCCCGGGCTGGCACCGCACCGGGGACGTCGGGCACTTCGACGCTCGGGAGCGGCTCTGGTACGAGGGCCGGCTCGCGCACGTGATCACCATGTCCTCCGGGCCTGTCTCCTCGGTGGCCGCGGAGCACGCCGCGCAGACCGTGCCCGGCGTGGGTCGTGTGGCCGTGGTGGGCGTGGGCCCCGCGGGCTCGCAGTCCGCCGTGGCCGTGATCGAGACCGAGCCCCCCGCCTCGAAGCCCGCCCTCGCGGACGCCGAGCTGAGCGAGCGCATCCGCGCCACCGTGGACTTCGCCACCGGCGTGCCGGTCAGCGCGGTGCTGGTGATCCCCGAGCAGCCCACGGACATCCGCCACAATTCCAAGATCGACCGAGCCGAGTTGAGTGACTGGGCCGAGCGCGCCCTGGCCACCGGAAAGCTGAGTGCACTGTGAGCGAGCAGAACACCTCCCCCTCCCGCCCCGGCGCCGGACGACACCGCGCCCCCGAGCAGCACGGCGATGCCGCGGCGTCGCGCCCCGAGCACGATGCCGGGGTGCCCGGTGCCGCACGGATCGCGGATCCGGAGCGCGGCGGTGCCACGGCCACGGAGGGCGTGCTCGACGGCGCGGGCCGCACCGTGCTGGTGACGGGCGCGTCCGGGATGCTCGGCGGCGACGTCGCCCGCGTCCTGCTCGCGCGCAACTGGCGTGTGCGCGTGTTCCAGCGCGGCCACGTGGCGGTGGCCGAGCGCAAGGGTGTGGACGAGGTGCTGGGCTCCATCACCGACCCCGAGGACGTGGCCCGTGCCCTGGACGGCGTGGACGACGTGGTGCACCTGGCCGCGAAGGTCTCCTTCACGGGCGACTGGGACGAGTTCGTGCGCGTGAACGTCACGGGCACCCGCGTGCTGCTGTGCCAGGCGCAGAACGCCGGGGTGAAGAACGTGGTGTTCGTGTCCTCGCCGTCCGTGGCGCACGCGGGTGTGTCGATCGAGGGCGCGGGCGCCGAGCCGGCGAACCCGGAGACCGCGCGCGGCAACTACGCCCGTTCCAAGGCCGCCGCCGAGCTGCTCGCCCTGGGCATGGACGGCCAGCGGGACCTCAAGGTCGCGGCGGTGCGCCCGCACATCGTGTGGGGCCCGGGTGACACGCAGCTCGTGGAGCGCGTGGCGGACCGTGCGGCCGCGGGGCGGATGCCCAACCTGGACCACGGCGCGGCGATGATCGACACCACCTACATCGACAACGCGTCCGAGGGCATCGTGCGCGCGCTCGAGCGGATCGACGTGGTGCACGGGCGCGCCCTGGTGCTCACCAACGGCGAGCCGCGGCCGGTGGGCGAGCTGATCGCCCGGATGTGCCGCGCCACCGGGTCCGAGGCCCCCACCCGCTCGATCCCCGGCGGCGTGGCCCGGTTGGCCGGCAAGGTCATCGAGACCGTGTGGCCGCACCTGCCCGCGAAGCTGCGCCAGGGTGACGGCGAGCCGCCCATGACCGAGTTCCTTGCGGAGCAGCTGTCCACGGCGCACTGGTTCGACCAGCGCGAGACCCGTGAGCTGCTGGACTGGACCCCGTCCGTGAGCCTGGACGAGGGCTTCTCCCGGCTCGCGGCGTACTACCAGGACCACCCGCGCCCGCACCGGCGCACCGGCTCGGTCTCCCTGGACCGTGTGGAGGACGTCGCGGACGAGCAGCGCGCCCGCGCGGAAGCCTCCTCCGTGGCGTCCGACAGCGAGAACAGCAACCTGGCCACGGACCTGCAGAGCGTGCGCTCGGTCGAGTGAGCCCCCACGGGCTACCCCGGAAGCGGCCCGGTCGTTCCTCCCCCGCGGAGGAACGACCGGGCCGCTTCCGTCTTCGCCCCACCGTGCGGCCGGTGGCGCTGAGGGTGTGGTTGCGCTCGACCAAATGTATACGGTACAAATGTACGCGTACACTTGTTCATAAAGGAGATCTCATGTCCACCCCCTCACCGGGCGCACCCCGGACGCGGGACCCCGAGCGGCGTCGTCGCGAGATTCTCGAGGCCGCCACAGAGATCGCCGTGGCCCGAGGGCCGGGCGCACTCACGCACCGCGCCGTCTCGGCGCAGACCGGCATCCCCCTGGGGACCATCACGCGCCACTTCCCCTCGATCGACGCCCTGCGGGAGTCGGCACTGTCGAGACTGGCCGCCGAGTCCGAGAACGCCCTCGATCTCATTGCCGCCGACCTGGCACGGGCGGCAGACCCCGCGCAGCGGCTGGCGGAACTGGCGCACGAGCACCTGCTGGAGCCGCACTACGCACGGGCCTCACTGGCCATGGTCACGACTCCGTTCCAGGACGAGCAGCTGCGCGACCTCTCCCTGCGGTGGACGGAGCAGCTCACGGAGATCCTCTCCGACCACTGCACCGACGACGCGGCGGAGGCCGTGGCGTTCTACCTGGACGGCGCGCTCATCCACTCGGCCCTCACCGGGCGGGCTCCTGGCACGGCCCGCCTGGAGCACACCCTCCGCGCCCTGATGACCCCCTCCCGGACGGAAGACCAGTGACCATGACCTCTCCGACGACTTCCTCGACCGCACCCCTGTCCCGTGGCCGGCGCTGGGGTGCCCTGGCCGTGCTCAGCGCCAGCCTGATCGTCATTGCAATGGACATGACCATCCTGAACATGGCGCTTCCCTCGATGTCCGCCGAGCTGCACCCGTCCTCCGACCAGCAGCTGTGGATCGTGGACATCTACTCCCTGGTGCTCGCCGCCCTGCTCATCCCGGTGGCGGCGGTGGCGGACCGGTGGGGCCGCAAGCGCATGCTCATGCTCGGCTATGGGGTCTTCGCGGCGGCGTCCCTCCTGGTCCTGGTGGCGGACTCCCCCGGCGCCGTCATCGGCATCCGCGCACTGCTCGGCGTGGGCGGGGCCATGGTCATGCCCACCACGCTGTCCCTGATCCGTGTGGTGTTCACCGATCCGAAGGAGCGGGCCACGGCCCTGAGCGTCTGGGCCGCGGCCTCCGGGCTGGGGTCGGTGGGAGGCCCGCTCGTGGGCGGGTTCCTGCTGGAGCACTTCTCGTGGCACTCGGCCTTCCTGGTCAACGTTCCTCTCATCGCCCTGAGCGCCCTGGGCGGTCTGCTGCTGCTGCGCGAGTCCCGCGTGAGCGGCCTCGGTCCCTTCGACGGGCTCTCCGCGGTCCTCTCGCTCGTGGGAATGTCCTTCCTCGTGTGGTCGCTCAAGCAGTTCGGCAAGGACGCCGACGCCGCCGCGGCACCCGCGTGGATCGCCCTGGTCGTCGCCGTGGTCGCCCTCGGCTGGTTCACCGCACGCAACATCCGCAGCGAGACCCCGCTGCTCGACGTCCAGCTCTTCCGCGGCCGCCAGTTCAGTGCCGGGATCGTCGCGGCCCTCAGCGCCACCTTCTCGCTCACAGCGGCACTCCTGCTCGTCGCACAGTGGCTGCAGCTCGTGCACGGCGCGAGCCCGGTGGAGGCGGGGGTGCAGCTCATTCCCATCGTGGTCGTGGGTGCGGTCTCGTCCCTCGCGGCACCACTCGTGAGCCGCTGGGTCGGCGCCCGGGTGGTGCTGTCCGGGGGGCTCGCTCTCGCGGGCACCGGTCTGCTGCTCATCGGGACCGCCGAGCACCTGACCCTTCCGGGGGTCGTGGCAGCGCTCTGCCTCGTGGGTGCGGGAATGGGCGCCCTCGCCATCGGCTCGGCACTCATCATGGGCGGCTCTCCCCCGGAAAAGGCCGGCAACGCCGGCGCGCTCGAGGAGACCGCGTACGAGCTGGGCGGAACGCTCGGGGTGACCATCCTGGGAAGCATCTCGGCGCTGGTCTTCAGCGCCGGCCTCACGGGCTCCGCCGTGTTCGCCTCGCTCCAGCAGCGACATCCCGACGCCGCCGCGCAGGCCCGCGAGTCGCTCGGCGCCGCCATGGGCACGGCCACCGAACTGGGGGTGCCGGAGCTGGCACGGCAGGCCGGGCAGGCGTTCACCGAGTCGTTGCAGGTCGCGGGGCTCGCCGGAGGCGTGCTGATGGTGGCCGCCGCGGCGCTGGTCTTCGTCCTCACGCCCCGCGGGACCTCCGTGGCCGGGGGTGGCCACTGACACCGCCACGGTCCCCGGACGGCCGCTCCGGCACCGCTGCGGGCCACGCGGTGCCGGAGCGGCGTCGTCCCCCAGACCTGCCACGACCGCGCCCCCGCACTCCGGAGGCGCCGTGGGCCGTGGGCCGTGGGCCGTGGAGAGTCTCCCGCGGCTAGGCCCTGTACCGGCGCGGCCGCTTCTGGCACCGCGAGCAGCGGTACGAGGAGCGGTTGGCGAAGTGCTCGCGCACGATCACACCGTCCGCTCCCGCCGCCGCGCACCGCGGGCACGGCTCCCCCGCCCGGCCGTAGGCGTTGAGTGAGCGTGCGAAGTACCCCGACTCCCCGTTCACGTTGACGTACAGCGAGTCGAAGCTCGTGCCGCCCGCGTCGAGCGCGCGGCGCATGACCTCCTGGCACGCCGCCACGAGCTCGCGGGTGCGGGGCGCGGTCATGGTCTCGGTGGGTGCGGCCCAGTGCAGCCGGGCGGCCCACAGGGCCTCGTCCGCGTAGATGTTGCCGATCCCGGAGATCAGGCCCTGGTCCAGCAGCGCGCGCTTGAGGCCCGTGCGGCGTCGTCGCAGGGCGGCGTGGAAGGCCGCCACGTCGAAGAGCGGGTCCAGGGGGTCGCGGGCAATGTGCGCGGCGTGCTCGGGCACGGTGCCGTGGCCGTCGGCGCTGGGCACGAGGGGGTCCAGGAGCATGCCGCCGAAGATCCGCTGGTCCACGAACCGGGCCTGCTCCGGGAGCGCGGCACCGGCGTCGTCGTAGGAGGGAGAAAGCGCCAGGCGGATGCGCTCGTGGCGCGGCTGCGGCTGGTCTGCGAAGGCCACCAGGAGCTGGCCGCTCATGCCCAGGTGCACGAGCAGCGCACTGGACGGCTCCGTCCCGGGACGCTCGACCAGCGGGAGCCAGAGGAACTTGCCGCGGCGCTGTGCAGAGTCCACGGTCAGCCCGGCCAGGCGCTCCTGGAAGTCCAGGACGCCCGCGGTGTGGCGGCGCAGGGAGCGGGCGTCGAAGACCTGCACGGACTCGACGGTGCGCCCGACGACCCAGCGTTCGACGCCGCGGCGCACCACTTCCACCTCGGGCAGCTCGGGCACGGGCTCAGCCCCCGGACGGGAAGCGGGCCTCGACGGCCTCGCACGCGGCGGCCGCGGCGGCGCGCTCGGCGGCCTTCTTGGAGGGGCCCTCCCCGTGGCCGAGCACCCGCCCGTCCACCACGGCGTCCGCGGTGAAGTGGCGCGCGTGGTCCGGGCCGGTGCCCTCCACGGTGTAGCGCACGGTGCCCAGACCGTGCTGGGCCACGAGCTCCACGATCTGGGTCTTCCAGTCCCGCCCCTCGTGCAGGACCTTGGTGTCCTCCAGCAGCGGGACCATCATGCGCAGCACGAGGTCCCGGGCCGGCACGGGGCCCAGGGACTCGTAGACGGCGCCGATCACGGCCTCGGTGGTGTCCGCGAGGATGGAGGCCTTGTCGCTGCCCTGCGTGCGGACCTCGCCCTTGCCCAGACGGATGTGGGGGCCCAGGCCCAGGGAGCGGGCCACGCCCGCGAGTGCCCGGGCGGAGACGACGGACGCCCGCAGCTTGGCGAGGCGACCCTCGTCCCATTCCGGGTACCGGTGGTAGATCTCGTCCGTCACGGCGAGCTGCAGCACGGCGTCCCCCAGGAACTCGAGCCGCTCGTTGTGGGTCTCCCCCGGGTGCTCGTACGCGTACGAGCGGTGCGTCAGCGCAATGCGAAGCGTCCCGGTGTCGAGATCGACACCGAGACGCTTCAGCAGCTCACCGGGATCCGGCTCAGCAGTCACGTTACGCGTCAGCGACCTTGCGTCCCTTGTACTCGTAGAACAAGGGGGTGCCGGCGGAATCGGAGACCAGCTTGGCCTGGTGCGGCAGGCTGTAGCTGACCTTGCCGTTCTCCACGGTCTTCACCAGTTTGGGGGCCTGAGCCTTCCACTGGGACCGGCGCATGCGGGTATTCGCACGGGACATCTTCCGCTTGGGAACAGCCACGGCTATCTCTCTTCTCTCGTGTCGGTTGTCGGCTCCGACGTGTCCGGGCCCTGATCCGTCTCGGTCATCAGCCCTGCGAGGGCGGACCAGCGGGGGTCCTTCACGTCGTGGTGGTGCTCCGGATCGTTCTCGAGCCGTGCGCCGCACTGGGCGCACAGGCCCGGGCAGTCGGCCCGGCACACCGGTTGGAACGGCAGCTGAGTGATCACTGCGTCCCGAAGCATCGGTTCGAGGTCGATCTCCTCGTCCCGCACCTCATACACTTGCTCGTCCTCGACGTTCTCGTCACCCTTCGGGGACGGTTCGAAGACGAAAAGCTCTTGCACGTCGACCGGTAGTTCGTAGTCAATGGGGTCGAGGCATCTGCTGCACTCCCCGTGAACACTGACGATCACGGTTCCGGAGACCAGAATACCGTCGTGGACGGATTCCAGCCGCAGCTGCAGCTCCATGGGCGCGCCCTCGGGCGAACCGATGAGCGCCGTACCGAAGTCCTTCGGTGCGGGCGCCTCGACATCCAGGGTGTCCATGGTCCCCGGGCGGTGCTCCAGCTCCCTGACGTTGAACGCGAGGGCTGAACTGTTGCGGTGATTCACGGAACTCCTGGCTAACGACACTGGCCGACAGAACACCCTAGCACGCGGGCGCGCCCCGGTTCATCCCGGCGCGAGCCGCTCAGCGCGCGAGCACCGCCCGCAGCACCGGCTGCGGCACGAACGAGGTGATGTCCCCGCCCAGAGCCGCCACCTCCATCACGAGCGACGAGGAGACGTGCAGCAGGGAGGGCTCCCCCGGCAGGAACACGGTCTCCACACCGGTGAGTGAGCGGTTCATGGTGGCCATGGGCAGCTCGTAGTCGTAGTCCGCGCCGTTGCGCAGCCCCTTGACCAGGGCCACCGCGTCCCGGCGCTCGGCGTAGTCCGCGATCAGCCCGGACTCGAGCGGCTCCACGACCACCGCGGGCTCGTCCGCGAACACCTCCCGCACCAGCTCGATGCGCGTCTGCTCGCTGAAGCGGTGGGTCTTGTTCGGGTTCGTGGACACGGCGACGACCACCTCGTCGAACAGTCGTGCGGCGCGGTGGATGACCGCGCAGTGACCGAGGTGCAGGGGGTCGAAGGAACCCGGGCAGATGGCGCGTCGCATGCCCACAGCCTAGTGGCACGCCACCGGGCGGCTGTTCCTACACTGGGGCCATGACCAGCAACGCGCAGCCCCAGCCCTCCGCCGCCGTCCCCGGACAGCGCCCGCCCGCCCCGTGGCAGCGCATGGCCAACGGTGGCGGCCTGCTGGACCCGGCGGGCCGGCTGCGCTCCACGGTCTTCGAGGAGATGACGGCCCTGGCCCGCCGCACGGGCTCCGTGAACCTGGGCCAGGGCTTCCCGGACTTCGCCCCGCCCCGTGAGATGGTCGACGCCGCCGCGGCCGCCCTGGGCGCGGGCCACCACCAGTACGCGCCCATCGTGGGGATCCCGGCACTGCGCGAGGCCATCGCCACGCACCAGCGTGCGTGCTACGGGCAGGAGCTCGATCCGGACGGGCAGATCGCGGTCTGCGCCGGGGCCACCGAGGGCGTCACCGCCGCACTGCTGTCCCTGCTGCGGCCCGGTGACGAGGTGGTGCTGTTCGAGCCGCGCTACGACCTCTACGGCGCGGTGGTGGAGTTCGCCGGCGCCACCGCGGTGCCCGTGCCGCTGCTGCCGCCGGCCTTCGTGCCGGACCCCGACGACGTCCGCGCGGCCTTCTCCCCCCGCACCCGCGCCGTGGTGCTCAACGACCCCCACAACCCCACCGGGACCGTGGCCTCCCGGGAGCTCAAGGAGCTGCTCGTGGAGCTGGCCGCCGAGCACGACGCCGTGATCGTCACGGACGAGGTCTACGAGCACCTGCGCTACGACGGCCCCCACGAACCTCTGGCCACCCTGCCGGACGCCGCCGAGCGCACCCTCACGGTGTCCTCGGCGGGCAAGACGTTCTCCGCCACGGGATGGCGCGTGGGCTGGGTGAGCGGGCCCCGGGACCTGGTGCAGGGCGTCGTCGCCGTCAAGACGTACCTGTCCCACAGCGCCGCGGCACCCCTGCAGCACGCGGTCGCGGAGGCCCTGGCCTTCCCCCGGGAGTTCTTCGACGGGATGCTCGCGGACTACCGCGAGCGCCGGGACGTCCTCGTGGCAGGGCTGGGCGAGGCGGGCCTCACCCCGCCGACGCCGCAGGGCACGTTCTTCGCCGTGGCGGACGTGAGCGACCACTACGCACTGGCAGGGGTGGACGACGCCGCCGGGCTCGCCCAGCACTGGGCGCAGACCGCGGGTGTGGTGGGCATCCCCGTGTCCGCGTTCGCGAGCCCCGCGAACCAGGGGCTCTACGCCGACTGGCTGCGCCTCGCGTTCTGCAAGCGCACCGAGGTGCTGCGGGCTGCGATGGCGGGGCTGGCCGCCGCGGTCTGAACCCGGCGCAGCGGTCCGAGTGGCGTCAGTCCGCCGCCGTCTCCTCGTCCGCCTCGAGGAACCACAGCACGGTCTCCCCGTGGACGCTGGTCTCGAAACGGCGCAGCCCCTCCGGCCAGACGGGCTCCTCGGTGCGGGCAGCGCGTTCCACCGCGATCACGCCCCCGGGTCCCAGCCGCCCCACGAGCAGTGAGAGCAGGCGCGTGAGCTCGGCGTTCTCCAGGGGGTAGGGCGGGTCCGCAAGTACGAGGTCCCAGCGGTGGAACGGGGCCCGCCCCAGGTACCCGGCCACGCCGGAGTGGACGGTGGTGAGCTTCGTCTCCGGGCACGACGCCGCCAGCAGCGCCGCGTTCTCCCGGCACACCTTCGCGGCCGTGGCCGCCTTCTCCACGAGCGTCACGACGGCGGCGCCCCGACTGGCCGCCTCCAGGCCGAGCGCGCCCGAGCCCGCGAAGAGGTCCAGCACGCGCGCGTCCTGGCACATGCCCCACGCGTCCAGACGCCCGAACAGGGACTCCTTGACCCGGTCCGTGGTGGGCCGGGTGGCGGAGCCCGGGACGGACTTCAGCCGCAGCCCCCCGGCCCGTCCGGCAATGATCCGTGTCATCCTCGCTCCAGAAATGCTTGTCGGTCCTCGTCCAGCACCCGCTCGATGCTCGCCCGCAGCACCGGGTGGGCCGAGAGCTCGGGATCCTCCCGGACCACGTCCTCCGCGGCTGCACGGGCCCGCGCCACGAGCTCCTCGTCCCGCAGCACACCCACCCAGCGCAGCCCTGAGCGTCCACCGGACTGGGAGGCCCCCAGGATGTCGCCCTCCTTGCGCAGCCGCAGGTCCGCCTCCGCGAGCTCGAAGCCGTCCGTGGTGGCGGCCACCGCGTCCAGCCGGGCGCGCGCCGGGTGCTCCGGGGGCAGCCGGGTCACCAGCAGACAGGTGCTCGCGTGCTCGCCACGCCCGATCCGGCCCCGCAACTGGTGCAGCTGCGAGATGCCGAAGCGCTCGGGGTCCACCACCACCATGAGCGTGGCGTTGGGGACGTCCACGCCCACCTCCACCACGGTAGTGGAGACCAGCACGTCGATCTCCCCGGTGTCGAACGCGGCCATGGTGTCCGCCTTGGTCTGCGTGTCCTGGCGTCCGTGCAGCAGGGACACCCGGGCACCTCGCAGCTCGGGGCGCGCGGCCACGAGCTCGTGCAACCACGTGACGGTGGCGGGTTCCGGCTCGTCCTGCTGGGCCTCCAGGGAGGCGCGCAGCGAGGTGAAGGGCGGCAGGGCGGCGTCGTCGCCGATCTTGGGGGCCACCACGTAGACCTGGCGGCCCTGCGCCACGTGCTCCGCGGCGAGCGCCCACACGCGGTTCTCCCACGCGGGGCCGTGCTCCGCGAGGCCCACGACGAACGTGTCGATGGGACGCCGTCCGCCCGGCAGCTCGCGCAGGGTGCTCACGTCCAGGTCCCCGAACACGGTCATCGCCACGGTGCGCGGAATGGGGGTGGCGGTCATCACGAGGGTGTGCGGCACCTGCCCGGCCTTGTCCCGCAGGGCGTCGCGCTGCTCCACGCCGAAGCGGTGCTGCTCGTCCACCACGGCCAGGCCCAGCTCCGCGAACTGCACCGTCTCCTGGATCAGGGCATGGGTGCCCACCACGATCCCCGCCGCACCGCTCGCAATGTCCAGCAGCGCACGACGCCGCGCGGCCGCGGACATGCTGCCCGTGAGCAGGGTGACCCCGGTGGCCCGGGGGTCACCGCCGAGCTGCCCCGGAGCGGCGAGGGGACCCAGCAGGGCGGTGATCTTCTCGTGGTGCTGCGTGGCGAGCACCTCCGTGGGCGCGAGCATCGCTGCCTGGGCGCCGCTGTCCACCACCTGGAGCATGGCCCGCAGCGCCACCACGGTCTTCCCGGAGCCCACGTCCCCCTGCAGCAGGCGGTTCATGGGCGAGGTGCCCGAGAGCTCCGCGGCGATCTGCTCACCTACGTCCCGCTGCCCGGCCGTGAGCTCGAACGGCAGGAGCTCGTCGAAGCGTGCGAGCAGGCCGTCGGCCCGGAGCGGGCGTGGGTCCACGGGGTGCGTGGAGTGCTCGGCCCGGCGACGCATCAGCTCGCTCTGCAGGACGAACGCCTCCTGGAACCGGAACCGGCGGCGAGCGGCCTCGCACGCCTCCACCGTCTCCGGGCGGTGCAGGTCCCGGTACGCCTGGCCCAGCGGCGGCAGACGCTCCGCGGCGAGCAGCTCGGGGGCCAGCGGGTCATCCAGGGAGTCCAGGTCCGCCGTGAGCAGCAGCTGATGGACCACCTTGGCGATGCGAGGTGTGGTGAGCTTGCCGGCCTCCGGGTAGACCGGGATGGGGAGCAGCTCACCGGACTCGGACGTGCTGCCGGCGACGGACTCGGGGGTCTCCACGGGCGCGTAGTCCGCGCCGGTCATCGCGAGCTCACCGCGGTAGAGCCCCGGCTTGCCGGTGAACAGGGCGAGCGATCCCACGGGCAGGTCCTTCTGGGCGGAGTACGCGTTGAAGAACGTGATCTTCAGCTGCGCGCCGGAGTCGTCGGTCACCACCACGTCCGTGAGGCTGCGCCGCGGGTCGCTGCGCATCCGCCGTGTGCTGGAGGACTCCACCCGGGCGACGAACGAGGTGCGCTCCCCCGCCACGAGGTCCGTGAGCGCCTGGATCCTGCCCCGCCGGATGTAGCGCCGCGGGGCGTGGTCCAGCAGCTGGCCCACCGTGGTGATCCCCAGCTCCTTGCCCAGCAGCGCCACCGTGGAGTGCGGCGAGGTGCCGGGGACGTAGCGTGTGAGGGGCTGGTCCAGCAGGCCCGCGAAGGCGGTGACGAGCACCGTCTCCTCCCCCTCGGTCACCGGGGCTCCGCCGCGAGTGTGGTCACCGTCACGTTGCGGGCCTTGCCGCGGGCGCGCATGAGGTCCAGGGCGGTGCCCGGGTCCGTGACGTGCACGTGGACGCGCCACGTGTAGCCCTCCTCGTGCTCGCCCACCGCGCTCACGATCACGCTGCTGCCGGCGTCGTCCAGCTCGTGGCGCAGCTCTGCGGCGTCCAGTGCGGAGAGGTCCATGGTGCCCATGACCTCGTAGCCTTCCTGGAGCTCGTCCGCGCTCTGGCCCACCGGGTGCGTGTGGTGGCGGATCACGTCCGGCACGGGGTCCACGAAGTTCTCGGAACCTCCCAGCTCGGCGCGCAGGGCCGTGAGGAGCACGAGCATTCCCAGGGCCCCGGAGTCCACCGTGCCCCGCTCGGCGAGCACGGGCAGCTGGCCCACGGTGTCGATCACGGCACGGGTGCACGCGGCGAGCACCAGGTCCAGCCAGTCCACCAGCTGCTGGTTGGAGCCCTCCGCCGCGGTCTCCGGAACGGGGGTCTCGCCCGCGGCCTGCAGCACCGAGATCAGGGTCCCGGGCACGGGGTCGGTGAGCGCGGAGGAGCAGCGGACCTGCGCCGCCGTGAACGCGTCCTTGAGCTGGGCGGCGGTGAGCCGCACGCTGCCCTGAACGGCGCCGCCCATGGCCGTAAGCGCGACCGCGGCGAGCACACCGGAGTTGCCGCGGGCCTGCTCGAGCGCGGCCTGGCCGGCGTAGGTGAGCAGCTCGCCCACGTCCTTGCCCTCGATCAGGTCGGCGGCCTCCGCGGCGTAGCCCACGGTCACGCTCAGGTTCGCCCCGGTGTCCGCATCCGCCACGGGGAAGACGTTGAGGTTGTCGAGCACGTCCGCGTGCTCGCACAGGCCCCGGTGGGCGGCGTGCAGCCACGCGCGGACTTCGGTGGTGGAGGAGCCGGGCTTATGGCTCAAAGTGATCCCATCCTTCGACGACGTCGCGGCCGAACCACTGCTGGGAGGTGCGCCCGCCGATGGTCACGGCGGGCCCCACGGGGTCCCGCCGGGAGCTCTCCCCGGGGTTCGCCCCACTGCCCGGGACCACTGTCCCGGGGGCCGCGGGCGCACATGAGCCTATCGCACGGACCCCGGGAGGCAGCCGGGAATCCACAGGCAGGACCGCCAGCAGACCGTGGTCCTCACCGCCCGTGAGCACCCACTGCCACGGGTCCCCTCCCACTGCCTCACCCGCGGGGGCGAGGCTGTTCACGTGGGGCTCCAGGGCACGGGGTTCCAGGTCGATGTGCAGGCCACTGGCGCGTGCGATCCGCCCGGCGTCCCGCAGCAGCCCGTCGGAGACGTCCATCATGGCCAGTGCCCCCGCCCGGGCGAGCGCCGGACCGGTCGTCACGGGCGGGCGGGGCCGCAGCTGGGCCGATTCCAGGGCGTCCCGCAGCTGCGCCGGGACGGCGTCCCACGCGCCGGGGACGGGGCACTGCAGGGCCTCCAGCCCGGCGGCCGCGTGCCCCAGCACCCCCGCGTGCACGAGCACCCCGCCCGCCGGGGCACCGCTGCGCAGCACGGGAGCCGTCACGCAGCGGCCCGTGACGGTCGCGGTGACGGACAGCTCCTCCCCCCTGCCGAGGTCGCCTCCCACCAGGGCGCACTCCGTGGCCCCGAGCTCCTCGAACGCCCGTGAGAGCCCCTCCGCGAAGTCCGTCACCCACTGCACGGGCGTGTTTCCGGGGAGGGTGAGGGACACGACGACGGCCGTGGGCACCGCTCCCGTCCCCGCGACGTCCGCGAGGTTCTGGGCGGCGCACTTGCGGCCCAGGTCCGCCCCCGTGGTGCGGCGGCCGCTGGGCCACATGGTGAGGAAGTCCTGTCCGAGGGTCAGGGTGTCCGTGGTGAGCACCACGCTTCCTCCCGGGGCCGCGACCACAGCGCAGTCGTCCCCCGGCCCCACCAGGACGTGCGGGCCCTCGGTGGTGGCCACGGGGAGGAAGGCGTCCAGCAGCTGCCCCTCGCCGAGCTGGGACACCGTGGGCCCCTCCGGGGCAGCGTGCTCATGCGTCATACCAGCACCCTAGCCACCCGCTCCGACCCCCCGCAGTGACCCTCCTCCCAGGCGGGTTCGCCTATCCTGGATGCCATGACCTTCCCGCCCAGCACCCCGCTCGAGACGTCTGCGCAGCCCCCGGTGACAGGCTCCGGGACGGGTGGCCACGGCGCGGTGGGACCCCGTGCGGCGCGGGCGGCCCGCGGTGGCGGCCGGGCGACGTCGTCCCCCGGACCACGACGCCGCCTGGCCGCGGGCGCCGCGGCGCTCTCGGGCGTGCTCGCCCTCACCGGCTGCGGTTCCACCGTCACCGTGGAGGGCGCACCCCACGCGACCGACCCGGCGTGCGCGTCCGTCATGCTCGCCATGCCCGCCGACGTGAGCGATCTCGAGCAGCGGGAGACCTCGAGCCAGGGCACCACCGCGTACGGGGACCCGTCCGCCATGATCGTGCGCTGCGGCGTGGAGCCCCCCGGGCCCACCACGAACCCCTGCACCTCCGTGAACGGGGTGGACTGGCTGATCTCCGAGGTGCCGGACGAGAAGAACCAGTGGCGCGCCGTGACATACGGCCGCTCCCCCGCCACGGAGGTCCTCTTCGACGGGGACCGCGTCCCGTCCAGCACCGCGCTCGTGGACGCGGGCTCGGCCGTGCAGAACGTGCCGCAGACGGGCAAGTGCCAGTCGGTCAAGGACACGCTGGAGCAGCAGGGTCAGTCCTGAGCACCCACCCGCACCTGCACGCGCGCCCACGAGTTGTTGGCGTAGCCCTTGGGGTTCCACAGCGCGCCCGCTGACTCCGGCTGGCACGCCCCCGTGGTGTCCCACGCGCGGGCCAGCAACGTGCGGCGCCCGGGGGTGCCGAGCTCGAGCGAGGCCTGCCAGTGCCGCCAGGCCCAGGCAGAGGCGGCCTCCGCCAGGTCGGCCTGCACCCAGGTGGCTCCGCCGTCGCCGCTCACGTCCACGCGGGCGACGCCGCGGTCCTCCCCCGCGTGCGCGTAGCCGCGCACGCGCACGGGCCCCGGGGAGACCCGCTCACCGGGTTCGGGCGTGAGGATGTCACAGTTCAGGGCCACGGGTCCGAGGGAGATCCCGTCCCCCGGCCCGGCGGAGTCCGGATCCGTCTCCGGCGGCAGGAGCCGGTAGGACGTGGCCTGGAACCAGTTCGCGGATGGGTCCGTGCGCACCGTGATGCGCTCGACCCACTTGACGCTGCGCGCCCCGATCCAGCCGGGGACCACCACTCGCACGGGGCCGCCGTGCACCCGCGGCAGGGGGTCACCGTCCATGGCCCACGCGAGCAGCACCTCGTCCGCGAGCGCCTTCCCGAGGGGCACCGAGCCACCGTAGCGCTGGGGCGGGTCCGCGAGGTCGGAGACGTCGGGGGCCTCGAACTCCACGTGCGCCGCGCCGTCGCGCAGCCCCGCCGAGCGGAGCACGTCCCCGAGCCGGGCGCCGGTCCAGCGCGCGGTGGAGGTGGCTCCGGGGCCCCAGGGGTCCTCACCCGGAATGTCCTCCACGGGGAGGAAGCCGCTGCGCCGGTTGCCCGCGCACTGCAGGGTGGCCACCACCTCGTGGTGCGCGAAGTTCTCCGTCAGCTCGGCCAGCGTGAGGCGGGCCGGGGACTCCACGAGTCCGCCCACCGCCAAGGACCAGGTGCGCTCGTCCACGTCCGGGACGGGGCCGTGGTTGCGCACGTAGAAGGACGCCGCCCCGGTGATCGGTGCGAGCAGGCCTTCCCGCGAGGTCTCGGCGTTGTAGGGGTCGCGCTCGTGCACGATCATCCCGGTCTTGTGCCACATGGCGTTCCTCCCGGTGCGGGTCCCCGCCTCGGGGCGGCTGCGCGTCAGCGTAGACCCACGGGCCGTTCCAGCGCCAGGGTGATCAGCTCGTCGATCAGCGCGCTGTACTCGATGCCCGAGGCCGCCCACATGCGGGGGTACATGGAGATGGGAGTGAACCCGGGCATCGTGTTGATCTCGTTGATGACCACGCGCTCGTCATGGGTCACGAAGAAGTCGCAGCGGGAGAGGCCCTCGCCATCCACGGCGTGGAAGGCCCGCACGGCCTCGCGGCGCAGCGTGTCGACGACCTCCTCCGGCAGCCGCGCCGGGCAGGAGAGCGTGGCGCCGTCGTTCTCCACGTACTTGGCCTCGAAGTCGTAGAGCGCGTGGCCGTGGACCTCGATCTCCCCGGGAAGTGAGGCCCGGGCCTCGTCCGTGCCGTGCCCGCCGAGCACCGCGCACTCGATCTCGCGGCCCTCGATCTCGGCCTCCACCACGAGCTTGAGGTCGTGCTCGCGCGCGCTGGCGATGGCGGCGTCCAGCTGCGAGGGGTCGTCCACGCGGGTGATGCCGAAGGACGAGCCGGCGCGCGCGGGCTTGACGAACACCGGGAACCCCAGCTCGGCCACGCGCTCCCGCACGCCCTGCGGGTCGGTGCGCCACGTCCGGTCGTGCACCACCGTGTAGGGGCCCACCTCCAGCCCCGCGGCCTCGAACGCGAGCTTCATGAAGTGCTTGTCCATCCCGATCGCGGACGCGGCCACACCGCACCCCACGTAGGGCAGGTCCGCGAGCTCCAGCAGACCCTGCAGGGTGCCGTCCTCCCCGAACGGACCGTGGAGCAGGGGGAAGACCGCGTCCACGTGGCGCCCACGGGACAGCGGAGCCCCGTTCTCGGCGGTGTCGTGGATGAGCAGTCGGCTGTCCCCGGTCTGCAGCGGGAGGCTCACGCGGTGCGTTCCCACGGGCAGCTGCGCCATCGGGTGCTCGTCCAGCAGGGCCTCGAGCTCTTCCTGGGAGCACAGGAACCACGCGCCGTCCGTGGAGATGCCCACGCTCACCACGTCCCACCGCTCCCGGTCGATCGCGCGCAGCACGGACCGGGCGGTGATGAGCGAGATGGAGTGCTCGGAGGATCGCCCGCCGAAGACCACGGCGACGCAGGGTTTGCTGCCCTCGGCCGTGGCCTCCGGGTTCTCGTGGCTGGTGCTCATGCGCTGTTCCCTTCGGATCTCAGGTCGCGGCCCAGCAGCCGGGGGGCCAGCTCCTGGACGGGGATGTCGTTGCGCAGCACGCCCACCACGGCTTCCGTGATGGGCATGTCCACGCCGTGGCGGCGGGCCAGCTCCAGCACCGCCGGCGCGGACTTGATGCCCTCGGCGGTCTGGGTCATGGCGTCCTGCACCTGGGCGAGCGTGAGCCCGGACCCCAGGAGCCTGCCGGCCGTGTGGTTGCGGGAGAGGGAGGACGAGCACGTGGCCACGAGGTCCCCCATGCCGGAGAGCCCGGAGAGCGTGGACGTGCGGCCGCCCAGGGCGGTGGCCAGCCGCGTGGTCTCCGCGAGCCCGCGAGTCATCACGGAGGCCCTGGAGTTGTCCCCGTACCCGCGCCCGTCGCAGATGCCCACGCACAGGGCGATCACGTTCTTCACGAGCCCGCCGATCTCCGTGCCCACCACGTCCGTGTTGGTGTAGGGGCGGAAGTAGGGCGCCGCGCAGCAGCGGGCCACCCACGCGGCGGTCTCGTGCTCGGGGGCGGCCACCACCGACGCCGTGGGCTCCTCCCGGGCGATCTCCATGGCCAGGTTCGGCCCGGAGAGCACGCACGTGCGCCGTGCCCACTCCTCGGCCGTCGCTTCCGTGCACTGCCCGAGAACCTCCGCGACCACCTGCGTCATGCGCAGACCCGTCCCCGTCTCCAGCCCCTTGGCCAGGGACAGCACCACGGCGGCCGGTTCGAGGAAGGGTGCAGCCACCACGAGCTGCTCCCGCAGGGACTGGGCGGGAATCGCGGTCACCACGAGCTCGGCACCGCGCAGTGCACTCTCCAGGTCGCTCGAGAACTCCAGGGCCCCCGGAAGCTCCACTCCCGGCAGGTAGCGTTCGTTGCGGCCCTCCCTGGTCAGCGCGGCCATGGACTCGGGGGTGCGCCCCCACAGGCACACGGTGCGCTGCGCGCCCGCGTCCGCGGCGGCGTCGGCCAGGACCTTGGCGAAGGCGGTCCCCCAGGACCCCGCGCCGAGGACCGTGATCCGGCGCGGCTCCTCGCGCGGCGCGCTCACGGGGCCACGCTCCCGCCGGCCGAGCTGGGTTCGTCGCCGGGGTCGGTCTCGCCCGGTGCGCGGGCGGCGTCGTCCTCGGACGCCGCACCCGCCGTTGCCGCCGCTGCGCCGCCGGACGACGACGCCGCGCGGTCGGCGCGCGGGTCCATCAGGTCCCGGGGGGCGGGCTCGCCGCGCAGCTCACCGAGCAGCTCGGCCACGGCCGCCATGATGACGGTGGTGGCGTGCGCCAGCTCGTTCGCGGTGGGGTGGCCGGGGTGCGCCAGCCCGCCCGGGACGAGGTCCTCGGCGTGCAGGGGCGTCCCCACGACGCCGTGCACGCGCTTGGGCGGGAACGGGTGCGCGGTGCGGTGGCCCTCGGGGTCGCGGTAGAGGATCTCCTGGTCCCCCCAGTGCGCCACGGGCACCACCGGGACGCCCGCCTGCAGCGCGAGCCGCGCGGCGCCGGTGCGTCCGCGCATGGGCCACATGCGCGGGTCCCGGGTGATCGTGCCCTCGGGGTAGACGATGATGGCACCGCCACTGTCCAGCTCCGTGAACGCGGCGTCCAGCGAGTCCTTGGCGCGCGAGGTGCCGCGGTACACCGGCACCTGCCCGATCCGGGACAGCAGCCTGCCCACCACGGGAATCCGGAACAGGGACTCCTTGGCCAGGAAACGCGGCATGATCCCCGCCCTGTAGACCGCGTGGGCCACCACGATGGGATCCAGCTCCGTGAGGTGGTTGGCGGCCACCACGAACCCGCCCGCGGCCGGGAAGTTCTCCGTGCCCCGCCAGTGCGGGACCGCCAGGGAGCGGTAGACGGGGACGATCCCGGCCGCGAGGACCCGGAACGTGGATCGCTGGGATGTTCTGCTCATGCGGGCTTCCACTCCTCCAGGAACGGGGCACGACGGTGCGGGGCGCTGCGCCCCTGGTGACGGCAGGGACTCTCGCCCCCGCGGAGGTCGGCGGCCGCGCTCACCGCTCGTCGATGTCGAAGGTGGCGCCCAGGCCGCTCAGCTTGTCCGTGAAGTGCTCGTAGCCGCGCTTGATCAGCTCCACCCCTGTCACGTGGGAGACGCCCTCCGCGGACAGCGCCGCGATCAGGTGGGAGAAGCCACCCCGGAGGTCCGGGATGTGGATGTCAGTTGCCTGCAGGGGCGTGGGACCGGAGATCACCGCGGAGTGCAGGAAGTTGCGCTGCCCGAAGCGGCACGGTACCGAGCCCAGGCACTCGCGGTGCACCTGGATGACCGCGCCCATGCGGTTCAGTGCCCGGGTGAAGCCGAAGCGGTTCTCGTACACGGTCTCGTGCACGATCGACACGCCCTTGGCCTGGGTCAGCACCACCACCAGCGGCTGCTGCCAGTCGGTCATGAACCCGGGGTGCACGTCCGTCTCCACGATGAGCGGGTTCAGGTCACCGCCCGGGTGGTAGAAGCGGATGCCGTCCTCGCGGATGTCCAGCCCGCCGCCCACCTTCCGGAAGGTGTTGAGGAAGGTCATCATGTCCGCCTGCTTGGCGCCGGCCACGAAGATGTCCCCGCCGGTGGCCAGGGCCGCGGAGCCCCAGGATGCGGCCTCCATGCGGTCCGGCAGCGCGCTGTGCACGTAGCCCTTGAGCTCGGGGACACCCTCGATGCGGATCACACGGTCCGTCTGCACGGTGATGAGCGCGCCCATCTTCTGCAGGATCGCGATCAGGTCCATGATCTCGGGCTCGGTGGCCGCACCCCGGAGCTCGGTGTGGCCCTCGGCGCGGGTGGCGGTGAGCAGCACCTGCTCGGTGGCACCCACGGACGGGTAGGGCAGGTCGATCTTGGCACCCTGCAGTCCGTGCGGGGCGCTCATGCGGATCCCGGACTCGAGCTTCTCCACCTTGGCGCCGAAGTTGCGCAGCACTTCCAGGTGGTAGTTGATGGGCCGGTCCCCGATCCGGCAGCCGCCGAGGTCCGGGATGAAGGCCTCGCCCAGGGCGTGCAGCAGCGGGCCGCACAGCAGGATGGGGATCCGGGAGTCCCCGGCGTGCGCGTCGATGTCCGCGTGACGGGCCCGCGTCACGTTGGTGGGATCGAGCGTGAGGCGGCCCAGGGCGTCGTCGCGCGTGACGTCCACACCGTGCAGGGACAGGAGGCTCGTGACCACCTTGACGTCCTTGATCTCCGGCACGTTGCCCAGCCTGGAGGGGGTGGAGCCGAGCAGGGCGGCGACCATGGCCTTGGGGACGAGGTTCTTGGCGCCGCGAACCGTCACCTGACCCGACAGCGGAACTCCGCCGGTGATGCGCAAAGAAGTCATGACCTACCGATCTGGGGGAAGCGATCTCCCGTGGGCGGAATGCGCACGGGACCTCAGCATTCTACCGGCCCCGAGCGCTTCACGGTCCAGTCGCCGCTCAGGTTCTGGCCGGGAGCGTGGTGGGCTTGAACCCCGGGCGGCGCTGCTCGTACGCCTCGACGTCCTCCTCGTGCTGCAGCGTGAGACCGATGTCGTCCAGGCCCTCCATGAGGCGCCACCGCGTGTAGTCGTCGATCTGGAAGGGCACGGTCACCGCGCCGCACGACACGGTGCGGGACTCGAGGTCCACGGTGAGCTCCACGCCGGGCTGCTCCGCCATGAGCTTCCACAGCAGCTCCACGTCCGACTGCTCCACCTGCGCGGCCAGCAGCCCCTGCTTGCCCGCGTTGCCCCGGAAGATGTCCCCGAACCGGGAGGAGATCACGGCCGTGAACCCGTAGTCCCGCAGAGCCCACACGGCGTGCTCCCGGGAGGAGCCCGTGCCGAAGTCCGAGCCGGCCACCAGCACGGAGGCGTTGCGGTAGGGCTCGCGGTTGAGCACGAACTCGGGGTCCTTGCGCCAGCCCGCGAACAGGGCGTCGTCGAAACCGGTCTTGGTGATGCGCTTGAGGTACACGGCCGGGATGATCTGGTCCGTGTCCACGTTCGAGTGCTTCAGTGGGGCGCCCACTCCGGTGTGGGTGGCGAACTTCTCCATGGTGCTGTCCTTCTCTGCTGCGTCGGTTTCGGGGCGGCGGGCCAGCTACGGGCCGTGCGGCCCCTCGTGCGGGTGGGGCTGCCCCTCGTGCGGGTGGCGCGGGCGCTCAGCCCACGGGTTCGAGGTCGGAGGGAGCACTGAGGGTGCCCCGCACGGCCGTGGCCGCGGCCACCACCGGTGACACCAGGTGGGTGCGTCCGCCCTTGCCCTGGCGGCCCTCGAAGTTCCGGTTGGAGGTGGAGGCGCAGCGCTCCCCCGGGGCCAGCTGGTCCGGGTTCATGCCCAGGCACATCGAGCAGCCCGCGAACCGCCAGTCCGCCCCGAAGTCCGTGAACACGCGGTCAAGGCCCTCGGCCTCGGCCTGCAGCCGGACCTTCGCGGAGCCCGGGACCACCATCATCCGCACGTTCTCGGCCTTGGAGCGGCCCCGGAGGATCTCGGCGGCGGCCCGCAGGTCCTCGATGCGGGAGTTGGTGCACGAGCCCAGGAACACGATGTCCACGGGGATCTGCTTCATGGGCGTCCCGGCTTCCAGACCCATGTACTGCAGGGCGCGGCGGGCGGCGTCCTGGGCGTCCTCCCCCTCGGCCTCCTCCGGGTCCGGGACGGCACGGGACAGCGGCACGCCCTGACCCGGGTTCGTGCCCCACGTGACGAACGGCTCCAGCTCGTCCGCGTCGATGACCACCTCGCGGTCGAACTCGGCGCCCTCGTCCGTGTGCAGGGTGCGCCAGTAGGCCACGGCGGCGTCCCAGTCCTCGCCCTGCGGCGCGTGCGGGCGGCCCTGCACGTAGTCCAGCGTGGTCTGGTCCGGCGCGATCATTCCCGCCCGGGCCCCGGCCTCGATGGACATGTTGCACATGGTCATCCGCGCCTCCATGGACAGCGAGCGGATGGCCGAGCCGCGGTACTCGAGGACGTATCCCTGCCCGCCGCCCGTGCCGATCCTGGCGATCACGGCCAGGATGATGTCCTTGGACGTCACGCCCGGCTTGAGGGTGCCCTCCACGGTGATGGCCATGGTCTTGAACGGGGCCAGCGGCAGGGTCTGGGTGGCCATCACGTGCTCCACCTCGGACGTGCCGATCCCGAACGCGAGCGCCCCGAACGCACCGTGAGTGGAGGTGTGGGAGTCGCCGCACACCACCGTCATCCCCGGCTGCGTCAGCCCGAGCTGGGGGCCAACCACGTGCACGATGCCCTGCTCGGCATCCCCGAGGGAGTGCAGCCGCACGCCGAACTCCTCGCAGTTGCGGCGCAGCGTCTCGATCTGCTTGCGGGAGGTCTCGTCCGCGATGGTCGAGAAGATGTTCTCGGTGGGGGTGTTGTGGTCCTCGGTGGCGATCGTGAGGTCCGTCCGGCGCAGTCCGCGCCCGGCCAGGCGCAGCCCCTCGAACGCCTGGGGGCTCGTGACCTCGTGGAGCAGGTGGAGGTCGATGTAGAGCAGATCGGGCTGCCCGGGTCCGCCGCGGCGGACCAGGTGGTCGTCCCACACCTTCTCCGCCAGGGTCCGCGGTGCGGTGGTGTCCGTGGTGGTGGTCATCTCGTCTCTCCTGCTCGTGCGTCGGTGCCCGGGGACGGGCACGGGAAGCGCTGTGCGGTCCATGCTCTCCACTGCCCCTCGCCAGTTCCACTCCGCGGACTTGCTTCTCGCATTGTGAGACGGCAGTATCAGAGCATGGACACGACGAACGCGATGGATCCCACCGGCGTGCCCCTGGGCTCGTCCCTGGGCGGACACGGCACGGGCGCACGGCTGCGCGAGGAGTCCACCCACTCCCCCTCCGGCGTGGGTGTCGTGGACAAGGCCGCGCTGATTCTGGACGCCCTCGAGGCCGGCCCGGCCAGCCTGGCGGACCTCGTGGAGGCCACGGGTCTCGCGCGTCCCACCGCGCACCGCCTGGCGGTCGCACTCGCGCACCACCGGTTCGTGGGCCGGGACGTCCAGGGCCGGTTCGTCCTGGGCTCACGCCTCGTGGAGCTCGCCTCCGCCGCGGGTGAGGACCGCCTGATATCCGCCGCCGCCCCCGTGCTGCTGCAGCTGCGGGACAGCACGGGCGAGTCCTCCCAGGTCTTCCGCCGGCAGGGCGAGTGGCGGGTGTGCGTGGCCTCCGCCGAACGCCCCATCGGGCTGCGTGACACCATCCCGGTGGGCACCCAGCTCTCCATGAAGGCCGGGTCCGCGGCCCAGGTCCTCGTGGCGTGGGAGGACCACGCTCGCCTCATCGAGGGTCTGCAGCACGCACGGTTCTCCGCCACCACGCTCGCCGGCGTCCGACGACGCGGCTGGGCCCAGTCCATCGGCGAGCGCGAGTCCGGCATCGCGTCCGTCTCGGCACCCGTGCGCGGCCCGTCCGGGCGCGTGATCGCGGCGGTCTCCATCTCGGGCCCCATCGAGCGGCTGTCCAAGCAGCCCGGTCAGAAGCACGCTGACGTGGTGGTCCAGGCGGCGCGCCAGCTCACGGAGGCCGTGCGGGTCAGCGCGGCCTGACACGGTCCGATCCGGGGCGCATCCCACGTCAGGCGGTCGGCGACGCCGCCCGGTCCAGTGCTGCGGTGAACTCCCGGTGCGCCCGCAGCTCGCGCTCCACGGGAACCTGCACCGTGTCGTGCGCGGTCTCGCGCACGGAGCGCAGCAGGCGGCGTCGGACGGTGCGGGCGCGCACGCGGGAGGCCAGGGACGCGATCACCGCGCCCGTGAGCGCGAGGAACAGCGCGAGCACGACCCCGGCCACGACCATGAGGGTGGGCACCGGCAGCGGGAACCCCTCCACCGTGGGCGGCGGCGGCAGCTGCAGCTGGAAGTAGTCGGCGAGGAAGAGCCCGAGCAGCCACAGCAGGCCCAGCACCGTGACGGCCATGGCGAGCCACTGCAGCACATCGAACGCGATCCACCACCACGAGGCCCCGCGGGCGGAGAACCGCGTGCGGGCCACCGCCTGGTCCAGGGCGTCCGGCAGGGTCTCCTGGTGGCTGCGGGCCGCCGTGCGCACGCTGCGCCGCCACGGCTCCCCCGCACCTCGGGAGACCTCGTCCGCGAAGCCCCGGACCGCGGAGTCGGCGGAGGCCTTCTGGGAGGCGTTCATGGGAGGCAGGGACGTGCGGTGCACTCCCGGGTCCGAGGTCCTGTCGTGGCTCTCGATGTGCAGCCGCTTCAGCGGGTCCTTCCGGAAGCGCGCGAGCCAGCGCGTGGCGATCCACCCCGTGTGCTTGCCCGCGCGCAGGCGGTAGGAGCGCGCGGCGGCGTCGGCCACCATCTCGACGCCCGCGGCACGGGCGAGGCCCGCGGTCAGCCGCTCGCTCGCATCCCTGTCAATGCCGTGCGGATCACCCTCCCCGGCGGCGTGCGCGAGCTCCGTGGCGGCGTGGACGACGTCCGCCTCGAGGCGCTGCCCCGCGGCCGCGCGGCTCGCGGCCACCGAGTGGATCCGGTCCCGCAGCTCGGCGACGCCCTGCCCGGTGAGCGCGGAGACGGCCACCGGAGCGCTCGGCCCGGTGGCGGGCAGACCGTCCTGGGCCACGAGCTCCGCCAGGGACCCCAGCACGGTGGGGACGTCGCGCTCCGCGAGCCGGTCCGCCTGGTTGAGCACCACCATGGTGACCGCCCCGTGGCGCGCGAGCGGCTGGACGAAGTCCTGGTGCAGCACGGCGTCCGCGTACTTCTGCGGGTCCACGACCCACACGACCACGTCCACGAGGCCCACCATGCGCTGCACGATCTGACGGTGCTCCGCCGTCACGGAGTCGAAGTCCGGCAGGTCCAGCAGCACCAGTCCACCGCTGGCCGTGGAGGCCTTACGACCCCGTCCGGTGGCCACGCTGAGGGCGGGGCCCACCACGCGGCGGTCGGGCACGTCCAACCAGTCGAGCAGGGGCTGGCTGCCCTCCTCCCCCCACACCGCGGCGAGGGGCGCGGAGGTGGTGGGCCGCCGGGCCGCGCTGCGGGCGAGCTCCTGGCCCACCACGGCGTTGAAGAGGCTGGACTTGCCGGAACCGGTGGCCCCGAAGAAGCCCACCACCGTGTGGTCGGCGGACAGTGCGCGGCGCTGGCCCGCCCGGTCCAGGGTCTGCCGGGCCTGGCGCACCACGTCCTCGTCCAGCCGCCCCTCGGCGATCTCGGTGGCCTGCGCCAGGCCGGTGATGCGCTCCGAGAGGGTCACGGTCTCCGTGCGGGAACGGGGGCTCACAGGGCCTCACCCTCCGTGCGCACGCGCTGGGCCGCGGCGTGCAGCTGCTCCGCCGAGGGGTGCTCCCCCAGCTCGTCGATGGTGTCCAGGAACTGCTTCGCCCGGCGGTCGAGCAGTGCCGTGATGCGGGTCTCGAGGTTCTTCCGGGCCTGCTCGCTCATGCGCCGCACGGCGTCCTCGCCGAACACGGCCTCGAGCAGCTTGGTGCCCACCACGCCGGATCCGCCGGCGATGCCCACCTCCAGCCCGGTCAGTCCCCCCGTGGTCGAGAAGACGGCGATCATGAGGATCACGGCCAGGGCGTTGACGCCCAGGGACATGGCCCGGGCCCGCGTGCGCTTGCCCGAACCCTCCTGCTGGATCATGAGCATGACGTCCGACTGCCACGCCCGGATGCTCTCCGCGACCTGCGCGGGGTAGTCCGCCGGCAGCGCCGCCGCATCGCGTCCCGCCAGCAGTACCTGCCCGGCGGGCTCGTCCCGCCACCGGCGTTCCGCCAGCTCCGCGGCCCGCGCGGTGTTCTCCACGACCACGGCCTGCAACCCGGACTCGATGGCCTCTTCCACGCGCACCTCCGGCGCGGGCTGGCCCCTGAAGAACGCCGTCATGCGGTCCCGCACCCGGCCGATCCCTGCCTCCAGCCCGCGGAAGAACTCCCCCGTCCCCACGAAGTCCTGCCAGCGGGCGAGCACCTCGCCGCGCAGCAGCGTGCCGTCCCGGGTGGAGTCCACGATCGCGCGCAGGGCCTCCTCGAAGGACGTGGTGACCTCGCGGCGCAGGTGGTCCTCGGTGCTCTGCTGCGCTGCGACGGCCTCGGCCGTGCGGTCGGTGGTGTCCGCGAGCTCCCGCACGGCCCCGCCGAGCGTGCGGGCCGCGATCTCGGAGCGCGCGTGCGCGTCCGCCCCGAGCTCCGCGAGCCACGAGCGGAGCTCCCCCACGGCCGCGGGCGGGAGCATGCCGAGCTCGTTCAGGGGCGACTCCTGCACCACGAAGACGGGCGCCGCACCGAGCCCTTCCTGGGCCAGCATGCGGCGCAGGTCCTCCTCGATCTCCGCCGCCGACGCCGCCTGCACCCGGTCCAGGACCACGGCCACCGTGATGTCGCGCCCCGCCGCGTTGCGCAGCAGCTGCCACGGCACGGCGTCCGCGTAGCGGTTGGCAGTGGTCACGAACAGCCACAGGTCCGCGGCGGAGAGCAGCTGGGCGGCCAGCGCCCGGTTCTCGTCCGAGATCGAGTCCACGTCCGGGGCGTCGAGGATCGCGAGACCCTCGGGGATGTTCTCGTCCCCGAGCAGCACGAGGGAGCTCGTGTCCTCCACCGGCCCCGCGCCGTCGGCACCGGCCTGCGGGGTCCGGGACGGGTCCGTCAGGGCGCCGCGCACCCGGGCGAGGTGCGGGAGGACGCGCTGGGTGGTGAAGGCCCCGGCATCCCGGGGGTGGTGGATCAGCAGCGGCCGGCGCGTGGTGGGCCGAATGGCCCCGGAGCGGGTGACGGGGTGGCCCACGAGGGCGTTGACCAGTGTGGACTTGCCCGCCCCCGTGGACCCGCCCACCACAGCGAGCAGCGGGGCGTCCAGCGAGCGGACACGGGGCAGGACGTAGTCGTCCAGCTGGGCCACGGCGCGGGCCGCCAGCTCACGCTGCTGCGGCGCGCTGGCGGTGGCCAGCGGGAGCGTCGTGGCCCGGAGCAGCTCACGGGTCTGCTCGAGGGCGTCGATCAACGGCACTGCGGGCGCGTTCTCAGTGTTCACACGGTCATTGTGCCAGCACCTCCGAGGCACGCTGTTTCGGTGCCACGGCCTCGGGGAGGAAGTGGAGGTCGCCAGCCCGCTTCGGAACGGGCAAAGGGCCCGGAGGAGTGCACGTCGGGCTGCGGAAGGCCTGTACGTGGAGGCAGGCCGCGCGGAGGGCACCTCGCCCTGCGACCCGGCCCGTAACGGACTGTGATGTGCACCGGGCATGCGAAAAGCCCCGGCTTCCGTGGAAACCGGAGCTTTCAGCGCGTGACCCCAGCGGGATTCGAACCCGCGTTACCGCCGTGAGAGGGCGGCGTACTAGGCCGCTATACGATGGGGCCGTGTACTTTCAGTGGAGAATCCAGAAGATTTTCTGTGTCCTCCGCGCTGACGCACCAAACAGTAACATCAACACCGTGTCTCACCAATTCGGCATGCGGCCGGTGGTTCGACGTGCTGCGCATGCCTCGGCGTGACCGCTCGATGACAGTGCGACTAGCGCTGGGATACCAGGACTCGAACCTAGAATGACGGTACCAGAAACCGTTGTGTTGCCAATTACACCATATCCCACTGGTTTCGCCGCGCTCCGGGCTGTCCCGGAACTGCCGCGCAACGAGCAGTAACTATACCTTCGTCCGGCCGCGATGCCAAACCCCGCCCCACCCACCCGGACCCCTGGCACGGGTGCCGTGGGGCGGGGCCTCGTGGTCCCCCGCCCGCGGAGGACGAGGGGACCACGAAGTGGGAGGAGTCAGTCCCCCAGCGTGGCCCGCAGAGCCCTGAGGCGCGCCAGGGACGAGTCCCTGCCCAGGATCTCCAGCGACTCGAACAGCGGCGGGGAGATGCGCTGCCCGGACACGGCGGTGCGCACGGGTCCGAACGCGAGCCGGGGCTTGATGCCCAGCCCGTCCACGATGGCCTCGCGCAGCGCGGTCTCGATGGCCGCGGCGGAGAAGTCCGGGAGGGGCTCCAGGGCCGTGATCGCGGCGTCGAGCACCTGGGGCGCGCTCTCCCTGAGCTGCTTGGCGGCGTCGTCCGCGACCACGATCTCGTCGTCCGAGCGGAAGAGGAAGCCCACCAGGCCCTCGGTCTCACCCAGCAGGTTCATGCGCTCCTGCACGAGCGGCGCGGCCTGGTCCAGGATCTCGTTCTCGCGCGGGGTGAGCGTCTCCCCCACCAGGCCGGCGGCACGCAGGTACGGGACCAGCCGGTTGCGGAAGTCCTCCGGCTCCAGCATGCGCACGTGGGTGCCGTTGATGGCCGTGGCCTTCTTGACGTCGAAGCGCGCCGGGTTGGCCAGCACGTCGTGGATGTCGAAGTTCGCCACGAGCTGCTCCACCGTGAAGATGTCCTCGTCCGCGGACAGGGACCAGCCCAGCAGGGCCAGGTAGTTCAGCAGGCCCTCGGGGATGAACCCGTTGTCCCGGTGGTGGAACAGATTGGACTCCGGGTCCCGCTTGGAGAGCTTCTTGTTGCCCTCGCCCATCACGTACGGCAGGTGGCCGAACTCCGGGATGAACTCCGCCACGCCAATGGCCACGAGCGCGCGGTACAGCGCGATCTGGCGCGGGGTGGAGGACAGCAGGTCCTCCCCGCGCAGCACCTGGGTGATGCCCATGAGGGCGTCGTCCACGGGGTTCACCAGGGTGTAGAGGGGCTTGCCGTTGGCGCGGGCCACCACGAAGTCCGGGACCGACCCGGCCTTGAAGGTGATCTCACCGCGGACCAGGTCCGTGAAGGAGATGTCCTCGTCCGGCATGCGCAGGCGCAGCACGGGCTGGCGGCCCTCCGCGCGGTACGCCGCCTTCTGCTCCTCCGTGAGGTAGCGGTCGAAGTTGTCGTAGCCGCGCTTGGGGTCCTCACCCTTCTCGCGGTGGCGCTGCTCCACCTCCTCCGGGGTGGAGAAGTCCTCGTACACGTGGCCGGCGGCCACCAGGCGGCGCAGCACGTCCTGGTAGATCTCGCCGCGCTGGGACTGCCGGTAGGGCTCGTGGGGACCGCCCACGTTCACGCCCTCGTCCCACGTGATGCCCAGCCAGTCCAGGGCCTCCAGGATCTGCTGGAAGCTCTCCTCGGAGTCGCGGGCGGCGTCCGTGTCCTCGATGCGGAACACCAGCGTGCCGCCGGTGTGCCGCGCCCAGGCCCAGTTGAACAGCGCGGTGCGGATGAGGCCCACGTGCGGGGTGCCCGTGGGGGACGGGCAGAAGCGCACGCGGACGGGAGTGCCCTCGGGAACGGTGGGATGCAGAGTGGATGCGTCGTCAGTCATGATGGCGCCATTCTACGGGGTGCCCCCGGACCGCCGCCCGCCCCGGCCCTAGCGGCGCAGGACGGTGGTGAGCTCGCCGATGCCCTCGACCTCCACCGAGAGCTGGTCACCCTCGTCCACGGTGCCCACACCGGCGGGTGTGCCCGTGAGGATCACGTCCCCGGGCAGCAGGGTGAACGCCTCGGACACGTAGGACACCAGCGCGGGGACGTCGAAGATCATGTCGGCGGTGCTGCCGTCCTGCTTGAGCTCCCCGTTCACGGCGGAGCGCACGGACAGGGCCGAGGTGTCCAGGTCCGTCTCGACCCACGGGCCCAGGGGGCACGCGCCGTCGAAGCCCTTGGCCCGGGCCCACTGGCCGTCCGTGCGCTGGGCGTCCCGGGCGGTGAGGTCGTTGGCCGCGGTGTAGCCGAACACCACCTCCGGCACGCGCTCCACCGGGACGTCCTTGCACATGCGCCCGATCACCACCGCCAGCTCGGCCTCGTAGGAGACCTCCTCGGTCCACGCGGGCAAAGTCACGGGATCGCCGGGGCCGGAGACGGCCGTGTTGGGTTTGAAGAACAGCAGCGGCCGGGACGGGACGTCGTTGCCCATCTCCGCGGCGTGCTCGGCGTAGTTGCGGCCCACGCACACGATCTTGGAGCGCGGGATCACCGGTGCGAGCAGCCGGGCCTCGGACACCGCGACGGTGCGGTCCAGCTCCTGGACGCCCACGTACAGCGGATCCCCGGTGAGGTACCGCAGCATCTCCTGCCCCGGGTCCCCGTGGACGGTGCCGTAGTGGATTTCATTCTCGTGTGTGAACCGTGCGATGCGCATGCCCACAGGCTACACAGCGGCCCCGGTCCGTTCAGCACGGACCGGGGCCGCCACGGACGTGGAGGATCACACGAGGCGGGTCAGCCAGCCGTGGGTGTCCTCGGCCCTGCCGGTCTGCACGTCGAGCAACTGCCGGCGGATGGCCATGGTGACCTCGCCGGGGCGCTCGTCCTCCGAGCCGATCACCTCGTCGTGGCTCAGGAGCCGGCGCACCGGCGCGATCACGGCGGCGGTGCCGCACGCGAAGACCTCCGTGAGGCGGCCCGAGCGCTTGCCCTCACGCCACTCGTCCAGGGTGAACGCGCGCTCCTCCACCTGCATGCCGCGGTCCCGGGCCAGCTTCAGCACGGAGTCCCGCGTGATGCCCTCGAGGATGGTGCCGGTCAGCTCGGGGGTCACCAGGCGGTTGTCGTCGAAGACGAAGAACACGTTCATGCCGCCGAGCTCCTCCACGGCGCCCTCGCGCTCCGGGTCGAGGAAGAGCACCTGGCTGCAGCCGTGGGCGTCCCCCTCCAGCTGCGCGATGAGCGACGCCGCGTAGTTGCCGCCGCACTTGGCCGCACCCGTGCCCCCCTTGCCCGCACGCGCCCACGTGTCGGAGAGCCAGATGTCCACGGGCTCCACGGTGCCGAAGTAGTTGCCCGCCGGGGAGGCGATGACGGAGAAGAGTGCCTGTTTGGAGGGCCGCACGCCCAGGAACGGCTCGGTGCCGATCATGAACGGGCGCAGGTACAGGGACTCCCCCTCCCCGGAGGGCACCCACGCCTCGTCCACCCGCACGAGCTCCCGGACCGCGTCCACGAACGTCTCCTCGGGCAGGGCGGGCAGGGCGAGGCGCTGCGCCGAGCGGTTCAGCCGGGCGGCGTTGGCCTCGGGGCGGAAGCTCCACACGGAGCCGTCCTGGTGGCGGTAGGCCTTGAGACCCTCGAAGATCTCCTGGCCGTAGTGCAGCACGGACGTGGAGGGGTCCAGGCTCAGCGGACCGTAGGGCTGGATGCGCGCGTTGTCCCAGCTGCCGGTGCCCTTCTGGACGTCGCCCTGCCAGTCGATGCAGACCATGTGGTCCGTGAAGTGCTGACCGAAACCGGGGTTCTCCAGGACTGCGGCACGCACCTCGTCGGTGGCGGGCTGGGGGTTGATCTGCCGGGTGAACTCAGTGCTCACGGGTGGTCTCCTTCGACGGTGCGGTCGCGCCACCCGCCCGGCGGGGCAGGGTGCAGCGTGATGTGTGTCTCACCAGTATGCCGTCCCATGGGGACCGCACCCGGCAGCTACGCACCGACGGCGCGGAGGCGGGCCACGACGTCGTCGCCCACCCGTGTCGTGCCGCGCGTGGCGGTGCCGTTCTCCTCGAGGTCCGCGCGCACGGCGCGGTTCACCCGGTCGGCCAGCTCGGGGTGGCCCAGGTGCTCGAGCATCATGGCACCGGCGAGGATCGCGGCGGTGGGCTGCGCAGTGCCCGTGCCGGCGATGTCCGGGGCGGACCCGTGGACGGGTTCGAACATGGACGGGGCCGTGCGGTCCGCGTTGATGTTGCCGCTCGGCGCGAGCCCGATCCCGCCCGTGATCGCGCCGGCCTGGTCCGTGAGGATGTCCCCGAACAGGTTGTCCGTGACGATCACGTCGAACCGTGCGGGGTCCGTGGTCAGGAAGATCGTGGCGGCGTCGATGTGCATGTAGTCCACCGTGACGTCGGGGAACTGTTCCGCCACCTCGTCCACCGTGCGCTGGTACAGCCGACCCGCGTTGACCAGCACGTTGTGCTTGTGCACCAGGGTCAGCTTCCTGCGCGCACGGCTCTGGGCGAGCTCGAAGGCGTAGCGCACCAGCCGGCGCACACCGTGGGCGGTGTTCACGGAGACCTCGGTGGCGATCTCGTGCTCGGTTCCGGTGCGCAGGGTGCCGCCGTTGCCCGCGTACGGGCCCTCGGTGCCCTCCCGGACCACCACGAAGTCGATGGTCCCGGGGTCCGCCAGCGGACTCGTGGTCCCCGGGTAGTGGGTGGCCGGGCGCAGGTTGACGTAGTGGTCGAGGCCGAAGCGCAGCTTGAGCAGCAGGTCCCGCTCCAGGAGGCCCGAGGGCACCCGCCGGTCGTTCGGGGCAGCGCCCACCGCACCGAAGAGGATCGCGTCGTGCTGGCGGAGCCGCTCCATGGTGTCCTCGTTCAGCACCTCACCGGTGTCGAGCCAGTGCGCAGCACCCAGCGGGTAGGTGGTCTTCTCCAGCGTCACCCCGGCGGGGTCCGTGACGGCGTCGAGGACCTTGACCGCCTCCGCGACCACCTCCGGGCCGATCCCGTCCCCGGGAAGCACGGCGATCGAGTGGTGGCGGGCGGTCTCGGCGGCAGGGGATTCGCTCATGCGCCCACCCTAGGGGCGTGGGAACGGGCACATCCACATGATGAACGCCTGTTCCACATGTTGAGACGACAGGTAGCCGCGCGTGTGGGCGGAGAGCATGCAGGAGGGGCCCGGCAGGCACAGGGCCCCTCCGTGCAGGTCCCCTCCGTCCGAGGACAGCGGACACCCGAGGCGCTCCGGCCCGGGCCGGGGCGCAGGGACACCTCAGTCCGCGAGCGCCGTGGGCTCCTCGTAGCGCGGGAAAACGCCCGAGGGCTTGGGCAGTGGCGTGCCGGGGGCCAGCGGGGTGTCCAGAGCGGCGAACGTGCGGGCCGGCCCCTCGGGCTGGCCGAGCTGGTCCAGGAGCCGCGCCATGGCACCGGGCATCACGGGCTGCACCAGGACGGCCACGATGCGCAGCACCTCGGCGGTCGTGTACAGCACGGTGGCCATTCGCCCGGGGTCGGTCTTGCGCAGCACCCAGGGCTGCTGGGCCGTGAAGTAGCGGTTGGCGGAGGCGATCACGCGCCACACGGACTCGAGCCCCCGGTGGAAGGCCAGGGCGTCGAACGCCGTGCGGTACTCCGCCACCACGGCCCGGGCCTCGTCCAGCATCGCCCGGTCCTCGACCGTTAGCTCACCGGGCTCGGGGACCGTGCCGCCCAGATTCTTGGCCACCATCGAGAGGCTGCGCTGGGCCAGGTTGCCGAGGTCGTTGGCGAGGTCCGAGTTGATGCGTCCCACGATGGCGTCGTGGGAGTAGTTGCCGTCCTGCCCGAACGGCACCTCGCGCAGCAGGAAGAACCGCAGCTGGTCCAGCCCGTACTCCCCGATCAGCGCGTGGGGGTCGATCACGTTGCCCACGGACTTGGACATCTTCTCCCCCTGGTTGAAGAGGAATCCGTGCGCGAACACCTTACGCGGCAGCTCCAGTCCCGCGGACATCAGGAACGCGGGCCAGAACACGGCGTGGAAGCGCGCGATGTCCTTGCCGATCAGGTGCACGTCCGCGGGCCAGAACCGCTGGAACAGGGGGTTCTCGGTGTCCGGGTAGCCCAGACCGGTGAGGTAGTTGGTCAGGGCGTCCACCCACACGTACATCACGTGGTCCGGGTTGCCCGGCACGGGCACACCCCAGTCGAAGGTGGTGCGGGAGATGGAGAGGTCCTGCAGTCCCCCTTCCACGAAGGACGCGATCTCGTGCGAGCGTGTCTCCGGCTGCACGAACCCGCTCCGGTAGAGCTCGAGCAGGCGGTCCTGGTAGCGGGAGAGCCGGAAGAAGTAGCTCTCCTCCTCGGTCCAGGTCAGCTCGGTGCCCGTGCCGATCGAGTAGCGCTGCCCGTCCGCTCGTACCTCGGTCTCGTCCTCCGCGTAGTACGCCTCGTCCCGCACGGAGTACCACCCGGCGTAGGTGTCCGGGTAGATGTCCCCGTTGGCCTCCATGCGCCGCCACAGCTCCTGCGACGCCGCGGCGTGGTCCGCGTCCGTGGTGCGGATGAAGCGGTCGTAGGAGATCTCCAGCTCGTCGTCCATCTCCCGGAAGCGCGCGGAGTTGGTGTCCGCGAGCTCGCGCGGGGTGGTGCCGAGCTTCTCGGCCGTCTGCTGCATCTTCTGACCGTGCTCGTCCGTGCCCGTCTGGAAGCGGGTCTCGAACCCGTCCAGGCGCTTGAACCGCACCAGGGTGTCGGCGGCGATCGCCTCGTAGGCGTGGCCGATGTGGGGGCGCCCGTTCGGGTACGAGATGGCCGTGGTCGCGTAGAAGGGAGTCTGCTCAGTCACCCCTCCACTCTAGCCACCCCGCGGCACCGCGCCCGTCCCAGGCGCGGGAGGTCCTGCTCCCCTGGGCACGACGACGCCGCGGCGCCCGTCCCGTGGGAGGGGCGCCGCGGCGTCGTGGTGGGGTGTGCCGTTCCCCTCCGCCGCGGGCGGCGGGCGACGCGGGAGAGGATCAGCGCGCGGCGGTGCCCTCGGTGTAGTCCTCGTCCGTCTGCTCCCACGCGAAGAGCGAGCGCAGCTGGCGGCCCGTGGTCTCGATGGGGTGCTTCTCCTCCTTGGCGCGCAGCTCGTTGAACTCCTTGGCGCCCGAGGCCTGGTCCTTCATGAAGCGGTCCGCGAAGGCGCCGTTCCGGATGTCCGCGAGGACCTCCTGCATGCGCTCCTTGACCTCCGGCTGGATCACGCGGGGGCCGGAGACGTAGTCGCCGTACTCGGCGGTGTCGGAGCAGGACCAGCGCTGCTTGGCGATGCCGCCCTCGACCATGAGGTCCACGATCAGCTTGAGCTCGTGCAGCACCTCGAAGTAGGCGATCTCGGGCTGGTAGCCCGCCTCGGTCAGCGTCTCGAAGCCGTACTGGACCAGGTGGGACACACCACCGCACAGCACGGCCTGCTCGCCGAACAGGTCCGACTCGGTCTCCTCCGTGAAGGTGGTCTCGATGACGCCGGCGCGCGTGCCGCCAATGCCCTTCGCGTAGGACAGGGCCAGCTGCAGGGCCTGCCCCGAGGCGTCGACCTCCACGGCCACGAGGTCCGGGACGCCGCGCCCGGCCTCGAACTCGCGGCGGACGGTGTGGCCGGGGCCCTTGGGGGCGACCATGGCCACGTCCACGCCCTGGGGCGCCTCGATGTAGCCGAAGCGGATGTTGAAGCCGTGCGCGAAGAAGATGGCGTCGCCCTCGTCCAGGTTGTCCTTGACGGACTCCTCGAAGACCTGCGCCTGGACCTGGTCCGGGGTCAGGATCATGATCACGTCCGCCTCCTTGGCGGCGTCCGCGATGGAGAGCACCCGCAGGCCCTCGGCCTCCGCCTTGGCGCGGGACCTCGAGCCCTCGTTGAGGCCGATGCGGACGTCCACGCCGGAGTCGCGCAGGTTCAGCGCGTGGGCGTGGCCCTGCGAGCCGTAGCCGATGATGGCCACGGAGCGGTTCTGGATGATCGAGAGGTCGGCGTCGTCGTTGTAGTAGATCTTGGCCATGGGGTGCTCTGTCTCCTTGGGTAGCGGGTGGGTCGTTGGTGGTCCCGCGCGGGCTCTGGGGCGCCACGCCGGACCGGGTCTGAGGGTGGTCGTACGGTCAGTGTCGCAGCGCCCTGTCCGACATGGACTTGGGGCCGCGGCCGAGGGCCACGGTGCCGGCGCGGACGATCTCGCGGATCCCGAAGGGCTCCAGGACGTCCAGCAGCGCGTGGATCTTGTCCCGGGACCCCGTGGACTCGATGACCACGGACTCCGTGGAGACGTCCACGATGGTGGCACGGAACAGGTCCGCGGCCTGCGTGACCTGCAACCGGGTGGCGGCGTCCGCGCGGACCTTGACCATGATGTGGTCCCGCTGCACGGAGGCCTCCGGCGCGAGCTCCACGATCTTGATCACGTTGATGAGCTTGTTCAGCTGCTTGGTGACCTGTTCGAGCAGCTCGCCGTCCGCGTCCACCACCACGGTGATCCGGGAGATTCCGGACAGTTCGGTGGGGCCCACGGCCAGCGAGTGGATGTTGAAGGCGCGGCGGGCGAAGAGCCCGGCCACCCGGGTCAGCACGCCGGGCTTGTCCTCCACCAGGACGGAGAGGGTGTGTCGGCTCATGGATCAGTCCTCCGTCTTCCACTCGGGAGTCATGTTGCGGGCGATCTGGATCTGGTCGTTGGAGACACCGGAGGGGACCATGGGCCACACCATGGCGTCCGCGGAGACCACGAAGTCGATCACCACCGGGCGGTCGTTGATCTCCAGCGCCTGTTGGATGGTGGCGTCCACGTCCTCGTCCCGCTCGCAGCGCAGCGCCGCGCAGCCGTAGGCCTCCGCGAGCTTCACGAAGTCGGGGATCCGGCGCGAGTCGTGGCCCGTGTTCAGCTCGGTGTTGGAGTAGCGGCCGTCGTAGAACAGCGTCTGCCACTGCCGCACCATGCCGAGCGACGAGTTGTTGATCACCGCCACCTTGATGGGGATGTCGTTGAGCACGCACGTGGCGAGCTCCTGGTTGGTCATCTGGAAGCAGCCGTCGCCGTCGATCGCCCACACCACGCGGTCCGGCTGGGACACCTTGGCGCCCATGGCCGCGGGGACCGCGAAGCCCATGGTGCCCAGGCCGGAGGAGTTCAGCCACTGCCGGGGACGCTCGTAGTCCACGAACTGGGCGGACCACATCTGGTGCTGGCCCACACCGGAGGCGTAGACGGCCTCCGGGCCGGTCAGTGCCGAGATCCGCTCGATCACGTGCTGCGGGCTGCCGTGGCCGTCGTCGGTGCTCGTGTAGCCCAGGGGGTAGGTCTCGCGCAGGGAGTCCAGCGTCTCCCACCACGTGGTCAGGTCCGGGGTCTGCGCGTCCGCGAACTCCTGGCGCACGGCCTGGGTGAGGTCCGGGATCACGTGCTTGAGGTCCCCCACGATCGGCACGTCCGCGATCCGGTTCTTCGAGATCTCCGCGGGGTCGATGTCCGCGTGGATCACCTTCGCGTTCGGGGCGAACGTGTCCAGCTGACCGGTGACGCGGTCGTCGAAGCGCGCGCCGAGCGTGATCAGCAGGTCCGACTGCTGCATTGCGTACACCGCAGGCACCGTGCCGTGCATCCCCGGCATCCCCAGGTTCTGCCGGTGGGAGTCCGGGAAGATGCCGCGGGCCGTCAGGGTGGTGACCACGGGGGCCCCGGTGAGCTCGGCCAGCTCGGTCAGCTCCGCGGCGACGTCGGCCCGCATGGCCCCGCCGCCCGTGTAGAGGACGGGACGCCTGGCCTCGGCGATGAGACGGGCCGCCTCCTTGATCTGCTTGGAGTGCCCCCGGGTGACGGGGCGGTAGCCCTTGAGCTCCACGTGCGGCGGCCAGCTGAAGGTCAGGCTCCCCTGCTGGGCGTCCTTGGCCACGTCCACCAGCACGGGTCCCGGACGGCCGGTCGAGGCCAGGTGGTAGGCCTCGGCGAGCACCCGGGGGATGTCCCGGGCGTCGGTCACCAGGTAGGAGTGCTTGGTCACCGGCATGGTCATCCCCACGATGTCCGCCTCCTGGAAGGCGTCCGTGCCGATCGAGGAGCTGGCCACCTGGCCGGTGATCGCAAGCATGGGGATGGAGTCCATGTTGGCGTCCGCCAGTGCCGTCACGAGGTTCGTTGCACCGGGGCCGGAGGTGGCAATGCACACCCCCACGCGGCCCGAGGCCAGGGCGTAGCCCTCGGCGGCATGGCCCGCGCCCTGCTCGTGGCGCACGAGCACATGGTTGATCTTGTCCGTGTCCAGCAGCGGGTCGTACGTGGGCAGGATCGCGCCACCCGGCAGACCGAAGACGTCCGTGACACCGAGCAGCTCGAGCGAGCGGATGATGGCTTGCGAGCCGGTCATCTCCTCCGGGGCCACGACATCCGCGGCGGAACCGGTCAGCAGTACCTGGTCCGACTCGGCGGCCTGCTCCGTGGGCGCGGACGGAGCGCGCCGCTGAGCCATCACCGCCGGGGAGATCGGCTGGTCCTTACTCATGTGCTGTGTCCTTACGTGCTGTGGGGTGCGGGATGCCCGGCGGGGTGGTGCCTGGCGGGTGCGACCGGGATGGGGTCGTGCATGAAAAAGGCCCCTGCCACGGATCTCGTGGGCTGAGGGCCTGGGGAACGCGCGCGTCGAGAACGCCTCAGGCCGGATGTCCCACGAGGACGACCGGTACGAGGTCGATGATGATGCGCAGCGCCGAAGTCATGCCCTCATGGTGTGACGCAGGAAACCATCGTGTCAATCTGCGGACACCTCGTCTCAGATCATGAGACGCCCCGGGCTGGCCAAGAACTGCGGTGCCCTGCCCTGCCGGAGGGCGGCGAGCTGCTGCAGGAGGAGGTCCCGCATCCGTCGCAGGTACGAGGAGTTGGAACCGCCCACGTGGGGCGCGATGATCGACCCCCGGGCGCTCATGAGCGGGTGGTCTCCCGGCAGCGGCTCGGGCTCCACGACGTCGAGCGCGCACCGCAGCCTTCCCGAGCACACCTCCGCGCTCAGCGCCACGGTGTCCACCACGGCCCCGCGGCCCACGTTGACCACCAGTGCGTCGTCCGGCAGGGCCGCCAGGGCCTCGGCGCCCACGAGTCCACGGGTCGCATCGCTGAGGGGCAGGGCGAGCACCAGGACGTCCGTGCGGGGCAGGATCTCCCCCAGCTCGGCGATGCCGTGGACGCGCCCCCGCTCGTCCTCCCTCGCCGTGCTGGCCACCCGGGTGAGCTCCACCTCGAACGGCTCCAGCCGCGCAACCACAGCCCGCCCGATCTCCCCGACCCCCACCACGGTGACCCGGGAGTCCGCGAGCGAGCGGGAGAAGAACTGCCGGTAGACACCGTCCGCCTGCTGCCGCACGGCGCGGTCCAGGTTGCGCTGGGCCGCGAGGATCAGACCCAGCGCGATCTCGGCGGTTCCGGCGGCGTGGACCCAGCCGGCCGCGGCGAGTGCGGTGCCGTCCCCGAGCAGCTCGGGCACCCCGTCGTAGCCCGTCGACTGCAGCTGCAGCAGGGAGACGTCCCGCAGGACGGAGGGATCCATCCGCCAGCGCGCACTGTAGTAGGGGGCCACCGCGACATCCACCTCCTCGCGGGCACACCCCTCCGGCTCCCCCACCATGTCCCACAGGACGCAGCGGAAGTCCGTGACGTGCGGCACCACCGCATCGAACAGCTCCTGCTCCGGCAGGGAGACCACGCGCAGGGAGGCAGGGTCAACAGGGGGTCCAGGGTGGCTCATGACACCGATTCTACGGCGCGGCAGGCCGCCCGCCGGTGCACACCGCCCGGGGTGCGAGCCACCCCCGGACCTCGATTTGACTCACCCCGTCGGACTGCTAAAGTTATCTCTCGTTGCAGGGGAAAGCAGCGGGGAAAGACCGCCGCAAACCTACAGCAGCACACGCGCCTCTAGCTCAATTGGCAGAGCAATTGACTCTTAATCAATGGGTTCAGGGTTCAAGTCCCTGGGGGCGCACAGCAGAGACGAAGGCCGGACCACCGTGGTGGTCCGGCCTTCGTCGTGTCCGGCACCCCGTCCAGGCCCGGGTTCAGGGTTCCCGGCCCGTACGACGGGCTTCACGGCGCGGGGCAGGGGGTCTCGGAGAGCAACCGGGGCGGGCCGGGCAGCGGCGTCTGCCGGTGCAGGAAGAGCGGGTGGAGAAAGAGGGAGGGGTCAGTGGCCCTCTGCAAGGGCTCCCGCGCCCCGGTCCGCCGTCGCCGCACCGTGGCTCCGGGAGCGACCGTCCTCGACCTCCCTGCGCCACCGGGCTCCACCGTGGGCGGCAATGATCTCCACGAGGCGGTCCCGGAACTGCTCGTCGGAGTCACGGGACCCACCCAGCAGGTTCTGCTCCAGGCGCGCCGCGTCCGCGAGCACCCGCTCCCCCGCCAGCGAGATGGCCACCACGTGGGAGCGGCGGTCACGCTCGTTGCGGGAACGGGTCACGTGGCCGTGGGCCTCGAGGCGGTGCAGGGTCTTGCCCATGGTCTGCGCCTGGACGCGCACTTGGCTCGCGAGCTGGGCCTGCGTCATGCTCCCCTCGGACTGCAGGACATCCAGTGCCATGACGCCCGCGTGAGTCACCCCGAGAGACGCGAGGTCCTCGTTCCACGCGTGCTCCACGAGTCGCGCTGCCGTGGACAGCAGACGGTTCGTGGGCCACTGGTTCCTGTACGACATGAGACAACTATATCCACTCGACGTGATCCGCTTCCTTTACTCCAGGAGGACGTTCAAGTCAAATCCCCCCGCCGCCGGGTTCCCGCGTGCGCAGGGGATCCCGACCGCGCAGAGGATGCCGACCGAGCGGCGTCGTGCGGAGGGCCGGGACGAGAGACACCCGGGCCGTGGGATGATCACCTGACGAGCAGCGCGACCCCGTCCGCACCCCTGAACTGTACGCGAGGTCGGACTGTTTAGGGAACATCTGTCACCACACCGTAAGGAACACCTCATGGCCGATCGCCTTGCCCCCGGCACCGCCGCCCCTGCCTTCACCCTCCCGGACGCCCACGGGAAGCCCGTGTCCCTGGAGGACATGCGTGGCGAGAAGGTCATCGTGTACTTCTACCCGCGCGCGGCCACCCCGGGGTGCACCACGCAGGCCTGCGACTTCCGGGACAGCCTGGCCTCGCTCGCGTCCGCAGGCTACCGGGTGATCGGCATCTCCCCGGACGAGCCGGCCGCGCTGGAGCGGTTCGCCGCAGCTCAGGAGCTGGGCTTCCCGCTGCTCTCCGACCCCGACCACCGGGTGGCCGAGGCCTACGGCGCCTGGGGCGAGAAGAAGAACTACGGGAAGGTCTACGAGGGCCTCATCCGCTCCACCGTGGTCCTGGACGAGACCGGCACCGTGGTGCTCGCCCAGTACAACGTGCGCGCCACGGGTCACGTGGCGAAGCTGCGCCGGGACCTCGGCCTGGACGGCTGAACCTGCTCCTGCTCCCCCACGGCCCCCACAGCTGGCCCGCGGGACGCGAACGTGCCCGGCGCCGAGGCCAGGGCCGCGGGCCCTCGGCGCCGTGGGCCATCCGCGTGACGGGCGGTTGGTAAGGTGGGCGCTCCCGGGTGGAGCCGGACCCTGCTGGCTCCGGACCCGGCAGCGGCGCGAGTGGTGGAACTGGCAGACACGCAGGATTTAGGTTCCTGTGCCTCACGGCGTGCGGGTTCGATTCCCGTCTTGCGCACCAGACAGCTGCGGACCGCCACGCAGAACGGGACCACGGCGGCAGAAAGGGCCCTCGGTGACGTATGAGAACGGTTTCGGGCGGCGTGCGTTCCTTGCCGCCGCCGGACTCGGCGCGGTCCTGACCGGCTGCGGACGTCCCGGCGCGCACTCCGGGTCCAGCGCATCGGTCCCCGGTGGTCACTTCGTCCTGGCCCACGCGGCGGCACCCACGGGCCTGGACCCCTCACGACGCACCTCCCAGGAGACCTCGCGGATCGCCACGCAGGTACTCGAGGGGCTCGTGACGGCCGACCGCTCCACGGGGGAGGCCGCACCCGGTCTGGCGGAGTCCTGGACCGTGGCGGACGACAAGCGCTCCGTGACCTTCCGGCTGCGGGACGACGTCCTGTTCCACGACGGCACCGAGTTCGACGCCGCCGCGGTCAAGGCGAACTTCGAGAAGTGGCAGGCACAGTCCGAGTCCGAGCAGCCGTGGGCACCGCGGTGCGCATTCGCCACGACCTTCCGCCACGGCCGAACCGGGTCCTCGGTCTCCTCCTGCTACGCGGGCGTGGACGTCGCGGACGAGCGGACCGTGGTGCTCCGGCTGACCCGTCCCTACTCCCCCCTGCTCTCCGCACTGACCCAGCCCGCCTTCGGCATGGCCTCCCCCGAGAGCATCCGTGCGGGCACCGAGGACGAGCACCTCGTGGGCACGGGCCCCTTCCGCCTGGACTCCGCGGACCCCGAGAGCGTCACGCTGCTCGCCAACGAGCGCTACTGGGGGGAGCTGGGTCAGGTGGGCACACTCGAGATGCGCGTGGTGCCGGACGCCCACGTGCGCTGCGCCGCCCTGCTGAGCGGGGATGTGGACGCCTACGACCTCGTGGGGATGGACGCCTTCGCGCCGCTGGCGCGCGAGGGTGTGCAGGTGCTCTACCGGGACCCCTACTCCGTGTGCTACCTCGGGATGAACCGCTCCCTGCCCCTGTTCCGGGACGTGGACGTGCGCCGGGCCGCGGCCGCGGCCGTGGACCGCGGGGCTCTGGCGAAGAACCTCTTCCCCAACGGCACCAATGTGGCGGACCAGTTCGTGCCGGCCCGCTTCACCGTGGACGGGGACAACCTCCAGATCCCCGGCTACGATCCCCAGCGCGCCAAGGACCTGCTCCAGGCCAGCTCCTACAGGGGCCAGCGCCTGAAGTTCGTCTACCCGCGCAACACCTCGCGCCTGTACCTGCAGGAGCCCGAGCGGGTGTACGCGCAGATCTCCGCCCAGCTCACGAAGGCCGGCTTCCGCATCACCCCCGTGCCCATGGACTGGGACCGCGGCTACGCGGACGCCGTGACGGATCCGTCCGGTGACCACGCGTTCAGCCTCATGGGCTGGAGCGGGAGCTTCCGGGACCCGGACAGCTTCATGGGCCCCCTCCTGGGCACGGAGCTCGCCCTGCTGGGGGACGACGACGCCGGACTCACCACCGCGGTCAACCGCGCCGCCGGCATGGCGCAGGGGGACCCCCGCACCGCCGCGTACAAGACGCTCAACGACCGTGTGTCCGAGGTGCTGCCCGCGGTTCCCCTGTGCCACCCGGTCTCTGCCGTGGCCGTGAACTCGCGCGTGGTCAGCTTCCCGCTCACCTCCACCGGGTTCGAGCGCTTCAACGAGCTGCAGCTCGCCTGAACCCACTCACCGCCCCGTGCAGCCCGGACGGTGACCCGGCCCCGGCGAGGCGCGCGGGCGGCGTCGTGGCGCGCCCCGTTCGGCCCCGGGACGCGTTGGGAGAAGCCCGGGGCTGGGGATACCCTGGACGACGAACGCACGGGCGCAGTGCCGCGCCCACCCTGCACGCATGGGAGACACAGTGACTTCACCTCAGCCCACCGAATCCGTCGACGTCGTCCTCGTGGGCGCCGGCATCATGAGCGCCACCCTGGCAACCCTGCTCAACGACCTGCAGCCGGACTGGAAGCTGCTCGTGCTCGAGCGCCTGGACGCGGCCGGGCTGGAGAGCTCCAACGCGTGGAACAACGCGGGCACCGGGCACTCCGCCCTGTGCGAGCTCAACTACGCCCCGCAGGCCGCGGACGGCACCGTGGGCGCGGAGAAGGCGCTGAACATCAACGAGCAGTTCCAGGTCACGCGCCAGCTGTGGAGCTCCCTGGTGGAGAACGGCACGCTGCGGGAACCCCGCTCCTTCATCAACCCGGTTCCGCACGTGTCCATGGTGTTCGGCGAGGACCACGCCACCTACCTGCGGGCCCGCTACGAGGCCTTCAAGCCCCACAAGCTCTTCGAGCGCATGGAGTTCACCGAGGACCGCGACCTGATTGCGCAGTGGGCACCGCTCACGATGCACGGGCGCGGCGCAGGCCGGGTGGCCGCCACGTTCGCCCCCGAGGGCACCGACGTGGACTTCGGAACCCTCACCAACCAGATGCTGGACCACCTGACCGGGCGAAGCATCACCGTGCAGTACGGCCAGGAGGTCACCACCCTGGACCGCCAGAGTGACGGCTCCTGGCTGGTCTCGGTGGAGGACCGCCTGAACAGCGACAACAACCGCGTGATCCGCGCGGGCTTCGTCTTCCTGGGTGCGGGCGGCGGTGCGCTGCCGCTGCTGCAGAAGTCCGGCATCAAGGAGGCCAAGGGCTACGGCGGGTTCCCCGTGTCCGGGCTGTTCCTGCGCAACACCGATCCCTCCGTCACGGCTCAGCACAACGCCAAGGTCTACGGCCAGGCCTCCGTGGGAGCACCTCCCATGTCCGTGCCCCACCTGGACACGCGCTACGTCAACGGGCGCCGCGCCATCATGTTCGGCCCCTACGGCGGGTTCAAGCCCAACTTCCTCAAGCACGGCTCCCTGCTGGACCTGCCCAAGAGCGTGCGGGCGCACAACCTCTACCCCATGACCCGCGCCGGCATGGCCAACCTGGACCTCGTGAAGTACCTCGTGGGCGAGCTCACCAAGACCAGGGCGCAGCGCATCGACGCCCTGCACGAGTACTACCCCACCGCCGACGGCTCCCAGTGGGAGCTCATCGAGGCGGGCCAGCGCGTGCAGGTCATGAAGTCCGACGCCAAGAAGGGCGGCGTGCTGCAGTTCGGCACCGAGCTCGTGACCAGCGCGGACGGCTCCATCGGCGCCCTCCTCGGGGCGTCCCCCGGTGCCTCCACGGCCGTGCCGATCATGCTCAACCTGCTGTCCAAGTGCTTCCCAGCCAAGATGTCCGAGTGGGAGCCCCGGATCAAGGAGCTCATCCCGTCCTACGGGACCACGCTCAATGACAACCCTCGCCTCGCGGACGAGATCATGGGTCACACCGCCTCGGTGCTCGGCATCGAGTAGCCCACCCGTTCGGGTGGGCCCGCGGGGGCCGGTACGCACTGCGCGTACCGGCCCCCGCGCCGTCGTGTGCCCCGTTGCGTGGACAGGCACGCCCCGTTCGGCCAGAAGTGTGGACAGCGGCGGCCGGAAATGCATCCTTTTGCTCTCGTAACATATAGATAACGTTCATAGGGGGTGAACGTCGCAAAGGGGGAACTATGACATCTAGGGGGAGCATCGAGGCCTGGGACGCTCTGAGCCGCTGCCACGTGTCGGTGACCCGGCAGCTGCAGCGCGACGTGGACCTGCGCGGTCTCTCACGCCGTGAGTTCGAGGTGCTGGCCACCTTGGACGGCGCGGATCGTGGCGGACTGCGGCTGCGGGACCTGAACAGCCACGTGCTGCTCACGCAGTCCAGCCTGTCCCGCATGCTGGAGCGGCTCGAGAACAAGGGTCTCGTCACCCGCCGCCAGGACTCGCAGGACCTGCGAGGCGTGCGAGTGGCGCTGACCGAGGCCGGGGGGCGGCTCTACAAGCAGATCTCCGAGGACAACGACCAGAAGGTCGCGGACGTGATGAGCACGGCACTGGACTCCCAGGAGATCCGGGTGCTCACACGGCTGAGCGAGCGCATCCACCAGTACGCGCTCTCGCTGTCCCGGTAGCCCACCGCAGCACCCGTCACCGCGTCCGTGAACCTTTCACGGGCGCGGTGATCTGTCTCCGCCCCGCCGCATTCGCTCCCGGACGCGTTCACCATGCCCCTGCAGGTTCCAAGATCAGTACACTTCTTCCTGACCCCGTGGTGCACAGTGCGGCAGTTCTGCCAGAACACCGCGGAGATCGCTGCTTCCCCCTTCGAGAGGACCCCCATGACCCACCAGAACCTGGAGTCCACAGTGGCCCGGGAGGACTCCGCGCCCCACCCGGACCACGGCACCAAGCCCGATTCCCCCGGCAAGCTCAAGGGGCAGTCATGGGGGTACATCTTCAAGCGGGCACTGTCCGAGTTCACCAAGGACGGCTGCACGGACCTCGCCGCCACCCTGACCTACTTCGCGGTGCTGTCCATCTTCCCCGCGCTGCTGGCGCTGGTGTCGCTGCTGGGCGTCTTCGGCCAGGGTGAGGCCACCACCAAGGCCATCCTGGACTTCCTGGACCAGTACGCACCCGCGGCCCTCGTGGACCTGCTCTCGGAGCCGATCTCGCAGCTGACCACCCAGTCCGGTGCCGGACTCGCCCTGGTGGTCGGCATCGTGGGTGCGCTGTGGACCGCTTCCGGCTACACCGGTGCCTTCTCCCGCGCGCTCAACCGCATCTACGAGGTCGCCGAGGGGCGCCCCTTCTGGAAGCTCAAGCCCGTCATACTGCTCGTGACCCTGATCGTGGTGCTGATCGTCGCCGCCGTGATGATCATGGTGCTGCTCTCGGGAGACCTCGCGCAGACCCTCGGTGACGCCGTGGGTCTGGGATCCACCGCGGTCACCGTGTGGAACTGGGCCAAGATCCCCGTGGTCCTGGTCCTGCTCGTGCTCCTCATCGCCATCCTCTTCTACGCGACTCCGAACGTGCGGCAGCCCAAGTTCCGCTGGATGAGCCCCGGCGCGGCCATCTCGCTCGTGTTCATGATCGTTGCGGGGCTCGCGTTCGCGTTCTACGTGGCCAACTTCGCGAAGTACAACGCCACCTACGGGGTCATCGGCTCCGTGATCATCCTGCTGCTGGGCCTGTGGGTCATGAACAACGCGCTGCTCTTCGGAGCCGAGGTGGACGCCGAGCTCGAGCGCGGCCGCCAGCTGCAGGGCGGCATCCGGGCCGAGGAGACCATCCAGCTCCCGCCCCGCGACACCACCCAGGTGGAGAAGCTGCGCGCCAAGGAGGAGAAGCTGGAGGCCGAGGGCCGCAAGATCCGCCTCCACACCGAGCACCTGGACTACTCCCAGGACAGCTGAGCCCGTTCCCTCCCGGACTCCTGCCCCGACGGGCCCGCACGGTCACACCGTGCGGGCCCGTTGCGTGTCATGATCCGCTGCCGCACGCCACCGGCTGCCAGCTGCCCGCTGCCCGCTGCTCACCGTCCACCGTTCACCGGGCGGCGAACGACCCGCCCGGGCGCTGTGCGGGTCCGTGCGGCACCCGTCATACTGGGACCGGCACGCAACCGAGCACGACGACGGAGGCAACTTCATGCACAAGGTCAAGGGCGTAGTGGTCCGGGCGAAGAACGAGCCCGCGACCGTGGAGACCATCCTGGTTCCGGATCCCGGGCCCGGAGAGGCACTCGTGGACGTGCTCACGTGCGGGGTGTGCCAGACGGACCTGCACTACAAGGTGGGCGGCGTGGGCGACGACTTCCCCTACCTCCTCGGCCACGAGGCCACCGGTGTGGTCAGCGCCGTGGGAGACGGGGTCACGGAGGTTGCCGTGGGTGACCACGTGATCCTCAACTGGCGGGCCGTGTGCGGTGAGTGCCGAGCCTGCCGCCGGGGCCAGCCCTGGTACTGCTTCGACACCCACAACGCTTCTCAGCGCATGACCCTCGAGGACGGCACCGAGCTGGAGCCCGCACTGGGGATCGGCGCCTTCGCGGAGAAGACCCTCGTGGCGGCAGGCCAGTGCACCCGCATCGAGTCCCCGCTGGAGGACGACCAGTACGCCGCCGTGGGCCTGCTGGGCTGCGGTGTCACCGCCGGCATCGGTGCCGCCATCAACACCGGCGCCGTGCAGCGCGGGGACTCCGTGGCGGTCATCGGCTGCGGTGGCGTGGGGACCGCGGCCGTGGCCGGTGCCGCCCTGGCGGGCGCCACCACGATCGTCGCCGTGGACGTGGACGACGACAAGCTGCGCACCGCTCAGCGTCTGGGCGCCACCCACGTGGTCAACTCCCGCTCGGAGGACCCCGTGGAGGCCATTCGCGCGCTCACCGGGGGCAACGGCGCGGACCTCGTGATCGACGCCGTGGGCGTGGCGGACACCTTCCTGCAGGCCTTCCAGGCACGGGACCTCGCCGGGCGCATGGTGCTCGTGGGCGTTCCCGATCCCGGGACCACCGCGGAGCTTCCCCTCGACGAGGTCTTCTCCCACGGCGGGTCCATCAAGTCGGCGTGGTACGGGGACACCCTGCCCTCCCGCGACTTCCCCATGCTCGTGGACCAGTACGTCCTCGGGCGCCTGGACCTGGACGCCTTCGTGTCCGAGCGCATTGCTCTGGACCAGGTGGACGCCGCGTTCGACACCATGAAGTCCGGCAAGGTCCTGCGCTCGGTCGTGGAGCTGCAGCGATGACCCGGCAGCCCGAGACCGTCCTGACCGATCCCCGCGGCGGGGTCACCGTGGTGAACTGCGTGACCGCGGGGACGTTCAACCTGGACGGCGGCACGTGGGAGGTGGAGAACAACGTCTGGGTCCTGGGCAACCAGGCGGAGTGCGCCGTCATCGACCCCGCGCACGACCCCGAGGCGGTGCTCGCCGCCGTGGCCGACCGCACCATCACCCACGTGCTGCTCACCCACGGCCACGACGACCACATCAAGGCCGTGCGCGAGTTCGTGGAGCGGGCGGGCACGGACGCTCCCGTCATGATGAACCACGAGGACCTCATGCTGTGGCGCGCCGTTCATCCCGAGGGTCCCGAGCCGGAGCCCCTGCACGACGGTCAGCAGATCCTCGCCGGGACGGTGGCCGTCACCGTGGTGGCCACCCCGGGGCACTCCCCCGGTTCCGTGGTCTTCCACGCACCGGACCTGGGCGAGGACGGGGTCGTCTTCACCGGAGACACCCTCTTCCAGGGCGGTCCCGGCGCCACGGGCCGGTCCTACTCCGACTTCCCCACGATCATCGACTCGATCGCCAAGCGCCTGTTCACGCTCCCGGAGGACACCCTCGTGCTCACAGGCCACGGGGACTCCACCACCGTGGGCCGGGAGAAGCCCCGCCTGGCGGAGTGGATCGCGCGCGGTTCCTGAGTTCAGCCGAGCACCCTGCACCAGGAGCGCACGACGCCGCCTGCGGAACCTGACCCTCGCGGGTACGGTTCCGGAGGCGGCGTCGTGCTGGTGGGGCACCGTTCCTGCAACACGTGCCCCGGCGGGTGCTCGCGACGGCGAGCCGCCCTGGCCCCGGCCGGAGCGAGGGCTCAGATCCTCGGCTCCGGCCCGGGGGCGCGGCGCAGCCCGTGGTTGAAGACGAGAGCCGTGCCCAGCAGCAGCATCGAGGCGGCCACGGGCACCATGGCGGCGGACATGTAGTCGTGGTGCACGCCCAGGTACGCGCAGATGATCAGGCCCAGGGCGGTGGCCACACTGGTGGCCACGTTCATGAAGCCCACGAGACCCATGTAGCCGTGGGCCATGTCCACCTGCCCCGCGGAGCTGTGGATGCACAGCAGGCACGGACCGGAGAAGAAGCCCACGGCCATGAGCACCACGGAGAAACCGACTGTGCCGGAGGGCCCGGAGAGCAGCATGGACGTGAGCAGGGCGCCCGTGGCCACCAGGACCCACATGTTGGCGGCCGTGATGCGGTGGCGGAAGCGCACCGCCAGGCTGGAGCCCGCCGCCGCCCCGAATCCGACCAGCGCGTACATCACCCCCATGGTCTTCACCGTGTCCAGGGAGACCGAGTAGACCGCGAGGCATCCCTGGGCCGCACCGAGCAGGGCGTTCAGCGCGGCGATGCCGTAGAGCAGGCCGTGGCGCAGCCGGAACGCCGCGCGCTGCTGCGCCCGAGGAGCTGGTCGACGGTCCCGGCGCCACTGGCTCTCGGGCATGTTGGCCTGGGGATGCCTGGCCGAGGGGTGCACCACGAACAGCACCATGGTGAGCACCGACAGGATCGCCGAGGCACGCAGCACCGACGACGGTCCTGCCACCACGGCCAGCAGCCCGGTCAGGGCGGCGCCCAGGACCGTGGCCAGTGCCTCGTTGACGGACTCGCGGCGCATGGCCCCGCCGAACGCCTCGGGACGGTTCTCGGACTCCACCACGGACACCCACCGCAGCCGTGCGGCCAGACCCATCGGGGCCAGGGAGAGACCCGCGACGAAGAACGGCACGAACGCGCCCGCGGCGTCCCAGGTGGTTCCCACGGCATCGACGTCCACCCGGGAGAGCTGCCACATCACCACGCCCTGGATGAGAGCAACCCCTGCGAGGGCCCAGAGCCGCCAGCGGACGTTCGCGAAGACCGCCATGCCCACGCCGCACACGGCCATGCCGAGGCACAGGGCAGCCGAACTGACCGCAGCCGTCCACGCCGAGGCCGCGGATACCGCCACCCAGGTGAGGACTCCCAGGGGCGTCATGACCTGCGGCACGCGCAGCAGCAGGGTGATGAGCGCGAGCTGCCGGTCGCGGCGAACCCACTGCTCCCTGGGCGGGATGCTCCCGGCCGGCAGCTCCGTGGTCTGGGGGTGCATGGCGGTGTTCACGCGCTCAGCCTACGCGGGGCCATAGCGCTGGGGCCGACGGTCGACGGGCCCTCGGATCGACGGCTCCGGCTGCCCGGGGTCACGGGCCGGTGGTGATGCTCAGGTGGGAGCCCTGCGGCGTCTTGGTGACCACGAGCTGGGTGGCGATCCGCTGCTTCATCTCGCTCACGTGCGACACCACCCCGATGACCCGACCGTCCCGCCGGAGGCCGTCCAGGGTTTCAAGCACCTGTTCGAGGGTCTGCTCGTCCAGAGACCCGAACCCCTCGTCCACGAACAGGGTGTCGATGTCCTGGCCACCGGCCTCGGCGCGCACCACGTCCGCGAGTGCCAGGGCCAGGGCCAGCGAGGTGAAGAAGGACTCCCCTCCGGAGAGGGTCTCTGTGCCGCGACGAACGCCCGTCCAGGAGTCGTCGATCTCGAGTCCGAGGCCGGCCTTCCCGCCACCGCGGGTCTGGTCCGTGTGCACGAGGGTGAACCGCCCGGAGGACATCCGGGACAGGTGCTCCGATGCCACGGCCGCAACGTGCTCGAGCTTGGCGGCCAGCACGAACGAGGTGAGCGTCATGCGCAGGGCGTTTTCCGAGGACGTGGCAGTGGCGACGTCCGCGAGCCCGCTCAACCGCTCCGAGCGTTCCCGGGCCCGTTCGTACGCTCCTTCCAGCTCCGGCACCTCCCGCGCCGAGGTCTCGATCTCGGCCGCAAGGGCCCGCAACCCTCCGAGCTGCTGGGTGAGGTGGTCTCTGAGCTGTGCTGACGCGGCCAGCTCCTCGGCACCGCGCGCGAGCGCCTCCGCGGTGAGCTCCGCCCGTTCCTCGGGGGTGAGCCGTGCGGCTCGCTGCATGTCCTCCGTGGACAGCTCCGCCTCCACGCGGGAGAGCTCCCGCTGCCGGTCCTCCAGCCAGGACTGTTCCCGCGCTGCCCTCTCGGGATCCATGAGCGCCGCTGAGACCTCCTGGGGGTCGCCGAAGGGAGAGTCCGCGAGGGCCCGGTCCAGGGCGTCCTGATGGGCGGCGGCGTGGTGCCGGGCGGAGTCCAGAGCATGCTGGCCGGCATCCAGGTCGCTGACCAGGCGCACGAGCTCCTCCGCCCGGTCCAGGAACTCCCGGGCGGTGGCGAAGCCCCGCAGCTGCCCCGCGAGATCGCTGCTTTCCCGATCGCACCGCTCTTTGAGTGCTTCGGAGCGCGTCCGGGCCTCCTCGGCCTCCGCCGTGAGGCGGGTGGCCTGCGCCTCGAGGTCCGCGAGGCGCTCGCGCGCCTCCTCGAGCTGCTGCTCGCACACCTGCAATGCCTCGAGCGCCTCGTCCAGACGCTCCTCGGCCGCCCGCGCACCACGCGCCCTGTCCTGCACGGCGTCCAGGTCCGGATCCGCACCGCGTGCGAGCGCCTCGGCGGTGGCGCGGCGGGCCCGTTCGAGCTCCGCATGTCTTGCGTCCACGGCGTCCTGGGCCACCTCACGGGCGGCGCGAGCACGGTCGAGTGTCGCCGTGGTCACGTCGTCGCCGTCCTCGATGCTCGCCGGCCGTGGGTGTTCCGTGGCCCCGCAGACGGGACACGGCTGGCCGGGACCGAGCTCACTCGCGAGGGTCGCGGCGGCATTCGCGAACCGCCGCGCCTCCAGGTCCTCGACGGCGCGGGCAGCCTCTCGCCTGGTGGCCTCCGCCCGTTCGTAGGCGGCGACGCTGCCAGTCTCTGCCGCCCTGGCCCGTTCATGCTCTCGACTCGCCTCGACGGCGTCGCGCGCGGAGCGCGCCCGCTCCCGGATCAGCGCCTCGTCCCTGGTGGCCCGCGCAAGGTCGTCGCGTCGGCGTTCCACGCCGCTCAGTTCCTCCCGAGCCACCCGCAGGTCGTCCCGCGTGCGCTCGGCCCGGCCCCTGAGGTCGGCGGACCGTGCGCCGTCGCGCTGGGCGGCCGCGCGGTCCTCGGCCACGGCCCGCTCTCGCTGCACGCACGAGCGCGCAGACTCCCCCGCGGCGACCGCGGTGTCCCGCAGACCCTCGGGCGGCGGCGCATCTCCCGCGAGTCCCTCGAGGAGAACTGCCCGTCCGGCGAGGACCTGCCGGGCAGCCTGCCCGGAGTCCGTGTCCGGGGCGAGCCGCCCCCGCAACTCCTGCACGCTCGCATGCAGGGAGGCCACGCGCTGCTCGGACTCCTCCACACGGTCCACGGCCCCCTGCAACTGCTGGGCCAGTGTGTGCTCACGAACCCGCCGGGCTGCTGCCTCGGCCCGCTCGGAGTCGCCGTTCAGGACGTCGAGCCTGCCGGTGAGCTCCGCGCGACGGCGCAGCAGTGCTTCGAGCCCTTCCCTGCGTGTGTGCCGCGACGCCGCCTCCGCGCAGCGGTCGGCCGCTTCACCCCGCGCCCGGCTCACAGCGTCCACCAGCGCGCCGCACTGTGTCACGACGGCGTCCCACCCGCAACGGGCGAGGTCCCGGTCCGACGGCGCGGGCTCCTCCGCGACCGGGGAGTCGGCCACCTCGGAACACAGGTCCGCGGGCAGTTCCGCCAGGGCAGCGTTCACCCGGCCCCGATAGCGCTCGAGCAACTGGTCTCCTCGTTCGACGTCAGCCTCAGCGGACCGCAACTCGGTCCTCGCCTCGTCCGCGCGGGCCTTGAGCTCGTCCTGGATCCCGGCGTAGACGTCGGTGCCGAACAGGGTTTCCAGCAGCTCTTCACGCTCCCGGGATCCCGCCTGCAGGAAGCGGGCGAACTGCCCCTGCGGGAGCATCATGACCTGGGTGAACTGCTCCCTGTCCAGACCCACCGCGTGGTGGATCATCTGGCCCACGTCGTCAGGACGGTAGCCGCGCTCCACCCACTCGCCCGAGACGAGTTCCCGCAGCAGCACCGTGGCGTGGCGCTCCGTCCACCCGGAGGCGGCCCGTTTCGACGGCGCACGCCACGCGGGCGTCCGGCTCACGTGCCACCGGCGGCCACCCGCGGTGAACTCCACGTCCACGCGCGGCCCGGTCTGCGGGTGCGCGTGGTCGCTGTGCTGGGCCTTGCGCCCACCCTTGGCGGCCGTGGTGGGCCCCGAACCGTAGAGTGCAAAGCAGATGGCATCCAGCACGCTCGTCTTGCCCGAACCGGTCTCACCGTTCAACAGGAAAACGCCCGCGTCGTTCAGCGCGTCGAAGTCGATGCTCTCGTGGCCCGGGAACGGGCCGAAGGCCGTGATCTCCAGGCGGTGCAGCTTCACCGGGACACCTCCCTGCTCCGCACCGCGGCAACGGCGTCCGAAACGTCTGTGGCCTCCGCCTCACTAAGCGACCGGTGGCGCACGTGCTCGTAGAACCTCCCGCACAGCTCCTCGGGGCTGGCCGCTTCCGCGACCCGGGTCGCGTAGGCCTGCGGGGTCATTGCCCTGCCCCCTTCCGGCTCCCAGCGCAGTTCCACCGTGCGGGGGAAGCGGGCACGGATGCGTTCCATGGCTGCCGCAGGCCTCTCGGGGTCCGTGAGAACCACCTGGCACCACGCTCCTTCGGCGGGTGAGTGCTCAGTTCCCTGCAGGAGGTCCTCCAGCCTGCCTCTCAACCGGGCAAGCTCCAGGCCCGACTCGTGCTCCAGCGGACTCACGCCACGCACCCCGTCCTCTCCCACGTCCAGGAGCCACGCACCCTTCGGGTGGCCGGCCTCGGAGAACGAGTAGGCCACGGGTGACCCGCTGTAGCGCACCGTCTCGGAGATCCGCTGCCGGCGGTGGATGTGCCCCAGCGCGGTGTAGTCGTGGTGCTCGAAGATGTCTGCGGACACGGTGCCCAGGCCCCCGGAGTCCACGATCCGCTCCGAGTCCGTGGCGTGGGCCCCCGTGACGAAGGCATGGGCCATCACGACCGACGTGACACCGTCCCGGGCACGACGGTCGGCATCCACGTCCTGCATGACGGCGCCGAGCACGCCCTGGTGCGTGGGCGCGCACTCCAGCTGCGCCGCCGCGGCGCGCGGCTCCAGGTACGGGATGCCGTACACCGCCACCGTGGTGGTGCCCGCCGAGGTGCCGTGACCCGGGACGGGGCCGTGCGGCGTCGTCGGGGTCACGAGGCCTTCGCCTGATTCGGAGAACAGCACCGGGTGTGCGGCACCTTGCGCCGTGGTGAGCAGGTGGACACCTCCGTGGGACATGATCCGTGCCCCGAAGCCCAGGCGCGCCGGGGAGTCGTGGTTGCCGCTCGTGAGCACCACCTGGGCGCCCGCCTCACGGATCTGCGCGAGGGTGGAGTTGAGAAGTTCCACCACCTCCGTGCGCGGCTGGGCGCGGTCGTACACGTCCCCCGAGACCAGCACGAGGTCGATGCCGTGCTCGCGCACCCAGGTGACGATCTCAGCCATGGCGCGCGCCTGGACGTCCAGGATGTCCACGCCGTGGAACGTGCGGCCCAGGTGCCAGTCGGACGTGTGCAGAATCAGCATGAGGTCAATGTAACGAGGGTCTCGGACACCCACAGCGCGCCTGGCGGGAACGTGGAGATCGGATGACCAGCCGCACAACGGAGGCGATGGTCCCCGAGGGGGGTCCCGACGAGCGGACCCGGGCATCGTCCCCGCCGACCGGCGGGGCCCGGTACGAGCCAGGTCCCACCCCTCGAGCCTCCCTTCCTCATGCCCCTCGACCTGAAACATCCCACATTATTCGTCGCGGCGATGTGTGGGAATTGTCGTCTGACCTGGCGTCATGCAAGCGCATGTTCCTCGTTCTCCACAGGCGGCGCCTTTCCACGCCCATCCGTGATCGAGCCCCCTATGATGCGGAACGTAAGGCACATCACAGATCGGCGGATTCCGCAGGGGGATTCATGGGAATGCATCATTCGCGCTCGATGCGGGCACACCTGGCAGGGTGGTCACTCGTGTGCTCGGGCGCACTCCTGCTCACAGGCTGCGGCGGGAACCAGAACGAGACCGCAGCCGGCAGCACCCAGAGCCCCTCCGCGGCCACGTCCGCAGCCTCGCCACAGGGCTCCGGGTCACCCACGCCGGACGACGCCGCCGCCTCCACTGCCCACCCGTCTCCCGACGGCAGCCAGTCACCGCTGCCGGACGACTGGCGCCCCGAGGAACCCACGGTCCTCGCCACGGGACAGAAAGTGCCCGAGGACTACGAACCGGCCACCCTGGAGCACCCTGCACGCAACGTGCCCAAACCGGTGATGCCCGCGGAGGCCAAGGAGGAGACCGAGGCGGGCGCCCAGGCGTTCCTGAACTACCGCGCCGATGCGCAGTGGTACTCCATTCAGACCGGAGACACCTCATTGGTGCGCGAGGTGACGTCAACGGACTGTGCAAAATGCACGGAACAATTCGATGCTTACGATCAGATTTACGCACGGGGACACTGGGCCGCTGGCGGTTTCGAAACGCAAGCAATACTACCTGGATCATTTCATAAGCGTCCCGATGGAGGATATAACTTGCCGGTGGAGGTCACGAGTTCCGGTTCCATAGCCGTCTCGGAGCATAAGATCCCCCGAAGACAACTCCCTTTCTCCGAGCGTGACAGATTTGACGCCTATTTGTTCCACGAAGATGGTCGTTGGACATACTTGACAGGCTCACCACGGGGTTCATTATGACCAGCAGAACCCGCAGTCAAATTTCGCTATTTATTTTATCTCTATTTTTACTATTATTTGTTAATACGCCCCCCAGTCATGCTGAGGAGGTGGATCTGCCGGATTTTGGCATTTCCTCGAAGGAGAGTCAGGCATCATCTACGGCGAGGGCCAATGGCACCACAATAGACGTGATACTCCGGGCGATCGAATCTTCGACGGCTCCACATCTTGCCGCTAAAGCCGGGCGCAGCTACCCCGATTTGGCCACCGGCGCCGCCTGGAACCCCGACACCGATCCCGCCTTCCAGAAGGCCCTCCGGAACCGTCTCATGTCCGACGACGACTCGATCTTCTTCAACGCCCGCCTCATGGACACGGCCAAGAACAACACGACCTACGGGCTGCAGGACCCGTGCACCAAGGAGAAGGGCTCCGGTCTCAAGAGGTGCCGGGCTGCCCAGGAGTGCACGGACGAGTCCGGTGCGGCGGGCGTGAACATGGACATCGTGGTGGGTGGGGCGAACGAGGGCTCCCGTTCGGCGCGGGGCACCCAGATGTGTGTCTCCGATGCCCAGGCCGCGGGCACGAACGACGACGGGTACGTGCCCCTCCCCGTGTTCACGTTGCAGGACTTTCAGCGACTGGCCGTGGCCCCGGCCGAGAACCACGTTCAGCCCACGCCGGACACCCTGAAGAACATGAACACGAACGTCTACGCGGTGGCCCAGCCGCAGTCGTTCGAGACCGCCCTGGGAGGCTATCCGGTCTCGGTGCGTGCCTACCCCGTCCAGTACACCTGGAACTACGGTGACGGAACCACCCTGGGGCCGACCCCGCTCACGGGATCGCCGCTCTCGGAGGGGGCCTGGGACGTCCCCACGGACACCTCCCACGTCTACACGGCAACCGGGGACTACTCCGTCTCGCTCACCACGTACTTCTTCGGGGAGTACAACATCGCGGGCACCGGCTGGCAGCCTGTGGCGGGCTACAACCAGGTGGTCTCCCCCGCGGTTCCGCTGAGCGTGTGGCGAGCCACCGTGCACAACGTGGCCGACGACTGCCGGATCAACCCGTCCGGACTGGGCTGCCCGGGCGGCTCACGCTGAGAGGGAACGGTTCACCCGGCACCACGGGGGCCAGCGGGTGAACACGGTTCGTCGAGTTCCTAGACTGGGCGCATGAGCACCCCGGACAGCCCCGAACTGATCGCCCCGGACCGAGGACTGGATGCGACCACCACCGCCTACCCGCTCGTGGTGCGCGCCGTACTTCTGGCCCCGTTGCACGAGACCCCCGGCGGCCTCCCGGATGAGGCCACCCACCTGGCCGCCCGCACCGTGGCCGCCCTCAACGAGGTGGCGCGCTGGGCGAACGACGGCCAGTCCGCCGATCCCACGGCCTGCGCATGGCTGGGCTATCTGCGGTGGGCGGTTGCGAACGGCGCACGACTGCCCAGCGACGCTCCGCACCCGCCCACTGACGACTTCGACCGGGACCATCCCCTCCTCGCCCAACCGGGCGAGCACGCGGGGGACAGCTTCGCAGCTCTCGCCACCGGTGCTCTCGGGGAGGTCGTCCGACCGGTGCTGCCGCGTGCCGGGAGCCCGGAGGTCCTGGCACGCACCGCACCGTACGGTCTGCTGCCCAACATCGGGTGGAAGTCCCTCGTGGCCCTGGCTGTGGACTCCGCGGCCATCACCCACGGAAGCCCGGAGTCCCAGACCGCCGCCGTGGCGATGGCCCTGGCGGTGCATGCTGCGGCCCGGGCCGCTGAGATCAACGCAAGCCTCACGGAGGTCGTTGCTGAGACCGCCCGCGTGTGCGAACTGGTCACCCGCCCCGCACCGGTGACCCTGGGTCTCCTGACACGCTGCGCCGATCCAGCGGCACGTGAGGACCTGCTGGACGCGGCAGCCGCGGGGACCGCCGCTTCCGAACCGGAGCTGGCGGCGTCGTACGCGCTGGCCCTGGGGCTCGCCGCGCTCCTTGCGGTCGAGGGAGAGTCGGGGAACCGCGAGGAGAACGACGTCGCTCGGCGGGCTCTCGGGCGTCTGCCCGGTTCCGGACCGGTCGCGCGGGCTGCCCGCACCGCCGCGGTCACGGTCGCCGCTGCACGCTGGCCCCATCCCAGCGCGGAGGGCGCGGAGGACCGCTCCGGAGCGGGGCACGGCCACGATGCCGCGCGATCGGGTACGCGGGACGCGCAGGCGGAGCTGGAGCAGCTGGCCGCGGAGTGGAACGCCCGCTGGCGGCCCTGACCGGACGCGTCGATCTCCGGCCGCTCCCGAAAACGACGGGAGGACCGGGGCGCCGCCCCACGCCGGTTCCTTGACGTGCGTAGCACGCCGCGGGACCGCAGGCGGCTCACAGGGCGGCGCGTTGCACCGTCACGCCGTAGTGCGCGGCGAGGCCCGCCATGTCACGCGCCCCGCTGCGCCGTGCGAGGTCGAGCACGATCCCGGCGCACGCCAGGGAGTCGCTCAGCGCGTTGTGGTGCTCCACCACCTCGGCGCCTGCCGCGCGGGAGGCCGAGGGCAGCGCGTATGAGCGCAGCGTGTAGGCCGCCCGCGCGAGCCGCAGGGTGCAGGCGTAGTTCCAGGGGCGCGCCACCCCACCGCACGCCGCGTTCGCGGCGCGGATGACGCCGGTGTCGAACACGGCGTTGTGCGCCACGAGAGTGGAGTCGGGGTCCTCGTCGGTGATGTTCTCGCACATCCACTGCCACAGCCGGTCGAAGGTGGGAGCGTTCCGCACGTCAGCCGGGCGGATGCCGTGGATGCGGATGTTTCCCGCCTCGAACGCGTCGTGACCCGCGGGGGGCCGGATGAGCGAGTAGCGGGTGTCCACCACCTCACCGTCCCGGACCCTGACCACCCCGAGGGCGCACGCGGAGGCAAGGCCGCGGTTGGCGGTCTCGAAGTCTATGGCGGTGAAACTGACGGGCACCCGCCCAGACTAGGCACCCGCTCCGACATGCTCGGGGGGTGGTCAGACGGCCGCCATGGCCCGCGTCTCGAACCACGCGTCCGCCTTCTCCACCGCCTGGCGCACCTGGGCGGTGTCGAGTTCGTGGTGCAGGGCGTACGCCACGGCCTGCAGGGGGAAGATCCGCGCGTGCAGCCGGGCCCGGCGGCAGCTCTCCTCGTCGGTGGCGTCACCGACGCTGGCCCAGCCGAACCACAGCCCCAGCGAGGCGACGTCGTAGGCGGGGTCCCCCAGGCACGCGTGGTCCCAGTCGATCACGCCCACCAGGTGGTCGTCCTGCCACAGCATGTTGGAGCCCATGAGGTCCCCGTGCACCAGCCGCGGTGCCACCGTCTCGAGTGAGACGAGGTCTTCAATGGCGCGCAGGGCCCGGTCCCTGTTCCGGGGCAGCAGCCGTGGGAGCACCTGGTCGAGCAGCACGTGCCGCCGCCGGTGGCCGCCCCAGTGCTGACCGGGCCGGTCCAGCCACGGTTCGGCGCCGCTCGGCTCCGCGTGACGGATCTGCTGGAGCACCCGGTGCAGCTCGCGGGGATCCACGGGACCGGGAGACCTCGGTGCCCCGGGGATCCAGGTCATGCCCACGGCGGTGTAGCGGCCGTCCTGGATCACGGGAGTGAGGGGGCGGGGCACCGCGAAGTCGAACTCGGGCAGCTGGGCGAGCGCCTTGGTGCGGCGCCGCACGTTCTCCCCGGAGATGGGGTTCTTGGCAATGCGCACACTCATCATGTGGCCGGCGTTCACCACGATGTGGGCCGAGCCTCCGGCGTGCAGCTCCCACTCGGAGCGGTCCACGTGCACGCCGGCCTCGGCGAGCACCGCTTCCACGGCTCGGGCAAAGGGGAGGTGTCCGCACGCGAAGGTCATGGGTCAGTCCTCGCGCCCCGATCGGGTGGAAGAGGACGCGCTGGTCTCGTGCCCGGTCTCCCGTTGCAGGAACTCCAGGACCCGGGGCAGCACGGCCGCCATAGCCCGGGCCCGGTGGCTGATCCGGTTCTTGTGCTCCGGCGTGAGCTGCGCGCAGCTCAGCCCGTTCTCGCCGTGGGGCGCGAAGACGGGATCGTAGCCGAACCCGTTCTCCCCGGCCGGTGAGGTCAGCAGCGAACCCGGCAGCTCCCCCAGCACCACGTGCTCGGCGCCTCGCGGGTTCACCACGGCCGCCGCGCACACGAACCTCGCACCGCGGTGCTCCGGCGCGATGTCCGCGAGCTGGGCGAGGAGCAGGCGGAGGTTGGCGGCGTCGTCGCCGTGGCTGCCGGACCAGCGGGCGGAGAAGATCCCGGGCGCTCCACCCAGGATGTCCACGGCGAGCCCGGAGTCGTCCGCGAGTGCGATCAGACCCGACTGCTCGGCGGCGGCGCGGGCCTTCAGCAGGGCGTTCTCCTGGAACGTGGTGCCGGTCTCGACGACATCGTCCAGCCCCACCGCGCCCGCGTCCACCACGATCCCGGGATCGGACAGGCCCGCGTCCGCGAGCATGGCCCGCAGCTCGCGGACCTTGCCCTGGTTGTGCGTGGCGAGCACCAGACGGGCGTCGCCGGTGTCATCGGCCACGGGTGGACTCCAGGGTCTCGCGCTGGATCTGGGAGAGCTGGGCGCAGCCGGAGACGGCGAGGTCCAGCAGGGAGTCGAGCTCGTCACGGCGGAAGGGCACGCCCTCCGCGGTGCCCTGGACCTCCACGAAGTCCCCCGATCCGGTCACGACCACATTCATGTCGGTCTCGGCGCGGACGTCCTCCACGTAGGGCAGGTCCAGCATGGGCACGCCGTCGATGATGCCCACGGAGACCGCGGACACGGAGTCGGTGAGGGGGTTCACCCGGGGCTTGAGCACCCCGTTCTCGTGCGCCCAGGAGATGGCCTCGGCGAGCGCCACGTACGCGCCGGTGATCGAGGCCGTGCGCGTGCCGCCGTCGGCCTGCAGCACGTCGCAGTCCAGCACCACGGTGTTCTCGCCGAGGGCCTTGAGGTCGATGACGGAGCGCAGGGACCGACCGATGAGCCGGGAGATCTCGTGGGTGCGTCCGCCGATCTTGCCCTTCACGGACTCGCGCGCGGAGCGGGTGGACGTGGCCCGCGGCAGCATGGCGTACTCGGCGGTGACCCACCCGCGCCCCTCGCCCTTGAGCCAGCGGGGCACGCCCTCGGTCAGGGATGCGGTGCACAGCACCCGCGTGCCGCCGAACTCGATGAGCGCGGAACCCTCCGCCTGCTCGGACCAGCCCCGGGTGATGGTGATGGGACGTAGCTCGTCCACGGCCCGTCCGTCCGCGCGCACCACGGGGGATGCGCCCTGACCCTCCTGCGCAGTGCGTGCCGAGGAGTGTGCCGGACCGTGGGGCGAAGTCATGCTCGTCAGCCTATCCCTCGCCACCCGGGCGTGCCAACGCATCGACCGAACGACCGGTCGGGTCCGCCACCACGTACGAGGCGCCCGCACGGGCCACCGACACCGGGCCGTCGTAGGCCCCCGCGGCGTCGGACTCGGCCACCCGGGGGTCGTTCCACACGGGCAGGTGCGTGAGCAGCAGGCGACGCACGCCGGCCTCGGCCGCGGTCTCTCCGGCGCGCCCCCCGGTCAGGTGGATGCCGCGGAGGTGGTCCTCCCGGCCGTCCTCGTACGCGGCCTCGCACAGGAAGAGGTCCGCGTCCCGGGCCGCCGCCACGAGCTCCTCGCACGAATCCGTGTCCCCCGAGTAGGTGAGCACCTCCGTGCCGTGCGGACCGCGGTGCTCCACGCGCAGGGCGAACGGCTCCGGGCACGGGTGGTTCACCGCGTACGGAGTGACGGTGAACGGGCCAACGGTCACGGGAACCCCGGTCTGCCACACGTGGAAGTCGAACTCCGTGTCCATGGAGTGCTCGGCGGGGAGCATGTGCAGCTGGTTGAGGTAGGTGTGCAGCATGGACGGGCCGTAGAGGGGAATCCGCTCCCCCTGCCATCCCCGGGGGTCCCACTTCACCGCCACGTGCAGCCCGCCCACGTCCACACAGTGGTCCGGGTGCAGGTGGGAGAGCATGATCGCGTCGATGGTGTGCAGGTCCACGTGGCGCTGGAGCGCCCCCAGTGCGCCGTTGCCCATGTCCAGCACGATGCGCCACGTGCGCCCGTTCTCGTCCTCGCCGGTGACGAGGTAGCAGGACGCCGGAGAGTCTGGGCCCGGGAAGCTGCCGGAGTTGCCGACCACGGTCAGGATCATGCGTGTTGGCCTTTCTGCGTCCCCGCTCAGCGCTGAGCGGGATGGATCGTCGCGAGGGAACCGGTGGGGTACTGCTCGGCCACCGACGCCGTGTGCCGGACCCGGACCACCTCGGGCCCGAGGAATCTCTGGGCGAGGCCCTCGAAGCGCACGGGATCTCCCGTGGCGAGGAACTCGTGGTGGGGGGCCAGGCCGGGATCGCGCTCCAGGCTGTGGTCCATGAGGCTGCGGTAGACGTCCCGCGCGGTCTCCTCCGCGGAGGAGACCAGGTTCACGCTCTCCCCCATGACGTAGGAGATCACCGCGGTGAGCAGCGGGTAGTGGGTGCAGCCAAGCACCAGGGTGTCCACCTGTGCGTCCTTGAGCGGCTGCAGGTACTGCTGGGCGGTGCGCAGCAGCTCGGGGCCGGTGGTCACGCCGCGCTCCACGTACTCCACGAATTCCGGGCACGCCACGGAGGTGATCTCCAGCTGCGGGGCGGCGGCGAACGTGTCGTCGTACGCTCGCGAGCCGATGGTCGCCTCGGTCCCGATCACGCCCACCCGGCCCGAGCGGGTGGTGGCCACCGCGCGACGCACCGCGGGCTGGATGACCTCGGTCACGGGGATGTCGTAGCCGCGGGTGTAGCGCTCACGGGCGTCGCGCAGCACGGCGGCGGAGGCGGTGTTGCACGCGATCACCAGCAGCTTCACGCCGGAGTCCACGAGCTCGTCCATGATGCGCAGGGCGTTGGAGCGCACCTCCGCGATCGGCAGCGGACCGTACGGGCCGTGGGCGGTGTCCCCCACGTAGAGGATCTCCTCGTGGGGCAGCTGGTCGATGATCGAGCGCGCCACCGTGAGTCCGCCCACACCCGAGTCGAACACGCCGATGGGCGAGTTGGGATTGGGCCCGGCGGAACGAGATCGATCAGCATGCATACCGGGAAACTGTAGTGCTTTTCCCGTGTCCCCTCGCGCGTGAGTCACCTTGTGCCGTGAGGCCTGCGTCACCTCGCGGGCAGGGTCTTCAGCAGCGCGTTCATGAGGGTCTCCTGCAGCCAGGAGACGAAGTTGTAGACCACGCCCATGTACTGCTCCACGGACTCGGCCTTCCCGAAGTCGGTGAGCTCGGCCACGCGCTCGGCGTCCTCGGGCGAGTCGATGCGCAGCCGGGAGGCCAGCACCAGGCGGACATCGTTGAGCGAGCGGGCGAAGTCCTGCGCCTGCTCCGTGGTGAGCACCACGGGCTCGGACTCCAGGGCGAGGGAGGACGCCCTCAGCGCGGCGATCTTGCGCTCCCGGAGGGACCGGTCCGTGAGCCGCCGGAACTCTGCGGCCTGCTCGGGGTCCGACGACGCCGGGGGCAGCATCCGCCGCAACGCCGGGTCCGTGGGTTCGGGCACGTCCTCGTCCCACCCCACGAGCGCCTCCAGCGGATCCTGCTCCTCGCGCGGCTCCGGCGCCAGGGTCTCGCCCACGTCCGAGAACAGCTTCTGGAGCAGCCGCACCTCGGGGGCCTCGAACCGTCCCACGATGCCCTTGCGTGTGCGCTTGAAACCGTGTGCCATCAGTTCTCCCCCGCCTTCTCGTAGGTGGCCCACAGGCCGTAGCCGTGCAGTGCGCTCACGTGGGTCTCCGCCTCTTCCAGGGTGCCCGTGAACACGATGGAGCGCCCCCGGTGGTGGACCTCGAGCATGAGGGCGCGTGCTTTGGCGTCCGGATAGCCGAAGTGGGCGCGGAACACGTAGACCACGTAGCTCATGAGGTTCACGGGGTCGTCCCACACCACCACGTTCCAGGGCACGTCCACCGCCGTGACGGCCTCCTCCTCCGTGGTGAGCGCGGGAGACTCCGCAGGAGCAGCGCTCACCAGGACGGTGCAGGCGGGGGCGTGGGCCGTGAGGGCAGTAGTGGACATCGTCCCCATGGTAACGGCGGCCCCGCGGATGTGCTCTCCGCCGGGCGCCCACTAGGCTGGCAGCGTGAACGAGCATTCCTCCTGGCACCCGCAGGCCACGTCCCTGCTGACGGACCACTACGAGCTGACCATGCTGCAAGCCGCCCTGCGCGCCGGCACGGCGTCCCGCCGCAGCGTGTTCGAGGTCTTCGCCCGGCGGCTGCCGCACGGCCGCCGCTACGGCGTCTTCGCGGGCGTGGGCCGGATCCTGGAGGGCCTGGAGCAGTTCCGCTTCACGGACGAGCAGCTGCGCTTCCTGCGCGACACCCGCGTGGTGGACGCCGCCACGGTGGCCTACCTGGAGAATTTCCGCTTCACGGGCCAGATCCGCGGCTACGCCGAGGGCGAGACGTACTTCCCGTACTCGCCGCTGCTGAGCGTGGAGTCTTCCTTCGCGGAGGCGTGCGTCCTGGAGACCTACATCCTCTCCGTCCTGAACTACGACTCGGCGGTGGCCTCCGCCGCGTCCCGCATGGTGGGTGCCGCCGGGGACCGGCCGTGCATCGAGATGGGTTCCCGTCGCGCCCACGAGGAGGCGGCCGTCGCGGCGGCACGTGCCGCCGTGGTCGCGGGCTTCGAGTCCACCTCCAACCTCGAGGCCGGGTTCCGCTACGGCGTGAAGACGGTGGGCACCGCGGCCCACTCCTTCACCCTGCTCCACGACTCCGAGGAGCAGGCCTTCCGCGCCCAGCTGGACGCCCTGGGGGTCTCCACCACGCTGCTAGTGGACACCTACGACGTCGAACGGGCCGTCCGCCTGGCCGTCGAGATCGCCGGGCCGGACCTGGGCGGCGTGCGGCTGGACTCGGGTGACCTCGTCACCCAGGCGGCCTCCGTGCGCGCCCTGCTGGACAAGTTCGGCAACTCCAACACCCGCATCACGGTCACGAGCGACCTGGACGAGTACGCGATCGCCGCGCTGCGGGCCGCGCCCGTGGACGCCTACGGCGTGGGCACGCGGCTGGTCACCGGCTCCGGGGCCCCCACCTCCTCGATGGTCTACAAGCTCGTGTCCCGCGAAGGGGCCTCGGGCACCATGGAGCCCGTGGCGAAGGCCTCCTCCGGGAAGGCGTCCGTGGGGGGCGAGAAGTTCGCCCTGCGCCGTCGTTGCCCCCAGGGGGTGGCCACCCACGAGATCGTGGGCGTGTCCCACGCACCGCGGGACGACGGCGACGACCGCCCGCTGATCGTGGACTACGTGACCGGTGGCGAGCTGCGGGACGGCTTCACGGGCCCCGAGGCCGTGACCAAGGCGCGTGCCCGCCACGCGGAGTCCGTGGCGGAGCTGCCGCGGGCCGCGCACCGGCTCTCCGAGGGTGAGCCCGTCATCCCCACCGTGATCGAACCCGGAACCGCACACTGAGCAGGGAGGCAACCGTGCGCACAGCACTGCTGATCGTGGACGTCCAGAACGACTTCTGTGAGGGAGGCAGCCTGGCCGTCACCGGAGGTGCCGCGGTGGCCGCGGGGATCTCCGAGTACCTGGAGGTCCACCACGCGCAGTACGCCGCGGTGGCGGCCACCCAGGACTGGCACGTGGATCCCGGCGAGCACTTCAGCGGCACCCCGGACTGGGCCACGAGCTGGCCCGTGCACTGCGTGGCCGAGACGCACGGCGCGCAGATCCACCCGGAGCTGGACACCGAGCACGTCACCGAGTTCTTCCGCAAGGGCGCGTACGACGCCGCCTACTCCGGTTTCGAGGGTCTCTCCGCCCCGGACGTGGACGTCCCCATGGGCGAGCCCGAGGAGAGCGCGGACGAGGACCGTGTGAGCCTGGACGACTGGCTGCGCGAGTGCGACATCGAGGCCGTGGACGTGGTGGGACTCGCACTGGACCACTGCGTGCTGGCCACCGCCCGCGATGCCGTGGACGCCGGCTACGAGACCCGGCTGCTGCTCCCGCTCACGGCCCCGGTCTCCCCGGAGGGCGGCGAGCGCGCCGTGGCGCAGCTGGAGGACGTGGGCGTGGAGGTCGTCACGGACCTGCCCTGACGCGTTCCCGCCGCGCGGCCCCGGGGGGAGCGAACCGGTGGGGAGTGGCCCGGTGCGGGAACGGGCCGGCTCGGATCGGGAGGTGGTCCGTACGCGTCCGCGCGGTCCTGCGACGGCCCACGTCTGGACGCCCGGGTCCTCGCACGCCGGGGTACGAACCCCGCAGTGGACCCCCGGGAGGGCGTCTTCCGGAGCGCCCGAGAGGTGCGGAGCGTGGAGGACCCGGCCCTGCGGCGTCGTGCCCGGGGGCTACTTGCGTCCGATGAACCAGCGCTGCAGCAGGGCGATCCGCGCGTTGAGCTGCTCCTCGGAGGCCTGCGCCACGGCGGGGCCGCCGCACTTGGCGCGCAATTCGTTGTGGATCACGCCGTGCGGGGTGCCCGTGCGCGCGGACCACGCCGAGACGTTCTTGGACAGCTGCGCCCGCAGGTCCTTGAGCCGCCGGTGGTCCGGGACGGCGGGCTGCTCCGGTTCCGGGCTCCCCCGCCCCTGCCGCTGCACCGAGCGGGACTGGCGCTCGCGCAACAGGGCGGAGACCTGCTCGGGGTCCAGCAGACCGGGAATCCCGAGGTACTCGGCCTCCTCCTCGGAGCCCACGGCCGCACCGCCGCCGAACGCACCGCCGTCGAAGAGCACCCCGTGGAACGAGGCGTCCGAGTCCAGTGCCTGGAAGTTGCCCTGGGCGAGCGCCGACGAGGCCCGGTCCTCGCGGTTGGCCTCCTCCAGAAGGTCGTCGTCCCAGCCAGTCTCCATGGGCTGGTCGAAGTCCACGACGTCGGGCACGCTCTTGGGCTTGTCCAGCGCGTGGTCCCGCTCCTCCTCCATGGAGTTCGCGAGCGCCATGAGCACGGGCACCGAGGGCAGGAACACCGAGGCCGTCTCACCGCGCTTGCGGGCACGCACGAAGCGGCCCACGGCCTGCGCGAAGAACAGGGGCGTGGAGGTCGACGTCGCGTACACGCCCACTGCCAGGCGGGGCACGTCCACCCCCTCGGAGACCATGCGCACGGCCACCATCCACCGTTTGTCGGACTCCGAGAACTGGTCGATCTTGTTCGAGGCCGCCTTGTCGTCGGAGAGCACCACGGTGGGCCGCTCCCCCGTGAGGGCGTGCAGCTGCTCGGCGTAGGCCTTGGCGTCCTGGTGGTCGGTCGCGATCACGAGCGCACCCGCGTCCGGCACGGTGCGGCGCACCTGGGTCAGGCGCTGGTCCGCCGCCCGCAGCACGGACGGGATCCACTGGCCCTGCGGGTCCAGAGCCGTGCGCCACGCGTGGGAGGTGATGTCCTTGGTGAACCCCTCCCCGAGCTGCGCGGCCATCTCCTCCCCCGCGGACGTCCGCCAGCGCATCTGACCCGAGTACGCCATGAAGATCACCGGGCGCACCACGTGGTCCTGCAGGGCGTTGCCGTAGCCGTACGTGTAGTCCGCCGTGGAGCGGCGGATGCCGTCCGCGTCCTCGGTGTAGGTCACGAACGGGATCGGTGAGGTGTCCGAGCGGAACGGGGTGCCCGTCAGGGCGAGCCGCCGGGTGGCGGGCTCGAACGCCTCGCGCAGTCCGTCCCCCCAGGACAGCGCGTCACCGGCGTGGTGGATCTCGTCCATGATCACGAGGGTGCGCCCGGCCTCGGTGCGCGCCCGGTGCAGCAGCGGCTTGTTCGCCACCTGCGCGTAGGTCACGGCGGCCCCCATGTAGCCCCGGCCGTGCTGACCGTCCGCGTTCTTGAAGTTGGGGTCGATGGCCAGCCCCACACGGGCCGCGGCGTCCGCCCACTGCCGTTTGAGGTGCTCGGTGGGGGTCACCACGGTCACGCGCTGGACCACTCCGGCATCGTGCAGCTTCTTGGCCACGGTCAGCGCGAACGTGGTCTTGCCTGCCCCGGGGGTCGCCACGGCCATGAAGTCCCGCGGCTGCGCCTGCTCGTAGCGCTGGATGGCCTCCGCCTGCCAGGCGCGCAGCTTCGGGGCGGTGCCCCACGCGGCTCGGTCCGGGTACGCCGGGGGAAGGTCCGCGGCCGCCCCAAAAAGGGACATCTGGTCGTTCTCTGACACGTGGTGCTCGTCCTCTCCGCGCGCTCCGGGGCGCGCATCTGCCCCGCTCCCGGGACGACGCCGCCGGGTGCGGACCGCTGGCACGGCAACGGCGCCCGCAGTGCGGGCGCCGCCGGTGTCCCATGGTGCGGGACGGGGGTGGTGCGGGGGTGCCGTCAGTCCTCGGGCTTGTCCTTGCCGGGGCGCAGGCCCTGGTAGATCTCCTTGCACTCCGGGCACACCGGGAAGCGCTGCGGATCGCGTCCGGGGGTCCACACCTTGCCGCACAGGGCGATCACGGGTTCGCCGGACAGCGCCGACTCCATGATCTTCTCCTTGCGGACGTAGTGGGCGAACCGCTCGTGGTCACCGGGCTCCGCGAACTGGCGGGTCTCCTCCCGCTCGATCGTGGCGGTTCCCCCCACGGTCTCGGTCCCGGACTCAGTGCTGAGGAGCACCCGACGGGCCCACGCGGCAGGGCCCTGGACGTGCTGGGCTTCGGTGGTTTCCATGCCCTCCACTGTACCCCGTGCGCCGTGGCCGGGTGGTCCGGTTCAGCGGTACCCGGCCACCTCCTGCAGCAGCTCGGGCCCGCGGGCTTCCAGCCACTTCCCGCCCACCCGGACACCGGTCCAGAGCAGGATGGCCCCCTCCGCGAGACCCACCGCGAGCGCCGCCCAGCTCCACACGGCGGCACCGGTGCCCAGGTGCACGAACAGCAGCACCAGGGGCGGCAACGCGAGCAGCACCATGAGAGCCATGAGCACGAACTGGAGCAGCAGGTTCAGGACGGTGAAGCCCTGGGGGGTCTTCATCGGCGATGCCCCCGGTGGCGGGGTGGGATAGGTGTAGCGGGCGGAAACCACGGAGACCACACCGCCCCCGCCCAGCAGCAGCGCCGCGCACACCCCGGCCATGGCGGGCAGGGCGGGCCACTGCTGCAGCCACACGAGCCACAGCACGAGGCCCAGGGCGACCAGCGGGGTGGCCACGACCAGCATGGCCACCACCCGGCCCAGCCGGTCCGCCCGGCCGGGCACGGAGGCGAGCAGGTGGAGACTGAACGCGGTGTTGTCGTAGGAGATGTCCGCGGAGATCGCGTAGGCCATGAGCAGTGCGATCATCATGGGCAGCACCCACATGGCGAATCCGGAGTCGCCGCCCAGGAACCAGAGGCCCGCACTGAGCGCGGGAATCATGATCAGGGAGGCCGAGTAGCGCGGGTCCTTGAGCCAGTAGATCAGGCTCCTCGCGGCCACCGCACCCCACGGCCGGGCCGGGAACCGGTCCAAGAGACCAATGCCCGTGGCGGACCGTCCGGTGGCGCGGGCGGCTCCTCCGGCGGCGTCGGCCAGGGCGCGGCCCAGGGCGAGACGCGCCACGGCCACGAGCGCGGCGAGCGTGACCAGCACGACGAGCAGCCGTGCCAGTGCGGTACCCCACTCGGCCGTTCCCACGTCGCCCGGGATGGCCCAGACCGCGCCCAGCGGGGACCAGCCCAGCACGGAGGCCCACGTGGGCAGCCGGTCCCAGACCCGCTCCACCCCCGTGGCGACGGATGCGAAGATCGGGCCGAGCAGCACGATGAGCAGCAGGCTCAGGATCGAGATGATCTCGGTGGAGCGGCGTCCCTTCGCGATCCGCGCCGCGAGGGCGGACGCGCAGCGCGCACCCGTGAAGGCGAGCAGCGCGGCCAGCACGGCACACACCACCGAGGCGGTCATGGCCGCTGGTGAGGTGCGCCACGTCAGCAGCCACCCGGCCAGGGCGATCACCGTCAGCACACCGGGGATCCCGATCAGCGCCCCGATCACCTGGCCCGCCAGCAGACCCGTGGTGCTGAGCGGGAAAAGGGCGAGCCGGGCGGGGTCCAGCGTGGCATCGGCCTTGGCGGAGAGCACCGGCATCAGCCACCAGCCCAGCAGGAGCACGCTGCCCACCAGGACGCCGGCCGCGGTGACCACCTCCAGCGGCTCGGTGCCCAGGAAGAACATCCCCGTCAGCAGCATGCCCAGGATGAACAGGGCGTAGAGCCCGCCCAGGATCGTGCCCACCAGAACCCACGTGCTGCGGGTCAGGGTGTTGCGGAGGATGCGCCACTTGAGTCCTGCGAGCCTGCGCGCCTCCTCGAGCACGCCCATGCGGTGGGTCACCCGTTCCTGCCCGGCAGGTGCCGGGCGCACGGAGTCGGGGACGGCGGCGTCGGCGGCCGGGGCGGCAGCGGGCGCGGGGGCCGCGGAGGCGGCGTCGGGACCACGTGTCTCGGGGCCGGGGCCGTCCGTCACGGCGGCGTCGTGACCGCCCGCCGAGGGCTCCGGCAGGGCGCCGTCGGGGGTCTGGTTCACTCCGGTCGCAGCCACTGCAGTCCCTCCCCCGCCTCGGTGCGTCCACCCACGAAGGACACGAAACGGTCCTCCAGGGACATGCCGCCGCAGACCTGGTCCATGGTGCCCTCGGCGAGCACCCTGCCCTGGTCCATCACGGCCACGTGGTCACACATGCGCTGGACCAGGTCCATCACGTGGCTCGAGACCACCACGGTGCCGCCGGCCTGCGTGTACTGGTGCAGCAGGGAGCGGATGTTGGCGGCCGAGACCGGGTCCACGGACTCGAACGGTTCGTCCAGCACCAGCAGGCTCGGTGCGTGGACCATGGCCGCGGCCAGGGCGATCTTCTTGGTCATGCCCGCGGAGTAGTCCTGCACCTGCCGCCCCGCGGCCTCCTGCAGGTCCATCGCGACGATCAGGTCCTCGGCGCGGTCCTTGACCAGCTGGCGGTCCATCCCGCGCAGCAGACCGGAGTAGGAGATGAGCTGGCGGCCCGTGAGCCGGTCGAAGAGGTGCGCGCCGTCCGGGAGCACACCCATGCGGCGCTTCGCCGTGACCGGGTCCCGCCACACGTCCACGGGCTCGTCACGGGCGCCACCGCCCACGAGGACCGCGCCGGACGTGGGTCGCAGCAGACCGGTGGCCATCGAGAGCGTGGTGGTCTTGCCCGCGCCGTTGCGTCCCACGAGTCCGTAGAACGAGCCGCGCGGCACGGTGAGGTTCACCCGGTCCGCCGCGGGCCGCGCACCGTGGCCGTAGACCTTCGTGAGGTCCCGGACCACCAGTGCGGCGGCGTCGCCCTGCGCGCTGTTCCAGTGGGCAGCGGGCGACGGCGCCGGGGTGCGGCCGTCCGCGACGTGCGGTGGTGCGGGTGGTCGCTGCTGCGCGCGAGGGTCGTCCGCGCCGGTGTCGGGCTCGCTGCGCGGCGTCGTGGGTCCGTTCGGTGGGATGCTCATGGCCCCAACCTACTGACAACCGTTCGCGATCCGGCATATTTCCCCGGGCCTGGCGGGTCCTCCGCACGCTCTCGCGCATCGCCGATCCGGGATCGCCACGATGCCCGCCCCGGGGATCGGGATCCCCGGGGGCGGAGCGACGCACGGAACAGGCCTGCGATTCGATGACTCGGCGGGCCAGTGGCTCAGCGGCCCAGTGACTCGGCGACCCTGTGACTCAGTGGCTCGGCGACCCAGCGACTCGGCGGGCCGGCGAGCCACCGAGTCAGCGGCTCAGAACAGCGCGCGCATGAGCTGGGAGCGGGCCGCCACCACGCGGGGATCGTCGGACCCCACCACGTCGAAAAGCTCCACGAGCCGGGCGCGGGCGGACTCCCGGTCCTCCCCCGCCGTGGTCCGCACGATGCCGAGCAGCCGGCGGAAGGCATCTTCCACGTGGCCGCCGGAGACATCGAGGTCCGCCACGTCCAGCGCAGCCGGCACGTTCGCGGGATCGTCGGCCGCCGCCGAGCGCACGGCGTTGGCGTCCATGGCGCTCACGCGCTGGAGCAGGTGCACCTGGGCGAGCGCGAGCTTGGCGTCGTGGTCCCCGGGGTTCTCGGCGAGAGCCTTCTGGTAGCTGGCCTCCGCGCCGTCGAGGTCGCCCGCCTCGAGCTTCTCCACGGCCTCCTGGTGCAGCGGCGGCAGGGGCGCGGGCTCGTCCTGGGACGTGGGCTCGGCGGTACCGGTCACGCCGTTCTGCTCGGCGAGGCTCACGAGCTCGCCCAGCAGCTCGCGGATCTGCTGCTCGGGAACGGTGGAGTTCACGAGCGGCACCACGCGCCCGCCCAGCAGTGCGACCACCGTGGGCACGGACTGCGCCTGGAAGGCCTGGGCGATCTGCGGCTCGGCGGAGACGTCCACCGTGCCGAGCAGCAGGCGTCCCTGGAACTCGTCCACCACGCGCGCCACCACGTCCACGAAGCTCTCGGACTCGGGGCTCTGCGGCGAGTGCAGCACCACGACCACCGGGTGCTGCGTGGAGGCCTCCGCGTACTTCTGGAAGGTGGCGGTGCTCAGCTGCACGCGGTAGCCGCCGGACCCCGACGACGCCGCGCCCGCGGACCCCGCCGGTGCCCCACCCGGGGCGGGAGCCGCGCCGGCGGCACCGAGGTCCACGGCACCGCGCACCGACGCGGGCACGGCGGCCTCGCCGGGCTCGGCACGGCCGCCGGGCGCCTGCGTGGACGACGGCGCTCCCGGACGGCCCTGGGGTGCCGGACGGTTCTGCGGGGACCGGGGGAATTCGCTCATGTGTACCTCCTGGGGTGCCCGCGCCCGGGATCGGGGCGGGGCGTGGTGGTCGGTCCGGCGCGCGCCGGAGCTTGCTGATCCCATTATGGGCACCCGCCCGGATGGAAGTCCTGCGCACCCGGCGTTGTACGCTTCCCGCGTGAGCACAAGCACTGGATCCGGGAACCGGCCTCCCGCACGTTTCCGACCGTCCCGGCAGCGGTTCGAGGTCCCGCCCGAGCCCGCCGAGGACGGCACGGAGCCCACCCGCGCGCCGTGGGACCACCCCGTGCCCGCGAAGGCCCACCCCATCCAGACGGGTTTCCTGCTCACCGTGGGCGTGGGATTCGCCCTCCTGGGCTACTACGTGCTGACCAACGTGGGTGGACTCGTCGGGTGGATCGTCACGGCGGCCTTCATCTCGCTGGGGCTGGATCCCCTCGTGCGCTGGCTCGAGTCCAAGGGCATGCCGCGGGCCCTCGCGGCGGCCGCCGTGATCGTCGCCCTGGCCCTCGTCCTGACCACTTTCATCCTGGTGGTGGTACCCCGGATGGTGGAGCAGGCCCAGCAGTTCGCCGCCAGGGTTCCCGAGTTCGTGGACAGCTTCATGCACTCGGACCTCTACCACGCCCTGAACGACCGCTTCGACATCGCGGCGTCGGTGCAGAAGGCGGCGAGCGGGCTGCAGGAGAGGCTCGCCTCCGACGAGAACTTCCTGGGCGGGATGTTCGGCTCCGTGGTGAACGTGGGCGGTGTGGTCCTCAGCAGCGTCACGGGAACACTGATCGTGATGGCCCTGACGCTCTACTTCCTCTTCTCGTGGCCCACCATCAAGGCGTGGTGCTACCGCCTGGCACCCGCCAGCAAGCGCGCCCGGGTGACCCACCTCGGGGACAGGATGATCAACGGGGTGGGCAACTACGTGATGGGCCAGGCCTGCGTGGCCCTGCTCAACGCCACCGTCGCGTTCATCCTCATGAGCATCACGGGGGTCCCCTACGCCTCCCTCCTGGTGCTCTTCGTGGGTCTGCTCGCGTTCGTCCCGCTGGTGGGCGGGGTCATCGCCGGCGTCTTCGTGAGCCTCGTGGCCACCCTCGGCGGGTGGAACACGGTGGTCCCCTACGCCCTGTGCTACTTCGCCTACCTGCAGGTGGAGGCCTACGTGGTCTCCCCGCGCATCATGTCCCGGGCCGTGGCGGTGCCCGGCGCCGTCGCGATCGTGGCCGTGGCGGCCGGGGGCGCGCTCTGGGGCGTCCTGGGCGCGCTCATCGCCATCCCCACCGCGGCCGCGGGTCTGCTCCTGGTCCGCGAGGTCTTCGTCCCCCGCCAGGACGCCCGCTGACCGACGACGCCGCACGGCCCGGTTCCGTTGCACCAGACCCTCCGACCGGGGCCGCGGACGCGAAGGGCGCGCCCGGGCCGATAGGCTGACCCGGTGCGTTTAGTGATTGCAGACTGTTCGGTCCGGTACGAGGGGCGCCTCAACGCCCACCTCCCCCTGGCACGCCGCCTCATCATGCTCAAGGCGGACGGCTCCGTGCTGATCCACTCGGACGGCGGCTCCTACAAGCCCCTGAACTGGATGAGCCCGCCGGCCACCATGCACGTGCGCACCCCCTCCGGGGAGGAGTCCGCGGACGGTGTGAGCGAGGTGTGGGAGGTCCAGGCGGGCAAGTCCGACGACCGTCTGGTGATCCACATCATGACCGTGCACAGTCAGCTCCACCACGACCTCGGCAGCGATCCGGGCCTCGTCAAGGACGGCGTGGAGGCCGATCTGCAACGGCTGCTCGCCGAGCAGATCACTCTGCTGGGAGAGGGCTTCTCCCTGGTGCGGCGGGAGTACCCCACCACCATCGGTCCCGTGGACATCCTCGCGCGGGACGCGGACGGCGCCACGGTGGCCGTGGAGCTCAAGCGGCGCGGCGACATCGACGGGGTGGAGCAGCTCACGCGCTACCTCGAGCTGCTCAACCGCGATCCTCTCCTGCGTCCCGTGCGGGGTGTGTTCGCCGCGCAGCAGATCAAGCCCCAGGCCCGCACCCTCGCCCGCGACCGGGGCATCGAGTGCCTGAGCCTGGACTACGACGAGATGCGCGGCAACGTGGACACCCAGTCCCGGTTGTTCTGAAACACGCAGTCCCCCGCGGGCTGCCGGGCCATGCCGCACCCCGAGGACGGCCCGGGCGGCATGGGCGACACCGGTGATAAGCCGTCTGATGACTGTTGACCGGTGCGCGTCATTGTGTGATGCTTATGGTGTTCTCGCATCATGTTTGACATGCTCGCAGGAATGGTAGCGAGCGTGAAGTTCTGACTGGCGCTGTGGCACAACACTTCGTGAGCCGCATCCACAGCCTTCTCGCGGTACCGGTTCAGGTGCACATCCATGTGCACGCACTACATACTCCAGAAGGAGATGCCCCACTATGGCTCAGGGCACCGTTAAGTGGTTCAACGCAGAAAAGGGCTTCGGCTTCATCACGCCGGACGACGCTGATGGCGACGTCTTCGTGCACTACAGCGAAATCCAGTCGGGCGGCTTCCGCACCCTCGAAGAGAACCAGCGCGTCGAGTTCGAGATCGGTCAGGGCCAGAAGGGCCCCCAGGCCACCGGCGTGACCGTCCTCTGACAGTCCCCCTCGGACGAAAGCCCCCGTCACCTCGTGAGGTGACGGGGGCTTCCTGCTGCTCGGCCGTCCACGGAGCCCGGCACGTCTCTGCCCTCTCGGGACCCGATTCCGTCCGCGCCAGGGCACCCCGCAGCGGCACGCCACACCTCCCCGGGGCACCACGGCACGAGACACGAAGAATCCAGGAACCCCCGGACCTCGGAGGTGGATCAGGCCTGGCTGCCCGCCATGCGGCGCTGCACGCGCACGCCCGCCCCGGCGAGGTGCTCCACGAAGTGCTCATAGCCCCGGTCGATGTGCCCGATGCCGGACACCTCCGTGATGCCCTCGGCCGCCATGCCCGCAATCACCAGCGCCGCGCCCGCGCGGATGTCCATGGCCTCCACGGGTGCTCCGGAGAGCTCGCGCGCCGGCACACCGTCCACGCGCGCGTGGTGGCCGTCCAGGTGCACCCGGGCCCCCAGCCGCTCGAGCTCAGCGGTGAAGCCCCACCGCGCCTCGAAGACGTTCTCCGTGACGATTCCCGAGCCCTCGGCCACCGCGTTGAGCGCCACCACGAACGGCTGCAGGTCCGTGGGAAATCCCGGGTACGGCAGAGTGGACACGTTGATGGCGCGGGGCCGTGGCGGACCCTGCACCACGAAACGCCCCCCGGAGGTGTCGATCTCGCACCCGGACGCCCGCAGCTTGTCCAGGACCACGCCCATGTGCTCCGGCTGCGCGCCCTCGATCTCCACGCGCCCCCCGGTGACGCCGGCGGCAAAGGCCCAGGTGCCGGCCACGATGCGGTCCGGGACGGTGCGGTGGGTCACCGGATGCAGCCGCGGCACCCCCGTGATCGTGAGGGTGGTGGACCCCAGCCCCTCGATCTGCGCACCCATGGCGCGCAGCATCTCGCCGATATCCACGATCTCGGGCTCCCGCGCCACGTTCTCCAGCACGGTGACCCCGCTGGCCGTGGTCGCGGCGGTCATGAGGTTCTCCGTGGCCCCCACCGACGGGTATCCCAGGCGGTAGGTGGCGCCCGTGAGACCGCCCACGGCCTCCGCACGCAGGAAACCCCGCTCGATGCCGAGCTGCGCACCCATGGCCTCGAGACCCGCGCGGTGCATGTCCAGTCCGCGGGTGCCGATGGCGTCTCCCCCGGGCAGCGCCACCTCCGCCCGGTGGCAGCGGGCCATGAGGGGGCCCAGGACGGAGATCGAGGCGCGCATGGCCCGCACGAGGTCGTAGTCGGCCTGGTGCCCGAGGACCTCGGGCACGTCGATGGCCACCTCGTGCTCCGCGGCCCGGTAGGTCACGTCGCACCCGAGCCGACGCAGCAGCTCGGCCATGACCGTCACGTCGTGGATCTCCGGAACGTTCGTGATCGTCGAACGTCCGGGAGCCAGCAGCGCGGCGGCCATGAGCTTGAGCACGCTGTTCTTGGCGCCGAACACCGGCAGGCGCCCGTTGACGGCCGTGGGCCCGTGCACTTCGATCTTCTCTTCCACGATTCCTCCTCCTGCGCGGGCAGGCCCGTGACGGACGGCCCGCGGCCCGTGTGCCAGACGTACGGGCGGAACGGATGGTGCCCGAACGCCGTCGACCCCCGCGCCCGTTCAGGGCACGAGGGTCGACGGTGACCGGTGCGGATGCGAGTCAGGCGCTCGGTGCCTGCTCGTCCAGGGAGACGCTGTCCGCGACCACGGTGACGCGGTTGTCGTTCACGGAGACCAGACCGGCGTCGATCGTGCCCCGCAGACGGTCACCGTCCACGCGGTCGATCGCGAACTCCCCGGGCTTGAGCAGCCCCGCCATGGACTCGTGCCCGGCCATGATGCCGATGTCGCCCTCGGTGGTGCGCACGCGCACGAGACGCGCGGCACCGGCCCAGATCTTGCGATCCAGGGCGACGATTTCCACGATGAGCTCGGCCATGGCTTACTTCTCGCCCGTCTCGGCCTTGATCTCGTCCCAGCGGCGCATGACGTCGTCCAGACCGCCCACATTGTAGAACGCCTGCTCCGGCACGTTGTCCAGCTCGCCGTCGCAGATCTTGCCGAAGGCCTCGATGGTCTCCTCCAGGGGAACCGTGGAGCCCTCCACACCGGTGAACTGCTTGGCGGTGTAGGTGTTCTGGGACAGGAACTGCTCGATGCGGCGGGCGCGGGACACCACGACCTTCTGCTCCTCGGAGAGCTCCTCCACACCCAGGATCGCGATGATGTCCTGCAGCTCCTTGTTCTCCTGCAGGATCGACTTCACACGCGTGGCCACGTCGTAGTGCGTCTGGCCCACGTACTGCGGGTCCAGGATGCGGGACGTGGAGGACAGCGGGTCGATGGCGGGGTACAGGCCGCGGGACGCGATCTCACGCGAGAGCTCCGTGGTGGCGTCCAGGTGCGCGAACGTGGTGGCCGGGGCCGGGTCCGTGTAGTCGTCGGCGGGCACGTAGATGGCCTGCATGGACGTGATGGAGTGGCCGCGGGTGGAGGTGATGCGCTCCTGCAGCACGCCCATCTCGTCCGCCAGGGTGGGCTGGTAGCCCACGGCGGAGGGGATGCGGCCCAGCAGCGTGGACACCTCGGAACCGGCCTGGGTGAACCGGAAGATGTTGTCGATGAACAGCAGCACGTCCTGGTTCTGCACGTCGCGGAAGTACTCCGCCATGGTCAGACCGGTGAGGGCCACGCGCAGCCGCGTTCCGGGCGGCTCGTCCATCTGGCCGAACACGAGGGCGGTGTCCTTGAGAACGCCCGCCTCCTCCATCTCGACCCACAGGTCGTTGCCCTCACGGGTGCGCTCGCCCACCCCGGCGAAAACCGAGGTGCCGCCGAAGTTGCGGGCCACACGGGTGATCATCTCCTGGATCAGCACGGTCTTGCCCACGCCCGCGCCGCCGAAGAGCCCGATCTTGCCGCCCTTGATGTAAGGGGTCAGCAGGTCGATGGACTTGATGCCTGTTTCCATCATCTCGGTGCTGCCCTCGAGCTCCGCGAAGGACGGTGCCTTGCGGTGGATGGGCCAGCGCTCCTGGATGTCCAGCTCGTCGGTGGGCATGTCCAGGGCATCGCCCAGGACGTTGAAGATGTGGCCCTTGACCACGTCGCCCACGGGCACGGAGATGGGAGCTCCGGTGTCCTGCACCGGGGTCCCGCGCACCAGACCGTCGGTCTGCTGCAGCGAGATGGCACGCACGACGTTGCTGCCGAGGTGCTGAGCGGTCTCGAACGTGATGCGGCGGGGCTTGCCGTTGAAGTCGTAGTCCGCGGTCAGAGCGTTGTACAGGTTCGGAACCTGGTTCTCGGGGAACTCGACGTCGACCACGGGTCCGATCACTCGGGCAACGCGGCCCACGCCCGCGCCCGAGACCGGCTGGGCGGCCTGGTCGTTGATAGTGGCAGTCATTTCTCTCACTTCGTTTCGGCTGGCAATGGGGAGCGCGGGCCTAGAGGGCCTCGGCGCCACTGACGATTTCGGTCAACTCGGTGGTGATCTCGGCCTGACGGGCGTTGTTCATCAGACGCGTGTACTTCTTGATGAGCTCCGTGGCGTTGTCACCGGCGGCCTTCATGGCCCGCTGGCGGGAGGCCAGCTCGCTCGACGCCGCGTGGCACAGCGCCGAGTAGACCCGGGCCCGCACGTACCTGGGCAGGATCTCGTTGAAGACCTCTTCGGGGCTCGGTTCGAACTCGAAGTTGCTGCTGGTCTCCTGCAGGTCCTCGTGGTGCTCCGCCATGTCGTCTCCGAGGGCGTTCGCATCCGCGACCTCCACCGGCAGCAGGCGCAGCACGCGCGGCTCCTGGCTCACCATGGAGTTGAACTGCGTGTAGACGAGCAGGACCTCATCCACGCCGTTGTCCTCGTACGGGGCGTCGATGTCGTGCATCAGACGTCCCGTGAGCTCCTTGGCGCGCTCGGTGCTGGCACTGTCCGTGTCGCCCGTCCAGAAGTCGTCGTAGTCGCGGTGCCGGAAGTCGAAGTACGCCTTGGCCTTGCGGCCCACCAGGTAGATGCGAACTTCCTTGCCCTGGGAACGCAGCAGCTCCAGCAGCTCCTCCGTGCGCTTGAGCACGTTGGAGGAGTAGGACCCGGCGAGACCGCGGTCGGACGTGAAGACCATGACGGCGGAGCGCCGCACCTCGTCCGGGACCGTGGTCAGGGGATGGGAGATGCTGTGCTGCGTGGCAAGCTGGGAGGCCGCGCGGGTGAGCGCGTTGGCGTACGGGTACGCACCCTCGAGACGCTGACGGGACTTGTTGATGCGCGAGGTCGCGATCATCTCCATCGCCTTGAAGATCTTCTTCATCGACGAGGTGGACGCGATCTTCTGTCGGTAGACCCGAATCTGCGCTCCCATGAAATTTCCTTTCGGCACCGCAGTGGTGCGCCGGGTCCCGGCGCACCACCTCGACGGCTACTTCTTGACGATCGTTTCCTGGTTCACAGCGGTCGCGCCCATGGGCTCGTGCGTCTCGGCACCGGCCTCGATGCCGTGCTTCGACCCGTGGAAGTCGCGCTTGACCTCGGCCACGGCTGTCTTGAGCGCGTCCACGGCGTCGCCCTCGAGCTTGCCCGTGGAGTTGATCGAGTCCATGACGTTCGTGGTCCGGCGCACCTGGTCCAGCAGCGCACGCTCGAAGTCCGCCACGTTCGCCACCTCGACGTCGTCGAGCTGGCCGGTGGTGCCGGCCCAGATGGAGACCACCTGGTCCGCCACGGGGTACGGCGTGTACTGGGGCTGCTTGAGCAGCTCCATGAGACGCTCACCGCGGGTCAGCTGCTGGCGCGAGGCCGCATCCAGGTCCGAGGCGAACATCGCGAACGCCTGCATGGAGCGGTAGGACGCCAGGTCCAGCTTCAGCGTGCCGGAGACCTTCTTCATGGCCTTGACCTGCGCGGCACCGCCCACGCGGGACACCGAGATGCCCACGTCCACGGCGGGGCGCTGGTTGGCATTGAAGAGGTCCGACTGCAGGAAGATCTGACCGTCGGTGATGGAGATGACGTTGGTGGGGATGAACGCCGAGACGTCGTTCGCCTTCGTCTCGATGATCGGCAGACCCGTCATGGAACCGGCACCCAGCTCGTCCGAGAGCTTGGCGCAGCGCTCGAGCAGACGGGAGTGCAGGTAGAACACGTCACCGGGGTACGCCTCGCGTCCCGGCGGGCGGCGCAGCAGCAGGGACACGGCGCGGTACGCCTCGGCCTGCTTGGAGAGGTCGTCGAACACGATCAGGACGTGCTTGCCGCCGTACATCCAGTGCTGGCCGATGGCCGAGCCGGCGTAGGGGGCCAGGTACTTCAGGCCCGCGGACTCGGAGGCCGGGGCCGCCACGATCGTGGTGTAGTCCAGGGCACCGTTGTCCTCCAGGGTCTGGCGGACGGCCGCGATGGTGGACGCCTTCTGACCGATGGCCACGTAGATGCAGCGCACCTGCTTGTCCACGTCACCGGACTCCCAGTTGGAGCGCTGGTTCAGGATCGCGTCCACGGCGATGGCCGTCTTGCCCGTCTGGCGGTCGCCGATGATCAGCTGACGCTGGCCACGGCCGATCGGGATCATGGCGTCGATGGCCTTGATGCCGGTCTGCAGCGGCTCGTGCACGGACTTGCGCATGGTCACGCCCGGAGCCTGCAGCTCCAGCTCGCGGCGTCCCTCGGTGGCGATGGGGCCGAGGTCGTCCAGGGGCTCGCCCAGCGGATCCACCACGCGGCCCAGGTAGCCCTCGCCCACGGGGACCGAGAGCACCTCACCGGTGCGGTGGACCTCCTGGCCCTCCTCGATGCCCTGGAACTCGCCCAGCACCACGACACCGATGTCGCGGGTGTCGAGGTTCAGGGCCAGGCCCAGAACCCCGTTCTCGAACTTGAGCAACTCGTTGGCCATGACGGAGGGCAGACCCTCCACATGGGCGATGCCGTCCGCCGCGGACGACACGCGTCCTACTTCTACTCGTTCCACGTTGCCGGGATCGTAGGACGCCGCGAAATCGTTCAGCGCGCTACGGACTTCATCGGCATTGATGGTCACATCGGCCATCTGCTGTCCCTGCTCTCTACGTCGTGTGATCATCGCGTGAGCAATGACCATGCTTGTTCTTGTCGCGATGCGTTGCCCCATCGCCGTGCAGCCGCTCGAGCGGCCCGTGGAGGCAACGCGACGAGATGCCGGCACCGACCGACTCCCCGCGATCCTCGCTCCACGAGAGGATCAGGCCCCGATCCGCTGTTGCAGCTGGTTCAGCCGGTGCGTGACCGAGCCGTCGATGATCTCCTCGCCCACCTGCACGCGCAGTCCGCCCACGAGGGCCGGGTTGACCTCCGTGGTCAGCTTCAGGTCCCGGCCGTACAGCCGGTTGAGACCGTCGCGCAGCCTGGCGAGCTGATCCTCGCCGAGCGGACGCGCCGTCTCCACCCGCGCGATCCAGCGCTGCTGCCGGTCCGCGACCCACTGGGCGAACCGCTCCAGCAGCCGACCGGGCAACGCACCGCGCGGTTCGCTGACCGCACGCTCGACCAGCAGTGCGGACTCCTCGGACCCGGGGGTCATGAGGCGCCGCGCCAGCGTGATCTTGGCCTCGGCGCCCGCACGGGGGTCCGAGAAGGCCCGCTGCACCTCGGCGGAGCGGTCCAGCATGGACCTGAAGCGGATGAGCTCGTCCACGAGCGACTCGAGGGCGTGTCCTCCGCCCCGGTTCTCGGCCGCCGCCGCGGTGAGCATCACCGCGAGGTGCTCCATCTCGTCCCCCAGCTGGCGCTCGGTGGCGCTGCGCTGGGAGGCGAGGGCGGCGGCGATCTCCACGGCCACCGCGTCAGCGCGGCCGTCGAACAGCGTGTGCACCAGGCGGGCTCGGTCGTCAGCGGCTCGGGAGGGATCCGTGAGCGCACGGCGCAGGGCACCGTTGCCGTCCACGATGTCCAGGATCTCGAACAGCTGTCGAGAGGTCCCGGTGCTCGCGGACTGTGCCCAGCGGTCCACGTCCACGGTGAGCGGACGGAAGGGTTCGTTCGATGCTTCTGCCATTACCGTGCAGCTCCCGTGCGACCTTGCTCGGCGTCCAGGTCCGCGAGGAACCGGTCGACCACGCGGTTGGCGCGGGCGTCGTCGTCGAGGGACTCCCCGACGATCTTGGACGCGAGCTGGGTGGCCAGGGTCCCGACCTCGTCGCGCAGGGACACCACGGCCGCCGCACGCTCGGCCTCGATGGCCTTGTGGGCGTTCTCGGTGATCCGGGCCGACTCCATGTTGGCGCGGTCCTTGAAGTCCGCGAGGATCTTCTCGCCCTCGGAACGGGCTTCCTCACGGATCTTCTGGGCCTCGAGCCGGGCGCTTTCGAGCTGCTGGTTGTACTCGTCGCGAGCCGCCTTGGCCTCGGCCTGCGCGGCCCTGGCCTTGGCAAGTCCACCCTCGATGGCGTTCGCGCGGTCCGCGAAGACCTTCTCGAACGCCGGGACGATGAACTTGATCGCGATGAAGAGCAGAATCACGAACCCGATGCCGGTGATCAGCATTTCCCAGACGTCGGGGATCAGGGGGTTCTGCGACCCCTCAGCTGCCAACACCATTGCGTTCATGAGCGCGATTCCTGTTCTCTAGTTAGGGCTTGTCCGATGGGCCTTGCCCTACTTGATGAACGCGAGAACCAGGCCCAGGATGGCGAGGGCCTCGACCACGGCGAAGCCCATGAACAGCATGGGCTGCAGGACACGCTGGGATTCGGGCTGGCGGGCCACGGACTGCATGTACGCAGCGAAGATGAGACCCACACCGATGCCACCGCCGATGGCAGCGAGACCGTAGCCGATGACGCTAAGCGAACCTTCCATTGTGGATATTTCCTTTCTGGGTGCCCGCGGGTGCGGGCCGTGGTGCCGTTACGGGAATCGTAAGCGGGCGATGGTCAGTCTGAGCGGCCCGAGGGCGACGCTCCTTCGTGGGGCTAGTGCCCCTCCTGCAGTGCGCCCTGAACGTACACGGCGAACAGCAGGGTGAAGATGTAGGCCTGGAGGACCTGGATGAGGACCTCCAGGAAGTAGATGAAGAGTCCCAGGACGATGCCGAACACGGATCCCCCGACGCCCAGGACGCCGCCCACCTCGGTGGCGAGGAACGCCGTGAGAGCGGCCGCGACCATGATGGCCATGTGGCCGGCGAACATGGTGGCGAACACACGCAGCGCGTGGGTGACGGGGCGGATGATCAGGTTCGAGAGGAACTCGAGGGGGATCAGGATCACGTAGAGGATCTTGGGGACGTTCGGGGGCATGGTCATCTTGACCATGAACTGCCCGAGGCCGTGGCGCCTGATGCCCACCGCAACCCACACGACGTACGCGATGGCGGCCAGGATGTAGGCCGAGCCCGGGTGCGAGAACGTGGGCAGCTGCAGGACCGGGATGGACCCGAAGAGGTTGTTCACCAGCAGGAAGAAGAAGAAGGTGAACAGCAGGGGCACGAACGGGCGGAAGTCCTTCTCGCCGATGATGTCGCGGCCCAGGTGGTTGCGGACGAAGCCGTAGCCCATCTCGCCCAGGAACTGGCCCTTGGAGGGCACCATGGCCCGGCGGCGGATCACGAACATGAAGAACCCGGCGATCAGCACCACGGAGAGGAGGATCAGCAGGGTCTGCTTACCGAAGGCGAAGGAACCCACCTCGAACAACGGGGGAAGATGCATGTCTTCCGTGGAAGGGGCCACGAATTCGGCCGGAATCCTCAGGGCGGGGTTCAATACGGGTCCTTTCTGCGGTATCCAGACCGGTCACACTGGGCGGTGGCCCAGATCAGACGACATCCTTGTCTCCGACGGGGTCTGCGGGGGTGTGGCTGCGGTTCAGTGCGTCCCTCATGTGCAGGTAGCCGAGGTACACCCCGGCGGACGCTCCGAACACAGCTCCCGCGATCACTATCCACCGTGTTCCCAGCAGGTGATCCAGGAGCCAGCCTATCAAACTCCAAAACGCCGCACCGACCACGACATACAGCAGCACGGCGAGTCCTCCGGCCAGTCCTCCCCGTTCCACGAGCTCCCCGGCGGTGTGGAGGGTGTCCTGGCGGGCGGCGTCGCGGTACTTCTCCCCCAGACGCCTCGGGCCGCGTGCGGCTCCGCGGTCGGCGGGGTCCTGGGACGGGGTCATGCGCTCTCCTCCGGGCGGGGGTGGGGCGGCTGCTCCTGGTCACGCACACCCGAGAGCTCGGCATGTCCTGGCGGTGCGGGACGCAGGCGGGCCTGCCGGTTCGAGACCCGCCGGGCGAGGACCGCGGACACCGCGGTGGCGGCCACCAGCGCCACGAGGGCGCCGGTGACGAAGGCTCCCGGCACGAGCCAGTCCGGCGGGCCGGGCACCAGCAGGAGCCATCCCAGCGCCAGCACCTTGAGAAGGTACAGCGCCGCGAGCGCCGGCGCCGTGGCCGCGGGCGCGCCGCGGAACATCTGGGCGGAGACGAGCGCGGTGGCCGCGGAGCTGAGCGCCACGAGGCCCACACCGAACAGGGCCGAGCGGACGGGATCTCCGCACTCCACGAGGTAGGCCACCCCCGTCATGGCCGCGCCCGCGAGCAGCGCGGCAGCGGCCGTGGAGCGCACTCCCCTGCCGTATCCCCCGGCCGGTCCCGTGTCCGCCCCGGGGGCGGGCGCGGCGTCAACCGCCCCCGGGGCCGACGCCGCGTGGGGAAGCCCGTGGGCGGCGTCGTCGTCCGGCGGCACGACCGCGTTCCCCGGGAGGGGCCCGGCAACCGGGCGGGCCGCGTGGTCCCCCCGTCTCACGAGGCCGTGCCCCGGGAGCGGCCGGTGAGCCGTGCGAGCAGCACGGGCAGGATCAGGTACACCACGACCACGAGCACCACGGCGAGGCCCGCGAGGGCGGAGCCGGTGCCGTTGGCGCGCAGTCCGTAGAGCGAGATCACACTGACGAGGACCGTGGCGGCGGTGACCAGCAGTGCGGACTGCACGTGGGACAGGCCCACGTCCGTGAGGCGCTGGTAGGCGTGCTGGCGGTGCGGCTTGTACCAGACCTCGCCGCGGCGGATGCGCAGCACCAGGGTCACGGCGGTGTCCGCGAGGTAGATGAGCAGCGGGGGCAGCAGGTACTCCACGTACACGCCCGAGAGGAAGGCGCCGATCGCGGTGGCGGCGATCGACCCGCCCAGGACGTAGGAGCCGACGTCGCCCAGGAAGACCGTGCCGTGGCCCAGGTTCCACGGCAGGAACCCGAGGAACGCACCGGCGAGCGCGAGACCGGCGCACACGAGCCAGGGCATGTCGTTCACGCCACCGGCCCACGCGTAGAGCAGGCCCACGGCTCCCCCGTGGAGACCCGAGATGCCGTTGATGCCGTCCATGAAGTTGGCGATGTTGATGTACGCGACCGTGGCGGCGACCCCCACGGGCCACCACCACGCGGGGATTCCCAGTGCGACGACCAGTGCCGCGGTGCCGAGTGCCCCGATGAGCGCCTGCACCGCGAGCCGCACGCCGATCGAGATGCCGCGGTAGTCCTCGGCCCACCCCAGGCCGGCACTGCCCGCCATCATGGCGAGCACCACGAGCGCGATCGAGCGGTCCACGGGGATCAGGCCCAGCAGCAGGGCCGCGGCATAGGTCGCCAGCAGGGACAGCGCGACCGCGAGACCCATGCCGCGCAGCACGGGACGGGAGTGGGAGGAGCGCTCCGTGGGGATGTCCACGACTCCCCACCGCGTGAGCCACGGCCGGACCGCGAACGGGAGAACGGCCGAGAGGACGAACGCGAGCAGCAGGGTCCAGGGGGCCAGGTGCAGCAGCGTGGACAGCGCCTCGCCGTCCGTCCGGCTCGCGGGGCCGTGGACGAGTGCGGGGCCGGAGACCACCGCCGAGGACAGTGCCTGCACCGCGCTCACGAGTCCCTCCCCGGGGTGGTCGGCACGGAGCCGTTCGAGTCCCGGGCGCCGGTGCCCGGTGCGTCCGAGCCCTGGGCGCACGAAGCCTGGACACCCGTGGTCGGGGCACCCGTGGTCCGTGCGCCCGTGGTCGTGCTGCCGCTGTGCTGGGCGCGGTGGGAGGAGGCGCTTCCGCACTCCGCTGCGCGGGGGGTGGAGAAGTCCGTGATCTTCGGCTGGGTGCTCGCCGCCACCGTGGGGATGGAGCCGGTGAACAGCATTCCGCCGCGGACCTTCCACACGTGCCGGTCCAGGTTCGCGGGGTCCAGCCGTTCCGCCCTGGCGTGGGAGATCTTCGGGTGGAACGGCCGCTCGTCGGTCTCTCCCGCGCCGATGAGGTCCTCGTGCAGCTTCTCGCCGTGGCGCAGCCCCGTGATCTCGATGCGGATGTCCTCCCGCCCGGACATCGAGCGCAGCCGCTGGGCGATGTCCATGATCCGCACGGGCTGGCCCATGTCCAGGATGAGCACCTCTCCCCCGCGGGCGATGGCCCCGGCCTGGATCACGAGCTGGCACGCCTCCGGGATGGTCATGAAGTACCGGGTGGCCTCCGGGTGCGTGACCGTGATGGGCCCGCCCTGCCGGATCTGCTCCGCGAACAGCGGGAGCATGGACCCGCGCGAGCCGAAGACGTTGCCGAAGCGCACCGACGCGTAGCGCTTGCCCGTGCGGTCCCCCGTCCATGCGGTGAGCTTCTCCGCCACGCGCTTGGAGTGGCCCAGCGCCGTGGTGGGGTTCGCGGCCTTGTCCGTGGAGATGTTCACGAAGACGTCCACGTCCACTGCGGCGGCGGCGCTGAGCACGTTGAGCGAGCCCATCACATTGGTCTTCCACGCCTCGTCCGGGTACTGCTCCAGCAGGGACACGTGCTTCAGCGCGGCGGCGTGGAACACCACCTGCGGGCGGCGCTGCTCGAACACCGTGGTGACGGACTCCGCGTCCCGGATGTCGCACAGCACGGTGTCGTTGCCGTCCAGCAGGCCGCGGCCCGTGATGGAGATCTGGGTGGTCTGCAGCCCGGTCTCGTCCCGGTCCACCATGATCAGCTCGGCGGGCTCGAAGCCCACGAGCTGGCGGCACAGCTCCGAGCCGATGGAGCCGCCGGCGCCGGTGACCAGCACCCGCTTGCCCGTGACGTACCCCGCGATCGCCTCCACGTGGATGTCCACGGGACGCCGGCCGATGAGGTCCTCCATGGAGATGTCCCGCAGGTCCATGCTCTGGTGGGCGCCGGTCAGCATCTCGCTGAGCGGCGGCACCGTCATCACACGGGTCCCCGTGCCCTCCACGGCGTCAGAGACGCGGCGCATCGTGCGGGGGTCCGGGTCAGAGATGGCGACGATGAGCACCCCGGCACGCGTGTGCTCCAGGACGGAGGCGGCGTCGTGCAGGGTGCCCATCACCTGGACGGAGGAGATCCGCAGGTGCTTCTTCGCGGGGTCGTCGTCCAGCAGGGCCACCGGGAGGAACCCGGAGGCCGGGTCCTGCATCATGCGGTGCACCAGGAACGTGCCCAGCGCCCCCGCACCGAAGACCACCACGTGCTGCGCCTGGTCACCGGGCTTGGCCGTGGACTCCTGGTACATGCGCTTGAGGTAGCGGAACGCCGCCATGAGCAGGCACGCGAACGGGAACGCGATGAACCCCAGCGAGCGCGGTATCCGCAGGGAGACGCCGAGGACGAGCAGCACGCCCTCGAGCAGCAGGGTGACGATGACCGTGACGACCACCAGCAGCTTGGCCTCGTCGAAGCTGCCGAACGAGTAGCGCCCCTTGTAGAGGGCGAACGAGAAGCCCACGAGCAGCTGCAGCACCACCGCCACGAGGCACGCGAGCACCACCCCGCCCACCGAGACGAGCTCGATGTGCAGCTCGAAGCGCAGCAGCACGGCCACCCACAGCGCCACGATCCAGGCGACGGAGTCCAGGATCATCTGGATCCACAGCCACGCGACCGGCTTGTCCGCTCGGGGTGTGGGGGTGACGGGGTTGACCATGGGTGGGAAGTCCTTTCGGGGTGCGCGGATCAGCCGTTGCGGCGGCCCACCATGAGCCGGTACGCCGTCTCGCGCACCCGCAGGGGCACGAACCGGTAGCCACCGCGCACCATGACGTTCGTGACCCATTGTAGGAACCCCACGTGGCCCAGCTCCCGCAACCGGGCCTGCAGGCCGAGCTCGGCGCGCAGCACGCGGTAGCCGCCGCGGCGCTCGTACGAGCCTGCGGAGATCCGGTAGCCCACGAGCGGCTCGGCGACGTTGCGGACGTCCGCGCCGGCGTGCAGCAGCCGGGCCCACAGCCAGTAGTCCTCGGCCATGGGCACGTCCTCGTAGCCGCCCACGGCGTCCACCGCGCTGCGGCGCAGCACCACGGTGGGGTGGGACAGCGGGTTGCGGCGGCGGCTCACCGCGGCGATCCGCTCGGCGCCCACAGGGGCTGAGCGCAGGGCCACGGGGCTCGTCTCGTCGTCGCCGATCTCGTGCATGGAGGCCCCGACGACGTCCGCACCGTCCTCGACGACCGGCAGCTGCGTCTCGAAGCGCCGGGGGTAGGCGACGTCGTCCGCGTCCGCCCGCGCCACGACGTCGTGCTCGCACTCGGGCAGCGCCAGCCGCAGCGCGTGCGCCAGACCGCGGTTCCCGGGCAGTTCGAGCAGGCGCACGGGCACCGGGGACTCCGAGGCGAGCCGGTCCAGCTCCGCCTGCACGGGCGCCGGCACGGGGCCGTCACGGACGATCAGCACCTCGGCCGGCGGCCGGGTCTGCTCCACCGTGTTGGACTCCACCGCGCGCCGGATCCGCTCGGGCGTGTCCGCACGGTAGACGGGCATCAGCACCGAGAACGGCACCGGGAAGGACCGGGGGTCCAGCGGCTCAGCGAGGCCCACCGAAACCCCGCCCGCGCATGCCGTCCGTGTAGAGCCGCGCCCAGCGGAGAAGCCCCGCGATGTCCCGGTTCTTGAGGTAGTGCGCGGGATAGCCGATCGCGTCCGCGCCCAGCTGGACCACGCGCTTGTAGTGCCAGGAGACGTAGCCGCGGTTGCGGAAGAAGTGGCGCTGCTTGAAGTCCCCCGGGGGGATGAGCACCTGCAGCCTGCCGGGGACGACCACGTGCTCCTCCTCCCACCCCGGGGGGTGGGACACGGCCGTGGTGGTCACGGTGCCGAAGGGCAGCCCGCTCCTGCGCAGCCGCACCAGGAAGTCCACCTCGTCCCCGCGCAGGAACAGCTTGAGGTCCGGCAGGCCCACGGTGAAGAACACGGACTCGTCCACGAGTGCACCGTTGAAGAAGTTGGCGTAGGAGTCCAGGAACCCCAGGAGCACGAGGTCGGCACGGCGGTGGGTGATCCCGCCCTCGAGCCGGAACGGGAAGGCCAGCAGCTCGTGGTCCTGGGGGGCCACGATCAGGGGGGACACCACCGCGAGCCCCCGCTGCTCGGCGGCGGCGCGGAGCACCCGCAGGCAGTCCGGGTCCTCGGGGTGGGCGTCGTCGTCCATGAGCCACACCTGCTTCGCCCCGGTGGACAGCGCCGTGAGGATGGCCAGCGCGAAACCGCCCGCGCCGCCCAGGTTGGCCACCGAGCGGCGGTAGTGCAGCTCGAAGGCGCCGCCGATTCGCTCGCGCAGCCGCTCCTCGTCCAGCGGGGCGCGCCCCGCGTCCACGAGGCTCAGACTGGCGACCGGATCCGTCTGGGAGCGCAGGGCGTCGATCAGGGTGTCCACGTCCCCGGGACGGTCCTGCGTGACGCAGGCAACTCCCACAGCGGCCCCGGAGCGGTCGGTGGCCCTCGAACTGGTTTCCGTCATGACGCTCCCGAGACGACTGGTGATGTGCCGGTGATGGTTGCCGCCGCGCCGCAACGGTCCCGGGGGACCGCTCGGCCGGTGAACTCCCGGAGTCTATCAACGACCCCTCGGGGGACACTGGGAGGGGACACCGGGCACCCGTGCACCGGTCACGGGCCGCCGGACCACCCCGGCCCCGGGCCGGGGCGCTACCGTACGATGGAGCCACCACCACGGGAGGAGACACACAGTGACGGTTCACAGCTGGCGCGTTCTCGGCGCCACGGGTTTCATCGGTTCCGCCATCACCACGGCCCTGCAGTCCCGGGACATCCCGGTCACCCCGGTGGCCTCGCCCCGGCTGGCCTCGCAGGCCACCACCGTCCACCACCTCGTGGAGCACGCCGAGCGGCTGGAGTCCGTGATCGACTACCTCGCGGAGTCCTTTGCCGGAGCCCACACCGTGGTCAACGCCGCCGGGCTCGCCGCCCCGGACCAGACCCACCAGCAGTCCCTCACCGGGGCCAACGCCCTGCTGCCCGTGCTCGTGGCCCTGGCCGCGCACCGCACGGGCGTGCGCCGGGTCATCCACATGAGCTCCGCGTCCGTGCAGGCGGACGCTCCCGTGCTGGACGAGTCCATCCGCACCGAGCCGTTCTCCCCGTACTCCTTCTCCAAGGCCCTGGGCGAGTCGGCCCTCTACCGCCTGCACTCCGACTGGCGCACCGAGGACAGCGCCCCCGAGATCGCGGTCATCCGCGCCACCTCGGTGATGGGCAGCGAGCGGCGCACCACGCGGATGCTCGCGCGCTTCGCGTCCTCGCCCCTGAGCTCGGTGGCCGGCGACGGTTCCTCCCCCACCCCGGTGACGTCCGTGACGGCGCTGGCCCAGTTCACCGTGGCCGTGGGCGAGTTCCCCCGCCCCCTGCCGCCCGTGATCCTGCAGCCGTGGGAGGGCGCCACCACGGCCTCCGTCCTGCGCGACGCGGGGCGCCGCGAACCGCTGTCCCTTCCCGCGTGGTTCTGCCGCGCGGCGCTCGCCTCCGCGCGCTTCGCGTCGAGCGTGGCAGGACACCGCTGGGCGGGGCTGATCCGACGCCTCGAGGTCACCTGGTTCGGTCAGCGCCAGGTCCCGGGCTGGGCCCACGAGAACGGCATCCTGCCCGAGCCCCACGTCCAGGAGGTGCTCCGCCAGGCGCACCTCGCGCTCGGTCGCTGAGCGTCCCCACCCAGAACGACGACGACGGGCCCACCCCGGGTCCCGCAGCGCTCCACGCGTTGCGCCCGGGAGTGGGCCCGTTCTCGTCCGACCGTCCCGTGGCCGCACCGCCGGGCCGCGCGCTGGCGTCCCTGGGGGTCGGCGCGGCACGGCACGAGGGGCGGTGCCTCAGCCGCGGTCCGCGGGGGTGTCCCCGCCGACGAGGCGCCGGGCGTCCGCCATGCTCAGGGCGCTCGTGCCCTCCCAGCGGGGTTCGGCGTGCCGGGAACGGTCGCGCGCCTGGTCCACGTCCCCCGCGGGGGGCGCGGAGGCGTCGCGGACCATCGAGGCGATGACCTCGTCGTCGGACACCGCGTCCCCCGGCGTGGACGGGGCCGCGGTCCCGGCCCGATCCACCGCGGAAACCTGGTCCGCAGCGGGGTCCGGCTCCGGTGCGGGGTCCGGCTCCGGTGCCGGCGCGGCGTCGTCCGCACCGCCGTGCACCGTGGGGACCACCTCCCGCAGCCGGTGCAGGGAGATGGCGCCGTGGCGCAGCACCACCGGGGTCTCCCCCGTGCAGTCCACGATCGTGGAGGCGGCGTCCCGCACGTCGTCGGGCAGGGCCGTGGTCGGCCGGGCGCCGTCGTCCAGGTAGAGGCCCACCCGATCCTGCAGCATCTCCCGGGCGGCGTGGGCCGTGCGCGCGGCGGGCAGGCCCGTGCGGTTGGCGGAGGAGACCGCCATGGGGCCCACGCGTTCGAGGACGGCGCGGGTCACGGCGTCGTCCGGGGCGCGCAGGGCCACGGTGCCGTGGGTCTCCCCGAGGTCCCACCCGAGCGAGGGCTGCGCCCAGCACACGAGGGTGAGCGCTCCAGGCCAGAAGGCGTCCGCGAGGGCGCGGGCGTCGTCGGAGACCTGGTCCGCGAGACCGGCCATGACCTCGGGACGGGAGATCAGCACGGGGGGTGGCATCTCCCGCGTGCGGCCCTTGGCGGCCAGGAGCCCCTGGACGCCGGGGGCCGAGAAGGCGTCGCAGCCGATCCCGTACACGGTGTCCGTGGGCAGCACGATGCACTCGCCGTCCGCCACGACCCGCGCGGCCTCGGCCACGGCGGTCTCCAGTTCCTGTTCGGTGCCGCAGGACACGATGTCGCTCACGGGTCTCTCCTCTGCTCGTCTCGTCTGTCGTCGTGGTGCGCCGGCCCGGTTCAGGGCCCGTCGGTGGCGCACCAGCAGTCGTAGGACCGCCCGGTCCGGTGGCCGCGCGCCCGCAGCACTGCCTCTCCCGACCCGACCCGCGGGGAGGCGGGTGGGTCGCGGCCCGCGGGCTCAGGTGCGGGTCCCGGCCAGCACGGCCGTGGTGGCGCGTGGCCGGCCGGTGAGGTCGTGGTGCAGCTCGACGTCCCGGAAACCCCGCTCCGCCAGCGCGTGCGCCACCAGATGGACCTGGGACTCCGCGTGCTCCATGATGAACGATCCACCCGGGCGCAGCACGCGCAGCGCCGTGTCCATGGCGGCGCACGGCAGGCGCATCCCCGCACCGTCCCCGCCGTACAGGGCAGTGGGCGGATCGTAGTCGCGCACCTCGGGATCCTCGGGGATCTCGCGGTCCGGAACGTACGGCGGATTGGTCACGACCACGCGGAAACGGCCTGCCGCCTCCGGGGTCACGTCCCGGTAGTCGCACTCCAGCAGCCGTACGGCGGTGCCCGCCAGGTTGCGCCGGGTCCACTCCAGAGCGGCGGGTTCGCGTTCCACGGCCGTGACCCGGCACGCGGGGTCCTCGGTGGCCACGGCCAGCGCGATCGCACCGCTCCCCGTCCCCAGGTCGATCACGGCGGGGTGCAGCTCCCCCGCTTCGCGCCACGCGTGGGCGTGGTCCAGGGCGAGCTGCACGAGCAGCTCCGTCTCCGGCCGCGGCACGAAGACACCCGGGCCCACCGCGAGGTCGAGCTGGCGGAACGGCGCCGTGCCGGTGATGTGCTGCAACGGCTCACGCCCGGCCCGCCGCCGCACGAGGTCCCGGTACCCGGTGGGCTCCGGTGCGCCCAGGATGGCCCGGGCCTCGGTGTCCCCGCGGGAGAGGCCCAGCACGTGGGCGGCGAGCAGGGCGGCGTCGGCGTCCGGGGAGCCCACACCCGCGCGGGCCAGCTCGGCGCGGCCCCACGCGAGGGCCTGGGCGAGCGTGTCCGGCACGGGATCAGCTCTTCCGGCCCGCGGACCCCTGCGCCGCGGAGTCCTGGCCCAGCTGCTCCAGCCGGTGCCGCTCGTCGAGCTCCACCGCGGAGGCGATGACCGGTTCCAGCGCGCCGTCCAGCACGTGGTCCAGGTTGTAGGCCTTGTAGCCCGTGCGGTGGTCCGCGATCCGGTTCTCCGGGAAGTTGTACGTGCGGATCCGCTCGGAACGGTCCACGGTGCGCACCTGGGACTTGCGGGCCGCGGCGTTCTCGGCGTCGATCTGCTCCTGCTGGTGCGCGAGCAGCCGGGCGCGCAGCACGCGCATCGCGGCCTCACGGTTCTGCAGCTGCGACTTCTCGTTCTGCATGGAGACGACGATGCCCGTGGGCACGTGGGTGATGCGCACCGCCGAGTCCGTGGTGTTCACGGACTGGCCCCCGGGGCCCGAGGAGCGGTAGACGTCGATCTTGAGGTCGTTCTGGCTGATGTCGATCTCGTCCGGCTCGTCCACCTCGGGGAACACGAGGACACCCGCAGCTGAGGTGTGCACCCGGCCCTGGGACTCGGTCACGGGCACGCGCTGGACGCGGTGCACCCCGCCCTCGTACTTGAACCGGGCCCACGCACCCTCGGACGGATCCGTGGAGCTGCCCTTGACCGCGAGCTGGACGTCCTTGTAGCCGCCCAGCTCGGTGGGGGTCGAGGAGAGGATCTCGGTCTTGAGCCCGGACTGCTCGGCGAAGCGCATGTACATGCGCAGCAGGTCTCCCGCGAACAGCGCGGACTCGTCCCCGCCCTCCCCGGCCTTGACCTCGAGGATCACGTTGCGGCCGTCGTCCGGGTCACGCGGCACGAGCTTGCGGCGCAGGGCCTCCCGGGCCGTGCCGAGCTCCTCCTCGAGGGGCGCGACCTCGGCCGCGAGCTCGGGGTCCATGCTCCCGAGCTCGCGCGCCGCCTCGAGGTCCTCGGAGAGCCGCTCCACCCGGCGGTGCGCCTCCACGATGCCGTTGAGTTCCGAGTAGCGCCGCCCCAGCTTCCGGGCCCGCCCCGCGTCCGCGTGCACGGCGGGGTCCGCCAGTTCGCGCTGCAGCTGGGCGTGCTCGTCCAGCAGCGGCTGAACGGGATCGGACATGGGATGCTCTCCTTCTCGACGGGTGGACGTGCTGCGGCGCCGGGCGGCGCCCGCGAGCCGCTAGTGGCCGGCCAGCGTGGTCTTCTGGACCTGCAGCAGGAACTCCGCGTTGGACTGCGTGTCCCGCAGCTTGCTCGTGAGCAGCTCCAGGGCCTGCTGCTGCTCCAGACCGGAGAGCACGCGGCGCAGGCGCCACATGATCTTGATCTCCTCGGAGGACAGCAGGTTCTCCTCGCGTCGGGTGCCCGAGGAGTTGACGTCCACGGCGGGGAAGATCCGACGGTCCGCGAGCTGGCGGGAGAGCCGCAGCTCCATGTTGCCGGTGCCCTTGAACTCCTCGAAGATGACCTCGTCCATCTTGGAGCCGGTCTCCACGAGCGCGGTGGCCAGGATGGTGAGCGAGCCGCCGTTCTCGATGTTGCGCGCGGCACCGAAGAACTTCTTGGGCGGGTACAGGGCGGCGGAGTCCACACCACCGGAGAGGATGCGACCGGAGGCGGGGGCCGAGAGGTTGTACGCGCGGCCCAGGCGGGTCATGGAGTCCAGCAGGACCACCACGTCCATGCCCATCTCCACGAGACGCTTGGCGCGCTCGATCGCGAGCTCGGCCACCGTGGTGTGGTCGTCCGCGGGGCGGTCGAAGGTGGAGGCGATGACCTCACCCTTGACCGTGCGCTGCATGTCCGTGACCTCTTCGGGTCGCTCGTCCACGAGCACCATCATGAGGTGCACCTCGGGGTTGTTCGTGGTGATCGCGTTGGCGATCGACTGCAGCATGAGCGTCTTGCCGGCCTTGGGCGGGGAGACGATCAGGCCGCGCTGGCCCTTGCCGATGGGAGCCACGAGGTCCACCACGCGCGGGCCGATCTTCTTGGGATCGGTCTCCAGGCGCAGGCGCTCCTGGGGGTACAGCGGCACGAGCTTGCTGAACTCCACCCGCTCCTTGTTCTCCTCCGGCTTGCGGCCGTTGACCGTGGTCAGCTGGACCAGGGCGGAGAACTTCTGGCGGGAGCTGTTGTGCTGCTCCCCCTCGCGGGGGGCGCGGATGGCGCCGACCACGGCGTCGCCCTTGCGCAGGTTGTTCTTCTTGACCTGCGAAAGGCTCACGTAGACGTCCGAAGGGCCCGGCAGGTAGCCGGAGGTGCGCACGAACGCGTAGTTGTCGAGCACGTCCAGGATGCCGGCCACGGGCAGCAGGACGTCGTCCTCGGTGATCTCCACGTCGTCCACGTCCGGACCGTTGTTGCGGTTGCGGCGGTTGCGCCGCTCGTTGCGGTCGTTGCGGTCCCCGCGCTCGCCACGGTCGTTGCGGTCGTTCCGGTTGCGGTTGCGGCGGTTGCGGCGTGAACCGCTCTCGCCGTCGTTGCCGCGGTCGTTGCGGTTGCGGCGCTCGTTGCGGTTCTGGCCCTCCTGGCCGTTGTCGCCACCGTCCCTCCCGTCGCGGGAGTCCTTGGATCCGGCGTTGTCCTTCTGCTGGTTCCGGCCGCGGCCGCCCTCGGACTTCTCGTCGCGCCTGCTGTCCCGCTGGTTCTCCCCGGACCGGCCGTTCTGCGCGTTCTGGCCCGAGCCGTCCTGCTCCTGCTGGGAGGACTTCTCGCCGCGGTTGTTGCGGCCACGCTGGTTGCGCCCGCCACGCCCGGAGCCGTCCTTGGGCTCCTCCGCGGAGTCGGAGCCGCTCTGCTGGGAGTTGCCGGAGGCGGTGTCCGTGTCGGACTCGTTCTGCGCCTTGTCCTCGGAGGACTGCTCGTTGCGTCGCTCACCGCTGCCGGACGCGGTGGCCCGGCGAGAGCGGCGCGAGCCGCTCTGGCGCTTGGCGCCCTGCTCACCGGACTCGTTCTCGCCCGAGGTGTCGCCGGAGCGGTCCTCGGATCCCTGGGCGGCGTCGTCGCCGGAGTGCTCCGCGCCGGAGGGGGTGTGGCGCTGGGAGGCTTTGCGAGCGGTCTGCTCGATCTTCTCCTCCACGGCCTTGTCGCGCTCGGCGACCGCGCCGCCGCGCTGGTGCGCCTCGATGGCCTCGACCAGCAGCGACTTGCGCATGCGGCGCGCGCCCGTGATGCCCAGCTGCCCGGCGAGCGCCTGCAGCTGCGCGAGCTTGAGGCCGGAGAGGCCGGTGCTCTGGGCGGTGGAGTTGTCCGTTCCCTGTTCGGGGGCGGTGGATTCTGTCACGAAGGTTCCTTCTGACTCGGATGGGGGCTGCGGCATTCAGATCGCCAGCAACCCGACGATGTGGGTGTGGGCCGCCTCGGCGGGCCACGGGTGATACGCGCGAGGAGCACGCGTGATCGGCAATGAAGTCCCCCGGATCCCCCGCGGGACCGGAGCGCCGCATCACAGAGGTGGCTGGTCTTGCACGGGAGAAGATCGCAGAGAGGCGACGCCTTCGAACACCTGCGGTGAATCACTGCGCACGGGGCTCAACTGCGGGGCTGCGCCGTCCGTGAGGCGGAGGCGAACCCGGGGCCTATTGCGTGGATGTCTCCACTTTAGCACCCTCGGCCGGAACCCGGAGGACCTGGACGCGCCACGCCACAGGCGCTCCCCCGTGCACCCCCGCCGACGACGCCGCTCCACCCGTGATCTCCCGGATCGCCTCCTGCGCCGCACGCGCCCGCTCGGCACCGTTCGCGAGCGTGAGCACCGTGGGCCCGGCCCCCGAGATCAGCGCCGCGTGACCGCGCTCGCGCAGGCGGGTCACGAGCTCCCAGCTGGGTGCCATAGCCTGCGCGCGGTAGGGCTGGTGGAGCAGGTCGAAGGTGGCGTCCAGCAGCAGGTCGGGGCGCTGTCCCAGGGCGGCGACCACGAGTGCGGCGCGCCCGGCGTTGACCGCGGCGTCGTGGTGGGCCACGGTCCCGGGCAGCAGCCCCCGGGCCACGGAGGTGGCCACCTCGAAGTCCGGCACGGCCACCACGGGCACCACGTCCGGGTGCACCCGCACGGGCACGGTGTGGAAGCGGCCGCCGTCCTCCCAGCTCACCGTCAGCCCGCCCAGCAGCGTGGGGGCCACGTTGTCCGGGTGGCCCTCCAGCCGGGAGCACACCTGCAGGACGTCGTCCGCGCCCAGGCGCCGCTCCTCGGGCAGCAGGGCGTTGCCCGCCAGCACGCCCGCCACCACGGCCGAGGCGGAGGATCCCATGCCGCGGCCGTGCGGGATCGTGTTGCGCGCGGTGATCCGCACGGGGGGCAGGGAACCGGCCCCCGCGGCGTCGTACGCGGCCTGCATGGCGCGGACCACCAGGTGCTCGGCCGTGCGCGGGACGTCCGCCGCGCCCTCCCCGGAGAGCTCGAACTCCAGGCCGCGCTCGATGCGCGTGACCTGCAGCGTGTCGTAGTGGCCCAGTGCCAGGCCCAGCGAGTCGAAGCCCGGGCCCACGTTGCCCGAGGAACCGGGGACCGTGACGCGCACGGCGGTGCCCACGGGTGCCGCAGCCGGTGGGGGTGTCCCGTGCACGGCGCGCCCGCTCACTCGAGACCGAGGGCCGCGGCCACCGGCACCACGTCGAACGGCACCCGGCGGGGCTCAGCGGCGTGCGGGTCCTCCGCCTCGGCCCCCTTGACCGCCCACTGCGGGTCCTTCAGGCCGTGGCCGGTGACGGTCGCGACGATGGTCTTGCCCTCCGGCACCTCGCCCGCCCGGGCCTTCTGGAGCAGCCCGGCCACGCTCGCGGCGGAGCCCGGCTCCACGAACACGCCCTCCCGGGAGGACAGCCACCGGTGGGCCGCGAGGATCTCGTCGTCCGACACGGAGTCGATGAGCCCGCCGGACTCGTCCCGCGCGGCCACGGCGGTGTCCCAGGACGCGGGGTTACCGATCCGGATGGCCGTGGCAATGGTCTCGGGCTCGGTCACGGGGTGGCCCAGCACGAGGGGCGCAGCGCCCTCGGCCTGGAAGCCCCACATGGCCGGGGTGTGCGTGGCGACAGCGGGCAGGATCTCCCCCGAAGTGGCGGGGGTGTCCTGGGCGTACTCGCGGTAGCCCTTCCAGTACGCCGTGATGTTCCCGGCGTTGCCCACGGGCAGCACGTGGATGTCCGGGGCATCGCCCAGGGTGTCCACCACCTCGAAGGCCGCGGTCTTCTGCCCCTCGATGCGGTACGGGTTCACCGAGTTCACCAGGAACACCGGGTAGGACTCCGAGAGCTTGCGCGCCACCTCCAGGCAGTTGTCGAAGTTCCCGTCGATCTGGATGATGTCCGCGCCGTGGGCCACCGCCTGGGACATCTTCCCCAGGGAGATCTTGCCCTCCGGCACGAGCACCGCGCTGCGCATGCCCGCCTGCTTCGCGTACGCGGCGGCCGAGGCGGAGGTGTTGCCCGTGGAGGCGCACACCACGGCCTGGGCCCCGGCCTCCTTGGCCTTGGTGATGGCCATGGTCATGCCGCGGTCCTTGAACGAGCCCGTGGGATTCATGCCCTCGAACTTGAGCCAGACCGTGGAGCCCGTGAGCTCGGACAGCGCCCGGGCGCGGATCAGCGGCGTGCCGCCCTCGCCCATGGTGACCACCTCGGTCTGCTCCGTCACGGGCAGCCGGTCCCTGTACTCGTTGATGACGCCCTGCCAGACGTGTGCCATGCCGTGTGCTCCTCGGATCGAGTGTTCGTGTGTCGTGTGCCCGCCCCGGCAGGGGCGCCCGGCCCGCGGGTCAGTCCCCGGCCCCCGCCTGGGCGCCCTCGCCGGACTCCACGGGGGTCACGGAGACCACGTCCCGGACCACCGGCAGACCCCGCAGGGCCGCCACGGTGGCCATCAGGTCCGCGTGGCGCCCCGTGTGGGTGACCAGGCGCAGGAGGGAGGTCTCGGTGGTGCGCGGGTCCTCGGTCTGCTGCATCGTGGAGATGGAGACCCCGTGGTCCGCGAAGACCTGGGCGAGCCGCGCCAGGACGCCCAGCCGGTCGGACACGGCCAGGGTGACGGCGAGCTTCGTGGTGACGTCGTCCATGCTCACGGCGGGCAGTGCCGCGTAGTCGGCCAGCGGGATGCCCTGGGCGCCCAGTGCGATGGCCCGGGCCGCAGAGACGAGGTCTCCCAGCACCGCGGACGCCGTGGGCTCCCCGCCGGCGCCCTGGCCGTAGAACATGAGGGAGCCCGCGGCGGCGGCCTCCACGAACACCGCGTTGTACGCTCCGCGCACGCCGCCGAGCACGTGCTCGCGCGGAATCATCACCGGGTTGACCCGCAGGTTGACCCCGTCCCCGCAGCGCTCCCCCACGGAGAGCAGCTTGATCACGTAGCCGGCCTCCTTCGCGGCCGCCACGTCCTCGGCGGTCACACCGGCGATGCCCTCACAGTGCACGTCCGTGATCGTGTAGCTGGAGTGGAACGCGAGGGACGCGAGCACCGCGGTCTTGGCGGCGGCGTCGTGACCCTCGACGTCCGCGGTGGGGTCCGCCTCCGCGTAGCCCAGGCGCTGGGCCTCGGCGAGGGCGTCGTCGAACGCGGCGCCGGTGGAGTCCATCTGGTCCAGCACGAAGTTGGTGGTGCCGTTCATGATGCCCAGGAACCGCTCCACGCGGTCGCCCGCGAGCGAGTCCCGCATGGGGCGCACGATCGGGATGGCCCCGGCCACCGCCGCTTCGTAGGACAGCTGCGCGCCCGACGCCGCGGCGGCGTCCTGCAGCTGCCGCCCGGACTCCGCGAGCAGCGCCTTGTTGCCCGTGATCACGGACTTCCCGGCACCCAGGGCCCGCAGCACACGCGTGCGGGTGGGCTCGATGCCGCCGGTCAGCTCCACGACGACGTCGGCGCCGTCGATCACGGCGTCCGCGTCCGTGGTGAGCAGCTGTGGGGGGAGCTCGACGTCCCGCGTGGCGTGCACGTCCCGCACGGCGATCCCGGACAGCTCCAGGCGCACGCCGGTGCGCAGGGCGAGCTCCTCCGCGCGGGTGAGGAGCACGTGGGCCACCTGGGACCCCACGGTCCCGGCGCCCAGCAGACCGACTCTCAGGACAGGGGTCTCGCTCGCGGGTGCGGTGTTCATGGTGCGGTGCTCCTTCGGCTGCGGTGGTGCGCAGTTGTGCGCCGGGATCGTGGGGTCAGGGTCGTGGTGCACCGGTGTCACGGGCGAGCAGGTCCGTGACGCTCTCGCGGCGCACGATCTCGTGCGCGCGGCCCGAGGGGTCCACCGCCACGATGCCGGGCCGCGGGAGCCAGTTGTAGTTGCTCGCGAGCGACCAGCAGTACGCGCCGGTCACGGGCACCACCAGGAGGTCCCCGGCGCGGACGTCACCGGGCAGGTACACGTCCTTGACCACCACGTCCCCGGACTCGCAGTGCTTGCCCACCACGCGGGAGAGCACCGGGGCCGCCTCGGAGACCCGGTTGGCGAGCACGGCGGTGTAGTCGGCGTCGTAGAGCACCGGGCGGGCGTTGTCGCTCATCCCTCCGTCCACCGAGACGTAGCGGCGCTGCACGCCGGGGCTCACGGTGACGGTCTTGACGGTGCCCACGGTGTAGACGGTGCACCCGGAGGGGCCCGCGATGAAGCGGCCCGGCTCGAAGGACAGGTGGGGCACGGGCAGCTCGGAGGCCTCGAAGGCGGCCGCGAGCAGGGGCGCGAGGTCCGCGGCGATCGCCGCGACGTCGCGCGGGGAGTCCGCCGCGGTGTAGGCGACGCCGTGGCCCCCGCCCAGGTCGATCTCGGGCAGCACGAGCTCCCACCGCCGCGCCACGGTCTCCCGCAGCTCCAGGACGCGCTGGGCCGCCTGGCCGAAGCCCTCGGCGGCGAAGATCTGGGAGCCGATGTGGCAGTGCAGCCCGCGCAGCTCGAGCGCGGCCGCGGCGTCGAGGCACGCCGCCACGGCCTGCAGCGCGGGCGAGTCCTCGCCGTCGGCCGCCGCGTTCAGCGAGAGCCCGAACTTCTGGTCCTCGTGGGCGGTGGCGATGAACTCGTGCGTGGAGGCGTGCACACCCGGGGTCACCCGGATCATCACCGGGGCCCGCAGGCCGTGCTCGCGGGCGAGCCCGGCCAGCAGCTCGATCTCGGCGAGCGAGTCCACCACGATCCGGCCCACGCCCGAGCGCAGGGCCAGGGAGAGCTCCTCGGCGGACTTGTTGTTGCCGTGCAGCGCGATCCGTTCCCCGGGCACTCCGGCGGCGAGGGCCACGGCCAGCTCACCACCGGACGCGGTGTCGACGTTCAGTCCCTCGGCCACGGCCCACCCCGCCACCGCGGTGTTCAGCAGCGCCTTGGAGGCGTAGTACACGGCCACGTCCACGCCCAGTGGACGCAGCGCGACCTCGAAGGCCTCGCGGAAGGAGCGGGCCCGCGCGCGGAACGTGGCCTCGGAGACCACGTAGCTCGGGGAGCCGAAGCGCTCGGCGAGCTCCGTGACGGGCACGGAGTCCACGGTGACGCACCCGGCCGCATCCCGGGTGTACTGGGACGTGAAGACCGCAGGGTCGAGCGTGGCGGGGTCCTCGGGCGCCCGCAGCCACGCCGGGGCCAGGGGGTGCTCGGTGCTCGTCTCGCTCACCGGATCACATCCTCTCGGGTGCTGAGACGCCCAGCAGGTCCAGCCCGTTGGCCAGCACCTGCCGCACGGCGTCGTTGAGCCACAGCCGGGTGTGGTGCACGAGCTCCACCGGTCCGTCACCCTGCGGGGTCACGCGGCACGCGTCGTACCAGCGGTGGTAGGCGCCCGCGAGGGCCTCGAGGTGGCGCGCCACGCGGTGCGGCTCACGGAAGGACGCCGCCTGGGCCACCACGGAGGGGTACTGCCCGAGCGCGGCCAGCAGGTCCGCCTCGCGCGCGTGCTCGAGCAGGGCGGCGTCGAACTGCGGGGTGCCGTCCTCGGCCGTGCGGCGGACGCCCGCGGCCTCGGCGTTGCGGGCGACGGCGCACGTGCGGGCGTGCGCGTACTGGACGTAGAACACGGGGTTCTCGTTGGAGCGGCGGGTGAGCACGTCCAGGTCGATGTCGATGTTCGAGTCCACCGAGTAGCGCGTGAGCGAGTAGCGCGCGGCGTCCACGCCCACGACCTCCACGAGGTCCTCCATGGTCACCACGGTGCCGGCGCGCTTGGACATCCGCACCGCGGTGCCGTCCTTCACGAGGTTGACCATCTGCCCGATCAGCACCTCCACGGCCTCCGGGGAGTCCCCCAGGGCGGCCGCGGCGGCCTTGAGCCGGGCCACGTAGCCGTGGTGGTCCGCGCCCAGCATGTAGATGCAGAGGTCCGCGCCGCGGTCCCGCTTGTTCTTGAAGTAGGCGATGTCACCCGCGATGTAGGCGGCGTTGCCGTCCGACTTGATGACCACGCGGTCCTTGTCGTCCCCGTGGTCCGTGGAGCGCAGCCACCACGCGCCGTCCTCGAAGTAGAGGGAGTCCGAGGAGCGCAGCTGCTCCAGGAGGGTCTCCACCTGCCCGCCCTCGAACAGCGAGTTCTCGTGGAAGAAGACGTCGAAGTCCACCCCGAACTCGTGCAGCGAGGACTTGATCTGCTCGAACATCAGCTCAACGCCCGCCGCCCGGAAGACCTCCTGCGGGTCCTCCGACTGCAGCGCGTCCGGGTACTGTGCGAGCACCTGGTCGGCGATCTGGGAGATGTACTGCCCGCCGTAGCCGTCCTCCGGGGCCGCCTCCTGGCGGGCGCGGGCCAGCAGGGAGCGGGCGAAGCGGTCGATCTGGGTGCCGTGGTCGTTGAAGTAGTACTCGCGCACCACGTCCGCGCCCTGCGCGCTCAGCACGCGGGCCAGCGAGTCCCCCACCGCGGCCCAGCGGGTGCCGCCCAGGTGGATGGGGCCCGTGGGGTTGGCGGAGACGAACTCCAGGTTGATGGTGGTGCCCGCGAGCGCGTCGGCGGTGCCGAAGGCGCTTCCCTGCGCCACGATCGACTGGGCGAGCTCGCCGGCCGCCGCGGCGTCGAGCGTGATGTTCAGGAACCCCGGGCCCGCGACGTCCACGGACCTGACCCCCGGCACCTCGGACAGCCGCTGGGAGAGGATCTGGGCCACCTCACGCGGGGGCCGCCCCACCTTCTTGGCCACCTGCATGGCCACCGTGGTCGCCCAGTCCCCGTGCTCGCGGTTCTTAGGCCGTTCCACCCTCGCCTGCGGGAGCTCGACGCCGTCCACCGCGGTGAGTTCACCGGCGGCCACGGCGTCCTGCAGGCATGCGGACACGGCTGTGGAGAGTTCTTCAGGAGTCACCGTGCCAGTGTAGCGGGGCGGGTTCCCCCGAACCGATTCCCGGGGATTGGTGCCCACCCGGACCTGGTAGTATCGTCGAGTTGTCGTTGCGCGCCGGACTTCTCCGGACCGCAGCACGACCCGCCCGCGTAGCTCAGTGGATAGAGCGTCTGCCTCCGGAGCAGAAGGTCGTAGGTTCGAATCCTGTCGCGGGCACACAGTTTCTCAGCGGCCCCGGTGACCCCGGGGCCGTTGTCGTACCTGCCGCCCGTTCACGGGCGGGCCGACTCCCCCTGCGCATGCCGCGCGCCTCTTCGGTGCGTGCGGCGCCCCGGCCCGTGGTGCGTGCGGGCGAGCGCTGCGCCCCCCGCTCGGTGCGTGGATCCCCGGACGTCAGCGCCGACCGTGACGCTGCTCACGGATCCGGTAGTTGGGGTTCAGCTGGAGCGGGTCGTACTCGTTGACCACGGAACCCGTCCCGTACTGCTCCTCGAGCAGCTCGTCCTCCGCGACCGGCTGGGGCGGGGCCGTTCGGCGCAGCACCACTGCCACGATGGTGAGCACACCACCCACCAGGAGGGTGCCGAAGCCCACGACCACCATGACCCAGCCCCGCTCCGTGAGGGGCTGGCCCCCGTGGTCCGCCGCCGCCTGCGAGAGCGCCACGAGCCCCTCCGGCAGGGAGAAGCAGCACACGAAGAGCAGGACCAGCCCCACCGCAGAGACGACCGTGGTGGTGCGCTGTCTGCGGCGGGGCTGGTTCACGGTGATCACTGACCTTCCGGTGCCACCCCCGCGGCGGAGGAGCCACCCGTGGATGCGCCGCCGGTCACGCCCCGGGAGGGATCGGCCACCGGCTCGGCGCTGCGAGCTGTTTCCAGAAGCGTAGCGTCATCCAGTGCGGGTTCGCCCGCGACCGTCTGCAGCTTGCGGAACTCCGCCAGCAGGTCCGCCACCGTGGCCTCCGCCTTCTGCTCGGCGTCCAGCTCGAAGAGGATCCGGCCCTCGTGCATCATGATCAGCCGGTTGCCCAGGCGCAGCGCCTGCTCCATGTTGTGCGTGACCATGAGCGTGGTGAGGTTCCGCTCGTTCACGATCCGCTCGGTGATCTCCGTGACGTGGTGCGCGCGCTGGGGGTCCAGGGCGGCCGTGTGCTCGTCCAGCAGCAGGATCTCCGGCGCGGAGAACGTGGCCATGAGCAGGGACAGGGCCTGGCGCTGGCCGCCCGAGAGCAGGCCCACCTTGGCGCCCAGCCGGTTCTCGAGCCCCAGCTCCAGGGTCTTGAGCTCCTCGGTGAACTCCTGCCGGCGGGCCCGGGTCACACCGCGGGACAGCCCTCGGGAGCGGCCGCGGCGCTGGGCGATGGCCATGTTCTGCTCGATGGTCAGCGTGGGCGAGGATCCCTTCATGGGGTCCTGGAAGACCCGTGAGATCCACCTGGCCTTGCGGTGCTCCGGCAGGCGGGTGACATCGCGCTCCCCCACCCGGATCTCGCCGCTGTCCGGGATGATGGTCCCGGACACCGTGTTCAGCAGCGTGGACTTGCCCGCGCCGTTGGAGCCGATGACCGTGACGAAGTCCCCCTCGTCGACCGTGAGGCTCACGCCGTTGAGAGCCACGCGCTCGTTGACCGTGCCCGCGAAGAACGTCTTGCGGACGTCGTGCACACTCAGCATGCGATCACGCTCCCCTTCGCGCGGACGGCACCGCAATCGCGGCGGTCACGGGGTGCTCGGTGGAGGACGAGACGTCCGCCTGCACCTCCTGTGCCGCCCTCAGCGTGCGACGCCGCTTCCAGCGCTTGAACACCGACAGCTGCGGCAGCACGAGGGCCAGCACCACGAGCACGGCGGAGATCAGCTTCATGTCCGACGGGTTCAGCCCCGCCTGCAGCGCCACGGTGATGACGAGCCGGTACAGCACCGAGCCCAGGATCACCGCGAGCGTGGCCACCACCACGGTGCGCGAGCCGAAGATGCCCTGGCCCAGGATCACCGAGGCGAGGCCCACCACGATCATGCCGATGCCCATGCCGATGTCCGCGAAGCCCTGGTACTGCGCGATCAGCGCACCCGAGAGTCCCACGAGCGCGTTGGACAGGCACAGTCCGAGGATCTTCTGGCCGTCCGTGTTCACGCCGAAGGAGCGGATCATGTCCGGGTTGTCGCCCGTGGCCTGCATGGCCAGCCCGGCGTCCGTGTAGAGGAACCAGTCCAGCACCAGCTTCACGAGCACCACGCCCGCGAGCAGGAGCAGCACCCCCGTGACGGTGCCCTGCAGACCGGCCTCCCGCAGCGGGGTGAACACGGTGTCCTCCCGCAGCAGGGCGAGGTTCGCCTTACCGCCCATCACCCGCAGGTTGACGGAGTACAGCGCGGTCATGGTCAGGATGCCCGCGAGCAGCCCGTTGATCCGCGCCTTCGTGTGCAGCAGTGCCGTGATGAGCCCGGCGAGGCCGCCCACCACGAAACCCACCACGGTGGCGATCCACGGGCTGCCCCCGTGCAGGATCACCATGGCCGCGGAGGCCGCACCGCTCGTGAAGGACTGGTCCACCGTGAGGTCCGGGAAGTCCAGCACACGGAACGTGAGGTACACCCCCAGGGCCATCACGGCGTAGATCAGCCCGAGCTCGATTCCAGCAATCACCGGATCTACTCGATGACCTGGTCGGCCTTGTCCCGCAGGCTCTGCGGGATCTCCACGCCCATGGCCTTGGCGGCCTTGGCGTTGACGACGAGCTTGGTCTCCTTCTGCGCCTCCACGGCCATCTCACCGGGCTTCGCACCGTCCTTGAGGATGCGCACCGCCATCTCACCGGTCTGTTTGCCGAGGTCCTTGTAGTTGATGCCCTCGGTGGCCAGCGCACCGCGCTCCACGGAGTCGCCCTCCCCTGCAATGAGCGGGATCTTCTTGGCCTCCGCGGCGGAGATCACGGCCTCGAGACCGGCCACCACCTTGTTGTCGGTGGGGACGTAGATGGCGTCCGTGGTGAAGGACTCCGCGGCCTGGGCCACCTCCGCGGTGGTGGTCACGGTCTTCTCCTCGACCTTCAGTCCCTCCGCCTGGGCGGCCTTCTTGGCCTCCTCCACCTGGATCTGGGAGTTCGTCTCACCCGAGCTGTAGATGATGCCCACGGACTTGGCGCCGGGCTTGAGCTGCTTCACGAGCTTGATCTGCTCCGTCACGGGGTTCATGTCCGTGGTGCCGGTGACGTTGCCGCCCGGGGCGTCGTTGGAGTTCACGAGACCGGCGTCCACCGGGTCCGTCACGGCGGTGAAGAGCACGGGCTTGTCCGTCACGGCCTGCGCGAGGGACTGCGCGGACGGGGTGGCGATGCCCAGGACCAGGTCGTCCTGCGAGGACGCGAAGTTGGAGGCGATGTTGGTGGCGGTGGCCTGGTCACCCGAGGCGTTCTGCACGTCCAGGGTGAGGTTGTCCCCCTCCGTGTAGCCGCCGTCCTTGAGGGCCTGCACGAAGCCCTCCCGCGCGGCGTCGAGCGAGGGGTGCTCCACGAACTGGGAGATGCCCACGGTGGCCTTCTTGGCCTCGGCGGACTTCTCCTCGCCGCCGGAGCCGCATCCGGTGAGCAGCAGGGCGGCCGTGGTGGCCGCGGCGGCGACCGGCAGTAGACGCTTCATTTCTGGTGTTTCCTTCCATCACGGATCAATGATGAGTGGATATTACCTGCCGATCGGTCGAAAATGAGACGCAGCTCACATGTAGGGACAATCCCGCGTGTCACGCGGGTCCGGCCCTGTGGATCCGCCGTGTTGGGGGCGGCCCGTAGACTTGTGGGTTGTCATGACTGAGCCCCTCACCGCACCCCGCATCGTGTACCCGGACAACCTCCCCGTGAGCGCACGCCGGGAGGACATCATGGCGGCCATCCGGGACCACCAGGTCGTCGTCGTCGCCGGTGAGACCGGCTCGGGAAAGACCACCCAGCTGCCCAAGATGTGCCTCGAGCTGGGCCTCGGGGAGGGTGGGCTGATCGGCCACACGCAGCCCCGCAGGATCGCGGCGCGCTCGGTGGCGGAGCGGATCGCCCACGAGCTCGGTGAGCGCGTGGGCTCCACCGTGGGCTACCAGGTGCGGTTCACGTCCGAGGTGGGCCGGGACTCCAAGGTCAAGCTCATGACGGACGGCATCATGCTGGCCGAGATCAGCCACGACCCGCAGCTCTCCCGCTACAACGCGATCATCATCGACGAGGCCCACGAGCGCTCCCTCAACATCGACTTCCTGCTCGGGTACCTGCGGCAGCTGCTCCCCCAGCGCCCGGACCTGAAGGTGATCATCACCTCGGCGACCATCGACCCACAGCGCTTCGCGGAGCACTTCGCGCACGAGGACCCCGAGCACCCGGAGGCCGAGCCGGAGCCGGCCCCGATCATCGAGGTCTCCGGGCGCACCTATCCCGTGGAGGTCCGCTACCGGCCGCTCACCCAGGACCGCGGCGGCGAGGACGAGGACGAGACGGGTGACGGGCTCGCGGACGAGGACCGCGATCCCATCGACGCCGTGTGCGACGCCGTGGTGGAGCTCTCCCGCGAGCCCCGCGGGGACATCCTCGTGTTCTTCGCGGGCGAGCGCGAGATCCGCGACGCGCAGGACGCCCTGCAGAGGGTCATCGACTCCCACCGCTCCCTCGCGGGGACCCAGATCCTTTCGCTGTTCGGAAGGCTGTCCATGGCGGAGCAGAACCGGGTGTTCTCCTCCTCCCCCCAGCGCCGGATCGTGCTGGCCACCAACGTGGCAGAGACCTCCCTGACCGTGCCCGGCATCAAGTACGTGGTCGATCCCGGCACCGCGCGGATCTCCCGCTACTCGGCACGCACCAAGGTGCAGCGGCTGCCCATCGAGCGGATCTCGCAGGCCTCGGCCCGCCAGCGCGCGGGCCGCTGCGGGCGCGTGTCCGACGGCGTGTGCATCCGGCTGTACTCGGAGGAGGACTTCGAGTCCCGCCCGGAGTTCACGGACCCGGAGATCCTGCGCACCAACCTCGCGGCCGTGATCCTGCAGATGATCTCCGTGGGCGTGGTCGCGGACCCGTCGGACGTGATGTCCTTCCCGTTCGTCCAGAAGCCGGACTCCCGCGCGGTCAAGGACGGCGTGGTGCTGCTGCGCGAGCTCGGTGCGCTGCGCGGTTCCGGGGACCCGCACGAGGACGACGACGCCGCGCCGGGCTTCCGGGGCGCGGGGGGTTCCCGGGGGCGTCGTCGCGCCCGTCGCGGCCGGGGCGGTGAGCGCCGTCGAGGGCCGCTCACCCGCACGGGCGAGATCCTGGCCGCCCTGCCGGTAGACCCCCGGCTGGGGCGGATGGTCGTGGAGGCCCAGCGGCGCGGGTGCGTGCGCGAGGTGCTCGTGCTCACCGCGGCGCTGACGGTGCAGGACCCCCGCGAGCGGCCGCTCGAGAAGCGGCAGGCCGCGGACGAGTTCCACGCTCGGTTCAAGGACAAGACCTCGGACTTCCTCTCCTACGGGCTGCTGTGGCAGTACCTCCAGGAGCAGCAGACGGAACTGTCCTCCTCGCAGTTCCGCAAGCTGTGCAAGCGGGAGTTCCTGAACTTCCTGCGCATCCGGGAGTGGCAGGACCTCTACGCGCAGCTGCGCCAGATCGCACGCCAGGTGGGCATCGACGCCGGGTCCTCCCGGGAGATCGACGTGGCCGCGCACCAGGACGCCGTGCACAAGTCCCTGCTCTCCGGACTGCTGAGCAACATCGGCGTGCGGGACGAGCGCACGCGGGAGTACCGCGGCGCGCGCGGCACCCGGTTCGCGATCTTCCCCGGCTCGGCCCTGTTCAAGAAGGCGCCGGACTGGATCGTCTCCGCGGAGCTCGTGGAGACCTCCCGGCTGTGGGCGCGCACGAACGCGGCCATCCAGCCCGAGTGGGCCGAGGAGCTGGCCCCGCAGCTCGTCAAGCGCAGCTGGTCGGAGCCGCACTGGTCCCGCTCGCGCGGCACCGTGATGGCCTCGGAGAAGGTCACCCTGTACGGCCTGCCGCTGGTGAGCGAGCGGCCCGTGCTGTTCTCCTCGGTGGACCCGCAGCTCTCCCGCGAGCTGTTCATCCGCCACGCCCTCGTGGAGGGCGACTGGGCCACCCGCCACAGCTTCGTGAAGCGCAACCGCAAGGCGCTGCAGCACGTGGCCGAGCTGGAGAACCGCATGCGCCGCAAGGACCTGCGGGTGGACGACCAGGTGGTCTTCGACTTCTACGACGCCCGCGTCCCGGAGTCCGTGGTCTCCCAACGGCACTTCGACGCGTGGTGGAAGACGGCCCGGCAGCGGGACGAGCACCTGCTGGACCTCACGCCCGAGGACCTGATCGCCCCCGAGGCACCCGCTCTGGACACGGACTCCTTCCCGCGCGCGTGGACCGTGCCGTCCGCGGACGGGGAGCTGTCCCTGGACCTGGACTACGAGTTCGCCCCCGGCGCGGACACCGCGGACGGCGTCACCGTGCGCGTGCCCGTCCTCTTCCTGGACCGGCTGGAGCCCGCGCAGTTCGCGTGGCACATCCCCGGGCTGCGGGTGGAGCTCGTGACCGCGCTCATCAAGTCCCTGCCCAAGGCCGTGCGCCGCAACTTCGTGCCCGCTCCGGATACCGCGGCTGCCGCCGTGGCGCGCCTGGGCGAGGAGTTCGACCCCGCGCGGGACCCCCTGCTCCCGTCGCTGGCCACGGTGCTGCAGCGGATGCGCGGGCACACCGTGCGCGCCGAGGACTTCCACCCGGAGTCCCTGCCCACCCACCTGCGCATGCGCTTCGAGGTGCGCGACTCCCGCAACCGGGTGCTCGGGCGCGGTGAGGACCTCACGGAGCTCAAGCACCGGCTGCGTCCGCAGATCCGCGAGGCCCTCGCGCAGTCCCTCGGCGGTGCCGCCGCACAGCTCTACGACGCCGCACGGGCACCGTCCGCGGATGCCGCCACGCCGGGCACCGACGCGGGCGGCCCGCACGGTGGGCCGACCGGAGGGAACGGACGCGGGCGACGCCGCCCGGGCCGGGGCGGTGCCGCGGCGCAGGACTCCCGTCCCGCGGCGTCGCTGGAGCGCACCGGACTCACGGCGTGGCCCGAGCCGGACCCGCCCCGCAGCGTGGAGACGGTGGTGGCCGGGCAGACGGTCACCGGCCACCCCACGCTCGTGGCGGTCCCGCCCGCACAACCCGGCGGCACGGACATCCCGCGCGTGGACCTGCGGATCCTCAGCTCGCCCGAGGAGCAGCGTGTGGCCCAGCGGGACGGCGTGATCGCCCTGCTGCAGCACGTGCTGCCCTCGGTGCACCGCTACGTGGTGGAGCACCTGAGCCAGAAGGAGCGGTTGATCTTCACCCAGAACCCCCACGGCTCGGTGGAAGCGCTGATCCACGACTGCACCGTGGCCGCGGTGGACCGCCTGGTCCCCCACGAGCCGCCCTTCACCCGGGAGCGGTTCCAGGCGCTCGCCGAGCACGTGCGAGCGGAGCTGATCGACACGGTCTTCGCGGTCAGCGCCCTGGTGACCACCACGCTCACCGAGGCGAACACCGTGCGCAAGCGGCTCAGGAAGCCCGGCTCGCTCGGTGCCGTCCCGGCCTTCACGGACATGTCCGAGCAGGTGGACCGCCTGGTGCACCCGGGCTTCGTGGCCCGCACGGGGTGGGAAGCGCTGCAGCACCTGCCCCGCTACCTGGCCGGTGTGAACGCGCGGCTGGACAAGCTCTCCGGGCACCTGCAGCGCGACGCCGTGGCCATGCAGACCGTCCACGACCTCGAGGCCGCGTACCGCGCGGCGCGGGACGCCGTGCCGGCCAACGCCCCCGTGCCCGCGGGACTCGCGGCCGTGCGGTGGGATCTGGAGGAGCTGAGGATCTCGTTCTTCGCCCAGGAGCTCGGGACCGCGCACACGGTCTCCGAGAAGCGGATCCGCAAGAAGCTGCGCGACCTCGGCTGAGGCGGCCGGTGGCGGGCGCCCCCTGGCTTCCCGTCCCGGGAGCGCTCAGGGGCGTTGCCGCCCGCCACCGTCGGCTGCTCAGTCCTGCTGCGGCACCTCGGCCTGGTGGCCCTGGGCTCGCAGCGCCTCACGGATCCGGCGGGCGGACTCCTCCATGACCGCGGGGTCCGGGTCCTGGTCCACGTTCGCGAAGTCGAACTCCTCGATGGAGTTGGTGGGCCACACGTGCAGGTGCGTGTGCGGCACCTCGAAGCCCTGGATCATCAGCCCCACCCGCTTCGGCTGGAACGCGGCGTCCACGGCCCTGCCGATGCTCCGGGAGACGGTCATCAGGTGCTGGGCGAGCGCAACGGGCAGGTCCACCCACGCGTCGACCTCCTGGCGGGGAACCACGAGCACGTGCCCCTGCGCGAGCGGCTGGATGGACAGGAAGCCCACGCACTGCTCGTCCGCCCAGACGAAGCGCCCGGGCAGCTCGCCCTCGATGATCCTGGTGAACACTGAACTCATGACGGGTCCTTTCGGTGGGAGGGGCGCGGGCGGTTCCCGCACCCGTGTGGTCGTGCGCAGTGCGTGCCCCGAGGGGACGTGCCGCGGCGCCGTGCGCTCCGGCCGCGGACTGCGCTCAGACCGCGGGGAGCTCCACGCTCTCGCGGGGTGCCAGGTGCTGGTACTCGGTGCCGTAGACGCCTGCGAAGTGGGCCACCTGCTTCTCGACCACCTGCAACCCCGTCTCGGAGAGCAGGGCGTCGTGGATCTGGTGCACCCGGGTGGCACGCGTGGCCACGATGAAGTCGATGACCTCCGCCATCTTGGACCACGGCGCGTGCAGCGGGACCAGCACGGTGGGGACGGTCAGCCCGTGGGGCACGGTGAACGAGTCGCCCGGGTGGAACACGGCGTCGTCCACCACGTAGCCCACGTTGGCCACCGTGGGGATCAGCGGGTGGATGAGCGCGTGCTGACCGCCGTACGTCCGCACGTGGAACGGCCCCGCCGTGAACTCGGAGTCCGCCACCACGGTGTGCAGCCGCTGCGGGCGGACCACGCGCTCAACGAGCTCCGCGACCACCGCCTCGGGTGCGTGGACCTGGACCTCCGGACGGGCGCGCAGCACTGCGCCAAGCCGTTCGACGTCGCAGTGGTCCGGGTGAACGTGCGTGACGAGCACGGTGTCCACACCGTCCAGGGCCTCCTCGACCTCCGAGAACGTCCCGGGGTCGAGCACCAGCACCGCGCCGTCCTTCTCCAGGCGCACGCACGAGTGGGTGAACTTGGTCAGCAGCATGGTGCCACCCTAGCCGCAGACCGGAACGGGTGGGCAGGGGCGGGAGCATCGCAGGACGAGTGCGGCCCGGGAGCCGCCCTGGACTAGCGCGTGAGGGCTGCGCCCCGCCCGAGGGACCTCGCCGGTCGGCACTGAACCCCCGCCTCCGGCTCCGAACCGCACCGACCGGCGTCGGAACACGGCACGGCACCGGCCGCGTTAACATGGGACGAACGCCCACTTGCGGAAAGGACGCCGGGGTTGAGCACCAGGACCACCGAACCCGTGGAGGTTCGCAACACCAAGCAGCGCCGAGCCGTGACCGGTGCGTTGCAGCGGCTCGAGGACTTCATCTCCACGCAGGAGCTGCACCGGCTGCTCAAGGACGAGGGCGAGTCCGTGTCGCTGGCCACCACCTACCGGATCCTGCAGTCCATGGCGGAGCTGGGGCAGGTGGACGTCCTGCGCAACGCGGACGGCGAGGCCATCTACCGGCGCTGCGAGGCCCAGCACCACCACCACCACCTGGTGTGCCGCTCTTGCGGTGCCGCCGTGGAGCTCGAGTCCCCGGACATCGAGACCTGGGCGGACGCCACCGCCCGGCGCTACGGGTACGTGGACGTGGACCACACGGTGGAGATCTCCGGGATCTGCGCGGAGTGCCGCCGCAGGGCCGCCGCCGGGGACGCCACCGAGTCCTCCCGGTGATCCCTTCCGGGCCCCGGGAGGTCCTGCTCGTCCACCGGCCCCACTCCGCCGCAGCCCGGGACGCGTGCCACCGCGCGGCAGGCATCCTGCGGGCCGGCGGGCTGCACCCCGTCCCGATCTCCGCGGACACCGCCCCGGAGCTCACCCACACCCTCGCCGTGCACCTGCGCTCCCGTGCACTGCGCACCGCCGCCGTGGTCGCCGTGGGCGGGGACGGCATGGTCCACCTCGTGCTGCAGGCCCTGCACGCGCTTGCCGAACAGGGTGTGGCGCTGCCGTTCGGACTGGTCCCGGCGGGCTCGGGCAACGACCTCGCTCGGCACGCGGGTCTGCCCACCCGGGACGTGGAGCGCGCGGCGGGGCGAGTGCTGCGCGGTCTCGAGTCCGCGCCACACACCATGGACCTCCTGGCCGTGCGCTGCGCGGACGGCACCGAGCACGTCTGCGCCACGGCCGTCTGCCTGGGTCTGGACGCGCGCATCAACGCGCGCGCCAACCGCTGGTCCCGGATCCGCTCGTCGGCCAAGTACGCGGTGGCCCTTGCCCTGGACGTCGTGAGCCTGCGGGCCCGGCGCTACGACCTCAGCTGGACGGCGCCGGACGGCACGGGCCACGCGACGGCCCGCATGCTGACGTTCCTCACGCTCGCGAACACCTCGTCGGTCGGCGGCGGTTTCACCATCGTCCCCCGGGCGAGCGCCACGGACGGTGCCGCGGACCTCTTCATGGTCTCGGACGTGGGGATCGGGCGGTTCCTGCGCTGCGTGCCACGGCTCTGGCTGCGCACGCACGAGGCGCTGCCCGAGGTGCGCGTGGCGCCCGCCGTCTCGGCCACGGTGGCCCTCGACGACGGCGCCGCGTCGGATCCCGCGCGGGACGCGGCGTACGGCGACGGCGAGCGGCTCGGCCCGCTTCCCGTGTCCCTCACGGTCCTGCCGGCCGCGCTGCGCGTCCTGTTCTGAGCCCGGTTCAGGGGCGGGCGGGCCCGGTGACGGACGCGCGGGACCGACCGTGCGGCGTCGTCGTGGTGCGCCCGTACGACGACGTCCGCTCCCGCACCGCGCGCACGGCTCGGGAGACGAGCCACAGCACGAACGAGATGGTGGTGACGTACGGGCTGATGGGGATGCTCCCGCCCAGGGCGAGCAGGATCCCGCCCACCATGGCGAGCTCCGCGAAGACCACGGACAGCACCACGGTGCGCAGGGGACTCGCGGTGAGGTTCATGGCCGCGGCGGCGGGGGTGATCAGCAGGGCGAGCACGAGCAGCGAGCCCACGATCTGCACGGACAGCGCCACCGAGATGCCGAGCAGCACCATGAACAGGATGGACAGCCCGCGCACGGGCAGCCCCTTGGCCTGCGCCACGAGCGGGTCCGTGCTCGCGAAGGTCAGCGGACGCCACACCCCCACGAGCGTCACCAGGACCACCGCGGAGAGCACCACCATGGAGGTCAGCTGCAGGGACGAGACCGAGACGATCTGCCCCGTGAGCAGCGAGAACTTGTTGGACGAGCGGCCCTCGTAGAGGGACAGGAACAGGATGCCCAGCCCCAGCCCGAACGGCATGAGGACCCCCACGAACGAGTTGCCCTCCCGGGCACGCAGACCCGTGAACCCCATGATCAGGGCGGCGAGCACCGAGCCCACGAGTGACCCGGTGACCACGTCCGCGCCGATCAGCAGCGCCGCGGCGGCCCCCGCGAAGGAGAGCTCCGCGATGCCGTGCACGGCGAAGGCGAGGTCCCGCATCATCACGAACGTTCCCACGAGTCCGCCCACGAGACCCAGCACCGCGCCGGCCCACACGGAGTTGCGCAGGAGCGCGAGCAGCTCGCCGTAGTTGTCGAAGACGAACACGGAGTCCAGGAAGGAGCCCACGTCCAGGGCGGCGGTGATCACGGGATCAGCTCCTCCGGGGAGTCGGTGTGGTGGGTGCTGTCCGGGCGGCCGGCCACGAGGATCCGGCCGTTGCTGCGCAGCACCTCGATGTGCGTGCCGTACAGCTCGGAGAGCACGTCCGAGCGCAGCACCTCGTCCGGGGTGCCGATGCGGAAGGAGCCGTTGGCCAGGTACAGGATCCGGTCCACGTGCCCGATGATGGGGTTCACGTCGTGCGTCACGAACACCACGGCGCACCCGGTGCGCTCGCGCTGCTCGTGCACGAGCTCGCTCACCACGTGCTGGTGGTGCAGGTCCAGGGAGAGCAGGGCCTCGTCGCACAGCATCACGGTGGGGTCCGCCGCGAGCGCCTGGGCGATCCGCAGCCGCTGCTGCTCACCGCCCGAGAGCAGGCCCACGGGGGCGTCCGCGTACTCGCTGGCACCCACGCGTTCGAGCAGCTCGGCCACGCGGCGGTGCACGCGGCGGGGATGCGTCCGGATTCCCCAGCGGTGCCCGTCCACCCCCTGGGCCACGAGGTCCTTCGCGCGCAGCGGCGTGCGCGCCGGGAAGCCCCGCTGCTGCGGGACGTAGCCCACGCGGGAGGCCGCAGCGCGCGGACGCGTGCCGTTCACGCTCACCGTGCCGCTCGTGAGCGGCAGCAGCCCCAGGAGCACCTTGAGGAAGCTCGTCTTGCCCGTGCCGTTGGAGCCGAGCACCGCGAAGTACTCCCCCGGTGCCACCGAGAGGTTCAGGCCGGACCACAGGGTGCGCTCGCCGAACGCGAGGGAGGCCTCCGAGAGCCGGATCACGGGCCGGCCCTGCGGGGCTCGCCCGCCCGGCACGACGCCGCTCGCTGTCTCTGTCTGCATGTCCCTACTTCTTCACGGCCTCGGCCACGTGGTCCACGTTCTCGGCCATCCACTGCTGGTAGTTCTGACCCTCCGGCACGGTCTCGCTGAACTCCACCACGGGGGTGCCGGCCTCCTGGGCCGCGGAGCGCAGCCGGTCCGCCTGGCCCGTGGCGGTCTGCTTGTTGACCGCGAGCAGCCTCACGTGGTCGTCCTTCACCTGGCCCAGCGTCTGGTTGAGCACGGCGGGCGGGGCATCCGTCCCGGCATCGATCGCCTCGGTGAACTCCGCCGGGGTGTCGTCGTGCAGACCGGCGTCCTCCAGGAGGTATCCGGGGACGGGCTCGGTGGCCACGTAGCCGCCGGTGGCACCGAGCCCCTCCACCTTCGCGTCCAGGGAGTCCAGCTCGGTCTTCACCCGCTGGGCGTTGTCCGTGTAGTACTGGGCGTTGTCCCGGTCCACCTCGCCGAGCTGCTGGCCGATCCGCTCCACGACCTTCGCCATACTCTCCACGTCGTACCACACGTGCTCGTTGAAACCAGCGTGGTGATGATGATGGCCCTCCTCCGAGTGCCCGGCGTGCTCGTGCTCCGCGGCATCCTTCTCCTGCTCGGACTGCAGACCCGAGACCGCCACGGCGTCCACCACGTGCTGGCCGTCCCGGGCGAGGTCCGTCATGAACTGGTCGTAGCCGCCCCCGTTGCGCACCAGCAGGTCCGCCTTCTCCACGGTCAGCCGGTCCTGGGGGCTGGCCTCGTAGGAGTGGGGGTCCTGGGCGCCCGAGTCGATCACGGGGGTGGCCTCCACCCTGTCACCGCCCACCTGTGCGGCGAGGTCCGAGTACACGTTCGTGGAGGTCACCACGTGGATCTTGCCCGATCCCCCGCCGTCCCCCGAGCCCTGCGCGCCGCCCGGGGCGGAGCACCCCGTGAGGACGAGGGCCGCGAGCGCCCCCAGCGCCACGGTGCCTCGGGCTGCGGATCGTCTCGTGCGTGGTGCGGTCATGGGCGTGGTCCCCCTCCTCGAACTCCCGGCCACAGCCGTTGAGAATCAGTGTCATGAAGTCGGGCGCGAGCATATCATGAACGATTCTCATCTAGCCGCGTGATGAGAATGTGGAGGGCGACCACCCGCGGGAACGTCACCGCCCGTGCCGGGCGCCCGGGCACGGTCCGCCGGGGCCGCCATGGCCGGACCAGAGTCGCGGGGTCAGCTCCAGGACTCGGAGCGGGGCCTGCCTTCGTCGTAGCCGGAGGCGGACTGGATCCCCACCACGGCGCGCGCCGAGAACTGCTGCAGGGACGTGGCACCCGCGTACGTCATGGAGCTGCGCACCCCCGAGGTGATGTGGTCCACAAGGTCCTCCACACCGGGGCGCTGCGGGTCCAGGTACATGGTGGAGTTGGAGATCCCCTCCTCGAACAGGGCCTTGCGGGCGCGGGAGAAGCGGTCCTCTCCGAGGGTGCGGTGGCGCACCGCCCGTGCCGAGGCCATGCCGAACGACTCCTTGTAGGCCCGTCCGTTCGCGTCCACGTTGATCTCCCCCGGGCCCTCGTGGGTCCCGGCGAACCAGGACCCCACCATCACCTGGCTCGCGCCGGCCGCCAGGGCCAGGGCGACGTCGCGCGGGTGCTTCACCCCGCCGTCCGCCCAGACGTGCGCCCCGAGGTCCGCTGCGGCCTCGGCGCACTCGACGACCGCCGAGAACTGGGGGCGACCGACCGCCGTCATCATCCGCGTGGTGCACATGGCACCGGGTCCCACACCCACCTTGACGATGTCCGCGCCGGCGGAGACGAGGTCCCGGACACCGTCCGCCGTGACCACGTTGCCGGCAACCACAGGGACGTCCGGGTCCAGGGCGCGCACGGCGGCGACGGCCTCCATCGCCTTGAGCTGGTGGCCGTGGGCCGTGTCCACCACGAGGACGTCCACGCCCGCCTCGAGCAGCCGGGCGGCCTTGGCGGAGACGTCCCCGTTGATCCCCACCGCGGCCCCCACACGCAGCCGTCCGGAGGCGTCGAGGGAGGGGGTGTAGATGGTGGAGCGCACGAGCCCCTGGCGCGTGACGATGCCCGCCACCTTCCCGCCCCGCAGGACGGGGGCGGAGCCCACCCGGGCGTCGGAGAGGGTCTCGTACGCGGCGCGCAGGGCGTCGGCTCCGGCGTCCTCGGGGAACTCGCTCTCCTGGAGCCGCGGGCCGTCGTTGCGCGCGAGGTCCCCCAGTTGCGTGAACCGGTCCACGTCCCGACAGTCCGTGTCCAGCACCGTCCCGACGTAGCGCTCGTCCTCGTCCACCACGATCACGGCCCCGTGAGGTCGCTTGTGCATGATCCCCAGGGCGTCGTGCACGGTGTTCGAGCGGTGCAGCACCACCGGGGTCTCCCAGCGCGGGGAGCGGGACTTGACCCACGAGGCGACCTCCGCGATCACGTCCAGCGGGATGTCCTGCGGGAGGATTCCCAGCCCGCCCCGCCTGGCCATGGTCTCGACCATGCGTCGTCCGGTCACCGCGGTCATGTTGGCCGCCACGAGCGGAATGGTGGATCCGGTGCCGTCGGCCGGGGAGAGGTCCGCGTCGAACCGGGAGGTGACACGGGACATCGAGGGCACCAGGAAGACGTCGTTGTAGGTGAGGTCCGTGGTGGGAGTCGTCAGGAAGCGCACGAGGAGCCAGTCTACGGGCTGTGCCCCGGGTCACGGTGCGGGGCCGGCCGCGCCCGGCCCAGCGGCGTCGAGCCCCGCTCGCCCGCGCATGATAGGTGGCACGCTCCGAGCCGCCTCACTAGACTGGCAAGCCGGTACGGCTTTGCATGCGCGAAGACCGGCGACGGCTCCCCCGGCAGTAGGCTCGTGGGAACCACACAGGGGCCGCGAGGACCAGCTCGCCACCCGGGACACCAGTACACACGGAAGAGGCGTATCACTCGTGCCAGACCAGCCGCATCACCTTATCCCCGAAGAATTTGCCGGCAACGAATGGCTCGTGGACGAGCTCTACGAGAAATACCGGGCGGACAAGAGCTCCGTGGACAAGAAGTGGTGGCCCATCTTCGAACAGATGGACGGCGACGACGCCTCCGCCCCCGCCGCCCAGGCCTCCACCGCCGCCGCGGCGACCACCAAGGCACCGGCCGCGGCGGGCACCAAGACCAGCAGCACGCCGGAGCGGGCCGAGTCACCGGCTCCCGCTGCCACCGGCGCCAAGGCGAAAGGACGTCCCGAGGGCGTGGACAGCGAAGCAGACACCGCAGAGGGCTCCGCCGCGAAGCGCCCCATCCGCGCCCAGCCGGAGGACCGCAAGGGGGACGCTCCCGCCAAGGAGAAGCCCGCCGAGGACACCGTGGTGAAGCTGCGCGGACCCGCCAAGGCCGTGGCCGCGAACATGGACGCGTCCCTGACCGTCCCGACCGCCACCACCGTGCGGGCCGTGCCGGCGAAGCTGCTGATCGACAACCGCATGGTGATCAACTCGCACCTGGCGCGCAACCGTGGCGGCAAGGTCTCCTTCACCCACCTGGTGGGCTACGCCGTGATCCGGGCGCTGTCCAACTTCCCGTCCATGAACGTCATCTACGACGATTCGGACGGCAAGCCCGCGGCCATCCACCCGGCGCACGTGAACTTCGGCATCGCGATCGACATCCCGAACAAGGACGGTTCCCGCAACCTGGTGGTGCCCAGCATCAAGGCCGCCGAGACCATGTCCTTCCAGGAGTTCTGGACCTCCTACGAGGACATCGTCAAGCGCGGCCGCAGCGGCGCGCTCACCATGGAGGACTACTCCGGCACCACGGTCTCGCTGACCAACCCGGGCGGGATCGGCACCGTGCACTCCGTGCCGCGGCTGTCCAAGGGCCAGGCGTGCATCATCGGCGTGGGCGCCCTGGACTACCCCGCCGAGTACAAGGGAGCCTCTCCCCGCACCATTGCCCAGAACGCGGTCTCCAAGGTCATCACCCTGACCTCCACCTACGACCACCGCGTGATCCAGGGCGCCGGCTCCGGCGAGTTCCTCAAGCTCGTGGAGCACTACCTGCTGGGCGGGGACGACTTCTACGACCGCATCTTCGAGGCCCTGCGCATCCCTTACGAGCCCGTCCGCTGGGCCGTGGACAACCAGGTCAACCCCGAGATCGAGATCAACAAGGTCGCCCGGATCCAGCAGCTGATCCACTCCTACCGTGTGCGCGGGCACCTCATGGCGGACACCAACCCGCTCGAGTACGTGATGCGCAAGCACCCGGACCTGGACATCCGCACCTACGGCCTCACCCTGTGGGACCTGGAGCGCGAGTGGCCCACCGGCGGCTTCGGCGGGCAGAGCCTGCTGACCCTGCGGGTGATCCTGGGGCGGCTGCGGGACGCCTACTGCCGCACCGTGGGCGTGGAGTACATGCACATCCAGGAGCCCGAGCAGCGCGAGTGGTTCCAGTCCAAGCTCGAGCGTGACTACCAGAAGCCCGCCCGCGAGGAGCAGTTCCACATCCTGGAGCGGCTCAACGCGGCCGAGGCCTTCGAGACATTCCTGCAGACCAAGTACGTGGGTCAGAAGCGCTTCTCCCTGGAAGGCGGCGAGTCCCTGATCCCGCTGCTGGACGCGATCATCTCCGACGCCGCGGACGCGGGCCTTGCGGGGGTGGGCATCGCCATGGCCCACCGCGGGCGCCTGAACGTGCTCACGAACATCGCGGGCAAGTCCTACGCGCAGGTGTTCCGCGAGTTCGAGGGCAGCCAGGACCCGCGCGCCTCCGAGGGCTCCGGCGACGTCAAGTACCACCTGGGCACCGAGGGCGTGTTCACGTCCGACAACGGCAACGAGACCCAGGTGTACCTGGCCGCGAACCCCTCCCACCTGGAGGCCGCGGACCCCGTGATCGAGGGCATCGCCCGCGCCAAGACCGACGTGCTGGGCGCCGGGCCCGAGGGCAACGGCGAGTTCCCCGTGCTGCCCATCCAGGTCCACGGCGACGCCGCCATGGCCGGCCAGGGCATCGTCTACGAGGTCATGCAGATGTCCGGTCTCGAGGGCTACACCGTGGGCGGCACCATCCACGTGGTGGTCAACAACCAGGTGGGCTTCACCACCGCGCCCTCCGCGGGGCGCACCTCCACCTACTCCACGGACGTGGCCCGCACCGTGCAGGCGCCGATCTTCCACGTCAACGCGGACGATCCCGAGGCCGTGGCCCGCGTGGCGCAGCTCGCCTTCGAGTACCGCCAGCGGTTCCACCACGACGTCGTGATCGACCTCGTGTGCTACCGCCGCCGCGGGCACAACGAGGGCGACGACCCCTCGATGACCCAGCCGCTGATGTACTCGCTGATCGACGGAAAGCGCTCCACCCGCAAGGTCTACACCGAGAACCTCGTGGGCCGCGGGGACATCACGCAGGAGGAGGCGGACCGCGCGCTCAAGGACTACCAGGAGCGCCTGGAGCGGGTGTTCGCGGAGACCCACGAGGCCCAGAACTCCACGGTCCCGCTGGTCACCGGCGACGCCGCCGCGATCGCCAACATCGAGCGTCCCTCCGCCCAGCAGGCGGACTCCGGGGTGTCCGTTCCCAAGTCCACGGCGATCTCCCCCGAGGCCGCCCAGCGCATCGGCGACGCCTACGTGGAGATGCCCGAGGGCTTCACCATGCACCGCAAGCTCAAGAAGCTCGCGGAGAAGCGCCGGGACATGACCCGCGAGGGCGGCATCGACTGGGGCATGGGCGAGCTCATGGCCTTCGGCTCCCTGCTCATGGACGGCGTGCCCGTGCGGATGTCCGGGCAGGACGTCCGCCGCGGCACCTTCACGCAGCGCCAGGCCGTGTTCTTCGACGCCGAGAACGGTGCGGAGTGGACCCCGCTGAACAACCTCTCCGCGGACCAGGCCCGGTTCTCCATCTACAACTCCCTGCTCTCCGAGTACGGGGTGCTGGGCTTCGAGTACGGCTACTCCGTGGAGCGCCCCGAGGCGCTCACCGTGTGGGAGGCGCAGTTCGGCGACTTCATCAACGGTGCGCAGACCATCGTGGACGAGTTCATCTCCTCGGCGGAGCAGAAGTGGGGTCAGCGCTCCAACATGGTGCTGCTGCTCCCCCACGGCTTCGAGGGTCAGGGCCCGGACCACTCCTCGGCGCGCATCGAGCGCTTCCTCGCGCTGTGCGCGGAGAAGAACATGATCGTGGCCCAGCCCTCCACCCCGGCCAACCACTTCCACCTGCTGCGCCGCCAGGCCTACTCCCGGCCGCGCCGCCCGCTGGTCGTGGCCACACCCAAGCAGCTGCTGCGCCTGAAGGCCGCGGCCTCCCCGGTGGAGGAGTTCACGCAGGGCAACTTCCGCACCGTCATCCCGGACGTCGCGAACCTTGACGACTCCAAGGTCACGGACGTGATCCTGGTCTCCGGGCGCCTGTACTACGACCTCGAGACCCAGCGGAAGAAGTCCGACGACCACTCCACGGCGATCGTCCGGGTGGAGCAGCTCTACCCGCTGCCCGCGGAGGAGATCAAGGAGCAGCTCGCGCGCTACCCCCAGGCCCGGATCATCTGGGCGCAGGACGAGCCCGCGAACCAGGGGGCGTGGCCGTTCATGGCCGTGAACCTGGTGCCGCAGCTGGACCGCCAGGTGACCCTGGCCTCCCGCCCCGCCTCCGCGTCCCCGGCGAACGGCTCCTCCAAGCGCCACTCCGCCGAGCTGGAGACCCTCGTGCAGCAGGCGTTCGACCGCGGGGAGTGACCCGTCACCGGTGCTCCCTGCCGTCCCCCCACGGCCGGGAGCACCCGCCGGCCGCAGCGGCCGGATCTTGACCCGCCCGGGGGCCGTCTCAGGACGGCCCCCGGGGCACATGAGCAGAGCGAAGGATGTTGAAGAGTGGACCAGCGCAGGATCCGCATTGTGGCCGTGGGCGACGAACTGCTGGCCGGGGTGGACGACCCCCGTGCCCTCGGCTGGTTCGGCCGTGTCATGGCCCGCACACCCCGGGACGTGGTCCCCGTGGACGCCTACAACCTCGCGGCACCCGGTGAGGGCAGCGAAACCCTCAACGAGCGCTGGCTCGACGAGGCCGTGCGCCGCTTCGACCCCGCGTGCGACAACCGGCTCGTGATCGCCCCCTCCGCGCTGGACATCGACCTGGGCATCACGTCCGCCCGGTCCCGGCTGAACATGGCCAACATCGTGGACCAGGCCACCCAGAACAACGTCAAGGTGCTGGTGGTGGGCCCTCCCCCCACTCTGGACCCGCAGCGCAACCGGAAGATCGCGGACCTCTCCGCGGCCTACGGTGACGTCACCACACGGCGCAACCACGTGTACGTGGACACCTTCAACCCGCTGCAGCACCACGAGCAGTGGCGCAAGGACCTGGCAGCCAACCACGGCAACCCCGGCCAGGCCGGCTACGGGCTCATGGCCTGGCTCGTGCTGCACCGCGGCTGGTACGACTGGCTTCAGCTGCCCGAGCCCCGCTGATCCCCTCCCCGGCCCCGCACGGCAGAGGTCCCCGCGCAGTGGCCGAGGGCATGGATCGACACCGCCAGGGGCGGCCGCCGGGCCGTCCACGGTGGTCCGGGAGGGGCGCAGAGTGTGAGATACTGGCGGACGATGTCCCAGCCAATCACTGCAGGAGGTACATCATGAGCAAGCGTGGACGTAAGCGCAAGGATCGTCGCAAGAACTCGGCCAACCGCGGCAAGCGGCCCAACTCCTGACGTTCTGCACGAACCACGGAACGCCCGCAACCAGTCTGGTTGCGGGCGTTCTGCTTGTCCGGGGCCGTGCCGGCGGCACGGGGTCAGGCGGCGGGGTGCTCCCCGCACTGCGCGTCGATGCGCGCCAGGATCGAGCGTTTGAGGTCCTCCGGGGCGCTCTCGCAGCAGGAGCGCTTCATGACGGAGCGGATCACGCACTCCAGGTTGTACTCGCGCTCGCACTCGGTGCACCCGGTGAGGTGCGCGTGGATCTCCTCGAGGTCCTCGGTGGTCAGGGCACCGTCCAGGTACTCGTAGATCCGCTGGATACGTTCATCGGTGCAGCCGTTGCTGCACGGTTTCTCCGTCATGGTGTCAGCCTCGATCCTTCGCCGGTGCGCCCTTGGCCCTCTTCTGGGCCTTGGACGTGTCAAATCCTCGTTCCTGGGCGTAGTCGCCCAGTTTCTCGCGCAGAAGTTTGCGGCCGCGGTGCAACCGGGACATCACGGTGCCGATGGGCGTGTCCATGATCTCGGAGATCTCCTTGTACGCGAATCCCTCCACGTCCGAGAAGTACACCGCCAGCCGGAACTCCTCCGGCAGCTCCTGCAGGGCCCGCTTCACGTCCGAGTCCGGGAGGTGGTCCAGGGCCTCGACCTCCGCGGAGCGCAGCCCGGTGGAGGTGTGGGATTCCGCCCGGTGCAGCTGCCAGTCCTCCACGGTGTCCGTGTTGGCCTGGCGCGGTTCGCGCTGCCGCTTGCGGTACAGGTTGATGTACGTGTTCGTGAGGATCCGGTACAGCCACGCCTTAAGGTTGGTCCCCGGCTTGTACTGGTGGAACGCGGAGAACGCCTTGGTGTAGGCCTCCTGCACCAGGTCCTCGGCGTCGGAGGGGTTGCGCGCCATGCGCAGGGCCGCGGCGTAGAGCTGGTCCACGTACTGCATGGCGTCGCGCTCGAAGCGCTCGCGCCGCTGCTGCGTGGACTCCTCGCCGGCGGGCACCTCTTCCGGGTGCTCCACGGTCCGGGAATCGTGAGTTCGCTGATCGTTCATCACGTCCCAGTCTAGGGCGGGTGCCGTCATGCCGAGCCGTCGCCACCTTCCACCGGGTCGTCGCCGTGCCACCGCGCACGTGCGGTGCTTCTGTCCACCCGGGTAACACGCACCGCTCGCGGGACTATTCCCGCCTCCGCGCGTCACCACCGGCCGATAGGATGGAGAGCATGCCTTCCCGGAGATGCCGGGAGTGTAAGGAGGAGCACCATGAGCATTGTTCGTCGTCTCGCCCGCCCGCTGCTCGCCACCGGCTTCATCGCCGGCGGTGTGGACGCGTTCCGCAACTCGTCCGCGACCGCCCGGCAGCTGGACCCCGTGCTGAAGGCCGTGGAGAGCGCCGCCCCCCAGCTGCGCCCGCTGACCGCCAACCGCGCCGTCGTGGCCCAGGGCCTCGCGGCCGCCCAGGTGGGTGCCGCCTCCCTGCTGGCCGTGAGCAAGCTGCCCCGCCTCTCGTCCACCGTGCTGCTGGGCACCACCGCGCTCAACGGCTACACCCAGTACCGTTCCACGGACGCCTCCACCGCTGAGGGCAAGGCCGCCCGCCGTTCGAGCCTGCTCAAGAACGTGTCCCTGCTGGGCGGCGTCATGATCGCCGCGGTGGACACCTCCGGCAACCCGTCCCTCGCGTGGCGCGCGAGCCACCTCGCGGACGACGTCCGCAAGAACGCGGTGAAGGTCGGCAAGGACACCAGGAAGAAGCTGGGCGAGGCCGAGAAGGCCGTGCAGAACGCCGTCTCCTTCTAGGTCCCGGTGCCCCACGTGACGCGCAGCGGCTTGTCGCACCCGCAGGACCCGGCCCCGTGGCCGGCCCCGTTCCCCCACGGCTCGCCCGTGAGCGGGACGGTGGCCGTTCCCGGCTCCAAGTCCCTGACCAACCGGTACCTGGTGCTCGCGGCACTGGCCGCGGAGCCGTCGGTGGTGCGCAAGCCGCTGCACTCGCGTGACAGCGCCCTGATGATCTCCGCCCTGGGCGAGCTCGGCGCCACCGTCACCCCGCTGCCCGACCCCGGCCCCTTCGGCCCGGACCTGCGCGTTGAGCCCCTGCCCCCCCACCCCGTCCTGACCTCCCGGGCCCGCATCGACTGCGGGCTGGCCGGGACCGTCATGCGCTTCGTCCCCCCGCTCGCCGCGCTGTGCTCGGGCACCGCGGACTTCGACGGCGACGCCGCCGCGCGGGTCCGCCCCATGGGCCCCGTCCTCGAGGGGCTGCGCCAGCTCGGCGTCCAGGTCGTGGACGAGGGCCGGGGCACCCTGCCCCTGAGCGTCGTCGGCGGCGGCTCCGTGGCCGGGGGAACCGTCACCATCGACGCGAGCGGCTCCTCGCAGTTCGTCTCGGCGCTGCTGCTGTCCGCGGTGCGCTTCGAGGCACCGCTGGTGCTGCGCCACGACGACACCGCGGGCGGCGTCCCGTCCCTGCCGCACGTGGAGATGACGCTCGCCGTGCTGCGGGACGCAGGGATTGCCGCGGAACGGACGGGCGACCACGAGTGGCGGGTGCAGCCCGGCGCCGTGCCCGGCCTGGACGTGACCGTGGAACCCGACCTCTCGAACGCCGGGCCCTTCCTCGCCGCCGCCGTCGTGACGGGTGGCACCGTGAGCGTTCCCGACTGGCCCGCGCACACCACCCAGGGCGGTGACCACTGGCGTCACATCCTGCCGCGGTTCGGAGCCCGGGTGGACGTGCGGGACGGCGTGTTCACCGTGACCGGCCCGGAACGGCTGCGCGGGGTGGACCTTGACCTCTCCGAGGCCGGCGAGCTCGCCCCCACGGTGGCCGCCCTGTGCGCCCTGGCCTCCGGGCCCTCCCGGCTGCGCGGCATCGCCCACCTGCGCGGTCACGAGACGGATCGCCTCGCCGCGCTGAGTGCCGAGCTCAACGGGCTGGGCGGCAGCGTGCGGGAGACCGCGGACGGTCTGGAGATCCAGCCCGCGCCCCTGCACGCCGGGCAGTTCCACACCTACCACGACCACCGCATGGCCACGGCCGGGGCGATCCTCGGGTTGCGGGTGCCCGGGATCCTGGTGGAGAACATCGGCACCACCGCCAAGACGCTGCCGGAGTTCCCGCAGCTCTGGGCGGACCTCGTGGCCGGGGACCACTGAGGTCATGGCCGGCAGAACCTGGGACGAGTCGGACGTCCGCGTGCGCGCCAACAAGCGCGGCTCCCGCCCCCGCACCAAGCAGCGCCCCGCACACGAGGACGCGGTGGTCGCCCGTGTGGTGGCCGTGGACCGGGGGCGGTACACGTGCGTGGCGGACGAGGACAGAGCGGACTCGCGCACCGTGCTGTGCGTCCGGGCGAAGGAGCTGCGCCGGCAGCCCATCGTTCCAGGTGATCTCGTGGGGGTCGTGGGGGACGTCACCGGAGCCCCGGACACCCTCGCCCGGATCGTGCGCATCGAACCCCGCACCACCGTGCTGCGGCGCAGTGCGGACGACACCGACCCCGTGGAGCGGGTGATCGTGGCCAACGCGGACCGGCTGGTGCTGGTGCTGGCCACAGCCTCTCCCACCCCCCGCACGGGCTTCGTGGACCGTGGGCTCGTGGCCGCCTGGGACGCGGACATCACCCCGGTGGTCTGCATGACCAAGGCGGACCTCGCGGATCCCACCGAGTTCCTGTCCCACCTCCACGACCTCGACGTGCTGACCATCAGCACCCAGCGGGCCACCGAGCGCGGTGAGCGCCCGGAGGCCGGGCGGCACGAGGAGTCCCTGGCCATCTCCGAGGAGTCCCTGGCGGAGCTCAGGGAGCTGCTGGACGGGCACATCAGCGTGTTCCTCGGGCCCTCGGGCGTGGGCAAGTCCACCCTGGTCAACGCCCTGACCGGTTCCGAGCGCGCCACCGGGGGTGTCAACGACGTCACGGGGCGCGGCCGCCACACCTCGTCCTCCGCGCTGGCACTCACCGTGCCCGGAACCCGCCCCGGCACCTGGGTGGTGGACACCCCGGGGATCCGCTCTCTCGGGCTGGCGCATGTGAGCGAGGAGAACCTGCTGGACTCCTTCACGGACCTGGTGCCCGCCACCGCGCACTGCCCCCGGGGGTGCCTGCACACGGCGGACTCCCCCGGCTGCGCGCTGGACGCCTGGGTCCGCCGCCCGGAGGCCTCCCCGGCCGCCCCCGAACGGCTCGAGTCCCTGCGGCGTCTGCTGGCGGCGTTGCGCGGGGTGATGCAGGGCGGGGACAGCGAAAAGCGGCTCGGACAGGCGATAACGTAGACGCATGCGCGCACCCAGCAACCACACGGACGACCTCCGCCTGGCCCACATCCTCGCGGACTCCGTGGACGGCCTGACCATGAAGCGGTTCAAGTCCCAGGACCTCACCGTGGACACCAAACCGGACCTCACCCCCGTCACGGACGCGGACCGCGAGGCCGAGCAGGTGATCCGGGGGCAGCTGGGGCGGGTGCGCAACCGTGATGCCGTGATCGGCGAGGAGTTCGGCACCACCGGCTCCGGCGGTCGGCAGTGGGTGGTCGACCCGATCGACGGCACCAAGAACTACGTGCGCGGTGTGCCCGTGTGGGCCACTCTGATCGGACTGGTCGAGGACGGCGAGGTGGTGGTGGGCGTGGTCTCCGCCCCCGCGCTCAACCGCCGGTGGTGGGCCGCGTCCGGCTCCGGGGCGTTCACGGGCCGCTCGCTCTCCCAGGCGCAGCGGCTCTCGGTGTCCTCCGTGGCCACCCTCGCGGACGCCTCCCTCTCCTACTCCTCCCTGGGCGGATGGAACGAGCTGGGCATCCGGGACCGCTTCCTGGACCTCACGGACCGGATGTGGCGAACCCGCGCGTACGGCGACTTCTGGTCCTACTGTCTGGTGGCCGAGGGCGCGGTGGACCTCGCGTGCGAGCCCGAGCTCAATCTGTACGACATGGCCGCCCTGGTCCCCATCGTCACCGAGGCCGGCGGCCGGTTCACCTCCCTCGCGGGCCAGGACGGGCCGTTCGGCGGCAACGCCCTGGCCAGCAACGGGCAGCTGCACGACGCCGCCCTCGACGTCCTCGGAACCCGCGAGGGCTGAGGCGCCCCGCCTGGACACGCGAAGAGCCCGTCACCACTGGAACGGTGGAAACGGGCTCTTCCCACGAGCGCGCACAGCTCTCCCGACAGGCGGGACGCGGTGCGGGGATCTCAGGTGTTGGGGGTGTCCACGCCCAGCTTGTCGTTGAGGCACTGCTGGTACTGCGTCTGGTCACCCTGCTCCACGTACTGCGCGCAGTCACCCGCCAGGCCGACGGCCCAGAACATCACGGCGGCCATGAAAGCCCCTCCGATCAGGGCCAGGGCGGAGAGCACGATGCCCACGATGGCGAGGGCCGGGGACTCCCGCCTGGTCTTGCGGAGCTTCACGAGCCCGATGATGCCGAGCACCAGGCCCACCAGGCCCAGCAGGCCACCCAGACCCGCGAACCAGAACGTCAGGATCCCCACGATGCCCAGCACGAGCGACGCGATGGCCAGACCCTTGCCGGGAACGGGGCCCTGGTCGTAGCCGGGGTAGCCCTGGCCGTTGTAGCCCTGGGCCGGGTACCCCTGGTTCCCGTAGCCCTGGGCGCCGTAGCCCGGGTTCCCGTAGGCCTGCTGGGAGTCGTCGTTCTGGTAGTGCGTGGGGTAGCCGGTGCCGGACTGGTTCTCCTGGCCGTACTGCACACCGTAGCCCTGGTTCCCCTGGCTGTAGGTGCCGTACCCCTGGGCACCGTGGTCCTGGGTGCCGTAGTTCTGGGTGCCGTACCCATGGTTCCCGTAGCCCTGGCCGGATCTGTCATAGCCGTCGGCGGACTGCTGCCCGTGTCCCGGGCTGGACTGGTCCGGCCACGTGGCCTGACCGTACTGCGGCTGCTCACGGGTGGTGTCCGAGGTGCCGTCCTGGGCACGCTGACCGTACTGCGGCTGCTCGCGGTCCGAGGCCGAGGACGAGCCCGACGGCTCGTGGGGGCGTTCGCTCATGAGGATGAGTGCCTTTCGCTCGTAGTGCTGGTTCTCCGCGTTCAGTCTCCCACAGACCCGGATGTGTCCCACGGGTTTCGTGACCGCGCGCCGAGGAGTATCCGCCCCGTCCCGGAGGCGCACCGGAAAGAGACTGGAGGGAGACGACCCGGAGACGGTGACCCGGCATCCAGGATGTGAAAAACGCCCCGGACCGAGCGGTCCGAGGCGTTTCACGGATGTCCGAGGACATCCCGGGGTGGAGATGGGGGGAATTGAACCCCCGTCCGATGCAGCATTGTCAGGGCTTCTCCGGGCGCAGTGTGCTGGCAGGTTTCTCAGTCCCGGCCATCTCGCACACGAGTGGCCGCCGGACTCAGTCACGTAGAAGTCCCCTGGACGTCCGTGACGTACGTCCAGAGCAGTGACCTTCTAGCTGATGTCAGATTCCAGGTCGAAGGTGTACCTGGGCTGACAGACTGCTCGGGCTACTTACGCAGCGAGAGCGAAGTCAGTGCGCTTGGATTTGGCACTTGTGTTCTTGCAGAGAGCGTTGACGAGATGACTCTGCATCCTCGGCCCGCTTCCCCTGTCTCAACTCACATCGTCGAAACCGATCATCCCCGTATTCATTTTTCAATGAGCATCCACTCAGCGAAACGTTCTCTAACTGCATCGTGGACAACCAAGCGTACGTCCGCTCGCGCCCGCGCGTCAACAGCCCCGCCGGACAGCCCGTACCATCCGGGCCGGTCGCCGTCGCACCGGGGCCTTGTCCTCTCCCACCCCGTGCCCTACGGTGGGGGCCATGTCCCGATGAGTCCTTCCGAATGCCCGCGCCCGAGGCCGCTGCCCGGCGGGGACCGTGACCATCAGAGGACTCCCATGAACTCTTCCCACCACATCTCCCCCGTGCCCGGAGGCGGGACCCGCCCCGCCCGCAGCGCTGCTCCCACCGGAGCGCATCTTGCGGTGGACGGGGTGTCCGCCTCGTTCGGAACCCACCGCGTCCTCACGGACGTGTCCTTCACGGTCACCGCCGGGCGACCCACCGGTCTGATCGGTGAGAACGGCTCCGGCAAGAGCACCCTGCTGCGCATCCTCGCGGGTCTGTGGGCACCAGACGCCGGCACCGTGCGCGCCGTCGTCCCCGGCGGGGGTGACGCCCGCGTGGGTCTGCTGCACCAGGAGCCGCCGTTCGCGCCACAGGACACCGTGGCCCAGGCCGTGGAGGCTGCGGTGCGGCCCGCCCGTGAGGCAGCTCGCGCCGTCGACGACGCCGCCCGCGCCCTGTCCGCCGCACCGCAGGACGAACGGGCGAGCACGCGCTACGCCGACGCCCTCGAGGCCGCGGAGCGCAGCGGGGCGTGGGACGTGGACACCGCCATGGCCACCACGCTGGAGGCGCTCGGGCTGGGCGGCATCCCCCGGGACCGCCGCACCGCGCAGCTCTCCGGTGGGCAGCGGGCCCGGCTGTCCCTCGCGTGGACCCTGCTGTCCGCGCCGGACGTGCTGCTGCTGGACGAGCCCACCAACCACCTGGACGACACCGCGATCGACTACGTCTCCGCCACGCTGCGCGCGTGGCACGGCCCGGTGCTGCTCGCGAGCCACGACCGCGCGTTCCTGGACGCCACCGTCGGCTCGCTCGTGGACCTGGACCCGGCACCGCGCCCGCACACGGAGACCGCGGACCTCGTGGGCGACGGCACCGGAACCGGAATCGGCGTGACGCGGTTCAGCGGCACCTACTCGCAGTACGTGCTGTCCCGCCTGGACGCCCGCGAGCGCTGGGAGCGCACCTACCGGGACGAGCAGGAGCAGCTGAAGAGGCTGCGAGCCGCCGTGAAGGACTAGCAGAGCGTGGGCCATGCGGACCGGGGACCACGCACGGAGGCCCGGGCCGCCAAGAAGTTCTACGCGGACCGCAACGCCACCGCGGTCTCGCGCCGCGTCAACGACGCCCGCGCCCGACTCGCCACGCTCGAGGAGGAGCAGGTGCGCAAGCCCCCGCAGGAGCTGTTCTTCCGGGGCCTCACCGCCGCGGACGACGCCGCCGCGCGCCACCTGCACGCCTCCGGTCCCGTGCTCACGGCATCCCGGGCCGCGGCGGCGCACCGCCTGGCCCCGGTGTCCCTGAGCGTGGGCGCCGGGGAGAAGTGGCTGCTCACCGGCCCCAACGGTGCGGGGAAGTCCACCCTGCTGCGGCTGCTCGCCGGTGAACTGGAGCCCACGGGTGGCTCCGTGCACCGTGCCCCGGGTGTGCGCGTGGGCATGCTCGGCCAGGACGACACCCTCGCGGGGGCGGACCCGGGCCGGGGCGCCGCGCGGGTCTACGCGGACCTCGTTGGAGCGGACCGCGCGGAGGCCGTGCCCCTGGGGACGTTCGGACTGCTCGCGGGGCGGGATGAGAACCGCAGGGTGGGCGAGCTGAGCGTGGGACAGCGGCGTCGGCTGGCCCTGGCGGTCCTGCTCGCGGACCCGCCGCACGTGCTGCTGCTGGACGAGCCCACCAACCACGTCTCCCTGGTGCTCGCCACCCAGCTCGAGGCGGCCGTGCCCGAGTACCCGGGGACCGTCGTCGTCGCGTCCCACGACCGCTGGCTGCGCCGGAGCTGGAACGGCCGGCACCTCCACCTGGAGGCACCGGCCGGGTGAGGGGTGCGGGTCAGCTGCGCAAGTTGCGGTAGCGCATGGCGCGCTGAGCCTCGCGGTTGTCCTGCTTCTCCCGCAGGGTCTGGCGCTTGTCGTACTCGCGCTTGCCGCGTGCCACCGCGATCTCCACCTTCACGCGCTTGCCGTGCACGAAGTACAGGGACAGCGGGATGATCGTGTAGCCGGCCTCGCGCGTCTTGCCCGCGATCTTGTCCAGCTCGGCGCGGTGCAGCAGCAGCTTGCGGCGGCGCCGGGCCGAGTGGTTCGTCCACGAGCCCTGCAGGTACTCCGGGATGTGGGCGTGCTCCAGCCAGAGCTCACCGCGGTTGTCGAACTGGCAGAAGGCATCCACCAGGGACGCTCTGCCCATGCGCAACGACTTCACCTCGGTGCCCATGAGCGCCAGTCCGGCTTCGTAGGTGTCGAGGATGGCGTAGTCGTGGCGCGCCTTCTTGTTGTTGGCCACGATCTGGCGGCCGTCGTCAGCGTTCTTCTTGGCCATCGGCCCGTTCTTCCTTCGTCTGCTCCACGCGCCCGCAACGCCGCCCGGTCACGCCGTGCGGCGTGGAGCGGTGGGATGGGCCGCGGAGTCTCAGTCTTCGTCGTCGCGGCGCGCCCCGGCGCGCCAACGGATGCCTTCGTCGATGAACTTGTCGATACCGCCGTCGAACACGGAGGAGGGGTTGCCCTCCTCGTAGTTCGTGCGCAGGTCCTTGACCATCTGGTAGGGGTTCAGCACGTAGGAGCGCATCTGGTCGCCCCACGAGGCCTTGACGTCCCCCGCCATCTCCTTCTTCTTGGCGTCCGCCTCCTCCTGGCGCAGCAGGAGCAGCCGGGACTGCAGCACGCGCAGTGCGGCGGCGCGGTTCTGGATCTGCGACTTCTCGTTCTGCATGGAGACCACGATCCCGGTGGGGACGTGCGTCATGCGCACCGCCGAGTCCGTGGTGTTGACGGACTGGCCGCCGGGCCCGGACGAGCGGAACACGTCCACCTTGAGCTCGGACTCGGGGATCTCCACGGTGTCGTCCGACTCGATGAGCGGGATGACCTCCACCGCCGCGAACGAGGTCTGGCGGCGGCCCTGGTTGTCGAACGGCGAGATCCGCACGAGCCGGTGCGTGCCCGCCTCCACGGACAGCGTGCCGAACGCGTACGGGGCCTTGACCTCGAACGTGGCGGACTTCAGCCCGGCCTCCTCCGCGTAGGAGGTGTCCAGCACCTTGGTGGGGTAGCCGTGGCGCTCGGCCCAGCGCAGGTACATGCGCATGAGGATCTCCGCGAAGTCCGCGGCGTCCACACCACCGGCGCCGGAGCGGATGGTGACCACGGCCTCGCGCTCGTCGTACTCTCCGGCCAGCAGGGTCTGGATCTCCAGCTCGGACAGGGCCTTGCGGATGGACTCGAGCTCCTCGGCCGCGGCGTCCCGGGTCTCCTGGTCGTCCTCGTCCTCCGCGAGCTCCACCATGACCTCGAGGTCGTCGATGCGGGACTCGATCTTGGCCAGCCGGTCCACCTTGGACTGCTTGTGGGACAGCTGAGAGGTGACCTTCTGGGCCTCGTCCGGGTTGTCCCACAGGTCCGGGGCCACCGCCTGCTGCTCGAGCTCCGCGATCTCCTTCTGCAGGGTCTCCGCATCACTGACCGCCGCCACGGATTCGTAGGTGGCGCGGAGGGCACGAATTTCTGCAGCGTAGTCAATGGAGGCCATGACAGACCACTTTACGTCATGGTCCGCGGGCCCCGTGAGTCGGTAGGGTTCTCCTCGACGCGGACAAACTAAGGAGACTGACGATGGAACACCCCACCGTGCTCGCACTGGTCCTCGCCGGAGGGAGGGGATCGCGCCTGGGCCCCCTGACCGACCACACCGTCAAGCCCGCGCTGCCCGTGGGTGGCACCTACCGGTTGATCGACATCTCCCTGTCCAACCTGGTGCACTCGCACATCACGGACGTCTGGATGGTGCAGCAGTACCTGCCCCACGACCTCAACTTCTACATGGCCGGCGGGCGGCCGTGGGACCTGGACCGCTCCCACGGCGGACTGCACGTGCTGCCGCCCTACCAGGGCGCGGACGGCGAGGGATTCGCCACCGGCAACTCGGACTCCATCTTCCGTCAGGCGGAGCTGATCCGTGAGGCGGACCCGGACCTCGTGCTCGTGCTCTCCGCGGACCACCTCTACACCGTGGACTTCCGGGACGTGATCGACACCCACCTCAGCAAGCGGGCGGACCTCACCATGGTCACCACACAGGTTTCCGAGGACGCCTCCCGCTACAGCGTGGTGCGCACGGACGAGTTCGGCCACGTCACGGACTTCGCGTACAAGCCGGAGGAGCCGCAGAGCGACGTGGTGGCGGGAGAGATGTTCCTCTTCACCACGGCCGTCCTGCTCGACTCCCTGTCAGAGCTGCACTCCCGCAACGGCGAGCTGGGCGACTACGGCGAGGACCTCATCCCCCACGTGATGCAGCACCACACCGTGGTGGAGCACCGGCACACCGGCTACTGGATGGACCTGGGCACCGTCCAGTCCTACTGGACCGCGCAGCAGCAGCTCCTGGACGGTGACGGTGCCACCCTGGCCGATCCCGCCTGGCCCATCTGGAGCGGCCAGGCTCCCCTCCTGCCCGCGTTCGTGGCCGACGACGCCGCGGTCACCCGCTCGCTCGTGGCTCCCGGCTCGCACGTGGCCGGGACCGTGGAGCATTCGGTGGTCGGGGAGAACGTGGTGGTCGAGTCCGGGGCCGTGGTCCGCAACTGCGTGCTCCTGGACGGCGTGCACGTGGGCTCCGGGGTGGAGCTCCACAACGTCGTGGCGGACACCGGCGCGCACATCACCGGCGGTTCCCGGCGCGGATCCTCCCAGCACGTGACCGTGATCGACCGGTCCGGGACCGTGGCCCAGCGTGAGGCCTTCGACACCTCCGCCGCCCTGCCCCGGAACTGGGAGCAGTACTGAACCCCCTTTCGAAAGGACCGATCCCCGATGTTCCGCTCCTCCCGTCAGACTCTCGGCCCCGCTCTGCGCCGGGAGCTGTGGCGCACCGTCCGCCACCAGGGCGCCCGCCGGGTCCTGCACCTGGCCCTGCTCTTCCCACCGCTGCGCTGGGCCCACGGCGCCCTGCGGGCACTGCGGCTCGTGCGGGGCCGGTGAGGCAAGCCAACCACGGACACGTAGTCCGGCGAGAGGACCACGACAGGCCGGGAGCGGCGTCGTCCTCCCGCGACGCCGCTCCCGGCCTATCGCACGAGGAGCTCGGGCCCGCCGGGCCAGGCGAGGACACTCCCCGCACCGCGGCCGGGCAGCGCACGGGCCACGGCGAACCGGCCCGGACCGGTGCGAGCCAGGACGAGGGAGGCTGCGGCGGGCACGGACGCTCCCGCTCGGGTGGAGTGCCCGGGGATGGTCCGGGTGTCGGTCACGGCAGGGTTGCGTGTCATGACAACTGAACTATCGAGGACAGGTCGTCATGGCAAGGACCTGGCACTGTCGTGCCGACGCCGGGCCTCAGCGGCGCATGACCGCGCGAGCGTCCCCCGTGGCACTGATCGGGATTCCCGCGGGCACGATGACGTTGACCACGGGCGGATGCACCACGGCCGTGAGGGTCACCTGAGCGGTGGTGCCGTCCGCGGATCCGGTGGGAGCACCCACGGCCAGTCCGCTGACGTCCTGGAAGGCACCCACGGTGCCCAGGTAGCTCGTGGCGGACCCGGCCACGGCGTCGTTCGTGAGCACGGGGGTGGGAGGGCCGGTTCCGGAACGGTCCACGGTGGTGAAGGTGTCCGCCGCCGCGCCCGCGGCACGGTCTGCGAGGGACTGCAGCTGCTGCCGTCCCACGTAGACGCTCGTGACGGCCATCACGGTGACCACGAGCAGAAGGGTCACGAGGGCGAAACCGATCAGCACGATCGTGGTCTGCCCCGCGTCCGGGTCCTCGCCCGCCACCTTGGCGCCTCGGAGCTCGGCGAGCGCCTTCTTCCCCCTGATGGTGTCCGCTCCCTCGGACGCGGCCGCCACGGAGCGCTCGTGGCGCCTCACGAGTACCTCCCAGTCACGACGGAGACGTCTGCGGACAGGGTGGCCACGTTCGCCGTGACGAACCCCGGCATGCCCGGCAGGTCCACCGTGAGGCTCGCGTGCACGCGGGCCACCGCACCCGGGGCCTCGCACGTGCCGTCGGAGCAGTCCACCGTGACCGCCAGGTCCCGCGGCTCGAAACCGTGGTCCTGTGCCGCGACGGCGGCGACCTCGTGGATCCCCGTGCGGTTCAGGTCCTTGGCCTCGAGCACCGAGATCGCCTGGCCGGCCTCCTCCGCGGCGGCGACCACCGCGAAGGACCCCGCCTGCACACGGGCCACGGTGACGACCAGGTAGACCACCGGGACGAGCAGCAGCAGTCCCAGACCGATGAACTCGACGATCGCGCTCCCCCGGTCCGGGTCCTCACCGTGCAGGGACGCCGCCGCGGTGTCACGAGTCCATGTCCACCGCATGTCCGCTCACCTCCAGCGCCGCAGGCGGACCCAGTGTTGCCACGACCGGCAGCGGAGCCACCACGCGGATCTCGACCGCCGGGAGCTCGCCCACACTCGTGCGGGACACCGTGACGTCCTGGGCGTAGGTCCCACCCACGGTTCCCGCGATGATGCCCCGGGTCCGCTCCACCCCGTCTGCATCCGTGCGGTCCGCGAGACTCGCGTACCGCGCCCCGGAGGCCGCGGCGTCGATCAGCGTGTTGCGCACGTGCAGCGCGAACCCCACCTGCAGGATCATCCCGAACAGCACGAGGGCCAGCGCCAGCACCATGACGTACTCCGCCACGGCGTTGCCGGCGTCGGGGTGCTCCCGCGGGTCAGAGGCCCGAGACGCGGTCGATGGCATCTTGGAACAGCCCCTCCAGTGCCGGGCGCGCGATCAGCAGCAGTCCCGCCACGAGCACGGCGGACATCAGCGTGAGCATCACCCAGCCGGGCACGTCCCCGCGGTCGGGGTGGTCAGTGTCCTCCCCGCGGCTGGGAGCACCAGCTCCTGGACGGGTCAGCAGGGCAGGGAGGACCGCCCCCAGCAGGAGCAGCACGGCCGTGTGGCAGCGCACCAGGTGTTTCATGATCGTCTCCTTCGACGTGTTGAGGTCTGCGGGTCCTCTCAGAACCCGAGGTTGAGCACGGCCAGTCCGGGGAACACGGCGAACACCACGCTGAGCGGCAGGATGAAGAACACCACGGGGACGAGCATCGCGATCTCCTTCTTCCCCGCCACCTCCATCAGCACACGCTTGTCGTGGTCGCGGACGTCCTGGGCCTGCGCCCGCAGCACGTCCGCGAGCGGGGTACCGCGCTCGATGGCCACGACGATCCCGTCCACGAAACGCCCCAGGGCCACGACGTCCGTCCTGGCGGAGAAGTCCTGCAGCGCCGTCGTCAGACCGGAACCGGCCCGTGTCTGGGCGAGGACCGCGCGGAACTCCCCCGCGAGCTCGCCTTCCGCCACGCGGCACACGCGTTCGAGGGCGCCCACCGTGGACTCCCCCGCTCCCACCGCGAGCGCCATGAGCTCCGCAACCGCCGGGAACTCCGCGAGCATGCGCTTCTCCCGGCGACGGATGCTGCGCCGGAGCAGGTCGTTGCGCACCCAGACCCCGGCCCCAGCGCCCAGGACGGTGCCGACGGCCACGATGGCCACGTTCACGTCCGCGCGCAGCACCAGCGCGATCCCCGCGAGCACGCCGAGAACGGCGCCGCCCACCGCGCACAGGACCTGCTCGGCCCGGTAGTCCACGACGTCCTGGCGGGAGCCGTTGTGCACCAGTCGGCGGGCGAGCAGGTCCGTGCCGGAGAACAGTGGAGCGGCACGCTCGAGCAGCCACTCCACGACCGCGTGACCGGCAGCCCCGGTGAGTGATCTGCCGCGCCCGCGGCGGGAGGACAGCGACGGGGCACCGAGCGCCGTCGTGAGCTCGGCCGCGCGCAGCTGCGGCGCGATCCGGTCCGCGAAGGAGGGGGCTCCGACGGCTCTGACCGCGGCCAGGACCATCCAGAGGCCGAGGGCGAGGACCAGGCCCAGCAGCGTCGACGTGAGGGGCACGTTCATCGCAGCACCCGCCGTTCCTCCGGCAGTGCGCCGAGCCGGAGCATCAGCTGGTAGGCGACGACGGAGACGGCGAGCCCACCCAGGAGCACGACCGCGCCGGCCACGGTGTTGTAGGCCTGGACCGCTGCGGGCTGCGTGGCCATGAGGGCGAGGATCAGCCACGGCGCGGCCACGGAGAGACGTGCCGCATTGACGGTCCACGACTGGCGGGCCTCGAGCTCGCTGCGCGTGCGCTCGTTCTCCCGCAGGAACTCGGAGAGCGTGCCCAGCAGACGGCCGAGATCCGTGCCGCCCACCTCACGGGTGACCCGCAGCGCCTCCACGATGTTGTCCGCCACCGGATCCGCGAGACGCTGCTTGAGCATGGTGAGCGAGCCGTGGAGCTGACCGCTGGCCCGGTAGTCCGCGGCGAACCGGGCGAACGCGGGACGAAGGGGCTCCGGGCCCCGGTACTGCAGCTGCATGAGCGCCTCCGGCAGACCCATGCCCGCGCGGATCGCGGAGCGCAGGTGGTCCACCACGTCCGGCCACACCTCCCGCAGCACCGCGGTGCGCCGCCTGGCACGGTGCCGCACGAACCCCCACGGGATGAACAGGGCCACGAGGAACACGCACAGCCCGAAAACGGCCGCCGATGTCAGGGCGAGGACGAGCACCCCGCACACCGTCGCGAGCAGCAGGCTCAGTCCCGCGAACGCCACCGGGGACAGCCCCGGCAGGTCCGCCTGCAGCAGGAGGGTGCGCAACCGTCCGGTGCGCGCGTGCCGCGTGCGTCCCGTCTCCGGGCGGGTCCAGCAGGACCACCACACCAGGAACGCCCCGACGCCCAGCAGCGCCCCGAGCAGCGAGCTCACGATTCGGTCCCCGCCGGGCGGGTTCCGCTCGGGCGCGTGCGCGCTGCGGGACGGCCGCGGGGCTCTTCCGAGGGTCCGCTCCGCGTGCGTCTCCGGGAGGATTGGGCTCCGCGCCCGCCCGACCGCACCTTCTCATCGGCCCGCGGGGACGACGGCGCCTCGCGGTCTTGGAACCCCGTCGTGGCCGGGGTGCCGCGGGGCCCCGGTGCGGCCGCTGCGGCGGCATTGTCGTGTGCGCCGTCCTGCCGGATGAGTTCGGCGGGATCGTGACCGGCGCGGCGGAACTTCTCCGTGGACGGCACCTCGGCGGCCACGCACCGCAGCGTGCCGTCCTCCAGGCGGAAGACCGGGTAGGTCTCGATGACACCGTTCTCCACGCGGTTGCCGATGGCCAGGACCTCCGCCACGTAGCGGTGTCCCGTGGCTCCTCGGTGGCAGTGCACCACGAGGTCGAAGCAGGAAGCCACGGTGGGGAGCACGAAGGCACTGCTGATGTTCTCCCCCGCGAGCAGCGGGAGCGTGCAGATCTTCGTGACCGCGTCCCGCGCGGAGTTGGCGTGCAACGAGCACATGCCCGGCAGCCCCGCGTTCAGCGCGATGAGCATGTCCAGGCTCTCGGCCTCGCGCACCTCCCCCACCACGAGCCGGTCCGGGCGCATCCGCAGCGCCTCCTTCACGAGGCGGCGCAGCGGGATCTCGCCCGTCCCCTCCAGGTTCGCCTGGCGGCACTGCATGCCGACGACGTCGCGCAGCGCCACCTTGAGCTCGAAGACCTCCTCGACCGTGACCACACGTTCCCGCGGGCCGATGGCCGCGCACAGGCAGTTGAGCATGGTGGTCTTCCCGGCCTGTGTGGCTCCGGAGACCAGGATGTTGAGACCGGAGTCCACGGCGGCGGCCAGGAACTCGGCGGCCTGCACGGTGAGCGACCCGAGGGCCACCAGGTCCTGCAGCCTCCGGGCGCGGGCCACGAACTTGCGGATGTTCACGGCCCAGTGCGCGCGGGTGACGTCCGGGATGACCACGTGCAACCGGGAACCGTCCGGCAGTGAGGCGTCCACGAACGGGGAACTGAGATCCAGCCTGCGCCCCGAGGACTTGAGCATCCGCTCCACGAGGGTGCGCACGTGGGACTCGGTGAGCACCAGACTCGTCAGCTCGGACTCGCCGCCCCGGGCCACGTAGATCTCGGCTGGCCCGTTGATCCAGATCTCCTCCACCTCCGGATCGTCCAGGTACGGCTGGAGCGGTCCGTAGCCGGCCACGAGGTCCAGGACCGTCTTGCACGCCGCATCCAGGTCCTGGATGCGGGGCAGGCCGGTGCGGGCGGAACGGACGTCGTAGTCCGCCACGGCCGCGGCCACGAGCTGACGGGTGGGTCCCACCTCCACCAGCGGATCCACGCCGCTGCGGCGGATCTGCTCGCGCACGTCCGCTTCGATCATCCCGATCGCGTCCTCGGCAACTCCCGTGGCCATGTCTCCCCCTGTGGTTCCCCCGAACCCGCTACCGGCTGGTCATCTCTGGAGGGAACGCTAGGGGAAATCGACGGCGCCGGACACGGTCGGGCGGCCAGTCTGTGGACAACCTCGCTGACCTGCACCGATGCCCACAGGGCGACACGTCATGCACGGTCGCAGAATGAATCCACATGGAAAGTGGCCCCCCGCCACTCCACGTGCAGGGATGGCGGGGGCGGTGACGCGCGGGACGTCAGAGCGCCGTGGAACCCCCGCGAGCGGCGTCGCCACCCTGGCCGGCCTCTGCGGGAGCGGAGGAGGGTGCGTCCGCTGGGCGGACGGTCGGTGAGGCCGCGGTGAAGGTGAGAACGGAGACGCAGTCCGCCTGGGCGGCGTCGGGGTCCCAGGGCTTCTCCGCCTCGGAAATCGCGATGTGGCGTGCCAGGCGGGTGATGCTGACCTGTTCCTCGCGACGATGCTGGGCCGCGCTGTACTGGGAAATCATGAACAGCACCACGAGTCCGTAGAGCACGAGATCGGTGCCGCGGCCGATGCCGAGCGCCCTGGCGGCGCCGGAGACGAGGTCCGGGACGAGGATGGACACGGCCGCGAAGAAGAAGAACGCCACCGCCGCGAGCCGACGGATGGCCTGGTGCTTGGCATTGGCCCCGCCGCGCACGAGGGTGAGCGCGCCGTACGCGACGGCCAGGATGAGAACGATCTGAACCACGATGGTCATAGGTGTGCCCCGCTACTTCACGAACAGTTCGGCCAGGATGTTCACGCCGTTGAGCAGGGACTGGCCCTTGCCGCGCGAATAGTCGGTGTAGATGATCTCCACGGGGTGCTCCACCCACTTCGGCTGGATCTCCGCGAACCGGTTCACGATCTCGGAGGCGTGCGCCATGCGGTTCTGCTTCAGGTGCAGCTTGCCGAGCGTGTCCCGGTTGATGGCCCGCAGCCCGTTGTGGGCGTCCGAGAGGTCCATGCCGCTCGTGAACTTGGACACGAACGCCGCGGTGCGCAGCACCAGGCGCTTGAGCTTCGACACCTGGGTGCGGTCGTCCAGGAAGCGCGAGCCCAGAACCACCTCGGCCTCGCCGCTGCGGATGCGCTGGACCATGTCGTACGCATCGACCACGCGGTGCTGGCCGTCCGAGTCGAAGGTCACCACGCAGTCCATCTCCGGGTCCTGCAGCGCGTACTCGAAGCCCGTCTGCAACGCCGCCCCCTGCCCCAGGTTGATGGGGTGCTGGACCACCACCGCCCCGGCGTCCCGGCAGATCCGGGCGGAGTCGTCACGGGAGCCGTCATCCACGCACACCACGTGCGGGAAGGTCTCCCGGAGGGTCTCCAGGACCTCGCCCACCACTTCGGCCTCGTTGTACACGGGCATCACTATCCAGGCTCGACTCACACGCCCCATTGTTCCACAGCAGACTGGGGGCTCCCGGGGTTCGGCTCGCACCCCACGGCACCGGATCCTCCGACTGCCTCTGCCTGGGATCGCGCTCCAACCCCGGCGATATACTGCGTCAGGTTCCCCAGCTTCCCCCTGCCGAAGGAAAATCGTTTGCTTCCCAACATAGGTCTGTTCTCCATCCTCTGGGTCACAGCTGCACTTTTCCTCCCCGGCTACGGACTGTGGAGAGCCCTGTGCCTCTCCCGCGCGCGCTCGCTGCTCTTCGCCCCACTGGGCTCGGCCGCCGTGCTCGGCGGCCTGGCCATGATTCTCGGTCTCGCACACATTCCCTGGACTTGGGGCACCGTCCTGGTGGGGTGCCTCGTGGTCTGGCTGCTGGTGGCCGCGCTCATGGTGCTCGGGCGAAGACGACGCGACGGAAGCTCCGAGCTCCGGTGGCGGCAGCGCTGCCGGGCCGTCTACCGGCAGCCGGTGGACGCGGAACACCGCATTCCGTGGCACGGGCTGCTCGTTGCGCTCCTGTCGGCCGGCACCGGTGGGTACCTCATCAGCACCCGGCTTCGAGACTTGATGCCCGGGGCGGAGTCCTTCCCCCAGCGCTTCGACGTGCTGTTCCACCTCAATGCCGTGCGGTTCATCCTCGAGACGGGCAACGCTTCGTCCTTAAACCTCGGAACGATGATCTCCCCGGACAAGTCGTTCGCGTTCTACCCGTCCCTGTGGCACAGCCTCGGTGCCCTCGCCATGCAAACGACCCACGACGACGTCATCGTGGTCACGAACGCGGTCGTCCTCGTGGTGTGCGCGGTGGTCTGGCCCCTCGCGATCGTCACGGCGGTGGGAACGATCACGGGTTTCCGGCCCCTGCCCCTGATCACGGCGGGTGTGGGCTCCGCTGCGTTCAGCTCCTTCCCCTTCGCGCTGCTGAACTACGGCCCCCTGCTGCCGAACATCTTGTCGCTGTCCCTCCTTCCCCTGGCCGTGGCTGTCATGGCTTCCCTCACGGGTGCGACCCCCCGCCTGGAGGCAGGCGCGGGCCGGCGCACCATCGTGATCCTTGCCACGCCTGGCGCGCTGGGTGTTGCCCAGCCCAATGCCTTGGCAACCCTGCTGGTGGCCACCACTCTGATGGTGGTGTGCCGGAGCGGGTGGCGGGTCCGCCGAGCGGCAGAGAACTTCACGCACCCCTCCCTTGTGCGCGTCAGCAGGGCTGGCCGGTACTACCGCAAGCTCCTACTGGGGTCCATCGTCATTCTGCTGACCGTTGCCGCCTTCGCCGTCATCTGGTCGGTCCTGCAGACGGACTACAACCGCCCCTCCGGCACGGGGCTGACCACCGCCGTGGGTCAGGCCGTCCTGCTCGCTCCCAACGGCCGCGACGAGATCCCCTGGGCCTACGCCATTGGTTCCCTCCTGGGCCTCATCGTGGCAATCTGGCGTCGCAAGTACCTGTGGGTCGCACTGGTGCACGTCAGCACTCTCGTCCTCTACATCTACGCCACGGGAGCGCCGGACGACCCGTTCCGGACCTGGCTGGTCGGACCCTGGTACGAGGACTCCTCGCGACTGGCGGCTCTGCTGCCTATGACCGGGGTGATGCTCACAGCAATCTTCGTCGTCTCCGTGGCAGACGTCTTCTTCCCCCGGCACATCGCGTCGGATCGGGTCATGCGGTGGCGGGCACCCGGCGAACTGGTCCTCGCGGTGGTGCTGTGCGTCCTCATGCTTCCGGCCACCCAGGAGGCGCCGTTCCGCCACATGGACGTCTACCTGCGGGATGCTTTCCGGATTGACGCGAATTCCTTCGGACTCACCCCGGACGAGTACGAGCTGCTGAAGCGGGTGGACCAGAGCGTTCCCGAGGACGCCCTCATCGGCGTCAACCCCTGGACGGGGTCGAGTCTGGCCTACAGCGTGGCAGACCGCCACGTGACCTCCCCCCACATCTTCACCCACCTTTCCCCGTCCGAGGTCGTCGTGACCCGGGACCTCGGGGACACCTCCAAGTCGGCCGAGACGTGCCCAGCGGTGAACGAATCGGGAATCGACTATGTCCTCGACTTCGGTGACCGGGCCCTGATACCGGACACTCCGGACTGGGACGACTTCCCCGCGTACACGAACGTCCACGACGTTCCGGGCGACCACTACGAGGAGGTCGACCGGCAGGGTGGCAGCGTCCTGTACAAGGTCGTGGGCTGCGACTGAGCAGGCGCTCGTAGAACGACGGCGCCGCGAGAGGTGATCTCTCGCGGCGCCGTCGTCGTTGGTGAAGCAGGGCTCAGCCCGGCAGGGGCCCGTCCAGGTCCGGGTCGTACTGCGGCACGAACTCCTCGCCACGCTCGGCGGCCTCCTGGGCCTGCCACTCGCGGTGCCGGCGCTTGTCCTCGAGCACGCGGGCCAGCGCCTCCTCGTGCTCGCGCTGCACCTCGTCCTCCGGCTGGTTGCGCATGTGCGCCACCGCTCCGTAGACCGTGCCGTCGAAGACCTTCGTGCCGTGGTCCATCACGATTCCGCGCTCGCAGATGTCCATCACCAGGTTGAGGTCGTGGCTGACCACCACCAGGGTCTTGCCGCGGCGCACGAGGTCCTTGATGCGCCCGATGCACTTCTTCTGGAACGGCTCGTCCCCCACGGAGAGGATCTCGTCCACGAGGAACACCTCGGGATCAGTGTGCACCGCCACCGAGAACGCCAGGCGCAGGTACATGCCGGAGCTGTAGAACTTCACCTCGGTGTCAATGAACTCCGCAATCTCGGAGAACTCCACGATGTCGTCGAACTTGGCGTCGATCTCCTCCTTGCTCATCCCCAGGATGGCGCCGTTGAGGTAGACGTTGTCCCGGCCCGTGAGATCCGGGTGGAAGCCCGCACCCACCTCGATGAGCCCTGCAACCTTCTCCCGGGTGAGGATCTCACCGGAGTCCGGGTTCATCACCCCGGAGATCATCTTCAGGGTGGTGGACTTGCCGGAGCCGTTGAAGCCCAGCAGGGCCACCGTCTCACCGTCGTGGATGTCGAAGGAGACGTCGTTCAGCGCCGTGAACTTGGCCGTGAGATCGCCCTTGCGGCCCTTCACGAGCCACACGAACGCCTCCTTCATGGAGCGCGTGTGGCGCAGCACGAACTCCTTGGTCATGTGACGGACCCTGATGGCCAGGTCCGCGTCCGTGCGCCCGGGGGTGGGCTGGGTGGCTGAACTAGGCATGGTTCACAGCTCCTGCGCGAAGTTGCCCTCTTGCGAGCGGAACAGACGGTCCGCCAGGAAGAAGAGGATCAGGCTGGTGACGATCGCCAACGGGGTCCACCCCGTGAGCAGGTGCGGCGGGACGTGCCAGATCTGCGGCGTGTCCGTGGTGGGGAACCAGAAGCCGTAGTGGAACAGCTCCACCGCCACGGTCAGCGGGTTCACCATGTACACGTAGTAGACCCAGTCCCACAGCTTCTCGTGCACCATGGTCCACATGTAGAGCACGGGAGAGGCCCACGTGGACACCATGATGATGAGGTCAACGATGTTCTCCGCGTCCCGGAAGAACACGTTGAACGTGGTGAACAGCATGCCCAGCGCGAGCGAGAACAGCGCGATGATCGCGGTGGCCACGACCACCGCGAGCAGTTGCTTGCCCCCCGGGTGCCACCCGGTCAGGAAGCACGCGAGCAGCAGGATGACCAGCTGCGGCACGAAGTGGATCATCGCCACCAGCAGGTTGGACACGGGGAACAGCTGCCTGGGCAGGTAGATCTTCTTGAGCAGACCGCCGTTGGCCACCACGGAGCGGGACGCGTTGCCGAAGACCTCGCCGAAGAGGTTCATCACCACGATCCCCGAGAACAGGTAGACGGCGAAGTTCTCGATGCCGCGGTTGAGGTCCAGGAACACGCCCATGGCGATGTAGAACACCAGGAACTGCACGCCCGGTTTCAGGTAGGACCAGAGCAGCCCGAGGACCGTGCCCCGGTATCTGATCTGGATCTCCTTGTCCACGATCAGCTTGAGCAGGAACCTGTTCGCGAACACGTCCCTCAGCCCACGGTCCTGCCCCGGGGGCCGCAAGTGCGTAGCGGGAGCTTGGGTTTCCATCTGGCGTCCTTTCCTGGCACGGTGCGTTCTTCCAGCGTGCGCACCGCATGCACGCCGACGCCGCACGCCCGGGCGGGTGTGCGGCGTCGAGCGGGTGGCCGAACTACTGCGCGGGGCCGTTCTCCGCGAAGGTGCGGGCCCAGGCGTCCACCGAGGTGATCTCGGGCAGGGCCGCACGGTACTGCTCGCTGAGGGCATCCCAGCGCGAGAGCAACTCGGCGTGGAGCTTGACGCTCTCCACCATCAGCTCACGCACCTGGGCGGGGTCCCGGCGGTACCACGACGCACCGGTGCCCTCCGCGTTGGAGACGATCGCCGAGTCGAGCGTGGCCAGGTAGGACCAGTGGCCGTCCATGTGGGCCACGCTCGCCTCGGGGTACTCCTTGGCCATGCTGCGCACGGGCCGCAGCGTCTGCTTGAGCACGGTGCGCACGGCCCACGGGATGAGCTGGGCCTTGGTGGGCGACTTCGGCGCCTCCATCGTCTTGGGAGGCTTCGCGCGCCGCACCGGGGGCAGTTCCGCAGGATCCTTGACCACGCGGGCGTCCGAGTATTCGTCCTTCATGGCGCGGATCTCGGGCATGCGCGTGGGCAGCATCTCGTGCAGCCGCTCGGGCCCGTCCAGGACGTCCTGGATGGCGAGCAGCACGGACTTCGCCGGGTAGTACTGCATGGACACCACGTGCTTGGTGTCCGTGGTGAGGGACTCCCGCAGCATGCGCCCGCCCTTCGCGAACGGTGAGTGCAGCAGCGCGGCAATGAGCCGGTTGCGCTCGTGGAAATACGCCTGCCAGTCCACGGCGTCGTCCTTGTCCGCCCAGGACACGTGCCACACGGCCGCACCCGGCAGCGAGATGGTGGGGTACCCGGCGGCCTTGGCGCGCAGGGAGTACTCGGAGTCGTCCCACTTGATGAACACGGGCAGCGAGAGGCCGATGTCCTCCAGGATGGTGCGCGGGATCAGGCACATCCACCAGCCGTTGTAGTCCGCGTCCCAGCGCCGGTGCAGCCTGGGGCGTGAGCGCAGGCCGCGCTCCGCGAAGTCCACGGCACCCAGGCCGTCGACGGGGCCCCACAGGAACCGGTAGGGGTTCACGACCTCCGCGTACGCGTTGAGCAGCGGCTTGTTGAACATGTCGAACATGTGCCCGCCCACGATCGAGGGGGTGTGGCACATGTCCGCGAAGGCCGTGGCGCGCAGGACGCCCTCGGACTCCAGGAGGATGTCATCGTCGAGGATCAGGACGTAGTCGGACTTCTCCACCCCCTCAGGGGTCTGACGGCCCTCCACCACCTCGTACATGTTCCGGGCGAACCCGCCGGAACCGCCCATGTTGCCCTGGCGGATCATGCGCAGCTTGCCACGCATGGCCTTCTCCGCCGCCGCGAAGTCGGGTTCGTCCTGGACCAGCTTGTTGCCCTGGTCCACGATGATGAGCTCGTCCAAGACCTCGTCCAAGCCGTCCGCCTCGGCAATGGTTCGGATGGTGTTCACGCAGTAGTCGGGCCGGTTGAAGGTGGTGACGCCCAGCGTCACCCGGCCCACCGGGCGGTCCTGCGACGGCACGAGCCAGGACGCGGCGTCGAGGGTCATGCCCTCCTCGTCGGAGATCAGGTCGAACCAGTACCAGCCGCCGTCCCCGAAGGGTGCCAGGGTGAGCTCGAACTCGCACGTGGTGGAGCCCTCCACCCTGCGGTCCTCGACGCGCTGGGAGACACCTCGCGCGTTGGAGCGGTAGACGATCAGCGAGCCGGCGCCCGAGGTGCGCACGCGCAGCACCACGGACTCGGCCACCGTCCAGCGCCGCCAGTAGGAGGCCGGGAAGGCGTTGAAGTACGAGCCGAAGGACACGCGGCGTCCCGGGCGGATCCGCACGGAACGCCGGGAGATGATGTCGTCAGGGTGCTGGTTGGCGGTGTCGGAGCCGGCAGAGGACGGTCCCTCCACGTTGATGGGACCGTCGATGTACAGCGGCAGGGCATCCAGGTCCTTGTCCGCGGGGAACACCACCCGGGCCACTTCCCGCAGGTCCGCGGCGGTGCGGGGCTGCGAGGAGATCTTGGTCAGGTACTCCTGGCTCTCGGCGGTGGCGGGCTGGGGGCGTCCCGCCTGGTCCACGTTCTCCTGGCTCACTCGTCCACTCCTCCACTGGTCAGCGGCGCACCGGAGGTGAAATGCGGTGCGATCTTGTTGTCCACCATGGACAGGGCCGACCCGATGGCCATGTGCATGTCCAGGTACTTGTACGTGCCGAGCCGCCCGCCGAACAGCACCGAGGACTCACCCTTGGCGAGGTCCCGGTAGGCCAGCAGCTTCTCCCGGTCCTGTGAGGTGTTGACGGGGTAGTAGGGCTCGTCGCCCTTCTCCGCGAAGCGTGAGAACTCCCGCATGATCACGGTGGCGTCCTTGGTGTAGTCCCGCTCGGGGTGGAAGTGGCGGAACTCGTGGATGCGGGTGTAGGGCACGTCCGCGTCCGGGTAGTTCATCACCGAGGTGCCCTGGAAGTCCTCGATGTCCAGGACCTCCTCCTCCAGGTCGATGGTGCGCCAGGAGAGGTCCCCCTCCGCGAAGTCGAAGTAGCGGTCCACCGGGCCCGTGTAGACCACGGGCACCTGGCCCACCACGTTGGCCTTGGAGAACTCCTGCGAGTCGTCGAAGAAGTCCGTGTCCAGACGCACGTCGATGTTCGGGTGGTCCGCCATGCGCTCCAGCCACGCGGTGTACCCGTCCACGGGCAGACCCTCGTGGGTGTCGTTGAAGTAGCGGTTGTCGTACGTGTAGCGCACGGGCAGCCGGGAGATGATCGAGGCGGGCAGGTCCTTGGGGGCCGTCTGCCACTGCTTGCCGGTGTAGTGCTTGATGAACGCCTCGTAGAGCGGACGTCCGATCAGCTGGATGCCCTTGTCGTTGAGGTTCTGCGGGTCGGTCCCCGCCAGCTCGCCGGCCTGCTCACGAATGAGCTCACGCGCCTCGCCCGGCGAGTACGCCGCACGAAAGAACTGGTTGATGGTGCCCAGGTTGATGGGCATCGGGTACACCTCGCCCTGGTGCCGGGTGTACACGCGGTGCACGTAGTTCGTGAACTGGGTGAAGCGGTTCACGTACTCCCACACACGCTCGTTGGAGGTGTGGAACAGGTGCGCACCGTAGCGGTGCACCTCGATCCCGGTGCGCTCCTCGTTCTCGCTGTAGGCGTTGCCGCCCAGGTGGGGCCGCCGGTCGATCATGGTGACCTTCAGGCCCAGTTCGCGTGCGGCTCGCTCTGCCACGGTCAAACCGAACAGTCCCGAGCCCACGACCACGAGATCAGTGTTCATGTGTCCCTCCTAGGGTCGTCCGCGATCCATGCACGGACATCGTCGTGGACAAAAATACCGGACGGCGCTGGTTGCGGCCCGTGCGACTCGCACCGGACGGGGTGCGTGGTGACCGCACCGGGCCCCGCGGCGTGTGCAGACGACGGCAAGCACTTCCGTTCACTGGGCCCGCTCACTCCCGCCGCTGGGGACGGGCACCGGAACACGGGGCCCACAGCAGCCCGGATGCTGCGGGGTCAGCGCTCAGCATCCCCGAATCCGCTGAGCACCCAGGCCGCTGCGGCTCGACCGGACGCGGCGAGGGACGCGTGCTCGCGGGCCCACGCACTGCGGCGCCCCTTCAGCGCCGCACGTCGACCGTGCGCGGCGTCGTCCAGGGCGTTCTCCATCGCCTGGGCGACTGCCTCGGGGGTGAAGTCCACGGGGACACCGAGCTCGTTGTCGGACACGAGCTCTGCGGCGACCCCCACCCCGGCGTAGAGCGACGGCGTGCCGCACGCCGCGGCGGCGTAGAGCTTGGTGGGCTTGGAGAAGTCGTACCCTGCGTGGGGTATCACCGACGCCAGAGCGGCCACCGCTCCGCGCATGAACGCAGCAGTGCGTGCCGGGGGCTGGACCCCGTGGAAGACCACGTTGCGCGGAGCCAGCCGAGCGGCAACCTCCTGGACGCGTGCCACGTCCGGGCCACGGCCGAGCACTTGCAGGGTGGCCTCGGGATGGCGCGGCAGAATGCGCGCGAGACCCTCGATGAAGATGTCCATGCCCTGCCACTCCGAAATGGAGCCGGCATAGACGAAGTAGGGGGCGCCCACCGGTTCCTCGGGCCCGTCGGGGGTGAACGTGTCCGTGTCGATGCCGTTCTCCGCCACGAACATCTTGTCCCAGCTCGTCCCCGTCACCCGGTGCAGCTCCTCGCCCATGGCCTCCGACACCGTGATCACCCCGCCCGCGCGCCGCGCGGACACCGTTTCCGCCGCACGCATCAGCTGGGTGACCACGCCCGGGACGTCCATGTTCAGGGTCGCCGACGTCCACACGTCCGGGTTGTACCAGATGTACGGACGACGCCGCAGGGCACTGGAGAGCCACACGGCCAGACCCGTGGTGGGAGGGGGTTCGCTCACCACGATGTCCGCGTCCATGAGGAGCAGCCGGGCGAAGGCCTGGACGTCGAAGCTGAGGTACTGGGCCACCCCACGGACGTAGTCCTCACTGTCCCGCAGCACGGGGACGCGCACGATCTCGTAGGGCTCGTCCACCGACCCGGCGTCCATGCTGCGGGGCGGGCGCGTGGTGAGCACCGTGACGTCAGCCCCCTCTGCGGCGAATCCCCGGGCCAGGGCGGCGAGCCGGAACGATGCCGCCGCGGGCTCGGGGAGGAAGATGCGGCTGACGATGACGACCTTGCGGGGTTTCATGGCCACTACTGTCTCATGTAATTCGACGATGTTCCGCCCAGGGGACGGCCCCCTGCCCGGTCACCGTTTTCGGCTCGTCGCACGGCGAGGGCCCTGCACAGGAGCGCCCGCCGGACGGGCGCGCCCAGGGGCATCCACGGCCGTGGGCCCGCTCCCCCGTTCCACCGCGCTGGTGCGGTGCACTGCTGGCATGCAGCTGTCCCTCCACGTCCTGCGGCACGGTGCCGGCACCACCCATCCCGTGAGCGTCACGGCCTCCCCCGGGACCTCGGGCGAGGACCTCGCCGCCGAGCTCGCCCGCCAGCTCGGCACCGAGCACCGCGCCACCGTGGCGGGTGTGGATCTCGGCCGTGCCACGGTGGGGGCGCCCCCGCTCACGGACGGTGCCACGGTGGTGCTGCACCCCGTTGTTGCGGGCGGCGTTCCCGTGTCCCGCCGCGGGAGCACCAGGGAACCCGGGCAGCCCGTGGCGTCCGGACGGTCGGCGTCGTCCTGCGGTGCGCCGTCCTCCGGCGGGGCCGCGCGGTCCGCAGTGGCCCCGTTGCCCGGCACCGTGGCACCGGTCGGGGGGTCTCCCACCGAGGATGGCCCGCGGGAAGCCGACGCGCACGACGTCGTGCGCCTCACGGTGGTGGAGGGCGCAGGCGCGGGGACCGAACTCGTACTACCCCGTGGCCGGCACCGCGTGGTGCTGGACGGGGGCGGGCCCGTGCTGTCCCGGGTGGAAACCACGTCGGGGATCGGTCTCGTGGTGGACGGTTCCGGGGTCAGGGTGCTGCCCTCGGGAACGGCTCTCTCCCACGGCGACAGGCTGCGGCTGAGCCTCGGTGACGACGTGTCCTGGCTGCGGGTGGAACGCCACGGCGAGCGGTCGGAGGCCCGCTGGCCCGATCCCGCTGCGACCCCGGCGGGTTTCACCACCCGCGAGGCCGCACCCGACCACGAGCTCCCCCTCGAGCCCGCTCACCGTGCCCGGGCCGCCGTGGCCATGGTCACGGGTCTCCTCCCACTGTGCGCGGGGGTGGCGATTGCCCTGGTCACCCACTGGTGGTTCTTCCTGCTGTTCAGCGCCCTGGGTGCCGTGACGAGTGCCGCGGGGTGGGTTGCGGACCGCGGCGCGCGGGCCGAGCAGCGACGCCGGCTGGCCGCCGCCCGGGAGCGCGACCTGCGCCGCTGCGACCACGCGGCCCCGCCGGTCGCGGAACTCGTGGCGCGCTGCCGAGCGCTGCCACCGGAGCGCGGGCCGGACACGGGATCCCCGGGATCGGAGGCGCTGCGCTGGGCCGCTGCGGCTCCAGCCGGTGGCCCTCGTTCCGCGACCTCCTGGACGCAGCACCGCACTGCTGCGACGTCCGGGGACACGGGTTCAGCGGCGACCGCGCGCTGGGTGCGCCTGGGGCAGGGCACACGTGCCGCCGTCGTGGGCAGGGGTCGCGGAATCCCGGTCCGGGCGGTCACGCACCGTCGTGCCCCGGTTCTGGTGGACCTGGCCCGCGTTCGCGTCCTGGCCCTCGCAGTGACCGGCGAGTGCTCACGAGGGCTGCTCAACGCGCTCGCGGTGCAGCTGTTCACGGGTCCGCAGGCCCTGGACCGGCTCACGGTCTCCCCCGACGTCTCGTGGGCACCTCCGCCGGCCCTCGCCCGGCTGCTCCAGTCCCCGGCATCCCCGTCCCCGCCGGGTTCCACCCGCGACGCCGCCCGGCCCGGTCCCACGGACGTCACCGGCCTGGAGGTCCTCACCCCGCAGGACGCCGCGCTGGCTGCCGCGGCCCCCGGCGTGGTGCGTGTCGTCCTGGCGGGCGGGGCGGCCCCCGGGCCGCAGGACACCCTGGTCTCAGAGGTCCGCGGTGGACTGCGCCTCTCCACCCCCTCGTGCGACGCGGTCCCGGGGCTCTCGGCCCAGGAGCAGCGCACCAGTCTGGACTTCGTCCCGGACACCGTCTCCGACGGCACCGCCCACCTTGCCCTGCAGGCCTGGACGGCCGCCGCTGCCCGGCGACCGTCGCGGCGAAGGGGTGCACTCCCCCGGGCCGTCGCCTCGCACGAGCTGCTCCTGGCCGACGACGAGCGACCGGATCCCACCACCGTGGGGCCCGGAAGCGAACAGGTGTCGACCGGGGTCCCGCCACGGGCGCACTCGCCGCTCGGCACGGTCATCGGCGTCTCCCGGGACGGAAGGGAGCGGATCGTGCTGGACGACGAAAACCCGCACCTGCTGATCGCCGGGACCACCGGCTGCGGGAAGTCCGAGGTGCTGCGCACACTCGTGGCGGGGCTCGCCCGAGGCGCAGACCCCGGGCGCCTCGAGTTCCTGCTCGTGGACTTCAAGGGCGGCGCGGCTCTCGCACCCCTTGCGGACCTGCCCCACGTGAGCACCCTGCTGACGGACCTGGGTCCGGACGAGGTGCGGCGTGCGCTGGTATTCCTGCACTCGGAGCTCCAGCGCCGCGAACGGGTGCTCCGAGCCCACGGTCTCGACACGATGGCCCAGGTTCTGCAGCGGGGAGGCACCCCCGTGGTCCGCGAACTCGTGGTGGTGGTGGACGAGGCGAAGATGCTCACGGACTCGTTCCCCGAGGCCGCGCACCAGCTCGCGGTGGTTGCCACCGTGGGCCGTTCACTGGGGGTGCACCTCGTGCTGGCCACCCAGCGGCCCCAGGGCGCCCTGCCACCGGATGTCCGCGCCAACGTGTCCCAGGCACTCTGCCTGCGCGTGCGCACCGAGCAGGAATCCCTCGACATGATCGGCAGCGGGCTCGCCGCGGGGATCCCCCCGAACCTGCCCGGCCGGGGCTACCTGGACCGTGGGCACGGCGCACCGGTGGAGGTGCAGTGCGCCGTTCTCACGCGACTCTGCACACCGCCGCCCGCGCCTCTCCAGCTGCGCTTCCTGCCCGCGGCCCGTCCCCACGACGGTGCCCCCGGGGCTTTCCGCCCGGCACCGGCACCGGATCCGGGGGCGGCGGTGCGGGACGTGCGTCGCTTCTGGGAGTCCCCGGGCGCCGTCGACCCCCGGGACCCGGCGTCCGGGGACTGCCCGGACCCCGGAGACAGGGCGGTGCCGCCCGGCCTGCCCCGGTGTGCCAGCCCGGAGCGGGTCCCCTTACCACTGGTCGATCTCGGCCCCGCCGAGAACCCAGCCGAGCACTGGTGCGGCAGGCTCACCTGGGATCCGTGGGAGGACGGCCCGCTCGCCCTGATCGGCCGCCCCTCGGCCGTGCGCAGCGGGCTCCGATCACTCGTGGAACGGTGCGCAGCGGCCTCGCCCGAGGAGCACGCCGCGCCGGGCGTGGCCCTGTACGTCGTCTCGGCCACCGGGGCGGGCACCACGGATCTCACGGGTCCCACCGACGCGGGGTGCGCGAACCCGCTGCGCGGCACCGCCCGCGCCGACCACCCCGCAGACCTCGCCCACCTGCTCGACAGACTCCGCTGCCACCTCGAGAGCACCCCGGACGATCCGGAGGGCGGGCACGAGCGCGCCCTGGTGGTCGTGGCGGACTGGGACCGCTGCTGCCAGCTGCTGCGCGCCGGCGCCTGGGCCCACCTGGAGGACGATCTCCTGTCGCTGCTCGCGGTCGGCCCCTCCCGGGGTCTGTCCGCGGTGCTGACCGGGGACCGCTCCCTCATGTCGGGCCGGGGCGCCCACTCAGCTCCCAATCGCGTGCTCCTGCCGGCCGATCAGACCCCCGAGGCGCTGCTGCAGTGGCCCCGCCTCCCGCCGTTCAGCGGCTGGGACTCCCGGGGCGCGGTCAGCGGCCCGGTGACCCGCTCGTGCGGTGATCCCGGAGGCCCGCCCCGGGCGGACCGGCTGGTCGTGGTGCAGCTCGCCGCAGGCGAACCCGTGGACGAGTACGCTCCCCTGCGGCAGGAGGCGGCAGACGAGGGCGTCCTGGCGCAACGCACCCTGTGGCGCGGTGACCAGCACGGTGGGTCGAGGGCGCAGGGCGCGGCAGGGTCCTCAGTGACCCGCCCGGCGGGAGACACCGTCCTCCGCACCGCTGCGCTCCGCAGCTCCCGAGGTTCCCGCAGCTCCCGAGAGCTCCTTGGAGGTCCACGCTCCGGTCTCCACGGGTGGCCCGTGGCCTTCCCGCTGCCGAGCGCCTGGAGTTCCCCCGCAGAGGTCACGCCGGGTCTGCTCCTCGGAGTCACCCGGGAGGGCGACCCGGCCGTGCACCCCTGGGGGCCGGGAGCCACGCTGCTCGTGGCGGGGCCCGCACGCTCCGGGCGCACGTCCTTCCTGGCCGCCGCACGCGCCCACCTGTCCACGGCGCTGACCACGGATGAGGCACGCGCTGCGCACGACGTGGTCTCCGCTGCTCCCGGCAGCGCGGACGACGTCCAGGCGCTGCTGCGCTCGCTGGAACGGTCCGGGCGCCCCGTCACCCTCCTGGTCGACGACGCGGACCGGCTGTCCCCCGAGGTTCTCCGTGCGCTTGCCACGGCCTGGTCCCCGGGTTCACCTCGGCACACCGCATCGAAGGGGAAGGGTTCCGGACATGACTGTGACGCACTCGCACCGGGAGTCCGTCTGGTGGTGGGAACCCGTCTCACGGACTCCCTGCTCAGCACGTTTCCACCGCTCATGGCGTGGCGGCAGCACGCGGACACCCTGCTGCTCCGACCCCGGAGGGCGTTCGACGGCGAGGCGTTCGGGGTGTCCCTCGCGGGTCAGGGGCTGGGCGGGCCTCCCGGGCGCGGCTTCTGGGTTCACCGGGGCACCGTGGAACCGGTGCAGGCTCCCCTGCCTCCCACCTCTCCCGCACCGCCCGCAGTCCTCGACGGGACCGGCCCGCAGCAGGGGGTGTGACGCACCGGACGGGTCAGCGGGCGGCGTCGTCCCGCGTGCGGTGCATCCACGCAACCGTGGACGGGGCGAGGAGGCACAGGATGGTCACCACGGCCACGGCGGCCACCACGAGACCCCACCCGCCCAGTGCCATCTGGAGGAAAGAGAGCCCCACGATCAGCAGGAAGGCCTGCGACACCAGGACCGCGGCGCGGGGCCAGCGCAGACCGGCCCAGGCCCCCCGGGCTGCGGCCGCGAGCCACACGGCGCCCCCGGCGAGGACCACGGTGCCGAACACGATGCCCGCAACCGGCAGCACGTGGCCGGTGAACAGCGTGGTGAACAGGGCCAGCGCCGAGAGGAGCAGCGCGAGCGCCTCGACTCCCACCGTGGCCGCCACGACCGACGCGGTCCAGGGCCGGGGTCCGGGGGCGGTGGTCCGGGAGCGGGTGGCCGGGGCGTTCATGGCAGGGCCTTTCGGAGGGGGCGGTGACGTCCCCACTGTAGTGAGGGCAACGGCGGCGTTCGCCGCGTCCGCTCCGAGTCACCGCCGACGGCTGCGGGGACCGCGACGGGTGGATGTGATGTACCGCTCAGACTCTTGTTTACGCTGTGTTTACGTGGGAAACTAATGACAGATCCTCAAAGGCCCGACCACCCGGGCCTTTTCTGTGTCACGCCACCGGTTTCCCCTTCGCGACCGACCGTCGCTCTCCTCGGGGTGCCCACTGGGCGGCACACACCCCGACCGTGAAAGGAGCGATGTCATTCCCATGGATTGGCGTAGTCGCGCAGCATGCCTCGAGAAAGACCCCGAACTGTTCTTCCCCGTGGGCAACACGGGCCCTGCCCTGCTGCAGATCGAAGAGGCCAAGGCCGTGTGCCGCTCCTGCGAGGTCATGGACACCTGCCTGCAGTGGGCCCTGGAGTCCGGCCAGGACGCCGGCGTGTGGGGCGGGATGAGCGAGGACGAACGGCGTGCCCTCAAGCGCCGGGCGGCCCGCGCCCGTCGCGCCTCCTGAGCCCGGTTCACCGCACGGCCTGCACTCGACACCACGGCCCGTGACCGCCCCTCTCGGCGGCTCACGGGCCGTGGTGCGTTTCCGGGCAGTTCGTGAGCTGTCGACGGCCCGGAGGGGGCGGTGGCCCGCCCCGTTGGTCTCTGCTCAGCCGCGACCGGACGCGGGCTGGGGGAACCTCGCGGTGATCACCACGCGCGTCCCACCGTCCTCCCCGGGCTCCCAGCGGATGCTCCCGCGCAGTTCGCTCGCCACGAGAGTGCGCACGATCTGCATGCCCAAGCCCTCCCCCTCGGCGGGCGGGCGGTAGGCGCTCACACCGGACTCCTCGATGACGGCATCGCCCATGCCGTGCCCGTCGTCGGTGATCGCGATCTCCACCACACGGTGCGAGTCACCGGACTCCGACACCTCGTCCTCCCCGTGAACCACCGAGAGCTGCACCGTTCCGTCCCGCTCCTTGAGCCCGTGCTCCACGGCGTTCGCCACGATCTCGTTGACCACGAGGGCCACGGACGTGGCGCTCTTGGACGGCAGGCGGCCGAAGCTGCCGTGCACCTCCGTGCGCACGTGCTGCCCCGCGGACGCCGTCTCCACCGCGAGCTTCACCTGGTGGCGCATGAGCTCGTCGAAGTCCACGTCCTCGGAGATCTCGTGGGACAGGGACTCGTGCACCCGTGCGATCGAGCTGACACGTCGCATCGCGTGGCGCAACCCGTTCCTGCCCTCCTCGGAGTGCATCCGGCGTGACTGCAGCCGCAGCAGCGCGGAGACCGTCTGCAGGTTGTTCTTCACCCGGTGGTGGATCTCGCGGATGGTCGCGTCCTTCGACACCAGTTGAAGGTCACGACGCCGCAGCTCGGTCACGTCACGGCACAGCAGCAGAGCACCCGTGCGCTCGGTGCCCTGGCGCAGCGGGATGGCGCGCAGGGTCGCGGACGCCTTGACCCCCGAGAGCTCGGCCCGCCACGGCATCGTTCCCGCGAGCACCGGCGCGAGCGTCTCGTCCACGCCCGGCGCGGTGAGCGGCAGCTGGCGTGCCACCTCGAGGAGGTTCTGCCCCTGCAGGTCCCCCTGCAGGCCCAGCCGACGGAAGGTGGAGAGTCCGTTCGGCGAGCAGAACTCCACCACTCCCGAGGCGTTCAGCCGCAGCATGCCGTCCCCCACGCGGGGAGCGCCCCGGCGGGAGTCGCTGCGCACCGCGAAGTCCGGCCACGTGCCCTGGTTCGCCATGCGGAGCAGGTCCCCGGCGGACTCCCGGTACACGAGCTCCATGCGGGAGGGCAGCCGGTCGCGCTGCGGGTCCGCGGTGACACTGACCACCGCAATGGTGCGCCTGTTGCGCACGAGCGGCACGAGGGTGACGGAGCGGGGGGCCAGGCTCGACCACTCCGAGGGCCCCGCGCGCTCGATGGACCGGTCGATCCAGGCCCGGCGCAGGGTCCGGGCGGCCTGCCCACCGACGAGCTCCCCCACCATGTCCTTCTGGTACGCCGTGGGTCCCGTGGTCGGGCGGGAGTGGGCGAGCACGAGGAATTCGCTGCCCTCCGCCGGGACCGGCCGACCCGTGGGGTTCTCGGCCGCCGGAACCACGTCGCGCGGGAAACACAGCAGGAGGTCTCCGAAGCCCAGGTCAGCCAGCAGCTGCCAGTCCCCCACGAGCAGGTGGAGCCACTCGGCGTCCCCGGCGTCGAAGTCCGCCACCTGGCGCAAGGGGTCGGTGAATGCCATGGCACGCTCGCTCTCTCACGCTCAACCGCGGCGCAGCCACGCGCCCATCCGACGCCCCAGCCTAGTACCCGTCACGGTCTCCCCCGCTCCGCCCGGACCAGCCACGGTGGGTGGTCCCCCGTCCGCCACGAGCCTGCGGGCCAGGCCCGTGAACTCCTGCCGCAGAGCGCTGCGCGGAGCCGTCTCGGCGAGCACGGCCCCGGCCAGCAGCGCGTCGTCGCACGCCGCCGGGTCCCAGGGCAGGGTGCCGGCAATCGCGTGTCCCGGGGAGAAGCGCCGCCACGCCTCCACCACGGATGCGGCCGCGGAGCGCCCGGCCGCCGCCGCGCGCAGCTTGTTCACGACCACCACCACGCGCACGTCCGGCGCGGCCTCCTCGAGCTCCGGCAGGGCCTTGACCAGCCGGGGAATCCCCAGGGTGTCGGCGGCCCCGACCGCGAGCACCGTGTCCGCGGCCGCAACCGCCCCCAGCGTTCCCGCGTTGCGTCGCGGCGCGAGGAAGTCAGTGCTGATCTCCTCGTCGGACTCCAGGCTGAAGGCCGTGTCCACGACCACCAGCCCGTACCCCTCCCGCGCCCGCTCCAGCACCGTGTCCAGGGCCAGCCCCCGAACCTCCGGCCAACGGTCAGCGCGGGTGATTCCCGTGAGGACGTCCAGGGTGGTCCCCGCCACCGAGACGGCGCTCACGCACCGGGCAAGCCCCTCCCGGTCCAGGCGCCCCTGGTCCGCGAGGCGGCACGCCTGTGCGAGACCGGCCGTCTCGTCCAGCATCCCGAGGCTCGCCGCCACGGAGGCCGCACAGGTGTCCGCGTCCACGAGCAGCACCCGGTGTCCCAGCAGGGCGGCCTCGGCGGCCACGTTGAGTGCCGTCACGGTGCGGCCCGGCGCACCGGCGGGTCCCCACACCGCCACCACGCGGTGCGGGTCGGGCGCGGACTCGTGGACCGGTGCGTTCTCGTGGGCGTCGGGCACCCACTCCGTCTCGTCCTCGCCGTCGTCACCGGCGCGTCGGGAGCCCGCGTCCACCGCCGGTCCCCGGCCGACGACGCCGCTCCGCCCGGTCGGCGCCGACCCCGCGGGCCCCGGACCGGCGGAGACGCCCGGAGGGCGAGCGCCGGACGAGGTGGTGGCCGGTTCGTCGTGGGCGGAGGGTGGCGCAGGGATGTCCGAGCTGCTGTCCGCGGTCCTGTCCGGGAACGGCTGATCCACCGCGTGCTCGAGGCGGGCGGCGAGATCCTCCCCCGACACCCCCGCGGGAACGGCCTCCACGCCGAGCCGGGCGAGCCGAGAGCTGTCGTGGCCCTCGACCACGAGGACGCGCAGCCCGTTCACCGCGAGCTGCTCCAGGATGCTGGCCGTGAGGTCCTCCGCGCCCTCGGCCACGAGGGCCGCCTGGGCCATGCCGGTGTGCGCGCACGCGAGCAGGTCGGCGAGCTCGAGGCACCGCCGCACCACGGTGACGTCCCCGTGCAGCCGCTCGAGACGGTCCACGAGCTCCCACGTGCTGGAGCCGAGCGTCACCACCGAGATGCTCACGAGCCGCTTCCCGAGGTGTTCAGGACCAGGGTCACCTTGGCGTCGTTGCCGAGGGCGTCCACGAGCGGCCCCACCTGGGCCTGCCGCACCAGGACGTGCACGGTCACACCGCCCGAGCCGCCCAGGGCGGTGTCCTGGGTGTCCACCGCGGCGATCTCCGCGCCCGTGACGAGTTTCTTGGGTTCCGCGTAGCCGCGCCCCGTGGGACGGGGTGTGGCCACCCACACGTCCACGTGCGCGCCGGGTCCCGCCTGGGCGGGCAGAGGTGTGTCCAGGGCAATGCCCACGGGAGTGCGGTCGAGGGCGTCCGCCGTGCCGACCGACGCCGCGGGGACGAGCTGGCCGCGGACCACGCGCTGGGTGACCACGGCGTTCTCGTGCAGCGGCTCGCCCGCGCCCAGGTACTGGGTGGCGGCGTCCTGCAGGTGCGCGTCCACGGTGGTGAGGTCCTCCGCGGTGACGCGCTGGCCCACCGCGAGGTCCCGTGCGGCCACGTAGTAGGGATCGCTGCGGTTGATGGAGGCGACCAGGAGCACGACCCCCGTGACCGACAGCAGGACCAGCAGCAGTCCCACGAGCAGACGGGGGTCCCGCCAGGACGGTCTGCGGAACCGGGCGGCGGTGCTCCCACCGTGTGCCGTGCGCTCGCGCGGTGTGCTCACTGCCATGCCTCGAGTCCTTCCCCCGGGTGCCGGCCCCCGCCGGTCACCCCCGAGTGTGCCCGGCCGGAGAAGCCCGGGGAAGATCGACGGGCCACCTGTGGACAAAGGTGACCACGTCTCGATCCCGACCGCAGGCTGTTGACAAGCGCCCCCGGAGGGCACCAGGTGAGAGACTTCAGGACGAAGTACCCTGTATCGACATCGAACGACGCCAAAGGAAGTGATGCACCGCATGTCGCAGCAACGATTCCTCACGCTCGCGGATGTCGCAGAGATCCTCTCCATCTCCGTCCCCCAGGCCCGCGCCATGGTCCGCTCCGGCGAGTTGCCCGCCATCCAGGTGGGCGGCCGCGGCCAGTGGCGCGTGGAGAAGGCCAAGCTGGAGGAGTACATCCAGCAGGGATACGAGCGCACCCAGCAGGCCGTGCGGGAGGGCACCCTGGCCTGACACCGAACTGCGCGCGCCAGAGCGGGTCGCTCCCCGAGGGCACGGCACATCCGGTCGGCGGAGACCCGACGGGTCGGCTGCGGCCCGGCGGCGGAGTCGACGCTCCCCCTCGGGCAACGACCCCGCCGCGCACCTCCGCGCGCCGGCGCGGCTCACCCCGCGTCGAGCGACGAGACGAGCACCACGGAGGAGAACGGGACGGTGCGCACCGTCATGACCGCGCGGCGTCGGCGGAACTGGTCCTGCGGGTGGACCGCCACGTCGAAGAAGTCCTGACCCACGGCGTCCACCGTGCCCTCGAGCTCACCGTGCCCGGCATGCTCCTGCACCACCACCCGCACGTGCACCCGCGCGGTGCTCAGGGCGCGCAGCACGTGACCCATCCCGAGCCTGCGAATGGACGAGCGCTCCGGCAGCACCTCGAACCGGCGCGGCAGCCCCTCCCACCACGCGACGGCGTGCAGCGGGACCAGGTGCTGCACGTGACCCTCCCGGACCACCACCCAGCCGGAGCCCACGCCGTCCAGGACGCCCTCGAGCACGTCCCCGTGGGCGGGTCGCACGCGGACGGGGCCGTCCCGGTGCGCGGCCAGTCGCTCCAGCAGTGTGAGGCGGGAGAGCTCAGCTCGCGCCGTTTCGACCGCCTCCTGCTCCGCCATGCGCAGGCGGGCCTGTGCGAGCTGGGCCTCCATGTCCTCGAAGAGGTCGTCCCACCGCATGTCCGCTCCTGTTCCCGCCCGTGTCGCCGCCGCTCCGTCCCGAGACTACGGATCGGCTTGCGCCCCTCCCAGACGCACTAGCGCCGAATCTGCATGCCTCCGCATGGATCATTGACTCCCGACCCGCTTCCCTGGATGATCTAAAAACGTCAAACGACATCAAACGACATCATCGGAGATAACATGGGCCAGCAGCACTGCACCGCTCAACCGGCCGCGCACCGAGCACCGGCACTGTGGCTCGCGGTTCCCGTGGTCGCGGGAACGGCCGGCGCGCTCGGCTGGTCCCACGTCCTCCGGCTCCAGGCCTCCGGCACGGGGAACGACCCACAGCTCACCCTCGCCGCTCTCACGTCCGCCCTGTGCCTTGCGGTGGCCGGGTGGTGGATCGGCGGCCTCGCCATGGTGTGCGTGGGCGCGCTGGCCCGCACCCTGCGGTGGCACCCGGTCGAGCGCTGGGCCGCCCGGCTGACCCCCGGCTTCGTAGCACGCACCGCGGCCGCTCTCGTGGGCGCCCAGCTCCTCGCGTTCAGCCCGGCCCACGCGGACGACGCCGCCCCGGACCCCTTCTGGGCACCCGCGGCCCCCGGCACGGAGCAGCTCGCCCCGCCCACGGAAGGTGCTTCCGACACCGCCCCGGGACAGTCTCCCGGTGCAGGGTCCAGCACCCCAGAGACCCCGAGCAGTGCGTCCCCGTCGCCCGGCTCGCCCGACGGAGCACACGGAACCGCGGATCGGGCCGCCGACACCTCTGCCACCGGTGCGGAGGCCCCGGCCCACCGGGCGGCACCTCCCGCACGCGACCGGGTGGCCGACGGAGCCCTCACCGTGGTGGAAGGGGACACCCTCTGGGACCTCACGGCGCAGCTGCTGGGGCCTGGAGCGACGGACGGGGTCGTGTGCGAGCACCTCGCGTCCTGGCTGGACCACAACACCCTTGCCGAGCACGGCGACCTGATCCACCCCGGGGACGTGCTGCGCGTCCCGCCCCGGTTGCTGGACGCCGCGGGGAGCTCTCGGTGAGGGGCGTCGAGCGCAGCGTCGCACCAGGTGCCGGGGCATCCGGGCCCTCCCGGGCGAACCGTCGCCACGCACCGCCGCCCCCGCCCGGATCCCAGCACCCCGGCAGCAGCGGGCACGCAACGCGTCCCGCGCCACCCCGCCCACGAAGGAGAACGTCATGACCGTCATCGTCCCCGAGTCCACACCCCGCACGCCCGCCGGCGGCTACTCGTGGCGCCAGGACCGCTCCGCGGCCGCACTCACCGGGAAGAACGAGTCGGAGCGGGTGGCCGCGATCGCCCGCAGCATCGGCCAGGCCGCCGTGGAGATCCTCGCCGGCACGAGACCGGCCTCCCAGCTCTCACGGTGGACGGATCCCGAGGTGGTGGAACGCTTTGCGGAGCGGGCCGCCATGCTGAAGCTCGTGCAGGAGCAGTGCCCGGAGCGCCGGTCCCTGTTCGAGGTGCACCGCGCCGCCCGCGTCCGGCGCGTGCGGGTGTGCAGCCCCGCCGCGGGATGCTACGAGGCATCGCTCGTGGTCGAGGAGTCCACCCGCGCACGAGCGGTGGCGCTGCGCATCGAGCGCACGGCACGGCAGTGGCGGGTCACCCACCTGGAGGTGGGGTGACCCGCCACGGCAGTTCGCGTCAGCCGCGCTTGCGGCGGGCCCTGGAACCGCTCCTGCGGGACGTGCCACGACGCTGCGCCCGGTTTCCGCCGGCACCCTCGACGTCGGCTGTTCCGGGATCACCGGTGGCCTCCGCCCCGCCGTCCGCCGAAGCCAGCGCCGACCCCGTCGCGGGGTCCGACGACGCCGCGTCCGTCTCGACCGCGGCCTCCGGCTCGCCGTCCTCGTTCGGCGCCGTGTACCGCAGGAACGCGGGCCGCTGGGGCGTGGTGAGCTCCACCGCGCCGCCCCCCTCGCCCGTGCGCTGCGTGCGAACCTCCAGGTTGAACAGCGTGACCACGGTCTGCTCCCGGATGGCGGCCATCATGTCCTGGAACATGGCGTGGCCCTCCCGCTGGTACTCCACCAACGGGTCCCGCTGGGCCATGGCCCGCAGCCCGATGCCCTCCTTGAGGTAGTCCATCTCGTAGAGGTGCTCGGGCCAGCGCTGACCGATCACCGAGAGCAGCACACGGCGCTCGAGGTTGCGCATGGCCTCCGGGCCGAGCTGCTCCTCACGCTCCTGGTAGGTGACCTTCGCGTCCGAGAGGATCTGCTCCTGCAGGAAGTCCGAGCTCAGCCGCGGCCTGCCGCCGGCCTCCGCCACGACCTCGTCCGGGGTCAGGGACACCGGGTAGATGGCCCGCAGGGCGTCCCACAGCGCGTCCAGGTCCCAGTCCTCGGGGTGACCCGTGCGGGTGCGGTCCAGGATGGTGGAGGTGATGACCTCCTCGGTGAACTGCTGGATCTGCTCCTCGATGTCGTCGCCCATGAGAATCCGCTTGCGGTCCCTGTAGATGACCTCGCGCTGCCGGTTCAGGACGTCGTCGTACTTGAGCACGTTCTTGCGCTGCTCGGCGTTGCGGCCCTCCACCTGGTTCTGGGCGTTCGCGATGCCGGAGGTGATGAGCCGGCCCGTCACGGGGACGTCGTCCGGGGCGATCGCCATGAGCCGCTGGGCGGCACCCGGGTTGAACAGACGCATGAGGTCGTCGGAGAGCGACAGGTAGAACCGGGACTCCCCGGGATCCCCCTGGCGCCCGGAGCGCCCGCGGAGCTGGTTGTCGATGCGCCGGGACTCGTGGCGCTCCGTGCCGAGCACGTACAGCCCTCCGGCCTCCAGCACCTCGTCGTGCTCGGTGCGGGTGGCCTCCTCGCACGCCTCGAGCACCTCGGGCCAGCGGGCCTCGTACTCCTCCGCGTCCCGCTCCGGGTCCAGGCCCAGCTCGGCCATCTTCTCCACGGCGTTGAACTCGGCGTTGCCACCGAGCATGATGTCCGTGCCGCGACCGGCCATGTTGGTGGCCACGGTGACGGCACCCTTGCGCCCGGCCTGCGCGACGATCGCCGCCTCGCGGGCGTGGTTCTTGGCGTTGAGCACCTCGTGGCGCACACCGCGCTTGGCCAGCAGCTTGGAGAGGTACTCGGACTTCTCCACGGACGCGGTGCCCACCAGGACCGGCTGGCCCTTCGCGTGGCGCTCCTCGATGTCCCGCACCACCGCGGCGTACTTGGTGGCCTCGTTCTTGTAGACCACGTCCCGCTTGTCCTCGCGGGCGATGCCGCGGTGCGGCGGAATGGCCACCACACCGATCTCGTACGTGTTCATGAACTCCGCGGCCTCGGTCTGCGCCGTGCCCGTCATGCCGGAGAGCTTGTCGTAGAGGCGGAAGTAGTTCTGCAGGGTGATCGTGGCCATCGTCTGGTTCTCGGGCTTGATCTCCACGCCCTCCTTGGCCTCGATGGCCTGGTGGACGCCCTCGTTGTAGCGGCGCCCGGCGAGCACGCGGCCGGTGTGCTCGTCCACGATCTTCACCTCGCCGTCCGCGACGATGTAGTCCTTGTTGCCCCGGAACAGCTCCTTGGCCTTGATCGCGTTGTTGAGGAACCCGATGAGGGGCGTGTTGTGGGACTCGTAGAGGTTGTCGATGCCGAGCCAGTCCTCGACCTTCTCGATGCCGGGTTCGAGCACACCCACGGTGCGCTTCTTCTCGTCCACCTCGTAGTCGGTCTCGGGCTGCAGCTTCTTGACCACCGTGGCGAACTCGCGGTACCACCGGTTGGCCTCGCCGGACGCCGGCCCGGAGATGATGAGCGGTGTGCGCGCCTCGTCGATGAGGATGGAGTCCACTTCGTCCACGATGGCGAAGTTGTGCCCGCGCTGCACGAGCTCGTCCTTGGTCCACGCCATGTTGTCGCGCAGGTAGTCGAAGCCGAACTCGTTGTTGGTGCCGTAGGTGATGTCAGCGGCGTACTGCTCGCGCCGCTGCGCCGGGTCCTGACCGCCCAGGATCACACCGGTCTCCAGCCCCAGGAAGCGGTACACGCGGCCCATGAGGTTGGCCTGGTACTCGGCGAGGTAGTCGTTCACGGTGACGACGTGCACGCCCTTGCCCGCCAGGGCGTTGAGGTAGGCGGGGGCGGTGGCCACGAGGGTCTTGCCCTCACCGGTCTTCATCTCCGCGATGTGGCCCAGGTGCAGGGCCGCACCGCCCATGATCTGCACGTCGAAGTGGCGCTGCCCGAGGGTCCGCGAGGCGGCTTCCCGCACGGCGGCGAAGGCCTCCGGCAGCAGCCGGTCCAGGGACTCGCCGTCCGCGATGCGCTCCCGGAACGCGTCCGTCTCCGCCCGCAGCTCGGCGTCGGAGAGTGCCGAGAAGCTGTCCTCGAGGCTGTTGACGGCGTCCGCGTACGTCCTCAGCCGCTTCAGGACGCGCTTGTCCCCCGTGCGAAGAACGGTTTCCAGGAATGACGCCACGTGTGTTCGCTCCTCCAGATCAATGGCGGGCACCGGACAGGAGAGGGGGTGCACCGCCGAACAGTGTACGTGAGTGAGTCTGGGCGCTCCCCGCGCAGGACCGCGGGCCCCGCACCGTGCTCACGGGGCCCGCGGCCACTCGGCGGACGGGGATACCGCCCGGCAACGGTCAGGAGGTGACCTGCTGCGAACCGGGCTGGTACGCCCGCGTGCGCTCCTCCTCGGAGCGGCCGTCGTTGCTGAGGCTGATCACTCCGTACTCCCAGCCCTTGCGGCGGTACACGGCGGACGGCTCCTGCGTCTCCTTGTCCACGAACAGGAAGAAGTCGTGCCCCACGAGCTCCATCTGGTCCACGGCCTCGTCCACGGTGATCTGGTGGGCGGGGAAGCGCTTGCGGCGGATCTCCACGGGTGTGGGGGTGTCGCTCAGCGGGTAGTCGGGGCTGAAGGCCTCGTCCTCGGCCGCGGAGAGCTCCTGCTCGCTCGCGAAGCCCACGAAGGAGCCGGAGGGCACCACGGGCAGCGAGCTCGTGGCCTCGTGCACGGCGATGGGCTTCTGGTGGCCGCCGCGGTGGACCTTGCGCCGGTCCCGGGCGCGGCGCAGCTGCTCCACGAGCTTGGCGTAGGCCTCGTCGAACGCGGCGAACTTGTCGTCGTTGCGGGCCTCGGCCCGCAGCACCGGCCCTCGGCCCACCACGGTGATCTCCACGCGCATGCCCTGGTGGCCGGAGGCGCCGTTGTCCTTGGTGACCTTGACCTCGATGGATTGGACCTTGTCGCCGAGCTGCTGGAAGCGCTCGCTCTTCTCCTCGACGTATTCCTTGAATCGGTCCGGCAGGGTGACGTTGCGGCCTTGGATGTTCAGTTCCATGAGACCCTCCACATCTTGAGGATGGCGCGGGAGGTGGTGCTCTCCCGCACGGGACACCTTCCATGCTTCCCGTGGTCCAACGCTAGAGGAAACTGTGGGGGAATTCACGGACAACGGGATCTGACATCTGTGCGTTCTCCGGTGGTGAACGCCGGGCCCGCACCCCGGCGAGGGTGACCACCGCGGGCACCACCGCGCCGGCGCCCCGCAGGCACCGCACGGCCTCGGCGGCGGTGGCCCCCGTGGTGAGGACGTCGTCCACGACCACGCAGGTCAGTCCGGAGACGTCCCGTGCGCGCATCGTGCCGCGGATCGCACGGACCCGGTCCGCGCGCCGTCGGGACTTCTGGGAGCCGGGGTGCCCCGTGCGACGCACCGGGGGTCGGTGGCGCAGCGCGTGCCGCACGGCGGAGCCGGAGGGAAGTGCTGCGGCGTCGAGCAGGACGGCCACGGGATCGAACCAGCGACGCCGCCTGGCGCGCGCACTCGTGGGGACGGGCACCCAGTGCAGCGGGCCCGACGACGCCGTGCCCCGGGCGGTGGCCGCGAGGGCCCCCGAGAGCGCTGCCGCGAGGACCGGCACGAGATCTGTCCGGCCGCCGTTCTTGTAGGCGAGCAGTGCCGCGGCGAGTTCGTGCTCGTAGTCGCCGGCCACGAGCACCCTCACCCCCGCGTCCTCGAGCGGCCCGGGCGGGACCACGGCGGCGGGGCGGGCCGTGGACCGGCGCAGCAGCCGACGGCAGGCGCTGCACAGGGTGGCCCCCGGGACACCGCACGCCGCGCACGAGACGGGGAGGATGAGCTCCAGGGCCCGCGCCCACCAGGCCGTGCACCGCGCCGCTGCGCGGTCCCAGCCGGGAGTCCCCCTCCCCCGGAGCATTCGCACGACCGGTGACCTGCGTGTCTGAGCCATGCGCCCAGTCCACCCCGGCCGGGGCGGGACCGTGCGGCCGGGGAACCGCATGGGGAGCCCCGGTCGCACGGTGTCATCCGGCGAAGGAGGTGTCCGTGACGTCCTCGCTCTGCAGCGCCCACGAGCTGCCCGTGAGCATGTAGAGCCGTCCGTCCGAGGCGCCGTACACGGCGGCAGGCCCGTTGCCCCCGGCGATCGAGGTCACGCCCGTGAGGGAGGGGAGGTCATCGAAGTGCCCGGCCACCGTGTAGCGCCGGGGCTGGGCGTTGCTGTCCCGGTCCAGGGCCGTGGTCACGAACTCGTCCGAGCCGATCCACTGGGCCGTGTTGACGTCCACGTCCGCCGCCACGGCGTTGCCCTTCTCGAGCTCCACGGGCTTGCCCGATCCGTCACGCACCACACCGGCGATCCAGATGGTGGCCCGGGGGGAGTTCTCGGCGGTGGTGACCAGCAGGGCGCGCCCACCCTCGCGGGAGATCCGCAGGGAGGCCACGTGCTTGTCCCGCAGCCAGTCCGCCGAGACGGTGGTTCCCTCCCCCGTGGACGAGGCCTCCACGGTGCGCACCGTACCGGAGTGGTCCGATCCCCACACCCACCCCTGCGGGTCGAAGCTCGGCCGGGTCAGCCTGCTCCCGGACCAGCGCCGCTGCGGCTGCTTGCCGGGTGCCACGGTGTAGAGCGAGGAGTCCGCGGAGTCCACGAACCCGAAGCTCGTGGCCTCGGCGCCCATGCCGGGTTTCGTGACGGTGGCGCCCTCGGGAAGGGTGATGTCCGGGATCTGCTCGGTCTGCCCACCCTGGTAGAAGGCCAGCCGGTTGTCGGACACCCCGATCTGCCGGTTGGGCACGGTCATCGAGCGCACGGGGTCCGATCCGCTGCGGGCGGTGGGCTCCACGGGTGCGTCGTTCACGGTGAGGTTGATGTCCTCCACGGAGGGCACGGAGCGCAGGGTGGCGCGCAGCTGCTGCTCCATCCGGCGCGCCTGGTCCACGTCCGCGGGGTCGTAGCCGGAGACGCTCAGGTCCACCGCGGCCGTGCCGCCCGACACGGGCACCGAGGACCGGGACAACGAGGCGCTCTGCGGGATGGCACTCGCCACGGCGTCCCCCAGGTACGGCGCGGGGCCGCTCATGAGCGCCCGCACCGCGGCGGTGGACGCGGTGGGTCGCTTGGCGAACCACCGCGGGTCCGGGACCAGGCTCTTCTCGTCCTGCGCCGAGTAGTAGTAGAGCTCCACGGGGGAGAAGATCTGCGGGAAGTCCTTCTCCGGGATCAGCACCCCGTCCGGGGCCTTGGAGATCCGCCACTGCCCGTCCACAGAGGTCAGCTCGAAGTCCAGGACCCGGGTGCTGCCCTCGGGCTGCGCGGTGAACACGCCGTTGGGCCCCAGCTCGGCACTGACCTCGGTGCTCGTGCGGAACTCGCCCTCGTCCAGGCGCGGCACCGTGGTGGGGTCCCCCGAGTGGATCAGCACCCGCGCGTCCGGCTTCCACGTGGTGGCCAGCTGCGGGGTGAGGTACTGGCGGGCCACGGAGTAGTCGTCCTGCGCTCCTACGCCCGCCGCCAGGAACCCCTCGACCACTTCCTGCGCGGAGGCACCGCGCCGCGGGGCCTGGGGGTTGTAGGGCATGTCGCTCTGCTGCGACTGCTCCGTGGGCTCGACGACCTTGTGGACCGGGCCCGAACGGGGCATCGCCCCGCACGCGGTCAGGGCGAGCGCGACGACCACCGCGAGCGCGGCACCGGTCAGGCGGCGCGCACACACACGCGCGCCCCGCACGGGCGCTCCCCCGCAGGCGACCGGCCCGGTGGTGCTCGGGAGCTCGCGCGTGCTCGGTGCGGTCCTCCGGACGCTCATGGCTTCTCCGTCCCGTCTCCGCGCACCACGGCGCTCGACCCTGTGTGCGTGCCCCCGGTTGGCCCGGTCTGCCCCCTGCTCGTCTCCCCCGGCACGACGACGCCGCCGGCCGTCACGGCCCCGGGTTCCCGCCGTGCGGTGTCCCCGCTCGAGGCCGGGGTGCGCCCGCTCTCGGAACCCGGCCGCGCGGCGTCGTCGTCGGAGGGGGCGGGGAACGCGATGAGCAGCTGGCCGGTGTCGGGCTCCACCGTGGGGCCCACTGCGGGGGCGGTGAGCTGCAGGGACCCCGTGTCCGTGACCCGGGCGGTGGACTCCGTGAACCGGTCCGCCGGGGGCAGGGACAGCGGGTTGGGCAGCTCCGGGTCCAGGGGCTGGGTGCGCAGCAGCGGCAGGGTGAGCCGGAAGCACGCGCCGTTGTCCGGCTCGGCCCAGACCTCCAGGCGCCCGCCGTGCAGCCGGGTGTCCTCCGTGGCGATCGCGAGTCCCAGCCCGGTGCCGCCCACGGTGCGCGCCCGGGCAGGGTCCCCGCGCCAGAACCGGTTGAAGACCTTGGTGACCTGCTCCTCGTCCATGCCGATGCCGTAGTCCCGCACCGCGACCGCCACGCAGTTCTCGTTGGCCGCCACGTAGATGTCCACCGGTTTGGACTCGCCGTGCTCCAGCGCGTTGGTCACCAGGTTGCGCAGGATGCGGTCGATGCGACGCTGGTCCATCTGCACCACGCAACGGGTGAGCGTGGAGCGCACCGTGAGCTCCGAACCGCACGTGACCACCAGGGGTGCCGCGGCCTCCACCACGTCGTAGATCACCGTGAAGATGTCCGTGGAAGCCATGTCCAGGCGCGCGGCACCGGCGTCGAACCGGGAGATCTCCAGCAGGTCCGAGAGCATGGAGTCGAAGCGGTCCACCTGGTTGTGCAGCAGCTCGGCGGAGCGGCGGTTCACGGGGTCGAAGTCCTCGCGCGCGTTGTAGAGCACCTCCGCCGCCATCTTCACGGTGGTCAGCGGGGTGCGCAGCTCGTGGGAGACGTCCGAGACGAACGTCTGCTGCATCGAGGAGAGCTGCTCGAGCTGGGTGATCTGGGTCTGGATGGAGTCCGCCATCCGGTTGAACGAGCGGGACAGCCGGGCGACCTCGTTGGTGCCGCGCACCTGCATGCGCACGTCCAGGTCCCCCTCGGACAGACGCTGCGAGACGCGTGCGGTGTTGGAGACCGGGCGCACCACCTCACGGGTGACGTACCAGACGATCGTGCCCACGAGCAGCAGCAGCGCCACCATGGACAGCAGCAGCACCGCGTGGATGGAGTCCAGGGTGGCCTGCGGGTCGGAGAAGTCGTACACGAAGTAGAGCCCGTAGCGGGAGTTCTGGTTGAGCTGGACCACGTCCCCGATCACGATCACGGGCTGCTCGGGACCGTTCTCCGTCATGCGCGCGGAGGCGGGCTGCCAGTAGGTGCCGTCCGCGCTGGCCACGCGCTGCTGCAGCTGCTGCGGCACGGTGGCGGACGTCATCCAGGAGCTCTCGCTCTGGACACCCACGAAGGACTGGCCCGGCCCCTGGTCCAGCGGGATGAGGATCCAGCGGTGGTCCGTGGAGCCGGTGTCCTGGCTCAGGCTGCCGAGGGTGGAGTTGATGAGCGCCTGCACCTCGGTGCGGTCCGAGGCGTCCGAGGCGTCGAAGCTCGCCTGGGCGGTGTCGATGTCGGTGCGCGCCTCCTCCAGCACCTGGTTCAGCCGGTCCGTGAACAGCCGGTCCGCGATCTGGTGGGAGAGGAAGCTTCCCGTGGCGAGGAACGCCACGGACGTGAGCGTGAGCGCCACGGCGATGGCGCGGAACTGCAGGGACTGCCGCCACCGGCGGAACAGCACCCGGCGCCCCAGCCGGAGCCTGCGGAACCGTTTGGGGCGACGGCGCGTGGCCGAGGTCTTCGCCGGGAGGCGCGCCGGGGCGGGCGTCATTTGTGCGGGTGTCCGCCGGCTTTGTAGCCGATGCCGCGCACCGTCAGCACCACTTCGGGGTTCTCGGGATCGCGTTCCACCTTGGAGCGCAGCCGCTGCACGTGCACGTTGACCAGGCGGTTGTCCGCCGCGTGCGGGTAGCCCCACACGTCCCGCAGCAGCTCGTCACGGCTGAACACCTGGTGCGGCGAGCGCGCGAGGGTGGCCAGCAGGTCGAACTCCAGGGGCGTCAGGGAGATCTCCTCGTCGCCCCGGGTGACGGTGTGGCCGGTGACGTCGATGACGATGTCACCGAGGGTGATCTCCTGCGTGGCACCGCGGTCCGTGGGACGCAGCCGGGCCTTGACCCGCGCCACGAGCTCGGCGGGCTTGAAGGGCTTGGGGACGTAGTCGTCCGCGCCGGCCTCGAGCCCGCGCACCACGTCCGCGGTGTCGGACTTGGCGGTCAGCATCACGATGGGCACGTCCGATTCCGCGCGGATCTGCTGGCACACCTGGATGCCGTCCATCCCGGGCAGCATGAGGTCCAGCAGGATCACGTCCGGCTCGCAGGCGCGGAACACCTCGCGGGCGCTCGCGCCGTCGTAGCAGTACACCGGCTCGAAGTCCTCCGAGGCCAGGATGATGCCGATCATCTCGGACAACGCGGCGTCGTCGTCCACCACCAGAATTCTTGCCTTCATGGCCCCGCTCTCGCCCTCGTGTCCATCTCCGGGAGCGGGCCGCGGCCGACGCCCCGCGTCCTCCGCCCGATTCTACGGCCTGTCCGGGCTCATGCCTCGTTGCACACGTCCGTGAGCGCGCCGCACAGCTGCGTCACCCGCGCGAGCGCCGCGGGCAGCTCGGGCGGGGTCAGACCGGAGATCTCCGCCGACGGCGCCAGGCCCGTTCCCAGCAGTGCCGCCGGGTCCATGCCCAGCTCGCTCCACGGCCGCACGATCCGCTCCACGCCGGCCCGCACAGGGGTGCGACCGGTCACGGCCGCGGAGTCGAAGCACAGGCCCACGCCCGCCTCGTGCAGGGCCGCCAGCGGCTCCCACTGCGCGGTGGGGCCGTCGGGGACGGGAAGCACGGTGGCGTCGGCCCCCACGTCCCGGGCCCACCGGGGGTCGGCGGGACCGGCATCCAGTGCCACGGCCACCGCGCCGGCGGAGCGTGCCGCGCGGACGGCTTCCGTGAGTGCTGTGCGCACCTCGTGGCGGGGCAGCGCGCGCAGGGTGCGGTAGCCGCTCGCGGTGGGGATCCGGCCGCCGAGCACACGGTCCAGCTCCGGCTCGTGCAGGACGAGCACCGTGCCCCGCCCGTCGGTGTTGCGCCGCAGCGCCGCACGGAGCCCGGGCATCCCGGCGCACCAGGACTGGGTGAGGTCCCGGCGTGCCCCCGGGTCGGACTGCAGCTTCTCCCCGTTGCGCACGTGCACCGTGGCGGCGAGCGAGACCGGGCCGAGCAGGGAGACCACCACCGGACCCGTGTCCGCGCCGGACTCGGCACCCAGGACGTCCGCGATCATGTTGAGGTCCCCGGCCAGCAGCGCACGGGCCCGGCGGGAGTCGTCCCCGGGGACGCCGCTGACCCGCCAGCCGTGGGGCTGGCGGTCCGCGTGCAGCTCCTCCAGCACCGCGCACGTCCGCGCGGCGAGCTCCGCGTGCGGACCGCGCTCCGGCAGCAGCGGCACGGCGCTGAGGTGGGGCGCCCCGAGCTCACCGCGCAGCACCCGGAAGGTCTCCGGGAGGTCGGTGCCGCGCAGCGGGCGGGTCAGGGTGGCGGTGACCGCGTGGTCGGCGAAGCCGCTCATGCGTCCGCGGCCCGCTGGTGGTCCTCGGAGATGGCCTCGTGGTGGCGGATCACCTCGCTGATGATGAACGTCAGGAACTTCTCCGCGAACTCGGGGTCGAGGTGCGCGGCCTCCGCGAGGTGGCGCAGCCGCTGGATCTGGGCCTTCTCCCGCTCGGGGTCCGAGGGCGGGAGGTCGTTCTCGGCCTTGAGCCTGCCCACGCGCTGCGTGGCCTTGAAGCGCTCGGCGAGCAGGTGGATCAGCGCGGCGTCGATGTTGTCGATGGTGCCGCGGATCTCGCCGAGCCGTTCGAGGGCGGTCTCCGTGGCGTCACGGGCCGCGGAGCTCGCGGTGGGGTCGACGGGCGCGTGGTCGGCGGGATCGGTGGCTGGCGTCATGCCCTCCACTGTAAACGGGCACGCCGGAGCGCGCGGTGCCGGTCAGCGGGCGGGTGCTGCGGTGGCCCGGTCCGCGCGGGCAGCGTCGATCGTGGCCTGGCCCAGGACACGCGTGCCCTGGTAGAGCACCATGGTCTGGCCCGGGGCCACGCCCCGCTGGGACTCCTCCAACCGGATGTGCAGCCGCGCGTCCCCGTTCTCCCGGGTGAGCCAGGCCCGCGCCGGGGCGGGATCGCCGTGTGCGCGCACCTGCACCGTCACGGGGAAGTCCTCCGAGCGGCCGTCGGCGTCTCCCAGGTCCGTGACCTCGCGGGGTGGCAGACCCGCCCACGAAGGGCGGATGCCCTCCATGAGGTCGATCGCGAGCAGCTGCTCCGGGCCCACCACCACCTCGTTGGTCTTGGGGCGGATCTCCAGCACGAATCGCGGCTTGCCGTCCGGAGCCGGACGGCCGATGTGCAGGCCCCGGCGCTGGCCCACCGTGTAGGCCTGCGCACCGCGGTGCTCCCCGAGCTCGTGGCCCTCGGTGTCCACGATCCGTCCGGGCTCCAGCTCCATGTGGTCCGCGAGCCAGCCGCGGGTGTCGCCGTCCGGGATGAAGCAGATGTCGTGGGAATCCGGCTTCGAGGCCACGGACAGCCCGCGCTCCTCGGCCTCCGCGCGGACCTGGGCCTTGGACGGGGTCTCCGCCAGCGGGAAGATCGCGTGCTCCAGCTGCTCCGCGGTGAGCACGCCCAGCACGTAGGACTGGTCCTTCGCCCAGTCCGCGGCGCGGTGCAGCTCCTTGTGGCCGTCCGCGTCCTCCACCACCTTGGCGTAGTGGCCCGTGCACACGGCGTCGAACCCCAGGGCCAGCGCCTTCTCGAGCAGCGCCGCGAACTTGATCTTCTCGTTGCAGCGCATGCACGGGTTCGGGGTGCGGCCCGCGGCGTACTCGGCCACGAAGTCGTCCACCACGTCCGCCTGGAAGCGCTCCGAGAAGTCCCACACGTAGTAGGGGATGCCGAGCTTCTCCGCGGCGCGCCAGGCGTCACGGGAGTCCTCGATGGTGCAGCAGCCGCGGGCGCCCGTGCGCAGCGTCCCCGGGGTCCGGGACAGGGCCAGGTGCACCCCGGTGACGTCGTGCCCGGCGTCCACCGCGCGGGCCGCGGCCACCGCCGAGTCCACACCGCCGCTCATCGCTGCCAGTACGCGCACAGGGTTCCTTTCGTGGAGAGTTCCGGATCGTGGTCACAACGTCCTGCCGTGAACCCCTATTCCCCGCACCCGGGGCGCCACCGGTCAGGAGGAGAACCCCGGCACGTGGCCGGAGAGCCCCGCGGCCCGGGCCCGGGCGTGGACGTCCGTGACGACGTCGAGCACCACGGCCACGTCCTCGGCCGTGCTCGAGCGGCCCAGGGAGAAGCGCTGCGCGCCGCGGGCGGTCTCCTCGTCCAACCCCATGGCCAGCAGCACGTGGGAGGCGCGCGGCACCCCCGCGCTGCACGCGGAGCCGGTGGACAGGGCCACCCCCGCGGCGTCGAACAGGAAGAGCATGGAGTCCCCTTCGCAGCCGGGGAACGTGAAGTGGGCGTTGCCCGGCAGCCGGGTGGGCTGCTCCCACTCCGCCTCGGGCGTGCCGGGCTCGGGGCCGCGCAGGACGGCACCGGGCACCCGCTCACGGATGCCCGCCACGAGCGTGTCCCGCAGGGCGGCGCGGCGCAGGAACTCGGACCGGGCGTCGCGCCGGGCCACCTCGACCGCTGCGCCGAACGCGGCCGCCCCGGCGGCGTTGACCGTTCCGGAGCGCACACCGCGCTCCTGCCCCCCACCGAAGCTCGTGGCAGACAGCTTCACCGTGCGCGGGGCGTAGAGGGCCCCCACACCCATGGGCCCGCCCAGCTTGTGGGCGGAGACCGCGAGGGTGCTGATGCCGGGCAGGTGGGCGTCCATCGGAACGGTGCAGAACGCCTGCACGGCGTCCACGTGGAGGGCGACCCCGGCCTCGTGGCACAGCGCCCCGAGCTCCCGCACCGGCTGGACGGTACCCACCTCGTTGTTGGCCCACATGACGGTGACCAGGGCGGTCTCCCCCGGGCGCTCCGCGAGCAGGCGCGCGAGGTGGTGCGGGTCCACGCGACCGTCACCAGCCACGGGGAGCCAGACGAGTTCGGCGCCCTCGTGGGACTCGAGCCACTCCGCGGCCTCCGTGACCGCGTGGTGCTCCACGGTGGACAGCGCGATGACCTTCCGGCGCGGGTCCGCCTGTCGTGCGGCTCGGTAGAGGCCGAGCACCGCCATGTTGTCCGCCTCGGTGCCTCCCGAGGTGAGGATGACCTCCACCGGTTCGGCGTTCAGCGCCGCGGCCACCGCGTCCCGGCCGGTTTCCAGGGCCATGCGGGCCGAGCGCCCGGCGGCGTGCAGGGACGCGGGGTTCCCGCCCCGCCGCGTCTGGTCCACGTAGGCCTCGACGGCCTCGGGGAGCATGTCGGTGGTCGCGGCGTGGTCCAGGTAGACGCGGGGTGTGGGCATGGCCCCATTCTACGAACGGCTCCGACGCGCGGGGCGGGCCTAGACTCGCACCCATGCTCCACTTCGTCTTCCACACCCCTGAGATCCCGGGCAACACGGGCAACGCCATCCGTCTGGCCGCGTGCACGGGTGCCCGCCTGCACCTGGTGGAGCCGCTGGGCTTCGACTTCTCGGACGCGCACCTGCGCCGCGCGGGCCTCGACTACCACGACCTCGCCGTGATGGACGTGCACCCCTCGGTCGAGGACCTGTGGGAAAAGCTCGGGGACGCCCGGGTCATCGCGTTCACGTCCCGCTCCCAAACCCGGCACACGGACGTGTCCTACCGGGACGGGGACGTGCTGCTCTTCGGGCGGGAGTCCACGGGCCTGCCGGACGAAGTGCTCGCGGACCCGCACGTGGACGAGCGCGTGCGCATCCCCATGCTCGAGGGGCGCCGCTCCCTCAACCTGGCCAACGCGGCGTCGATCGCGCTCTACGAGGCGTGGCGCCAGCTGGACTTCCCCCGGGGTCTCTGAGCGCTGCCGCTGCCTGGGACGACGCCGCTCGGGGCCCGCCCGGGGACGGCACCTCCCGCGCGGTGGCACCTCTGGCGCCACCGCGCGGGACGGCAGCTTACTTCTTGTGGTCCGCCGCGTTGCCCACGGTGACCGTGGCGGTGCGCTCGTCGCCGTCCCGCTGGTAGGTGATCTCGGCTTTCGACCCGGCACCGAGCTCCCGCACGCCCGCCGTGAGGGCGTCCGCGTCCGTGATCGGCTTGCCGTTGAACTTCGTGACCACGTCGTTCGCCTTCAGACCGGCGTCCTCGGCCGGAGAGCCCGACTCCACCGAGCGCACCTTGGCGCCCGCGGAGAACGTCTCGGAGTTCGCCCCCGAGGGGGTGTATCCGGAGACCGAGGCCCCCAGGTAGCCGTGGCTGGCCTTGCCGTCCTTGATGATCTCGTCCGCCACCCGCTTCGCGGTGTTGGCCGGAATCGAGAAGCCCACCCCGATGTTCCCGGAGGCGGAGGACTCGCCGGACGAGCCTCCCGCGGACGCAATCGCCACGTTGATCCCGATCACCTGGCCCTGCGCGTTCACGAGCGCGCCGCCGGAGTTGCCGGGGTTGATCGCGGCATCGGTCTGGAGCACGTTGAGGTAGACGCTGGACTTCGCGGACTGGGAACCGGACTGCCCGTTGTCCGGGAAGTTGAAGAAGAAGTCCTGCGGACCGCCGGGGCTGCGCTGGGTGTCCTCCGGGGTGTCCTGCGCCGCGGAGGATGCCACGGCAATGGTGCGGTTCAGCGTGGAGACGATGCCGTCCGTGACGGTTCCGCTCAGCCCCAGGGGCGCCCCGATCGCAATGGCGGCGTCCCCCACGTTGAGCTTGCCGGAGTCGCCGAACTCCGCGGGGGTGAGCCCACTCGGGTCCACCGTGATGACGGCGAGGTCCGACTCCGGGTCCGTGCCCACCACGGTGGCCTTGCGCACGGAGCCGTCCGCGGTCTGGACCTCGAGCTTGGCGTCCGAGGTGGCGCCGTCCAGGGTCACCACGTGCGTGTTGGTGAGAATGTGGCCCTGGTCGTCGAGGATCACCCCGGAACCGGTGCCGGCCTGGCTGCCTGCGGTCGCGGAGATGGTGACCACCGAGGGCGAGGCCTTCTGGGTGGCGCCGGTGATCTCGTTGACGGAGTCCGTGTCGTTGACGATCACCGGAGAGCTGTTCGTGCCTCCCGAGGCCCCGCCGTCCGCGCCCACGGCGCCCGTGCCCACGGCCACTCCCGCTCCGAGCAGTCCGGCGAGCGCCATCCCCGCGATCATGGTGCCCGCACCGAACCTCCGCTTCGGCGCTGCAGCCGTCCCGTCCTCCTGGGGGTAGGAGCCCTCGGGGTGCCCCTCGTACCCGGGTCCACCCGAGTACGGGGGCTGGGCGCCGCCGTCCCCCGCGGCCCCGTAGCCGTGGCCCGCCCCGGTGAAGGAGCCCGTGCCCTCGTAGGGTGTAGCCCCGTAGCCTCCCTGGTCCGCGCCACCGCCCTGGACCCCGTAGTAGGGGTCCCGCCCGGCGGCCTGCCCCTGGTCGAACCGCGCACCTTCCCGAGCGGACCCCGCGGCGTCGTACCCCGCAGTTCCGTGTCCCGCAGGCGGCATGGGCCGGGTGTCGCGGGCCTGCCACGACGACCCGCCGACGGAGTCGGCACCGGTGCCGTCCGCCGCAGAGCCGTGTCCCCCGGGGACGGGGTGCTGGGGATCTCCCCCGGTGCGAGGATCGCGGGAATCAGCCATGGTCTCTCCTTGTCAACCTCTGGTGCCGGCGGTGGGCGCCGACCTGGTCCGGGGCTCAAGTATGCCCCGTTCCTCTGGGGTGGGGCTGAGAGAACAGCTCTCTTGCTGGGAGTCCACTGACGGTTTTCGGGGAGCTGCAGGAGTGAGTGACCCCACAGGACGCACAGCGTATTCTGGGCTACGCACGGCATCCTGTGGAGCAGCACTGCCCGGGACGTCATTCGCCGGGCCGACATCGAGGGAACGAGGACCATGAGTTCACGCACCGTGTGGCGCCGCACCGCCACGGCCGCAGCCCTGTCAGGGGCCTGCTTCCTGGCACTGCCCGTGGCGACGGCGCAGCCCCCCTCGGCGGTGGACTCGGGCTCGCGGGTCGTGGACCAGGCGAACGTCCTGGGCGACACCTCCGGACTGACCCGCAGCATCGGCGAGCTCGGGAAGAAGCACCACATCACGCTGACGGTGGTCTTCGTGGACCGCTTCACGGAGCCCACCGACCCGGGCAAGTGGACGCAGCAGTACGCCCGGGCCAACGGTCTCGGGACGAACGACGCCCTGCTCACCGTGGCCACCGAGACCGGCAAGGCACGTTTCGTGGCCAGCCCCAAGGGACCGCTCTCGACCGCGGAGCAGCAGCGCATCTACGACGAGCACATCGACTCCCCCCTGCGCAGCCACGACTGGAACGGTGTGGTCCAGGGCGCCGTGGACGGCATCGACCACGAGCTCGGCGGCGGACTCGTCGGCGCGGGCGGCGCGGTCACCGGTCTGGTGGTCGCGGGCGGCGCCGCCGCCGTCGCGGTGGGTGCCGTCAGCGTGGCCCGCAGGCGGCGTCGTCGGGGGCAGGGTGCGCAGGACCAGGGTGGGTGGGGCCCGCAGGGCTCTGGTGAGCAGTACGGCGAGCGCGCTCCCCAGCAGCCCCCGGCGCCTCTGCCCGAGCTGCACCGGCAGGCGGGCTCCGCGCTCGTGGAGGCGGACAACGCGATCCAGCACTCGGAGCAGGAGCTCGCGTTCGCCCAGCTGCAGTACGGCAGCGAGCAGACCCGCCCCTTCGAGGAGGCGCTCGCCCGAGCCAAGGAGCACATGCGCGCGTCCTTCGAGCTGCAGCAGAAGCTCGAGGACGACATCCCGGACACCGAGGCCGAGCAGCGCGCCTGGCTCGGGGAGATCATCGAGCGCACCCGTCAGGCCCGCGCGCCGCTCGCGGAACAGGAGCAGAACTTCTCGCAGCTGCGGCAGCTGGAGACCCGCGCCCCGGAGGCGCTGGAGGCGGTGCGCTCGTCCGTGGCAGGCACCCGGCCCCGCCTCCAGGAGGCCGAGTCCCTCCTGGTCTCCCTGCACGGCCGCTACGACGACGCCGCACTGGCACCCGTGCGTGACAACGGCGAGCAGGCGCGCGAGCGCCTCGAGTTCGCCGAGGGCGCGGCGACCCGCGCGCAGCAGGACCTCGCGGCCGGACGGACCTCCGAGGCCGTGCTCAGCATCCGTGCCGCGGAGGAGGCCCAGGGCCAGGCGCAGGGGCTGATCGCCTCCGTCGAGAACGCCCGGCGCGAGCTGGCCCGCGCCGAGGAGTCCCTCAAGGACGCGGTGAGCATTGCGCAGCGGGACGTGGCGGAGGCCGAAGGGCTCGTGCGCCAGGGATCCCGCCCCGAGCTCGCGGGCGCCGCCGCCGGTGTCCGCTCCGTGCTGCAGACGGTGACGCAGCAGATGTCCTCGGGCCACTACGACCCCGTGGGCGCGTCCCGGCGGCTGGCGCAGGCGAAGGCCGAGCTGGACAAGGGGCTGCAGGGCGTCCGGGACGCCAACGACCGCGCCCGCTCGGCCCGCGAGACCCTCTCCCACGCGCTCGTCAGCGCGCAGGCGAGCCTGACCACGGCCTCCGACTACGTCTGGGCCCGCCGCGGCGGCGTGGGGGCGCAGGCCCGCACCGAGCTCGCCGAGGCCGAGCGCCACCTGGAGATCGCCCAGCAGCTGCAGAACTCCGACCCCGAGCGTGCGCTGAACGAGGCCAACCAGTCCATTCGGCTCGCGGACTCCGCGCAGCGCTCCGCGCAGCTGGACGTGGACCGGTTCTACGACTCGCCCGGCTACGGCTACGGGGGCTACGGCGGCTCGCGCAGCAACGGCCTCGGCGGTGCCATGCTCGGAGGCATCCTGCTGGGTGGCATCCTCAACGGGGGCGGCGGCTTCGGCGGCGGCCACTACGACGGCGGGGACTACGGCGGAGGAGACTTCGGCGGCGGCTTCGGCGGAGGGGACTTCGGCGGCGGCGACTTCGGCGGCGGGGTGGGCGGCGACTTCTGAGCGCGCCGTGCCCTGCAGGAGCCCCGTGCCGTTGACGAGACCCGTGCCACGACGGAGCCCGGCAGGCGCGGGGTTCGACCCACAGGCCGCAGGCGCCCCTCCGGGGCGTCAGCGGAACCCATGATTCCAGCATCATCCGGGGCGTGAGAACGCCCGACACACGAGAACGGGAGAGCACCATGACCAAGCAGTCCATCTTCGGCCGGATCGCCCAGCTGGCGAAGGCCAACATCAACGCGATGATCGACTCCGCCGAGGACCCGCAGAAGATGCTGGACCAGATGGTTCGGGACTACACGGAGAACATCCGCGAGGCCGAGTCCGCCGTGGCCCAGACCATCGGCAACCTCCGGCTGCTCGAGAAGGACCACCAGGAGGACCTCCAGGAGGCCCAGCAGTGGGGCACCAAGGCCCTCGCCGCGTCCAACAAGGCGGACGAGTTCCGCGCCGCGGGCAAGGCCGGCGAGGCGCAGAAGTTCGACGACCTCGCCAAGGTGGCCATCCAGCGTCAGATCCAGTCCGAGAACGAGGCCCGCGGGGCCGAGCCCCAGATCGCGTCCCAGACCGAGACGGTGGCCAAGCTCAAGGACGGGCTCAACAGCATGCGCGGCAAGCTGCAGGAGCTCTCCGCCAAGCGCGACGAGCTCGCGGCGCGGAACAAGACCGTCCAGGCGCAGTCCCAGGTGCAGGACGCCCTGAAGTCCTTCGACGTCATGGACCCCACGAGCGAGGTCTCCCGCTTCGAGGAGAAGATCCGCCGCGAGGAAGCACGCGTGGCGGGCCAGCAGGAGCTCGCTGACTCCTCCCTGGACCGGCAGTTCGAGGCACTGGAGTCCATGGGCCAGCAGACCGAGATCGAGGCCCGCCTGGCGGCGCTGAAGAACGGCGGCTCCACCCGCAACGGCGAGAACATCGTGTCCGCCGAGGAGGTCTAGGACATGCCGGACGCACCCACCGGAGCGCAGCAGCAGCTCGACGCCATCCGTTCTGGCTACGCCACGGACGCTCCGTGCCTGGACCTGGGCGCCGCTCTGGACGACACCGGCGCCCACGCGGACGCACCCGTGCGGGTCCCCCTGTCCACCCTCAACCGGCACGGCCTGGTGGCCGGCGCCACCGGCACCGGCAAGACCAAGACCCTGCAGGCCCTCGCGGAGCAGCTGAGCGCCCAGGGCGTGCCCGTGTTCCTCACGGACGTCAAGGGGGATCTCAGCGGCATCTCCCAGCCCGGCGAGGACAACCCCAAGGTGGCGGAGCGCGCCGCGTCCGTGGGCCAGCAGTGGACCCCCACGGCGAGCCCCACGGAGTTCTTCAGCCTGGGCGGGCAGGGCCGGGGTGTGCCCATCCGTGCCACGGTCACGTCCTTCGGGCCCACGCTGCTCTCCAAGGTGCTGGGGCTCAACGCCACGCAGGAGTCCTCCCTGGGGCTCGTGTTCCACTACGCGGACTCCCACGGGCTTGCGCTGCTGGACCTGAAGGACCTGCGGGAAGTGGTGCTGCACCTGACCTCCCCGGAGGGCAAGGAGGAGCTCGCGAGCATCGGCGGGCTGTCCCCGCAGACCGCCGGGGTGATCCTGCGCGAGCTCACCACGTTCGCGAACGAGGGTGCCGAGGTCTTCTTCGGCGAGCCCGAGTTCGACACCGCGGACCTGCTGCGCACCACCGAGGACGGCAAGGGCGTCGTCTCGTGCCTCGAGCTCTCCGAGGTGCAGCAGCAGCCCCGGTTGTTCTCCACGTTCCTGATGTGGCTGCTCGCGGACCTCTTCCAGGACCTGCCCGAGGTGGGGGACGCGGAGAAGCCGCGCCTGGTGTTCTTCTTCGACGAGGCCCACCTCCTGTTCGAGGGTGCGTCCAAGGAGTTCCTGGACTCGATCGAGCAGACCGTGCGTCTCATCCGTTCCAAGGGCGTGGGCATCTTCTTCGTGACCCAGTCCCCCAAGGACATCCCCTCGGACGTCCTCGCGCAGCTGGGCAACCGGGTGCAGCACGCGCTGCGCGCTTTCACCCCGGACGACGCCAAGGCGCTGAAGGCCGCCGTGCGCACCTACCCGAAGAGCGGGTACGACCTCGAGCAGCTGCTCACGCAGCTGGCCACCGGTGAGGCGGTGGTCACGGTGCTGTCCGAGACCGGTGCCCCCACTCCCGTGGCGTGGACGCGGATGCGCGCTCCGCAGTCGCTCATGGGCCCCGCGCCCGAGAGCGCCGTGGACGCCCTGGTTTCCGCCTCCCCCCGGCTCGCGGCCTACGGCGAGGCCGTGGACCGGGAGTCCGCGTACGAGCTGCTGCACGGGCGGCTGGACCGCGCGGCGGAGGCCGGTCCCGGTGAGGACGCCCCGGAGCGTTCCTCCCAGGAGCATTCCCGGGGCGAGCAGCCCCGCGACGACGGGCGCGGGCAACGCTCACGCCGGGACGAGGGCGGGTTCCTGGGTTCCGTCATGGAGAACCCCGCGGTGCGCTCCATGATGCGCTCCGCAGGTTCCGCCCTGGGCCGTGAGATCACCCGCTCGATCTTCGGCACCTCGCGCCGCCGCCGCTGACGCCGCCCCAGCACGACGACGCCGCCGCGCCCCTCCCCGGGGCACGGCGGCGTCGTGCTGCGGGGCTTCCGGGCCTGCGGAGGGCGCGCGCGGGCATCCCGGGGTCCTGGGAAGGCACACCGGAAGCAGGCACCGGACATGCGAAAAGTCCGGCTCCACACGGAGCCGGACTTCTCTCTGGTTGCGGGGGCAAGATTTGAACTTGCGACCTCTGGGTTATGAGCCCAGCGAGCTACCGAACTGCTCCACCCCGCGGCGACATCCACAACTATACGGGCGTCCCCGGGGTCGTGCAAATCGGGGCCCGTCGCACTCCCGGGACGGGGTGTGCGGGCGGGTGTGCGGGGCGGGACTCGCAGCTCCCCCGTCGTCCGTCGCGCACCGGGCCGGGCCGGGCCGGGAGCGAGGGTGGGCCACGCACGAGGGCGGCCGCCGGAGTGATCCGGTGGCCGCCCTCGTGCGTGCGGGCAGAGCCGAGACCTACTTGCTCTGCCCCTCCTGGGCCATGGCGTCCTCCACTGCCCGCTTGAGCCGGTCCTGGGCCTCGCCGTACTTGGTCCAGTCGCCGTCCTTCATGGCCTGGTCCGAGTCCTTCATGGCCTTGTTGGCCGAGTCCAGCGCTTCCTGCAGGGACGCCGAGCGCGAGGGCTGCGAGGCGGACGGCGAGGGGCTGGCCTTGTCACCGTCCTGCTTCTCGCCGCCCCCGCCCTGGGCGGCGTCCGCGGCCTTCTCGCTGATGCCCGCGCCCTTGTCGGTCGTGGCGCCGGACTGGCCGCCGAAGACCTGGTCCAGGGCGCCGTCGAGCGTGGGCGCGTAGCCCACCTTCTCGCCGAAGCCCACGAGCACCTTGCGCAGAGTAGGGTACGCGGCATCGCCGGAGGACTGCACGTAGACCGGCTGCACGTAGAGCATGCCGTCACCGGCCGGCAGCGTCAGCAGGTTGCCGTTGATCACCTCGGAGGCGCCCTGGCGCAGGATGTTCAGCTCGTTGGACACCGCGGTGTTCGAGTTGAAGTTGTTCTGCGCCTGGCCCGGGCCCGGCACCGAGGACGAGCGCGGCAGCTCCAGCAGCCGCAGCTTGCCGTACTCCGGGCTCTTCTCCCCCGCCTTGCCCGTGCCCGCGTCCGCATTCGCGGAGAGGAACCCGTACATCACGTTGCGGGTGTTGCCGGACTCGTTCTGCTGCGGGATGAAGGAGGACGTCAGCGAGAAGTTCGCCTTCTTCTCCCCCGGCATCCGCATGGACAGGTAGTACGGCGGCTGCGGGACGTCCCGGTTCTGCTGGGTGGGGTCGTTCGGGACGGACCAGACGTCGTCGTTCGCGTAGAAGCTGTTGGCGTCCGTGACGTGGTAGCGGTTGAGCAGCTCGCGCTGGACCTTGAACATGTCCTCCGGGTAGCGCACATGCTTCATGAGGTCCGCGGACATCTGCGAGTACGGCTTCACAGTGCTCGGGAAGACCTTCTGCCACGACTTCAGCACCGGGTCCTGGTCGTCCCACGCGTAGAGCTCGACCGAGCCGTCGTAGGCGTTGACCGTGGCCTTGACCGAGTTGCGGATGTAGTTGACCCGGTCCGCGGGCAGGGCGGCCGTGGCGCCCTGCGCGGTCTGCGTGTCCTTGGTGGCGTCCTGGAGCACGGACGGCGTGGAGTACGGGTAGGACTCCGCCGTGGTGTAGGCGTCCACGATCCAGACCACCTTGTTGTCCACGACCGCCGGGTACGGCTTGCCGTCCACCGTGAGGTACGGAGCCACCTTCTCCACGCGCTCCCGGGGGTTGCGGTCGTAGAGGATCTGGGACTCGGGCCGCACGGCGTCCGAGAGCAGCATGTCCGTGGACTGGAACTTGATCGAGTAGGACAGCTTGTTGAACAAGTTGCCCACGTTCGGCCCACCGTCGCCGGAGAACGTGGTCTTGGCGTCCGCGGCGTCCCCCTCGTTGGTCTGGGGCCGGTCCAGCTCCAGGGGCGCGTCCCCCTCCGCACCGCCCACCACGGAGTACTCCGGGGACTTCTCGCCGAAGTAGATGCGGGGCTCGTAGTCGTCCGAGATCTGGCCCTTGGAGGGAATGCCGGCCTGCATGAACTCGGGCTTGCCGTCCGCCTGCACACGGGATCCGTACGCGGCCACCACGCCGTAGCCGTGGGTGTAGACCACCGACTTGTTGTACCAGCCCTGGATCTGGTCCGTGTTCAGCTCACGCGGGGCGATCACGGTGTCCTGCGTCTGACCGTCGATGTCGTAGCGGTCCACGTTGAGCATCTCGGGGAACTGGTAGTAGGGCCGGAACTGCTGCAGCTGGGCGAACGCCGAGGACACCACGTTGGGGTCCAGCAGACGGATGTTGGAGGTGGTCTCCGTGTCCTGGCGCAGGGCGCCCTTCTCCGTCTCGGTGGTGGCGTCGTACGGGGTGACCTCGGTCTTGTCCAGACCGTAGGCCTGCCGGGTCATGGTGATGTTGCGCTGGATGTACTCGTTCTCCAGCGCCTGCTCGGTGGGGGTCACCTGGAAGCGCTGGACGGCCCAGGGGTACAGGCCGCCGGCCACCACGGCGACCACCACGAGCATGGCCACGCCGATGACCGGCAGCTTCCAGCGCCCGATGAACCCGGCCACCACGAAGAGCACGGCCACGAGGATCGCCGCCACGGCCAGGATGCCCTTGGTGGGGATCACGGCGTTGACGTCCGTGTACAGGGCACCGGCCCACTTCCCGGAGCCCTTGATCAGCGTGGCGTAGCGGTCCAGCCAGAAGTTCACGGCCTGCAGCGCCAGGAACGCCGCCACGATGGAGCCGAGTTGCACGCGTGCGGAACGGGTGGTGGTGAGCCCGCGCTCGTGGATGCGGATGCCGCCGTAGACGTAGTGCATGAGCAGTCCCGCCACCCCGGCCAGCAGCAGCGCCGTGACCAGGAAGCCGATGACCAGGCGCAGGAACGGCAGTGTGAAGACGTAGAAGCCGAGGTCCAGGTGGAACTGGGGGTCCGTCTGCCCGAACGGCTCCTGGTTGAAGAACAGCAGCACCGTCTTCCACTGGGAGGCCACCGTGGAGGCCGCGAAGAGCCCGAAGATGATCGGAACGGCGGCCATCACCACCTTGCGCACGGGATCCAGGGCCTGCTGGTACTTGGCCATGGTGTCACTCACGGCACCGTCGCGCGGCCGGCTGCGGTGGGCGAGCCACATGCTGAGGAACATCAGTGCCGCGACGATCAGGGCCGACACCACGAACAGTGCGATCACAGAGAGGTTGCGGGTGACGAACACCCGCAGGTATCCCAGCTGCTCGAACCAGAGGACATCCGTGTAGACCTGCGTGAAACCCACGAACAGCGCGATCAGGACCACCACGGCAATCACGGTGGGCAGCAGCGCCCCCCGCTTCGGGCGGCCCTGCGCAGACCTGCTGGATGGACGGGGTGAAGTGGATCCGGCGGTCACTGCATACCTCTGGCTTCGCTGGGCGCGGATGGAGATCTGGGGATGATCACCACCAACCTTAGAGTGTCGGACACCCCGCACCCGTGCAATCCACGCCCGTGGTGTCAGCGGGTGCGGCAGCTGGGCAGGTCCTGCACCGAGCCCGCCGCCGCGTGCTCCACCGCGCCCACGGCCTCGCCGAGGGTTCCCACCTCCACCACGGTGAGCCCGTCCGGGACGTGGCCCACCACCTCGTCGCAGTTGTCCCGGGGGGCCAGGAAGTACTCGGCGCCGGAGTCCGCCGCGCCCACGAGCTTCTGGCGGATCCCGCCGATCGGGCCCACCGTGCCGTCCGCGGTGATCGTCCCGGTGCCCGCGATGTGGCGGTCCCCGGCCAGGGAGCCCGGGGTCAGCTCCTCGACGATCCCGAGGGCGAACATCATCCCGGCGCTCGGCCCGCCCACCTGCTCCAGCTGGAAGTCCACGTCCACGGGGAAGTCGTAGCGCGGCACGAGGTAGACCCCCAGTTGCCAGCTCTTCGTCTCCTGCTCCTGCGTCAGCGCCACGTGCTCCGTGCGTGTGCCGCCGTCACGGCGCACGGTGACGTCCGCTCCGTGGGCGCCGGCGGCGTCGAGCCGGGAGCGCAGCTGCTTCAGGGAGGTGACCCTGGTGCCGTTCACGGAGACCAGCTCGTCCCCGGGCTGCAGGGCGCCCTCAGCGGGACCGCCCGGCACCACGGCGTGGACCGTGAGCGTGGTGGTGTAGGGCTTGTCCAGGTAGCCCATGGCGGCGGCCACGGAGTCCTCCTGGGACGTGGTCATGGCGGCGGCGTTGGAGTCGTCCACCTGCTCGCGCGTGGTCTCCGGCGGGTAGAGGGTGTCCTCGGGGATCACGGCCTGGGCCGGGTCCAGCCAGCCGAGCACCGCGTTGATCGAGTTCACGCGGCCCGAGGGGCCGCCCTTGACGTAGACCGTGGTGAGGTCCAGCTGCCCGTCGCTCGGGTACGTGGGGGCGCCGTCGATCTTCACGAGCTGCTTGTCGTCCACGGTGCCCACCGTGTTGAACGTGGGCCCCGCCGCCTCGATCACGTAGGGCGCCGGCAGCACCACACCGGCCACCATGAGCACCGAGGTGCCCGCGAGCGCGAGCGACGGAAGGGACTGCCGGCGCGCCAGCCGCCGCCACCGGCTCGTCCGGGGCGTGGTCTGGGTCTCGGGGTTCTGCGCGGTGTCCACGATGGCTCAGCGTACCCGCGCCCGCTTCCGGGCCACGGCCGGACGACGCCGCCCTGCCGCCCTCCCGCGGTCGGCGTGCCGGCAGCGCGGGCCGGCCGCGCGGGCCGCGCACCGGCCGGTCGCGGCATGCTCCGGGACCGCCGGAACCCCGTGGCGAACGGCCCCCGCTCGGCAGAAGAGACGCGGGTGGAGCACCTGAGCCATCAGCGAACTGGGGGCCGCGGCCATGGTTCACCCCGGGGTCGGGCCGATAAACTCGGAGGCAGTTCAGCCCACTTTCCTCGATGATTGGCGGTCCCATGCCTGCGAACCCTCCGAACGACGAGAACGGCCAGAACCCCAAGGATCCGTTCCAGGAGATGTTCGAGCGTCTGATGGGTTCCGGGGCCATGAAGCCGGGTGACATGCCCGCCGGCATGCCCACGGACCCGCAGTCCATGTCCATGATCTTCCAGCAGATCCAGTCCATGATGAGCTCCTCGAACTCCGGGGACCCCGTGAACTGGGAGCTCGCGAACCAGCACGCGCGCCAGGTGGCCTCCCAGAAGGGTGACCCCTCCGTCACGGACCGTCAGAAGGGCGCCGTGAGCGACGCCATGAAGCTCGCGGACCTGTGGCTCAAGGACAACACCGCGTTCGACGAGGCCCCGGTGCTGCCCTCCGCGTGGGCCCGTGCCGAGTGGATCGAGGCCACCTGGCAGACCTGGCAGGAGATGTCCGCCCCGGTGGCCGCGTCCGTCACCAAGGCCATGTCCGAGGCCCTCACCCAGCAGCTGCCGCCCGAGCTGTCCCAGGCGATGGGTGGCGCGGACCTCTCCGGGATGCTGTCCGGGGCGGGGTCCATGATGTTCGGCATGCAGCTGGGCCAGGCCGTGGGGGCGCTGTCCTGCGAGGTGCTCTCCTCCACGGACGTGGGCATCCCGCTGGCGCCCAAGCACTGCGCGCTCGTGCCCTCCAACGTCGCGGAGTTCAGCGCGGACCTGGACCTGCCTGCCTCGGACGTGCTGCTCTACCTGGCCATCCGCGAGGCCGCACACATCCGGCTCTTCCACGGGGTGCCGTGGCTGCGCCAGCACGTGCTGGACCTGATCACCGCGTTCGCCTCCGAGATCCACATCGACATGGAACGGATCGAGTCCATTGCACGGGACCTCGACCCCTCGGACCCGTCCGGCATCCAGGACGCGCTCTCCTCGGGCGTGTTCAGTCCCGAGATGACGCCGAGCCAGGAGGCCACCCTCGCCAGGCTCGAGACCGTGCTGGCCCTCGTGGAGGGCTGGGTCAACCGCGTCACGGTGGCCTCCACCGTGAACATCCCGTCCGCACCCGCGCTCACCGAGATGATGGCCCGACGCCGCGCCGAGGGTGGCCCGGCGGAGCGCACCTTCGGATCCCTGGTGGGTCTCGAGCTGCGCCCGCGCCGGCTGCGCGAGGCCGCGTCCTTCTGGGACTACGTGGCCGAGCAGCGTGGGATCACCGAGCGGGACAGCCTGTGGGAGTCCCCCGAGCTGCTGCCCACCAACGAGGACCTGGACGATCCCCAGGGCTTCGAGGAGCGGCGCGGGCTGCTCACCGCGAGCGACGCGGAGATGGACGCCGCCCTCGAGAAGCTGCTGGCCGGCGGGTACGAGGCCGGGAACGAGCCCGGAACGGATGCCTCGGGCGACAACGCCTCCGGGACGGGTCCCGCGAACGGCACCGGCAACGGGGCACAGGATGCGGGCGACGACCCCGCGCGGCCCGGCGACGACGGCGACGCGCAGAACGGGGATGCCCCCCGCTCTCCGGACAGCGGACCCCAGGGCGGTGGCGGCGCCCCCGCCTGACCCCCGGCCCGCTCGGTTCCCCCGCCTGTCCGACCCCGGTGCTCGCACCGGGGTCGGTTCAAGTCCAGATCCGCGCCCCGCCAGGTAGCGCGAGCCTCCCCTGGTGATTCACCGTCACGCGGCGCCCGGGCCGCCTGCCGGGTGGGCGTCCGCCCAGGCCACGCCGTCCAGGAACCGGGCGGCGTCCCCGGCACGGGGATGGCGCCGCGCGAGCGACCAGAACCGCTCGTTGTGGTGTGCCTCCAGCAGGTGGACCAGCTCGTGCAGCACCACGGTCTCCAGCACCCACTCGGGGGCTTCCGCGAGGCGCCGTGAGATCCGGATGGTGCCCGTCGTCGGGGTGCACGAACCCCACCTCGTGTGCTGCCGGGTGGACCACGTGATGCTCGTGGGGACCGCGCGTCCCTCCAGGTGGGTGCGGGAGAGCCGAGCGGCCATCTCCTCGAGCACCGTGTCCGTGGCGCGCCGGGCGGACGAGGACTCCGCGGCACGGCGCTTGGCCACGACCTTGGGCACCAGGGTGGCGCTCCAGTGCGCGATCTGGGCCCGTGTGGCCCGCTGCGGCACCGCGAGCACCACGGCGTCGCCACTGAAGTGGGCACTCACTGTCTTGGTGCGGCGCGCACTGCGCTGGACGATGATCTCGGGCATTCCGTCCGGGAGCTCCCCGGTGCTGGGGGTCGACGGCGTGCGGTGGCGTCCTCGGGGCATGGGGACAGTCCACCATCCCGCTCGGACACGCAGAACCGCCATCCGTGCTGTGGACATCCCCGGCACCGTGGACCGGACGCGCGAGCACGGGAATCCTGGGGCCATGACATCCCCACCGCGCTTCCCCGATCCGCCGGGCCCGCTCCGGGACCAGCTCGCCCTGGACGAGCTGCACGTGTTCGTGAACGGCCTGGATCCCCTGGCGGCCTGGGTCGCGTGCGCCCTCGTGGGCGCCGGGGTGTGCCTGCTCGACGTCGCGGATCCCCAGCCCGTGTCACGGTCCGACATCGCCCGGGGACCGTACCCCGCCGAGGTGGAGGGGCAGCCGAGGGAACTGGCCCTGAGAGGCGTGCTGCGGCGTCGTTCCCCGCGGTGCGTGCCGCTCACGGCCCCCGAGCTCTTCCCCAGCGCCGCGGTGCCCGGGACCGTGGTGCTCAACGCGTGGTCCGTGGCAGGGGACCTCGTGGCGGACCTCGCGGCACCATCCGCTCCCCCGCTGGACCCCGCGCTGGCCACCCTCACGGTGGCCGCCGACGGGGCGAACGTGCTGCGCTGGCCCGGGACGTCCTGGGAGCACCGCCCCTGTCGGGAGTGCCTTGCGGAGGCGGTGCGGTCGGCACGCAGGACGGCGCGCGACGTCGTCCCGGACACCGTGGGCGCGCCACTGCCCAACGGCGACTCCCCGCTCGCCGCCGTCACCCGCAGCTGTGCCGCCGGGGAGATCGCCGCGCTGCTCCTGGCCGCGGGGCTGGGAGTGGGACTGGGACGGGACACCATGACGGCTCACACCACCCCGGAGCGGCGGCCATTCCGAGGCGACGACCACGCACCGGAGGTGAACGGGCCGCGCGGAACGGGGCCATTGCTGCTGGAACCGTGTGGACCGGTTCTCCGGCGGGGGCTGCTCGTCCGCGAGCTGCCGCCCAACCCCCAGTGCCTGTGCTCGCTCGCCTTTGCCGTGCCCTGACCGCGCGCCCAGGGCCCCTCCCGGGCCGGGTCAGACGGAGCCGCGGTCCACGATGCTCGCCCCGCCCGTGGCGGGGGCCTCCGGCAGGGGCCGCTCCGCCACCAGGGCCGTGATGACCTCCACGGTGTACCGGGCGGTGACGTCCGCGTCCAGCGCCACCATCGTGAGCGGCGGGTCCGCGAGGGCGGCCGCGGCGGAGTCGTTGACCCCCACGATGGCCAGGTTCTCGGGCGCCATCCAGCCGAGACGCCGCATGCCGCTCAGCACGGCCAGCGCCGCGGTGGTGTCGTGGGCGCAGACCCCGGAGGCCGCGGGCGAGCGCTCCTGCCACGCGCGCAGCACCGCCGCCGCGCCCGGCGGATCGGCAGGGACCTGCAGCAGCTCCGGCACCGGCAGTCCCCGGGCCGCGCACTCGCGGCGGAGCATCTCGTGCCGCCACTGGGACACCCCGTGCATGTGGTCGCCCCCGGTCACGGCGTAGGCCAGGTGTCGGTGGCCCGCGCTCGTGAGACGGTGGACCTGCACCCGGGCGATGTCCTGCTCGCGGGGCCCGGTGATCCACTGCCCCATCGCGTCCGCCCCGGTCCACGAGAGCACCCCGCGCACGCCGTTGCGGCGCATCCGCTCGGCGTCGTCGTCCGCGAGGTCCCACGAGAGCACCGCGGCGGGAGTCACGGAGGACCAGACCCGGGCGGCGGGGCGGCGGCTCCACGCGTGGATCACCATCGACAGGCCCGCCTCCGAGAACAGGTCCGAGAGCCGCTCGATGAGCTCGCCGATGTCCTCGGAGAGCGAGCGCGCGGGCGGGAGGTAGACGAGCACCGTGGTGGAGCGGCCGGTGCCCAGGGCCCGGGCCTCCGCCGACGGCGCATAGGCCAGCGACTGCGCCGCCTCCAGCACGCGGCGTCGGGTCTCCGCGGAGATCGACTGCGCCGGGGTGTCGTTGAGCACGAAGCTCACGGTGGTCCGGGAGACCCCGGCCAGGCGTGCCACGTCCGCGCTCGTGGCGCGGCGCGGAAAGGTGCTGCGTGCAGGCATGGTGGTGGGGTCTCCTCGTCGATCGGTCCCCACATGCTAGCCAGCGGGGAGCCGGGGCCGCCCTGTTGCGGGCCGGATGTGAGCTGTTACACTCGAGCTCCACCAAGCTAACACGCGTTAGTACCCGGACCACCGGGGACCGACGCCGGCGGCACGGCCGCGGCGCACCGCCGCGTCCCGCGAGCCGGTCCGCGACGACCACGGGCCCGGCCCCACCGCCTCCGCACGTGGCCGAGGGCCACCACGGCGGGCACCCGCCCGCGCGGTGCACGCGAGAACGCCAGGGAGTTGAAGAACGGCATGAGCACGCAGGACGTGGACGTCATCATCATCGGGGCGGGGATCTCCGGCATCGGGGCCGCCCGGGAGCTCGCGGGCACGGGACGCACGGTCCGCATCCTCGAGGCGCGGGAGAGGATCGGCGGCACGTGGGACCTGTTCCAGTACCCCGGCATCCGCTCCGACTCGGACATGGCCACGTTCGGCTACCGCAGCCGCCCGTGGACCGGCGAGCGCAGCCTGGCCACGGGGGACACCATCCTGGAGTACGTGCACGCCGCCGCCGAGGAGGCGGGGGTGACGTCCCGGATCAGCTTCGGGCAGCGTGCCACGCGCGCCGAGTGGTCCTCGCGGACGCACACCTGGACGGTCACCCACGAGGACGTGCACACGGGCGAGGTCTCCACCCTCACGGGCCGCTGGCTGTTCATGGCCACCGGCTACTACCGCTACGACGAGGGCTTCGCCCCGAACTGGCCCAGCCTGCCCGAGTTCCAGGGCACCGTGATCCACCCACAGCACTGGCCCGAGGACCTGGACGTCTCCGGCAAGCGGGTGGTCGTGATCGGCAGCGGCGCCACCGCCGTGACGCTCGTGCCCGCCCTGGCCGAGCGCGGGGCGCACGTGAGCATGCTGCAGCGCTCCCCCTCCTACGTGGCCTCCGTGCCCGGCAAGGACGAGACGGGCATGAAGCTGCGCCGGTGGCTCCCGCCGCGTCTGGCGGGCGGGGCCAACCGCTGGCGCAACATCGTGCGCTCCATGGCCATCTACGAGTTCAGCCGACGCCGCCCGCAGGCCATGCGCGAGCTGCTGCACCGCGGCGCCGTGAAGCACCTGGGCCCCACCTTCCCGGTGGACGAGCACTTCACCCCGGAGTACGACCCATGGGACCAGCGCCTGTGCGCCGCACCGGACGGCGACTTCTTCAGGGCGGTGCGCGGGGAGCACGCCGAGGTGGTCACGGACACCATCGAACGCTTCACCGCCGACGGCGTCGACCTGGCCTCCGGGCGCCACCTGCCCGCCGACGTGGTGGTCACCGCCACCGGGCTCAACGTCCAGTTCCTCGGGGCCACGGACCTCGTGGTGGACGGTGAGACCGTGGACCCCTCGGAGCACGTGAGCTACCGCGGCATGATGCTGGACGGTGTGCCCAACATGGCGTTCGCCATCGGGTACACGAACTCCTCGTGGACCCTGCGCGTGGACCTGGTCACCGAGTACTTCCACCGCCTGCTGGACCGCATGGACCGGGAGGGTGCCGTGGCCGTGACTCCCCGCTACACCGGGCCCCGCACCGGTCTGCGTCCGCTCATCGACCTCGCGTCCGGCTACATCCAGCGGGGAGCCCACCTGCTGCCCCGCCAGGGCCGTGACGGTGCGTGGAACGTGCGGCAGAACTACCTCCGGGACCGCGTGCTGTTCCGCCCGGGCGCGGAGAAGGACGACCAGCTGGAGTTCACCGTGGCCGCGCCCACCAACGCGGAGGTGTCCGCATGAGCCTGCAGCACTGGGACGGTCTGCAGTACCGCGTGTCCGGCGAGGGTGCCCCCGTGCTGCTCGTGCACGGCATCGGCCGCAGCCTCACCGACTGGGAGCAGCAGCACGAGCTGCTCTCCGACTCCTTCCGTGTCTACAGCGTGGACCTGCCCGGTTTCGGCGGCTCCGAGCGGCCCTCCGGGGCGATGAGCCTGCAGAACCTGGCGGCGCGGCTCGCCGAGTTCGTGCGGGCCCAGGGCATGGCGCCCGTGCACGTGGCGGGCAACTCCCTGGGCGGGGCGGTGGCCATGCAGCTCACCGCCGACCACCCGGAGCTGGTGCGCAGCCTGCTGCTCGTGGACTCCGCGGGCCTCGGGCGCGGCGTGAGCACCGCGCTGCGGCTCGCGAGCATCCCCGGTGTGGGCGAGCGCGCCCTGACGCCCAGCCGGAAGGGGGCACTGCGCTCCGAGCGGGCGATGTACCACGACCCCGTGCTGGCCACCCCCGAGCGTGTGGAGCACGGCTACCGGATGGCGCAGCGCCCCGGCGGCTCCGCCGCCATGCTGGAGATCCTGCGCTCCCTCGGGACCCCGGCGGGCGTGAAGAGCGCCTGGCGCCGGGCCCTGCTGCCGCGGGTGCGGGCCACGGGCGTCCCCGTGGTCGTGGTGTGGGGCGACAAGGACGTGGTGCTCCCCCACCGGCACCTGGCCCGCGCGGGCCGGGCTCTCGGTGCCCGCACCCACACGTTCCCGGACACCGGCCACGGCCCCATGGTCGAGCGCGCCGAGGAGTTCGCACGCGTGGCCCGGGAGTTCTGGACCGAGGTCGACGCCGCGTAGCCGCCATGCCGGGCGGCGTCGCCTCCGGTGCGCGGCATGGCGCCCGTGGGGATCGGCGCACGGAGCGGCGTCGTGCCGGGCGCACGGGCGGCGACGCACGGGAATCCGGGAGCGGAGCGGCGTCGCGCGCGCAGGATGCCTCCGGCGATCAGCGGACGGGGCGGCGTCGTGCGGGGGTGCGCGGCGCGGGCGGCAGCACGGCGTCCAGGAAGCGCGAGCGGGCGCGGCTGGGGCGCCCGCCCGGGGTGCGGGACAGGGACCACGAGAACACCAGGTGCTCCCGGGCGCGCGTGATCCCCACGTAGAGCAGCCGGCGCTCCTCGTCCATGGCGTCCGGGGTGTCCGCGAACGAGATGGGCATGAGTCCCTCCGAGAGGCCCACGAGGAACACCGCGTCCCACTCCAACCCCTTGGCGGAGTGCAGGGACGCGAGGGTCACCCCGTCCACGACCGGCGCCTCCTGGGTGGTGGCGCGGCGTTCGAGCTCCTGGGCGAAGCCCGCCAGGGTGAAGGACTCCTCCTGCTCGGCGGCCCGCGCGGCCATGCTGTCCGCGAGCGCCACGAGCGCCCGCAGGGACTCCCACTTGGCGCGGGTGGCGCTGTCGGCGCGCGGGGCGCGCTCGGTGTAGCCCAGAGAGTGCAGCATGTCCCGCACCTGACGGGGCACGTCCGCGCGGTCCGCCCCCACGGTGCGGGCGGCCGATCTGATCTGCACGAGGGCCTGGCGGATCTCGGGACGGTTGAAGAACCGCTCGGTGCCGCGCAGCTGGAAGCCGATGTTCGCGTCCCCGAGGGCGGCCTCGAACGCCTGGGACTGACCGTTGGTGCGGAACAGGACGGCGATCTCGTGCGGGGGCACGCCGTCCTCGATGAGGTCCCGGATGCGCACGGCCACGCCGGCGGCCTCGGCCTCGTCGTCCGGGTGCTCGTTCCACGTGGGCTCGGGCCCCGCGGGGCGCTGGGAGACCAGGCGCAGCGGTGTGGCCCACGTGTCCGGGGTGGAGCCCGGCGCGGGACGGCGCGCGGCGAGCAACCGGTTGGCGGTGTTGACCACCTGCGGGGTGGAGCGGTAGTCGCGGATCAGCTCCACCACCGAGGCACCCGGGTAGCGCGCGGGGAAGTCCAGCAGGTGGCGGGAGGTGGCGCCCGTGAAGGAGTAGATGGTCTGGGAGGCGTCGCCCACCACGCAGAGGTCGTCCCGGGAGCCCAGCCACGCGTCCAGCAGGCGCTGCTGCAGGGGTGAGACGTCCTGGTACTCGTCCACCACGAACTGGCGGTACTGGGCGTGCACGGCCGCGGCGATCCGCTCGTCCTCCTCCAGGATGCCCACGGTGATGAGCAGGACGTCCTCGAAGTCGATGAGGTGCCGGTCCGCCTTGAGGTCCTCGTAGGACTGGTACAGCCGCTGCATGGTGCGGATGTCGTAGCCCGCGGGCATGTCGCGGTTCTCGGCCGCGGGGGCGTAGGTGTCCGGGGTGTGCATGGACACCTTGGCCCACTCGATCTCCGCGGCGACGTCCCGGATGGTGGCCCGGTCCGTGCTCAGACGCATGCCCTGCGCGGCCTCGGTGATCAGCCGGGCCTTGTGGTTCACGAGCCCGGGCGGCGGGCCGCCCACGGCCTGGGGCCAGAAGTACTGCAGCTGCCGCAGCGCCGCGGAGTGGAAGGTGCGGGCCTGCACCCCCGGGGCGCCGAGGGCTCGCAGCCGCTGCCGCATCTCGTTCGCGGCACGCGCGGTGAAGGTCAGGGCGAGCGTCTTCTGCGGGGTGTACACGCCCGAGGCGATGCCCCACGCGATGCGGTGGGTGATGGCCCGGGTCTTGCCCGTGCCCGCACCCGCACGGACGCACACCGGCCCCTGCAGGGTGGTGGCCACCACCCGCTGCTCGGGGTCCAGACCGCCCAGGATGTGCTCCTCGGCGCTGGGCTCCGCGCTCACCAGTCCGTCTCCGGGAGGTCCTGGCCGAGCCAGCTCACGATGAGCGCGTGGGCGATGGAGATCCGGCCGGGCAGGGTCACGCTGCCGTCCCGGGCCGCCGCGAGCAGCTGCTTCCGCGTGAACCACCGCACGTCCAGGATCTCCTCGCCGTCCGCCTCGGTTTCCGCCGTGTGCGCCACCGCCCGGAAGCCGAGCATCAGCGAGCGCGGGAACGGCCAGGGCTGCGACCCCTGGTACTCCACGGTGTCCACCGCGATCCCCGCCTCCTCACCGACCTCGCGCACCACGGCCTGCTCCGCGGACTCCCCCGGCTCCACGAATCCCGCGAACGTGGAGTAGCGGTTCCCGGACCACAGCGCGGAGCGGCCCAGCAGGATCCGCTGACGAGAGGGGTCCGGGTGGTCGTCCACGACCGCCACGATGACCGCGGGGTCGGTGCGCGGGAAGTGCAACGACTCGTCCTGAGGGCACCGGCGGGCCCAGCCGGAGCGGACCACCTCCGTGGGGCCCCCGCAGCGCGGGCACCGCGGGTGGTCCCGGTGCCACAGCGCCACCGCCCGGGCCGTGACCAGGAGGGAGGTCTGCTCCGGTGGCAGCGCGGTGCCGAGCGCGCGCAGACCGTGCCAGGCGGCGTCGTCGAAGCCCGGCAGCTCCGTGTCCTCCGGGACGGTGCGCAGCAGCACCCGGGTGCCGTCCGCCAGCCGGCCCAGGTGCACGTCCGGGCGGGCGGGATCCCCCGTGGCGGCGGGAGCCTCGTCCACCGGGACCAGCAACAGGCCCTCGGGCGTGACCGGCGCGGTGGACCCGCGCAGCACGAGGACGCGAACCGCGCCCGAGCTCCGGTCCTCCGCCACGAGGTCCCGGTGCTCCCGCGCCACGGCCTCGCGGTCGAACGGGCGCCCCGCGAAGGGAAGCTGATCGGGCCCGAGCAGGGGCGCGGGGGCGCTGGAACGGTCCTGGGGTGAGATCACCCGACCACTGTAGACCGGGCCCCGGACACCCTGGACCGGCCTGTGCACAGCCCGTCCCGAGGCTCGGCCGGTAGGGTGGAGCAGGTGAGAACGACCCCCGAACTGCTAGCCGCCGTCGCCGCCGCGGCCGTCCCCGGGCTGGCCCCCGTGGCCACCGGTCCTTCTCCCGACGACGCCGCGGACTTCCGCTCCTGCGTGGTCCAGGACGCCGCCGGGAAGCGGTGGCGCGTGCGCAGTCCCCTGAGCACCGAGGCGAGCATGCGCCTCGAGACCGAGCACCTGGTGCTGCAGGCGTTCACCCCCTCGGTGCGCTCGCACCTGCCGTTCCACCTGCCCACCGTGGTCGGTTCCGTGGCGCAGGGCGAGCTGCGCACGTTCGTGTACTCCCACCTGCCCGGGCAGACCCTGAGCCTTCGGGAGCTGCAGCGGCAGAACACCCACCCCGAACCGCCCCTGCACGCGCCCTCCCCCAGCGCCGCGCCCCGCGCCCCGCTCGCGGTGCAGGTGGGCCGGGCACTCGGGGCCCTGCACTCCCTGCCCCGGGCGCTCGTGATGGACGCGGACCTGCCCGCCTACAGCTCCGAGCAGTGCCGCAAGCGCATGCTCCACGACCTCGACCAGGCCGCCACCACCGGCCAGATCCCCGGCGAGCTGCTGCGCCGCTGGGAGGAGGCCATGGAGGACACCACGCTGTGGCAGTTCTCCACCCGCGTGGTCCACGGGGACCTGCACGAGGACAACATCACGGTGGACCACGGCGCGCTCGCCTCGTTCACCGGGTGGAGCGACCTCCACGTGGGGGACCCCGCCGAGGACTTCTCGTGGCTCGTGGGCATGAGCGACCCCACCTTCGCGGACACCGTGATCGAGGCGTACTCCGTGGCCGCCGTGCAACCCCCGGACCGCCACCTGCTGCGGCGGGCCCACCTCAAGGCGGAGTTCGCCCTCGCCGAGTGGCTCGTGCGCGGCGTGGACCGGGGCATCCCGTCCATGGTGGACAACGCCCGGCGGATGCTGGAGACCCTCGCCCGGGACGTGCGGGACAGCGCCTCACCCGCGCCGGGGGTTCCCGGGCCGCCCCGAGAGGATCCGGCGGCCCAGGACGGGCCGCGGCCCCGGGAGGACCCCGCGGGTCGAGGGTCCGAGGCCGCACCGGCCACCGCACGCGCAGCGGCCGGTGACCTCGACGCCGACGACGCCCGCTCCCCCGGGCTCAGCCCGTCACCTGCTCCGCGCAGCGGGTCCACTGCGGGGTCCGGAACCGGCACGGGGCCGGGCGCCACCGCAGATCCGAGCCCCGCCACAGGATGGGGTAGCACCGCGGGGCCGCACGCCCGTGCTGGAACCGACGTCGGTGCCGGAACTGCGCCCAGCGCGGGGGCTGGCACCGGAGCAGGCCTCCGTACCGGAGCGGCCGTCAGTGCCGGACCGGACGTCAGTGCCGGACCGGACATCAGTGCCGGGCCGGACGTCAGTGCTGGTCCGGGTGCCGCACCCGCGCCGGCTCGTTCGGCGGCCGACTCCCCCGAGGATCAGGCTTCGGGCGGCGGCCCCGCCGAGTCCGCCGGATCCACCGGGTCCGTGCCCCGCTCGTAGAGCCGCGACACGATCCGCTCCAGCTGCGCCTCGTCTGCGAGGTCGTGCGGGCGCACCACCTCGTCCGCGGCCACGTAGTAGAACGCCGCCGACACCCGTTCCACGGGCACCTCGTGCAACCGGGCGAAGGCCAGACGGTACAGCGCGAGCTGACCCGCCTTGCGCCGCAGGTCACCGCCGCGCGGCACCCGTCCCGTCTTCCAGTCCACGAGCTCCCACCCGTCGGCCGTGCGGAACACGGCGTCGATGCGGCCGCGCACGGTGAGGGAGCCCACCGGGGTCTCGACGGGCAGCTCCACGGCGTACGGCTCCCGGCTCGCCCACGGGCTGCGGCGGAACGTCTCCGCGAGGCGCGGCAGGTCCAGCTCCTCGTCCACGTGGTCGTCCGCTCCCGGAAGCTCGTCCAGGTCGAAGATCGCGGAGTCCCCGAAGTAGTCCTCGACCCAGGCATGGAACGCCGTTCCCGCGCGGGCCGCAGACCCCGGGCGCCGCGGCATCGGACGCCGCAAGGTGCTGATGAACTCCTCCGGGTTCTCGTCCATGGCCACGAGGGCCGAGGCGGAGACGTGGGCCGGCATGTGCACCGCGCGCCGCTCGAGGCTCGCCTCGCGCTGCGCCAGCAGCAGCTCCGCCTCGCGGCGCCACCGCGCGATCCGTGCACCGGAGGCACCGGTCGCAAGATCCTCGTCAGGCAGCTCCCGGGTGCCGGGGAACCCACCCTGGCGCACCGCCAGGGCCGTGGCCTCCATCCGGCCGCGCCTGCCCTCGTGGGTGGGTGGGAACACCGTCCGCCGCACGCGGCCCTCGGCGTCCCGGGAGGTTCGGGTGATCCGCGGCCCCTCCAGGGGGTCGTAGGGCCACACGGCGCTGACCAGGGTGTCCAGCTGCGGATTGCTCGCGCCCTCCTCCGGCTCCGCCCAGGGCCCCGCCTCGAAGCCCGCCGTGGAGCGCTCCGCCATGTCCCGGGCCTCCTGGAGGAAGGGACTCACGGCCTTGCCCGTCTTGCCCGTCCCGCGGAACACGGTTCCGGAGAGCTCCAGGAGGGACTTGGCGCGGGTGAAGGCCACGTACGCCAGGCGTCGCTCCTCCCCGAGGTCGTGCTCGGCCACGTCCTCGGTGAACTCGCCGAAGGAGTCCTCCACCTCCCGGACGTCGTCCAGGCGGACGTGCCACTGCGGCAGCTGCGCGGCGTCGCCACGCAGGGGCCACGGGAGCTTCGCGGCGTCCCCGGTCCAGGCCGAGGAGTTCTTCGTGGGGAAGTCGTCCTGGTTGAGCCCGGGGACGTACACGTGGTCCCACTCCAACCCCTTGGAGGCGTGCACCGTGAGCAGCTGCACGGCGTCCCTGCGCGTGTGCGCCGGTGGCAGGTCCAGGCCGTTCTCCTCGCGGGTCGCGGCGTCGAGCCACGCGAGGAACGCGGCGACGTCGTGCGTGCGCGTGGTGGCCGTGAACTGCACGGCCTGGTCCGCGAAGGCATCCAAGTTCCGCCGCGCGTGCGCCGGGTCCTCCCCGGGCAGCGCGGCGAGCTCGATGTCCAGTCCCAGCACGGTCTCCACCTCGTGGATCACGGTGGTGAGCTCGTCCCCGAGAACCTGGCGCAGGGCCCGGATCTCCGCCCGCAGGGCGCGCAGCCGGCGCATGCCCTCGGCGCTGATGCTCCGGCCCCGCGAGGACACCCAGCCCTCCCGGGGCAGCGTCTCCACGGCCTCGATCAGGCTGGAGCGGTCCACGAGGTCCGCCATCACCACGGTCTCGAGGTCCTCGTGCCGCGCCGCGGCAGGGGCCGCGTCCGTGCCCGCGCCCGCAGCGGCGTCGTCCTGGGGACCGCGCTCGGAGGCAGGGTCCGACGACGCCCCGGTGCCGCCCTCCGCTCGCTCGCCCCGGGAGGCGCGCTCGTGACGGCGCTCGAGCTCCGCGGCCCAGTCCCCGAGGGCCGCGAGGTCCCGCGCGCCGAGCCGCCAGCGGGCGCCCGCGAGCAGCCGGGCGAGGGCGTCCGAGCGACCGGGGTCCGTGAGCACGTGGAGCATGGCCACGACGTCGCAGACCTCGGGAGTGTGCAGCAGCCCGCCCAGACCCACCACTTCGTAGGGGATCCCGAGCGCCTCGAGCTCGAGCCGCAGGGGCTCGAACTGGGCGCGGCGCCGGCACAGCACAGCCATGGTGGGCATCTCCTCGAGGGGCTGGCCCTCGTGCGCCCGGCGCTCGTCGCTGATCAGCTGGGCCACGGCCTGCGCCTCGTCCGTGTCCGTGAGGTGGCGGCTCACCCGCACCCGCCCGCGCGCGGCCTGGGGCGACGGGTCCAGAGGAGGCACACGCAGAGAGGCCGCGGAACGGTTCCACGAGGGCGCCGTGCGCAGCGGCTCGGCCACGGCATTGGCGACGTCCAGCACCGAGAGGCTGTTGCGCCACGCCGTGGTGAGGAAGCTGGTGTCCGCCACGGCCCACTGCCCGTCCGGCGTGCGGCGGGGGAAGTTCTCCACGAAGCTGAAGAGCTGGCCCGCCGAGGCCCCGCGGAAGCCGTAGATGGACTGCTGGGGATCCCCCACGGCCATCACGCAGTGGCCCTCCCCGTACAGCCCGGAGAACAGGGCCAGCTGGGCGTGGGACGTGTCCTGGAACTCGTCCAGCAGCACCACCTTGAAGCGGTCGCGCTCCGCGGCCCGCGCGTGCGGGTCCACCTGGACGATGCGGGCCGCGAGCGAGAGCAGGTCCCCGTAGTCCAGGGCGGACTCCTCGCGCTTGACGGCGTGGAACCGGTCCACGAGCTGCGCGAGCACCTCGGTCTGCTCCATGCGGGCGAGGGCGGCCTTGACCTTGCTGCCGGGGGTCTTCTTCCGCCCATCCGGCGGGGCGTCCTGGACGCCGCGCCGGAAGCGCTCGACGAAGTCACGGATCGTCGCGGTGTCCACGAGGTGCTCGGAGGCTTCCGAGGAGAGCGTGATCAGCCCCTTCACCAGGGTGTCCGCGGCGGGCACCGACTCGGGCAGCGGGCCGTCCCAGCCCCGCACGAGGTCGCTGGCCAGCTGCCACGTCTGGGCCTGTCCCAGGAGCACGGTGTCCGACTCGATACCCAGCCGCAGCCCGTAGCTGCGCACCAGCGTGTTCGCGTAGGAGTGGTAGGTGCTGACCGTGGGCTCCTGGGCCGCCTCGGGAGCGTCGTCCTCCTCGGCAGGGTCCTCGATCAGCCCGGCACGGCGCAGCAGCCGCAGCTTCTCCGCAATCCGGTGGGACAGCTCCCCCGCGGCCTTGCGCGTGAACGTGACACCCAGGATCTCCTCGGGCCGTGCGAGCCCGTTCGCCACGAGCCAGGCCACGCGGTCGGACATCGTGGTGGTCTTGCCCGAGCCCGCACCAGCCACCACGAGCCGTGGTGTGAGCGGAGAGGAGATCACGGCGGCCTGCTGCTCCGTGGGCGGAAAGTCCCCGAGGGCCTCGGCGATCTCGTACGGGGAGTACCTGATCTCCTCCGTGCCGACGTTCTGGTCCGTCATTTCTCCGTCACCTGTCTTCCCTGGGCGCACAGCGGGCACACCCACGGCACGGCGCAGGACCGGCCGTGCCCGCCCTGCTCCTGCTCCGCGGTGTGCCGCGCCTCGAACTGCGCGTCGGCCATGAGCAGCGCGGCCTGGGTGATGAGCTCGCGGGCCCACTGCTGGTCCTCATCCAGGGGGTCCTGTTGCTGAACCCCCGGTTTCACGGTGCTGCCCCCGAGCTGCACGAGCAGCGCCCCACCGGGACGCGCCAGCACGGCCCCCTCGGGCAGCTCGATGCGCTCCGGTGGCTGCGTGGCGTGCAGGTCCTCGCGGCCCGCGCTGTTCTGCATGGCCCCGCCCGCGCCCGCCTGCAGCGCCACCTGGTACGCCGCGAGCTGGGGGTGCTCGGGGAGGTCCTCCGCCGGAGGCTTGTGCTTGCCCGTCTTGAGGTCCACCACCACGTGGCGGCCGTGGGCGTCCACCTCCAGGCGGTCCACGCGACCGGTCAGCAGGGCATCCCTGGCGGCACTTCTCACGAGCACCTGGAAGCTGCCCTCCACGGCCACGAGCTCACGGCCGTGCTCCGTGCGCATCTCCCGGGAGTACTGGGCGAACTTGCGGAGCATGGCCTCGGCCCGCTCGAGCTCCTGCAGCCCCGTCCAGCCCCGCGGCATGCCGAGCGAGGGCCAGCGACGCCGCAGCTCGGCCACGAGCTCCACGGCGTCCGCGTCCGGCATGTTCTCGGCGATGTCGTGCACGAGCGTGCCGAGGCTGCGGGTGAGGTCGGTGGTCTCCGTGGCACGGGCCTCGGCCACGAACCAGTCGAGGGGTGAGCGGTGCACGGTCTCGATCTTGGAGGGTGACACGCGCACCAGCTCGTCGGACGCGTAGAGGGGATCCTCCGTGGACAGCGGCGCGCAGCCCCACCACTGGTCCGGGTCGGCACCCGCCACGGGGTCATCCTGGGAGGCGAACCGGTGCAGCAGACGGGCCGCGGCCTCGCGCTCCTCCGGGGTGGACACGGGGTCCTGGAGGGCGCGCCGCAGCGAACCCGTGAGCTGGCGCAGGGTGAGGGGCTCGGGGGCGTCGAGCTCCTCGAGGGGGATGCCGGGGTCCTCCCCCCGCCCCCCGGCCACGAGGGCCACGAACTCGGAGGGCTGCTCGTCCTGGGTGGCGACCGCGGTGACGGTGACCCCCTCACGCGCCCGGGAGACCGCCGTGGCGAACTGGCGCAGCTCGTCCGAGCGCACCTGGCGCAGCCGGTCCACCGCGCCCAGCCGGGCGGCCTCCTCCGGACCGTGGTCCAGCGCATCGGTCAGGACGTCCGTGCCGAGCAGCTGGCCGCGCAGCGCGGTGTTGGGCCACACTCCCTGCTGGACCCCCGCCACCACCACGTGCGACCACTCCCGCCCCGCGGAGCCGGCCGGTGTCATCACGGACACGTTGTCCTCGGCGGGCGCGCGTGCCGCCAGGGTGTCCATGGGCAGCTCCTGGTGGTCCATGTACTCCATGAACGCCTGGGCGGTGGCCCCGGGGACCTGGTCCACGAAGCGCTCCGCGGCTTCGAACAGCCCGACCACCGCGTCCAGGTCCCGGTCCGCGCGCACGGCGTCCGGTCCTCCCTCCAGCGCACGACGACGCCAGCGCACGCCCACGCCGCAGGCCTCCCACAGCGCCCACAGCACGGACTCCGCGGTGGCACCGGGTGCGTCCAGGGCCTGCTGTCCTGCGGCGAGCATGTCCGCCACCCGGGCCGCGGCGTCCGAGCGGACCTCCGCGAGCTCCAGCAGCACACCGTCCGTGAGGGCCTGCACGAGGAGGTCGTCACTCGTGCGGCCACCTCCCGTGCGCAGCTCGTAGCCGCGCAGCCGCTGCCGGATCCGGCGCACCTCCATGGGAGAGGCGCCCCCGATGCGCGAGGTCAGCAGCGAGACCGCCGTTGCGGCGGTGAGCACGGCCTCCACCGCGCGGGGCTCCTCCGCCGCGGTCTCCTCCGTCTCCGCCGGATCCCGCCGCACCTCCTCCGGCGGAGCGGTGTCCTGGGCGGCCAGCAGCAGCCGCAGGGCGTCGAGCAGGGGGATCACGGCCGGCTCGTCCCGCAGGGGGGTCTCCGCGGCCGAGGTGGTGGTGGGAACACCCAGGGCGCCCAGCTGCCGGGTGAGCGCGGACAGCTGCGACCCGCTGCGCACGATCACGGCCATCTCCCGGAAGGGAACACCGTGCAGGACGTGCAGCCGCAGGAAGTGGTCCGCGCACCAGCGCGCCTGGGCCGTGGGGGACTCGAACAGTGCCACCCGGGCCGTGCCCTCCCCGCTGCCGTCCGCGGCCGGAGCGCGGTCCACCCGCGCCCCTGCCACCACGCCGACGGCTCGGGCCACGCGCTGCCACGCCGCTGCCACCTGGAGCGGCATGCGGTGGCTCGTGCGCAGGTGCATGCGCTGCACGGGGCGTTCGGGCGTGCCCACCCGGTCCTCGAGCGTGCGCAGCAGATCCGGCCGGGCGCCGCGGAAACCCTGCACCGTGGTGTCCGGGTTCGCGGTGAACACGGCGTCCCGCCCCCGGGTGAGCACCCCGATGAGCCGGTGGGCGGACGGGGTGGCCTCCTGGAGGTCGTCCACCACCACCAGGTCCAGGCGCTGCTGCTCCCGGGCCAGGAACTCGGGGTTCGCCTCGAGGATCCGGGCCGCCCGGTCCACGAGCTCGGAGGGGTCGAAGGCGTTGGGCATGCGCAGCGCGCGGATCTGCTGGTACTCCTCGCGGAACGCGGCGGCCGTGCGCCACTCCGGGTGGCCGAGCGGTTCCGCCCACGCCGCGAGCAGGTCCGCGGGCACCCGGTACTCGTTCATCCGGTCGAACAGCTCCCGCAGCTGGCCGCGGAAGCCCCGGGTCCCGAGCGCGTCGTCCAGGTCCGCGGGCCACACGACGGCGCCGCCGTGCCCCCGGGCGTGGCCGCGCACCATCTCCGCGAGGAACGCGTCCTGCTCGGGCCCGGAGAGCAGCACGGGAGCCGTGGTGACGCCGGGCAGCAGCCCCTCCCCGTGCGCGCGTCGCAGGACGTCGAACGCGTAGGCCTGCCACGCCCGCACGAGCGGGGTGCTGATGGTGGCCGCGGTCCGCCGGCTCACGAGGTCCCGCAGCGTGGCCGCGGACTCGCGGGACGGGGTGAGCACCAGCAGCCGCTGGGGGTCCGCGCCCTCGCGGATCCGTCGCACCACGCTCTCCACGACCACCGTGCTCCGTCCGGTGCCCGGGGCGCCCAGCACCAGCACGGGCCCGTGTCCGGGGCCCAGCTCCACGACGGCGCGCTGGGCCGGGTCCAGCTCCACGGCCGCCCCTGCGACCTGGGCACCGCGGGGCGGGAGGACCCGCCAGGAGGCTTCTCGCTGCTTCGGCATGCGCCCATCCCACCACGGCGCTCCGACATCCATAAGGACCTGGAGCACGCCCGGTACCGTGGGTCCATGGCCTCCCCGCAGCATCCCGACGACGCCCAGCCCGCCCTCTTCGACGCACCCCCGCCCACCGGGGAACCGGCCGCGTCCCGTGCGGCGGGCGCGGAGCAGCCCGCCCTCTTCGAGGCGCCGGCGTCCCGCCCCGCAGCCTGGACGGAGGCTCCCCGCGCGTGCTTCGACCTGGAGACCACGGGCCGTGACCCGCAGCAGGCGCGCATCGTGACGGCGTCCGTGGTGCTGGTCTCCCCCGCCGGTGAGGTGCTCCGGGAGTGGGAGTGGCTCGCGGACCCCGGGGTCGAGATCCCGGAGGAGGCGGCCGCGGTGCACGGTGTCTCCACGGAACGGGCCCGCGCCGAGGGCCGCCCGCTCGCCGAGGTAACCGCCGAGCTCGCCGAGCTGCTCGCGGGTTTCTGGCGCGAGGGCACCCCCGTGCTGGCGTTCAACGCCGCCTACGACCTCACGGTGCTGACGCGGGAGACCGAGCGCCACGGCCTCCCCGCCCCGCAGCCGCACCCCGTGCTGGACCCGTTCGTGCTCAATAAGCAGGTGCACCGCTACCGGCGCGGCAAGCGCACCCTGGGCGCCCTGTGCGAGGAGTACGGCGTGGTGCTCGACGCCGCCCACACCTCCGCGGCGGACGCGCTGGCCACCGAACGGCTCGCGAGCGCCATGGCCGAGCGGTTCACCGAGCTTCGCCAGCCCGCGGCCGCGCTGCACGAGCGGCAGATCGGCTGGGCCGCGGAGCAGGCTACCTCCCTGCAGGAGTACTTCCGCCGCAAGGACCCCGCCGCCGTGGTGGACGGCACGTGGCCCGTGCATCCGCGACTCTAGCGAGCCCGGCGAGCCGCGACAGGGTCGTCCCTCCGGCCCCTGGCAGACGACGACGGCGCGGCACCCACCCGGGTGCCGCGCCGTCGTCGTGCCGTGCCCCGCCCGAAACCGCCCCAGCGGGCCGTGGCAGGGGACGGATCAGGCCTGCGGGGGTTCGGCCGCCGCTGCCGCCTGCGCGGCGGCGGGCAGCGCCGAGAGGATCCGGTCCATTGCGGAGTCGTCGTGCGCGGCGGAGAGGAACCACGCCTCGAACACCGAGGGCGGCAGGTAGACGCCGGCGTCCAGCATGGAGTGGAAGAACGGCGTGTACCGGAAGGTCTCCTGGCCCTTGGCGTCCGCGTAGTCGTGGACCCCGGTGGCGCCCGTGCCGAACGCGACCGAGAACAGGTTTCCCGCCTCCTGGATGGAGTAGTCCACCCCGGCGGCGTCGAGCGCCTCGCGCAGACCGGCACGCAGCTGCTCGGAACGGCGGTCGATGGTCTGGTAGGCCACCGCGTCCGCGCACTTGAGGGTGGCGAGCCCCGCGGCCATGGCCACCGGGTTCCCGGACAGGGTGCCCGCCTGGTAGACCGGCCCGGTGGGGGCCAGGTGCTCCATGATCTCGCGGCGTCCGCCCAGCGCGGCGGTGGGCAGTCCGCCGCCGATGACCTTGCCGAACGTGAACAGGTCCGGCGCCCAGCTCTCGCCCCTGGCGTTGCTCAGCCCCCAGTACCCGGCCTCGTGCACGCGGAACCCGGTGAGCACCTCGTCCAGGACCATCAGCGCACCGTGCTCCTGGGTGAGGCGGCGGATGGCGGCGTTGAAGCCGTCCTCGGGGGTGACCACGCCCATGTTGCACGGCGCGGACTCGGTGATCACCGCGGCGATCTCCCCGGGGTGCTCCGCGAACACGGCCTCGAGCGCGGCGACGTCGTTGTACGGCAGCACCAGCGTCTGAGCGGCCGTGGCCGCTGTGACGCCCGCGGAGCCCGGCAACGCGAGGGTCGCCAGACCGGAACCGGCCTCGGAGAGCAGCGAGTCCACATGGCCGTGGTAGCAGCCCGCGAACTTCACCACGAGGTCCCGGCCCGTGTACCCGCGGGCGAGGCGCAGCGCCGTCATGGTGGCCTCCGTGCCCGTGGAGACCATGCGGATCTCCTCGAGCGGTGCCACACGGTCCACCACGAGCTCCGCGAGCTCGGTCTCCCCGCGCGTGGTGGCGCCGAAGCCGAGCCCGCGCTCCACGGCCTCGTGCACCGCCTCCGTGACCACGGGGTGCGCGTGGCCGATCAGCGCGGGGCCCCACGAGCACACGAGGTCCACGTACTCCCGTCCGTCCACGTCCGTGAGGTACGGGCCCTTGGCGGCCGCGATGAACGGCGGGGTGCCCCCCACGGAGTTGAACGCGCGCACCGGCGAGTTCACGCCCCCGGGCATCACGCGGCGGGCACGGTCGAACAGTTCCTGCGAAACACTCATGAGATCACTTCATTCCTTTCGCCGGGAGCGGGTCCCGGGGACACCGTGGCGCGCGGCTCTGCACCGCGGCCTGAGAGCAGTTACCGGCCGTTGTCCTGCCGGAGCCAGCGGGCGAGTTCGGTGGCGTAGTAGGTCAGGATGGAGTCCGCGCCGGCGCGCTTGATGGACAGCACGGACTCCCGGATGGCGGCCTCCCGGTCGATCCAGCCGTTGGCCGAGGCGGCCTCGATCATGGCGTACTCCCCGGAGATCTGGTACGCGGAGACGGGCACGGGTGAGGCGTCCGCGACCTCCCGCAGGATGTCGAGGTAGCTCATCGCGGGCTTGACCATGACCATGTCCGCGCCCTCGTCCAGGTCCGTCTGCAGCTCCAGCAGCGCCTCCCGGCGGTTCGCGGGATCCATCTGGTAGGTCTTGCGGTCCCCCGTGAGCGTGGAGTCCACGGCTTCACGGAACGGGCCGTAGAACGCGGACGAGTACTTGGCGGTGTACGCGAGGATCGAGACGTCCTCGTGGCCCGCGGCGTCCAGTGCCGCGCGGATCACACCCACCTGTCCGTCCATCATCCCGGACGGGCCCAGCATGTGCGCCCCGGCCTCGGCCTGGGCCACGCCCATGCGCCCGTAGATCTCCAGGGTGCGGTCGTTGTCCACGCGGCCCTGCGCGTCCAGCACCCCGCAGTGGCCGTGGTCCGTGAACTCGTCCAGGCACAGGTCCGACATCACGACGACGTCGTCCCCCACCTCCTCGCGCACCGCACGGATGCCGCGGTTCAGGATCCCGTCCGGGTCCAGCGCCGCGGAGCCCACGGCGTCACGGGTCTCGGGGACGCCGAACAGCATGAAGCCGCCCAGCCCGAGCTCCACGGCCTCCGCAGCCGCGCGCTGGAGCGAGTCCATGCTGTGCTGGACCACACCGGGCATCGAGGACAGGGGCTGCGGTTCGCGGAGCCCCTCCTTGACGAACACCGGCAGGATCAGGTCGGAGGGGTCCACCCTGGTCTCGGCCACGAACCGGCGCATGGCCGGTGTGCTGCGCAGCCGCCGGGGGCGGGACACGAGGTCGTAGGACACGTCGTCGTCGTTCATCTGCAGATCTCCTGAGGTCTAGGTCGTGCGGGTCGTTCTGCTCGTGCCGGAACCGGCTGGCCGGCGCAATGCCGCGCCGACCGCCGCCGCGAGCGCGTCCGGCGTGGGCTGCGCCGCGGTCACCGGAGCCACGCCGTGGTGCCGCAGGGCCTGCGCCGTGGGCTCCCCGATGGCGACCCACGCGACGTCCTCCGCCGGGGTGTTCCCGTTCAGCAGCGCCGCGGCTCGGGACGGCGCCGTGACCACCACGGCGGCCACCGCGCCGGTGGCGCACGCCGCCCGTGCGTGCTCGGAGGTCCACTCCGGAGGTGCATCCGTGGGCACCGGGCCGCTCGCCAGGGGGCGCGCCGCCGGGGCCGGAACCGTCTCGTACGCGCTCACGCGCTCCACGCGGTACCCCCGGTCGGTGAGACCGTCCTGCAGCGTGCGGGACGCGAGCGACGAGACCGGCAGCAGCACCCGGCACGTCTGCGCGCTCGGCACGGCCCGCGGGTCCTCGGGCCACTCCGCGAGCATTCCCGCCGCGCTGGAAGCGCTCGACGGCGCGAAGTCCACGCCCACACCGTACTCCCCGAGAGCCCGGGTGGTGGCGGCGCCCACCGAGGCGGTGCGCAGCCCAAGCCTGCCGCCCCCGGCGGGTGCGGACCCGGACGCGCCCCGCCGGGCGGCGTCGAGCACGGCGCCCCAGTCCGGGGACTCCGCGACCGCGGCCAGGGCGGCCACGGTGGTGGCGGAGGTGACGCAGAGCCACGTGGGGACCGCGGGTTCCGTGGCCTCCCGCAGCAGTCGGCGCAGGGGACGCGTGTCCGCGGGCAGCTGGGCCTCCAGCAGCCGGGCGGCGAGCGGCTCGCACCCGCACTCCCGCAGCAGCACCGCCAGGGGCAGCGCGGCGGCGGGGTCGCGGGTGACGAGCACGCGGGGGGCGCTCACAGGGTCAGCCGAGCCAGCCGGTCGGCGCCGTGGGCCAGCAGGTCGTCCGCGACGCGCCGACCGAAGGCCTCGGCGCCGGACGCGGTGGGCTCCGCGAGCGTCTCGCTGCGGCGCATCACCTCGGAGCCGTCCGGGTTCGCCACGACCACGTCGAGGGAGAGGACACCGCCCTCGAGCCGCGCGAACGTGCCCACGGGCGCTGCGCACCCGGCCTCGAGCTGGGCGAGCACCGCGCGCTCGGCCGTGACCGCGAGCCGCGTGGGCCCGTGGTCCACCGCCGCGAGACCGCGGGCGAGGTCCGAGTCCGGGTTCAGATCCGCGCTCACCTCGAGCGCCAGCGCTCCCTGGCCGGGGGCGGGCAGCATCATGTGCGGGTCCAGGTACTCCGTGATCCGTCCCTCCAGCCCCAGGCGGCGCAGCCCGGAGGCCGCGAGCACCACCGCGTCCAGGTCCCCGGGGTGCACCCGGTTCAGGCGGGTGCCCACGTTGCCGCGGATGTCGACGATGCGCAGGTCCGGGCGCAGGGCCCTCAGCTGCGCCACGCGCCGCGGTGAGCCGGTGCCCACGGCGGCGCCCTCGGGAAGCTGCGCGAGCGTGAGACCGTCCCGGGCGCACAGGGCGTCCCGCGGGTCCTCGCGCTCGGGCAGCGCCGCGATCCGCAGACCCGCCACGGGAGCCGTGGGGAGGTCCTTGAGCGAGTGCACCGCGAGGTCCACCCGGCCGTCCAGCACCTGCGCGCGCAACGCGGTGGCGAACACCCCGGTGCCGCCCAGCTGGGACAGCGGCCCCGTCAGGACGTCCCCCTCGGTGCGCACCGTGACGAGCTCGTGCTCGGGACCCCCGGCACGGGTGACCGCCTCGGCCGCCCAGCGGCTCTGGGTCATGGCCAGCTGGGAGCCCCGGGTCCCCACCGTGAACACGGCAGCGGTCACCGGCGGATCACCTCGCCGTTCTCGTCCAGACCCACGGGGATGGGCTCGCCCACCGGTCGCTGGGCGATGGTGGGGCGGGGTTCGTTCTGCCCGCGCAGCACCTTCACGCAGCAGTCCGGGGCGCACGTGTCGAACCACGTGCCCTGGGCGCACGCCGAGATCCGCGGGGGCGCGGTGGGCGTACCCAGCCGCTGCTCCACGAGGTCCGCGAGCGCGGCCACGAAGTCCGGGTCCGTGCCGGCGGTGGGGATGCGCTCGAACTCCAGTCCGGCCGCAGCCGCGGCCTCCCGTGCCTCGGTGTCCAGGTCCCACAGCACCTCCATGTGGTCGGACACGAATCCCAGGGGCACCACGGCCACGCCGGTGACGTCCTTCTCGGGCAGTCCCTCGATGACGTCGCAGATGTCCGGCTCGAGCCACGGCACCTGCGGGGGCCCGGAGCGGGACTGGTACACGAGCTCCCACTCCACACCGTCCATGGGCTCCCCCACCTGCTCCACGATCCACCGCGCGGCCGCGAGGTGCTGCGCCACGTAGGCGGAGTCGCCCTCGAAGCTCATCCGCTGGGGCCCTGCGGCGTTCGCGTCCGTCATGGGCACGGAGTGGGTGGTGAACAGCACGCGCAGCGCACCGTCCGTGCGCTCGCGCAGGGCCAGCAGGGAGTCCCGCAGCTTGCCGGCGTACGGGCGGAGGAAGCCCTCGGAGTCGTAGTACTGCCGGATCTTCTCCACGTGCAGCTCGTCCTGCAGTCCCGTCTCCTCCAGGCCCACGCCGTAGTCCTCGCGGTACTGGCGGCAGCTGGAGTAGCCCGAGTACGCGCTCGTGGCCAGCACGAGCAGGTCCTTGTAGCCGCTCGCGTGGCACTGCCGCAGCACGTCCGCCACGTACGGGTCCCAGTTGCGGTTGGCGAGCAGGATGGGCAGGTCGATGCCGCGCCCGCGCAGTTCGCCCTCCAGGGCGTCCCGCAGCGCCCGGTTCTGGGCGTTGATGGGGCTCACACCGCCGTTCGCACGGTAGTGGGTGGCCACCTCCTCGAGCCGCTCGTCGGGGATGCCGCGCCCGCGGGTGACGTTGCGCAGGAACGGGATCACGTCCTCCTGACCCTCGGGGCCCCCGAAGGACGAGAGGATCAGTGCGTCGAACGCGTGCGGGTCGTTGGCGCGCGCGGCGCTGAGCGCGTTGGTCTGCTGGTCGGTGGTCATCTCAGTCGAGCACCTCGGCGATCTCTTCGGTGGTGATCCGTCGGCCCGTGTAGAACGGGGTCTCCTCGCGCACGTGCAGGCGGGCCTCGGTGTTGCGGAAGTGGCGCATGATGTCCACGAGGTCCACGAGCTCCGGCGCCTCCAGGGCCAGCAGCCACTCGAAGTCGTTGAGCCCGAAGCACGCGATGGTGTTCGCGAGCACCTGGGGGTACTCACGGGCCTTCATGCCGTGGTTCTTGAGCATCTCCCCGCGGCGCTGCGGGTTCATGTAGTACCACTCGTAGGAGCGCACGAACGGGTAGACGCACACCCACTTCTGGGCCTCGGCGCCGCGCGCGAACGCCGGGGAGTGGTTGGAGGTGAACTCCGCCTCGCGGTGCACGCCCATGGCGTTCCAGGACTGCTTCGTCCCGGCCAGCAGGGGCTCCCGGCGCAGCTCGCGGATGGCCGCCTGCAGCTCGTCCGGCTCCTTGCCGGTGAGCCAGACCATGAGGTCCGCGCCCTCGCGCATCCCGGAGACGTCGTAGACGCCGCGAACGCTCACGTCGCGCTCGGCCAGCCGCGCCACCAGCGCGTCGAAGGACTCCCGGTTCGCCGGTGAGTCCGCGTCCTGCGGCCGCTGCCCGGTGCGCTCCAGCACGGTGTACCCGGCCCAGTACAGCGTTCCCTCGCCCTCGTGCCCGGCGCGCTCGTCCGCGCCCTGTCCGGTCCTCGTTGCGTGCTCCGTCATGCTGCACTTCCTTTCGCGTTCTTCTCTTCTCGTTCGCCGTGGCCCGTGCGGCGCGCGGTGGACGCGGGCGTCGTCGACGACGCCGCCCCGCCCCCCCGCGCGGCACGTCACGTGCCCGCGTCGAATCCGTGCCGGGCGAGCAGCCTGGCGACCTGCTGCCGGGTGTCCGTGACGACCGCGGCGAGTCCGGTGCCCGAGAGCCAGGCACCGACCGCCACGGCGTCGGGGATGTCGGTGAGGGCCCGCCGGAAACCGGTGGCCCGCGCGGTGTGCCCGGCGTCCGTGCGGGGCAGCACCGCGTGCCAGCGGACCACGTCCGCGCCCACGAGCTGCGACGGCTCGATGGGCACGCCGAACAGGGTGCTCGCGTCCCCGAGGGCCAGGGAGATCAGGTGCTTGTCCTCCAGGGTCACCTCGGGAGAGGGTCCCGAGCCCCGCGGGGTCGCGCGGCCGTAGGAGAGCCGCACCACGTGGCGGTGCGCCCCGGCCTCGCGGGCCACCCACTGCCACTTGGCGCTCGAGTGGGTGAGCGCCTTGGCGCGGACGTCCCGGACGTCGTCGCTCACGAGCACGCCCGTGCCGCGCGGCGCGCTGTCCAGTGCCGGGCAGTCCAGCACGAGGGTCGCGAGCGCGATCCGCGGCCCGGAGCGCGGCGTGTAGTTCTGGGCGTCCGGCATGTGCGAGCCCATGAGCCGCACCGACGTGGGCCCGTCCGCGGCCACCACGAGCAGCTCGCCGCGGGCCACCGCGGTCTTGTCCCCGTTGGTGGGCTGGCGCTGGATGACCATCCAGCCCTGGCGCCGGGGGTCGCGGTCCAGGGCGATCACGTCGTAGCGGGTCACGAGCTTGACGCCCAGCCGTTCGGCGTCCCGCACGAGGCGTTCGCTGAGCAGGTTCATGCCGCCGTCGATCCCGGCCACGTTCGCCCCCGCGGGGCTCGCGCTGCGCAGGGCGCCGGCCGCGGCCCCCAGGCTGCCGAGCTCACGCATCCTCGCGCGCAGACCGGGCGCGACGGCGTCGACGTCCAGCTGGTCCGGGTGCGTGGAGTAGACCCCGGAGACGAACGGGCTCACGAGCCGGTCCACCACGCGCTGTCCCATGCGGGCGCGCACGAGACCGCCCACCGTGCGCTCCCCCGCTCCCACGCGGGCGGGCAGCATGCGGTCCAGGCGGGCGCGCGAGGTGCCGGCCCGGCCGAGCGGTACCCGCAGCTCGGGGTCGGTGGGATCCGCAGGGATGCCCAGCACACCCGAGCGCGGCGCCGGAACGGCGCCCTCGGGCAGGCACAGCCACGAGCCGGCGGGATCGGGCGTGACCATCCGGTCCGAGAGACCCAGCTCGGCCATGAGCTGGGGAACGGCGTCGGAGCGGGTGGCGAAGGACTCCGCCCCCGAGTCGAGCACGAGGCCCGCCACCTGGTGGGCACCCACGGCGCCGCCGAAGTGGTCGGAGGCCTCCACGAGGGTCACGCGCAGCCCGGCCGCGGCGAGGTCGCGCGCGGCCGTGAGACCCGCCACCCCGCCGCCCACCACGAGTGCGGTGCGGGGCCGCCGCGTGGCGCTGCCGCGCGTGTCACCGGAGGAAGTTGTCACCGAGTCTCCTTGTGGATGAAGGTCACCAGTTCGCTCAGGACGTCCGGGTCGGTCTCGGGCGGGACGCCGTGGCCCAGGTTGACCACGTGGCCGGGAGCCGAGCGGCCGCGGCGCAGGACGTCCCGGGTGTGCTCGTGCAGCACCTCGCGCGGTGCGGGGAGCAGGGCGGGGTCGATGTTGCCCTGCACCACGGTACGCCCGCCCAGGCGCCGGGAGGCCTCGTCCAGGGGAATCCTGTAGTCCACGCCCACGGCGTCCGCCCCGGCGTCCCGCATGGCGGCGAGCAGCTCACCCGTGCCGGTGCCGAAGTGGATGCGCGGGACCCCGAGCTCCGCCACCGCCGCGAGCGCGTCCGCGGAGTGGCGCTGGACGTGCGCCTCGTAGTCCCCCAGGGACAGCGAACCGGCCCACGAGTCGAACAGCTGCACCGCGGACGCCCCGGCCTCCACCTGGGCCCGCAGGAAGGCGCCCGAGGTGCGGGCGGCCCACTGCGCCAGGGCCTCCCAGGACTGCGGGTCCGCGTGCATCATCGTGCGCGGGCGCAGGTGGTCGCGGGACGGCCCGCCCTCCACGGCGTACGCGGCGATCGTGAACGGGGCGCCCGCGAAGCCGATGAGCGGGGTGTCCCCGAGCTCCGCGACCGTGCGGGCCACCGCCTCGCGGATGGGGTCCAGGTCCGCGTCCGCGAGCTCGGGGAGCGCGGCGACGTCCGCGGCCGTGCGCACGGGGTGCTCCAGGACGGGACCGCGCCCGGCCACGATGTCCACACCCACGCCCGAGAGCTTCATGGGCACCACGATGTCGGAGAAGAAGATGGCGGCGTCCACCCCGTGGCGTCGCACGGGCTGCAGGGTGATCTCCGCCGCCAGCTCCGGGGTCAGGCACGCCTCGAGCATGCCCGTCCCCTCGCGGGCCGCACGGTACTCGGGCATCGAGCGCCCGGCCTGGCGCATGAACCACACCGGCGTGTGGGCGGCGGGCAGCCCGCGCAGGGTGCGCACGAGCGGGGACTGCGCGACCCCCTCGGAGCGCAGGGGGTGGCCCGCGGGCAGGGCCGTCAGGCGCCGCTCCCAGTCGTCGCCGACGCCGCCCTCCCCCGTGCGCGGGGCACCGGCCCCCGGTGCTGCGGCGGGGTCTGCGGGGCGGGGGTCGCGGGACGCTGCGGGACGCTCGTTGTGGGGTGCCATAGTGCCTCCCATTGTGCCAAAGGGCACCGACGCGTTTTGATGACGGACCGTCCGCGGCGGGTGCGGCGCACCAGCGGGACCCGGGAGCCGCCCCGCGGGTGGCTATGCTGGGCGCACGAGAAGGACTTCCTCTAGGATGGCTTGATTGTGGTTCTCTTCTGTCTTGTCGCATCGCACCGGTCCGTGGACCTCAACACCGTCGCGCGGCTGAGCACCGGTGCCCTCGGAGTGGCCGAGGACGCCGTGGCCCGTGGTGCGCTCGAGGGGGCCGTCACGCTGTCCACGTGCAACCGTCTGGAGCTCTACGGTGAGCTCCCCGACCACGGCCCGTGCGACGTCCTCACCGCGCAGCAGCAGCTCGCCGCACGGATCGCGGAACGGGCGGGTCTCGACGCCCGTTTCGTGCTGGAGACCATGGACGCCTACCAGGGCCCCGAGGTGCCCCGGCACCTGTTCACCGTGGTCTCCGGACTCGAGTCCGCCGTGGTGGGGGAACGCGAGATCACCGGCCAGGTGCGCCGCGCGCTCACGCAGGCCCGGCAGTCGGGAACCGCCTCCGGCCACCTCGTGCAGCTCTTCGAGGCCGCCGCGCGCACCGCCCGGGAGGTGGGCGCCCACACCGGCCTGGGAGAGCGTGGCCGCTCCATCGTCTCCGTGGCCCTCGACCTCGCGGACGACATCACCCCCGGGGACTGGCCCCGTCGGCACGCCCTCGTGTTCGGCACGGGAGCGTATGCAGGAGCCACGATGGCCGCCCTGCGGGACCGCGGCTGCGCGGACATCGAGGTCTACTCGGGCTCCGGGCGCGCGGAGCAGTTCACGGACCAGCGCGGCGGCTCCCCCGTGACCGGGGTCGAGCTGCCCGCGGCCCTGCGCCGCGCGGACGTCGTCATCGGCTGCTCCGGCGGATCCGCCCCCATGCCCGCGTCCGCGTTCCCGGGCGGTCCCCGCACCGTGGTCGACCTGGCACTCGCGCGGGACTTCGACCCCGCCGTCGCGGACCTGCCGGACGTGGAGCTGATCACCCTGGAGTCCGTGCGCGTGGCCGCCCCGGAGGAGACCCGGGAGTCGGTGAGCGCGGCCCGGGAGATCGTGGAGCGCGCCGCGGCGGGATTCGAGGCGGCGCAGAACGCCCGGAGCATGGACCAGGCCATCGTGGCCCTGCGCAAGCACACCATGGCCGTCCTGGACGCCGAGCTCGAGAAGGTCCGCACGCACCACGGCTGCACCGGCGCGGAGGAGCAGATCGAGATGGCCATGCGGCGCATGGTCAAGTCCCTGCTGCACACCCCCACCGTGCGCGCCCGCCAACTGGCCGCGGAGGGCCGTGCGGACGAGTACATCACGGGCCTGGAGGCGCTCTACGGCCTGGAGGTCGTGTCCCCGCACGGCTCCGACGACGCCGCGCGGACCCCCGCCGCAGAAGCCCCCACAGACACCCCGCGCCCCCGCGCGGCGAGCTGATGCCACCACGGACACCGCCGTCCGCAGAGGAGAACCCCATGACAGCCGTCGACGACCGCGATCCCGCCTCCCGCACCGCGCCCACGCGCGCCCGCCGCATGAGCCGGGACCAGCGCCGCGAGCAGCTGCTGGACACCGCCCTGCGGGTGTTCTCGGACGGCGGCTACCACGCCACGTCCATGGACGAGATCGCGGCCGCCGCCGGGGTGTCCAAACCCGTCCTGTACCAGCACTTCCCCGGCAAACGGGACCTCTTCCTGGCGCTGGTGGAGCACACGCTGCGCGAGCTGTCCGGGCGCCTGGAGGAGTCACTCTCGGAGTCGGACACGCACCGGGAGCGGGTGCGCAACGTGATCGTCACGCACTTCGACTTCGTGCACAGCCACCCCCAGGCCCACCGTCTGGTGTTCAGCGCGGACGTGATGTCCTTCCCGGAGGTCGCCGCCCAGCTGGACGACTTCTCGGAGGGGGTCGCAAGCGCCGTGGCCGCCCTGCTGGGACCCACCACGGGCGCCCCGCCCGCGCAGGCCATGCTGCTCTCGCGCGGTCTCGTGAACATGGTGCAGACCTCCGCGATCTACTGGATCCGCCACCCGGAGTCCGGGTCGCGCGAGGAGGTCCAGGACCGGATCTTCCGTTTAGCCTGGGGCGGAATCAAGTCCCTCAGCGAGGAGCGCCCGGAGCCTGCTCCTAGACTGGGCCGCAACGACCGGGACTGACGCCCCGTCCCCGCACGGCGCGTCCGGTCCGCAGCACACCGTCCCGCTCCGCGCGCAGCGGCCGGGACCGTCGCAGGAGGGTATCCATGGAAATCAAGATCGGCATCCAGAACGTCTCGCAGGTGCTCATGCTCAACAGCGACCTGTCCGCTGACGAGGTGCGGGCCAGGGTGACCGAGGCGCTGTCCTCCGGATCCCCCCTCGTGCTGGAGGACACCAAGGGCGGCACCGCCATGGTCCCCGCGGCGAGCATCGGCTACGTGGAGACCGGCAAGGAGACCCGCCGGAAGGTGGGCTTCGCCCCCGTCGCCTGAGCTCCCCGAACCATCCGCCGCGCCCGAGCGGCGCGCCACGACGCCCCCGTCCCGGGGGCGTCGTCCCGTTCCGGCCTCTCGTGTTGCGGGTACACTGGGCTCGTCTAGCAGGATGACCGGTCGTCCCAAGAGACCGTCAGGTTCACTTTCCACCCGCTCCGGCACCGCGCCCGGAGGGCGCACGCGCCCTCCGCTGAGCGCCCGGGCGGGGTGCGTTTCACGATCGGCTTCCTCACACTCGCGCGGTGGCCCCCGGCTCGCGCCGTGCCCGTCCCCCGCAGGACGGCAGGCGCACGAGACCCGGTGCCGGTGCCCCGCGCCTACCCGTGAAGGATCGTTTTGACCGACATCACCGCAACACCCGAGCAGGACGCCCCCGAGCCCGACGAGGCCGGGGTGCAGGCCATCGAGACCGCCGAGCCCGTGGCGGAGTCCTCGTTCGCGGACTTCGGGGTCCGCCAGGACATCGTGGCCGCCCTCGCGGCCCACGGCATCACCTCTCCCTTCCCCATCCAGGCGATGACGCTGCCCATCGCCCTCTCGGGGCAGGACATCATCGGCCAGGCCAAGACGGGCACCGGAAAGACCCTGGGCTTCGGCATCCCCGCCCTGCAGCGTGCGGTGGGCCGGGACGACGAGGGCTGGGAGCAGCTGAAGAAGCCCGGCGCCCCGCAGGCCCTGATCGTGGTCCCCACGCGTGAGCTCGCCGTTCAGGTGGGCAGCGACCTCGCGATCGCCGCGAAGACCCGCAACGCCCGCGTGGCCACCATCTACGGCGGACGCCCGTACGAGTCGCAGATCGCCGAGCTCGAGAAGGGCGTGGAGGTCGTCGTGGGCACCCCCGGGCGCCTGATCGACCTGAACCGTCAGCACTTCCTGGACCTGAGCCACGTGCGCATGGTCGTGCTGGACGAGGCGGACGAGATGCTGGACCTGGGCTTCCTCCCGGACGTGGAGAAGCTGCTGGCCGCCGTTCCCGAGGTGCGCCAGACCATGCTGTTCTCGGCCACCATGCCGGGTCCCGTGGTCGCCATGGCCCGCCGGTACATGACCCACCCCATGCACATCCGCGCGGCGGCCCCGGACGAGGGCACCACCAAGAAGGACATCCGCCAGGTCATCTACCGCGCCCACCACCTGGACAAGGACGAGGTGGTCGCGCGCATCCTGCAGGCCGAGGGCCGCGGGCGCAGCATCATCTTCACGCGCACCAAGCGCGCCGCGGCCAAGCTCGCGGACGAGCTCATCCACCGCGGCTTCGCGGCCGCTCCCCTGCACGGGGACCTGGGCCAGGGCGCCCGTGAGCAGGCGCTGCGCGCGTTCCGCAACTCCAAGGTGGACGTGCTCGTGGCCACGGACGTCGCCGCGCGCGGCATCGACGTGGAGGACGTCACGCACGTCATCAACTTCCAGTGCCCCGAGGACGAGAAGACCTACCTGCACCGCACGGGCCGCACGGGCCGCGCGGGCAACAAGGGCACGGCCATCACGTTCGTGGACTGGGACGACGTCCCCCGCTGGCGTCTGATCGACAAGGCGCTGGAGCTCGGCGTCCCGGAGCCCGTGGAGACCTACTCGTCCTCCGAGCACCTCTACACGGACCTGAGCATCCCGCGCACGGTCAAGGGCAGGCTGCCCAAGTCCCAGCGCACCCTCGAGGGCCTCGACGCCGAGGAGCTCGAGGACCTCGGGGACGCCCGCCCCCGCCGCGACGACAAGCGCTCCGCGGGCGGCTCCCGCGGAAGCTCCGGGGAACGACGCCGCTCGGGCGGCTCGGGCTCCGACCGCCGGCGCTCCGGCGGTTCCGACGCGGGCGGTTCGGCAGACCGCTCCCGCCGTCCCCGCTCCGGCGACGGCGAGGGCTCCCGCGGGACCGGTCAGGGTGAGAGCTCCACGCGGGAGACGTCCGTGGAGACCTCGGGCGAGGGCGGCGCCAAGCGGCGTCGGCGGCGTCGTCGTTCCTCCGGGCAGAATCGGGCCGGCAGCGCGCAGAACGCCCAGCAGTCCTCCGACGCCGGGGAGTAGGAGGCGGTGAGCGCGGCGGAGCCCTTCGTGTTCGACCCGGAGGGCACCAGCGCCGTGGTGCACGGCGAGAACCTCACCGTGCTGGAGTCCCTGCCGGACGAGTCGTTCTCCCTGGTGTACCTGGATCCCCCGTTCAACACCGGGCGGGACCAGGTGCGCCGCACCACCCGCTCGGTCCCCGTGGCCCACGGCGAGGGGGACCGGGTGGGGTTCGCGGGGCGCTCGTACGAGACCGTCATGGGCTCGCTGCGGCGCTACGAGGACTCGTTCGCGGACTACCTGGGGTTCCTGGAGCCGCGGCTCGCGCACGCGCGCCGCGTGCTGGCGAACCACGGCACCCTCTACGTGCACCTGGACTACCGGGAGGTGCACTACGTGAAGATCCTGCTGGACGCCCTGTTCGGCCGGGAGTGCTTCCTCAACGAGATCATCTGGGCCTACGACTTCGGCGGCCGCACCACCCGGCGCTGGCCCGCGAAGCACGACACCATCCTGGTGTACGTCAAGGACCCCGCCGCGTACCACTTCAGCTCCGAGGACGTGGACCGCGAGCCGTACATGGCTCCGGGGCTCGTGGGGCCCGAGAAGGCCGCGCGCGGGAAGCTGCCCACGGACGTGTGGTGGCACACCATCGTCTCCCCCACCGGGCGGGAGAAGACCGGCTACCCCACGCAGAAGCCCGCGGGCGTGCTGCGGCGGATCGTCACGGCGTCCTCCCGCCCCGGGGACTGGGTGCTGGACTTCTTCGCGGGCTCCGGCACCACGGGCGCCGTGAGCGCGGAGCTGGGGCGCCGGTTCGTGTGCGTGGACAGCAACCCCGAGGCCGTGGACGTCATGCGGCTGCGCCTGCCGGACGTCCCCGTCCACACCGTCTGAGCCACCGACGCCGGCGCCGGCCGCTCAGGGCCAGCGCACCTCCACGCCGGAGGTGGCCTGCTCGCAGATCCGGGTGAGCGAGCGCACGGACGTGGAGTTCTCCCCCAGCCGGTTGGGCTTGCCCTCACCGTGGTAGTCGCTGGAGCCGGTGACCAGCAGGTCGTGCTCGGCGGCCATGGTCATGAGGATCGCGCGGGACTCGTCCGGGTTGTCCCGGTGGGCGACCTCCAGGCCGGCCAGGCCCGCGTCGATCATCGCCTCGAAGTCCGCGGCACTCGCCACGCGTCCCCGCAGCGGCGCCATGGGGTGCGCGCACACGGGCACCCCACCCGCCGCGCGCACGAGCTTGATGGCCTCCACCGGGTCCAGGGCATCGTGGCGCACGTAGTACTTGGACCGCCCGGAGAGCAGGTCGGAGAACGCCGCGGACCGGGTGGGCACCACGCCCAGGGAGACCAGGGCATCCGCGATGTGGGGGCGGCCCACCGTGGCGTCCGGGCCCACCTGCGCCATGACGTCCTGCCACGAGATGTCGAAGTCCTCCCCGAGCAGCTCCACCATGCGCCGCGCCCGGGTGAGCCGGTTGCGGCGGCACTCCTCGATGCGCGCCACGAGCGGCTGGTACCCGGGGTCGTGGAGGTAGCTGAGCATGTGCACGGAGATCCCGTCCGCCGTGGTGCACGTGACCTCCATGCCCGGCACGAACGCCACGCCCAGGGAGACCGCGGTGTCCCCGGCCTCCTGCCACCCGGCGGTGGTGTCGTGGTCGGTGAGTGCGAAGACGCTGAGCCCGGCGGCGTGGGCCGAGCGGGCGACGTCGGCGGGGGTCTCCGTGCCGTCCGAGGCGATCGAGTGGGTGTGCAGGTCGATTCTCACCGGCTCCACGATACCGGCGGTGCCCCGTGCGGGCGCGCTGTTGACCGGCGTGACACCATGGACGGGACAGACCCGCACCCCACCCGTGCGCGAGCTATCGCGCCGCGAAGGAGATGACCGCGCCCATGAGCCAGGGCCCCCAGCACACCGCCGCTTCCCACCACGCGAGCGAGGACGCCGCGCAGCCCATGGACGAGCGCGTGGACAACCGCTCCCAGCGCCCGGACAACGAGCAGTTCCGCGAGTTCATGGCCTCGGGCTGGGCCGCGCCGGAGCACACGACGACGCCACGCGCGGAGGTTGCCGAGTACGCGGCCGCGCGCCGTGCCCGGCTCTCGCGCCTGTTCCCTGGCGAGCGCCTGGTGATCCCGGCCGGTGCCCCCAAGGTGCGCTCGAACGACACCGACTACCGCTTCCGCCCGCACTCGGCGTTCGCGCACGTGACGGGCATGGGAGTGGACCACGAGCCCGAGGCCGTGCTGGTCATGGAGCCCACCGAGCCGGGCCGGGGCGACAACGGCAGCGACCACGTGGCCACTCTCTACTTCCACCCCATGGCGGGGCGGGACTCCGCCGAGTTCTACGCGGACGCCAAGAACGGCGAGTTCTGGGTGGGACCGCGACCCACCCTGCAGCAGCTGCAGGACGAGTTCGGTCTGCCCACGCAGGACCTCTCGGCTCTGGAGACGGCCGTGACCAAGGACGCCGGCAACGCGGCCCTGGGCGGTCTGAGCATCCGGCTGGTGCGGGACGTGGACCTGAACATGGACGCGCTCGTGGACACCTCCCGGATCAACACGGGCGTGGACCTCGAGCAGTCCGACGCGAAGGACGCCACGCTGGCCGAGGCGCTGAGCGAGCTGCGGCTCGTGAAGGACGACTACGAGGTCGGTGAGCTGCGCAAGGCCGTGGACGCCACCATCCGCGGCTTCGAGGACATCGTGGCGGTGCTGCCGCAGGCGATTGGCGGCGAGCGCGGTGAGCGCGTGGTCGAGGGAGCGTTCTTCTCGCGTGCCCGCCTCGAGGGCAACGACCTCGGGTACGACACGATTGCGGCCTCCGGCAACAACGCCACGGTGCTGCACTGGATCCGCAACAACGGCTCGGTCAAGCCCGGGGAGCTGATCCTGGTGGACGCCGGGGTGGAGGCGGAGTCCCTCTACACGGCGGATCTCACCCGCACCCTGCCGGTGGACGGCACCTACACCGAGGTGCAGCGCCGGATCTACCAGGCCGTGCTGGACGCCTCCGAGGCGGCGTTCGAGGTGGCCGTGCCCGGCAACCGGTTCCGGGACGTCCACGCCGCGGCCATGGACGTGCTGGCCCACCGCCTCGAGGAGTGGGACCTGCTCCCGGTCTCCGCGGAGGTCTCCCTGTCCGAGTCGGGCCAGCACCACCGCCGCTGGATGCCCCACGGCACGAGCCACCACCTGGGGATCGACGTGCACGACTGCGCCCAGGCCAAGCGCGAGCTGTACCTGGACGCCGTGATCGAGCCGGGCATGGTGTTCACCATCGAGCCGGGGCTCTACTTCAAGGAGGAGGACCTCGCGATCCCCGAGGAGTACCGCGGGATCGGCGTGCGCATCGAGGACGACGTCCTCGTGACCGAGAACGGCAACGAGAACCTCTCCGCGGCGCTGCCCCGCCACCCGGACGACGTCGAGTCGTGGATCCAGGGCATCTGGAACCGCACCGAGAACGTGGGCCCGCGCGCCTGACCCCGAGCCCGGACCATGCAGAACGCCCCGCACACCGTGCGGGGCGTTCAGCATTTCCACCGGGTGCGGCTCGTGGGCCGGCACCGGTCACCGAGGACTCAGCGGCGGTTCTCCGGGGTGCCGTTCTCGGCGCCGCCGCCCTGCTGGGCGTCGCGTGCGTCCCGGGCGTCCTGCGCGGCGGCGGGGCCACCCGTGCGGGTCCACGGCGCGGAGCGGTCGACCTCGGGAGTGGCCTCGGCCTCCACGCGGATGCCGTACTGGGGCCGTCCGTCCGGGAGGTCGGGGAACTTCGCGGAGCGGTTGGGGTCCTGCTGCTGGGCCGCCGGGCCCGGCTGCGTGTCCTGGGAGGCACCGGGGGCCGACGCCGCGGAGCTGCTGCCGTGCGCGGCACCGGAGGGCGTGCCCTGGCCCGGCACGCCCGGCCGCCCCTCGGGGCCACCGGTGTACGTGCCGTTCCGGGGTGCACCGCCGTGGGGTGCACCCTGCCGGGCTCCGCCGTGGCCCGGGCCGCCCGGGCCCCACTGCTCGCCGTTCCCCCCGTCCTGCCGGGCCCCGCCCGGACCGCGTCCGCCGAAGGGGGCGGGGTTCTGGGCGCGTGCCCCGGCACCCGGCTCACCGGGCATGCCGCCGAGCACCTGACGGGCTTGCCCGGCCACCTCGGGTGCGGCGAGGACCTCGTAGCTGCCCGCCACGATCCGGCTGGTGGAGGTGAAGTCCCGCTTGCCACGCGACATCGCGTACGTGATGGTGGCCATCAGCATGAAGAACGCCCCGCCCAGCAGCATGGTGAGCAGCACCGTGGGCACCATGTTCGCGCCCCCGAACATGGTCATGACCAGGCCGAAGAAGGCGCCGAAGAAGATGCCGTTGAGCGCCCCCTGCAGGGCCACCCGCGGGTACGAGAGCCGCCCGGTCACCTGCTCCACGGACTTCAGGTCGCTGCCGATGATCGAGACCATGGCCACGGGGAAGTGCTCGTCGGACATGTAGTCCACGGCCTTCTGCGCCTCGGCGTAGGTGCGGTAGCGCCCCACCACCTCCCCGCGGGGCATCTCCGGGGCGATGGACAACTGGGCTGGGCTGCGGTTCGGGTTGCTCATACCGGACATTGTCCCGCACAGCGGTGCGAGCGCGCCGGGAAAACCCTGGGGCATCGCAGCGGGTGAACACCGTGGGACCGCATCCCGCCGGTGTCGTGGCACCGCACCTGCCGGGGTGCCGCCTGTCCCCGGCCCTGCTCCGGTCCCGCAGGGCCACGGCCCCGTGGCGTTGTGCCCGGTCCGGCCCCGAATGTCCCCATCCTGCGTGGATCACTAGGCTGGGCGGGTGAGCACAAACCTTTCCAAGATCTTCGTGGCCCGGCTGATCGGCCTGGACGTCTTCGACCCCCTGGGCGACCGCCTGGGGCGGCTGCGCGACGTCGTCGTGCTGCTGCGCCCCGGCACGCGCCCGTCCGTGAAGAACCGGCCCCTCGTGGTGGGCTTGGTGGTGGAGGTGCTCGGGAAGAAGCGGGTGTTCGTGCCCATGACCCGCGTGACGAGCATCGACGCGGACCAGATCATCTCCACGGGCCTCGTGAACCTGCGCCGCTTCGAGCAGCGCGGGGCCGAGACCCTCGCCGTGGGCGAGCTCTTCGACCGCACCGTGGTGCTGCTGGACGGCTCCGGCACGGCCACCATCGAGGACGTGGCCATGGAGAAGTCCAACAACCGCGGCGACTGGGTGGTGTCGCAGCTGTTCGTGCGCCGGTCCCAGGCCACGGGCGGACTGATCCGGCGCCGCAACCAGACGCTGATCGTGGACTGGGAGGACACCGACGACCCCTCCAACGCGGGGCACCAGCCCGCCACCCAGTGGATCACGCAGCACGAGGAGGACCAGGCCGCGGACCTCGCGGACGAGCTGCGGGACATGCCGGACAAGCGCAAGCTCGAGATCGCCGGGGAGCTGCAGGACGAGCGCCTCGCGGACGTGCTCGAGGAGCTGCCGGAGGAGGACCAGGTGTTCATCCTCACGCACATGGCGAAGGAGCGCGCCGTCGCCCTGCTCGAGGAGATGGACCCGGACGACGCCGCGGACCTGCTCAACGAGCTGCCCGAGGCGGAGGCCGAGCGCCTCATCACCATGATGGAGCCCGAGGACGCCGAGGACGTCCGGCGCCTGCGCGAGTACGAGGAGGGCACCGCCGGCTCCCTCATGACGCCGGTGCCCATCGTGCTCTCCCCCGAGGCCACCGTGGCGGAGGCGCTCGCGCACATCCGCCAGGAGGAGATCATCCCCGCCGCGGCCTCCGCGGTGCTCGTGTGCCGCCCGCCGCTGGAGACCCCCACGGGCAAGTACCTGGGGTTCGTTCACACGCAGCGGCTGCTGCGCTACCCTCCCCCCGAGGCCATCGGCAACCTGATCGACCGGTCCATCGAGCCGGTCTCCGACCAGGCGTCGCTGGCGGACGTCGCCCGGGAGCTGGCCACCTACGACCTCACGATCCTGCCGGTGGTCAACGACCAGGACCGGCTCGTGGGAGCGGTCACGATCGACGACGTCCTGGACGCGCTGCTGCCCGACGACTGGCGCACGTACGACGACGGGACCCCGGTCCGGAAGGTGGGCAAGAGGTATGAGTAGCCCCAGGCAGAGCACAGGCTCGCAGTATTCCCCCGGTCCCCTGGACCAGCCGCGCGAGAAGCGCCCGGGGTTCCTCAACCGCTTCCGCCCCAACCCGGACTCGTTCGGTGAGCTCACGGAGGCCATTGCCCGCTGGATGGGCACCCCGCAGTTCCTGCTGTGGATGACGGTGTTCGTGGCCATCTGGCTGTCCTGGAACACGCTGGCGCCGGAGGAGATCCAGTTCGACCCGCGGTCCCTGAACTTCACCCTGCTGACGCTCATGCTGTCCCTGCAGGCGTCCTACGCGGCTCCGCTGCTGCTGCTGGCGCAGAACCGCCAGGACGACCGCGACCGCGTGGTCGCGGAGGAGGACCGCCAGCGCGGCCAGCAGAACCTCGCGGACACCGAGTACCTCACCCGCGAGATCGCCTCGTTGCGCATCGCCATGCGGGAGGTCGCCACGCGCGACTACGTGCGCTCGGAGCTGCGCAGCCTGCTCGAGGAGATCATCGACGCCCAGGACCAGCGTGCCGAGGCGGCCGGGACCGGTGCTCCCGAGCGGAAGTCCGAGAGCGCACGGAAGTCCGGGGGCGGCAGGAAGTCCGAGCGGGCCAAGCGCCCCGGCGCGGCCGGGGAGACGGCACGCTCCGGTGGTTCGCACGCGGCGTCGGCCCCCGGGGCGGGGAACGACGGTGCGGGCGGGGAGACCCCGCGGTGACCGGGAAGGACGGCACCGCCGGAACCGTGGACCCGCGGCTGCGCAGCGCCCTGGACGGGGTCATCGACCCGGAGCTGCGCCGGCCGGTGACCGAGCTCGGCATGATCCCCGCGGCCACGCTGGACGGCACCACGGCGCACGTCACGGTGCTGCTCACCGTGTCCGGCTGCCCGCTGCGCGGGACGATCGAGGCGGACCTGCGCACCGCGCTGTCCGAGGTGCCCGGTGTCACCGAGGTGGTCGTGGACGTGGGCGTGATGACCCCCGAGCAGCGCCGGGAGCTGCAGGAACGGCTGGGTCACCACCGCAGCAACCCGTTCGCGGACCCGGACTCCCTGACCCGCGTGCACGCCGTGACCAGCGGCAAGGGCGGGGTGGGCAAGTCCAGCGTGACCGTCAACCTCGCGGCGGCCCTCGCCGCGATGGGGCGCACGGTGGGGATCGTGGACGCGGACGTGCACGGCTTCTCCGTCCCCGGTCTGCTGGGCATCACCCAGTCCCCCACGCGTGTGGGGGACATGATCCTGCCCCCCGTGGTGGAGGTGCCCGAGGGCGTGGACCGGCTGCCCCAGGACAGCGCGGCGGGCGCGGGGCACCGTTCGCGCGGCGTCGTGAAGGTGATCTCCATCGGGATGTTCGTGGACCCCGCCCAGCCCGTGGCGTGGCGCGGGCCCATGCTGCACCGAGCCGTGGAGCAGTTCCTCACGGACGTGCACTTCGGGGACCTGGACCACCTGCTCCTGGACCTGCCGCCGGGCACGGGGGACATCGCCATCTCGGTGGGTCAGCTGCTGCCCCGCTCGGGGGTGCTGGTGGTCTCCACCCCGCAGCACGCCGCGGTCAGCGTGGCCCAGCGCTCCGGGACGCTCGCGGAGCAGACCGGGCAGAGGGTCACGGGCGTGGTGGAGAACATGTCCGCCATGGTCATGCCGGACGGCTCCCGCATGGAGGTCTTCGGCGCGGGAGGCGGGGAGACCATCGCCACCTCGCTGAGCGAACGCCTCGGCTACCCCGTCCCGCTGCTGGGCAGCGTGCCGCTGGACGTCACCGTCCGGGAGGCCTCGGACCGGGGTGTGCCCGCGGTGTGGGCGGACCCGGACTCACCCGCCGCCGCCCAGCTCTGGGAGATCGCCCGGGCGCTGGACCGCCAGGGCCGGGGACTCGCCGGGCGCAGCCTGGGCATCACGCCGCGCGGCTGAGCCGTCCACCGCCCCGCGGGCCTGCGTGCCCCGGTGACGACGCCGCTCAGGTGGCCTCGGTGTCGAACGGCGCCCGTTCGCCCCGGGCCAGGCGCCGCACGGTGGGGGCGGCCACGGTGGAGGCCGAGTACTGCGGACGGGGGCGCTCGGCGTCGTCCTCCAGGAGAGCCTCCCGCACGATCACGCGGGGGTCGTACTGCCGGGGGTCGAGCTTGCGCCAGTCCAGGTCCGAGAACTCGGGGCCCAGGGTCTCCTTGAGGTCCTCCGTGGCACCCGTGGCGTAGCTGCGGACGGCCTTGACCATCTCCTTGAGCTTCTGGGCGTACTCGGGAACGCGCTCGGGCCCGATGATCACCAGGGCCACGATGAGAATGATGATGGCTTCTCCGCCAGAAATCCCGAACACGCGCTGAGCCTATCAACGTCGGGCAACGCCCCGCGGGGTCGTTCCTAGCCGAACAGCTTCTGCAGGCCGTCCACCACGGTGGCGCCGAAGCTCTCGTCGTGGCGCGAGGGCAAACTCACACGGGCGCGGTCCTCCGCCACCACCGCGCTCACGGTCTCGGCCACGGTGGCCGGGGGCGTGTCCGAGGTGATGGTGTAGACCGCGTCCGGGCGGACCATCACGGCGCGCCACGGGTCCTCGCGCTCCACCCACAGCCGGGACCCCGCCACCACGGACTCGTGCAACCCCTCGGCGCTGACGGGCAGTCCGCTCACGCCGTCCACGGGGTTCTCCGGGTTCACGTGGCCGCGCTGCTCCACGATCTCGACCGTGCCGCGGTCGTCGTGCAGGGTGAGGGCCACGGCGGGCTCGCCGCCCACGGTGGTCTGGCGGATGTCGGTCACGCTGTAGCCCTCCGCGGCAAGCCCGGGCACGGCCCAGCCCAGTGAGCGCAGGGAGCGGATGTCCGCCGCGGACGTGGTGTCCACCATGCCCTGGGCCCCCGGGGACCACGTGGCCGCGGCCTGCGCGCCACTGAGCTGCTCCTGCTGCGCCCTGCGACCCACGCTCCACACCGCGGTGGCGACCAGGGCCACGCACAGGCACGTGGCGACGGCGGCCACGAGAGTGACGGTGCGTCGGGCGGGCCGGCGCGTGGGCCGGACGGCCGTGCCTGCGCTGCGTGTGGACACCCCGTCCCCTCTCCTCGAGCGAATCCTGCGTGTGACGCGTCCCGAACCGGGGCGCGTCTCCATTGTTCTGCAGGAAACTGACAGCGATCTGGGCGGGCACCGGGGGTTCCCCGCGCCCCGCGCCCGGACCGCGATAGGCTGGCCTCCGGAAAACTCCGGCGCCACGCCGGGGCGTCACATCGGGCGCCGGGGCCCGCTGGCTCCCGCCGCACACGGCAGCGAAGGACATGCGCGTCCATGACCACGGACAAGACCACGAGCTGGGCCTACTGCGAGGCCTACGCCACGGAGGACGAGACCGCCTTCCGTGCCCGCGAGCGCTCCCTCGCCCTGCGGCTGGACCCCGTGACACCCGCCTCGGCCGCGCTCCTCACCGTCCTGGCGTCCTCCGCCCGACCCGCGACCGTGGTGGAGGTGGGCACCGGAGCGGGGGTCTCCGGGCTGGCACTGCTGCGGGGGATGCCCGCCGAGTCCGTGCTGACCACCATCGACACGGACATCCGTGCGCTGCGCGCCGCCCGGGACACGTTCCGCGAGGCGGGTTTCGAGACCAAGCGGACCCGCACGATCTCCGGCGCCGCAGCCCTCGTGCTGCCCCGCCTCACGGAGAACGCATACGACATGGTCTTCGTGGACGCGGACGTGGCCAACACAGCGGAGTACGTGATCGAGGGCGCGCGGCTGCTGCGCCGCGGCGGCATGCTCGTGGTCAACGACGCCCTGCACCAGGACCTCGTGCCGCAGCCCGCGCAGCGGCAGGAGGAGACCGTGATCATGCGGGAGGTCGTGCGCACCCTGCGTGACGAGCCCCGGCTGTCCACCGCGGTGGTGCCCACGGGGACGGGCATGCTGCTCGCCGTGCGCCGCTGATGCCTTCCCTGCTGCGCGACGTCTGTCTCGTGGCCCTCGGCGGTGCCGTGGGCAGCGTGGCCCGCTGGGGTGTGGCCCACGTGCTGCCCACCGGCTCCTTCGGGCACTGGCCCACGTTCGCCGTCAACGTCCTCGGTGCACTGCTGCTCGGGCTGCTCCTCGAGGCCCTCACACGGCCCGGTCCCGAGACCCCGCGCGCGCACACCGTGCGGCTGCTCGTGGGCACCGGGGCCCTCGGCGGGTTCACCACGTACTCCACGTTCGCGCAGGAGCTCTGGGACGGGGTCAGCTCCGGTGCCACGGGCCCCGCCCTGGGGTATGCGGGCCTCACGCTCGTCTCCGGTCTGCTCGCCGCCGCCCTCGGGATGATCCTCGGGGCGCGCGTGCGGGGCCCCGGCGGCGCCCGCGCGGCGGAGCAGGCACTGGACACCACCGCTGGGGACACGCGGACCGGTGCCCCGGCGGCGTCGGCCACCGCGAGCCCGACGACGCCTGGCGGCCTGCCTGCCGGCGCCGACGAGCAGCCCCCGGCCGGGTCGTCCTCGACCGGCCCGGCGTCCTCCGGGGAGCACCGGTGATCGCGGTGCTGGCCGTCGCGGTGGGCGGTGCAGTGGGCGCGGCGCTGCGCCACCTGACGGACCGCGCCGTGAGCGCGCGCCAGGAGCGGCCGTTCCCCCTGGGCACGGTGCTCGTGAACGTGCTGGGCTCGTTCGTGCTGGGCGTGGTCAGCGGGCTCGGCATGGTCCTGGGCCCCGAGTGGACGGTGGCCCTGGGCACGGGGCTGTGCGGGGGTTTCACCACCTTCTCCACCGCGATGGTGGACGCCGTGCGGCTGGCCCGCGAGCGCCGTGGTGCCGCGGCCCTGGCGGTGGTGCTCGGCACGCTGCTGTGGGCCCTGCTGGCCGTGGCCGCGGGTATAACGCTCGGGACGCGCTGGGCGGCCTGAGCACGGCTGAGCACGGAGCAGCGCGAGAGCCCCTCACCGTGGTGAGGGGCTCTCGCGCTGTGGAACCGGGGATCCGCGGGTCACGGGTCCGTTCCGAAGACGGGGTGACGCCGCTACTGGGTCACGCCGGAGAGGCATTCGCGCAGCTCCGCGGCCTCGTCCGCCTTGAGCTCGACCACCAGACGCCCGCCGCCTTCCAGGGGGACCCGCATGATCAGGCTGCGTCCTTCTTTGGTGACCTCCATGGGTCCGTCACCCGTTCTCGGCTTCATGGCCGCCATTTAGCGCTCCTCTTCGTGGATGTGTGCGCCCACCATCTTATCGAACGCGAACCCCTGGCCGTGACGCCGCCCACGGCCCCCGCCGCGCGGCCCGGCAGCCGCCGCCCCGTGCCCGGGTTGCGGTCTCACGGCGGGTAGTCCCCTCCCCCGGGGAGCTGCTTCCAGTGCCACAGCCACCCTACCCACACCACCTGCAGGACGGCTCCCGTGACCACGAGCAGCGTGCGGTACGCCCGGGACCCGCTCGCGTGCACGAGCGGCGCGGCGAGAGGGGCCCACGGCAGCAGCAGGCGGAACGTGGAGGACTGCGGGTTGAGCACGAGCAGCAGGTAGCAGCCGTACGCGGCGATCCACACGCGCACGAAGAACGGCAGCGAGCGCCGCACCACGCCGGAGCGCAGCACGCACACCACGGCCACCACGAGCAGCACCGGGGCCAGCAGCCCGCCCACCGGCCCGAAGAGCGAGACCGCCTGCTCGAACCACGGCAGCACGGGCACCACGGTGGAGCTCCCGCGCCACGCGGCCTCGGTCTCGGTGTACGCCCCAGGATCTCCGGTGACGGCCCACGCGATGGCGGGCCAGGCCAGCGCCGCCGCACACGCGAGCAGCGCGACCGCGAGCCAGCGGTCCGCGCACCGGTACCACGCACGACGCCGGGCCCGCACGTCCCGCACCGCGCGCCACAGCCACCACACGCCCAGGGCCGCCGCGAGGGCGACGCCGGTGGGCCGGGTGAGCGCCTGCAGCACCACGAGCACGGCGGTCCACACGGGCCGCCCACGCACGACGCACAGGATGGCGCCGAGCAGGAGCAACAGGCTCAAGGCCTCGGCGTAGGGGGTCTGCAGCACGGGGGCCACGGGGTTGAACGCGAACACCGCCACGGCCCACAGCGCGGGGCGCGAGGTGCCACCGGGTGTCCGCGGGCCGGCCATGACGGGCGCGGTGCACACCAGCCGGTACAGCACGAGCGCCGCCCCGAACCCCGCGAACAGGGACACCGTGGCGGCGGTGCCAGCCCAGCCCGTGCCGGTCACCCCGGCGATCCCCCGGACCAGCAGGGGGAACACGGGGTAGAAGGCCCAGGGATTCTCCTGCACCGTGCCCAGGGAGTCCGTGGGCAGCTGCGAGGGGTAGCCCTCCCGGAAGATGGTGCGGTACCAGTCCGAGTCCCACGTGGCCACGAAGTCCAGGTACCCCAGCGGGCCGTCGCCCCACGGCCCCGGGCCCTGCTGCGCGCCCACCACGCCGAAGACGGCCCAGCCCCACAGCCGGGAGATGCCGTAGACGGCGACGACGGCGAGCCACCACGGAGCCCGCGAGAACAGGGCCCGCGTTCGGGCCGCTGCCCCGCGGGCGCGGCTCTCTCCGGCGCGCGGGGCGCGGCTGGCACCAGCAGAGTCCTGCGGTGCGGTCACCGTGCGGTCCCTCGCCGGGCTGTGGCCGGGCTCTTCGCACTCGCGCGGGAGGCTCTCGGAAGGCGAGTCGGGTGGAACCGGACTCATGCCTCGGAACCGGGGCGGGCGGCGTCGTCGTCCGGGGGTGCGATCCCCATGCCGGGGTCCTGGGCATGGACGGAGGTGAGGATCTCCACGACCTCCTCGGCGGTGTCCACCACGCGCAGCAGGTCGAGGTCCGCGTCCGAGGCCTTGCCCCCGGCCACGAGGGTGCCCGTGATCCAGTCCAGCAGCGGACGCCAGTACTCGGTGCCCACCAGGATCATGGGGAAACGGGTGATCTTACCGGTCTGCACCAGGGTCAGCGCCTCGAAGAGCTCGTCCAGCGTGCCGAAGCCGCCGGGCAGCGCCACGAAGCCCTGGCTGTACTTCACGAACATGGTCTTGCGCGCGAAGAAGTACCGGAAGTTGATGCCCAGGTCCACCCAGTGGTTCAGGTGCTGCTCGTGGGGCAGCTCGATGCCGATGCCCACGGAGTGCGCCCCCACGTCCACGGCGCCGCGGTTCGCGGCCTCCATGACGCCGGGGCCACCCCCGGTGACCACGGCGTAGCCCGCCTCGCCGACGGCCCGGCCCACCGCTCGCGCGAGCTCGTACTCCGGGTGGCCCGGAGCCGTGCGCGCGGAGCCGAAGACCGTGATGGCCGGACCCAGGTTGGCGAGTGCGTCGAAGCCCTCCACGAACTCGGCCTGGATGCGCAGCACGCGCCACGGGTCCGTGCGGGTGAAGTCGTCCGGCTCGGCGGGGCGCTGGTCCAGGAAGCGCTGGTCGGAGGTGCGCCGCTGCAGCTGGGCACGGCGCAGCACCACCGGACCCTTGTGGCGCTCGGCGGGACTGCTCGCGCCGGAGTCGGGTTCAGGAGTCGTGTCGTGGGAGGTCATGGACCCAGGCTACGTGCCGGATCAGGACAACCAGTGGGCGAGGGCGGCGTGGCAGGCCCGCACGGCGTCGTCGTGCACGTGCTCGTCGTCCGTGTGGGCCAGCAGGGCGTCCCCCGGACCGAAGTTCACGGCCGGGACGCCGGCCTCCGAGAAGCGGGCCACGTCCGTCCAGCCGTACTTGGGCATCGGCTCCAGCCCCACGGCCGCCACGAACTGTGCCGCGGCCGACCGGTCCAGGCCGGGGCGCGCCGCCGGGGAGAGGTCCTGCCACTCGATCTCGTAGCCCTCGAACACCTCGCGCACGTGCTGCTGCGCCTGCTCCAGGGTCTTGTCCGGGGCGAAGCGGTAGTTGACCTCGGTCCACGCGGTGTCCGGGATGACGTTGCCCGCCACTCCCCCGCCGGTGCGGATGGCGTTGAGACCCTCCCGGTAGTCCAGGCCCTCCACGGTGATGGTGCGGGGCTCGTAGCGGGCCAGCCGGGCCAGCAGCTCCGCCTGCTTGTGGATGGCGTTCTCCCCGATCCAGGAGCGCCCCGAGTGCGCAGCCCTGCCGTGCGTGGTGATCCGGAAGCGCATGGTCCCGTTGCACCCGCCCTCCACGGTGCCGTTGGTCGGTTCCAGGAGCACCGCGAAGTCCGCTTCCAGCAGCTGCGGGGAGTGGCGCATCACGCGCCCCAGCCCGCTGGCGTCGCTGGAGACCTCCTCGTGGTCGTAGAACACGTAGGTCACGTCCCGCGTGGGCTCCCGCAGCTGCTGGGCGAGCACCAGCTGGACGGCCACCCCGCCCTTCATGTCGGTGGTGCCGCGGCCGTAGATCACGTCCCGGTCCCCCTCACGACGCCGCACGGACGGCACCGCGCCCAGCGCGCCCTCCACGGTGGGCAGGGGCACGGTGTCCAGGTGCCCGGCGAGGATCACCCGCTCGTCCCGGCCCAGCTCCGTGCGGGCCACCACGGTGTCCCCGTCCCGGTGCACGCTCAGGTGGGGCAGCTCGCGCAGGGCGGCCTCCACGGCGTCCGCGAGCGGGCCCTCGTGGTCCGAGACGGACTCCACGTCCACCAGCGCGGCGGTGAGGTCCGCGGGGTCCATGGTGAGGTCGAGTGCGGGTGTCTGCTGATCGGCTGCCATGGCGGCCAGCATAGTCACCGCGTCCCCATCAGCCGCCCAGCAGCTGGAACGTCACCACGTCCACGCGGGCCTCGGGCTCCAGCCCCGGGTAGTGGGTGTCCAGTGCCGAGTTCAGTTCCGCCAGCGAGCCGAATCCGTCCCGCACCGCATCGAGGTCCGTGAGCTCCGTGCGGTAAACGGTCCGGACCTCGGAGACGGATGCCGGAAGCACCGCCACCATTCCATCGGCCCGCTCGAACACGATCTCTGCGGGGCCCACCCGGAACGGGTCGTCCACGCGGATCGTCTGCTGTTTCTCCCCCCTCCGCACCAGGGCCTCGTACCCCTCCCACATGAAGATCTGCTGCGGACGCTCAGCCGCGCCCTGGTCGTAGGCGAAGGGCAGCAGCTCCCGGGCCGTGCGTGTGCAGAGACCACCATGGTCCCGCACGACGAACTGGATGGCCGGGGAGATGTCGTGGACGATCTGACGGCACTTGCCACAGGGCGACACCACGTCACCCGTGGGGCCGTACGCCGCGGCCATCACGGTGATGGGGTCGTCCGGGCAGGAACCGGCGTGGTGGGACAGCACCGCGATCTCGCCACACGGTCCGCCCAGGAAGTGGTAGGTGTTCAACCCCAGAACCACCCGCCCCGATGCAGTCAGAGCACCGGCCGCCACGGTGTGGACGTCGTCGTCGTTGTACTTCTGCGCGTGGTCGATGACCTGCCGGGTGAGTTCTCGGACCTCCTGGGTGAGCATGGCCCGAGCCTACCGGCGGCTCGACTGCTGGTGGCCGGCAACCAGTGAACGGGGCAGCGGCAGGGACGCCGGGCGCCGTTGCCCGCCACTTAGGATGGGGCCATGACTTCAAAGAGCGAGAGCACCGTCAATTCCCGCACCGCATCCGGCGTGGGCCTGGCCACCGTCGTGGATGCCGGCGAGCGCGCGGGCACCGTCCTGGACGTCTTCTACCCCGCCCCCGCCCTCAGCGCGAACCCCGACTCCAGCTACGAGGCGGACCTGCGGGTGGCCGCGACCACGGACCCCGACCGCAACGTGCGCTCCGAGATCGTGACCACGGTGGTCGACCTGGACGCGGCCCCGCAGGACACCGCGGACGCCTACCTCCGGCTGCACCTGCTCTCCCACCGGCTCGTCCAGCCGAACACGATCAACCTGGACGGCATCTTCGGTCTGCTCGCCAACGTGGCGTGGACGAGCCGCGGGCCGGTCCTGGCCGAGGAGCTCACCCGCTCCCTGCTCGCCCTGCGTGCGGGCGGGCCCGTCACGGTCTTCGCCGTGGACAAGTTCCCCCGCATGGTGGACTACGTGGTCCCCTCCGGTGTGCGCATCGGTGACGCGGACCGCGTGCGCCTGGGCGCGCACCTCGGCGAGGGCACCACCGTGATGCACGAGGGCTTCGTGAACTTCAACGCGGGCACGCTCGGCGCGGCCATGGTGGAGGGCCGCATCTCCGCGGGCGTGGTGGTCCACGACCACACGGACGTGGGCGGTGGCGCGTCCATCATGGGCACCCTCTCCGGTGGCGGCAAGCAGCGCATCACCCTGGGCGAGCGCTGCCTCCTGGGTGCGAACGCGGGCGTGGGCATCTCGCTCGGCGACGACTGCGTGGTGGAGGCCGGTCTCTACGTCACCGCGGGAACCCGGGTCTCCCTGCTCGACGCCGCCGCCGAGCCCCGCGTGGTCAAGGCCTCCGAGCTCTCGGGCGTCTCCAACCTGCTGTTCCGCCGCAACTCGGTGAACGGCGCCGTGGAGGCCCTGCCCCGCAGCGGCGGCACCGTGGAGCTGAACTCGGCGCTGCACGCGAACTGAGCGCAGCGGCGTCGTCGCGCCGAGAGCGTGTGGCCGGTTCTGGCAACGGGACCGGCCACACGCGTTCCGGCACCGCACACTTTCGCCGCGTGTGGACGCCGAACACTGGTGCGACGGGCCCGGCCCCGGCGCGCAGAGGATTCCCGGGTGCACTGGTTAGGGTGGAACGCATGAAGATTCTCGTCACCGGGGGAACCGGCTACATCGGCTCGCACACCGTCCTCGCCCTGCTCCAGGCGGGCCACGACGTGGTGGTGGTGGACAACCTCTCCAACTCCTCCCGCACGTCCCTGGAGCGGGTCGCGGAGCTCGCGGGCCGCGACGTGGCCGCGTTCGAGCAGGTGGACCTGCTGGACCGCCCGGGCCTGGACACCGTGTTCCGCGACCACCGCCCGGACGCCGTGATCCACTTCGCCGGGCTGAAGGCCGTGGGCGAGTCCGCGGAGAAGCCCCTGTGGTACTACACGAACAACGTGAGCGGGACCGTGAACCTGCTGTGGGCCATGGAGGAGAACGGCTGCCGGTCCATCGTGTTCTCGTCCTCCGCCACGGTCTACGGCGCACCGGAGACGATGCCGCTCACCGAGAAGCTCGCCATGGACGCCCAGAACCCCTACGGGCGCACCAAGGAGCACATCGAGGACATGCTCACGGACCTGGCCGCCTCGGACGAGCGGTGGTCCATCGCGCTGCTGCGCTACTTCAACCCCGTGGGCGCGCACGAGTCCGGGCGGATCGGTGAGGACCCCTCGGGCATCCCCAACAACCTGATGCCGTTCGTGGCGCAGGTGGCCGTGGGGCGGCGCGATAAGCTCATGGTCTTCGGCGGGGACTACCCCACCCCGGACGGCACCGGCGTGCGGGACTACATCCACGTGGTGGACCTCGCGGACGGCCACCTCAAGGCCCTGGACCGGATCACCGCGGACCCCGGGTTGCACGTGTGGAACCTGGGCACCGGGCGCGGCTACTCCGTCCTGGAGGTTCGCGAGGCGTTCGAGAAGGCCTCGGGCCGGGAGATCCCGTACGAGATCGCCCCCCGCCGCGCGGGCGACGCCGCCGTGTCCTACGCCGATCCCTCCGCCGCCCTCGCGGAGCTGGGCTGGTCCGCGGACCGGGACATCGACACCATGTGCCGCGACCACTGGAACTGGCAGAAGAACAACCCCAACGGCTACGAGGGCTGAGCCCCTCCCCCCGTGCCCCGGGCCGACGCCGCCGGGTGCGGTCAGATTCCGGGGCGCGGCGTCAGGGTGCGCACGGGCTGCTCGGCGCGCCTCCTGCCGTGCACGGCCGGACGCCGCGTTACACGGGAACGCCGCCCCGGTCACCGAGAAGGTGACCGGGGCGGCGTCGTACCGGGAGACCGGTGGGGTCAGCTGGCCGTGGGGTAGTGGCGCTCGCCCTCGCCCACGTAGAGCTGGCGGGGCCGGCCGATCTTGGTCTCGGGGTCCTCGATCATCTCGCGCCACTGGGCGATCCAGCCCGGCAGGCGCCCGATCGCGAAGAGAACGGTGAACATCTTCTCCGGGAAGCCCATGGCCTTGTAGATCAGTCCGGTGTAGAAGTCCACGTTCGGGTACAGCTTGCGCTCCACGAAGTAGTCGTCCGCGAGTGCCTTCTCCTCCAGGCCGATGGCCAGGTCCAGCAGCTCGTTGTTGCCGCCCATCTTGGCCAGGACGTCGTGCGCGTAGCCCTTGATGATGCGCGCGCGGGGGTCGTAGTTCTTGTAGACGCGGTGCCCGAAGCCCATGAGGCGGACACCGTCCTCCTTGTTCTTGACCTTCTCCATGAACTCGTCCGCGGAGAGCCCGCGGTTCTGGATCTGGTCCAGCATGGCGAGGACGGCCTCGTTGGCGCCGCCGTGCAGCGGACCGTAGAGGGCGTTGATGCCGGCGGACACGGACGCGAACATGTTCGCGTGCGAAGAGCCCACCAGACGCACGGTGGAGGTGGAGCAGTTCTGCTCGTGGTCCGCGTGCAGCATGAACAGGATGTCCAGGGTCTTGGCGACCACCGGGTCCACCTCGTACTCCTCGGCGGGCACGCCGAAGCACATGCGCAGGAAGTTCTCCGCGTAGTTGAGGTTGTTGTGGGGGTAGAGCTGCGGCTCGCCCACGGACTTCTTGTACGCGTACGCGGCCAGGGTGGGGACCTTGGCGAGCAGGCGGATGGTGGAGATCTCCACGTGCTCCTTGTTGAAGGGGTCCAGGGAGTCCGAGTAGAAGGTGGACAGCGCCGAGACCGCGGAGGACAGCACGGGCATGGGGTGCGCGGAACGGGGGAACCCGTTGAAGAACATCTTGATGTCCTCGTGCACCATGGTGTGCGTGGTGATCCGGTGCTGGAAGTCCTCGTACTGCTCGCGCGTGGGCAGCTCGCCGTAGATCAGCAGGTAGGCGGTCTCCAGGAAGTTGGAGTGCTCCGCGAGCTCCTCGATGGGATAGCCGCGGTAGCGCAGGATGCCCTGGGCGCCGTCGATGTAGGTGACCGAGGACCGCGTGTTGGCGGTGTTCACGAACCCGGGGTCGAAGCTGACGTTGCCGGTCTCCTTGAGCAGGGAGCCCACGCCGTAGCCCTTGTTGCCCTCGGTGACCTCCAGCATGGGAAGCTCGAGGGACTTGCCCTTCTCGTAGTTCAGTTCCACCTTGCCGGTGTTCTTCTTGGCCTCTGCCATGGTGAGTCCTTCACGGTTTGCTCGGGTGTTCCAGGTGTCGGTGCGCGCTGCGGGCCGTCACGGCGTCGTGGCAGCGCAAGGGCGTGCGCGTCCGGTGGGAACACGGTGTGATCGTGGTCCAACCTACTCGCTAGTGCGAGCGGTATTCCACTTGCCGCCGCGCGCGGGGCGGTCTCACAGCGCCTGTCGGAGACGCTGCACGGCGGCCGCGACGCGCTCGTCCGTGGCGGTCAGGGAGAGCCGCACGTAGCCGTGGCCCGCGTCCCCGTAGAACGTGCCGGGACCCACCACGATCCCCAACCGGGCGAAGCGCTGCACGGAGGTCCAGGTGTCCTCCCCCGCTGTGGCCCACAGGTAGAGTCCGGCTTCGGAGTGCTCCACGGTGAACCCGAAGGCCTCCACCGCGGGTTTCAGCGCCGCGCGGCGCTGCCGGTAGAGCGCCTTCTGCGCCGCCACGTGGGCGTGGTCCCCCAGGGCCACGCGCATGGCCTCCTGCACCGGGTACGCCACGATCATGCCCGCGTGCTTGCGGGAGTTCACCAGGGATGCCATCAGCACCGGGTCACCGGCGAGGAACGCTGCCCGGTAGCCCGCGAGGTTCGACTGCTTGGACAGCGAGTACGCGCTGAGCAGCAGCGACATGTCCCCGCCGCTCACCCGGGGGTCCAGCACGGACGGCACGGGCTCCCCGCCCTCGGAGACGTCCCAGCGGCCCCAGCCGAGCTCCGCGTAGCACTCGTCCGAGACCACCACGGCGCCCTGGGCGCGGGCCTGGTCCACGAGCCGGCGCAGGGACGCCACGTCCCGCACGATGCCGGTGGGGTTGCCCGGGGAGTTGACCCAGACCATGCGCGCCCGTTCGCGCACCGCGGGCTCCAGCTCGTCCAGTGAGTCGGCGGCCACGGACTGCGCACCCGCGAGACGCGCACCGATGTCGTAGGTGGGGTAGGCCACCACGGGGCGCACCACCACGTCACCCGGGCCCAGACCCAGCAGCAGCGGGAGCCAGGCCACGAGCTCCTTGGAGCCCACGGTGGGCATCACGGCCTCGGGGTCCAGGCCCGGCACCCCGCGGCGCTCGGCATACCACGCCGCCACCGCCTCGCGCAGAGCGGGCGTGCCGTGCGTGGTGGGGTAGCCGGGCGCGTCCGCCGCCGCGGCCAGGGCGTCCTGCACCACGAGCGGCGTGGGATCCACGGGCGTGCCGATGGACAGGTCCACCACGCCGTCCGCGTGCTCCCCCGCCTGCGCCCGGTACGGGGCCAGGGAGTTCCACGGGTAGTCCGGCAGGTCCAGGCCGAAGCCCCCGCGCTCGCTCACCGGATCAGTCCTGGTTCTGCGGGGGCAGTTCCGCGATCATCGGGTGGTCCTTGTGGGTGTTGCCGAGCTTCGCGGCTCCGCCCGGGGATCCGAGGTCGTCGAAGAACTCCACGTTGGCCTTGTAGTAGTCGGCCCACTCGTCCGGGGTGTCGTCCTCGTAGTAGATGGCCTCCACGGGGCACACCGGCTCGCACGCACCGCAGTCCACGCACTCGTCCGGGTGGATGTACAGGGAGCGCTCACCCTCGTAGATGCAGTCCACGGGGCACTCCTCCACGCACGCCTTGTCCTTGACGTCCACGCAGGGCTGAGCGATCACATAAGTCACGTTTCTCGGACCTTCCCTTCAGTTCCCAAGTTGTCCAACATTCTAGCGAGGGGCCTTCGAGGCTATCGCGTGCGCCGACGCACGAGCCAACGTCCCGTCACAATCACGGCGGCCATGACGGCCAGGAAGACCACCACGAACCACAGGATCCCCACCACGCCGACGGGTGCCGTCCAGGTGGTGGCCACCAGCGCAGAGCCCTGCCGCAGGTAGGCACCCGCCCACGCCACGAGGTACGTGAGCAGTCCGGGCACGGCCGCGGCCCAGACCCGCCGGGTGGAGGTTCCGCACCACACGCCCGCGCACAGCAGCAGCATGCCGGAGAACACGAGCCCCCACGGAAACCACCAGCCGCCCAGGTACCAGATGCCGCCGTGCATGGCGGTGGCCACGGGACCCACCACGAGTCCCGTGGGCACCGCGGTCACCGCCGACGACGCCGTTCCCGGCCGTTCGTCCGCGCGGCCCGGAGTCTCGGGGTTGCCCACCGCGGAGTCCGCCTCCGGTTCCGCAGGCAGGGCCGCCCATGGTGCGGCGGGCTCCGTGCCGTTCAGCGGACGCGATCTTCTCCGGGCAGGAGGCGTCGGGGCGTCCCGCGCTCCCCGCGCGGCACCCGGTGCGCGCGGCGAGGTGGCGGCGCACTGGCCGCCGTCCCCGTCACGGCCGCTGTCCGAGTGCGGTGCGTTCACGGGGTGCGCCGATCGAGCAGCCGGTACGTCTCGGTGGTGTTGATGTGCTGGAGCACGCCGTTGGACATGGTGTACCCCGTGTCCTGCGGGTCCGGCGCGAGCACGATCTGCGTGGCGTGGGCGGCCATGGCGGCCCGTTTCACCGCGAGGTCGCCGCGGATCGCGGCCTGCAGCCGGCGGTCGGCGGGGTCCACCTCGCTCTCGATCCCCCACGTGAGGGGCACGGACCAGGCGTCGTTCTCGGCATCGCCCGCCGCCGCGGCCAGCTGCACGGCGCGCACGGTCACCCGGAACGTGGCCACGTGGTCGGGGTGGCCGTAGCCGCCGTCGTCCGAGTAGGTGACCACCGCGTGCGGCTGCAGCGCCCGGACGGCCGCGGCCACGTGGGCGGCGGCCTCCTCGGGATCGGCCGCGGTCAGTGCGGCGGGCGAAACATCCGCGGCGGGTTGGGCGTGGCCGTCCGGCCCCCAGCTCATGCCGGAGTCCACGTACTTCCCCGCGCCGTTGGCGAAGCCCACGGAGGCGTCCAGGGCGGGAGGCTCTCCCGCGTAGAACCGGTCCGTGAGACCCATGGCGGCCGCGGCGGCGTCGAGCTCGGAGATCCGGTACAGCCCCAGGGCGGTGCCGTCCGTGTCCGGGCAGCCCGGCTGGCCCACCTCGAGGTGGCGCAGCGCGGGCGGGATGACCTCGCCGCGCTCGCCGCGCGTCATGGTCAGCAGCACCGTGGTGGCGCCCAGGCCGCTGTAGTGGCCCATAGACGCCGCGGTGTTGATCGCCTCGTCGTCCGGGTGGGCGTGGACGAAGAGCAGACGCGCCCGGGCGGGGTCCACGCCCGCGGGCAGCAGCGTGTCCGCCGCGCCCGCGATGGCGTGTCCCCCGCCCGGGTACTTCGGGTCGACCACGATCAGGCGCGCGCCCGCTGACGGGCGACCTTGAGCCGCTCGTTGGCGTCCAGGACCACCTTGCGGATGCGGATGGCCTCCGGGGTGACCTCCACGCACTCGTCCTCGCGGGCGAACTCGAGGCACTCCTCGAGCGTGAGCTTGCGCGGCGGGGTGAGGTTCTCGAACGTCTCCGAGGAGGCCGCACGCATGTTGGTGAGCTTCTTCTCCTTGGTGATGTTCACGTCCATGTCGTCCGCGCGCGAGTTCTCGCCCACGATCATGCCCTCGTACACCTCGGAAGTGGGCTCCACGAAGAACGAGCCGCGCTCCTGCAGGTTGATCATGGCGAACGGGGTCACCACGCCGGCGCGGTCCGCGACCATGGAGCCGTTGGTGCGGTACTCGATCTCCCCGGCCCACGGCTCGTAGCCGTCCGCGTAGGAGGAGGCGATGCCCGCGCCGCGGGTGTCCGTGAGGAACTTGGTGCGGAAGCCGATCAGACCGCGGGAGGGCACCTTGAACTCCATGCGCACCCAGCCGGTGCCGTGGTTGCTCATGCCCTCCATGCGGCCCTTGCGCCCGGCCATCAGCTGGGTCACGGCGCCCAGGTACTCCTCGGGGACGTCGATGGTCATGTGTTCGAACGGCTCGTGCACCTTGCCGTCGACGGTCTTGGTGACCACCTGGGGCTTGCCCGCGGTGAGCTCGAAGCCCTCGCGGCGCATCTGCTCCACCAGGATGGCCAGCGCGAGCTCGCCGCGGCCCTGGACCTCCCACGCGTCCGGACGCTGGGTGGGGAGGATCTTCAGGGAGACGTTGCCGATCAGCTCCTTGTCCAGGCGGTCCTTGACCTGGCGCGCGGTGACCTTGGCGCCCTTGACGCGCCCGGCCAGCGGGGAGGTGTTGATGCCGATGGTCATGGAGATGGCGGGATCGTCCACGGTGATCAGCGGTAGCGGAGCGGGGTTCTCCAGGTCCGTGAGGGTCTCACCGATGGTGATGTCCTCGATGCCCGCGACGGCCACGATCTCACCGGGTCCGGCGCTCTCGGCGGGAACGCGGTCCAGGCCCCTGGTGGCGAGCAGCTCGGAGATGCGCACGCTCTTGAGGGTGCCGTCCTGGCGGGCCCAGGCGACGGTCTGGCCCTTCTTGAGGGTGCCGTTGAAGATGCGCAGCAGCGCCAGGCGGCCCAGGAACGGGGAGGCATCCAGGTTGGTCACGTGGGCCTGCAGCACGCCCTCGGGGTTGTAGGACGGCGCCGGGATGTGCTCGATGATGGTCTTGAACAGCGGCTCGAGGTCCTCGTTGTCCGGCAGCTCGCCGTTGGCGGGCTGGTCGGTGGAGGCGCGGCCGGCCTTGCCCGAGGCGTACACCACGGGGACGTCCAGCACGGCGTCCAAGTCCAGGTCCGGGTTGTCCTCGGCGATGTCCGAGGCCAGGCCCAGCAGCAGGTCCATGGTGTCCGAGACGACCTCTTCGATGCGCGCGTCCGGGCGGTCCACCTTGTTCACGACCACGATCACGGGCAGCTTGGCCTCGAGGGCCTTGCGCAGCACGAAGCGCGTCTGGGGCAGGGGGCCCTCGGAGGCGTCCACGAGCAGCACCACGCCGTCCACCATGGACAGCCCACGCTCCACCTCGCCGCCGAAGTCCGCGTGGCCGGGGGTGTCGATCACGTTGATGGTGATGGTCTCGCCGTTCGCGGCGGGACCGTCGTAGAACACCGTGGTGTTCTTCGCGAGGATCGTGATGCCCTTCTCGCGCTCCAGGTCGCCCGAGTCCATGACCCGTTCCGCAACCTCTCCGTGGCTGGAGAACGCGTGCGTCTGCTGGAGCATGGCATCGACGATGGTGGTCTTGCCGTGGTCAACGTGGGCCACGATGGCCACGTTGCGCAGATCGGCGCGCTGGGCGGTGTTTTCAGACATACACGAGTCTCTCTTCGCAGGTAGAGGCAGAGGGGAATCGTGGCGATTCTACTCCCCTCCACCTGCCGCCCCGCGCACACGTGACCGAACTCTCCGCCGCCGTACGCGGTGCTCGCCCGACGACGCCGCCGCGCCGCGGGTGGCGACGGCGGGGCGACGCTCCCGGCGGCCCGGTTCAGCCCAGCAGCTCGGGCCGCTCCCAGTCCTTCCCCAGCACGTGCTGGTCCAGGAACGCGAGGGTGGTCTCGTACCAGGTCCGTGCGTTGGCGGGCTTGAGGATCCAGTGCCCCTCATCCGGGTAGTAGAGGAAGCGGTGGCCCGCCACCGAGGTGCTGCGCTGCAGGTCCGCCCACAGCTCCAGTCCCTGGGAGACGGGCACCCGGTAGTCCTTGTCCCCGTGGATCACGAGCAGGGGCACCTCGATGCGCTCCACGAAGCGGTGCGGGGAGTACTCGGCGGCCTGGGAGGGGCCCATGGCCTCGCGCCACAGGGTGTTGTCCGTGGTGGCCCCCATGGAGTCCAGGTTCCACACGGACGCGTGCGTCACGATGCACCGGAACCGGCCCCCGGTGTGCGTGGCCACCCAGTTGGCCATGTACCCGCCGTAGGAGCCACCCATGAGCGCCTGCTTCTCGGGGTCGATGTCCGCGCGCGCCGTGGTGGCGTCCACGAGCGCCATGACGTCCGTGAACGGCGCCCCGCCCAGCTCCTGCTGACCCCGTTCGATCATCGACTGGCCGTAGCCCGTGGAGATCGCGGGGTCCGGCAGCAGCACCGCGTACCCCTTCGCCACGAACGGCCACGGGTTCCAGCGCCAGCTCCACTGGTTGTTGGAACCCCACGGACCCCCGTGCACGAACACCACGAGCGGGTGCCGGGTGCCCGCAGCACTCTCGGGCAGCGCGAGCCACGCGCGGATCTCGGTGCCGTCCCCGGCCGTGGTGGTGACCTCCTCCAGACGCCCGGGCACGGCGTCGTCGGGAACCAGCCCGGTCACCGGGGCGGGTCCTGCGGATCCCTCGGGCGCGTCCGACGGCGCCGGGTCACCGTGGCTCGACGACGTCGCCCGCGCACCGGCGTCGGAGGCTGCCGCACCGGGCGCGGACCAGCGCACCAGCTGCGCGGGGTGGGCGTAGCTCGCACGCAGGCCCACGAGGTCCTCCCCCGCCACGCGCACCGAGGAGTAGGTCCAGTCCTGGTCCGCGCCACCGGCAGCCGTCTGCACGCGGACGTCCCCGCCGCGGGGGCAGTGCACCCGGAGCACGATGCCGCGGCCGCGGTGGTCGGAGACGCACACGAACGAGTCGTCGTCCAGCCACGCCGCGTCCGCCGCCCAGTGCTCGTCCCACGGCACGGCCTCGATCTCCTCGCCGGTCGCCATGTCCCGCACCCACAGCGACAAAGCCATGTTCACGCCGTCCCGCCAGAGCCGGTGGCGGGTGAGGACCACGCGGGAGCCGTCCGGACTCACCTCCCCCGGGGACCACTGCTCCGCCACGGAGGCGTCGTGCAGCAGCTCGGCCTCCCCCGCGCCGACCGGCCCGCCGCGGGACGGTGCGGGCTCACCTGCAGCACCTTCCCGCTCTGCCGAGTCCGCTGCGCCCGCGCCCTCCGGGCTGTCCGCGGCGGGTGCCGGGGCGGGCAGGGGGATGCGCCACAGCTGCGTGCGCTCCACACCGCCCTCGGCCACCACCGCCATCTCCACGAGCAGCCACGTGCCGTCCGGGGCCACCGACACGTGGCCCAGACGCCCGGCAGGCAGCTCGACGCGCCGGACGGCCCCGGCGGCGTCGTCATCCGCCGAGAGGGACCCGGTGTCCAGGAACCAGAGGGCGTCCTCCGCCGCCGGGAGGTCGTGGTCCCAGAAACGGATGGGCGAGCGGTCGTGGAGCACGGCGCTCACACCGGTCTCCTCCCGGCGGTCGTGGCTCTCGCGGTTGCGCGCGAACTCGTCCTGCGCGCCGCGGGCGGCGGGGTGCAGGCCCGAGACGAAGAACAGCCGGTCCCCACCGAGCTGGAGGTGGGAGATGCCCTCGGGGGCGTCCAGCACCGCGCGGGCCTCACCGCGCTCGGGAAGCAGCCACAGCCGGGTGCGCTTGTCCTCGTCACCGGGCACGGGGCGGTCGGAGGTGAACCACACGGTGCCGGAGCCGGTGGGGCAGGCCTCCCGGACGCCCCTCTCGTCGTGGGTGAGCTGCACCGGCTCGCCCCGCGCGGGCACGGCCCAGGCGTGGGTGACGTAGCGCGTGCCGTCCGGGGAGAGCTCCTGGCGCAGCGCGACCACCGGGCCGTCGCGGTGCGCCGCGAGTCCGGCGAGTCGAGGGGTGGCCACGAGGTCTGCGGGAGTTGCGTAACGAGAGGTCATGTGTCGTAGGTTACAGTCGCCCAGCGACGCGCGGAGTCCACCGCAGGCCCGGGTCCGCGCTAGCGTGGCCGGGACCCGCAGGACGAACGGTGAGGAGCGCCGCCCCGCATGAACACGGAGAAGGGCAGCCTGCCGTGGGCCCTGAGGGTCACGGTGCCCGTGGCCATGGGGTACCTGCCGCTGGGCATGGCGTTCGGTGCGTACTCGGTGTCCCTGGGATTCGCCCCGTACCTCGCGCCGCTCACCGCACTGGTGGTGTTCGCGGGCTCCATCGAGTTCCTGCTGGTGGGTTTCGTCGCCGCGGGCGCCGGGCTGGCGCAGATCGCCGTGACCACACTGCTGGTGAACAGCCGCCACGTGTTCTACGGTTTCTCCTACCCCACACACCTGCTGCACTCCCCGTTCGCGAAGTTCTATGGTCCCTACGCGCTCACGGACGAGGCCTACGCGCTGATCAGCAGCGGAGTGCATCCCACCACCCAGCACCAGCTGCTGCTGGTCCAGGGCGTCTCGCACTTCTACTGGGTGTTCGGCGCGGCCGTGGGTGCCTTTGCGGGTGGACTCGTCCCGGAGTCCGTCGACGGCTTCGACTTCGCCCTCACGGGACTGTTCTCCCTGCTGTTCGTGGGCGCGATCACCGCCACGACGCAGCGGAGCAAGATCCTTGCCGCAGCGCTGCTCTCCATCGGCGTGGGACTGCTGCTGCCGCGCAGCCTCTTCCTGCTGGGCGCCATGCTCTGCTACGCCGCGCTGTGCGTCCTCATGGTGCGGCGTCCGCGCAGGACCACGATGCCGCGCGGTGCGGGAAAGGAGGCATGACGTGATTGCCGCCATTCTCGTGTGCGCCGCCGTGACCTTTGCCCTGCGCTTCCTCCCCATGCAGGTGGCTCACCGCTACCGGGACCGCGAGGACCTCAAAGAGTTCTCCACGCTGCTGCCCGCCGGGCTCATGCTCATCCTGGTGGCCTACACGCTGGTCGAGGCGGACCCCGGGACACAGCTGAGCCGGCTGATCCTGGCGGCGGCGGTGTCCGTGCTGGTGAACCTGGCCTCCAAGAACTTCCTGATCAGCTTCCTCGCGGGGTTCGCGGCCTACTCCCTGGCCGGACTGGTGCTGTCCTGATTAGTGAAATGTCCATTTCCGTAATTCGGTGAGCATGCCCTGCATTCACTCGAACGTAATGCAATCCAATTAGCAAACAATGCTGTGTCGTAAGGTAGAACTTACTAGTCACATTCCGGAAATGCCTTTAGTGTTCTTTTCATCACGACCGATGCCACGAGCACCACACGAGTCACAGGAGAAGATCATGGCCACTCTCACCGCTGTTTCCACCTGCACCGCCACCGGCTGCGCCTTCAACGACAACGGCTGCACCGCACCCGCCATCACCGTGGGCGGTCAGGGTTCCGACGCCTCGTGCACCACGTTCATCTCGCTCGACGCCCGTGGCGGTCTGCCCACCGCCAACGGCCAGGTGGGCGCGTGCCAGCGCCTGGAGTGCACGCACAACAAGGACCTGCTGTGCACCGCATCCGCCATCGAGGTCACCGCGGACGCGAACTGCGGCAGCTACGAGGCCGAGTAGGACTCAGGCGGCGGACCGCACCCCGAGCAGCGTTCTGAGGTGGGCCGCTGCGCCACCCGGGGCGGCGCTGCGGAGGTCGAAGGGCACGAAGTAGACGCTCGTCTCCTCCGCCCCGTGGCGCAGGACCGTGACGCCCGTGCGGTCCACGTCCACCACGAAGTCGCGCTCCAGCGTGTGCTGGCAACCGCCCAGGGACGGTGTGCGTGTGAGCAGGTGTGCGGGAATCCAGCCCTGCTCCGCGGCGTCGCACAGGGCGGCGAGGTCCAGCCGGTCCACGTCCGTGACCGCATCCAGGGCCGCCGACTCCAGCTCCTGCACGTACCCGGACGCCACGGCGCCGTTGCGGCCGTGCTGCTGGAGGTGGGCGAAGGCCAGGGGCGTGGCACCGGTGCCGTCGTGGAGGATCACGCGAGCGGTGTCCAGCACGGCCAGGCGGCCCCCGGGCGCTCCGGCCACCGCGGCCACCAGATCCGGCAGCTCACCGCTCCCTCGCAGCAGCTCGGCGTCCAGGGGGTGCAGCCACTCGAGGCTCGCGAGCAGATGCATGCTCGCCGCGACGATCCGCACGTCCGGCTCCGGGGCGATCTTGGTGATGTCCACGCGCACGTCCATCGGCTCCCCCGGAACCAGCGCGTCGGCGCCCACCTCCGCGGGTCCGACAGTGGTGGCCACCACGAGTTCCCCGCGGCGCGTGAGCCCGTGGGCCACCGAGGTGACAGTGGGCTGACCCTCCAGGCGGTACGCCACCACGGAGGCCTGCCCGGCGCCCGAGAGCATGCGGTGCGCGAGCGAGACCGCCCGCTCCTCGACACCCGCGTGGGCGGCACCCGCCCCGTTGTTGGTAGGACCCACGTCCGTCCCCACTTTTCCGCTCGACACCAGAACTTAGGAAAGCCTTACCTGAGCATGATGTCCGGCCCCGGCAGAAAACGCAATTTCGTCAGATTCATGTGACGTAATGGGGCATGATCTGGCTCACGGCGTGTGCGATAGCATCGCCGGATGGTTGTCCGCACACCGTCCTCGCGCCGCTCACGTGCTCGCCGACGGGCCGGTTTCGCCCTCCTCACGACGGGCGCCCTGCTGCTCTCCGGCTGCGGTGCCCCCGCAGAGAATCCCGGAGAGGCCCCGCAGAGCGCGGGGGCGACGTCGTCCCCCCGCGCAAGCGAGGAGCAGCACCGCACCGGCGCCGGGAAGGGACCCGAGTGCCCCGAGGACGCATGCCTGAGCCTGGCGGTCTCGGGCGACCTGTTGCTGCACGAGGGGCTGTGGAGCCAGTTCGCCGCGGATCCGCAGCGCGCGCACGGCGCGAACTTCGACTTCGCGCCCCTGCTCCAGCAGCAGCGGGCCTACCTGGACCGCGCGGACGTGGCCGTGTGCCAGGCGGAGACGCCCGTGGCGCCCGCGGGCGGTCCCTACGCCGCGTACCCGGAGTTCAACGTGCCGCCGGAGATCCTCGGCGCGGCGAAGGACGCGGGCTACGACGCGTGCACCTCAGCGAGCAACCACGCGGTGGACCAGGGTGTGGCCGGCGTGGAGCGGACCATCCACACGATGGACGCGGCCGGCCTGCAGTACACCGGTTCCTACGCCTCGCAGCAGGACGCGGAGCAGCCGATGATCGTGGACACCCCCACCGGAAAGCTCGCCGTGGTCACGGGGACCAACAGTCTCAACGAGAAGCCCCAGGACACCCCGTGGCGCATCGACCGGCTGCGGGACGGCACGGACCCCCGCGTGGGGGAGAAAACCGCCGCCCAGGACGTGGCCCACGCCGTGGCCCAGGCGAAGAAGGCCCGCGAGCAGGGCGCGGACGTGGTGGTGGCCGCCATGCACTCGATCATGGAGTACACCGACACGGCGGACGAGTACCAGAAGCGCACCGCCCACGCCCTCGCGGACTCCGGGGCCTTCGACGCCGTGTACGGCCACGGCTCCCACAGCGTGCAGCCCATCGAGAACCACCGCGGCACGTGGATCGTCTACGGCGTGGGCAACAACGTCACCGAGACCGCCCCGCCGGCGGCCGAGAGCAACGACCAGGGGATCATGGCCCGCTTCCAGTTCGCGCGCGGCGCGGACGGGCACTGGCGCGTGAACGACCTCGCGTGGGTGCCCAGCTCGAACACCCAGGGCGGACGGTACGCGTGGTGCCCCGTGGCCTCGGACGCCCCCTCCGGTGTGTGCCGCTCGGACGCGGAGGACCGGGCGATCCGCGAACGCATCGCGGGGGTCGTCACCACCGACTCCGCACGGGAGCACGGGCTGCACGAGTGGCGGCTGAGCGACGAGCTCTGGACCGGCACGGCACCGGCCCGGTTCCCCGCGCGGGGAACCGGGCCGGTGGCCAGAAGTAGCGCGGGGCGTCAGCCCTGCACGCCGAGCTTCTCCAGGATGATCTGCCGCACGCGTCCGGCGTCCGCCTGACCGCGGGTGGCCTTCATGACGGGACCGATCAGCGCGCCCACGGCCTGGACCTTGCCGCCCTTGATCTTCTCCACGACGTCCGGCATCTGGGCCATGGCGTCGTCCACGGCGGCGCTCAGGGCGCCGTCGTCGGAGACGACCCCGAGACCGCGGGCCTCGACGATCTCGCCCGGGGTGCCCTCGCCCGCCACGACGAAGCCCAGCACCTTCTTGGCGAGCTTGTCGTTGATCTTGCCGTCCGCGATCAGCGCGTCCAGCTCGACCACGTGCTCCGCGGTGACGGGCAGCTCGGCGATCTCCACCTCGCGCTGCTTGGCGAGGCGGGCGATCTCGCCCATCCACCACTTGCGGGCGGTCGCGGCCGTGGCGCCGGCGGCAATGGTGCGCTCGATCTCGTCCAGCACACCCGCGTTGACCACGTCCCGGAACTCCTCGTCCGAGTAGCCCCAGTCCGCCTTGAGCCGCTTGCGGCGCTCGGCCGGCGGCTCGGGCAGGGTAGCCCGGATCTCTTCGATCCACTCCGCGGTGGTGACCACGGGCACCAGGTCCGGCTCGGGGAAGTAGCGGTAGTCGTCCGCGTCCGACTTGGGGCGCCCGGCGGTGGTGGAACGGGTGTCCTCGTGCCAGAACCGGGTCTCCTGCGTGACCTTCTCCCCCGCGGCGAGCACGGCGGCGTGGCGCTGGATCTCGTAGCGCACGGTGCGCTCGACGGCGCGCAGCGAGTTCACGTTCTTCGTCTCGGAGCGCGTGCCGAACTGGGTGGCGCCCTTGGGCATCAGCGAGACGTTCGCGTCGCAGCGCACGTTGCCGCGCTCCATGCGGGCGTCCGAGATGCCGAGGTTCCTCACGATCTCCCGAATGGCCGCCACGTACGCGCGCGCCAGCTCCGGAGCCCGCTCCCCCGCACCCACGATGGGCTTGGTCACGATCTCGATGAGCGGCACACCCGCGCGGTTGTAGTCCACCAGGGAGTACTGCGCGTTCTGGATGCGCCCGGCGTCACCGCCCATGTGGGTCAGCTTGCCGGCGTCCTCTTCCATGTGGGCGCGCTCGATCTCCACGCGGAACTCCGTGCCGTCCTCGAGCTCGAGGTCCAGGTACCCCTCGTACGCGATGGGCTCGTCGAACTGCGAGGTCTGGAAGTTCTTGGGCGTGTCCGGGTAGAAGTAGTTCTTCCGCGCGAAGTGGCACCTCTGCGCGATCGAGCAGTTCAGCGCGAGGCCCAGCTTGATCGCGGACTCCACGGCCTTGCCGTTGACCACGGGCAGCACACCGGGCAGTCCCAGGGACACCGGCGTGATGTTGGTGTTCGGCTCGTCCCCAAAGGTGTTGGGCGCGGCGTCGAACATCTTGGTCCGGGTGTTCAGCTCCACGTGGACCTCGAACCCCAGCACGGGCTCGAAGCGCTCGAGGGCCTCCTCGAAGGACAGCACGTCCTGACTCATCACTTGCCTCCCTGCGCGGCCGTGGCCGCAAAGTCACGAACGGTCCCGACGACGTCGCCGCGGTGCCGCCACAGCGGTCCGCCCCAGTTCTCGGTGAGCAGCCGCTCCAGCCCGGCTCCGGCCCGGTACACCCGGGCGTCCTCGCGCGCGGGCGCCATGAACTGGATGCCCACGGGCAGCCCGTCCTCCGGTGCCAGCCCACCGGGCAGCGAGAGCGCGGGGATTCCCGCCAGGTTGGTGGGGATGGTCGCGATGTCGTTGAGGTACATCTGCATGGGGTCCGCGGACTCGTCCACGCCGCCGATGTCGAACGCCGTGGTGGGTGCGGTGGGAGAGATCAGCACGTCGGCCTTGTCGAAGGCCGCCGCGAAGTCCCGCTGCACGAGGGTGCGCACCTGCTGGGCCGAGCCGTAGTAGGCGTCGTAGTACCCGGCGGACAGCGCGTAGGTGCCCAGGATGATGCGGCGCTTGACCTCGTCCCCGAAGCCCGCGGCGCGCGAGGCGCCCATGACCTTCTCGATGGTGGGCGTGCCCTCGGGCGTGACCCGCAGACCGAACCGGACGCCGTCGTACTTGGCGAGGTTGGAGGAGACCTCCGAGGACATGATCAGGTAGTAGGCGCCCAGGGCGTACTCGAAGTTGGGGGCCTCGACCTCCACGATCTCCGCACCGGCGCCGCGCAGTAGGTCCAGGGACTCCTCGAAGCGCTGCTGCACTCCCGCCTGGAAGCCCTCACCCGTGAGCTGCTTGACGACGCCCACGCGCAGACCCTCGAGTCCGCCGTCCGCGGCACCGGCACGCGCGGCCTGCGCGTAGCCGCCCACGGGGTCCGGGAGCGAGGTGGAGTCCGCGGGGTCGTGGCCGCCCACGACCTCGTGCAGCAGGGCGGCGTCGAGCACCGTGCGCGAGCAGGGGCCCACCTGGTCCAGGGACGAGGCCATGGCAATCACGCCGTAGCGCGAGACCGAGCCGTAGGTGGGCTTCACGCCCACGGTGCCGGTCACGGCCGCGGGCTGACGGATGGAACCGCCGGTGTCCGTGCCGAGCGCGAGCGGCGCCTGGAACGCGGAGACCGCCGCGGCCGAGCCACCACCGGAGCCGCCGGGGATCTTGGTGAGGTCCCACGGGTTGCGCGTGGGGCCGAACGCGGAGTGCTCCGTGGAGGAGCCCATGGCGAACTCGTCCAGGTTCGTCTTGCCCAGGATGGGCATGCGGGCGGCGCGCAGCTTGCGGGTCACCGTGCCGTCGTAGGGGCTCATGAAGCCCTCCAGCATGCGGGAGGCCGCCGTGGTGGGCTGGCCCTTGGTGACGATGAGGTCCTTGACCGCGACCGGCACACCGGCCAGCTCGGGCAGCTCCTCGCCCTTGACGCGGGCCTCGTCCACCTCACGGGCCACCCGCAGCGCCTCCTCGGTGTTGCGGTGCAGGAAGGCGTTGAGCCCGTCCGTGCCGCGGGAGCGGTCGGCGGCGTCCAGCGCGGCACCGTCCGTGGCGGCGATCTGGTCCAGGTGCGCCTGGACGGCGTCCACGGAGGACACCTCGCCCGCGGCGAGCTTCGACGCGAGGTCCGCGGCGGAGAGTTCGACGATCGACTCGGCCATGATCACTCCCCGTCCAGGATGGCGGGGACCCGGAACTTGCCGTCCTGGGCGTCCGGGGCGTTCAGGAGCGCCTCGTCCTGCGTGAGCGTCTGCCCCACCACGTCCTCGCGGAAGACGTTCTGCAGGGGAAGGGGGTGGCTCGTGGCGGGGACGTCGGGTCCGGCGGCCTGGCTGACGGAGGCCACGGAGGAGACGATCAGCTCGAGCTCGCCGGCCACACGGGCCAGCTCCTCGTCCGTCATCTCGATCCGGGCCAGCTCCGCCAGGTGCGCCACCTGGTCGCGAGTGATCGCAGACATGCATGCTCCTGGTCTTGGCTGAGTGGTTCCGATCCAGTCTAGCGAGCGCCTACCCTGGACTCAGCACACCATCCGCCCCTCCACCGTTCTGAGGAGTCCTCCTTCGTGGCACAGTCCTCCGCTCGCCCTGCACGACGCCGCACCACGCCCGCCCGGGGCACGTCCCGGATGACGAAGGCGGAGGCGGCCCGCGCCCGCGCGGACCACGACAACGCGTGGCGCCAGTGGATCTCGGACTCGGCCGTGGAAACCGTGGACACCGCGCTGAGCCACGTGCAGGCCGTGGTGGAGGAGCAGGTCGCGGCGTACGGCGCGTTCCCGGCGTTCCTCGTGACCGGCGGCAAGGACGGCGAGTTCGAGCTGAACTCCGTGGACCCCCAGGAGGCCGCGGACATGCGCCCTGAGCAGATCCTGGACACCCTGCGCGCCATGGCGCGTGAGAAGGCACCCCAGATCCTCGTGGCCGCGCTCGCCTACCCCGCCACCCTCCCGGACCGTTCCGGCGCCACCGCGGTGATCGTGGAAGTCGAGCACCGCGAACGGCTGAGCCTGGAGGTCGTCCAGGAGTACAAGAAGGTCGAGGCCAAGGGCCGGACCTTCGTCAACTTCGACGACCCACACACCGACCGCGCGGACGCCTGGCTCTTCGGCGTGCGCGACTGAACCGTCCCGCCGCGTCCCGGCGCAGCCTCCCCGCTCCACCGCACCTCGTCGCGGCCCTCGCGCCGCACACGGTGCCGGGACGACCCGGTCACCGTTCCACGCCCCGGGGACGACCTCGCCCCTCGCGGGGCCCACCGGGTCCTGAGGAACCAGGTGATCCTCCGATGCTCCCCACCCTGCGCCGTGTCCTGACCCCGCTGGCGCTCGCCCGGCTCGCGGTCGGGTGGCTCGCCGTCGTCGTCCTGGCCCTGCTCTCCGGGCCCCTCACCCCGCCCGTGCCCGTGCTTCCGCTGGTGCTCGCGCTCGCGGCCATCGTGGGGGTCATCCTCTTCGCCTCCACCGGGGTGGTCGCGCAGGCGGAGCACGTGGCGGAACGACTGGGAGACCCCTACGGATCCCTGGTGCTCACGCTGTCGATCGTGGTGGTGGAGGTGGTGCTGATCTCTGCGGTGATGCTCGGCCCTGGCGAGCACGGGAGCATCGCGCGCGACTCCGTGATGGCCGTGGCCATGATCATCCTCGACCTGGTGATCGGGCTGTGCCTGGTGGTCGGCGGGCTGCGCCACGGCGGGATGGTCCCCAACCACGCCGGAGCGGCGGCGTACCTCTCGCTGCTGCTGGTGCTCGGCGTCCTCGCATTCGCACTCCCGGCGACGATCGGGCAGAACGGCTCCTATCTCCCCTGGCAGTCCGTCCCGGTGGTCGCGCTGGTGCTCGGCGGCTACGCGTTCTTCCTCCGCCGCCAGACCGGTGTGCAGGCCGGCGACTTCACGGAGGTCGACCCCCGGATCCACCGTGCGGAACGGAGCGCTGCAGCTGCGTCCCCCAGCACGTCGGCGCACGGCTCCGTGTTCCACGAACACCGCGCAGAACTCCTCTCCCGGCTGGCTCTGCTGGTCCTCACCGCCTTGCCCGTGGTCTTGCTGTCCCACAGCATGGCCGCGCTGCTCGACGACGGTCTGGGCAGGCTGGGAGCCCCGAGCGCTCTCGCGGGGGTGCTGATCGCGGGCATCGTCTTCCTTCCGGAGTCCATCACCTCCGTGCGGGCGGCACTGGCCGGGGAACTGCAACGGGTCAGCAACCTGTGCCACGGGGCCCTGGTGTCCACTCTGGGGCTCACGATCCCGGCAGTGCTGGTCATCGGCATGTTCACGGGGCAACCCGTGGTGCTGGCCCCCGAGCCTGCGGATCTCGTGCTGCTCACGGTGAGCCTGCTCCTGTCGGTCGTCACGTTCACCGCACCGCGCGCCACGGCGGTGCACGGGGTTGCCCACCTCGCCCTGTTCGCGGCCTATGCCCTCGCAGTGCTCTCGTGACCGCAGCGCACGTTTCCTGAACCGCCCGGGAGGGTCTTGGCCGGGCCGGAGGGCCCGCCCACCGTGGCAGAGGCCTCAGCTCACCAGGTGGGCAGCTCGGGCAGCGCGCCCTTCGAGCTGACGCCCTCGTTCCTGCCCCGGGCCAGCCACAGGAGCATCCCCACGCGGTCCCCGGTGACGAGCTGACCACCGTCGCCGATGATCCACTCGTCGTGCTCCGTGGTGCGCAGCGTCATGCCCGGTGCGCCCTTCGCGCGCATCGCACGCACCGCGCCCTCCAGGGTGTCCCGGACGGACTCGGTGTCCGCATCTGCCAGGGTCCAGGACGTGTCGAGGTCGTCGTGGTGCATCACGAGCTCCGCGATCCGCACCGCCGGAATGGTGGCGGCGGTGATGGGCTTGCCGTGCAGATCGAGATCCTCTGCCCGCAGCGCCCCGGAGAGCCGTTCGCACTGCTGCGCGAAGTACGCGGCGTTGTCCTCCGAGAGCCGGATGAGCTCCTCCCGCGGCAGGTCCGCCAGCTCGTCGATCTCCGCGTCCCGCGCGTCACGGGACGTGTAGGGCTGCTGGGGCTCGCCCGTGACGGCCCACTCCACGAGCTTGGCGATGGCCCGGGCGTTGGACGCGAGGTGGGCGACCACGTGCGCGCGGTCCCAGGACCCGCACAGCGAGGGCTGCGTGAGCTGCGTCGCGGACAGGGACCGGACGGTGGAGAGGTAGGCGCCGGTCTCGCGCCGCGGGCGGGCGAGGTCGGATGAGAGTCGCGTGGGGTTCACCATGGCGCCAGCGTCACCAGCGACTGCGCGGAAAACCCATGGGAACGGGACGCCATCCGGTGGATGACGTCCCGTTCCGTGCTCCTGGGCCGCAACGCGGCAGGTCCGACTGCCCGCGAGCCTGCACGCCCGGTCGGTCGCGGGCCGGCGCGGCGTCGGCTGCGGTTCGACGCCCTGCAGGCCCGACGCTGCCGCGACCCGCCGCTACGACACGTGCTGCGCCATCTGCTGACGCAGCTCGCGGCGCACCCGCTGGGCCTCGGGCGAGGGCACCGGGACGGCTGCGAGCAGCCGCTTGGTGTACTCCTGCTCCGGGTGGCGCAGCACCGCCTCACGCGAGCCCTGCTCCACGATGTGCCCGTGCTGCATGACCACGATGCGGTTGGCGAGCCGGTCGATCACGGCGAGGTCGTGGGTCACGAACAGGCACGCGAAGCCCATCTCCTGCTGCAGCTCCTCGAACAGGTCCAGCACGGTGGCCTGCACGGAGACGTCCAGCGCGGAGGTGGGCTCGTCCGCCACGAGCAGCTTGGGTTTGAGGGACAGGGCACGGGCAATGCCCACGCGCTGCTTCTGACCGCCCGAGAGCTCGTGCGGGTAGCGGTTGCGGTAGTTGCGCGGCAGGCGCACCTGGTCCAGCAGCTGCTCGATCCGGTTCTGCAGCTCCGCACCCTTGGCCGCACCGGCCAGGAACATGGGCTCTCCGATGGACTCGCCGATGGGCAGCCGCGGGTTCAGGGAGGAGGACGGGTCCTGGAAGACCATGCCCACGTCCTTGCGGACCTTGTTGAGCGTGGACCGGGAGGCCCCGGCCAGCTCCACGCCGTCCACCACCAGGGAACCCGCCACCGTGGGCAGCAGACCCACGGCCACACGGCCGATGGTGGTCTTGCCGGAACCGGACTCGCCCACCAGGCCCACGGTCTCCCCCGCGGCCACGGTGAGGCTCACGTCCTCCACCGCGCGGAACGCCGGGTTGCGGCCCTGCTTGGGGTACTCGATCGCCACGTCCTTGAGCTGCAGCACCGGGGCCACCACGCGCTGCGCGAGGGTGTCCATCGAGGCCTCCTCGGCCGTGCTGCGGTCCGGGGCCAGGGGCATGGCGAGGGAGCGCTCGAGCACCGCCACCATGTCCACGGACTCGTCGGACTCGTTGCCCTGGCCCAGGTGCGGTACGGACTCCAGCAGGGACCGCGTGTAGGGGTGCTGCGGCGCGGAGAAGATCTGCTCCGCCGTGCCCTGCTCCACGATCACGCCCTTCTGCATGACCGCGATCTTGTCCGCGAGGTCCGCCACCACACCCATGTCGTGGGTGATGAGGATGACCGCGGAGTCCAGCTGGTCCTTGAGGTTGCGGATCAGGTCCAGAATCTCGGCCTGCACGGTCACGTCCAGCGCCGTGGTGGGCTCGTCCGCGATCAGCAGCTTGGGGTCGCAGGACAGGGACTGCGCAATCATGGCGCGCTGCCGCTGACCGCCCGAGAGCTGGTGGGGGTAGGAGCGGAACGCCTTCTCCGGGTCCGGCAGCTCCACCATGGTGAGCATCTGCTTGGCGCGCTCGGTGGCCTCCGCCGGGGAGACATCCCGGTGCAGGCGGATGGTCTCCACGATCTGCTGGCCCACCGTGTACACGGGGTTCAGTGCGGTCATGGGCTCCTGGAAGATCACGGCGATCTCCTCGCCGCGCACGCGCCGCAGCGCGTTGCCCCGCAGCCCGATCAGCTCCTCGTCGCCGAGTTTCGCTGAGCCGTTCACCCGGGCGTTGGAGGGCAGCAGACCCAGCATGGACATCGAGCTCGCGGACTTGCCGGAGCCGGACTCGCCCACGATTGCGAGCACCTCGCCCGCAGCCACGTCGTAGTTCAGGTCGATCGCGGCCGGGACCCACTCGCGGTCCACGCCGAAGTCCACGGACAAACCGCGCACGCTCAGCACGGGCTCACCACGCGCCACGGTCTTGCGGGTCCTACTCCTGCGAGCGGTGGGTTCGGGACGCTGGGCCCGGCGGCCGCGGCGCTTCTCGGTGCCCGCGGCGCTCGCACCCGCCCCGGCCGCGGCCACGACCGCGGTTCCTCCGGTGGCAGGCTCCCCGCTCGCGTGCGCCCCGGCCGCCGTGGCCCCGCCCGCCGCGATGCCCGCGGACGAGGTTCCGGGGACGGCGGCACCGGACGCGGCGGCGTCGGCGTCCGGTGTGGCCACGCGGCCGTCCCCGGCCCGGGCGCCGTTCCACGGTGCGTTGTGCTCGGGCGCGGTGGTCTCGTCGGGGTTCACGGAACCGGGGTGCTCCCCCGCGCCGTGCGGTTCGGGCGTGCCCTCGGGGAGGTCACCGGGCTGGTGCGAGGTGCTCATCGTGTGTGCTCCATCGTGTCGAGAAGGGGGCGCGCCGTCGTGCCGTGCGCGCATTGCCTAGCATGGGGGCCATGCCAAAGACCCATGACGAACCCGCCGGGGCCGCGGCCCACGAAACCTTCCGAGCGGCGTCGGCGCCGTGGCTGACCGGATTCCTGGTGGTGCTGGGTCTCGTGGTGGCCGTGACCGGGTGGGGTCACACGGCCGCACACCACGCGGCATCGGTGTGCGGGTGCCTCGGGCTCGCGGCCCTCGGGTACGCGCTGTACTGGCGCCCCCGCCTGGAGATCCACCCGGAGGATGTGCGCCTGGTGAATCCCGCGCGCACCGTGGCCGTCCCGTGGGGCCGGATCGTGGACGTGCGCACGCGGTTCGCGGTGACAATCGCCACCGAGAACCGGACCTACTCCAGCTTCGCGCTGCCCGCGGCGGGCGCTGGCGCGACGTTCCGTGCCGGTGCGGACGCCGTGAACCGCAACCACCCCATTGCCCGCCCCGACGGGAGCGTGCGTCCGGGTGACCTGACCTCCACGGCGTCCGGCGCCGCCGCCCACCGTGTGCGCACCGAGTGGCAGCGCAGGATCGAGACCGGCGAGCTGGACGTCTTCGCCCGTGACGGACAGGTCGAGCCCGTCCGCATCCGCGTGGTGGCAGGCCCGCTCGCGGCGGTCGTGGTGCTCCTCGCCGCGAGCGTGGCCCTGTACACCGTGTGAGACCGGGCTGGTCATCGGGTGGCCTGACCCGCGGCACCGCGCTCGGCGGCGTCGCCCGGGGCGCTCGCCCGGGTCTCGTCCACTCCCGAGCCGATCTCGCGAGCGCGCTTGGGGTTGAACTTGCGCTGGCGCGGGTCGAACGCGTCCCGCAGGCCGTCGCCGATGAAGTTGATCGTCAACGCAATCGCGACGATGAACACACCGGGCCACCAGAACAGCCACGGCCGGGTGGCGAACGCCGTCTGGTTCTCGCTGATCAGCCGACCCAGGGACCAGTCCGGTGCCTGGATGCCCAGGCCCAGGTAGGACAGCGAGGTCTCCAGGAGGATCGCGGAGGACATCAGCAGCGTGATATTCACCGTGATCACGCCCACCGTGTTCGGCAGGATGTGCTTGAAGATGATCCGGCCGCTGGAGGCGCCCGCCAGGCGAGCGGCATCCACGAACTCGCGCTCGCGCAGGGTGAGAAACTCACCGCGCACGAGACGTGCGAGGGGCGGCCAGGAGGCCAGACCGATCAGCACACCCAGGGCGAGCACCGTGGCAAACGTGGGCAGCCCGTGCGAGCGCACCCAGGAGATAGCCAGCCGGCCCAGCAGCGCCGCCAAGATGACCAGCGGGATGATGATGATGACGTCGGTCAGGCGCATCAGCACGGCCTCGGTCCAGCCTCGGAAGTAGCCTGCGAGGCCGCCCACCACCGTGCCTACGATGCCCGCGATCAGTCCCACCACGATCATCACGATCAACGAGTACTGGGTGCCCTGCATGCACATGGCGAACAGGTCCCGCCCCAGGTTGTCCTGGCCGAACGGGTGCTCCCCCAGCGAGGGCGGCAGCAGCGACAGGGTGGGGCGACCACTGTTCATCACCGTGCCGGTGGCGTCCGGGCTCCACTTCCACCAGCCCGGGATGGGGCCGATGCCGATGGAGGTCACGGAGAGGACGACGATGAACAGGAGCACGACCACGGAGACGACCGCGCCGGTGTTGCCGAAGAAGCGCTGGCGGACCAGCTGTCCCTGGCTCTTGCCGCGCACGTCCTGGGGCTTTTGCCCCTGCTCGGGAACTTGTTCCACGGTCTCGGGAACGTCGATGGGTTGTGGCTGGCTCATGCTTTCACCCTCACACGCGGGTCGAGTACGGAGTAGACCAGGTCTGCAATCAGGTTGAAGACCATGGCCACGATGCCGGTGACGAGGAAGACACCCATCACCGGGTTGGGATCCACGTTGCGCACCGCCTGCACGAAGAGCTGTCCCATGCCGGTGAACGCGAACACGGACTCCGTGATGATCGCGCCGCCGATGAGCCCGCCGATGTCGTAGGCCACGAGGGTGGCCAGAGGGATTAGCGCGTTGCGGAAGGCGTGACGCATGACCACAGTGCGCTCGGACAGCCCCTTGGCACGAGCGGTGCGCACGTAGTCCTGGCCCATGATCTCCAGCATGGACGCCCGCGAGTACCGGGAGTAGGAGGCCAGTGCCAGCAGGGTCAGACAGATGGTGGGCAGCAGAAGGTGGGTGAAGCGGTCCAGCCCGGTGGCCCAGAAGTCACCGGTGAACCCAGGGGTGCCCGAGTTCGCGGTGGCGATGGGGCGACCATGGATGTGACTCGAGTTCACGTATTCCGGCCAGGACTGCATGAAACGGTCCAGGATGATCAGCAGGGCGACGAAGAACCCGGTGACTCCCGCCACGCGGGCGCCCTGGCCGCGGTCGTAGCCGCCGGCGAGGTACCCGATGGCAGCGCCCGCAGCGGTCATGACCACGGTGAAGACGAGAATGGTGAGGAATCCGCCGTTGCTCAGCATGTCCTGCACCAGGAAGTAGACCGCCAGGCCCACCACCACGGTGCCGAGCGCGGCGTACAGCGCGCGCCTGTTGCGCAGTCCGGCCATCAGGATGGTGGCGATCACCGCCACCAGGATGCCCGTCAGCGCGATCAGCGGAATGCCGAGGAACGGGTGGTTCAGCCAGTCGGTGGCGAGCACGAAGTAGATGATGCCGAAGGTCACCACGAAGCCGAGTGCCCCCATGAGGAGCCTGGTCTTCATCTGTCCGAAGGAGACCAGGAACCAGATGACGCCCGCCACGAGTGACATCACCACGATGGTGGCCATGGAGAGCACGGGTTTTTGCAGGAAGTCGTTGAACTGGATGGCCACCACTTCCTTGAGCAGCACCGCGAGCCAGAAGCTCGGCAGGGAGAAGCACAGGAACGTGAAGAACGTGATGCCGTAGTCCAGACCCGAGTACTGGCGCAGAGCGGAGACGATGCCCAGGGTGATCCCCACCACGATCGCCAGGATGGTGCCCACCGTGACCAGCATGATCGTCTGGGTCATGGCGAAGCCCAGCAGCTCGGTGACCTGCTGGCCGTCGCGGCTCACGCCCAGGGAGCAGGTGTCCGCGAAGGGGACGAGGCACCCGGCCGCGCCACCGAGCCACGTGAAGTAGCGCAGCACGGGCGGGGTGTCCAGGTTGAGGGCCTCCACGCGCGCGGGGATGAGCTGCTGTGCGTTGGGGTTGCCGTAGAGGTCCCACAGGGGGTCTCCGGACGCCGCCGTCATGAGGTACACGATGAACGATGCGCCCAGCAGGATGAGCACGGCCGTGATGAGCCGTCTGAGAATGTATGAAGTCATGTTGCTGCCTCTGAACGAGTGGTGGTCACGACGCTGCGCGGACGCGGGAGGCCCGCGCCCGCGCAGCGGTCATGAGGGAAGTGCCTCGGTCAACGGTTCTCGACCGTCCTACTTGCGGCTCCACTCGGAGACGTTCCAGAACACACCGGTCTGATTGGGCTGGTACTTGTCCACGCCGGAGATCTTGTCCGAGGTGGCCACGTAGCCCACGGACTGGAACAGCGGCAGGCCGTACGCGTCCTCGAAGGTGTGCTTGTCGATCTCTGCGATCTGGTCCACACGCTTGGACTCGTCCAGGTTGGTGCGGGCCTCGTCCACGAGCTTGTCGACGTCCTTGTTGGAGTACTTGCTGTAGTTGCCGCCACCGCCGGTCTTGAAGATCTGAGACAGCATCTCGGTGCCCACGCCCGGGGAGACCCAGCCGAAGAGGGAGGCGTCGTAGTCGCCGTCGGAGAGCTTCTCGGACCAGTTGGGGTCACCGAGGTCCTGCACCTTGAAGCCGGCCTTCTCCGCGGACTCCTTGATCAGCTGGAAGGTGTCCGTGCGCTGCGGGTTGCCGTTGTTGAAGAGGATGCGCACGGTGGGCGTCTTGCCGCCGAGCAGCTTCTTGGCGCCCTCGATGTCCGGTTCGCCGTACATCTTCTCGGCACCGTTCACCTCGGTGGCCTTTTTGTATGGCTCCCCCTGACTGGAGACGTACATCTGGGAGTTCAGCACCGAGGCGTCGTCCTTGACCGGCTTGATGAGCTGGTCCACGATCTTCTGGCGCGGGACGGTCTTCAGGAACGCCTCGCGGACATCCTTGTCCTTGAAGGTGTCCGAGCCGAAGTTCAGGTCCAGGTGGTCGTACGCGAGCTGGTCGCCCTTCTGGACATTCACGTTTTCGATCTGCTGCACCTGGTCCAGGGTGTCCTTGTTCACGTTGTTCGGCTGCATGATGTCCACTTCACCGTTGCGCAGCGCCTGGATCTGCGCGGTGGCGTCACCGATGGTGCGCAGCGTGATCTCGTCCAGCTTGCCGGGCATGCTGCCCTTGTAGTTCTCGTTCTTCTTGAGGGTGATGGAGTTGTTCTCCACCACGTTCTCGATCTTGTAGGGGCCGTTGGAGACGAGAACGTCCTTGTCGTCCGGGGTGGAGGTGAAGTTGAAGGCGGTGTCCCACGCCTTGCCGATCTTCTCCAGCTCGGGCTGCTTCTGGGGGCTCTTGGGATCGCCCTTCTTCTGGTTCTCGAGCACCTTGAGCAGCTCGTCTTCGGACATGCCGGCCTTCTTGGCCACCACGTGGGCGGGCATGAAGGAGTTGGAGTCGAAGGCGATCTCCCAGTCCGCGTTGGGCTTGCCCCACGTCACGGTCATCTTCTTGCCGTCCTCGGAGAACTTGGGCATGTCCGTGGTGTGCAGGATGTCCGTGGAGCCGGCAATCGAGAAGTAGTCCTTGCCGGTTTTGGCCTCCTCGTCCGCGTCATTGGCGTACCCGGAGAGTTCGCTCCACCACAGCATCATGTCGGCCTTGTCGATCTTGTTGCCGTCGGACCACTGCGTGTCCTTCAGTTCGTACTCGACCGTCAGAGGATCGTCGGAGACCTTCTTGTAGGTGCCGAACCCCTCGTTGGGGTGCAGCTTTTGCTCCGTGTCCACATTGGCGAAACCCTCGCGGGTCATCGCGGCCACGTGACCGTTGATGTCCAAGTTGGTTTTCGTGTAGCCCGCGTTGGCGCCGGAGAACTTGTTCGTCTCCGCGACGGTCACCACGCCGCCGTCCTTGCCTGCCGCGCTGCTGTCACCACCGCCCTTGCTGTCGTCCCCGCCACCGACGCTCGCGCAGCCGGTCAGCGTGAGTGCGGCGATCGCCGCGAGGGACACGGCGGCCTTGCCCTTGAAGGTGTACTTTCCCATGACGTTTCCTCCTGATGTGGTGCCCATGGAATGTGTGTTGCACCCCCGGTGGTTGTTACCCCGAGCCGTGGCTGGCGTCACCGATGACTGTGGTGCGTCTCACAATGAATGACAGGTTACCCGCCGCTAACCGATTCGGGGAAAAATGCCAGCGTGTCGTCGGGAGGTTTTATTTTCGGGCGTGTCGTGACGCCACACCTACGCCGCCCACCTCGTCGGTGCCCTGGCCTACGCTGGTGCCACCCAGCACACGACTTCCCCGGGAGGACCCCAGTGAGCAACACCCCGCACGACCGCCCCGCCGCTGCCCGTGAGACCGCGGCGTCCGACGCCGGAGGCGTCCGCCCGGACACCGGTGCCGTCCCCGTGTCGAACCCCCAGACCGGGCACCTGGGTGACGCGCCCGGGGAACCCGCCCGATCGGCGTCGCCCGCCGCCGCGGGCCACGACGACGCCGCGGTGCGCCCGGGTGCCGACACGCACCCCGATGCCGGGGGACGCGCCCCGCGGGGCACCGCCGCGGCCGAGACCGTGGACCCGGCCCTGGACGCTCCCGCCAAGCGCGGCGTCTCCGGAACGGTGTGGGCCGCGCTGATCGCCGGCGTGGTGGTGCTGATCCTGCTGCTGGTCTTCATCCTCCAGAACAACGTGCCCGCGCACTTCGAGTACATGGCGTGGTCCTTCAACCTGCCGCTCGGCGTGGCCATGCTGCTCTCGGCCATTGCCGGGGCGCTGATCATGGCGCTCGTGGGCTCGGTGCGGATGTTCGGCCTCAGCCGCCGGCTGCACAAGCTCGAGAAGGAGCGCGAGCGCATCCGGCACACCCTGGGCAGCTGACGCCGGAGAGGGTGGTCACACCCGCGGATCCGCGCCCGTCACGGCGGGTCCGCGCGGGCGGGACAGCGGTAGGCTGACGGGTAGCCCCAGTGACCGTCTATGCAAGGAGTCATTGTCCATGCCCAAGATCATCTACACCGAGACCGACGAAGCGCCCATGCTGGCCACCTACTCCTTCAAGCCCATGGTCGAGGCGTTCGCGTCCACGGCCGGGGTGGAGGTGGAGACCCGGGACATCTCCCTGGCCGCCCGCATCCTGGCGCAGTTCCCGGACCGGCTCACCGACGAGCAACGCGTCCCGGACACCCTGACCGAGCTGGGGGAGCTCGCCAAGACCCCGGAAGCCAACATCGTGAAGCTTCCCAACATCTCCGCGTCCATCCCCCAGCTCAAGGCCACCATCAAGGAGCTGCAGGCGGACGGCTACGACCTGCCGGACTACCCCGAGGACGCCTCCAGCGAGGAGGCCAGGCAGATCCGCGCGCGCTACGACCGCGTGAAGGGCTCCGCCGTGAACCCCGTGCTGCGCGAGGGCAACTCGGACCGCCGGGCGCCCAAGGCCGTGAAGGAGTACGCCAAGAAGCACCCGCACACCATGGGTGCCTGGTCCAAGGACTCCCGGACTAACGTGGCCACCCTGGGCCACGACGACTTCCGCAGCAACGAGCAGTCCGTGGTGATGCCCGCGGACGACACCCTCACCATCCAGCTCGTGAGCGACGGCGAGACCACCGTGCTCAAGCAGTCGGTGCCCGTGCTCGCCGGTGAGGTGGTGGACGCCACCTTCATGAGCGCCGCCGCACTGGACGAGTTCTTGAAGGCCCAGGTGGCCCGCGCGAAGGAGGAGGGCATCCTGTTCTCCGCCCACCTCAAGGCCACCATGATGAAGGTCTCGGACCCCATCATCTTCGGCCACGTGGTCAGCGCGTTCTTCCAGGACGTGATGCAGCGCTACGGCGAGGACCTCGCCGCGGCGGGGCTCTCCCCCAACGACGGTCTGGCCGGGATCCTCTCCGGCCTGGACGCGCTGGAGAACGGCGCCGAGATCAAGGCCGCCTTCCAGGAGGCCATCGACCACGGCCCCGAGCTGGCCTACGTGAACTCGGACAAGGGCATCACCAACCTGCACGTCCCCTCGGACGTGATCGTGGACGCCTCCATGCCCGCGATGATCCGCACCTCCGGCCAGATGTGGGGCCGCGAGGGCGAGCAGAAGGACACCCTGGCCGTGCTGCCGGACTCCTCCTACGCCGGCGTGTACCAGGCGGTCATCGACGACTGCCGCGAGAACGGCGCGTACGATCCCACCACCATGGGCACCGTCCCGAACGTGGGGCTCATGGCGCAGAAGGCCGAGGAGTACGGCTCCCACGACAAGACCTTCGAGATCCAGAAGGCCGGCACCGTGCAGGTGGTCAACTCCGCCGGAGACGTGCTGATGTCCCACGAGGTCCAGCCCGGTGACATCTGGCGCGCCTGCCAGGCCAAGGACGCCCCCATCAAGGACTGGGTGCAGCTGGCCGTGCGCCGTTCCCGCGAGTCCGGGATGCCCGCGGTGTTCTGGCTGGACGAGTCCCGCGCGCACGACCGCAACCTGATCGAGAAGGTCAACACCTGCCTCGCGCAGGAGGACACGGACGGGCTGGACCTGCGCATCCTCTCCCCCGTGGAGGCCACGAAGTTCACCATCGACCGGATCCGCCGCGGCGAGGACACCATCTCGGTGACCGGCAACGTGCTGCGCGACTACCTCACGGACCTGTTCCCCATCCTGGAACTGGGCACCTCCGCGAAGATGCTGTCCATCGTGCCGCTCATGAACGGCGGCGGGCTCTTCGAGACCGGCGCCGGCGGGTCCGCGCCCAAGCACGTGCAGCAGCTGCAGGCCGAGAACCACCTGCGCTGGGACTCCCTCGGTGAGTTCCTGGCGCTCGCGGCGTCCTTCGAGCACCTGGCCAGCCGCTACGACAACGCCAAGGCCCAGGTCCTCGCGGACACCTTGGACCGGGCCACGGGCACGTTCCTCGACGAGAACAAGTCCCCGTCCCGCAAGGTCAACGAGCTGGACAACCGCGGTTCGCACTTCTACCTGGCCATGTACTGGGCCGAGGAGCTCGCGCGGCAGACTGAGGACGCCGAGCTGGCCGAGGCGTTCCGCGAGATCGCCTCCGAGCTGCGCGCCAACGAGGAGACCATCAACGCCGAGCTGCTGGGCGTGCAGGGCTCCCCCGCGGACCTCGGCGGCTACTACTGGCCCAAGCCGGAGCTGGTCTCGGGCGTCATGCGCCCGTCCGCCACGCTGAACCGGATCATGGACTCCCTCACGGCCTGATCCGCTCCGCGCACGACGACGCCGCCGCGTCCCCTTCCCGGGGCGCGGCGGCGTCTTCTCTGGGCCGGTACGAAAAGTGCGGGTCAGGACTCGGCGACGGCAGCGGCGTCGTACCGCCCGGCGCAGCCCGCAGTGGTGCGGGTCAGGAGAGGGCGGCCACGGCGGCGTCGTAGTCCGGCTCGTCCGTGATCTCCGGGACGAGCTGGGTGTGGACCACCGTGCCGTTCTCGTCTACGACCACCACGGCGCGCGCGAGCAGGCCCGCGAGCGGGCCGTCCGTCATGTCCACGCCGTAGTCCTCCCCGAACGAGGAGCGGAAGGCGGACGCGTTGACCACGTTGTCGATGCCCTCCGCGCTGCAGAAGCGGGCGTGGGCGAACGGCAGGTCCTTGGACACGCACAGCACGGCGGTGTCCTGCAGCTCGGTGGCGCGCCTGTTGAACTCCCGGACGGACTGGGCGCACACGCCCGTGTCCAGGGACGGGAAGATGTTGAGCACCATGCGCTTGCCGGTGAACTCGTCCGAGGCCACGGGGGCGAGGTCCGCGCCCACGAGCTCGAACGGGCGGGCGGTGGAGCCCTCGGCGGGCAGCTCGCCCACGGTGTGCACGGGATTTCCTTGGAATGCGGTGTCAGCCATGTCCTCATTGTGGCCGCGCGGCCCCCGCAGACACAGGGGCTTCCGCCGTCCGCTGAACGGGTACCGCTGATAGCCTCGGGGCACCGACGTCCCTGTGACGCACCACACGCGCGTCACGCACTCGAGGAGGAAACACCGTGAGCCTCTCCCCCGTCACCGTTGCCGTCACCGGAGCCGCTGGTCAGATCGGCTACAGTCTGCTGTTCCGCATCGCCCACGGGGACCTGCTGGGCCGCGAGCGCCCCGTGCGGCTGCGGCTGCTGGAGATCCCGTCCGCGCTGCCCGCGCTGGAGGGCACGGTCATGGAGCTGCAGGACTGCGCGTTCCCGCTGCTGCGGGACGTGGAGATCGGCTCCGATCCCCGCTCGGTGTTCGACGGCGCCCAGCTCGCGCTTCTCGTGGGGGCCCGCCCGCGCGCCAAGGGCATGGAGCGCGGGGACCTGCTGGAGGCCAACGGGGCGATCTTCACGGAGCAGGGCCGGGCACTCAACGACGTGGCGGACCACGACGTCCGCGTGGTGGTCACCGGCAACCCTGCCAACACCAACGCGTTGATCGCCCAGCGCAACGCCCCGGACATCCCCGCCACACGGTTCAGCGCGCTCACGCGCCTGGACCACAACCGGGCCGTGGCCATGCTGGCCGCCGAGACCGGGACGTCCGTGGAGGACGTGAAGCACCTCAGCGTGTGGGGAAACCACTCCGCCACGCAGTACCCGGACCTGGACCACGCGAGGGTCGCGGGCCGCCCGGCCCTGGACCTGGTGTCCCGCGACTGGGTGCAGGACACGTTCATCCCCACCGTGGCGCAGCGCGGTGCCGCGATCCTGGCGGCCCGGGGAGCGTCGTCGGCGGCGTCCGCGGCGAGCGCGACGATCGACCACGCGAGGGACCTTATGCTCGGCAACCAGCGCGGGGACTGGACCTCCATGGCCGTGGTCTCGGACGGGTCCTACGGGGTGCCGCGCGGGCTCGTCAGCTCGTTCCCCGTGACCACGTCCGGCGGGGACTGGTCCATCGTGCAGGGGCTGGAGATCTCCGAGTTCTCCCGCTCCCGCATCGACGCCTCGGTGGCGGAGCTGGAGACGGAGCGCGCCGCGGTGACGGAGCTGGACCTGATCTGAGGGGCCGGACCGCACCGACCGCGAGGCGGCCGCGGGCCGGTCCCGGGCCGCTCACGCTGTGAAGTGGAGCAAATGCACCGCGGGCCCGTTCCCGGTGCATTTGCTCCACTAGAGAGCGCACGCGGCCAGCTGCGGGCGGCGCTCCCGGGGGATGGTCAGGCCTGCGCGGCGTCGAGGGCTGCCTGGAATGCGGCTTCCGCATCTGCCGAGAACGGGACGAAGACCACCGTCTCCACGTCCGTGTCCGCGGCCAGGACCGTGTCCACGGCGATCTGCGTGGCACCGTCCATGGGCCAGCCGTAGATGCCCGCAGAGATGGCGGGGAAGGCCACGGATGTCGCGCCGATCTCGTCCGCCACGCGCAGCGATTCCCGGTAGCAGGACGCCAGGATGTCGCTCTTGTCCTTCGTCTTGGCGTAGACCGGTCCCACCGTGTGGATGACCCACCTGGCCGGGAGGTCGTAGCCGTCCGTGGCCACGGCCTGACCGGCGGGGAGACCGTCCCGGAGCGTGGTCTCCCGCAGCTGCCTGCACTCGGCCAGCAGCCGCTTGCCCGCGGCTCGGTGGATGGCACCGTCCACTCCCCCACCGCCCAGCAGCTTGGAATTGGCGGCGTTGACGATCGCGTCCGTCTGGACCTTCGTGATGTCGCCCTTGCGGATCTCAATGTTCATGAGGCAACCCTACTGCCCGGCCCGGGGGCCGGCACCGACCCAACGGGTGGGAGGGGTGCGTGCACACCGGCGCACTCGGCTGCGCACCCGCGCCCCGGGGCCGGCACCGGTCACAGGGGTGGACGGGGCCTGCCAGCGCCGGTGCGGGCGAACGATTACCGTGAGACGGGACCCACATACATCCAGCGTCCGGCCCGGCGGGTGAACTCGGAGATCTCGTGCATCGCGCCCGGCCGACCACCGCTCTCATGGGCGGCCGTGAACTCCACGATGCCGTGCTCGTCCTCGGGTCCGCCGGCCACGGTGCTCTCCACGCGCAACCCCGTCCAGCGTGTGTCGGGGTCGATGGACGTGTCCGCGGGCCGGGTACGGGGATGCCACGTGCGGAACAGGTGGTCCTCCGCCCCCGTGGCGAAGGCCGTGTACCGCGAGCGCATCAGGGCCTCCGCCGTCTCGGGCCACGCCTCGTTCGTCAGGGCCGGCCCGCAGCACTCGGCCAGGGATGCACCGGCAGGGACTCCACCGCAGGGACACACAGTCATGGTCACCGAGGGTACCTGGAACACACCGTGCACCTAGGCGGGCGGTGCGGCGGCCAGGGCCAGGGCGTCGTCGAGCATCTGCTCGGTGAGCAGGCCGGTGAACGTGTTGCGCTGGCTCACGTGGTAGCAGCCCACGAGCCGCACGTCCCGCCCGTCCGGGGTGCGCAGGTGGGCGACGGCGCCGTGGCCGAACGTGGGGCGCGGGCGCGGCACCTCCCAGCCCATCCGCGCACTGGCGGCCAGGACCGTCTGCCACGCGATTCCGCCGAGTGCGAGCATGCCGTGCAGCTCGGTGAGCAACCCGATCTCGGCGTCGAACCAGCCACCGCACGCGGCCTTCTCGTCGGGGGTCGGCTTGTTGGCGGGCGGGGCGCAGCGCACGGGCGCCACCATGCGGACCCCGTGCAGGGCCTGGCCGTCCCCGGCGGTGCTCACGGTCTCGTGCTCGGCGAACCCCGCACGGTGCAGGGCCGCGTAGATCCAGTCCCCCGCACGGTCTCCCGTGAACATGCGCCCGGTGCGGTTGCCGCCGTTGGCCGCGGGGGCGAGACCGATGACGGCGAGCCGTGCCCGGGGATCCCCGTAGGACGGCACCGGTCGGCCCCAGTACGGTTCCCCGGCGAACGACGCCCGCTTGCGCTCGGCCACGTCCTCACGCCACTGCACCAGCCGGTCGCACGCGCGGCACACGCTGGCCATGGCGTTGAGCTGGTCCACGTCCGCGGCTGTCGCGGCGAGATCACGCACACGGGCGGCGTCGTGGGCCACCGGGGTGTCCGCCGCGGCGGGGTCCTCCGGCCAGTCGGCGCCGGGCGGCACGGGAGACGGGAAAAGCTTTCCGGTGAGGGGGTGCGGCAGCTGGGGCGAGGTGTCCTGGGTCATCTGGGATCCCTCCTGGGCATTCGGTCTTGCGGCTGGGTGGCGGCGCGGCGTCGTCGCCCGCTCAGAGCAGGGTGTCCTCACCGAGGCGACGCAGGATCTGGCGGCGCCACTTCTCGGGGAACTCGGGGGCGCGCGTGAGAGCGCGGTACGCGTCCCGGTCCGCGACGCCCGCGTCCATGGTGCGCACGACGTCGCTCACGGACACCGCCCCCGTGGGCCGGCTCACGAACTCGAAGGCGTCCCCGGCGGCCACGTGCCCCTCCCGCAGGACACGCAGGTAGAAGCCAGTGCGCGCGGTCCGCTCCATCTCGCGCGGCAGGTCCCAGTCCGACCAGCGCCGGGAAATGGTGTTGCAGGGCGTGCGCGGCTGGGTGACCTGCACGAGGGCCGTCCCCACCTGGAACACGTCCCCCAGGAAGACGCGGTCCTCGGTGGCACCGCGCAGCGTGAGGTTCTCCGAGAACGCCCCGGCGGCGAGGTCACGGCCCTCCCGCAGCCAGGCGTCGTAGTTCTCCGCCGGGTAGCAGCACACGGCCTTGTCCGGTCCGCCGTGGTTCTTGAGGTCGCCCTGCTCGTCGCCGATGAAACCCGTGCCGCTGAGGAAGACCCTGCCGCTGCGGGGAGCCTTCTCTGCTGCGGTCTCGAGCTCGCGGCCGTCCCACTGCTGCTGGCGCACCGCGCCGGTGTGCAGGGCGGTCACCGCGGCGTCGGAGACGGTGGGCTGGGGATTGTCCATGGTGTCGGCTCCTGGTTCCCGTCAGGCGGGGTGGGGTGCGGCCGGGGTGGCCGGGACGCAGTCGGGGCATCGAGAGCGGACCCCGCTGCCCGTGCAGGTCTCGCAGCACAGGAACAGCGCACGGCACTCGCCGTTGGCGCAGTTCACGAACCGCGGTGTGGGCTCTCCACACTCGGCGCACCGGCCCAGTGAGCGGGCCTCCGCGGAGAACTCGGTGTGCATGCGCCGGTCGAACACGTACAGGGAACCGTCCCACAGTCCGTCGTTGCCGTACTGCTCACCGTAGCGAACGATGCCCCCGTCCAGCTGGTACACGTCCTGGAACCCGCGGTTGCGCAGCAGCACGCTCAGCACCTCGCAGCGCACCCCTCCGGTGCAGTAGGTCACCAGGGCCTTGTCCTTGAGGTGGTCGTACGCTCCGGACTCGATCTCCCGCAGGAAGTCCCGGGTGGTCTCCGCGCGCGGGACGACGGCGCCGCGGAACCTCCCGATCTGCGCCTCCAGCCGGTTGCGGCCGTCGAAGAACACCACGTCCTCGCCGCGCTGCTCCACCAGCTCGTGCACCTCGTGGGGCGCGAGGTGCATGCCCCCACCCTCGACGCCGTTCTCCGTCACGGTGATCAGGTCCGGGGCGTCGAAGGTCACGAGCTCCGGGCGGACCTTCACGCTCAGCCGGGGGAAGTCCTCCCCCACGCCGTCCGACCACTTCACGTCCGCGTGCTTGAAGGGCGCGTACTCCCGGAGTCCCCGCACGTAGGCCTTCACCTCTCGGATGTCCCCGCCGACCGTGGCGTTGATCCCCTGCTCCGAGACGATGATGCGGCCCGTGACCCCTGTCCGCTGCGCGAGGTTCAGCTGCCACAGCTTCACGGCTTCCGGGTCCGCGAGCGGGGTGAAGACGTAGAACAGCACAATCTTGGGGAGGGACATGTGCTCCAGGGTAGTGGGGCCGGGCGGCGTCGTCGTGGTGGGCGCCGCCGTCGGTGGACGGCGCGCGAGCCGGGCTTCGTCCCGTGGGGCCCGCTCCCACGGCCGGTGCGGGCGGCCCGGTTCCACCACGCACGCCGCGTCCGCGCGAACGGCGGTGGTCCCGGCCCTACGTGCCGTCGTCGTCCTGGCGCGTGGCGGGCCTGCGGCGCAGCTTCGTGAGGGCACTCGGGCTCAGGTTCGCGGGGCCGGGCAGCCGCCAGCCGAAGCGGCGCGCGGCCACGCTGACCACGGCGCTGAGGACGATGGCCCCCGCCATCCCCCACGTGGGGTGGCCGAGCCCCACGAGCAGGGCCATGAGGGTGCTCGCGAGCAGGGCGCTCGTGGCGTAGAGGGTATTGCCCCCGAAGATCGCGGGCAGGCGACCCACCGCGATGTCACGGATCATGCCGCCGCCCACCGCCGTCACCACGCCCAGCAGGATGGCCGGAGGCCAGGCCAGCCCGGCGCCGAAGGCCTTGACGGTTCCGGTGGCCGCCCAGCACCCCACGGACAGGCAGTCCGCCACGAACAGGGCACGGAACGTCCACCTGCTGCCGAAGGCCATGAGATATGCGACCAGCGCACCCACCAGCGCGGTGGTGAGGTAGGCGGGGTTGGTGAGCGCAACCGGGAAACCATGCTGCAGGAGGGTGTCCCGCAGCATGCCACCGCCCAGACCCGAGATGATGGCCAGCACCACGAACCCCACGAGGTCCATGCGCAGCTGCCGGGCCACCACCCCACCCAGGATGCCGTTGGTCAGCACACCGAGCAGGTCCACGACGTCGAAGACGGCCTCCGGTTCGATGTCCACCGTGCTCACTCCCGTCCTGCCGGGCCGGACCGTCCCGGCGCCCCGCCCAGCATAGGTGGCCCTGCGGCGTCGTTCTGCCTGTCGGCGCGGTGCGCCAGGATGGTCGCATGACAGACGTGCGCCCCGGATACACCCTGCTGGACGGCCCGCCCACGGTGGCGGAGTACATGCGCCTGCGCCGGGAGACCGGGCTGAGCCCCACCACCGAGGAGCAGGCCCGCGCCGGGATCCACGGTGCGTGGCGCGCGGTCCGCGTGCGGCACGAGGCCACGGGCCACGTGGTGGGGATGGGCCGCGTGATCGGGGACGGCGGCTGGTACTTCCACGTGGTGGACATGGCCGTTCTGCCCGCGCACCAGGGGCAGGGGCTCGGGGGCGCCGTGCTGGAGCACCTTCTCACCGCGATCCGGACGGACGCACCTCCCGGGGCCTACGTGACCCTCATGGCGGACGGTCCTGGGCAGCCGCTCTACGCCCGCCACGGGTTTGCGGACCGGGCACCGCGCACCATCGGCATGAGTCGGCGGCTGGACGGTGGGCGGCATGGCTGAGGGCCCGCGCCACGCCGCGGGTGTCACCTCGTCCGGGTCCGGGGCCCCGCAGTGGGTGGCGCCGTGCGGGACCGTGACCGGCTGGCGGGACGGGCCCGTGGATCGTGCCACCGGGATCAGTTACGCCACGGCGCAGCGCTACGAGCCCCCGCGGGCGGTCGGGGCGTCGTCGGCGGCCATCCGTGCCACGGACCCGGCACCGGCGTGCCCGCAGCCGCCCATGCCGTTCCTCGACGACGTCGTGGGCAGCACGCTGGGGAACCTCCCGCAGGACGAGGACTGCCTGCGCGTGTCCGTGACCGCGCCCGCGGACACGCCTCCGGATGCGAAGCTGCCCGTCATGGCGTGGATCCACGGCGGCTCGTACGCCTCCGGGGCCGGAGACGCGCCGTTCTACGACCCCGGTGCGCTGGTGGCGGAGCAGCGGGTGGTCGTGGTGAGCGTGACCTACAGACTGGGCCTGCTGGGGTTCCTCGGGGACGGTGAAAGGATCCCGGCGAACCTCGGGCTGCTGGACATGGTGGCCGCCCTGGAGTGGACGCGCGAGAACATTGCCGCGTTCGGCGGGGACCCGGACAACGTCACGGCCTTCGGGCAGTCCGCCGGTGGCGACGCCGTGGCCCACCTCATGCTGGTCCCCCGCGCCCGCGAGCTGTTCCACCGGGCCATCATCCAGAGCGCGCCGTTCGGTCTGCTGGCCGGCCGCGCGAGGATGAGCGCCCTGATGGCCCGGACGGCGGCTCCCCTCGCCCGGGACGCGCCCCTGGACGAGGTGCGCGCCATGCAGCAGCGCGTCGCGAAGGCCGCCGGACGGCACGGGCTCAAGGGTCAGATGCCGTTCGGACTGCAGTACGGCATGGATCCCCTCCCGCCCGAGGCGGAACTCGACGCCGCGTGGCGTGAGGCCGCACCGCACGTGGATGTCCTGGTGGGCCGCACCACGCGGGAGGCCGCTCTCTTCGCCGCGAGTGTTCCCGCGCTGCTGTCCCCCATGCGGCACTCCCGCAGGACGCGGCACGTGGACCGGTTCTTCGTCACCCCGTTCACCCGGCGGATCTACGGCAGGGGTGCGGCGGGGTTCGCCCAGCGGCACGTCCAGGCGGGAGGCACCGGGTGGCGCTACGAGTTCTCGTGGGGTGTGGGCCGCAACCCGGTGGCCGCAGCCCACATCTCCGAGCTGCCGCTGCTCTTTCCCGGTCAGGGTGCGTGGAAGCGCACGCCCCTTACGGACGGCCACACCTGGGCGCAGGTGGTGGACGACGGCGCCCGGCTGCGTCGCGCGTGGGCCGGTTTCGCCCGCGGGGAGGCACCGGCCAGTGATCGGGAGGCCGGGTTGCGGGTGCTCCCCCTCGTGGACCGGATGCGGTGAACCACCGGGTCAGGGAGGTTTCAGCCGCTCAGCGGGCACCCGGTGGCAGCACACCCGCGGCCCGCGCGATCTCCCCGTAGGCCGCCGCGAGGTCGTCCAGCGACGAGTGGGCGTTCAGCCCGCTGGGATTCGGTGCCACGAACAGCTGCGTGTCCGGCCACGGCGACTCCTGCGGTCCCGTGGTGGCCTTCGGGCGGTCGAACGCGGCGCGGTAGGCGGTGATGCCCAGCACCGCCACCACCGCGGGACGTTCCCGGCGGACGAGCCGGTCGAGGCGTTGCGCGCCCTCGCGCAGCTCTTCCCGGGTCAGCTCGTCGGCCCGCGCCGTGGCACGGGGGCACACGTTGCTGATCCCGATCCCCCGGCCCGTGAGCTGCGCCAGGTCGGAGTCCTCGTAGCCGCGGGCGGCGTCGATCAGGGTGTCCGTGATCCCCGCGCGGTGCAGTGCCGGGTAGAAACGGTTGCCGGGACGCGCGAAGTGGGCCCCCGTGGCCGCGGTCCACAGCCCGGGGTTGATCCCCACGAACAGCAGCCGCAGCGGGCGCGGCAGCAGGTCCGGCACCGTGCGGTCCCGGTAAGAGTCGAGTTCGGCGCGCGTGAATCCCATGGGCAGTCATGCTAGGCGGGAACGCAGACACCCGGGCCCGTCCCCCGCCCCGTGTCCCTGAACGGGACGCCGCGGCGTTGTCCCCATGCCTCAGCCCAGTGGAGGACGCGACGCCGCCGGCGGGCGCCCCGAGCGCACCGCGCCCACGCTGGCCAGGATCACCAGCGCCATGCCGCCGACCTCAACCGGCCCCATGGCCTGGCCCAGGATCACCCAGCCCACGAGTGCGGCCACGGCGGGGGCCAGGCTCACGAGGATCGAGAACGTCTCCGCGGGCAGACGACGCAGCGCGAGCAGCTCGAGCGCATAGGGCACGGCCGAGGACATGAGCGCCACGGCGAGACCCACGAGCAGCACACGAGGGTGGAGAAGTGCCGCGCCGCCGCTGCCGATCCCGAAGGGCGCGGCCAGCACGGCGCCGATCACCATGGCGAGGGCGAGCCCGCGAATTCCCTCGAAGCTGCGGCCAGCCTGGCGGGACATCATGATGTAGAGCGCCCACATGCCGGCCGCGGCGAGCGCGAACAGCACCCCCACCGGATCCGGCGCACCGGTCCCCGGACCCGCACCGCTGAGCAGCACCACGCCCGCGAGCGCGAGGAGCGCCCACACCACCCCGGCGGGCCTCCGGGAGAGCACCACGGACAGCAGCGGTCCGAGCAGCTCGATGGTCACGGCCACCCCCAGCGGCAGCCGGGCGATGGCCTGGTAGATGAGCATGTTCATGGCCCCCAGGGCCACACCGAACCCCAGCACCACACCCATGTTCGCCCGGGTGACGAGGCCCGGCGAGGGCCGCACGACGACGCACAGCACCGCCGCGGCCAGGGCCAGTCGCAGGAAGACGGCGCCCAACGCCCCGACCTCCCCGAAGAGGCCCACGGCCATGGCGGCGCCCGTCTGGGTGATGAGGGCGGCCGCTGCCACGAGGGCCACTCCCTGGGCCGGGGACGAGTCCCCCGGGCGGGATGGGCCCCTGCTCACCGCTCTGCGAGCAGGAAGGCCCGCACGGCCATGATGACCTCCTCCGGGCGGTCCGCGTGCACCCAGTGGCTCGCCCCGCGCACGGTGGTGCGCACGGTCCTGGGGAACAGCGCGCGCATGGCGGGGGCGTCCGCCTCCTTGATGTACGGGGAGTTCTCCCCCGCCATCCACAGGACGGACCCGGTGAAGGTTCTCCCGGCCACGTCCTGATCGGGCCAGCCGCCCACCGTGTCGAGCTGGTCGTGCAGCAGGTCCAGGTTGGGCTGCCAGGCGAATCCGCCGTCCCGGTGGCGCAGGTTCTGCAGGAGGAACCCGCGGACCGTGTCGTCCGGGATATCGGTGCGCAGAGCGGCGTCGGCCTCGGAACGGTGCGTGATCCCGGAGAGGTCCAGGCGCTTGAGGGAGCCCAGCAGGTGCTCGAAGTTCCCGCGGGACGCGGTGGCGTCCGCCTCCTTCGAATCCACGGGTGCGATGTCCTCCACCACGAGCCGGCGCACCAGCTCCGGGTGGCGCAGCGCGAGGACCATGGCCACCTTGCCGCCCATGGAGTGCCCGAGCACGTCCACGGGGCCGTCCGCCGCGAAGCCCCGCCGCAGCTCCTCGGCCACGGTGTCCGCCATGGCGGCGTACCCGAAGGTCTCGGTCCACGCGGAGTCGCCGTGGTTGGGCAGGTCCACGAGCAGGCAGCGGAACTCGGGCTGCAGCCCCTTGGCGATGTTCGTGAAGTTCTTGCCGCGCCCGAACAGCCCGTGCAGGAACACCAGCGGGTGCTCGCCGGAGCCGATAGGCGTGGTCTTCAACGTGGGTTTCGCATCCTGAGGCACGCGGGTCAATCTACTGCGCGCCCGCAGACCCCGCCAAAGCCGACGCCGCCGCCCCGCCGGGCACCGCGCCCGGGGTCCGGGCCCACCGAGCACGGGCGCGCACGCCAGCACCGGCACCGCGGTCAGTGCGGGAAGTTCCCCCACACCAGCTGCGCCCCGGCGTGACCGGTGAGCGCCGTCATCACCAGGGCGAACAGGGCGACGAGCACGGCGAGGACCCGCAGGACGAGCACGAGGGTGTCCCGGCGGGCGAAACGCTGCGGGGTGAGCCAGCGCTCCGCCGCGTACAGGCAGACGCCGGCTCCCAGGCACAGGCCCACGGCCACCACGAGCAGGTCCGCGTACTGGGCGTGGGGTCCGACCTCCCCCGGGGAGTGCTCGCTCAGGCCCATGGCGGGCAGCAGCGCCTCTCCCGTGCTCTTGGCGACCACCGAGGCGAGGAAGGCCACGGCGGTGACCCCCACCGTGACGGCGCGCAGCTGGGCGCGCCAGCGGGGCACGAGGGCCCACAGCAGGAGGAGGACCGCCCCGAGCGGGACGGCCACGACGGACAGGTGGACGAGGAGTGGGTGGGCGGGCAGTCCCGCAATCGTGGTGAGCACCCGCTCATCCTCAACGTCGTTCCCGTGCGCCACAAGCATGGTGAGGCTGTCCTGGCTCCGGGAACTCCCAGGCGGTGCCCCGAACCTGTGGATGCCTGGGAGTGGCACGGCAAACGCCCCGCGGCACCCTGGGAAGGGGCTGCGGGGCGTCCGTGAGAGGTGTCAGTTCGAGGTGCCCTTGAGCCGCTCGATGTGCTCGGAGGCCTGCGCCTTGGTGAGGTCCGCGGGCAGCTCCTCCCCGGCCTGCTTGGCGAGGGTGTCCAGGTAGGACTTCTGGGCCGCAGTCATGGGTTCGTCGCCGCTGACCCAGTCCGAGGGGTCCTTCTCCAGGGTGGAGTCCTGGGCGTCCCCGGTGGCGCCGATCGTCTCGCCCTGGGGCGCGCCGTTCTGCCCTGCTCCGTTCTGAGCGGCGCCGTTCTGTGTGGCGACGTTCTGCGTGGCCGCGTCCTGCGGCACCGCCCCGTCCGGGGTGCCGTTCTCGAGCGGCGGCTGGGCGTCCTGGCCCTGGGGGTTCTGTGCGGGGATCTCGGTCATGACTGCTCCTTCGTGAGCTCCGGGCCGTTCGGACCCGGTGAGTGCGGTCGTGGAGTGGGCGGGCGCACGCGGCCCCGCTGTGGTGCGGGGCGGGTTGGTGGCCCCGTCGTGCCCTCGACGGTAGCCGCCCCGGGGCCTCACGGGCAGGAGGTTTCGCTCACGGCGCGCACGGACGGACCAAGGCTTTTCTGCCCCACGGCCCATGCGTCCCCTGGGAGGCAAGCCCCGGAGCACCGCTGTGCCGCTGGACCGCCGTGCGGCCACGCGGTGGGCAGGTGCCCCACCCCGAGACCCGCGGGACCAGCGTCCCGACACCTGCACGGGCACCGCGCCTGCGGGCCCGGCAGCCGGGCAGGACCTCAGCGCACCGCCCCTCAGCGCACGATGCTCCGGCGGGTCCCGTCCTCGCGCCGCGTCCAGCCCTTCGCGTCCAGGTGCTCGAGCAGCGGGATGGCCACGCGGCGGGTGGTGTCCCACGCCTGCCGCGCCTGGCTCGTGGTGAAGGGCTGCGGCAGCCGGGCCAGCTCGCGCATGGCGAGCGCGGGCGCGGAGGGCAGCAGGACGACGTCGCCCGGCAGCCTCAGCAGCCTGCCCACCCGCTGCGCCGCGGCCAGTTCGCGCGGGCCGAGGTGCAGCTCCGCCAGCTCGTAGGCCTCGGGAGCCGCGAAGGGCCGGGCACGCAGCCGCCCCTCGACCGCGGCCACCCCCGTCTCGGCGGCGCCCAGTCCGGTGGCCCGGCCGGGGACGGTGAGGAAGCCGTCGCGCTCCACGAGCCCGGCCGCGCGCACCACGGTGTCCAGCAGCTCGGACCCCGGTGTCCCCAGCACGGCCGCGGCCGCTCCCCGGGGCAGCCCGCGGGAGAGGGCGTCCCGCTCGTGGACGGAGGTCACGGCCCGGGTCAGGGTCTCGGCCCACTCGGCCAGGCGCGGTGCGTGGAGCCACCACCCCTGGGCGAGCACCACGTCCCCGGAAGGTTCGGCGGTGTCGGAGACCTGGAAGCCGAGCCGCCGCAGCCGCTCGACCGGCACGGCCCCGAGCTTGATGGTCTCCGCCACGGGATCGCCGTGGTCCGGGACCGTGGCCAGCCGGGCCGCCTCGCGTGCAGCGGCGCCCCGCCGGTCCAGGGCCGGGGGGTCGACGTCCAGCACCCGCGCACCGCCCACGGCCACGCGCGCTCCGGGGCAGCGCAGCACCAGGCGGTCGCTGGGCACGAGCACGAGGGGATGCTCCAGCTGGAGACGGGCGTGGTCCGCGTCCAGCGGCCGGATCCGCGCCCCCACGCCCGCGGTGCCGGCGTGGACCACGACCTCCTCGGGAACCTCCGTGAACGGGGCTCCCCCGTTCCGGCGGACCTCCAGCACGTCCGTGTCGGGCCACGCCTGCGGGGTCACGAGCACGTCCCCGCGGTGGATGCCCCGACTGCTGGTGCCCCTCAGGTTCACGGCCACCCGGTTGGTGGGCCCGATCTGCTGCACCGAGCTGTTCTGGCTCTGCAGGGAGCGCACCGTCACGGTCTCCTCCCCCGCCGCGCCCCGCAGGCCCAGGCGGTCCCCCACGCGCAGCGTCCCCGCCGTGAGGGTGCCGGTGACCACGGTGCCCGCCCCGGAGATGGTGAAGGCGCGGTCGATCCACAGCCGCACGCGCGCCCGGGGGTCCGGCGCCGGCACGCGGGACAGCACGGCGTCGAGGACCTCGCGGAACTCGTCCAGGCCCGTGCCCTCCACGGCAGAGACGGCCACCGCGGGGGCGTCCCGCAGGCCGGTGGCGGCCAGCTCCGCGCGGGCCCGGGCCACGACGGCGCCCACCCGATCGGGGGCCCGGTCCGCCTTGGTCACCACGATCAGACCGTGGCTGATCCCCAGAGCGGCCAGGGCGTCCCGGTGGTCCCCGGACTGCTCCTGCCAGCCCTCGTCCGCGGCCACCACGAAGCACACCACGGGGGCGGGGCCCACCCCGGCGAGCATGTTGCCCAGGAAGCGCTCGTGCCCTGGGACGTCCACGAACGCCACGTGCGTCCCGGAGGGCAGCTCGGTCCACGCGAAGCCGAGATCGATGGTGAGCCCCCGCTGCTTCTCCTCGTCCCAGCGGTCCGGCTCGATGCCCGTGAGCGCCCGGACCAGGGTGCTCTTGCCGTGGTCCACGTGCCCGGCCGTTGCCACCACGTGCATCAGCGCACCCCTTCCAGGGCGGCCGTCACGGCGCGGGTCAGCTCGGCGTCCCGGGCCTCCGGGACACAGCGCAGATCCAGGAGGCACCCGCCGTCGTGCACGCGGGGCAGCACGGCGGGGGTGCCGAGCCTCAGGGCCCGCGCGGCCCCCTCCGGCAGGCGCACCGCCCAGCCGTGCAGCGGCACACCGGGGGCACCCCCGCCGCCCACACGGCCGTCGTGGGCCACCACCTGCGTACCCACCGCGGCCGCGAGCGCCTCGGACCGCTCGCGCAGCCGGTCGGGGTCCGCGTGCAGCGCCCGCTCGACCGGGGTGGCTCCACCTCGCAGGGTGGCTTCGAGGGCGGCCAGGGTGAGCTTGTCCGCTCGCACCGCCCGGGCCAGCGGGAACCGCGCCAGGCGCTGGATGGTCTCGGCACGGCCCAGCAGGAGCCCCGCCTGGGGCCCGCCGAAGAGCTTGTCCCCGCTGGCGATGACCACGTCCGCCCCCGCCTCCAGGGCCTCCGCGAGGCTCGGCTCGTGGGGCAACGACGGATCCGGGGTGAGCAGTCCGCTGCCCACGTCCACCACGAGCGGCACGGCGAACTCGTCCGCGAGCGCGCGCAGCTCGGCCAGCGGCACGGCGGAGGTGAACCCGTCCACCCGGAAGTTGCTCGGATGAACCTTGAGCAGGCAGCCCGTGTCCGGGCCCAGGGCGTCCCGGTAGTCGGAGGGGTGGGTGCGGTTGGTGGTGCCCACCTCGCGCAGCCGCGCGCCCGTGGACTCCATGAGGTCCGAGAGCCGGAAGCCCGCGCCGATCTCCACGAACTCCCCGCGGCTGATGACCACCTCGCGCGTCCCGGCCAGCGCGGTGGTGGCGAGCACGAGGGCGCCCGCGCCGTTGTTCACCACCAGCGCGTCCTCCGCGGCCGGGCACGCCGCCAGCAGCGCCTCCCGCGCCGCGACCCCGCGCTTCGAGCGCTGCCCGGTGGTGAGGTCCAGCTCCACGTCCACGTAGCCGGAGGCGTCCTGCAGGGCCTGCCGCGCGGCATCGGAGAGGGGCGCGCGGCCCAGGTTGGTGTGCACCACGACTCCCGTGGCGTTGAGCACGGGGGTGAGTGAGCTGGCACCGCGCCCGGACAGCTCGTCGACCACGGCGGTCACCACGTCCTCGGGAGCGATCTCCCCGGTACGCGCCCGGGCCTGGGCCGCGACGACGGCGCCGTGCACCTCGGCCTCCGCCAGGCCGGACCCGGCGCGCCGCACCACGGGATCCGCCAGAACGCGGTCCGTGCGGGGGATGCGGCGGCGGGGGTCCTCTGTGCTCACGGTGCTCCTCAGGGGTGCGGCACGACGGTGCGCGCCGCGGCGCCGCGGAACTGTCGCACGAACGTCGCGCGGGTGGTTGGCGGAGGCGGACGGGAATCGAACCCGCCAGACCGAGGTGCTCGGTCTCACCGGTTTTGAAGACCGGGGCGCCCACCAGGACACGGACGCCTCCGCCAGCGAATGTATCACCGCGCGGGGGCACACCGATCAGCAGGCTGTCGGAGCGGGTTCCTAGACTGGCGCCATGAGTGGTCACCCTGCAGTTCCCGGTTCCCCCGCCCACGAGCCACGGGAGGTCGCACGGCCCCGCGTCGGGCGGCTCACGAGCTACGCCCACGGCGGCGGCTGCGCGTGCAAGATCCCGCCGGGCGAGCTGGAGGACGCCGTCCGCGGACTCACGGGTCAGGACGCCCCGGACGTCCTGGTGGGCCTGGACGACGGCGACGACGCCGCGGCCGTCCTCGTGCGCCCGGATCTCGCCGCGCTGTCCACGGCGGACTTCTTCACCCCCGTGGTGGACAGCGCCTACGACTGGGGGCGGATCGCCGCCGCCAACGCCCTCTCGGACGTGTACGCGATGGGTGGCACCCCGGTGGTGGGCATCAACCTGGTGGGCTGGCCGCGCGAGCTGCTGCCCATGGAGCTGATGTCCGAGGTCCTGCAGGGTGGCCTGGACGTTGCCACGCAGGCGGGCTGCCCGGTGATCGGGGGCCACTCCATCGACGCGCCCGAGCCCACCTACGGCATGGCGGTCACGGGCACGGCGGACCCGCAGCGCCTGCTGCGCAACGACGCCGCCCGGCCCGGTCTGCCGATCACCCTCACCAAGCCCCTGGGCGTGGGGCTGCTCAACAACCGGCACAAGGCCACGGGAGAGGTGTTCCCCGCCGCCGTGGAGACCATGACCACCCTCAACCGGGACGCCTCCGCCGCGGCGCTGGCCGCCGGCGTCGAGGCGTGCACGGACGTCACCGGTTTCGGACTGCTCGGCCACCTCTACAAGATGTGCCGCGCCTCCAGTGTGGCAGCCACGATTGACGCCGCCGCTGTTCCCCTGGTCGAGGGCGCCGCGGACGCCCTGCGGGACGGCTTCGTTTCCGGCGGCACCCGGCGCAACCTCGACTGGGTGCGCCCGTACCTTGCGGCGAACCCCGGGATCTCGGAGGAGACCCTCCTGCTGCTCGCGGACGCCCAGACCTCCGGCGGGCTCCTCGTGGTCGGTGAGGTGCCGGGCTACCCGGTGATCGGCGAGACCACCGTGCGGGAGGACGACTCCGCTCCGTACGTCACCGTGGCCTGAGCCGGGCGGTCTACTCCTACCCCCTGGGTCCACCGCGACGGGAGAACCACCCGGTGAGGAGAACCCCGATGCCGATGAGCAGGAAGGGAACGGCTATGACCTTGCTGTCCAGTGTCAGCAGATAGACGACACCGAGCATGAGGAACACCGCTGCGACCCCCGTTTGCACTGGCTGCTTCACAGCCTCGCCCTCCTTCTCAGTCGAAGTCACCGAGCCCTACCTGCACACTGTTCGGCGGGCCCGTGGTGATCGAGTCGTCGGTGATGCCCTGCGCCCGGCGCTTGTTGAGGCGGTTGCGCTGCGGGACCACCGTGTACTTCGGGTCCTTCACGGACTCCTTGCCACCCCAGAACACTCCGAAGCGGGTGAGTGCGGAGGAGGCGACGAGGGCGGCGCCGGAAACCGCGGCGACCCACCGGCGTCGTCCGCCCAGGAGCGCACCGAGGCCGCCGAGGATCGAGAGCCGCTCGCTCCACTCGAGCCACTGCCCCGGCCTGCCCTGCTCGATCGGTTCCACCGTCACGGGGTCCATCGCGTTCTTCATCACGTGCATGGCCGCGAGCTCCCCGGCCACACCGGCCACGGCGAAGAAGCGCGCGGGCCCTGTCTCGCACGTGGGCGTGGTGACCAGGATCAGCCCACCCGAGGCCAGGGACGCCGAGCTCGCGAACACGAACGCGAGGTGCCCGTGCATCTCGTGCCACGTGGGCACGGAGGTGTCGCTGAGCAGCATGGCGGTGTACGTGGCCATGGGCGCGCCGAGCACTCCGGCGGCCACGCTCGTGGGCAGCTCGAGGGCGTGCAGCACGGGACGCAACGGTCCCAGGGGCAGCCGCTCTCCCGTCATGCGGTCCACCTCCACGGCCGCCGCCACCCCGGCGTTCGTGGAGAACGAGGCGAGCACCCACGACCCCATGCTCATGGGCGAGGTGGGCTTGAACGTGCGCATCATGTGCAGGAACCGCTCGGGCCGACCGAGGTCCGCGACCAGCGCGATGCCGCCCAGCCCCGCCGCGGTCAGAGCGCTCAGCCGGGCGTTGCGGCGCATCGTGGGCCGGCCGGTCAGGTAGCCACCGAGCCCGAGGATCGCGGAGCCGCCCGAGAGCCCACCCAGGAAGAGGTACGTGGCGATCTTCGAGTCCCACGGCGGGGCCTTGACGATCGGCCGTCCGTAGTAGGAGGTGAACTCCGGCTCCGGCACCATGGCGACCTCGCGGGAGCCGTCGCCCCCGCCGCGGCGGAAGGCGCCTCCCCCGGGCGGGCGGTTGCGGCGACGCCGCCTGCGCCGCGGCTCCTCCGGTGGCCGGTAGCTGTCGTAGGGCGAGACGCTCATCGGCGATCACCCACCGTGAAGGCCGCGGCTCCCAGCGCAAGCATCCCCAGCACTGCGGCACCGGCGCGCCGGTACATGCGCGGCAGGTCCGCCGTGGGCACCCGGGGGTCCGGCGGCAGGCCGTAGACCTCCGGCTCGTCCAGGAGCAGGAAGATGGAGCCCGTGCCGCCCACGCCGTCCTTGGGGTTGGCGCCGTAGAGCCGCGCCTCGGTGCGGCCCTGCTCGTGCAGCTGCGCCACACGCTGCTGGGCGGACTCGAGCATGGTCTCGCGCTCGCCGTACTTGATGGAGGTGGTGGGGCACGCCTGCGCGCACGCGGGGGTCTGGTCCTCCTTCATGCGGTCGTAGCACAGGGTGCACTTCTGGGCGATGCCGTCCTGCGGGACCTTGACCGTGTCCGGCATGGGCGGGGTCCCGCGCTGGGTCTTGGGCTCCACGAGACCGTCGTCCCGGCGCTCGATCACACCGAAGGGACAGCCGGCCACGCACGTGCCGCAGCCGTTGCAGATGTCCTCCTGGACCACCACGGTGCCGAACTCGGTGCGGAACAGCGCACCGGTGGGACACACGTCCAGGCACCCGGCGTGGGTGCAGTGCTTGCAGACATCCGAGGACATGAGCCACCGGAAGTCAGGGGTGTCCAGCACCGGGGAGCCGCCCTCCGCGGTGCCCGCTGCTGCGCCGCCCGCTCCCCCGGAGGAGCAGCCGCAGCCGTCGGCGGATCCGCAGCCGGCGGTCGCGGGTGCGGTGGTCGCCGAGGACGGGCCCGAGCAGGCACACCCGGACCCGGCGGCGTCGTCCGCCGGTGCGGCTGGTCCGCACGCACACCCGGTGGAGGCCGGGGCCGGCGACGGCGCGGGCGGGCCCACGCGCGGCATCCCCAGGTTCACGAGGGCGCGCCCGGACTCCCGGGCCTCCTCGATGCGCTCCTGGGACTGCTCGATGAATGCCACGTGACGCCAGGTGTCCGCCCCCAGGCCGCCCGTGTTGTCGTAGGAGGAGCCCAGGATCTCGTAGTCCGAGTCCACCGGGTTGCGGTTCCACTCCTTGCACGCCACCTCGCAGGCCTTGCAGCCGATGCAGATGGAGGTGTCCGTGAAGAACCCGCGCCGGGGATGCGGATGCTCCCAGTGGGTGTCGTCCGCGAAGGCGGAGGTGGGCGTCATGCGGTCCGTGCTCACTTGTCTGCTTCCTGCTCCGTGGCGTCCTGCCCCGGCCGGTAGGCCGTGGACCGTCCTGCAACGTCCCCGCTGTCGCGTGCTCGCAACGGGTCCTCGTTCAATTCGCGTTCGGGGTCCGTGATGCGCTCCATGCCGGTCATGATGGTGAGTCCCGCGCGCCGCTGGTACTCGCGCACCAGCTCGTCGCGGGCGGCTCCCTGCGGCCTGCGGCCGGGGCGGATGTCGCACGAACCGGTCTTGAAGTTCTGGATCTGCACGTTCGGGTCCAGCGTGATGCCCAGCAGGTCGTTCGCGCCGTCGCCCGTGACCACCGCGTCCGTGCCCGCACCCCAGTGGTACGGCAGACCGATCTGGTGGATCGTCTTGCCTCCCACGGTGAGCGGCTTCATGCGGTCCGTGACCAGCACCTTGACCTCGATGGCCGAGCGCGGGGACACGATCGTGGCCCACCCGTACGGCTCCAGACCCTTCAACTCCGCGAGCTCCGGGGAGATCTCGCAGAACATCTCGGGCTGCAGCTCGGACAGGTACGGCAACCACCGACTCATGCCGCCGGCCGTGTGGTGCTCGGTCAGCCGGTAGGTGGTGAACATGAACGGGTAGACGTCCGTGCCCGGTGCGTCACCGCTGGGCGCGGACAGGTTGTCCTCCCGGGGGAACATGATGCGCGCGGGGTTCTGCTGCTGCGCGTACACCGGGTTGTCCACGGGGGACTCCTGCGGCTCGTAGTGCGTGGGCAGGGGCCCGTCCATCATGCCCTTGGGAGCGAAGAGCCAGCCCTTGCCGTCCGCCTGCATGATGAAGGGGTCGTCCCCGGCGAGCGCGGCCGGCCCGCCCTGCTGCGGGTCCGGTGTGCTGCCGGGCTCGCGGTCCAGGGGGAAGTCCGGGTTGTCCTTGCCCGTCCACGTCTTCTTCCCAGGATCCCACCACACGAGCTTCTTGCGCTCGCTCCAGGGCCGGCCCTGGGGGTCCGCGGAGGCGCGGTTGTAGAGGATCCGGCGGTTCGCGGGCCAGGCCCACGCCCACTGCGAGGCGATCTCGTCCTGCTGCTGCCCGGGCACGCGCATGGCGGCGCGGTTCACACCGTCCGCGTAGATGCCCGTGTAGATCCAGCAGCCGCCGGCGGTGCTGCCGTCGTCCGTCATCTGCGTGTAGGAGCTCAACGGCTCACCGGCGCGGGGACCCGTGAGGAACCGGCCGTTGATCTCCGCGAGCACGGCCTCCGCGTCCGGCTCGCCGTCCTCGGTCAGCGGGTAGTCCCACGTGAGGTCCTGCAGCGGACGGTCACGGGGGTCGTCCGAGTCCGCCACCCGGGCGCGGATGCGCTGGCCGAGCTCGTAGAAGAACTCCAGCTCGCTCTGGGCCTCCCCGGGCGGTGCCACCGCCTGGTGGCGCCACTGCACGAGCCGCTGCGTCTGGGTGAACGAACCGGACTTCTCCACGTGCGTGGCCGCGGGCATGAAGAAGACCTCGGTGTCGATGTCCTCGGTCTTCAGCTCCCCCGAGGCGATCTCCGGCCCGTCCTTCCACCACGTGGCGGACTCGATCATGTTGAGGTCCCGGACCACGAGCCACTTCAGGTGGGACATGCCCATGCGCTGCAGGCGCCCGTTGGCGGAGCCGACGGCAGGGTTCTGGCCGAGCAGGAAGTACCCGTCCACCTGGTCCTTCAGCATGGCCATCAGCGTCTGGTAGGTGCCGTGGGCCCCGTTGATCCTGGGGATGTAGTCGTAGGCCCAGTCGTTCTCCGCGGTGGCGGCATCTCCCCACCACGACTTCAGCAGGTTCACCGAGTACGCCCTGGCGTCCGCCCAGTAGCCCTTCTGGGTGGTGGTGCGGATGCCGTCCACGTAGTCGTCGAACGTCTGCGCCGTGACCGACGGCATGGGCAGGTACCCGGGCAGCAGGTTGAACAGCGTGGGGATGTCCGTGGAGCCCTGAATGGTCGCGTGCCCGCGCAGCGCCATGATGCCGCCGCCCGGCCGGCCCATGTTGCCCAGGAGCAGCTGCAGGATGGATGCCGTGCGGATGAACTGCGCGCCCAGCGTGTGCTGGGTCCACCCCACGGCGTACGCGAAGCACGTGGTGCGGTCCCGCCCGGAGTTCTCCGTGACGGAGCGCGCGAGGTACTCGAAGTCCGCCACGGCGATGCCGCAGGTCTCCTGCACCATCTCCGGGGTGTAGCGGGCGAAGTGGCGCTTGAGGATCTGGAAGACGGTGCGCGGGTGCTGCAGGGTCTCGTCCCGCACGAGCTTGCCCGCTCCCACGGGCGCGCCGCCGCTGCCGTACTGCTGACCGCCGGCCTTGGCGCGCTCCTCGTCACCCTTGTTGCGCTGCTCGTCCGCCTGGTGGCCCTCCCCTTCGTCCTCGGTCTGGTACCCCCAGGACTTGAGGTGGTACGTGCCGGTCTCGGGGTCGTAGCCCGAGAACAGCCCGTCCAGGTCCTCGGCGTCCTCGAAGTCCTCCGAGATCAGCGTGGCCGCGTTCGTGTAGTGCAGCACGTAGTCGTGGAACCAGAGGTCGTTGCTCAGCACGTGGTTGATGAGCGCGCCGAGCAGCACGATGTCGGAGCCCGCACGGATGGGCAGGTGCTTGTCAGCGACCGCCGAGGTGCGGGTGAAGCGCGGGTCCACGTGGATGACCCTGGCGCCGCGCGCCTTGGCCTCCGTGACCCACTGGAATCCCACGGGGTGGCACTCGGCCATGTTGGATCCCTGGATGACGATGCAGTCCGCGTTCGCCATGTCCTGCAGCGACTGGGTGGCGCCGCCGCGACCGAAGGAGGTTCCCAGACTGGGAACCGTGGCGGAGTGTCAAATCCGGGCCTGGTTCTCGATCTGCACGGCACCAGCCGCGGTGAACAGCTTCTTGATGAGGTAGTTCTCCTCGTTGTCCAGCGTGGCGCCGCCCAGGGACGCGATGCCCATGGTGCGGCGCAGCGGACGGCCCTGCTCATCGGCGTCCTGCCAGCCGCGGCGGCGAGCCTCGATGAAACGGTCGGCGATCATGTCAATCGCGGTCTCGCGCTCCAACGGCTGCCAGTCCGAGGCACCCGGTGCGCGGTACAGCACCCGGGTCTGGCGGCCCGGGGAGTTCACGAGCTGCTCGCTCGCCGATCCCTTGGGGCACAGTCGGCCGCGGGAGATCGGCGAGTCCGGATCTCCCTCGATCTGGATGACCTTCTCGTCCTTGACGTAGACCTTCTGGCCGCATCCCACGGCGCAGTAGGGGCAGATGCTCTGCACCACACGGTCCGCCGTGGCGGTGCGGGCAGTGATCTCCCGGGTGTGCTGGGACTGCACCGCGGAGCTGCGGCCGGTGCGGTCCCCGGTGCGGAGCTGGCGGATGACCGGCCACTCCAGCGGGCTGAATCGAGACATGCGTCAAGAATAGACCGTCGTTCCGACCCGCACGGGAACCACCTGTGTGCCACCTCTCCGCTCCCTCCCCCGGGCGCCGCGGACGGCCGGGACCACGGGTCGCCGGCCGTCCGTTGCGGGAGGAACTGCACGCTGTCGTGCGGGGTCCCCGCGACGTCACTCCATGGGATCCGCTGGGTCTTCCGCGCCGTCCTGGAGGGACCGGTTGACCTCACGGTCCGCCTGCGGATCGTCCACGAGCGCCTGGATCTCCGGGTCCTCGGTCTCGGGGGTGCTGGCCGGCTCGAGCACCGTGTCCTCCTCAACGACCTGCTCCACGCCCGCCTCCTCGGGATGGCGCAGGGGATCGGCGTCCTCACCCCACTGGGCGTCGTCCTCCTCCCAGGCGGAGTCCTCGTCACCGGTGGTCTCGATGAGCTCGTCCTCGCGGAACGCCTCGTCCGCGGCGTCCGGGGTGTCCAGGGGGTTCGGGTCCGGGATGGGCTGCGTCATGGTGTGCTCCTTGCCAGGTTCTCGACCGGCGCGCGGTCGCGCGCACGCACAGACTACGGCGGGCCGCCCAGGGGTCACCACCCCCAGCACCGGGAGCACCTTCTCCCCGCTCTCACGACGACGCCGCCCCGCCCCTGGGTGCGGCGGCCGCGAGCACCTCCTCGCGGTCCACGAACGGGACCCGGCCACCCTGCGGCCCGATCTCCATCCAGCGTTCGTGGCCCTTGCCGTAGAGCGCCACCGTGTCGTCGGGGCCGGCGAGTTCCAGGGCGGTGCGGATCGCCTCCCTGCGCGATGCCGTCTCCACGACCTGTGGCTCGGGCAGACCGGCGGCCCGCCGGGCCCGCACGCCCGCCCGCACACCCGCCATCACCTCCGCACGGATGGCGGCGGGGTCCTCGGAGCGGGGGTTGTCGTCCGTGACCAGCACGACGTCCGCCCCCGCCTCGACCACGGCGCGGCCCGTCAGGGGACGCTTGGCCCTGTCCCGGTCCCCGCCGCTGCTGGCCGTGACCACGAGCCTGCCCCGGGTCCTGGCACGCAGCGCGGACACGGACTTGGCGGTGGCGTCCGGCGTGTGCGCGAAGTCCACCAGCACCGTGGGCCCGTGCGGGCCCAGATCCACCCGGTCCATCCTGCCGGGTACGCTCACGGGCCCGTCCAGGGCGCGGGCCACCTCCGGCTGGGAGCACCCGGCGCCGAGGAGCACGAGCGCGGCCACGGCGGTGTTCACGCGGTTGTGCTCCCCCGGCAGCGGTGAGCGCAGCGGCAGCTTCCCCCGTGACCCCCGCAGCGTGAAGTCGTCCGAGCCCGGAGTCCCGTGCACGCGCCACGTGGCGGCCGCCTCGGTCCGGGTGCTCAGGGTCGTGGTCTCCAGCCCCCTGCTGCGGGCCAGGCGGTCGAGGCACCGCCCGGCGTCGTCGTCCACCACGATCACCGCGCGGGACGCGAAGTCCGGCGTGAACAGGCGCGCCTTGGCCCGGAAGTAGGACTCCATGCTCCCGTGGTAGTCCAGGTGCTCGTGCGTGAGGTTCGTGAAGGCCACCGTGTCGAAGCGGATGCCGGTGACACGCTCCTGGTCCAGGGCGTGGCTGCTGACCTCCATCACGGCCGACCGGTTGCCCGCCGCGCGCATCCTGGCCAGCAGCTCCTGGGCGTGGGGCGCCGACGGGGTGGTCATGCCACTGGGCTCGCGCTGCGTGCCCACCACGGTCTCCGGTGTGCTCAGGAGACCGGGGCGCCGCCCCAGTTGCTGCATCGCCGCCTCCAGGATGTACGCCGTGGTGGTCTTGCCGTTGGTCCCCGTGATCCCGAAGACCGGCAGGTGACGGGAGGGATGGCCGTGCAGCAGGGACGCGAGCGGCCCCAGCGCGGCGCGCGGGTCCGCGACCACCAGCAGCGGGACGCCGGGGGCGTCGCGCAGGACCCGTGCCCCGGCGGGATCGGTGAGCACCGCGCTCGCTCCGGCGGCCACGGCGTCCTCGGCACGCGCCGCCCCGTGCCGGCGGCGCCCCTGCAGCGCCACGAAGAGGTCCCCGGGGCGCACCTCCGTGTGGACCTCCGAGATCCCGCCGATCCGAACCGCGGCAACCTGCTCCGCCGCGCGGGTGCCTGGCACAAGCGTGGCTCCCGCGTGGATCGCCAGCTCTTCGACGGTCAGACCCGTCACCTGGCGCATTCCCGCCATGCGGTTCTCCCCCCGTTGACATCGGTGACCCGGCAGCCCCGGGTCATCAGGCTACTGATGGAAGCGGCAACGGGCCTCCCGGTATTCCACCCACCCCAGGACGAAGCCGGGACCCGACACATTCCATGCAATGACATGGTGGGATTGCACTCGCGAATGAAAGGGGGCACGCTGTAGCCGTCCCGCGAGAACGCGGGGGCACGATGGCACGAGAGGCCTCCCATGAACCGTTCCCGCACACTCGCCACGGCGGTCACGCTCCTCGTCCTCGGCGCGGGCACCCTCACCGCGTGCGGCAGCGACAGCACCGACGAACCCCGGTCCATGTCCACCACCTCGGTGATCGACGACGGGCCCACCTCGGGCATCCGCTCCGAGGCGGCGTCGCCCGCGGCGGAGAGCACCCAGGACAGCGCGCCGACGCCCGAGGTGACGGACCGGCAGACGGAGATGGCGTCCCCCGCCGGGGAGGCGGTGGGGAAGCAGAACGCCTCGAAGTCGGCGGAGCCGTCGGAGTCGTGCGCGGACTCGAACGCCACCAAGGCCGTGAACGACAACATCGGCAAGGTGCCCCCGCCTTTCCCGGACGGTCACCAGAAAACCGACTGGGTGGCCATGGACCTGAGCACCTACGACTCGTGCTCGACGCTGTCCTGGGTGACCCTGTCCATCAAGAGCGCCACGGCGTCCTCCCCCTACACCCAGATGCTGTTCCACAACGGCGACTACCTGGGCACCACCACGTCCCAGGCCATCGGCTTCTACCCGACCACGGACCGACTCGACGACTCCTCCATCCAAGTGACCTACACCTACGTGGAGGGCAACGAGAGCAACGCCGATGCCAGCGGGCGCGCGGTCTCCACCTACACCTGGAACGAGTCCACGGAGTCCATCGACCACGCCGGCGAGTGGCCCCCGGGCATCGGCTGAGACACGGGGCACCGCCCGGTCACGGGTCCGGTCCAGCACCGTGACCCAACCGTGACCTGGCGCACATCCCCTCACTGACGTGGGAGGACACCGCCGGTTCCGGGCAGCGGTCGAGCGAAATCCCTCCGAACCCGCCGTTTGCTATTGCACATTATTGGCCGAGCCCCCCAGTGTGGAACCAGGTCGCCGAACGGTGATCGTACGGAAAACACCAGGAGTCACGTCATGGGACACCTCATCCGTCTTTCCACCCGCACCACCGCTGCCGCCGCAGGAGCCCTCCTGCTGGCCGGGGGCATCGCAGGACCCGCCACCGCGTCCGCACCCGCCCCGGAGTCCAGGCCGCAGGCCGCCTCCGACGGCTGCCCCAACGACTCTCCCGACTACGCCCTGCGGACGGCAGCTCCCCTGCTCCCGCCGCCGTTCGGCCCGGACGAGCCGAACAATCCCGGGTGGGCCATCGACTCGGCGGACACCTCCACCTACGACGGCTGCGCTGACCTCTCGTGGATCTCCGTGGTGGCCGCCGGCGGCACCGTGTCCTCCCCGGAGACCATCATGCTGTTCTCCAACGGCTTCTACCTGGGCACCGCGTCCGCAACCCACTTCGGCTTCGAACCGAAGGTGGAGCGCGTGGACGACGCCACGCTCAAGGTCACCTACCGGTACCCGCTCGAGGGAGACGCCAACGCGGCGCCCCGCGGCAGGGCCGTCTCCACCTTCCACTACGACGCCGCCACGGGTCGCGTGGTGCACTCCGGGGAGTTCCCCCCGCAGTGAGCCGCTCGGTGCACGTCGTCGCTGCACGCGTGCGGGGCCGCCCACCGATCCGGTGGGCGGCCCCGCACGTGGTGTGACCCTGTCCCAGCCCGGAACCGACGCCCTGACCGCTCCTGCCACACATCCGGCACCGTTCGCCCCGCGTGACGTGTGACACGATGAGGAGAGAGGGACCGCCGTCGCGAAGGAGAGCCATGAACCCTGTGCGCACTCTCGTCACGGCCGCCGCCGGGGCGTACGCCGCCAACTGCGCCCTGGGCACGTCCGTGGCCGCCGGGTGGGTGGACACCTCGGACGTCCGCTGGGTCCACCACGGCCTGTACACCACCACCGCCTGTCTCACAGCGGCGGCCTGCGCCGCGGGGCTGCGGAACCGGTCGGCGACGTCGCTGGCCCTGCTCCCCACCCTGGCTCCCCTCGTCCTGCTGCAGCGCCACGGTGCCCGGCCGCTGCGGCGCCACACCCGGGACGCCCTCGCGGCGGCCCCCTGCTACGCGGCCGGCCTCGTGCTGGCCTGGAGGTGAATCGTGGAATTCCTGGACGCGGTCTTCAACCGCAGGACCACCAACGGCCCGTTCCGCCCGGACCCCGTGAGTCCCGAGCACCAGCAGCTGCTGATCCGTGCGGCGGCCGCGGCGCCGTCGCAGTTCAACAGCCAGCCGTGGCGGTTCGTGCTGATCGAGGACCGGGGCACCATCGAGACCATCGCGCGCATCAGTGGCGAGAGCATGACCGAGGTGATGGGCGCGGGCACGTTCTTCGACCGCTACAAGAAGTACTTCCGGTTCAGCCAGAAGGAGATGGACACCCTGCGCAGCGGCATGCTGTTCGACAGGCTGCCCGCCCTGCTGCGCCCGTTCACCTCCAGGGCGTTCACACCGTCCGGCCAGGCGCTCATGAACAAGCTGCGCGTGCCGCAGACGCTGGGCGAGGAGAACCGCAAGCTCGTGGCGGGTTCACCCCTGCTGATCGGGGTCATGCTGGAGCGCGGCGAGTACCGCCCCGAGGAGCTGTCCGGCTTCTACTCGGTGTTCAGCATGGGTGCGGCCATGGAGAACCTGTGGCTGACCACGGTGGAGCTGGGCATGGGCATCCAGTTCGTGTCCTTCCCCATGGAGGCCCCGCACCAGTGGCAGCGGATCGTGGACATGCTCCACGTCCCGGAGGACCTGGAGCTGATGGCGGTCTACCGCCTGGGCTACGTGCCCGAGCGCACCCACCGCCCGGCGATCGACTGGTCCAGCCGCGAGCGCAAGCGCCCCTCCCAGTTCGTGTTCCGGGAGACGTGCGACACCCCGCAGCAGGGCTGGGACCAGGACACGCGGCCCGGCTCCGCCTGAGTTCGGTCCTGCCGGCCCGCGCGCGGCCACGTCCGGCCCGGGCGCTCCACGGCTGCCTGGTCTCAGTCCCGGCCCGCCCGAGCGGGGGCCGGGTTCCGGGCGGTGTGCACGGCGAGCAGCCGGAAGAACCGCTGCCGCACGACCCGCCACCCCGGGGGCAGTGCTGCGGCCAGTTCCGAGGGGGTGTGGCTGCGGCGGATCGAGAGCAGCCCGTCGAAGCGCACGAACGTCCGGGCGCGTGCCAGGGGCAGGGTGCCCAGCCAGTAGAGCACCCACGCGGCGCGGCTGCGGCGCAGGTCGTTGTGCACCGCAACCCCCGTGGTGAGGGCCCGGGAGTCCTCGAGCACCGCCGCGAGGCCGGAGGCTCCCAGGTGGTGCAGCAGGTGGTTGGAGAGCACCGCGTCGAAGCGCTCCCCCGCGGCCACGAGCTCCCCGCTGGCCACGGCCCGGTAGTCGATTCCCGCACCGCGGTCGTGGGCGCGGGCCCACCGGATGGCCCGCTCGTCCGGGTCGATGGCGGTGACCCGGGTGACCACCCCGTCCCGGGCGGCCCAGCGCGAGACGGCCCGCGCGACGTCGCCGCCCCCGCAGCCCACGTCCAGGACCGTGGCCACCCGGCCCTCCCGCGCGGCCTGACGCAGCACGGGCCGCAGGAACCGCCGGTAGACCGGGCGCCACGAGGCCACGAGCGGGTTGATCACGCCGAACAACCGGTAGGTGTTGTCCAGGGCCACGGGATCGCACGCCGGGTCGTCCATGAGCTCGGGTTCGGAGACGGAGCGGGTGCGCAGCAGGGGATCCCTCACCGCGCGACGTCATCCCCGGGGAGCACGCGCAGCAGCGCGCTCTCGATGCTGAGACCCGGGCCGAACGCCATGGCCGCCACGTCACCGGGGGTGGCCGTGCGCAGGATGCGGGCGAGCACGAAGAGGATGGTGGCGCTGCTCATGTTCCCCACCTCGCGCAGCACGTCCCGGGAGGGTGCCATCTGCTCCTGCGTGAGGCCGAGCCGGCCCTCCACCCTGTCCAGGATGCTGCGCCCGCCCGGGTGCACCGCCCACCGCGGAATGTCCTCGACGGAGCGTCCCGTGCGCTCGAGCAGCGGCGACAGCGCATCCGTGACGTGGTCGTCGATGATGCGGGGCACGTAGGTCCCCAGGATCATCTCGAAGCCCTCGTCCCCCACGCTCCATGCGAGCTCGTCCTCGCCCACCGGAGCCAGCGTGGTCTCGAAGTCCACGAGCTCCAGTGCGGGCCCCGTCCCCGCGACGTCCCGGGCCGTGACGACGGCGGCGGCCGCTCCGTCCGCGAACAGGGCATTGCCCATCACGGTGTCCGGGTCGTTGCGCACGTGCAGGTGCAGCGTGCACAGTTCCACGTCCACCACGAGCACCACGGCGTCGGGATCCGCGCGGCACGCGGCGTGGGCGGCCTGCAGGGCGGGAAAGGCGGCGTTGCAGCCCATGAACCCCAGGTGCATGCGCTTGACGTCCGCGGGCAGGCCGAGGTCCTTGGTCACCCGCACGTCCGGGCCGGGAGCGAAGAACCCGGTGCAGGACACCGTGAGCACGTGGGTCACGTCCGCCGCGGTGACTCCCGGGAACGTGGCCTCCAGCGCCCGGCGTGCGGCTGCCACGAACATGCGCCGGGCGTGCTGCGTGTAGAGCTGGTTCCGGGCGTGCGTCCCCGGCGAGAGCAGGTGCCCGGTGGCCGGGTCCACGAACGGCGACGGCGCGGCGTCGCCGTTCGTGGACGCCACGGGGCGGTGCGCGGCGCGCTGGGGTGCCCGGGCGTCGTCGTCCACGGTGAACCGTTCGGCACCCGCCGTGGGCGCGGAATCGGGATGGGACGCGCTGGCGGCCGCGACACCCAGCTCCGGCAGAACGGTGTGGCGCGTGGCCACCCCGGCGCCGCCGAACGCGGAGCGCACGAGCCGGGAACCCAGCCGGGTCATCCCCGGCTGCTCGGCGAAGAGCCGCGTGACGTCCTCCTGCCGGATCACGGTCTCGGGCACGAGGGTCTGGATCGTCAGCATGCGAACGGTCATGCCCCATGGTAGGCGCCGCTCGGCGCGGGACACCTCCGGCGCAGGTCAGCCGAGCACGGACCGGGAAATCAGCTGGTCCAGGGCCTGCACGTCGATGTTGCGGCCCACGTTGATCTTGACCGTCCCCGCGCGCGTCCAGAGCTGGATCTCGGCGTTCACGTCCAGGGTGCCCGCGTTCTCGGTGGACCACATGCTGATGCTCGAGTAGGGAATGGAGTAGGTCTCGATCTTCTTGCCCCGCAGCCCCTGGGCATCCCGCACGATGAGGCGCCGGTTCGTGAAGGTGGCGGTGTCCCGCACGGTCTTGAAGGATGCGACCGGCGACTCCCCCGGCACCAGGTACGGCGCCATTTCGGAGGGGAAGTCGATCTGGTTCAGGAAGGTCCAGCCGCTGTTGAGGGAGGTCTCCATCGTATTCCGTGTCCTTTCAGCGCCCACCGCCGCGGGCTGGGTCGTGCATTCGTCAGCCCCTGCCCGGGGCCGGCTTGCCCTGGGTGGGAACGGGATGGCGACAGGGGCCGCGCCCACCGCCGGCGAGCGCGGCCCCCACTCATCAGGTGTGGATCAGAGATCCACCACCTCGTTCTCCCCGTTCACGGTCTCGCCCGTGACCTTCGCCTTGAGGAGGTTGGCCACCTGGGTGACCTTGCTGTTTCCCGGGCTGTCCCAGTACTCGGCGGTGTCGCCGTCCACCTCGATGAGGATGTTGTTGGGGTTCTCCGGCCCGCCCTCGAGCCAGGAGCCCGAGAAGGAGCTCCACAGCTCGCGCAGCTTGTCCGTGTCGTTGACGATCCGAGCCCTGCCGCTCAGCGACACCCACGCACCGTTGCCCGAGTAGGCGACGTTCACGTCGGGGCGTTGCGTGATGCTCAGGGCCTGCTCGGAAGAGCGCTCGGCAATGAAGCGCACCGTGCCGTCGAAGTCCACCTCCTGCGTGGCCATGGGCTTGGAGATCAGGTGCCCGTGGTCGTCCACGTGGGTGAGCATGGCGATGCCGGTGCCCTTGATGATCGAACGGACCTTGTCGATGTTCTCGTTGGTCTCTGCCATGGCGCTGCCTTCCGTTGTGTCCGGTTGAAGAGCTCACCGCCGCCCGAGGGCGCCCGGGGGCACCTGCTCACGGGGCGGCATCATTCATCAGTGTATTCACCGACTCCGACCCGCACGAGGGTCTCGGCCACCAGCGGAATCGCCCCCTCCCCCGCGGCGTGAGGCGCGTCCGCGCGGAGGCGCCGGCCGCCGCGGGTGGGCAACACGCCCGACTTCCGTGCGGTCTCCCCCGGCCCGTAGGGTGGTTTCCCGTTCCGAGACCGGGCGACCCGGTAGCGCAAGTCCCGCGGCGCCGTCGTCCCCGTCCCGTCCCCGAGCAGCACCCGCCCGGGCCGCACCGAGAGGTACGCCGCCGTGACACGAACGCACGCCGAGACCGTGGCCGCCCTGCTGGCGCGGCACGACCGCACCTATGGGCAGGAGGCGGGGATCGCCCTGGAGGATTCCCCCGCTCCCCTCTACCAGCTGCTCGTGCTGGCCAACCTGCTCTCCGCGCGCATCGGCGCCGGGGTGGCCGTGGCGTCCGCGCGGGAGCTGTTCGCGGCCGGGTGCCGCACTCCCGAAGCCGTGCGCGCCGCGCCCCGCCGGAAGCTCATCGCCGCGCTGGGTCGGGGTGGCTACGCGCGCTACGACGAGCGCACCACCACCATGCTCCGGGACGGCGCGGACCTGCTCCTGGACACCTGGAGCGGTGACCTCCGACGGCTGCGCGAGGCCTGCGACGGTCCGAAGGACATCCTGAAACGGCTGCAGGAGTTCCCCGGCATCGGCCCCACCGGCGCCGCCATCTTCGCGCGCGAGGCGCAGGGGGTCTGGCCCGTCCTGGCCCCGCACCTGGACAGGAAGGCGCTCGACGGCGCCCGGCGCCTCGGCCTGCCGCAGGACGCCTCCGCCCTCGCGGACCTCGTCACCCCCGAGCAGCTGCCCGTTCTCGCCTCGGGGCTGGTGCGCGTGGCCCTGCACCGGGGCGCGGACGACCCTCTGGGCTGAGCGCCCGCGCCACCCGCTGCCCCACTGCGACCATCCGTCCGAGAGGCTGGACCGATCTCACCCGCACACACCCGGCCGGGCTGCACCCGGGCGCCCCTGCATGCCCGCTCCACCCCCGCTCACTGCCCCGCGCGTTCCGGACCCCCGTGCGGGTTTCACGTTCCCGTCACGTTCCGGACCGCTCGCTGTTACGCGGGGGTAGCACCGTGGCACGCGTTCGGCCCCGGCGGTGCCCGGCGCCCCGGACCCACCCATTCCCCTGACGGAAGGCACAGCATGACCCCTCACCCCGCTCCCGCGCTCCGCCGCGCCGGCACCGCAGCCGCCCTCTCCCTCGCGGTCCTCGCACCGCTCTCGGCGCCCACGTGGGCCTCCGCTCCGGCAGCGCCCAGCTCGTCCGAGCAGACCGTGACCGCGCCCCAGCCCGCACCCGCCCCGCTGCTGGTCGGCCACCGGGGAGCCGCGGGCACCGCCCCGGAGAACACCGTCTCCGCGTTCACCCAGGCCCGCGACGCCCGGGCCGACTACTTCGAGCTGGACGTCCAGCTCTCCGCGGACGGCGTGCCCTTCGTCTTCCACGACGACGTCCCCGCCCGCACGACGAACGTGGCGCAGGTCTTCCCGGGGCGGGAGAACGACCCCATCACGTCCTTCACCTGGGCCGAGCTGCAGCAGTTGGACGCCGGCTCCCACTTCTCCGGCGCGTTCGCGGGCGAGAAGATCCCCCACTTCGACGACGCCGCCCGGGTGGCCACCGAGCGCACCGGCGTGTTCGTCGAGATCAAGTCCCCGGAGAACTCCCCGGGCATCGAGAAGGTCGTGGCGGACTCCCTCCACGGGAATCCCGCGTGGGCCCGGTTCGCGCACTGCGGCAAGGTGGAGGTGCTGGGCTACGACGCGGCGTCGAACCAGCAGTTCGCGCGTCTGGCACCGGAGGTCCCGCTGCAGCAGCTCATGGACACGGTGCCGGATGCCGCGACCCTCGCGCAGGTCGCCACGTACGCGGACAACTTCGGCACCGACTACCGCCTGCTGGACGCCGCAGGGGTGGGGCGCATCAAGGCGGCGGGGCTCGGTGCCGGGGTGTACACGGTGGACTCGACCGCGGCCTACGACCGGATGGTGGCCCTGGGGCTGGACCGGGTCACCGGGGACTTCCCCGTGCAGTTCACCCGCCACGCGCAGGGCCTGGACTCGTTCCCGGACAGCACGGGCGTGCGCGTCTCGGGCGCGGTGAACGACGTCCTCGGCGGGGACCTGCAGCCGGAGAACGGGGAGCACGTGGTCCTGCAGAACACCTCCGCGCTGGCCGTGGACGTCTCCGGCTACCGGGTCCGGGACACCAAGGACAACACCCTCACGGTGGGCCCCGGCTACGTCCTGGCCCCGGGGCAGCAGCTGCGCGTCTACACCGGGCCCGGCACCAACCGTGCGGACGCCTACTACAACGGCCTGGCCACCGAGGCCCTGGACGACGAGGGCGACTCCGTGGCCCTGTGGTCCTCCGCGGGCACGCTACAGGACACGTTCTCGAACTGAGGCGCGGCACCACGCACCGACGGGCCGGGGCAGGTCGTTCGGTCCCCGGCCCGTCGGCGTGGGGAGAGGACGGCCCCGGTGTGCAGACCCGTCAGTCGCTCACGATGAGGGACAGCCCCCGGTCGAGCGCAGCCTCCATCTCCACGCCGACGTGGCCCGGTGCGTTGAGATGGTCGAGAGTCAGACCGTTGACCAGCGCCGTGACCAGAGGTGCGGCCACACCCGGTGTGAGCCCCGCTCGGAGCCTGCCCTCGTGCGCTGCACGCTCCAGGGCCTCCTGCACCATGGACCGGAACAACTCCGTGTGAGCCCAGTAGGGCTCCACCAACCACTCCCGTGTGGAGGCCGCCGCCCCGAAACTCACCCACACGGCCGCGTCCTCGTGCCGTACACCGTCCAGTGGCAGGAGCTCCCGCAGTGTGCGCGTCAGCGAAGCACGGCAAGTGTGCACCCCCCGGGCCTGCGCCACCCGCTGCACCTGACGCTCCACGGAGCGGTCCAGGGCCGCGAGCAGAAGCTCCCGGCGGGAACCGAAGTGGTACTGGACGGTCCCCGCGGACAACCCGGATTCCTGCGCGACGCTCCGCACGCTCACCACGTCGAATCCCTGCCGGTCGATGACCCGGATGGCCGCCTCCGCGATCCGCTCCCGCGTGGGAGTGGTTCCCGGCCCCTCTGCTGTGCCCCTCATGTCCACCTCATCTCTCATACAAGTGTATGGTGCAGGTGTCTCATACAATCGTACGAGAACAGCTCACCGTCGCGAGGAGGCGTCGTGGGAGACATCCTGCCGCTGATCGGCCTGGCCCTGCTGGACAGCATGAGCCTTGGAACCCTGGTGATTCCCCTGGTCCTCGTCATCGCCCGGAGGCGCGTGGACGTGGCACCCCTGGCGTTCTACTTCGCCACCGTCCTTCTGATCTATTTCGCCCTGGGAGTCGCGATCGCGCTCGGGTTCGACATCCTCTCGGATGTGGCATCCCACCTGTGGGCCAGCGCCCCGGCCCAGTGGTTCAAGCTGATCGCCGGAATCGGGCTGCTCCTCTTCGGAGTTCTCGCCCCCGATCCCGCCAAGCGGTCCCGTCCCCGCCCGGCACCGCGATCCCTGCACCCGGGAGCCATGATCGCGCTGGGAGCAGGCGCCTCCCTGACCGAGGCGGCGACCATGGTCCCCTACCTCGCCGCCAACGGGATCATTACCGCCATGGACATCGGGTGGCCCGCACGTCTTGTCCTGCTCGCGGGATACTGCGTGATCATGATCCTGCCCGCCCTGGTTCTCATCGGCGGCGCGGCGGTGCTCGGTGACCGCATCTGGCCCAAGCTGGACACCCTGATCCCCACCCTGGAGAGGGAAGCCAAGATCACGTTTCTGTGGGTCGCCGGGCTGGTGGGCCTGTGGATGGCAGTCGAAGGATTCGCCGCGCTGCGCCAGTGACAGCCCCCGCTGATCCCTCGCCCCCCCCAGGTCTGTGACGTGTGGCATACTCGCCTGCAGACGGCGCGACCCAGCGCCCAGCCCGCGCACGGACCCCAGCTCCCGCGCCGTGGCGAAGGGGAGAGAATTCTCGGGTCGCACTGTGCTGAAGAACCTCGTCCGGCCGGGCGAGCACGCTGGGGATGCTCTGCACGGCTGAGGTACGAGATGACTCACCACAGCGACTTCAAGGACCTGGTGCGCGCCCGCATGAGCGCGACCGGCCAGAACTACACCTCCGCCCGTGCGGACCTTCTGCGGGAGAGGCACCCTCCGGAGGACGACGCCGCCGCGTCCGGTTCCCGGGCCACGGTCCCCAGCACCGCGGCGTCGGCCCCGGACGCCCGGCCCGGTACCCCACCCGTTCCTGCCGAGCAGGCCGCCGCCACCGCACCGCCCTCCCCCGCCGGTGTGGATGCCGCTGCCTGGCAGCGGGCCCACGCCGAGTACCGGAGGGTGCTCGCCCGGTTCGTCCGTGACGGGCGCCTGGTGGACACCCCTGCTCGTCGGCGCCCCCGCGTGTTCGTGCTGCTGCACCTGATCTCTCTGATCCCCGCGGGACGCACCTACTCGGAGCCTGAGGTCAACCGGATCCTGCTGACCGTGGTCGAGGACCAGGCGTTCTGGCGGCGCGAGCTCGTGGAGTACGGCTACCTGCAGCGCGCGTCCGGCGTCTACTGGCTGCCGGAGGAGCTGCCCGGGCGCTCGGCGTCCGAGAGTCAGGAGACCCCCGCGTGGGAGACCCTCTGGCTGCCCCTGCACCTCAGCGACCGCTCGTGACCCCGCCGCGGACGCCCCGGGACGTGTCCCTCGCCGTCCTGCTGGTGGGGCTGCTCGTCTCCGCGTGCGGTGACGACGTCGCCGCGATCGCCTTCTCCCTGCGCGCCGCGGAGTCCGGCGCCCCGCACCTGCTCGCCGCGATCCTGCTGGCCCAGACCGTGCCCGCCGTCGGGCTGGGCCTGTTCGGCGGGGTGCTCGTGGACCGGGCGCTGCGCTGGTGGTGGTGGCCTTCCTCCCTGGGCGTGCAGGCCACGCTCTTCCTGGTCATGGCGGTGACACGCCAGGACGCCGTGATCGTGGTGTGCGTGGCCGCCGTGAGCGCCGTCTCCGCGCTGACCGCGCCCGTGGCGAACAAGCTCATCGCGGTGCGCAGCCGTGACCATCGCCGGGTCAGCGGGCACCTGGCCACGGTCAACGGGCTCTCGCAGGCGTGCGGTGCGGCGCTCGGCGGGATCGCGTTCGGAGTGGGTGGAATCGCCCCGCTGCTGTGCGTCAACGCCGCCACGTTCGCCCTGCTGGCCGTGATCGCGGTGTGCGTCACCGGCCGCGCTCCCCTGCCGGTGGACGCATCACCCGGCGGCGGCGCGCTGCTCGGCCTGCGCCGCCTGCTGCACCCGGCGGCCTTCGGGGCGGCCGGGGTGGCCCTGCTGACGTGCACGGTCTTCGCCACGTCCGTCGAGGGCGTCTCGGGGGTCTTCGTGCTCACCCACCACGCCGGGTGGGACCCCGCGTGGGTCGGCGCGGCGTGGGGCCTGTGGGGGCTCGGCGTGGTCCTGGGTGGCCAGGCCGCCGGCCGGGTGCCGCGGTGGTCGGCGCCCGTGGTGCTCGTGACGGGCGCCGGCGGCATGGGCGCGGTCTTCCTCGTCCTGGCCCTGGGGCTGCCCGGGTTCGGGCTCGGTGCGCCCCTCTTCCTGCTGGGCGGTGCCGCGAACGGGGTGTTCAACGCGGCCGCCTCGCGCACGCTCCTCACGGGGGTGTCCACGCAGGAGCAGGGCAGGGCCTGGGCGGCCTACCGCTGGATCGTCACCTGCTGCCTGGTGGGCGGGTTCCTCACGGGCGGGGCGCTCGGCGAGCACGACGCCGTGGCGGCCCTCCTCCTCGCGGGCGGCCTGGCCGTGTCGGGAGCACTCGTGCGCGGCGTCGCACTCGTGGGGACGCGACCCACGGATGCCGCCGCCCCGCGATCCGTGGTCGACTAGCACCCGAGCCCCCGCCCCGTTCCACCCGTTCTGACCCGCGCAGCATCGCACCGCTTCGAAGGAGACCCGCATGGTCCAGCGCCTGTTCGACACCCACCTGCACATCGTCGACCCCGCCCACCCCCTCGTAGAGAACAACGGGTTCCTGCCGGAGCCGTTCACGGTGGCGGACTACCGCGATCGCACCGCAGGGCTGAACATCGAGGGCGGGGCCGTGGTCTCCGGGTCTTTCCAGGCCTTCGACCAGGGCTATCTCGTGGATGCCCTGGCGGCCCTCGGGCCGGGCTTCGTGGGTGTCACACAGATCCCCGTGGACACGAGCGACCGGGAGATCGAGCGGCTGCACGGGGTAGGTGTGCGCGCGGTGCGATTCAACGTGGCTCGCGGCGGCTCGGCGGATCTCGACGACCTCGACCGCCTGGCGCGGCGCGTCCACCACCTGGTGGGCTGGCACGCGGAGCTCTACATCGACGCCCGCGCCATCGACGACGCCCTCCTCCCCCGCATCGCGGCGCTGCCCGCGGTGAGCATCGACCACCTCGGGATGCACGAGGACGGCCTCCCGGCGCTGCTGCGCCTCGTGGAGCGCGGTGTCAAGGTCAAGGCCACCGGGTTCGGACGGGTGGAGCTGGACCCGGCGGCCACCATCCGGGCCGTCGTGGCCACGGACCCGACCGCGCTCATGGTCGGCACGGACCTGCCCTCCACGCGGGCCCGACGCCCCTTCCGCCCCGAGGACCTGGACCTCATCCGTGAGGTGCTCACCCCGGAGCAGGTGGCGGACGTCTTCTGGAACAACGCCGCGGCCTTCTACCTGGACTGACGCCCACCACCCCCGTTCGCGGCCACTGGCTGCCGCATCCACGACGACGCTCGTCCAACCTTTCCCGGCGCGGCTCAGCTCCCCTGCGGGGGCGCCCGCGCGGCACCGGTTCCCGGGTCCCCCCCGATGCCTCCTGCCTATCTACTCGCCGGTTACAGTGGCGTCCATGGACACCGTGACCGGCGCCACTGCCGACTTCTCCCGCTCGGACCTCCACCTGCCCGTGGCCGGTGACGTGATTCGCGGGACCGTGTGGACACCGGCCACCGAGCCCACGGGAGTGGTGGTGCTGCACCCGGCGACCGCCACCCCCGAGCGGTTCTACTCGAGCATTGCCGAATACCTCACCTCGCGGGGGCTGGCCGCGGTCACGTACGACTACCGGGGTACAGGACGCTCCGGAGATCCGCGCCGACACGAGCACCTGCGGATGCGGGACTGGATGGCCACGGACGTCCCCGCCGTCGCGCAGTGGACTCACTCGCACTTCCCCGGGCTGCCGATGACCGCGGTGGGCCACAGCATTGGTGGGCACGCCCTCGTGCTCGGGCACGGCACGGAGCACCTGGACCGCTTCGCGGTGGTGTCCTCCCACGTGGCGGACACCCGCACCCTGACCCCGCCGATGGAGCGGCTGCGCGTGGCCCTGATGCTGCATGCGGTAGGCCCCACCCTGAGCCGAGCGCTGGGGTACATGCCCGGCAGACGGCTGGGCATCGGCGAGGACATGCCCACCGCGGCCATGGCCGAGTGGGGAAACTGGGCCCGGCACCGCAACTACTTCTTCGACGACCCCTCGATGGACGCCGCTGCCCGTGCCGCCGCCGTCACGCAGGACGTCCTGGCTCTGGGTGCTTCGGACGACCCCTGGGCCAGCCCCGCGCAGATGCGCGCGCTGACCTCCCACCTGACCGCCGCCCGCGTGGAGCACAGGACGTTCACGCCCGAGCAGCTGGGGGCCCAGCGGGTGGGTCACCACGGCCTGCTCCGCCGCAATGTGGGCACCACCGTGTGGCCGGACCTGGTGGACTGGCTGACCGGCGCGGAGGGCTGCGAGAACCGCGGGCCGTGACGATCCTCTTGCCCTCCCTCCTCCGGTCACCTAGCCTTGCAGGTACGTACCTACGGGAGATTCACATGACATCCATCACGGCCCGTGAGTTCAACCGCGACGTCAGTGCAGCCAAACGGGCGGCCAATGAGCATCCCGTCCTCATCACGGACCGCGGCGAACCGGCCTACGTGCTGCTGTCGATCCACGAGTTCCGGCGCCTCACCACTTCGGGTGAGTCCCTGGTGGACCGCCTGAGCATGGAGGAGGACATCGAGGTGGACTTCGAGCCCGCCCGCATCTCTCCCCGGGTCCCGGAACTGTGACCTACCTGCTCGACACCAATGTCATCAGCGAGCTGAGGAAGTCAGCGGCACGCGCAGACCCCGCTGTCCGTGCGTGGATCGCAGCCCGGTCCCCCGTGGACATGCACCTGAGCGCACTCACCGTTCTGGAGGTGGAGATCGGGATCGGCAGGCTACGGCGCAAGGATGCCACGCAGGCGGATCGGCTCACCGGATGGTTGGAGAACGATCTGCTTCCCGTGTTCTCAGGCCGCATCCTTCCCGTGGACCTGGCGGTCGCCAGGCACGCGGCTCACTTCCACGTTCCTGATCCCCGGCCCGAGAGGGACGCGCTGATCGCCGCCACGGCCGCCGTCCACGGGATGACGGTCGTGACGCGCAACGTCAAGGACTTCGAGCCCCTCGGTGTTCCCCTCGTGGATCCCTGGGGCTGACTCGATTCAGGGAATCCGGGGAAGGCGAGCACGCTCGGGCCACGGATCCGTACGCAGACGACCGTAGGTGTCCACGTCGATCCGCTCGCCCCGGATCAGGAACTTTCCGCGCTCGGTCCCCTCCTTCACGAACCCCGCGGCCCGGGCCACCGCTCCCGAGGCAGGATTGTTGACGCGGTGACCCAGCTCCAGACGCTCCAGACCACCCTCCGTGAGCGCCCAGTCCGCGACGGTCACGGCCGCACGGGTGGTCCAGCCACGACCACGCGCCTCCGCGGTCATCCAGTACCAGAACCACCCGTTGCGGTTCGCGTGGTCCACGGTGATGCCCACGACGCCCACCAGACCACTGCGCCCGCACACCGCCCAGGCGACGCCGCTGCCAGGGTCGCTGACCCGCCGCACGTACTCCACCGCCTCCTCAGGGGTGGTCACGGCTCCCTGTCTCGCCATCTCGGGGTCGGAGCGGAACGCCCGCAGAACCTGCGGGGCGTCGGCGAGCTGGAGGCGCCGGACGCGCGGGAGCCGCGGTGCGGCGTCGTCGGCGTGGGGCATGCGAACCCTTCGAGGGGCGGGAGAGGTCTCTGGGAACAGTGTGACCCGCCGTGCCCGCCCCTGACCAGGGCGGACGCAGCGGGTCGGCTGAGGACCGTGCTGCTCGCGCTCAGAGCACCGCGGCGAGCACGAACGTCCACACGCACGTGACCGCGAGCATGCCCAGGCTGTAGAACAACGAGCCGCGCATGATCTCGGCCTCGCGGCCGTTGAGCCCCACGGCGCCGGCCGCGATGGCGATGGACTGCGGGGAGATCACCTTGGCGGTGGTGCCGCCCGCGGTGTTGGTGCCCACGAGCAGCGCGGGGCTGGCCCCGATGCCCTGGGCGGTGGCCACCTGCAGCGGCGCGAACAGGGTGTTGTTGTTGACCACCGAGCCGGTGAGGAACACCCCGATCCAGCCGATCACCGGGGCGATCAGCGGGAAGACCGGACCGGCGGCCGCGAGCGCGGTGCCCATGGCCGTGGAGCCGCCCGAGTAGTTGGCGATGTTCGCGAGCACCAGGATCACGGCGATCAGCACGATGGCCGGGCCCAGTGCCTTGACGGCGCCCGAGAGCTCCTCGAGCAGCTGCCTGGCGTGCAGCTGCGGGGTGGTGAAGAACGTGATGAGCACGGCGATCAGGATGGCGGTGCCGGTGGCCCCGAGGATCGAGAAGTTCCAGGTGGCGTTCACCACGGTCCCGGCGGCCGTGGTCACGTGGCCGGTGAGCCCGGGCATCGGGACCTTGAACGTGGTGAACCCCAGCGCGCCCTGGGTGAAGAGATGCTGCACCGCGGGCACGGACCAGAGCAGGATCACCATGGTGAGGATGTAGAACGGGCTCCAGGCCCGGACCACCTCACCCAGCGGGTGGCTCGCCTCGGCGGTCTCCGGCGCCTCGGGGGCGCGGGACACCCGGCGCGGGGTCCACACGTGGCACAGCACGAACAGTGACACCATGGCCAGCAGACCGGCCGCGAGGTCCGCGAGCTCGGGGCCCATGAACCACAGCAGAGCGCCCTGCACCACGCAGAACACCGTGGCGGAGACCAGCGCGGGGAGCCAGGTCTCGCGGAGCCCGCGCAGGCCGTCCACCATCCAGACCAGCAGGAACGGCACCAGGAACGTGAGCGGCTGGAGCAGCACCACGAGCGCCCGGGAGAGGTCCTGGACGTCCATGTTCGTGACCTGTGCACCCACGAGCACAGGCACGCCGATGGCGCCGTACGCACCCGCGGCCACGTTCGCCACGAGGCACAGCACGGCGGCGCGCAGGGGCGGGAACCCCAGCTGCACGAGCAGTGCCGCGCAGATGGCAATGGGCACGCCGAAGCCGGCCACGCCCTCGAGGAACGCGCCGAACGCGAACCCGATCAGCAGCACCTGCACCCGCTGGTCCGCGGAGACGTTCGCAATGGAGGAGCGGATCACGTCGAAGCGCCCCGACCGCACGCTCAGCCGGTACAGCCACACCGCCATCACGATGATGTACGCAATGGGCCACAACGCCGTGAGCAGGCCCAGCAGTCCCGCCCCGGCCACCGCGGAGGCCGGCATGTGGAACACCAGCAGCGCCACGAGCACCTGCACCACCAGCGCGATCACGCCGGACTTCAGGCCCGTGAGCTTGAAGAGCATCATGCACGCGAGGAACACGACGATGGGCACGGCGGCCACGAGCGCGGTCAGGGGCAGGCTGCCCAGGGTGTCGAGGGTTTGGGTCCACATGGCGCTGTTCTTTCGGGACGTGGGGCGGGGCTGGGCTCAGGACAGGCTGTCGACGACGCCGCGCAGCGTGTTCGCGGACGCCTTCAGCCGGTCGAGCTCGTCCTCAGCGAAGGGGGTCTCGCGGATGGGCACGGCACCTGCCGCGCTGACCACGCTGGGCACGGACATGGCGATGCCGTCGATGCCGTGGAAGTCCGAGAGCACCGGGGCCACGTTCAGCACGGCGTGCTGGTCACCGGTGATGGCCTCCACGATGCGCGCGCTGGACAGGCCGATGGCGTCGTTGGTGGCACCCTTGCCCTCGATCACCTTGTAGGCCGCGCCCCGCACCTCGGAGAGGATCTGGTCCAGGTCCTCACGGGTGAACACCCGCTCGCCGTCCCGGGTCCACTCCAGGATGGGCACGGTGCCGATGGTCGCGGTGGACCACAGCGCGAACTCGGAGTCGCCGTGCTCGCCCACGATGTGCGCGTGCACGCTGGAGGTGGCCACGCCCGCCTTCTGGGCAATGAGCCAGCGCAGCCGGGAAGTGTCCAGCACGGTGCCGGAGGCGAAGATCCGCTCCGCGGGCAGCCCGGTCTCCTGCTGGGACAGCGTGGTGAGCGGGTCGCACGGGTTGGTGACCACCACGAACACGGCGTTCGGGGAGGCCTCCAGCAACGGCGGCACCAGCTGGGACATGATCTTCGCGTTGGTCCCGGCCAGGTCCAGGCGGGTCTGCCCGGGCTTCTGCTTGGCGCCCGCGGTGATGACCACCACGTCCGAGTTCTCGGTCAGCGCGATGTCCGAGCCGCCACCCACGATGTCCGTGTGCGCGGCGAACTGCGAGCCGTGGGCGAGGTCCAGGGCCTCCGCCTCGGCCTTCGCGGACGCGATGTCGTAGAGGGCGATGTGGCGCACGGACCCCCGAATCAGCGAGGCATAGGCCACGCTCGATCCCACGGCTCCGGCTCCGACGACGGTGAGTTTCGAGTCCTTGATCATGGTGTCAACGCTAGTCCTCGCGAGGCCGTACGGATACGGATGACACCCAGCGGTTCGGAGCTTCGTCCGCCGGCCACACGTTGTTTTCCTCACAGCCACGAGAGGCGCGGACCACACCCGGGTCAGTCGTCGCAGCGGGCCCGGGGCACCGGAGGGCGCCGCCCGGCCGGAAGCCGGCCGGGCGGCGTCGTGGTCCCTGGCCAGAGGTCCCGGATCAGGAGGTGGCGCCGTCCGGTTTCCGCAGCGTGGGCCTGGGGAGGTAGACCTGGCCGCCGGCCGCGAGGAACTCCTGGCTCTTGCGCTGCATGCCCGCGATCGCGGCCTGGTTCTCCGCGCTGCCGTAGGTGTCCCGGATGTCCTGGGAGATGCGCATGGAGCAGAACTTGGGCCCGCACATCGAGCAGAAGTGCGCGGTCTTGGCGGGCTCGGCGGGCAGGGTCTCGTCGTGGTACTCCTGCGCGGTGACCGGGTCCAGGCCCAGGCCGAACTGGTCCCGCCAGCGGAACTCGAAGCGCGCCTTCGAGAGGGCGTCGTCGCGCTCGGTGGCGCCCGGGTGGCCCTTGGCGATGTCCGCGGCGTGCGCGGCGATCTTGTAGGTGATCACGCCGGTCTTGACGTCGTCCCGGTTGGGCAGGCCCAGGTGCTCCTTGGGGGTGACGTAGCAGAGCATCGCGGTGCCGTAGCGGGCGATCTCGGTGGCGCCGATCGCGGAGGTGATGTGGTCGTAGCCAGGGGCGATGTCCGTGGCGAGCGGGCCCAGCGTGTAGAACGGGGCGCCGTCGCACAGCTCCTGCTGGCGTTCCACGTTCTCGCGGATCTTGTGCAGCGGGATGTGGCCGGGGCCCTCCACCATCACCTGGACGTCGTGCTCCCACGCCCGCTTCGTGAGTTCCGCGAGGGTGTCGAGCTCGGCGAACTGCGCGGCGTCGTTGGCGTCAGCGATGGAGCCGGGGCGCAGGCCGTCGCCCAGGGAGAAGGCGACGTCGTAGCGCGCGAAGATCTCGCACAGCTCGTCGAAGTGCGTGTACAGGAAGTTCTCGCGGTGGTGCGCCAGGCACCAGCCGGCCATGATCGACCCGCCGCGCGAGACGATCCCGGTCACGCGCTCGGCGGTGAGCGGCACGTAGCGCAGCAGGACGCCCGCGTGGACCGTCATGTAGTCCACGCCCTGCTCGCATTGCTCGATCACGGTGTCCCGGTAGATCTCCCACGTGAGCGCGTTGGCGTCCCCGTCCACCTTCTCCAGCGCCTGGTAGATGGGCACCGTGCCGATGGGGATGGGCGAGTTGCGCAGGATCCACTCGCGCGTGGTGTGGATGTCGTTGCCCGTGGAGAGGTCCATGAGCGTGTCCGCTCCCCATTTGGCAGCCCACTCCAGCTTGGCCACCTCCTCGCTGATGGAGCTGGTCACCGCCGAGTTGCCGATGTTCGCGTTCACCTTCACCAGGAACTTCCGCCCGATGACCATGGGCTCGGATTCCGGGTGGTTCACGTTCAGGGGGATCACGGCCCGGCCGGCGGCCACCTCCTCCCGCACGAGCTCGACGTCGCACTGTTCTCGCAGCGCCACAAAGCGCATCTCGGGGGTGACGACGCCGCGGCGCGCGTATTGTATCTGGGTCACGCACCTGCCGGGCCGGGCCCGCCGGGGTTCCGGCTTGCTTCCCCGCCATTGCTGCTGCGGGGCGCCACGACGGACGGCGCCGCGGCCATCGTCCTCCAGTTTCCGACCGCGGGCCTCGTAGACCTCGGTGTCCCCGCGGGCCTCGATCCACTCGGCACGCCAGGGCTCCAGGCCCTCCTCCGGTACGCTGCCCGGGCCCATGGTGCGGTACACGCGCAGGGGCTCGTTGGGGGTGCCGTCCGGGGAGTCCAGCTGGTGGATCTCGGTGACGGGGACCTGGATGCAGTGCTCCGTGTCCTCCAGCCAGGCGAGGCGGTGGGAGTTGTGCTGCTCGGACTGGGTTGTGGCACTCGAAGTAGTGCCTTCTCCGTCCGTCGGAGTGGTGCCCGTAGGCGCGGTGGTGCTGTGAGTGGTGGTGCTGGTTGGTGTGGGGGCATGGGAAGACATGGCCGTTCCTCACTTCCTACGCCGGTATGACCCGGTTCAGGTTCGACGGTCTCGAGCAGCACTGGCCCGATCTCAGCCCCCGTGTCTGGGGCTCCCGTGTGGACGGTCACATGTCTAGCACACATTGCTCTTCAGGCGACTCCTGAACGGTTCCTGCGCCGCGTCCCCGAAGGTCTTGCGGGCAAGCCACCCATGGTTACAATCAAAAGCATGCGCCGTGCGTGAGTAGTTTCCTGCCCTGTCAATTGGACCAGAACGGATTACTCATGCCCTCGGATATTTTGCGCCTCTCTCTTCCCACAGTCACTCGCTCAACCCACCGATCGTCCCCGGTCTCCATCCGCTCCTTGGACGCGGCTTCTCGAACCTCCCTGGCGAAGCTCTACTTCGAGGGATACCCATTAGGGGTCGCCGCCGAGGACATGGCCTCGGCCCGTGAAGAAATTGAGGCGACTTTCCGGGGAGACTACGGCGCTTTAAGACCGGATGCTTGCGCCACGGCGTGGGTCAACAATCGGCCCGTTGGCGCGGTCATGGTGGTGGAACATTCCATCTGGGACGAGTGGTTGGATGGTCCGTTCATCATCGACCTGTTCGTTCATCCACGCTATCGGGGCTTGGGCGCGGGACGGGCCCTCGTACTGCATGCCATCGAAACATGCTCGGTCGCTGGCAATGCTGCGATCAGTCTGCGCTTCGGAGACGGCACGTCGCCCGCAGCGATGGGCCTCTACGAAAGCTTAGGGTTTACCGCCTACCCATCCGCATGACCGCAGCTACCTGGCTTCAAGAGGGGTGAGGGTCTTGGTATAAGCAGGGGCCTCATTCCGTGAGCGTGGCCACCCGCCTGGTTGTTTCCGAGCGGTCCATCCCGGTGACCTTGCCGAGGTGGCGCCGTGCTGAGTCACTGGAACCATGCCTGACAACGGCCCTGCACGGATGGTGATCCGCGAACACACCCCGTCCAAGGTTGCGGGGCACGTGGATGAACTCGTGAACCTGCAACGCGTGGCCTATCGCGTGGAGGCCGCCCTGATCGGCGACGACCGCATCCCGCAGCTCAGCGAGACAGCGGCGGAATTGACGGCGGCAAAACTCACGTGGCATGTGGTGGTGGAGGGAGGCGACGTGATCGCCGCTGTGGCCACGGGACGGTACAACGTTCCCGCGGCACCTCTACGAGCGCCTGGGGCTCCACCACCTCGAAGACCGCGAGGTCCTGAAGCGACTGTCGGTCAGTGTCTACAAAGAGTGACGGCCCACGTCATCCGAGAGCGAAAGGGGCCAGCCTCAGTTCTGCCGTCGGCCGAGGCCGTCGCGCTGGGCCAGTGGCGCTTGGGACAGTCCACCCGTCCCTAGCCGCTCACGAAGCCTGTAGGCGTGGGCGTCTGACAGCATCCGTTCCTTGTATCCTTCGACGCGCTCGCGATCCACTGAATGCTCCGCCACGAAGTCTTTGAGGGCTTTTGCCATGGGGGTCAACGTTCCTTTCAGCCTGCCCAGATGCATCTCGATCAGGTCGTCCACCCGCGGAGACGCTGACGCCCATTATTCTTCCAAGCAGCGCCCCCGGCACGTCCGCACGGATCTCTGGGTGACTCCCTGATTTACGTGGGGCCGAGTGGTTTCACCATGATCAGACAGGGAGTTCCCTCACCCCACAGGGCGGTTTCCTCCATGGGGAGAAACCCACACCTCTCATAGAATTTTCTCGTGCGCGCGTATCCAGGGTCCGGATGTGAGGGGCCAAGAGTCTTGACCTCCAGGAGCTTCACCCCGCGTGCTCTGGAATCGCCTTCGACAGCGGCCAGCATTGCGGAGCCCACTCCTTGACCGTGGACGCCCCGGTCCACCACAGTGAGATGGATTTCAGCGACGTGAGGAAAGTGACGGTTCACAAGCGTCACACCGACGACCTTGTTCAAACTGTCACGGACGGTCCACGTTTCCATGATACAGGCCGCATTAATGTACTCAGCATTGGATTCGGGCCGGCCAAACCACTCCGGAACTGTGCCCAGCAGCCGGGCCACGTCCTCGGTAACCTGGCCATCCCGTTCTGCGCGCCATTCACTTCTCGCCACGTTGACCTCCTGTCGACCATGGCGAATCAGTCACGGGACAGTCCCTCGCACCGGGTCGCGACGAACACCATGAGCGGCTGATCCGCACCGCCGGTGAATGGTGCCCTATTCCAGTCCCGGTACGTGGCCGTGACATCCAGGCCCGCCATCGCGAGGTCCTCGACAATCCGTTCATGGCTTCGGAACTGCAATCGTTGGACCTCGTTCGTCCCGCAACCGTCGTCGAACTCGTAGGTACTGTGCATGACCACCACGCCGTCCTCGCCGGGCGGATCGGTCCTCAACGACTCCCGCAGGATGCCGGCGGGCGTCTCCCGCCAGGACGCTTCCTGCTGCCACTTCTCCCACGCGCGAGCCTCGGGGTTGCGGCTTTCGAAGGCGAGAAGGCCTCCGGGACGGAGACCCCTGGCAATGTCGGACAGCGCGGTGTGCCACTGCGCTCCGAGAATGTGCATCGCCACGTTGCCGCTCATCACCACCATGTCGGCGTTGTTCGAGGTGATCTGCTCAGAGGTGCCCTGAATCCACCGCACCCGGTCACCGCCCTGCCGGGTACGCGCCTGCTCGAGCATGGCGGAGGATGGATCAATCCCCGTGACTTCCCGGCCGGGACCGCAAAGCGTCACCGTGAGCAGGCCGGTGCCGCAGCCCAGGTCCGTGATCCGGGTAGCACCGCTGTGCGTAGCCATATCCCGGAAGAAGTCGTGATCGGGCCCGTCGGGGTTGTCAAAGTCGTAGACCGCCACGAGACGGGGATCGTCATAGCTCATGACTCGAGAAGTTCAGCCAGCTGAACCGCGAGGGAGGCTAAGCGTGAGTCAACGACCGACCACACAATCGCATGGTCCACTACGGCATACTCGTGCGCGATGACATTGCGCATGCCGATGATTCGGCCAAGATCAGGCACTTCCGCAGCGGTCTCCGGATCCGTCCGCCGCAGTCGCTTCAACGCTTCCCCCAGAATCTCCAGCTGGCGTTCCACGGCCGACTGCACCAGCAGGTTGGCATGGAAATCATTCCCGTCGATACCGTCCACGAAGGAGAGAATCGCCAGACAAGCTTCGCGAGCATCCCAGAGGTGTGCCTTAGAGGTGGGCAACATAGACAGTCTCCGTGTGCGCCAGTGCCGACTCCCTGAAGTACGGGTTTCGGATGGCGCGCTTGACGACCAGGTCGACGTCGCGTTCAACAATCTGGCAGAGCTCATCCCGGAGAGCGCAGAAGTCCTCGAACGGATCTGCACGATCCGGGAGGAAGACGACCAGGAAATCGACATCACTGTCGGTAGCAAAATCACCTGAAACAGCTGATCCGAACAGCTCAAGCTCTGCGACACCATGACGCTCTGCGGCACGGCTGATCGCGTCCAGGTCGAGGCTCACGGTCTGACTCATGCGCCCAGTGTCCCATGGCATGGCGGACAGCGGTACAGGACGTCGTGCGCCTTGTTGAAGGAAGCTAGACCGTTGGTAGCTCGAAAGTCACACCACGGCGAGCGGCGTAATCGCCGCAATGCGCTCCCCCGCCCGGTCTTCCGCGCAGTCCAACTCGTAGAGGCTCTGCAGGTTGAGCCAGAACTCCGCCGAGGTCCCGAAATAGCGTGCCAATCGGGGGGCCGTGTCCGCGGTGATCCCCCGCTTGCCGTGTACGATCCCATTGATCCACCGAGGAGGCACCCCGATGGAGACGGCGAGCTTGTTCGGCGTGATACCTAATCCTTCAATGAAGTCCTCCATCAGAACTTCTCCCGGGTGGATCGGCTCGATCAGGTCCGCCTCGGCGGTAGTCGACGAGTTCGACATTGTCCGCACCTTCATTGACCCGCCCCATTCCGGGCACCACCTGTCCCATGGGCTGACCTCAATCTCTACCACGCGCTCAGCCTATTCGGCTCTGGCCGATCCCTACCTCAGGGGCCAAACAGGGCGAGAGGCACCACGGCGATGCCGTCCCTTCGCCGGTAGGCAGTTGGACCCGTCGTGATGATCAGACCATCCACGAAACGTGATCCCAGCTGGTCGCGCAGCCAGCGCAGGTGCTTGCCGTCGGAGTCGCTGACAGCCGCCGCCAGTTTCACCTCCACACCGACAACGCCACCGTCGGGCCCCACGACCACGAGGTCCACCTCGTGGTCGCCGTTGCGCGTCCGCAGGTGTGCGATGTCGGCCTCCGCCGCCTGCGCGGCGACACGGACGCACAATGTCACCAACGATTCGAAGAGCATCCCCAGCATGGAACCCGCCTGGGGACGAAGTGGCTCCCCTTTGCCGCCCAGCAGTGCATCAGCGCCCAGGCCGAGGAGGCGAGCTGCAAGAGCAGGATCGGCCAGGTGGTGCTTCGGAGCCTGCCCGAGGCGAGTCATCGGACTGCCGGTCGGGGTCCAGGCCGGCACAGGGTCGAGAAGCCACAACGAGGCGAGCACCTGGCGGTAGGACTCGGCGGTCGCCCGTGCCGGCTTGTCGCTGTGACCAGGGGTCGCCGCATCAAGAATCTGGGAGTAGCTCGCCGTCGTCGAAGTGGCGGAAGCATACGCTCGCAGCCAGGCCATCATGGCCTCCGGGCGACGGACCGCCAGGCCCTGCTCTGGCACGTCGCGCTCCACAGCATTGCGCAGGTAGGAATCGAGCTGAAAGCCCCGGGCGCGGGAGCTCAAGCCGCGCATCCCCGGAAAACCCGAGGCGACGATTTCCTCCACGTATTCGGGCAGCCCCATCGTCGACTCACCCTGGATGGCGTCACGTTCCGCCAGAACAGCAGCAAGGCTCACGGTCGGTGTAACCAGACCACGCTCCGCGAGCGTCATGGGACGCATGCGCAGGCGGCCGATCCGACCGGCTCCCGAGTGCTGCACGGTCCCGTCCTGCAGACTCGCGCTACCGGTCAGAAGGAACTGCCCGCCTGTGGCATCCTCATCCACGGCACGGCGAACGACGTCCCACACCTCCGGCACCTTCTGCCACTCATCGACGAGGAGCGGGCGAGGGCGGCGGAGGATGATCTGCGGATCCGCTACGACGGGCTCGCGAACGGCTTTGGAGTCCAGCTTCACCAGCCCAGCCGCCCGTTGTTCCGCCGTCGTGGTCTTGCCTACGGCCTTGGGGCCGTCCAGCGCGAGGGCCGCCACCTCGCCGAAGAGATCATCCAGCTCGAGGTCCACGATGCGACGGGTGTACGACATGGCTCAACTATACCATTAGCAGATGTCTAACTAGGCCAAGCGCATGCTTCAAACTAAGCAGAACGCCACTGAGTTGCCGCAAACTGGCCACCTTGAAGGACATCGCGTTTCGACTGGCCAGGGTCACGACCCACGCCCCCTCCGTACTCGTAGATCGGGACTGCTCCAGGTCCCTCAGCCTTCTACGTGTCAGCCCCGTGTGCGATGCTCAACATTGGCCAGCCAGAGACGGACGGAGACTCCATGAGCACCGCACCCGATACCCCAGCCTCGATCCCTGAGCACCTGCTCGAGACAATCACCGATGGCATGGACTTCCGCGACGACCAGGGATGGATCCCCTGGGCCTGGGGAGTCCTTGCCCGCGCTGGCGACGTCCCCGCGCAAATTGATGAAGACGACCCCGATTACCCCCGTAGCCTCATGACGCTCGCGGCACTCGGCCGACTCTACGATCTTTTCCAGCAGGTCCTCTCAGGTCTGAGCGCCGATCTCGAGACGAACCCTGATCTGGTCGGCGAGGTCCGCCCCGCAATCACAACCATCGAGCTCGCTTGCTACTCCGAGGCTGAAGGTGTCTGCGACACCGCGTGGCCCGAGACGGGCAGCGGGCTTCTACGAGAAGCCATCAGGACGCGGACTGAACAAATCAGTGCCCGACTCGTAGAGCTTCTGGGTACCGCGCGTCTCTTCACATCCCTCTTTGTCACCGGGACGGCGACTGCCGCCATGGACGACGACACTGACGTGCCTGCGGACACTCACTCACCGGCGGAGGATGCTTTTGACCGGTATCTCCCGTCCGTCGTCAACGACGATCTCACGGAGGACAAGCAGCGAACGTACGCGTGGCTCAGTGGCGACCTCGACCTTACCTGACTCGTAACGATCAGCGTTATCTGGTCGATCGCGTATATCCAAAAGTAGGGTAAGCCGAAGATGCGCACTCTGCGGTAGCAACACAATACTCGCCAGCAAGTCATCCCGGTCGTGCCCCCCATCGATCTCGACCGGCGCGACCCAGTGCCTCAGCATTTCGGGAATCACCCCGATCTGCTCGCCCACGCGGCGAAACGTTCCCGCCCTGGTCGCTGGATCTAGTCGCGCTTCCACGGCCATCCCCGTCGCCCTCTCCCCGAAGCTCGTCGGGCTACTTCCTAGGTGCTGTCATGCTCCGCATCCTCCCGTGGGATCAGAGACTCCACCAGCCCCGGGGCGATTCAGGCAGCTGGCAGAGTGGACTGAACTCCAGGCACCTGGGGGCGGAGACGTGCCCGAGGCAGGTCGCTGAAAGTACCCTTGGCTTAGAAGAAGGCTTGCACATCAAGCCATGACGAAAGGCAAACATGGCCGTGGCGGCACGAGGCGGAATCGAGCACGGCGAGGTCTTCACCAGGCAGTGGGTGGTGGACACGATCCTGGATCTCGTCGGCTACACCGTCGACCAGGATCTGACCCAGAAGAAGCTAGTGGAGCCATCGATCGGCTCAGGCGCTTTCTTTCTCCCGATTGTCACGCGCTTGCTGGAGTCTGCTCGGGCCCATGATGTGGCCATCGGCTCGCTGGGAGGCTGCCTGTTCGGCCTGGACCTGCAGCCAGGGCACGTTGAGACCTGCCGGGAGCGGACCGAAACGCTGCTCAGCGTTGCCGGAGCCAGCGAAGAGGAAATCCAGAGCCTGCTGGCCAGCTGGCTGAAGCACGGAGACTTCCTGCTGGACGAGATCCCGTGGAACGTGGACTTTGTCGTGGGTAACCCGCCCTACATCCGCTCTGACGACCTTGACGACGACGTCGAGGCCGAGTATCGCAAGCGTTGGCGCACTATGCGTGGCCGTGCAGACATCTACGTCGGCTTCTATGAACGGTCCTTGGCGATCCTGGCTGAGGGAGGCAAGCTCGGGTATATCTGCGCTGACCGGTGGATGCGGAATGCGTATGGCAAGCCCCTGCGGGCCCTCGTGTCGTCGCATTACGCGGTGGAGAGCGTGTGGCAGATGCATGACGTAGATGCTTTCGAGTCACAGGTCTCGGCGTACCCGGCCATCACTGTGGTGGCCAAGACCGAGCAGGGCGCTGCGACGGTGATCGACACGACCCACGAATTCTCCGATGCTTCGGCGCTTGAGGCGAAGACGTTCGTGCAGGGCAATGCTACCGAAGCCAAAGGCATGGGCTGGGAGGGTGCACGCCTGCCCAGCTGGTTCGAGACAGATGACTTCTGGCCTGCCGGCAAGCCGCACACGATCAAGATCCTGGAGCGCCTGCAGGAGCACTTCCCGACGATCGAGTCGGATGGCGCGACCAAGATCAGCATCGGGGTCGCCACAGGTGCAGACAAGGCCTACATCATCAGCCAGGACGCAGTGTGCGGTGTCGAGCCTGACCGCCTCATGCCCATTGTGATGGCCGACGACATCCGCGCAGGCTTCCTCAAGCCGCCGACAAAGCTGCTGCTCAATCCGTGGGATGAAAACGGTAAATTGGTTGACCTGGCCGCGTACCCGAGGTTCGCGCAGGTGCTAGGGTCACATGAAGCGGTGAAGAAGCGCTTCGTCGCAAAGAAGAATCCATTAACGTGGCATCGCACGATCGACAAGGTCTATCCGGAGCTGGCCGAACGGCCCAAACTCCTGCTGCAGGACATGAAAGCACAGATCACGCCAGTACTGGAGCCGGGCGGGTTCTACCCGCACCACAACCTTTACTACATCGTGTCCTCGACGTGGGACCTGGAGGTGCTGGGCGGAATCCTGCTTTCAAGGATCGCGGAGGCATTCGTCAGCGCCTATGGCGTGAAGATGCGGGGCGGGACTCTGCGCTTCCAAGCGCAGTACTTAAGGAAGATCACCGTGCCGCGACCTGAGACGATTCCCGAAGATGTCGCGCAGCGGCTGCGCGCGGCCTTCCGGTCCAGCGATCGCGATGCAGCGACGCTGGCTGCGGAGGAAGCTTATGGCCTGCCTGCGTGCAGTCTCTAGCAGGAAGGAATAGCAGTACCAATGCAGAACTCGGATATAGATGCACTTTTAACAAACTTCTGGGCACAGAAGAGCGAGGCCGCCCGTTTGGAGATCGAGAACGGGCGTGCCGGGGTTGGTGGCCAGTCCCGCAATGCGAGGCACATGCAGAACTTGAACGCCTTCGTGCACAAGATGTTCATTGACGCCGGACTGGACGAGTCGGAAGTCGTGTTGGGCAAGTCGATTCCGGGGTACTACCGGCGATCCAAGAACTGGGACGTCGTCACCGTGCACAAGGGGAATCTCGTCGCGGTCGTTGAGCTCAAGTCGCAGGTTGGCAGCGAAGGAAACAACGGGAATAACCGGATCGAAGAGGCGTTAGGGAATACCTTCGATGCCTCAACGACGCAGGAACTCACGGAGGTCTTCGGAAAGCTTCCGGTCTGGAGTGCATTCTGCATGGTCTTCGGCTCAGATCCGTCGACTGCCAAACCTGTCCGAATGAGGGGGAATCCCGTTTTTCCGATTGAGAAGATCTTCGAAGACATGACCTACGGACGCCAGTGGGAGATTGCCATCGAGAGGTTTATCCAGACAAAGGCCTACGACGCGGGATGGTTCTTGTCGTCGTGGATGGATGACGACGCCAACTTGCAGTACACCGAGCCAGTGCCTTCCGCAACACTTCATACGCTCCAAACGCAGATTGAGGCTCGCGTAAAGTTTGCCAAACAGGCGTTGATAAACGACTAGCTACAAGAGCGCTTGACGTTGTTGCCGCGGCTGAGTGCGCGATGCCGGGGGCTGATCGCGGCCGGCGGCGTGAGGCCGATGGTGATTGAAATGGTTCACCCACACTCTGATCGCGTCCCGGCGGACTTGTTCACTGGTATTCGGGCAGGCGTAGAGCACCTGATCGGCCACTAACCGGTTTCGACGCCCGACCTGACTATTGTGCTGCGGGGCGTAGGGGTGAATCCGCTGGTGCCTGCCAGCGAGGGATTCCACGGTGCGGGTGAAGTCTTTGGCTCGGTAGTTGGCACCGTTGTCAGTGACCATCCGATGGATGCGGGGGGGTTCCGTGAGCGGCGAAGAACGCCTAGGCGCGGCAGAAAAGGCCGAACGTGATGGCCGATTTCTCATCGTTGAGCGACTCGGTGCAGGCCAGGCGGGAGAAACCGTCCGCGGCCGAGTGCAGGTAAGTGTAACTGGTCTTTGCCCCGTGCCCGCGCTTGGACGCCTCGATGGTCGTACTGCCGCGGCCCTGGGACCACCAGCCACCCTTGTCGAGTCTCTTCACATCTAGTGGATTACGTGCCCGGCCCACCGGGCTCCGATGCGTCGGGGTGTCCGGCGCAGGTTCTCCCCATCCGGGGTGAGATCACGTAGCCGAGAGATTCCCAGTTGGTGCAGCCGCCACCCCACGGTGTGCAAATGCAGCTGGTAGCCCAGCTCCAGCAGATAGTGGTGGATCCGCCGGGCCGACCACTTCCGATTTCGCCGCAGAGACTCGATGCGCCCAACGACCTCGGGAGGGAACTGGTACAGCTGGCTCTGGGGTCGACTGGCGCGATCGTGCAGTCCTGCTTCGCCTTCAACACGGTATCGCGCCACCCCGGTCACCATGGTCGGGCGGGGCACACGAAACTCGGCGGCCATATGGGCATGGAGCGCGCCATCGTCGAGGTGGCCCAACGCCAGCCGCAGACGGCCGGTCGGGGTCAGGGGTGCATGAGCGTGAGTCATGAGCGGCTCTTTCGTGCAGATGGGTTGTTGAGGAACTTCCATCCTGCGGGGTAGATCACACTCGCCTCACATCACCGACCCACCCGTGCTAGGGGCTCCCTGTCTTGTAACACCCAGGCTCCACGCCAACCGAGTCACCGGCATAAATCCTTCCAGACGATCAACGAATATAATTACGAAATCCCCAAGTTAATACTTGGTAGCGCCGAAAGTATATTCGCACATTTAGTGCGATTTTTAAACAACGGAGCCTTATAAGAGGATCCATAGCGATCAAATACAGTTTCCACGAAATTCTCGAAAGGGTCGCTCAAGTCAAAATCTTTCAGCTTGCCTTTAAATTCCGAGATAGATTGCTCTTCGCGCCAGATATTCACCCCAGTAAGTACATAGAATGAAAACAGCCTATTGCCATGAGTTGCAACAGCCCGTTCTCTGTCAGCTACTCCCTGATCTAATGACTCGTCATAATCAGCAATTTGGCTCATGAAGGAATGAGTCATCATGCGAGTCTTCAGGAACCTTTCAATTGCACGATTTGCTTCAACAGCTTTGTAGAGAGCCAGCGGGGTAAGCCGAGATTTGTCAAATATACTTAAATACGGTTCGGAATTCGTATCACGCCAAAGTGCGCTAATTTTGTCCTTTGCCCTCACTGCATTGTCAACCGAAGTCCCACACGCCACAAGAGCCACCGTGGCCTCCTGTAGCGAAACCGTGGGAATATTATTGTCTCCATAATCTTCGCCCGATCGAATAATATAGCTGATCGCAAATTCTCGATCAAGGCCGCGGCGAAGTTCCTGCTGAAAGGGGTCCAAAGAGACGAAGTCTTTTACACCAATTCCATTTTGCGAATTGTTAAACCTAGTTACACTTGTTGAAAACTCAGTCTCATCGTTAGGAATTTCCAGAACACGAACAAGGCATTTAAGGCGCGAGAGTGCATCTTTTCCACCTTCCAGCTCAAGCAATTCCCCGAGCGTACTCGTTGTTTGTGCTCCATTCACAATGGATCCGTTTGAGACTGTCAGCGCAACATGGTCGGCTCCGGCCCCACCCCGTAATGTCCTAGATATTCCATCGGAAATGAAGGTTACGCCGTTATTGAAATACCAAAAGTTTTCAGGTTCATTTAGTGCTGTCTGCGCAATATCGTCGTTTATTTCCGTTCCACCCAAACCGATTCGGAGATTTTTTGAAAACAGACGCTCCCCAAGTTCCTGGTACAATTCGGCAAGAGTAGTTCCCGTGACTCATCCATAATACCCGCTAAATGGCACAGAAACCATATTGTATCCATTTAATGTAATGGAAAGACTAGCTCCGCCACCTTCGCCATAAGGTGATATTATCTGATAAAGATCCGACAGTCTCGCGTATCTTAGCGCATCCGGGTCTCCCATTGATGACTCAAAGGAGTTCCTAAAAATAATGTTTACAGAGTCAGCGATATCTTTGTCTGAGGTTGAAACTAGTATTGGAAACAGCTCCACGCCAGGAGTACTGACAGCATCCACAATCTCATCCCGAAGATTCTGGATGCGACTGTTACCATAATCTAGTATCGCTAGCGAAAAAATCTCGTTTGCTCCAGCAGCAAAGGACTTGGCGTCCGCCTCCGAAATGGGGCGCGACCCGGGCTTATCTACATACTTCGATTGAATAATATAAGCTTTGAGATTGGGGCGATCAAAATAAAACGCGTCAATGCCGCGATCGCTCGATCCGTCAACAATATGATCTAAGATGAGTTCCCTGGGGCAGTCCGCCATCCGCTCTAGGGCGAATCCTAGTAGGAGTTGGGTTCGCACACTGGTCCCCGAGACGTTCGGATCCCGCTCGAGAATTGTGGTCTTTAACCAGCCGTACTCACTCTCCAGGTGAGCTTGAAGCCGCGTGAGATGAATTTGACCAGCTGGCATAGCGCCCACCTTAATTTTTCCTTGTGTGTCACACCCAGTGTGGCACATTTGGTCTCCGCAATACACGGGTTTTCCTGAACTGCCGGGGCAAATTTCTCACACGTTAAACCGGAACTCCACCACATCCCCATCCTGCATCACGTACTCCTTGCCCTCCATGCGCACCTTGCCCGCGGCCTTCGCGTCGGCCATGGATCCGGCGGCCATGAGGTCGTCGTAGGAGACGATTTCCGCCTTGATGAAGCCACGCTCGAAGTCCGAGTGGATGACTCCGGCGGCCTTGGGTGCGGTGTCGCCCTGGTTGATGGTCCACGCGCGGGCCTCCTTGGGGCCGGCGGTGAGGTAGGTCTGCAGACCCAGGGTGGAGAAGCCCACGCGGGCGAGCTTGTCCAGGCCGGACTCGTCCTGGCCCTCCATCTCGAGCATCTCGCGGGCCTCCTCCTCGGAGAGTTCCACCAGATCGGCTTCCAGCTTCGCGTCCAGGAACACGCACTGCGCGGGCGCCACCAGCGCCTCCAACTCGGCCTGGCGCTCAGGTGAGGACAGCACGCCCTCGTCCGCGTTGAACACGTAGATGAACGGCTTGGCGGTGAGCAGGTTCAGCTCGCGCAGGTTGTCCACATCGAGCTTCTCGGGCCCGGCGGCCTCGAAGATCGTGCGGCCCTCGGCCAGCACCTTCTCCGCGGCCTGGTACGCCGCGAGCTGCTCGGGCGAACCCTTCTTGATCTTGACCTGCTTCTCCAGCTTGGGAATCGCGTTCTCCAGCGTCTGCAGGTCCGCGAGGATCAGCTCGGTGTTGATGGTCTCGCAGTCCGAGGCCGGGTCGATCTTGCCGTCCACATGGATCACATCCGGATCGTCGAACACGCGGATGACCTGGGCGATCGCGTGCGCCTCGCGGATGTTGGCCAGGAACTGGTTGCCCAGCCCCTCCCCCTCGGACGCGCCCTTCACGATGCCCGCGATGTCCACGAAGGACACCGTGGCCGGCACAATCTTCTGCGAACCGTGCATCTCCGCGAGCTTGTCCAGCCGCTCGTCCGGCAGGTTCACCACGCCCACGTTCGGCTCGATGGTCGCGAACGGATAGTTCGCGGCGAGCACCGTGTTGCGCGTGAGCGCGTTGAAGAGTGTTGATTTTCCGACGTTCGGCAGACCGACGATTCCAATAGTAAGAGCCACGGTCCGCATCCTACCGGCGCCGCCCGACGACGTCGCCACGCGACTCCGCGCCCCACCGCGCCTTTCCGTCCGGGCCACCGGCACGCCCCACCGTAGGCCGGGCGGTGCCGCCCCAGGGCGAAAGCCGCGCCTGTCCGTTCGGATCACCAGATACCGGCACGGTGGCCACCGGACCACCGACCCGCTGGGCACCCACGAAACCACCCCTGACACATGTCATGCCCCACTCGTGACAACCGACAGTTCGCCACCGCTCCCCCGGCGGCGAGTCTGGACCCATGAACCGCACCAGCACAGCCACCACCCCCGCTCCGCGACCATCGCCCGACCCCGCCATCGAGGTCCGCGACGTCGTCAAGACCTTCCGCACCCGCTCCGAGACGGTCCACGCCGTGAAGGGTGTCTCGCTCGACATCCCGCGCGGCGCCGTCGTCGCCCTGCTGGGTCCCAACGGCGCGGGGAAGACCACCCTGCTGGACATGGTCCTGGGCATGGCCGAGCCCACCGCGGGAACGGTGGCCGTGTGCGGAGAGCCGCCCCGGAGCGCGACGTCGCACGGCCGGGTGGGTGCCGTGCAGCAGGTGGGCGGGCTGCTCCCGGACGTCTCCGTGCGCGAGGCGGTGACGATGGTCGCGTCCCTCTACCCGGACCCCCTGCCCGTGGCCGAGGCCCTTGAACGCTCCGGCGCCGCGGAGTTCGCCGGCCGAAAGATCTCGAAGTGCTCGGGCGGTCAGCAGCAGCGCGTGCGCTTCGCCCTGGCCCTGCTCCCCCGCCCCGAGCTGCTCGTGCTGGACGAACCCACCGCGGGCATGGACGTGGCCTCCCGCACCGCGTTCTGGGAGGCGCTGCGAGCGCAGACCGCGGACGGGCTCACGGTGGTGTTCGCCACGCACTACCTCCAGGAGGCCGAGCAGATGGCGGACCGTGTGGTCCTCATGGACGCCGGGCGCATCACGTTCGACGGCTCCGTCCACGAGCTGCGCAGCACGTCCCGCCACCACACGGTCAGCTTCGCGTGGCCGAGTGACGAGCCGGTTCCCGCGCTGCCTGGCGCTTCCAAGGTCACGCGGGCGCACGGGCGGGTGAGCGTGCGTACCCAGGACGCGGACGCCGTCGCCCGGGCCGTGCTGACCGGCACCGCGGCGAGCGAGCTGGAGGTGTCCCGCGGTGGCCTGGACGAGGCGTTCGCCGCGCTGCTGCGCCACGACGACACCGCATGACCCCGCCCATCCATCCCGAACCACCGACCCAGGAGTCACCGCCATGTCCCTGACCTACACCGCCTACGACGTCCTGCGGAACCTCCGCGCCGTCTCCAACATGTTCTTCGTGGCCGTGCTGCCCGCCGTCCTGTTCGTCCTGTTCGGCGTAGCGCAGGGCTGGTCCTCCGCGTCCCTGCCCGGTGGCAACGTCTCCGCGTACGTGATGGTCTCCATGGCCGCGTACGGCGCCATCACCGCGACCACCGGCATTGCCGGCAGCGCCGCGGTGGAACGGCTGCAGGGCTGGGGCCGCCAGCTGGCGCTGACGCCCATGGGCACCGCGGGCTACGCGGCCACCAAGGTGACGGTGGCGATGACCCTTGCGGTGGTGCCCGTGCTCGTCGTGTTCACCGTGGGGCTCTTCACGAACGCCGCCATGGACGACCTCTGGCGGTGGGTGCTGAGCGGCGTCCTGGCCGTGGTGCTGTCCTCGGTGTTCGCCCTCTACGGCCTGGCCGCCGGTCTGATCTTCCGCTCGGACGCCGCCGTGGGCGCGGCGAGCGGGTGCCTGGTGGTCCTGGGGTTCTTCGGCAACGTGTTCATGCCGCTCTCGGGCGGACTGCTGGAGGTGACCCGTTTCACCCCCGTGTATGGAATCGTGGGACTCGCCCGGTACCCCGTGACAGAAGGAACCGTGACCACCATGGACGGCATCCAGACCGACAGCGTGTGGCTGCTGCTCGCCAACACGGTGGCGTGGGCCCTGGTGTTCGGCGCCGCCGCCCTGCTGGCCTCCCGCAAGGCCACGGCCCGCCGGTGAGCACCTCTGCCAACCGCCCCCGCGAGGCGCGCACCCCGGAGCCCCACCACGAGCGGACGGACCTGCTCTACGCCGCGGTGTGGCTGCTGTTCCTTCTCTTCCCCGTCGCCGCGCTGCTGCAGAGCACCGCAGCCACCGGGCTGAAGGCCCTGGGCCTCACGGGGCTGGTCCTGTTCGCCGCCCTGTACACCGTGTCCTGGATCCGCCAGATCCTGGTGCCGCGGCTGAGCCCGTTGCTCAATGCCGTGCTGTGGAGCGCCGTCCTGCTCCTGGCACTCCTGCTCGTGGTCCCCGCCTCCCCGTGGAGTCTCAGCAACACCGCGCCGTTCTTCGTGGCCCTGTTCGTGTTCCGGCTGCCGCTGCGCCAGGGCCTCCCCGCCTCCGTGGTGGTGGCGGTTCTCGCCCTGGTCCCCGCGCTGACCCTGCTGCCCCCGAACCAGCTCGTGTGGCCTCTGTTCGCCGTGCTGCCGGCCTGGCTCATCATCCTGGCCTCCCGCGTGGCCATGGAGCGTTCGGAGGCCCACGAACGCCTCACCCGGGAGCTCGCGGTCTCCCGGCAGCGCGAGGAGGTGGGCCGGGACGTCCACGACATCCTGGGCCACTCCCTCACCGTCATCACCGTCAAGACCCAGCTCGCCCAACGGCTCGTGGAGACGGACCCGCGCCGCGCCGTCGCCGAGCTCGACGACGTCCTGGCCCTGTCCCGCGAGGCCCTCACGGATGTGCGCTCCACCGTGGACAGGATGCGCGAGCTGGACCTGGGCGTGGAACTCGTCCAGGCCCGCGCCGCCCTGCGCGCCGCCGGGATCACCCCGCACCTGCCGTCCTCGGTCCCGCCCATGGACGACGCCACGCGTTCCGCGTTCGCCTGGATCCTGCGCGAGGCGGTCACCAACGTGGTGCGCCACTCGGGTGCCTCCCGCTGCCGGGTCACGGTGACCTCCTCGTCGCTGCGCATCGAGGACGACGGCGCCCGGGCCCGCGGTCTCGTGCCCACCGGCGACGCGGCATCGTCGCGCTCCGGGGACACCGGGGCGCAGAGCCCCGGGCACGAGCTGCGGGAGGGCAACGGGATCCGCGGCATGCGGGAGCGTGCGCGGGCGGCAGGATGTGAGGTGACCGTCACCCGGAACCCCCGGGGCGGCACGACCGTGGAGGTGTTCCTGGCATGAGCGTGATCCGTGTGCTGGTCGCGGACGACCAGGCCCTCGTGCGCGCGGGTCTCGCCGCCCTACTGGACCTGGAGCCGGATCTCACCGTGGTCGCGCAGGCGGCGGACGGGCACGGGGCCGTGGCACTCGCCGCCCAGGAGGGCGTGGACGTGGCCCTGCTGGACATCGAGATGCCGGGGCTGACCGGCCTGGAGGCCACCGAGCAGATCGTGGCGGCGGGACGTGGGACGCGGTGCCTGATCGTCACCACGTTCGACCGCCCCGGCTACCTGCGCCGCGCGTTCGACGCCGGGGCGTCTGGCTTCGTGGTCAAGGACACCCCCGCGCCCGAACTCGCCGAGGCCATCCGCAGGGTCCACGCCGGGCTGCGGGTGGTGGACCCCGCGCTGGCGGAGAAGTCCCTGCTGGCCGGGCCCAATCCCCTCACCGCACGGGAACGGGACGTGCTGCGCAAGGCTGCGGGCGGGGCCCCCGCGGGACAGATCGCACGGGCCCTGCACCTGTCCGCCGGAACGGTGCGCAACCACCTGTCCTCCGCCATCGGGAAGACGGGAACCGCCAACCGGACGGAGGCCGCCACGGTGGCGGCACGCAACGGGTGGTTGTAGGGGCGCCGTCTGCCTGCGCATGGTCGTCAGCTCCGCCCAGACCTGCCGTGCAACCCTGTGCGGCCGCGCCACCAAGCGTCGATGCCCCCCAGCGGACCCTAGCAACCACCCAGGGCGCCGGTCCAGGGCCCGGACGATACGGCTTGCTCCGTCGCTTGTGCGTGTCGGACGCCCTTGTCACAGTGACCGCATGGATGCTTCCGTGATGTCTCAGGTGTGGTGGTTGTGGGCGCTCTTCGCCCTGGTGGTGGGCGGTGTGGGCGGCTACGTCCTGGCCTCGCTGAGGAGCACCCACCGGGAGTCGGAGCTGGAGGAGGCCCAGCAGCAGCGCCTCCAGGCCCTGCAGGAGGCTGCGGCCGCCCAGTCCGCGCGGGATCAGCTGGCGGACCGGGTGGAGTCCCTGGAGGCCCGCGCCGTGCAGGACCAGGACGTCATGCGTGCCCTGGCACCGCTCAACGAGCAGCTCTCCTCCGTGGGGCGCCACGTGAACCAGCTGGAACGGGACCGCGCCGCGCAGTTCGGCGCCGTGGCCCAGGCGCTGGAGGCGGCGCGCACCACGGACCGGCAGCTGCTGCAGGCCACCGGCTCCCTGGAGTCCTCCCTGCGCTCCACCACGGCACGCGGTGCCTGGGGTGAGATGCAGCTGCGCCGCGTGGTGGAGGCCGCGGGGATGACCCGGCACGTGGACTTCACGGAACAGGCCGTTCGCAGCACGGAGAGCGGCACGCAGCGCCCGGACATGGTCGTCAACCTCCCGGGCGCACAGTCAGTGGTGGTGGACGCCAAGGCACCCATGAGCTCCTACCTGGACGCACAGGCGGTTCCCGCGGACGGCTCCCCCGAGAACGAGCAGCGCCGCGCCCAGCTGCTGGTCGCCCACGCCAAGGCCCTGCGCTCCCACGTGAACACGCTGGGCACCAAGAAGTACTGGTCCGCGGAGGAGAACTCCCCGGAGCTGGTGATGTGCTTCGTGCCCGTGGAGTCCGCGCTGGCCGCGGCGCTCGATGCGGACGCCACCCTGCTGGACCACGCCGCACGCAGCAACGTGGCGCTGGTGTCCCCGGTGTCCCTGCTGGCCTCGTTGAAGGCGGTGGCGTTCAGCTGGCGCCAGGCCACGCTCACCGACAACGCCCGGGAGCTGTACCGGCTCTCGCGGGAGCTCTACGACCGCATGGGGGCGGTGGGCAAGCACCTCTCGGACATGGGCGGCTCACTGCGCAGGTCCGTGGAGGGGTACAACAAGCTGGTGGGCTCACTGGAGTCCCGGGTGCTGCCCTCCGCGCGGAAGATCGCGGAGCTGGACCCCACGGCCACGGATTCCGAGGCGCTGGAGACGAAGCCCGTGGACGCCGTCCCCCGCCCGGTCACGGCCACGGAGTTCGTGACCGACTGACGCAGGGCCCAGCTCTCGGAGCCTTGTGGTCAGCGTGTGGGGCGGGTGCCGCGACCGCCCAGACCGCGGGTGGTGTCCCCGTCCTGGGCGAGCTTGGCCCGCAGCTCCTTGGGCAGGGAGAACAGGATGTCCTCCTGGGCGGTCACCACCTCCTCCACGGAGCCGTAGCCGTACTCGGCCAGGAGGTCGAGCACCTGCTGCACGAGCACCTCGGGCACGGATGCACCGGAGGTCACCCCCACGGTGGCCACGCCCTCGAACCAGGACTCGTCCACCTGGTGGGCGAAGTCCACGCGCTCGGCCCGGGCGGCGCCGTACTCCAGCGCCACCTCCTTGAGCCGCACGGAGTTGGAGGAGTTGGCCGATCCCACCACGATCACCAGGTCCGCCTGCGGGGCGATCTCCTTGATGGCCGCCTGGCGGTTGGACGTGGCGTAGCAGATGTCGTCGCTGGGCGGGTCGATCATGTTCGGGAACTTGGCGCGCAACCGGTTCACCGTCTCCATGGTCTCGTCCACGCTCAAGGTGGTCTGGGACAGCCACACCACCTTGTCCGGGTCCCGCACCTCGAGGGTGTCCACGTCCTCCGGGGAGTTCACGATCTGGATGTGCTCGGGAGCCTCACCGAACGTGCCCTCCACCTCCTCGTGGCCCACGTGGCCGATCAGCAGGATCTCGTAGTCGCTCTTCGCGAAGCGCACGGCCTCCCGGTGCACCTTGGTGACCAGCGGGCAGGTGGCGTCAATGGTGTTCAGGTTCCGCTCCTGTGCGGACTGCACCACGGCCGGGGAGACGCCGTGGGCGGAGAACACGAGCATGGCCCCCTCGGGCACCTCGTCCGTCTCCTCCACGAAGACCGCGCCGCGCTCCTCCAGGGTCTGCACCACGTGCTTGTTGTGCACGATCTCCTTGCGCACGTACACGGGCGCACCGTAGTGCTCCAGCGCCTTCTCCACCGCGATCACGGCCCGGTCCACGCCCGCGCAGTAGCCGCGCGGAGCGGCCAGCAGCACCTTGCGAGGCCCGGTCACGGGCGCGGCGGCGGCAACCTCCTCCGGGGTGCGGCGCACCCGGGGAACGGTGGGCATGGACAGGTCAACCACGGTGGACATGTCCTCAATGGTAGGTGACCGCACGGACACGCACCACGGCGCCGGCCACGCCCACGAGCGCCACCACCCCAGCCCAGATCATGCCCGTGACGCTGCTCGCCACGAAGGACTCCCGGAGCACGGACACCACCCGCTCCACCACCAGGTGCGCCACGGGATCCACCGCGGAGGCGTCCACCACGGTCTGGGCGGCGGAGACCGCCACGGCGAGCACCACCCCCGTGCAGAGAATCCCGGCGAGACCGGAACCCGCGAGCGCGTGCCAGCGCCGCGGCGTCGTCGTCACGGCCAGCAGAACGAGCGCACCGACAAGCCACGGCAGGACGTAGCGCCACTGGACGAGCCACACGAGCGCGTCCACGACGCCGCCGGAGTGCACCCCGGGGACGGTCACCGTGAGGTCCTGCCGGGCGATGCCCGGGGAGACCCCCACGGTGTCCTCGACCTGCTGGTCCACCGCAGAGCCCAGGGCGGTGACGTCCACCACGAGGTCGTCGGGGGCGTGCCCGGCGGTCGCGGTGAGGGGGATGTTGGCGTCGTGGGTGTCGTTGAGGATCTTGATCCAGGCCGTCTGCCGCTCGGGCGCGGTCAGCCAGGACGTCGCCCCGTCGACGGCCGACTGCCGGGCCCGTTCCACGGCGTCGTCCACGGGTCCGATGCCCGTGTGAGCATCCGCGAGCGCGCCGAACGTGGCCCGGTCCAGCATGGTCCCCACCAGCTCCTTCTGGAAGGCGGGCTCGATGACCACCGACGCCGCCGTGTCCTGGAAGCCGGAGGGCGAGAGCACATGGTCCTGCAGCCACGAGAGCCCCAGCCACAGCGCGAACCCGGCGCCGGCCAGAACCGCGCAGAGCGCGGCCACGAGAGTGCGCACGAGGGCTGCGGGGCGGGAGGGCACGGAGGAACTCACGCCTCCACTGTAGGCAACGAGCGCCTGTGCGTGTCCGGGGCGGGTGATACTGATGTGTCATGGACTCCTCGTTCTCCGCCGATGCCGCGTTCCCCCCGAACGCCGAAAGTGCCCGCGCGTCCCACGCCCCGGGCCAGCAGGGCGCGGCCTCCCCGCACGACGCCGCCGCACCCCGCAGTTCCCCGGCGCAGCTGCCCGAGAAGGCCGGGGAGACCACCCCTGAGAACCCGTGGCCCTTGAGCAAGCTGTCCCACGCCCTGCACGGCTACGTCCAGAAGGCCCCGGCCGCGTGGGTGGAGGGGCAGGTGATCGAGGTCAACCAGCGGGCCCGTGTCTGCTACGTGACCCTGCGGGACCTGCAGGAGGAGGCCTCGGTGAACGTCACGCTCTTCCAGAAGGAGATGGCCCGCCTGGAGCGTCCCCTGGAGCAGGGCTCGCGGGTGGTCGTGAGCCTCAAGGCCGACTTCTACGTCAAGACCGGCCGGCTCTCAATGCTGGGCAGGGACATCCGCCCCGTGGGGCTCGGGGACCTGCTGGAGCGGCTGGAACGGCTGCGCCGGGCCCTGGCGGACGAGGGGCTCTTCGACCCCGCACGCAAGAAGCCGCTTCCCGTGCTCCCCCACCGCGTGGGTCTGATCACCGGGCGGAACTCGGACGCGGAGAAGGACGTGGTGCGCAACGCCACCAACCGCTGGCCAGGCGTGCAGTTCGAGATCCGCGAGGTCCCGGTGCAGGGTGCGGGCTCGGCCCGCGCCGTCATCGGTGCGCTGGAGGAGCTGGACCGCATGGCCGAGGTGGACGTGATCGTGATCGCCCGCGGTGGAGGTGCCTTCGAGGACCTGCTGTCCTTCAGCGACGAGGCCCTGCTGCGTGCCGTGTTTGCCGCGGACACCCCCGTGGTGAGCGCGATCGGCCACGAGAACGACCAGCCCCTGTTGGACCACGTGGCGGACGTCCGGGCCTCCACCCCCACGGACGCGGGCAAGCGCATCGTCCCGGACGTCCAGGACGAGCGGCTGCGCCTCTCCCAGGCCCGTTCCGCCCTGGACCGGGCGGTGGGCACCATGATCGAGCGTGAGCAGCAGGGCCTCGCCACGGTGCGCTCCCGCCCCGTGCTCGCGCAGCCGGACGGCATGATCCTGGTGCGCGAGGAGGACCTGGACCGGTGGCGCACCCGGGCGTGGTCCGCAGCCAGCTCCCTCACCCTGCGCGCGCAGGACTCCGTGGCCCAGATGCGTGCCCGGGTCCGCGCGCTGTCCCCGCAGCAGACCCTGGACCGCGGGTACGCCGTGGTGCAGACCCCGGACGGCTCCGTGCTCACGGACGCCACCCGGGCGGAGGTGGGCCAGTGGCTCACCGTACGGCTCGCGTCCGGGGAGCTCGGCGTGGACGTCACCGGCACCAGCACCCGCCGGCCGGGCGAGCACTGAATCCCCAGAGAACCCCAGCGAAAGGCACAGCGTGGCACAGCAGAACCAGAACACCGATCCCCAGCAGGGCGCACCGGACCTCTCGGACGTCGACGGCCTCGGCTACGAGCAGGCCCGCGAGCAGCTCGTGGAGATCGTCTCCCGTCTGGAGGCCGGGGGCACCACCCTGGAGGAGTCCCTGCAGCTGTGGGAGCGCGGCGAGGCGCTGGCCACCCGCTGCGAGCAGTGGCTCGACGGCGCCCGGGAACGGCTCGACGCCGCCCGCGCCCGGCGGGAGAACCGGGACCGGGCGGCGTCGGACGGGGAGTGAGCCCCGGAAGCTGCCGGTGAGGAGGAGCCGGACCTACTGCTGGTAGGTGGAGAGGAACTCGCCCAGCCGGTCCAGCGCGGTGTCCAGCATGTCCACGGACGGCAGGGTGACCAGCCGGAAGTGGTCCGGCTCCGCCCAGTTGAACGCGGTGCCGTGGCTCAGCAGGATTTTCTGCTCCTTGAGCAGGTCCAGGGCGAAGCGCTCGTCGTCCACGATCCCGAACTTCTCCACGTCCAGCTTGGGGAACAGGTAGAGCGCGCCGTGGGCCTGCTCGCACGTGACGCCGTCGATCTCGTTGAGCTTGCGGTGGGCGATGTCCCGCTGCGCCTTGAGCCGCCCACCGGGGAGGATGAGGTCGTTGATGGACTGGTACCCGCCGAGCGCCGTCTGGATGGCGTGCTGCGCGGGGACGTTCGCGCACATGCGCATGTTGGCGAGCAGCTTGATGCCCTCCAGGTAGGACTCCGCGCGCCAGTTCGGCCCGGTGATGGCCAGCCACCCGGAGCGGTAGCCCGCCACCCGGTACGCCTTGGACAGGCCCGAGAACGTCAGGCACAGCACGTCCTCACCGGTGAGGCTCGCGGTGTTGATCATCTCGGCGTCGTCGTACGTGATCTTCTCGTAGATCTCGTCCGAGAACAGGATGAGGTCGTGCTTCTTGGCCAGGTCCACGATCTTCTGCAGCGTCTCGCGGGAGTACACCGCGCCCGTGGGGTTGTTGGGGTTGATGACCACGATGCCCTTGGTGCGGCTGGTGATCTTGGACTCCATGTCCTCCAGGTCCGGGTTCCAGCCGTTGTCCTCGTCGCACATGTAGTGCACGGGCGTGCCGCCGGACAGCGCCACGGAGGCGGTCCACAGCGGGTAGTCCGGTGAGGGGATGAGCAGCTCGTCACCGGGGTTGCACAGGGCCTGCAGGGTCATGGTGATCAGCTCGGACACGCCGTTGCCCAGGTACACGTCGTCCGTGTCCAGGTTCATGATCCCGCGCGTCTGGTAGTACTGCACCACGGCCGTGCGGGCCGAGTAGATGCCGCGGGAGTCCGAGTAGCCCTGCGCGTTCGGCAGGTTCTTGATCATGTCCACCAGGATGGCGTCCGGGGCCTCGAAACCGAAGGGTGCGGGGTTGCCGATGTTCAGGCGCAGGATGCGCTGACCGGCCGCCTCCATCTGCTCCGCCTGCTCCAGCACGGGGCCGCGGATGTCGTAGAGGACGTTCTTCAGTTTGTCGGACTGCTTCACCTTTGCCATGGGGCCAGACTACTCGCGGGTCCGTGGCGCTCCCCGGGCGTGACACCCCGGGGCCCACGCGGTGCAGCCCGGCCCGGGGCACTCAGCGCGGCTGCTCCCGCACGAACTGCGCCGTCTTCTCCGGGCTCATGGCCGGCGCCGAGCCGCCCGCGAGCCGCGTGATGGTCGTGAGGTCCTCGGTGCGCAGGTCCGCGGACGCCGCGTTCACGGAGGACACCGCCCGGTCCTCGAGGGTCTCGGAGCCGAGCACCACGGCCCGCTCCGGGCGGAACAGCCGGTCGGGGTCGTCCAGCGCCACGAGGGCCTCGTCCTCGATCACGGGTTCCGAGGAGCGCAGCACGGCCGCCTGCACCTTGTCCGTGAGCAGTGCGTCCACGAGCTCGTCGGTGGTCCCGAACTCGGGTGTGGCCTTCGGCGCGCAGTCGTAGTACGCCTTCAGCCCGCGCTCGCCCTGAGCACTGTCCGCGTACCCGGAAGCCATGCCCACCGAGAGCTTGCCGCACTGCTTGCCCGCGGTGTTCATGTCCCCCAGGTTGTACTGGGCGCTGGTCGCGGCGGTGACGACCACCCGGTCCGTGCGCTGGGCACCGGAGCTGTCCAGCGCCTCCAGACCGCTCGGGAGGACGTTCGGCAGGGCGCGGTAGACGTCGTCGTCGGAGGGGCCCGTCTCCCCCGTGATTCCCAGCAGCTGCCCCAGGGAGTCCAGCAACCCGCGCGGGGCGTCGGTGTTGGGGGTGGCCGTGGGCGAGGGGGACGGCTTCGCGTCCGCGGGGAGCCCGTGCTGCCGGGCGTAGACGTAGAGGTCGCCGGTGAACTCCGGCACCATGCTCACGCGCCCGTCCTGGAGCGCCGCGAAGATCTTCTCGCGGGAGGAGCCCACGTCCACCACGGTGGCGGCCACGCCGTCGGCGGCCAGTCGCTGCTGGTAGTAGTGGGCGAGCACGCGGGTCTGGGTGTCCACTCCGGTGGCGATCTTCACGGTCCCGCCCCCGGCGGACGACGACGCCGTGGCCGCCCCACCGGCGTCCGTCCCCGCCTGCTCCGGGGTGGCCCCGCAGCCGGCGAGCGCCAGACAGAACGCCGTGGCCGCTGCGGCCGCCCGGATCCGGGAGGAGGCTGTCACCGGTCGTGACCGGGTTCGGTGGACACGTCCTGCTCGGCGACCGCCTCGGGCGGGGTCTGCTCCCCGACGAACTGCTCGAGTCCCGCCAGGCGCAGGCCCTGGTCCACCAGGTCCAGGCGCTTCAGGCCGCCCACCTCCGCGAGCGGGAACCAGGCGGCGTCGTCCGAGGAACCGTCCTGCTCCACGGCGAGTTCGCCACTCATGATGTGCGCGGTGTAGAGCACGCGGCACGCGTGGTTGCCGCGCGTGGTGGGGTCCAGGCGCTGCTCGGGGCTCATCCAGTAGCTGTGCACGCCCACCAGACCGTCCGAGGCCACGCGGTAGCCGGTCTCCTCGAAGACCTCCCGGAGCATGGTCTGCTCCGGCTGCTCCCCCGGTTCCATCCCGCCCCCGGGCAGCGTCCACGCACCCTCGAAGTCCGGGTGGCGGGGGTTCCAGTGCGTCAGCAGCAGGTGGTCGTCACGGGTGATCAGGGCGTAGGCGCCCACGCGGGAGTCGAACGGCTGGCTCATGGCGCCAGTGTAGTGGCGCGTCCGGGGCGTCCCCTGGCACGCGGGCGTCCTCGCGTCCGGCCCGCGGTGGGCAGCCCGTCAGCCGGCGCCAGCTGAGCCACCGTGCTCCCCGGACGGGGCGGACGGTGGCCCGGAGGGAGGCGGGACGGCCCCGTGCAGGGCGTGAGCGGCGTCGTCGCCCGGGTGTGCTGCGGCACGTGGTGCCGTGCGGCGGCGAGCGGGCGCGGGGACCATAATGGGCGGGTGAGCATCGTGGAGAACGCCATCTATCGCAACGGCCGGAAAGTGGAGTCCCCGCGCTCCCTGGAGAACACGTACGACCTGCTGCAGCGCACCCTGGACCGGCCCGCCGAGAGCGAGAACGGCGAGGACACCGTGCTCGCGTGGATCGGGCTGTACCGGCCCTCGGCGGAGGAGATCGACTCGCTCGCCCAACACTTCGACCTTCACGAACTCGCCGTGGAGGACACCGTGCAGGCGCACCAGCGGCCCAAGATGGAGCGCTACGGGCGCACGCTGTTCACCGTGATCCGCCCCGCCGTGTACCAGGACGAGACCGAGACCGTGGAGATCGGCGAGATCCACATCTTCACGGGACCCAACTTCGTCATCACCATCCGCCACTCGGAGTCCAGCGGGGTGAGCCGGGTGCGCAAGCGCGTGGAGGCGGACCCCGAGCTGCTGTGCTTCGGCCCGGACGGGGTGCTGTACGCGCTGCTGGACCAGATCGTGGACGACTACTTCCCCGTGCTGTCCGGGCTGGAGAACGACATCGACGAGATCGAGGACGCACTGTTCGCCGGGGAGTCCACCGTCTCCCAGCGCATCTACGAGCTCGCGCGCGAGATCAACGAGTTCCACCGCGGCGTGGCACCCCTGAGCAACGTGATGCAGCGCTACTTCGCGGGCTTCACCAAGTACGGCACCCACGAGGAGCTGCAGCACCGGCTGCGGGACGTGCTGGACCACGTGATCGCGGTGAGCGGCAAGCTCGAGTCCATGCGCTCCTCCCTGACCGACGCCATGAGCCTGGACTCCACGCTCACCACCGCGCGTCAGAACGAGGCCGCCATGGTGCAGAACGAGCAGATGAAGAAGATCTCCTCGTGGGCGGCCATCCTGTTCGCGCCGTCCATCGTGGGCTCCATCTACGGCATGAATTTCAAGGACATGCCCGAGCTGGACTGGGCGTTCGGCTACCCCATGGCGCTCGTGCTCATGGTGCTCGTGGGCGTGGTGCTCTACGTGGTGTTCAAGGTCAAGGACTGGCTCTGAGCGGTCTCCCACCCCGGGCGGCTAGCCTGGCGGGGATGCACAACCTCGAATTCTGGCTCGACAAACCCTTCCGCGTGCTCCTGGTGCTGCTCGGCGCCGTGGTGGTCTCCGCCGTGGTGCGACTGCTGATCCGCAAGATCACCCGCGGCATCGCCCGGGGGACTCAGTCCCGGATCATCAAGCGCTTCGACCACGGCCAGTCCCGCTGGGTCCAGGACGCCGGTGTGGCCTCGGAGCGCCAGGCGCTGCGGGCGCGCACCATCGGCGCGGTGCTGGCCTCGGTGGCCACGATCATCGTGTGGGCCATTGCGATCCTCATGATCATCTCGGAGCTCGGCTTCAACATCGCCCCGGTGATCGCCTCCGCGGGCATCGCGGGCGTGGCCCTGTCCTTCGGCGCACAGTCCCTGGTGAAGGACTACCTCTCGGGCATCTTCATGGTGGCCGAGGACCAGCTGGGCATCGGCGACTCCGTGGACGTGGGTGAGGCCATCGGCACGGTGGAGAACGTGGGTCTGCGCGTGACCCAGGTGCGGGACGTCAAGGGCACCCTGTGGCACGTGCGCAACGGCGAGATCCTGCGCGTGGGCAACCAGTCCCAGGGCTGGGCCCGCTGCGTGCTGGACATCCCCGTGCCCTACGACACGAACATCGATCTCGTGGCGGACATGATCGAGCACGAGGCGCTGCTCGTGCGGGACGATCCCGATGTGGGACCCAGCATCGTGGCCGACCCCGAGGTCTGGGGTGTGGAGAACATCTCCGGGGAGAGCATCACCATCCGGCTGGCCGTCAAGACCGCACCGCTCGAGCAGTGGGACGTGGCCCGGGTGATGCGCGTGCGGATCAAGAAGATGCTGGACCGGGACGGGCTGCGCATCCCCCTGACCCACCAGGTCACGGTGCGCACCGGTTCCGAGCCCGAGACCTTCGCGGATGCCCCCACCACGTCCTTCCCGATGCCGCGCGTACCGACCACGGGTCAGGTGCGTACCACTCCCCTGTTCCCCCACACCTCCGCGGAGGACAGTCACACCCCGGACGGCCGCACCCCCAGCCGGGACGAGACGGGTGAGGGCACCAGCTCCTCCGAACGCCGCGGGGACGGCTGACCCGGCTCAGCGCCGCTTCTTGTTCCGCCCGTTCTTGACCTTGCGGCCGGGCTTGCGCCGCAGACCGGGTTTGGTGCTCGCTCCGGCCTTGGCCCACCCCCCGGACTGTGCCTTGCCGCCGCGCTGCTTCTCCGGCGTCTTCTCCACGGCCGTCTCCGCCCCGCGCCCTTCGTCCTTCGCGGACGACGCCGCACGGCGGGGTGGTACCGCATCGTCCCGTCCGCTGGACTCCTTGCGTCCCCGGACGATGCCCACGAAGCGCTGCACCGCGTCCTCGGTGGCCTCGTCCACGGATTTCGGCCACACCAGCACCACGGGCAGGGTGGGGGCATCCGTGAGCTCGCGGGTGGTCACGTCCTTGCGGGCGTGCAGGCGCGCCACGGACATGGGCAGCACCACGGGACCCACACCGGCGGCAGCGAGTTCCACGCCCATGGCGGCGTCGTCGATGTCCGCGTGGGGCTGGGGCGTGGACTCCTCCCGGAGCTGGACGGTGGTGAGGGTGTCCAGGACGCTCAGCAGGTCCTCGGTGGGCAAGACGGCCACCTGGAGCTCGTCGTAGAGGTGCACGGCGTGGTGGGTGGCCCGCAGCTCCTCGAGGTTGGGGTCCGTGGGTGACCAGCCGAGGCGCACGAAGCACGCGGTCACGGTGCCGTCCTGCAGCACCTCACGCCACTGGCCCGCGGGGACCAGCTCGTCCCGCAGAAGGGGCGTGAGCTGGCGGTCCCGCCACCTCCCGAGCCACTTGCCGGGCATCACGCCGGGGACGTAGCCCACGGTGAAGGCCGGTGCGACGGCATCGTCCGTGGCCTGGACACCCGGCGCGCCCTTCGCACCCGAGTGGAGGCCTGGTGCGACGGGATCAGCCGGGGTGTCCGGCGTGTCCGGGGCAGACGGGTCGCGGGGCAGGGCTGGTTCGGCTGCGGTCATGCCCCCAGACTAGAGGGCGGGTGCTCGCGCTCCCCCACCAGGCCCACGTGGTGCCCGCGGGCGGCACACGGGCCGCTGATGTGCGAAATCCGCCCGGGAGGACTACAGTGATGCCTGTTGTTCGGGGCCTTAGCTCAGTTGGTAGAGCGTTTCGTTCGCAATGAAAAGGTCAGGGGTTCGATTCCCCTAGGCTCCACCCGATGGCACGAAGGGCCCCACCGAGAGGTGGGGCCCTTCGTCGTGGGTGCAGGTGCCCTCCCGGTGTCACCACCCCCCCGCCCGGCAAGGACCGTGGGGCACGCGGGCCCGAGCACGCGGTGCAGAACGGTGCGACGTCATGGGCGACCATCTCCGCAGCTCAACTGCGGGGCGGGGATACGGTGAGTTCATGAAAATCCTCGTGACCGGTTTCGAACCCTTCGGCGGTGAGAGGGAGAACGCGAGCGGCGTCGTCGTCCACCGGCTCGGTGGGCTCACCGCGCCTGACGGCGCGCAGGTGGTGACGGCCATCCTCCCCGTGACGTGGTCCGGTGCGCGCCCCGCGCTGCTGCGGGCCGTCGAGACCCACCGGCCGGACGCGGTCGTGGCGGTGGGCGAAGCGGGTGGCCGAGTGGCAGTCACCCCGGAGCGCTGGGCCAGGAACATGGGACACGGGCGCATCCCCGACAACGAGGGCGTGGTCCGGGACCCTGCCCCGCTCACGCGGGGGCCCGAACGCCTCGAGTCCCGCATCGATCCCGCCGTGCTCACCAGTGCCATTCAAGAAGCCGGTGTGCCTGCCGAGATCTCCAACGATGCCGGCGCGTTCCTGTGCAATGCCGTGTTCTGGTCCGCGCTGCACGCCACAGATCTTCCGGCCACCTTCATCCACGTGCCCGCGGTCAGGTCCCGGGGGTCGGCAGGTGTCGGCGCGGAGACCGACCCGGACGGGTCGCCAGCGAAGTCGACACTGAGTGTCGACGACCTCGTGCGCGCGCTGACGGCCGTGGTGCGCACGGTCGCCAGGGAGGCACGAACTCACTCATCCTGAGTCGTCTGGCGGGTGAGCCGCGTCCAGCCCAACGAACGCTCGCTTGAAAGGGCCCGGGCAGCTGGGACGTGAATTCCCTGCGGCGCAGATGTCACCTGTGCGGTCGTACCACCGCGTGACGCTGTATCATCGCCCTATGGCGATCATTCCTGAGGACCTTCCCTCCCTCGATGCGCGTGCCACCACCGCGTACGCACACCTCTTCCAGGCACTGAGCGAGCCCACGCGGCTGGCGGTCCTGCAGCACCTGGCCTCCGGCGAGCACCGGGTCCGGGATCTCGTGGGGCACATGGGTCTCGCCCAGTCCACCGTGAGCAAGCACCTGGCCTTCCTGGGCGAGTGCGGACTCGTCGAGACCCGCCCCGAGGGCCGCGCCACGTGGTACTCGCTGGCCCACCCCCACGAACTCGCTGCGGTGATCTCGGCCGCGGAGCACCTGCTGCACGCCACGGGCACCGACGCCGCCCTCTGCACCCACCTGCACCACCCGCCTCTCCCTGGGGGTCCCGCCCCGGTGCACCAGTCTCGGGACGGGCTCCCCGCGGCAGCACCCGCGTCCGGGCTCCACAGCGCGGACCCGGTCTGCGCGGAGGCCCCGGGGGCGACGACGCCGCGTCGGGACTCCCTCTGATGGGCGCCGGACACTCCCACGGCCACGACCACGGCGCAGCCGCCGGGGACCACCGCGGGCGGCTCTGGATCGCGTTCGGTCTCACGGCGGGCATGGTGGTCGCGCAGGCCGTGGGCTCGGTGGTGACTGGGAGCCTGGCCCTGCTCACCGACACCGTGCACGCGTTCACGGACGCCCTTGGCCTGCTCGTCGCACTGGTCGCGGCACACCTCGTGCGCCGCCCGGCGAACTCCCGGCGGACATGGGGCTTCCGCCGCGGCGAGGTGATCGCGGCGCTCGCCCAGGCCACTCTGCTGCTGGGCGTGGGGGTCTTCGCCGTGGTGGAGGGCATCCGTCGACTTCTCGAACCGCGCGCCGTTCCACCCACCGAGCTGCTCGTGTTCGGCGCCGTGGGTTTGGCGTGCAACGTGGTCGCCATCCTGGTTCTGGCCTCGGGAAGAGGCGCCAACCTCAACATGCGGGCGGCCTTCCTGGAGGTCGCCAACGACGCCCTGGGCTCGCTGGGCGTGATCGTGGCGGCCGTGGTCATCGCCACCACCGGCTTCCAGCGCGCGGACACCGTGGCGGCCCTGTTCATCGCCGCGCTCATCCTGCCGCGCGCCGTGGCCATCATGCGGGAGACCGCGGCCGTTCTCATGGAGTTCACGCCGCAGGGCGTGGATCTGGACCTCTTCCGTGAGCACATCATGGGCCTGCACCACGTGGTGGACGTCCACGACATCCACGCCTCGACCGTGGCCACGGGCCTGCCCACCATCAGCGCGCACGTGGTGGTCGAGGACGAGTGCTTCCGGGACGGCCACGCCGCCGAGCTGCTGCAGGACGTGAAGACGTGCGTGGCCGAGCACTTCGACGTGTCGGTCCACCACTCCACGTTCCAGATCGAGACGGTGCAGATCCGGGACGCGGAGTCGCAGGACGTGCTGCACGCCTGACCGGTTCACGCGCCCCGGACCTGGCACCTCAGCTCACCCCCGCGCCAGCCGCTCCCACGCCACGGACGCCAGGGCGGCGGCCTGCGCACCCAGGACGGAGTCGTCGAAGAGCACCGTGGGCGAGTGGTTCCACCCGGCCGCGGCGGGGTCCACCTCCGGCGGGGTGCAGTGCAGGAAGAAGTAGCACCCGGGCACCTCCTGCAGCACGAAGGAGAAGTCCTCGGACCCCATGCGGGGATCCTTGTTGGGGGAAACCCGGTCCGCGCCGAACATCCGGGTGAGGGTGTCGCTCACGAAGGCGGTCTCGGCGGCGTCGTTGACCGTGGGAGGGTACAGCTCGGACCAGTCGACCTCCGCGCGCAGGCCGTGGGAGGCGGCGATCCCGTCTGCGAGCTCCTGCACCAGGCGGGGGAACCGGTCCGTGGTCTCCCGGGACAGCGTGCGCACGTCCCCGGACATGGTGGCGCTGTCCGGGATCACGTTGTTCACCGCTCCGGCGGAGAGCCGTGTCATGGTGGCCACCACGGGGTCGAACACGCTGAACCGGCGGGTCACCATGGTCTGCAGGGCGGTGCCGAACTCGCACAGCGCGGGCACCGGGTCCAACGCGGTGTGCGGCTGGGAGCCGTGCCCACCGCGGCCGTGGAAGGTCACCGAGAGGTTGTTCGCCCCGGCCATCGCGGTGCCGGGGCGGTAGCTGAACGTGCCGCACGGCCCGGGGTTCACGTGCAGACCGAAGGCAGCCACAGGGCGCTCGCCGGTCACGTCGAGCACACCCTCCTGGATCATGGGCTCCGCCCCACCGGGGCCCTCCTCCCCCGGCTGGAACATGAACGTGATGTTCCCGGCGAGCTCGTCCCGGCGCGCGCTCAGCAGCCGTGCCGCGCCCACGAGCGCGGCGGTGTGCAGGTCGTGCCCGCACGCGTGCATGGCCCCGTTCGTGGAGGCGTACTCCAACCCGGTCTGCTCCACGACCGGCAGCCCGTCCATGTCACCGCGCAGCAGCACGGTGGGGCCGGGCTTCGCGCCGCGCAGCACCGCGGTCACGGAGGTGAGGGCCTCACCCGTGCTGACCTCCAGGTCGAGCCCCTCCAGTGCGCGCAGCACCTGCTGCTGGGTCCACGGCACATGGGTGCCCACCTCGGGGTTGGTGTGCAGGGTGCGGCGCAGGGCCACCAGCTCGGGGTGCAGAAGCTGGGCGTCCTCCAGGAAGGTCACGTGCGGACTCCTCGGTCTGGGCGGACGGGCTCACTCACCGTCCGCGGGCATTCCCGCGAGCTCCGGTCCGGGTGCGAGCCGGATGGGACCGCGGGCTGTACGAACGTCCACTGTCTCACCTTTCTGCTGGACCGTGATCTCACCCACACCGGCCATGTCGCCCGCGACCTCTCGAATCTGGGGCATGAGTTCGCGCCAGTTCTCCCCACCCAGCGTGCGGGCCACGTCCGACGGGCAGATGGTCGTGCCCGCCCGGTGCCGCAGCAGCGCCCTGACGGTGGCCGCCTCCCGGGCCCGCAGCCCCTCCTCCGACGGGGTCTCCCACCACGGCTCCCCGCGCTCGCCCAGGGCAACCTTCGCGTCCTGCACCCGATCGCGGGCGTGCTCGCGCTTCGACCTCACCGCGCGCCGCGCACTCATCAGCTCGTCCACGAGCTCCTGGCGGAAGTTCTCGGGGATCCCGGGGTCCGTGGCACGCCACTTCCGCCCCTTGACCACGATGTGGTGCCCGTCCGGGGTGCGCTCCGGTCCGGACGACGACGCCGCTGCCGCCCCCTCCGCCCCAGGGGTCGCCTCCGCGACGTCACCCGTCTCCGTCGTGTCCCCGGACTCCGTCCCGTGCTTCGCCGCCACCGCAGCCTCCTCCGTCGAGTGCTTGTTCTGGGAACCGTCCGCGCTCATGCCCTCAGCCCCAGGGCCTCGATCAGCTGAGCGTGGCGGGCCAGACCGGCCGTCACCACCGAGGGGTGCTGCGCGTACCAGCGCAGGTGCTCGGCGGCCACGTCCTCCTCGGGGACGTGCTCGCCCTGGATGATCCAGTCGTCGTGCGGGCCTCCCTCCAGGTCCGCGGGGTCGAACCCCAGTGCCGTGAGGGTGCTCGTGTAGATGGGCGCCCTGATGCCGCCGAGCAGCACCCGCCCGGGGTCCGGCACGGGTGCCGAGAGACCCACGTCGTCCAGGACGGCGGCGGCCACGGCCCGCAGCACCCCGTTGGTCGGGTGGTTGATCACGTGCACCGCGTTGGGCCCGGCCGCGTCCAGCAGGGAGGCGACGTCCAGCGTGCGGTGGGCCTGCTGGCGCAGCCGCAGCTGCCGCAGGGACTCCTCCCGGGCGGCGCGCACCGCGTCCGGTCCGGGCCGGGCCAGCTCCACACGGCGCTCACCACGGGCGGCCGCCGCGAGCACCCGGAGGTCGTGGTACGGCGCCACGGGCGGGTCGCCCACACCCGGTGCGCGCACGATCGCCAGGGTGGGCATCAGCGCCGTCCACCGCATGGCCGGGATCCGCACCACCCGGGCGTCGGCGGCGAGGTGCGGCAGGACGTCGTCGTTGCCCAGGGGCAAGGAGCGGTACCCCGCGGCCACGGGCTGGGTCACGAACAGGCTCAGCCGCGGCAGCAGGTCCAGCAGGTGCGGCAGGTCCTGCTCCAGCAGCTCGTGCACCGGGGGCATGCGCACACCGTGCCAGTCCCCCGCCAGGGCGCCGTGGAGCAGCACCCGCAGGGACTCCGCCTGGCAGTTGCCGTACACGGCGAACAGCGGCCGGTCCGGCAGCTCCGTGAGTCCGTAGAAGTCGCCGTAGTGGGCCCGGCGGCCCGGGTCCCGCGGATCGAATCCCAGCTCAGCCATGGTGTTCCACCCTGTCCTCGAGTCGTCGGTCGGTGTCCGCCGCGTGGGCGGCACTGTCTGCCGGCGCCACGGTCTCGGGGCGCGACTCGCCGCGGTGCACGGCCCGGACCGAGCGCACCGTGAGCAGTCCCGGCACGTGGCTCTCGCCGCGGGCGCACCACTGCCGCAGCGCAACGTCCAGCACGAGGGGCGCCAGGACGTCCACCGCGACGACCGCGCGGTCCAGGATGCGGGCCGGGGGTTCTCCCGTGCGGACCCGCGGATCGGCGGCGAGCGCCTCGGGCACCTCGTCCCGGTCGGTGAACCACACACCGGCGTCGGTGTCCCGCAGCACGTGGGACGCGGTGAGGTAGGCCTCGGCGTCGTCCCTGTGGCCGGCCACGCGCACCACGGCCCACGGCTGCTCGTGCACCACGCCCGCCCCGCGGGTGCTCGGCAGCGGAATGCGCCGCGCGAGCGCCAGGGTCTCGGCGTCCTTGACGGCGCGGGTCGACGCCCGGCCCGCGAGGTCCGGCCCGTCGTGCCACGCCCCGGCGCCCGGCACGTGGATGAACTGCGCGCCCAGCTGGCGGCAGCGATACGCGAGGTCCCAGTCCTCTCCGCCGTAGCCCACGAGAGTCTCGTCGAATCCGCCGCAGCGCTCGAACAGGGCGCGGTCCACCGCGAGCAGCGCACTGATGACCAGCCGGAAGTCCTCGGTCCCCGCCGCGCGCAGGTTCTCGGTGCGCCGGTAGCCGTCCGTGAGCCACGCGGGGTCCTGCAGCCGCCGCACCCCCGGCACGGGCTCCCCCGCGACCCAGCGCAGGACGCCGGTCACGCCGCACCCCGTGAGGTCCGCGTGGTGACGTGCGCCCACGGCCAGCACGCCGTGGCCGTCGTCGGCGGACTCGAGGCCCGCGAGCAGTGCACCCACGAATCCGGGCTCGGGAATCATGTCCCCGTCCAGGAACACGAGCACCTCGCCCGACGCCGCCCGCGCACCGAGGTTCCGGGCGGCACCGGCCCGGAACCCCAGGTTCTGCTGCCGCACCACGCGGCACGGGAAGGGCGTGGCGGGGAGCACCGGGGGGACCGCCGAGCCGTCGTCCCCAACCACCACCTCCAGCTGCCGCACCGAAAAATCCTGCCGTGCCAGTGCCGCCAGGGCACGGTCCAGACCCGCCTGGTTCTCGAAGTAGGGGATGACCACGCTCACCCGCGGCTCGTTCATGCGGTCCCCTCCCCTGCGGCAGCAGCGCGGGAACCGCGGGGCTCGGATGCCCCGAGACCGGTATCCCCGGTGGACCGGGGTTCCCCGGCGAATCGGGCACCGCCGACACCCGACCCGGGACCCGAGGTCGGGTGCGTGGGACTGCCCGCACCGTTCTCCGAGGGGCGCTCGCCCGCCACGCGCACCCACTGGACCGCCGCGGCCCGGGCGGTCGAGGGCAGGTCCGCGGCGCGCCACTCGTCCGGGTGGATCCACGTGCTCAGGGGGTCCTCGAGGGCGCGGGCGAGGGAGGCGTCGAGGTCACTGATCAGGGTGAGGGCCCACGGCGCACGCTCCGCGAGCTCCTCGAAGAACGGGTGCGGCGTGACCAGGGGGCGGCGACCGCTGGCGATCCACCGCCCCACGGACCCGGACGCGGACACGTGCGACGGCGCGACCACCGGCACGGTGACCTGCTGGGCGGCACGGGTGAGGGCGGCGTCGTCCAGGAATCCCCTGGCCCGGAAGAAGTGGCCGTGGTGCCGGGCCTGGGCGTCCAGTGCGGGGACGAGGTCCTCGTGGCCGTCCGAGGCGCGGCCCAGCGCCAGCACCTCCACAGGGCCGGGAACGTCCGTCAGTGCCTGGACCACCCGGTCGTGGCCCTTGCCGGGGTACAGGAACCCGAGCACCCCCACGGTGGGCTCCCCTCCCCCGGCGGCACGACGGCGCGCCTCCCGCCACTGCTCCGGCTCGGGCGGGTCCACGGGCAGGGGATCCACCACCACGGACACGTCCGTGGAGCAGGGGACGTGGCGGCGCAGCTGCTCCCGCTCGGACGCGCTGCACACGATCACGGTGCGGGCGGCCTGAACCACCTCGGCGTAGGCGGCCCGGCGGGCCCCGAACGCGTGGCCGTCGGACGGCTGGGGAATGTCGTGGAGGGTCGCCGACACCGGCCGAACGGCCGCGATCTCCGCGACCGCACGCGCGGCGAGCGCCGGGGAGGCCCCGAAGATCCGGTCCGTGAAGTGCAGGTGCACGGGGGACGTCCCGGCCACCAGACGGGGCATGAGCTCGTCCACCGTGCCGGTGAGGGACGGGGCCTGCGGCGTGCTGGACGCCAGGTGCTGCGCGTGCAGGCGCACGCCGTGCTGCGCTGGGCCCACACAGGCCAGGAGGGGTGTCGTCACGCCCTCACTGTAGCCGCGGCCGCGGACGCGCAGAACGGGATCGGGCGGTCACCGCGACCGTGCCGGGGACGCCACCGCGCGCGCCGGGTGACGCAGGAACGGTCGGCGCCGGAGCGGTCGGTGAGCGAGCGGCCGACGCGGGAGCGGTGAGTGCGGCGGCAGCGGGTGCCGCCGCGGCGTCGTCGACCCGACCGGCCTCGGAGAGCTTGCCGAAGAAACTGTCGTGACAGGAATCATACTCACCGGGCAAAGAATGCACTTGTGCAAGATTGCACGAGTGCATAACCTGGGGCGGTGACCACGTCCCAGCCCTCCCTGCGCGAACGCCACCGCGCGCGCACCCTTGCCGAGATCCACCGGGCCGCCCTGGACCTCGCCGGCGAGAGCAGCTACTCCGACACCACGGTGGACGCCGTGGCCGAGCGCGCCGGGGTCTCACGACGCACCTTCTTCAACTACTACGCGAGCAAGGAGGACGCCGTCCTGGGGCTCACGCCGCCGCACATCACGGAGGCCGCCCACGCCCGCTACATGGACCGCAGCACCGGGGACGAGTTCGCCCGCACAGTGCGCCTGTTCATGGACGTGCTGCGGGACGCCACCGGACCGCCCGAGTTCATGGCCCACCGGCAGGAACTCGTGGAGCAGCACCCGGAGCTCAAGCGCCGGATCGGGCTGCACGTCACCACGGCGGAGAGCCTGGTGGTCTCCACCGTCACGGAGCAGTCCGCGCTCGGCGCGAGCCCGCGCTCCGAGGAGACCTCCCACGCCTTCGTCCTGCTCGCGGGGTCCGTCATCAAGTTCGCGTTCCGCACGGACTCCCACCTGGCCGCCGCGTCCCAGGACGACGCCGCCGTCCAGCACGCTCTCGACCACGCCATTGGCGTCTTCCGCACCGCATTCAAGGAGATCTCATGACCGCCACCGCTTCCCGGGCTGGAACCAGCCCCGAGACGGACGAGAAACCACCGCACCTCGGACTGCTGTTCGCGAGCCTCATGGTCGTCATGCTGCTCGCGTCCCTGGGCCAGACCATCCTCTCCACCGCCCTGCCCACCATCGTGGGGGACCTGGGCGGGGTGGACCACATGAGCTGGGTGATCACCGGCTTCATCCTGGCCTCCACCGTGATGATGCCCGTGTACGGGCGCATCTCCGACCTCTTCGGGCGCAAGCCCGTGCTGATCGCGGCCATCGTGCTGTTCCTCATTGGCTCCGTGATGGGCGCGTCCGCCGGGACCATGAGCTGGCTCATCACCGCCCGCGTGGTGCAGGGCCTGGGCGGCGGGGGTCTGATGATCCTCGCGCAGACGTCCATCGCGGACGTGGTGCCCGCCCGTGAGCGCGGCAAGTACATGGGCGTGATGGGCGCCGTGTTCGCCGTGTCCTCGGTGGCCGGACCGCTGCTGGGCGGCTGGATCACGGAGGGCCCCGGCTGGCGCTGGGCGTTCTCGTTCAACATTCCCCTGGGCATCCTGGCGATCATCGCCGTGGCGGCGTTCCTCCGCCTGCCCAGCCGCCCCCGCCAGGAGCGGGAGAAGATCGACTACCTGGGCATGGTCCTGCTGGCCGGCGCCACCACGTGCCTGATCCTGGTCTGCACGTGGGGCGGCACCCAGTACGACTGGACCTCCCCTCAGATCCTGCTGCTGTGCGCCACCACCCTGGCCGGGGCCGTGGCGTTCGTGTTCGCGGAGACCCAGGCGAGCAGTCCCGTGATCCCGCTGTCCCTGTTCAAGGACCGCAACTTCACCCTGACCACCCTCTCCGGGCTGGCCGTGGGCGTGGCCATGTTCGGAGCAATCGGCTACATGCCCACGTACATCCAGATGGTCAAGGGCGTGGACGCCACGCAGGCGGGCCTGCTCATGACCCCCATGATGGCCTCGCTGCTGCTGACCTCCATCCTGTCCGGGCAGATCGTCTCCCGCACGGGCCGCTACAAGTTCTTCCCGCTGATCGGCATGCTCGTCATGGGCGTGGGCCTGTGGCTGCTCTCCACCCTCGAGGTCGCGGACCCCACGTGGAAGATGTGCGCGTTCCTCGCGGTGTTCGGCGCGGGCATCGGTGTGAGCATGCAGATCCTGGTGCTCATCGTGCAGAACTCCGTGCCCAACCGGATCGTGGGCACCGCCACGGCGTCCAGCAACTTCTTCCGCCAGGTGGGCGCCACCGTGGGCTCCGCCGTGGTGGGCTCGCTGTTCATCTCCCGCCTGAAGGACCTGCTGGAGGAGAACCTGCCCAAGGTTCCCGGCAAGGCCGCCGGCGGAGGGGGTGCGATGGATGCCAACTCGTTCACGCCGCAGACCGTCCACGGACTCCCGGACATGTTCCGTGAGCCGGTCATCCAGTCCTACAACGACGCCCTGCTGCCCATCTTCCTGTTCATGATTCCGCTCGCCGCCCTGGCGTTCGTGATGCTCCTGTTCGTGGAGGAGAAGCCGCTGGCCACCCGCGTGGACCTGGCCACCGGTGAGATGCCAGCCGTGGATCCCGCGCCCGCCCGTCTGACCGAGGACGAGTCCGAGACCGCGCCCACGGCCGCGACCGTTCCGCACGACGACGACGCCGCGGCGTCGGCCGAGCGCGCGGCAGGCCCCGTCACGGCGTCCGCCCCGGCCACCCCCGTACCTGCCGGGACGGCCTCGGACACCCCTGCTTCCGCGGGCGGAACCGCCACCGGGGCCACGGCCCGCCGCTCCGGCCGCGGCCGCCACCGGGCACCGCGTCACCGCGCCTGACCCACGGTCCGGAGGGTGTGCCTCGCAGGCGGAGCCCGCACGGCATGCGAGGAGCACCCCTACACGGCGAAAGGGACTGGCCCCACCGGACGAGATCGTCCCGTGGGGCCAGCCCCTTGTCACGCTCGCCGCCGCCCGGTCAGTCCCTGGAGGGCAGGGCGTCCTTCAGATCCTCCACCAGGTCCTCCAGGATCTCCGCGGACTCGAGCATCCCGTTGCGCAGCTCGGTCAGCTCCATGCCGTGCAGCACGCCCACCGCGTAGCGGTCCTTGCCGGTGCGCTGGAAGGACCGGGCGGCCCGGGCAAGCCACTCCTCCATCACCGCGGCATCCGTGATGACCCCGAGATCGTCCTGGTAGTCCTTGGCCACCACGGCCGCCCGCGTGCGCTTCTTGCCGGGTCTGGCGTGGGCCGCGGTCAGCGCCTCGCAGACGTAGCGCGCGGACTTCGCGGCCTTGCGGGTCTCGTGCAGCACGTCGAACGCCGCAGCGGTCTGGCGGGGATCCTTGCCCGGGAGACTGATCCGCTCCCCCACGTCCGCCGCCATCTGGCTGAGCTCCACGTCCTCGCCCGCAGCCGGCAGGGTGGTGGTGGCGGTCACCAGGACCCGGTTCAGCGCAGCTCCCAGGACGGCCTTGGAGAACTTCTTGGCACTCACCCGTGCGGTCTCCTCCGTGAACCCCTCTCCGCGGCCCAGGGCCCGGAGGTCACGCAGCAGCTGCAGGTACGGTGCACTGTCCAGCTCCCGGCGCACCGCCCGGCCGGTGTCCGTTCCCAGGTGGCGGGCGGCCTCTTTCAGGTCGGCCTTCGCCGCCGCGCTGAGGACCCCCGAGGGCTGCCCCTCCAGGAGCACGTCCAGCCGCTCCAGGGCGACCTCCTGGTCCCGGGCGTCCCCCAGGACCCGGGCGAGGTCCTTGAGTCGTTGCTCCATGTCCACCACGGTCTCGTCCGCGAGGAAACCGCGGGATGCCTGGAGCACGCTGCGCAGGGCCCGCGAGCGCACGCGCATCTGGTGCACCGAGTCCTCGGCTCCGATGCGCACCGCGAAGTCCCAGCGCTGCAGCTGGTCCGTGAGGCGGGTGATCATCAGGCTCAGCACGTCGGCGCCGGTGCGCTCCGCGGGCTTCTCCCGGGCCGGGCCCCGGTCCTTCCCCGCAACCGGGGCGTTGCCGTCCCGCTCGCCCTCGGACTCGCGGTCCTGTGCGGCGCTGCGCCCGGCGTGGTCGGTGGACTTCTTCGGGGTCTTCGGGGCGGACGGGTTGCGGTCCTGACCGGGGCCCGCCGCCGCAGCGCCCTTGTGCTTCTTCTTGCCCTTGTCCTTCTTCGTGCCCTTGGACGTGCTGCCCTTCGGGTCTGCGCCCTCGGGGGTCCCTCTTCCGTCCCCTGCGTCCGCCGCCGCGCCGGTGCCCGAGGTGTCCGACGCGGTGTCTGCGGCCCCCGACCCGGCGGCGTCGTTGCCCGGGGCGTCCGCGGGAGACACCACGCGCACGGTGTCACCGCCGTCCTGCCCCAGGGCACGGGCGATCTTGGCCACCGAGGAGGAGGGCGCCGCACCCGCGGCGAACAGCACCTTCTCCACGGCCTCGAACACGGCACGCGACTGCTTCTCCGTGAGGTCGTCGCGCGTGAGCTCCACCTCGCACTCCGTCCACGCACGCGTGACGCCCGCCCGCTCGTCGCGCGCGGTCACGGCGTCCAGGCACAGCTCCGCGTACTGCTGACCTTCCGAGAGCACGGGGTGCAGCGTGCGGTGGGTGTCCACCGTGGCCACGGGGCTGAGCTCCTCACCGAGCGTGAGACCCAGCAGGACCTTCCGCAGCGCCGCCGGCAGCCTCGTGGGCGCGGTCTTGAGGGGTTCGTGGTGCAGCTCACCCCGGGCCCGGCCCGCCTCGTACTTGACGTGCCAGCCGTCGTCGCCGCCCCCGGTACGACGCCGCACGGCCACCTTGGCGCGGGACAGCAGCAGGTCTGCGGTGTCGTAGTAGGTGGCGGACATCTCGTGCTCCACAGGGTCACCCACCGTGAAGTGCTCGAGCTTGTGCAGCTTGAGCTTGGGCTTCTTCGTTCCCGAGACGTCGTACTTGCGCTCGATCTCGACCTGATGCGTGACCATGGTGCTCCCTGTGTGAAGCGCGCCGCGGTCCTCGTGAGGTCCGCGGCGCAGCTGTCGTCAAAGTGGTGGGTGGTGCGAGGCGTCAGGCGCGGCGCCGCTTCAGGACGTCGTCGAGGTTCAGCGCCGTGGACTCCTGCTCCCCGGTGCGCACGGCGTCCTTGAGGGAGGCGGATTTGGCCACGGGCCGCTCGGGCACCCGCAGCGGTTCGGGGGCCTCACGGTGCACCACGGGCGCCTGGGTGTAGAGGGGCTTCGGGACCGGAACGGGCTGCCACGTGGCGGCTCCCGATCCGGAGGCCTCCGACCCGGCAACCCGCAGCGCGATGGCGCGCAGTTCAGCCACGGTGTAGGTGGGCTCGGCCGCGGGGCGCGGTGCGTCCTCGATCTCGGGGACCTCGTCCTGGGCGGGGAGGTCCAGGGCGGCACTGGCCTCACGGTCCTGCTCCGCCAGGTCCTGGCGCACCTCGTCCTCGTTGTCGAAGATCGTGTGCTGGACAGGTGCGGAGCGGTGCCCGGAGGAGCCGGTGGCCGCGCGCTGTTCGCGCTCGGTCACGGCGAGGTAGCGCAGCCCCGCCACGCACCCGGCGCCCAGGAGCAGCAGGACCACGGGAACGGCCCAGGTGACGGCGGTGAAGGGAGCCGCGAGCGCGGTCAGAACGGCGGCGAGCAGCAGCGCGACACCGGCGGCGAAGACGATCGTGCGGTCCCACTTGATGCGCAGCCCCGCCAGGGAACCCCGCTGAACCGTGAGGGAGCTCGGCGCATGTGCCGTGGTGTCCATGGCTGTCGTCTCCCGTTCGTGAACGTGTGATCGGTCTCTCGCGACCACTCTACTGGGCGAGGGGCGGTCCTGGGGCCCGGTGTGGAGGGCGGAGTCCAGCTGCAGGTCCGGCGCCTCCACCTGAGCGAGCACGGGGACACTGGTCCGCCGGGCCACGTGCGGTGCGAGCCACATCGCGCACAGCACGATGATGGCGACCAGCACCACCGAACTACTCACCCACGAAAATCCCACCGTCTCAGGGTAGGGCAGGGCGGAAAGATTCCCCTGCTGGAATGAGCGTGTTGCTCACATCAATGTAATTCGATGGTTCTCGTGAGGACCGCCATTGCGTGACCTGCCCTTCCTCCGGTTCTCACGAGGATCCCCGGGGTGCGGAGGCGCCACGGTGTGCGGGTGTCCGCACGGTTCCCACTCCACTGGGGCTGGCGGATACCGGCCGGTGGTCAACGTGGCGCGGCGCGCACGGTGATGCCGTCCTCCCCGCCCGTGAAGCGCCGCACCAGCCCCTCGGGAACCTCCTCGGCAGTCAGCGCGAAGCTACGGTGATCGGCCCAGTTCCCGTTGATGTGCAGGAAGCGCTCCCGCAGACCCTCGTCCCGGAACCCCAGCTTCTCCACCACGCGGAGGGACTTGGCGTTCTCCGGGCGGATGTTGATCTCCATGCGGTGCAGCCGCAGGTGCTGGAAGCAGTAGTCGGTGGCCATGGCAACGGCCAGGGGGGCGATGCCGCGGCCTGCCTGGGCCCCGTCCACCCAGTACCCGAGGGTGGCGGAGCGGAAGGATCCCAGGGTGATGCTGGAGACGGTCAGCTGCCCCACGAGCTCCTGCCGCCCGCTCCGCGGTTCCAGCTCCGTGATCAGCCACGGCAGGCTCTGGCCCGCGCGCGCCTGCTCCCGCATGCTCCGGACGAACCTGCGGAAGGAGGGGGCGGCGGCCCCCGGCTCGGGGCTGCTGGCCTCCCACGGCTCGAGCCACTCCCGGTTGCGGTACCGCACCCGGTCCCACTCACCCCGGTCGGCCGAGGACAGTGGGCGCAGCATCAGCTGCGCCCACTGCACCGTGACCGGCCACCCGGCTCCCGCGCCCACCCGGTGGAAGCCCTCAGGCCTCGAGGTTCTGCGCGTAGTCCTTGATCCAGGAGCGCAGACCGGGACCCAGGTCCTCGCGCTCGCACGCGAGTTCGATGTTGGCCTTGAGGTAGGAGAGCTTGTCCCCGGTGTCGAAGCGGCGGCCCTTGAAGACCACGCCGTACATGCCGTGGGCGTCCTCGCCGCGGTCCGCGATGGTCTGCATGGCGTCCGTCAGCTGGATCTCCCCGCCCCGGCCCGGCGCGGTGCTCTCCAGGACCTCGAAGATCTCGGGGTGCAGGACGTAGCGGCCGATGATGGCCAGGTTGGAGGGGGCGTCCTCCGGCGCGGGCTTCTCCACCAGGCCGTTGACCTGGACGAAGTCCTCCCCCTCGACCACGCTGACGTCCGCGCAGCCGTAGGCGCTGATGCTCTCCTGCGGCACCTCCATGAGGGCCACCACGGAGCCCCCGGTGCGCTCCTGCACGCGGATCATCTGCGCGAGCAGGTCCTCCTTCTCGTCGATGAGGTCGTCACCGAGCAGCACCGCGAAGGGGTCCTCGCCCACGTGGATCTTGGCGCGCAGCACCGCGTGCCCGAGACCCTGGGGATCCTGCTGGCGCAGGTAGTGGATCTCGCCCAGGTCCGAGGCATGCTCCACCTCCGAGAGCAGGGCGTCCTTGCCGGACTCCTTCAGCTGCGCCTCGAGCGCGGGGACGCGGTCGAAGTGGTCCTCCAGGGCACGCTTGGAACGTCCCGTGATCATGAGTACGTCGTCCAGGCCGGCGTTCACGGCCTCCTGCACCACGTACTGGATGGCCGGGCGGTCCACGACCGGCAGCATCTCCTTCGGCATCGCCTTGGTGGCCGGGAGGAAGCGGGTGCCCAGCCCCGCTGCGGGGATGACGGCCTTGTGTACGCGCGTGGTCTCCTGTGAGCTCATGGACCTAGGGTAGACGACGACGCCCCGCGCGCCGGGTTCTCGTGCCCGTGTGATGCGGGAACAGGGCGATGTACTCCCAAGAGCGGACAGCACGGTCAGGAGATCCCACGTGACGAACGGACCGGCGGATGCGGACGCCAAGGCGCGGCTGCGGGGCGAGGTGCTGGAACGGCGTCGTCGTCGGGCCGGCGCAGCTCGGCGCGGCGCCGAGGCCGGATTCTCCCGTCACCTCGCGCGTGTGCTGGCGGAGACGAACGCGCCCGACGTCGCGGCGTTCCTTCCCCTGCCCGGCGAACCGCCCCTGCTGCCCGCGCTGGCTCAGGCGCACGAGCGGGGCCACCGGGTGTGGTTGCCCGCGGTGGAACCGGGCCGCCGTCTGAGCTGGGTGCGGTGGCAGCCGGGGACGCCGCTCGCCCCCGGTGCGCTGCCCGGTCTGCTGGAGCCGACCGGGCAGCGCCACGGGACCGAAGCCTTCACCGCCGTGGGGCTCCTCGTGGTGCCGGTGGTGGCGGTGGGCCGGGACGGGGTACGGCTGGGATTCGGCGGCGGGTACTACGACCGCTTCCTGCCCGTGCTCTCGGCCGCGGGCCACCGACCCCGGATCATGGCGTGCTGCTTCGCGGACGAGGTGATGCCCGCCGGGTCCGTGCCGCGCGAGTCCCACGACGCGGTCCTGGACACGGTGCTGACCGAGCACGGGGTCGTGGTACTGCGAGAACCTGCTGGCGACCGCTCTCCGGCTCCTGCGACGACCGGACGGGGCGCCACGCCCTGCGGCGGATCCGAAACGCTGCCGCCCGAGTAGCATGTGAGCTCGACCGATCACCGGCCCCTCCCACGCCCGAAGGAACACTTCCGTGCCCGTTTACGCCTACGCCTGCAAAGACTGCGGCCACGCATTCGACATCCGCCAGTCCTTCTCCGATGACGCCCTGACCGTCTGTCCGGAGTGCGGTGGGCAGCTGCGCAAGAAGTTCAACTCGGTGGGCGTGGTCTTCAAGGGCTCCGGTTTCTACCGCACCGACTCCCGCTCGGCGTCCGGCGCAGGCTCCTCCGGCTCGGACGACTCCGGTTCGGGGTCCGCGGGCACCTCGTCGACCCCGTCCTCCGGGACCGGCAAGGACTCGGGCTCCGCGGACTCCTCCTCCGGCTCCGGGACGCCCTCCTCCTCGGGCACCGGCGCTGGGAAGGCCGGCACGAGCACCTCACAGGACAGCTGACCCGGGCTCCCCCGCCAGCTTCGGGCGCGCTCCACCAGAGCCCTTGCACCGGACCCACCGCGCGCGCTGAGCCCACGCGCCGGATTCACCGCGGCATCCGATCTGCACCGCGGTGCGGGTGCCACGGGCCGCGCCCGCACCGCCCACAACAGCGGACGACCACCCTCGATGGGGTGCCACCCCGGTTAGCGTCCGAGCCATGTCCTCACGCCTCCCCCGCTATCCACTGGGTCTCCGGCTGCGCACCGCGGTGCGACGCCGCCACCGCCTCGTGGCCGCAGCCCTGTGCGCCGTGGCCCTCACGCTCGTGGTCCTGCGCCTCGCACCACCCGGGGCGCAGACCACCCCCGTGGTGACGGCCGCGCGGGATGTTCCCGCGGGACGGCACCTCTCCGCCGGTGACCTGGTCATGACCGAGTTCCCCGCGGACCTCGTGCCGGGAGGGGCCCACACCTCGCTCGCGGAGGCCGATGGGCAGACCACCACGGTGGCGCTGACGGCCGGGCAGCCCGTGACGCCGTCCACCGTGCTGGGGCCCGGTGTGCTCGCGGGGCAGCCGTCCGGGACCACGGCCGCGACCGTGCGGGTCAGCGATCCCGCGGTACTCCGTCACGTGCGTCCCGGTGACGCCGTGGACGTGGTGCACCACGCCGACGACGCCCGCTCGTCCCCCGGACGCACCGCTGCCCGCGGTGTGACCGTCCTGTGGGCCGCGGCAGCTCCACCGGAGCAGGGCTCGTCGGTGCTGTCCGGCGGCGGCACGGACGGCGACGCCGGACTCGTGGTGCTGGCCGCGCCTCGGGAGACGGCCACGGAACTCGCCTCCCTGGAGGGCTCGGGCCGGGTGTCCCTGGTGCTGGTGTCACGGTGACCCCACCAGGTGCAGGGCGGGAGTCAGTGCCGGGTGCGAAGCACGGGCAGGGCCGCGGCCCGGCCAGGAGCACGTGCTCCACGGGGCACCGGGAGACCCGCCCCGGCGCGTTCAGCCCCAGTGGGGCGGTCGCTGCTCACGCAGCCACTGCTCGTGCCCCCCGGTGGAAGCGCCCTCCCCCGGCTCCGGCGCGTCGGCGCCAAGGCGCCGGGCGGCGTCGCCCCACTCCGCGTCGCCCAGGGCCCGCTCCGTATCCGGTGCCGCTCCCCCCGTGGCACGCCGGTGCGTGCCCCGACGCCGCCCGCGGCCCACGGCGGAGTCCCCGGAGGGGTTCCCTTCCGGGAGGGTCCGTTCCCCGACCTGCCCGGGTGCCGAGGGTTCCCCGGTCGTGGTCCCGGGCTCACCACGGGAGACCCCCGTGCCACTCGGGGTTCCCGCGGGAGAGCCCTCGCCGCCCCCGGTGGGGACGTCCTCAGGCACGGTGCTCGCCCTCGGACGGCCCCTGGCCGAGCCCGCGGGTGGAGTCCTCCGTGACCCGCGGCGCACCCCGGCGCACCGCTGCGGCGGGCGAGATCTGCTGCTCCCCCTGCGCTTCTCCGAGACCCAGGTAGCGCTGCACGAGGCCCGCCACGGTCTGGGGATCCGTGAAGACCTCCACGGACCACAGGCTCACGTAGTTCCACCCGGCCCGTTCGAGCTGCTGCGGGAGCAGCCGGGAGCGCTCTCGCACGCTCAGACCCCGGCTGCGCTCCGAGCCGTCGGACTGCAGCGCCACGGGGATCCGCACCCGGGTCTCTGGGCCCGAGCGCTGCAGCACCGCGCCCGCGGAGAGGGACTCCGCGTCCGCGTGGGCGGCCATGTCCACGGCGTGCGCGTAGCCGGTGTGCACCGTGGCCCCCGCTCCGCGCAGCCGCCGCGCCAGATCGGCCACGAGTGCATCCGTGGTCTCCTCGGCATCGGCCGTGGGCGCCGGTGCACGCTCCGAGGTGGTCTCCTCCCCGAACAGCACCTCGAGCATGTGGTACATGTCCTTGGCCCCGTGCTGCAGGCGCCGTGGTTCCGTGTCCTTGGGGTGGATGGACGTCACGATGTGCGTGTGGCGCCGGGCCCGGGTCATGCCCCGCACGAACGCCTGACGACCGTCGCGGTCGGACAGCGAGCCCAGCTGCGGGGTGCTGCGCCCGGAGGTGGTGCGCCCGAAGCCGAGCGAGAAGATCACCGTGTCCCGCTCGATGCCCGCCGCCCGGTGCAGCTCCACCACACGGAAGGACTCCCGGCCCGGGGCGAAGAACTCCGCGGACTCGCCCGACTCGCGCAGCCTGCGCTGCACCGCCTGCGCCACGCGGGCGGCATGCAGCGCACTCGCGGTCACCACCGCCAGGGAGCGCTCCGGGTGCCGCGCGGCGTGGGCGAAGACGAGGTCCACGGTGCGCTGCACCTCGGCCGACGGCGCCTGCACACCTTCGCTGCCTGCCGTGAGCACCCCCACGCCGTCCACCACGTACTCCGCGGACAGTCCCGTGGTGGCGCCCATGAGCTCGGAGGCGTACGGGACCCGGGTGAGGGCGCCGTCGTAGAACGCGTCGTTGAGGTAGGTGAACAGGCGCGGGTCCAGCGCCCGCCGCACCGAGGTGAGGGAGCGGGAGTCCACCACGCGCGAGAGCGCGTCGTACACGGAGTCCACCTCGGCCACCGGCTGGGGCACGTCCCGCGCGGAGACCTGGGGGGCCACGGTGAACGGCTGCGGGCCGCCCGCGTGGCGGTCACCGAACGCGATGACCTGGCGCGCCTTCACGATCGCGGGAAGGGTGGCCGCGAGGGGGGTGGACTCGGCGTCCAGGACCACCACGGTGTCCACCTGCTGCTCCTCGCCCAGCGTGGCGGTGAGCACGAGTGGGCTCGCGGTCCACACCGGCACGAGGGCCGGTGTGAGGTGCTGGGCCCGGTCCAGCTGCTCGGTGCGCACCCGGCCGCTGCGGAGCATGTCCCGCAGCTCCCGCGCCTCGCGGGGAAAGCGTCTGGCGTCCCGTGCCCAGCGGGTCGCGAGCGCGTGCTCGAGGCGCGCCGGGGCGGAGGCGATGTGCGCCGAGTCCGCGCGGCGGAACGCGGACTCGGTGGCGCGCAGCCGGGACCCGTCCGGCATGGCCACGAAGTCGTCACCGCTGATCATGGCCTCCAGCACGGACTGCCACCAGGCGAGCTCCAGCTCGTCGTCCACCCGTTCCGCGGGCACACGGCGGGTCTCCAGGTCCTCCAGGAACTCCCCGAGGCCACGGGCGCGCAGGTCGTCCAGGAGCACGGTGCGCTCCGGCAGCGTGCTCAGGTGCGGCTCGTCGTTGATGAGCTCGTCCAGGATCTCCTGCAGCTCGTCCACCGAGGCGTTCTCGAGCCGCTGGGCAGTGGCCGAGCCCTCCAGCGCGATGGCCAGGCCCTCGAGGTCCTCCCGGAACCGGCGGTGGGTGCGCAGGGTCTCCTCGGCCCGGTCGGAGACGGCGGGCTGCTCCAGGGTGGTGGCCCACTGCCGCCAACGGTCCCGTTCCGACTGCACCTTCACGAGGGCCGCGTGCAGGTCCGAGAGGTGGACCCCGGGACGGATGTACTCCTTCGCGGCCTTGCGCAGGCGGGAGCGCTGCAGCCCGCTGAGCTCGATCTCGTGGTCGCGGCGCCAGGCCGCGGAGGCGGTGGCGGCAATCAGGTCCGTGACGGGCCGGTCGTAGATGTCCGGGGTCAGGTGGGCCAGGGAGTTGCCCACGTCGATCACGAGTTCCAGCTGCTGACCCCACTCCGCGATGCTCGTGCCCATCCGCAGGCCCGAGACCCCCAGGACGTGGCGCATCGCGGTGCTGAGGGTCGTCAGCTCCAGCAGCAGGGACTTGGCGAGGTCGTGCGCCTGGCGCGCCTCGTCGTCGTTGACCAGCCGGGCGCCGTGCCACGGGCCCGCCAGGGTGGCGGCGTCGAATGCCCCCAGCGCGGCCGCGCGCTGGAGCTGGCGGCGGACCTCGCCGCGGTGGGAGACGGCGTCCAGGACGGAGCGGCGGAAGCGCACGGTGGTCTGGGGCCCCGGCTCCCGCGCGGTGAGCTCCGCGAGCGCCTGCATGGCCTCGTACGGGGAGGCCTGCCACCGGGGTCGCCGGGTGTGCAGGGACTCCTCGTGCACGCGCAGCTGCTCACGGCTGCGCCGGAGCACGTCGTGGATCTGCTCGGTGGCCGGTTCCGCCGCGCGCTCGTTGCGGGCGACGGCGCGCACGAGCCGCTCGGCGACGTCGTCCGGGCTCAGGTGGGAGCCCAGCGGCAGGACGAGCGAGTCCAGGCCGGTGCGGTTCCAGGCCCGGGTGAACGCGGCGAGCGTGGTGCGGGACTCCCCGAGCACCAGGACGCTGCGGCCGCGGTGGACGAGGGCACCCACGGTGGCCACCACGGTGTCCACGGCGGCGGTGCCCACGGGAGTGCCCACCACGAAGCTCTCCCCCTGCTCGGCGAGGTCCACGACCTCCTGCTGGTTCGCGTCCAGGTCCGTGAGCAGCAGCTCGTCGGCGGGGTCCCGACGGTCGAGGGCGGGTGCGCGGCTGCTCACCTCCCGCACCACCGGGAGCTTGCCCACCTCCGGGTTCTTGAGCCGGGCCAGGTCCTCCACCAGCTGCGTGCGCGCAAGCACGTGCTCGTCCGCGGGACGCTCGTGCAGGTCCGCGAACGTGGACACCACCAGCTGGTGCTCCACGTGCATCCCGGGAACGTCCGCGGCGAGCTGCCGCAGCGTCTCGAGCACGGGTGCGGGGTCCAGCTTGCGCGTGCCGTACGCGAGCCGGGACATCTCCGCCGTGGCGAGCTCCACCCCGTGGTCCTCACGCAGCCGCCGTACCAGGGCCGGGTTGAGGTGGGCCGGGCCCACGACGTGCAGCTCGAAGTCCTTGTGGTCCGGGCGCAGCTTGAGGCTCACGGGAGCGAGCAGCACCGGGGCGATGAACCGGCGGAGCCCGTCCGCCACCGGATCCGCGAGCCACGACGCCGTCCCGGCCGCGAGGTACGCGGCGTCCAGGCCGTGGCCCACGGACAGTTCGTGGATCTTGGTGCGCAGGGCGCGAGCGGAGCGCACAGCACGGTCGTAGGCGGGCGTGTCCTGGTGGATCATCGTGGACAGCCGTGTGGGCCGCTGCATGAGCAGCTGCGCCTGGCCCGAGGAGTTCGCCTCCGTGAGGTCGATGCAGACGTTGTCCACCTGGTTGAAGTCCAGGAGGGTGTCCGGTCCCGTGTACGCGTCCATCTGCTGGGTCCACGAGCGCAGGGACACGCGGGGACGCTCACCCCGTTCCGGTACGGCACCCGTGTCCTGGGGGGTCGATCGGGGGCTGTCCTGGGGTGCGGGTGTCGACATGGTGCTCCTACTCACGAGTGCGCCGGTCTGCGCACCACGGGGGAGATGGGGCGGACCGGCGCACCGGAACTGACGGTGACTCTCAGGGTGCGGGAATCACTCCCACTCGATGGTTCCCGGGGGCTTGGACGTGATGTCCAGGACCACCCGGTTGATCTCCTCCACCTCGTTGGTGATCCGGTTGGAGATCCGGGCCAGCAGCTCGGAGGGCAGGCGGGACCAGTCCGCGGTCATGGCGTCCTCGGAGCTCACGGGGCGCAGCACGATCGGGTGGCCGTAGGTCCGGCCGTCGCCCTGCACGCCCACCGAGTGGACGTCCGCGAGCAGCACCACGGGCATCTGCCACACCTCATCGTCCAGACCCGCCCGGGTGAGCTCCTCGCGGGCGATGGCGTCCGCACGCCGCAGGATGTCCAGCCGCTGCTCCGTGACCTCGCCGATGATGCGGATGCCCAGACCCGGGCCGGGGAAGGGCTGGCGGCCCACGATGTTCTCCGGCAGACCCAGCTCGCGGCCCACCGCCCGGACCTCGTCCTTGAACAGTGCGCGCAGGGGTTCCACGAGCTCGAACTGCAGGTCCTCGGGCAGACCGCCCACGTTGTGGTGGCTCTTGATGTTGGCGGCGCCCTCGCCGCCCCCGGACTCGACGACGTCCGGGTAGAGGGTGCCCTGCACCAGGAAGCGCACGGGCTCGCCGTCCTGGGCCTCCTCGCGCAGCACCTTCTCCTCCGCGGCCTCGAACGCGCGGATGAACTCGCGGCCGATGGCCTTGCGCTTGGTCTCCGGGTCCGTGACGCCCTTCAGCGCCTCCAGGAACCGCTCCTGCTCGCGCGCGATGTGCAGCTTCACGCCGGTGGCGGCCACGTAGTCCTTCTCCACCTGCGCCACCTCGTCCTGCCGCATCAGGCCGTGGTCCACGAGCACGCACGTGAGCCGGTCCCCGATGGCACGCTGCACGAGGGCGGCCGCCACCGCGGAGTCCACGCCGCCGGAGAGACCGCACAGCGCCTTGCCGTCGCCCACCTGGGCACGGATGGCGGCGACCTGCTCCTCGATGATGTTGCCGGTGGACCAGGTGGGGCTGAGCTGGGCGCCGTTGAACAGGAAGTTCTCCAGGACCTTCTGGCCGAAGGCCGAGTGCTTCACCTCGGGGTGCCACTGCACGCCGTAGAGACGGCGCTCACGGTTCTCGAAGGCCGCCACGGGGGCGCCCTCGGTGGTGGCCAGCGTGGTGAACCCCTCGGGGGCCGCGGTGACCGAGTCGCCGTGGCTCATCCACACGGTCTGCACGTCCGGCGTGCCGTCCAGCAGGGTGCCGATCCCGGCCTCGGTGGACGTGGCCGTGGTGGCGCCGTACTCGCGGACACCGGTGCGCTCCACGGTGCCGCCCAGCGCGTTGGCCATGACCTGGAACCCGTAGCAGATCCCCAGCACGGGCACACCGGCCTCGAACAGCTCGGCGTCGCGCTGCGGCGCCCCGGGCGCGTACACGGAGGCGGGGCCGCCGGAGAGGATCAGTGCGGCGGGGTTGCGCTGCAGGATCTGCTCGGTGGACCAGGTGTGCGGGACGATCTCGGAGTACGCGTTGGCCTCGCGCACCCGGCGGGCGATCAGCTGCGCGTACTGCGCACCGTAGTCGACCACGAGGACGGGGCGTTGCTCCAGCTCGCTCAGGTTGTCAGAGGTTTCAGTCACGCCCACCAGTCTAGGACACGCGGTGCACTCCCCCGACGGCGCTCAGTACCGTTTGGCGGCCTTCGGATTGGCCGCGAGCTCCGCCTCGGTGGAGCGGTGGATCTTGCGCTCCACGATGAAGGAGAGGAACGGCACCACACCGCCCAGGGCCATCACCACGAGCTGCGCGAACGGCCAGCGCATGAGGGACCACACCCGGAGGCAGGAGAGCAGGTAGACCACGTAGAACCAGCCGTGGACGATCAGGATCCACGTGGACACGTTCACCCCGCCGGCCAGGTTCTCCAGGTCCAGGTTCTGCCACCCGAGGGCCACGGTCTCCCCCGTGGCCTTGTCGGTGCCACCGGCGATCAGGTCGTAGCCGAGCGCGTAGCGGGTGACCATCTCCGCCACGAGCAGCAGCAGGAACGTGCCGGAGACCCAGGCGCACACCTTGTAGATGCTCAGCGCGGTGCGGATCTGCGCCTCGGTGCCCCCGAAGCGCCGGCGGGGCTTGAGGGCGGCCGCCTTGGCGCGCACGCTGTCGGGAACGGTGGCGCGCTCGGGGCTGGCGTCCTCGGGTGCGCTCACGCGCACGCCGTCGGTGCGGCGCACGGGGCGGGGCGTCGGATCGTGCTGCGGCGTGGAATCAGTCATCGTGGGCTCCGTTGTCGGATCGCGGTGCGGGGTCCGGGTCCGGGGTGCTGGACCCTGGCCCCACGGCGGGTTGGTCGTCGAAGTAGTAGTAGCACTGGTCCTGGGCGTCCCAGTAGTAGTAGGACTGCGCGTCGTCGTCCCAGAAGTAGTCGCCGTCGAAGTAGAAGTACTGCTCGGGGTTCTCCCGACGCAGGTGCTCGTCCCGCACGTAGCGCCACCACAGGAAGAGGGCGAACCCCGCGAAGACCACCCACTCCACCGCGTAGAACAGGTTCAGCGCGTGGACGGAGGTGTCCGTGGGCTGCTGGTCGATCCGCAGCCTGGAGAGCCCATGGCCCATCGGCGTGGCCGACGCCGCCACGGTGCCGTCCTCGGCAATGGGCGCCGGGTACTGCCCGGGCGTCTCGGCGAAGGCCGCCACGTACCCCGAGTAGAGCGGGACGTCCCACAGGTTGCTCAGCTGGGCGGAGGACACCGACCCCACCTGGCCGGGCTCGGTGGGCCTTCCTGGCAACGGGGCGTCGGTGGGCAGCAGCCGCCCGGTGACCCGGATCTCACCCGCGGGGGCCCGGGGCGCGTCGTCGGGGGTGGCCACCCAACCGCGGGCCACGGCGAGCCCCAGGTCCTCGTCCGCGGCGTCCCACCGCTTCTGGGAGTCGGGGAGCTCGAGCTCCGTGACCACCCAGTAGCCGGACACGCCGTCCTGGAGCCGACCGGGGACCAGGACGGTGGTCTCCGGGCGGTACGTCCCCACCGCGGTCACCACGTGGTCCGCCTGCTGGGCCGTGGTCGACTCCCCGGGGCGCACCACGTTCTCCAGGTTGCTCACCCGGTCCTTGGCCGGGTCCGCCACGGTGGCCGACTCCAGGGACGTGTTGAGCTGCCACCGGCTGAGGAGAACGAACATGACCGCCACGAGCAGGGCTACCGCCAGGACGGCCAGTGAGCGGGGACGCAGGGCGGATTTCAGCACGTCCCAACCCTACTGGTCACCCCTGGGCGTTCTCCACACACCGGGCCCCGCCGACGCGGCCCCCGGCGTGTCAGTCGCGGATTACCACGTCCGCGCGCTGGAACTCCTTGAGGTCCGAGTACCCCGTGGTGGCCATGGCCCGGCGCAGCGCGCCCATCACGTTGGAGGAGCCGTCCACGTGCCGGGAGGGCCCGTTGAGCAGCTCGTCCAGGGGGCCCACGGTTCCCACGTGCGTGCGCACGCCGCGCGGGGAGTGCGGGTTGTGCGCCTCGGCCCCCCACAGCCAGCCCTGGCCGGGGGCCTCCTCGGCCCGGGCGAGCAGCGTGCCGAGCATCACGGCGTCGGCGCCCATGGCGATCGCCTTGACGATGTCCCCGGAGGTGCCCAGGCCGCCGTCGGCGATCACGTGGACGTAGCGCCCGCCGGACTCGTCGAGGTAGTCCCGGCGGGCCGCGGCCACGTCCGAGATGGCCGAGGCCATGGCGGCGTGGATCCCCAGGATGGACTCCGTGCGCAGTGACGCACCGCCCCCGAAGCCCACGAGCACGCCCGCCGCACCCGTGCGCATCAGGTGCAGCGCCGGGGTGTATCCTGCCGCGCCGCCCACGATCACGGGGACGTCCAGGTCGTAGATGAACTGCTTGAGGTCCAGGGGGTCCTGGGTCTTGGACACGTGCTCGGCGGAGACCGTGGTGCCGCGGATGACGAAGAGGTCCACCCCGGCCTCGAGCACGGTGCGGTAGTGCTCCACCACGCGCTGCGGTGAGAGCGAGCCGGAGACGCTCACCCCGGACTCGCGGATCTCGGCGAGGCGCGCGGTGATCAGCTCGGGCTGGATGGGCGAGGAGTAGAGCTCCTGCATGCGCCGGGTGGCCTGCGGGAGGTTGTCCGAGCTGAGGTCCGCGATCTCGTCGAGCACCGGCTGGGGGTCTTCGTAGCGGGTCCACAGGCCCTCGAGGTCCAGCACACCCAGCCCGCCCGCGCGGCCCAGGTCGATGGCCGTGGCCGGGGACATCACCGAGTCCATGGGCGCACCCACCACCGGGATGTCGAACTGGTAGGCGTCGATCTGCCAGGCCGTGCTCACGTCCTGCGGGTCGCGCGTGCGGCGCGAGGGCACCAGGGCGATCTCGTCCAGGCTGAACGTGCGGCGCGCGCGCTTCGAACGCCCGATTTCGATGTCGTAGCTCACGAGGGGTCCTTTCACGGCACGCGGGGCGCACCGAGGGTGTGCGGCGCGGTCAGCGCTGGTAGTTGGGGGCTTCCACCGTCATGGTGATGTCGTGCGGGTGGGACTCCTTGAGCCCCGCCGGAGTGATCCGCACGAAGCGTCCCTTGTGCTTGAGCTCCGCGATGTCGTGGGCGCCCACGTAGAACATGGTCTGGCGCAGGCCGCCGTCCAGCTGGTGCAGCACCGAGGCCAGCGGACCGCGGTAGGGCACCTGGCCCTCGATCCCCTCGGGGATGAGCTTCTCGTCGTCGGAGACGTCCGCCTGGAAGTAGCGGTCCTTGGAGTAGGACGTGTTCTTCCCCCGGGACTGCATGGCGCCGAGCGAGCCCATGCCGCGGTAGGCCTTGTACTGCTTGCCCGACACGAAGACCAGCTCGCCCGGGGACTCGTCGCACCCGGCCAGCAGGGAGCCGAGCATCACGGAGTCGGCACCGGCCACGAGCGCCTTGCCGATGTCACCGGAGTGCTGCAGCCCGCCGTCCGCGATCAGCGGAACACCCGCGGGAATGGTCACCTGCGCGGCCTCGTTGATCGCGGTCACCTGGGGCACGCCCACGCCCGCGATGATGCGGGTGGTGCAGATGGAGCCCGGGCCCACGCCCACCTTCACGGCGTCCGCCCCGGCGTCCACGAGGGCCTGGGCCCCGGCGCGTGTGGCGGCCTGACCCCCGATCACGTCCACGTGGTCCGCGGCGGACTCCTTCTTGAGCCGCGCGATCATCTCCAGCACGCCCTGGGAGTGGCCGTTCGCGGTGTCGATGAACAGCGCGTCCACGCCGGCCTCCACGAGCGTCATGGCCCGCTCCCAGCCGTCGCCGAAGAAGCCCACGGCCGCACCCACGCGCAGCCGGCCCTCATCGTCCTTGGTGGCCAGCGGGTACTGCTCGGCCTTGGTGAAGTCCTTGACCGTGATGAGCCCCGTGAGCCGGTCGTGCTCGTCCACGAGCGGCAGCTTCTCGATCTTGTGCTTCGCGAGCAGCGCGTGGGCCTCGTCCTTGCCCATCCCCACCCTGCCCGTGACCAGGGGCATGGGGGTCATGACGTCGCGCACCAGGCGGGTCTCGAAGTCGCTCTCCGGCAGGTAGCGGGTGTCCCGGTTGGTGATGATGCCCAGCAGCTTCTGGTCCTGGTCCACCACGGGCAGCCCGGAGACCTTGAAGTACCCGCACAGCCGGTCCAGCTCCGCCAGCGTGGCGTCCGGGGCGACGGTCACGGGGTTGGTGATCATCCCGGACTCGCTGCGCTTGACGCGGTCCACGTGGTCCGCCTGGTCCTGGACGGACAGGTTGCGGTGGATCACGCCCATGCCGCCCTGGCGGGCCATGGAGATCGCCATCGCGGACTCCGTGACGGTGTCCATCGCCGCGGAGAGCACGGGGGCCTCCAGGGTGATCCGGCGCGAGAGGCGCGTCCGCGTCGAGGCGTCCGAGGGGATCACGTCCGTGTTGCCCGGCAGCAGCAGGACGTCGTCGTAGGTCAGTCCGGTGAAGCCGAACGGGTCGTCCATCAGGGCAGTGGGCACGTTGTCAGACACGAAGGGTCCCTTCCACACGAGGTTGTCCCCACCAGTCTACGGGCCACTCCCGGCAGCGCCCGAGCCGCACCGTCGCTGCGAGCGCCGTGGGCGACGACGCCGCCGCACTCCCGCGCGCGCCGGTTCGGGAACCTCCGGGAGCCGGGAAACGCCGCTGGCGTGGGACCACCGGGGTGGGCCCACGCCAGGGGCGTTGCGCCGTCAGCGGGACGGAACGGGGATCAGTCCTCGTCCTTCTTCTCGGCCACGAGCGTCTCCGTGGTCAGCACGAGTGCTGCGATGGAGGCGGCGTTCTGCAGCGCGGAGCGGGTGACCTTGACGGGGTCGATGATGCCCGCGGAGAGCAGGTTCTCGTACTCGCCGGTCAGCGCGTTGTAGCCGTTGCCGGGCTCCAGCTCCGCCACGCGGGAGGCCACCACGTTGCCGTCCTGGCCCGCGTTCTCCGCGATCCAGCGCAGCGGCTGGGTCAGGGCGCGGCGCACGATGTTCACGGCCGTGGCGGCGTCGCCGGACAGGCCCAGGTCCGTGCCCTCGAGGGACGTGGACGCGTGCACGAGCGCCGAACCGCCGCCGGCCACGATGCCCTCCTCGAGCGCGGCGCGCGTGGAGGACACCGCGTCCTCGATGCGGTGCTTGCGCTCCTTCTGCTCCACCTCGGTGGCGGCGCCCACCTTGATCACGGAGATGCCGCCGGCGAGGCGCGCCAGGCGCTCCTGCAGCTTCTCGCGGTCCCACTCGGAGTCCGTGCGGGCGATCTCGGAACGGATTTCCGCGACGCGCTCGGCCACGGCCTCGGAGGACCCGGCACCGTCCACGAGCGTGGTCTGGTTCTTGGTCACGGTGATCCGGCGGGCGGAGCCCAGCTGGGAGAGCTCCACGCCCTCGAGCGAGATGCCGAGCTCGGGGGTGATCACGGTGGCGTCCGTGAGCACCGCGAGGTCCTGCATGATCGCCTTGCGGCGGTCGCCGAAGCCGGGAGCCTTCAGTGCCACGACGTCCAGCGTGCCGCGCAGCTTGTTGACCACCAGGGTGGACAGGGCCTCGCCCTCGACGTCCTCCGCGATGATGGTCAGCGGCTTCTTGGCCTGCAGCACTTTCTCCAGCACGGGCATGAGGTCCTGGATGGAGGAGATCTTGCCCTGGAACAGCAGCACGAAGGTGTCGTCCAGGACGGCCTCCTGGCGCTCCTGGTCCGTGATGAAGGACGGGGACAGGTAGCCCTTGTCGAACTGCATGCCCTCGGTGACGTCCAGCTCCACCTCGGTGGAGGAACCGTCCTCGATGGTGATGACGCCGTCCGTCCCCACGGTCTCGAAGGCGCGGGCGATCAGCTCGCCGATCTCCTCGGACTGCGCGGAGATCGCGGCCACGTGGGCCACGTCCTTGCCCTCCACGGGGCGGGCGTTGTCCAGCAGGCGCTGGGACACCGTGGCCACGGCGGCCTCGACGCCGCGCTTGATGTCGCTCGGGGCGGCACCCGCCGCCACGTTGCGCAGGCCCTCCCTCACGATGGCCTGCGCGAGCACGGTGGCGGTGGTGGTGCCGTCACCGGCGACGTCGTTGGTCTTGGTGGCCACCTCCTTGGCCAGCTGCGCGCCGAGGTTCTCGTACGGGTCGTCGAGCTCCACCTCGCGGGCAATGGTCACGCCGTCGTTGGTGATCGTGGGGGCGCCCCACTTCTTGTCCAGCACCACGTTGCGGCCGCGGGGGCCGAGGGTGACCTTGACGGTGTCGGCCAGGCGGTTCACGCCGGACTCGAGTGCTTTGCGAGCGGTGTCGTTGAACACCAACTGCTTGGGCATGTGTGCTCCTTAGGAATGCGTGCGGAACGAAGAGACGTGCGCGGTGCCCGTGCGGCCCGCTTCCTGGCGGACGTCACGGGCACCGCGCACGAAGAGACGGTGGAGAAGCTACTTCTCGATGACGGCGAGCACGTCGCGTGCCGGGAGCACCAGGTACTCCTCGCCGTTGTACTTGACCTCGGTTCCGCCGTACTTGGAGAAGATGACCAGGTCACCCTCCTTGACGTCCACGGGGATGCGGTTGCCCTTGTCGTCCACGCGGCCCGGGCCCACGGCCAGGACGGTGCCCTCCTGGGGCTTCTCCTTGGCGGTGTCCGGGATGACCAGACCGGAAGCGGTGGTCTGTTCAGCGGCCAGCGGCTGAACCACGATGCGATCCTCGAGAGGCTTGATGGAGACCGACACGATCTCTCCCTTTCTTCTAGGCGTGTGAGACTGTGCGTCCTCGCGGTGCCACGGGGTCCCGCGGCGGAGGACGGCACAGGCCAGTTGGCGTACCAACCGTCGTCGCGGTGCCGATTGAGCGCCTGGCCTTTTAGCACCCTCACCATGAGAGTGCCAACAAGAACTGTAGGGACGCGCCCCGCGCCCGGTCAAGGCGCGCCGCGCCCGCTCCCCTGTGGGCTGAAACGCCGCGGACGACGCCGCCAGCGCGCCGGTGCGCGCCCGGTCCACCACCCGCGGGGACCGCCACGGCCGCGGTCGGCCACCTGTCCGGACCCTCACCGCTGCGGCGCGCCAGGGCGCCGCGCCGGGCCCCTGCACAGCCCCACCCAACACGCCACCCCTCCCCGCGCCGTGGTGTGATGGAACCGTGAACTCCCCCACCGAACCTGACGACGCCGAGACCCGCGGCCTCGCCCGCCTGCTGACTCCGGAGGGCATGGCCCTGCTCGACTCCCTGGGTCCGTACGACCCGGACTCCTCCCTGTCCCTCTCGAAGTCCCTGCGGGCGCAGGGCCACGATCCCGAGCTGGTCTCCGCCGCCCTCACGCAGTCCAGGCTGCGCGCGAAGGCCCGGACCAAGTTCGGGGACTTCGCCCGGCACATGGTGTTCACCCGCGACGGCGTGGAGCAGGCCACGCGCTGGTCCGTGGCCGCGCTGCACGCCCAGCGCTTCGCCCAGGCGGGGATCCGCCACGTGGTGGACCTCGGCTGCGGGGTGGGCGCGGACTCCCTGGCGCTGGCAGCCCTGGAGCGCACCGTCACCGCGGTCGAGCGGGACCCGGTCACCGCTGCGGCGGCCACCCTCAACCTCACGGGATGGCCCGGAGCCCGGGTGGTGTGCGCGGCTGCCGAGTCGCTGGACCTGGCCGCGCTGGAGAACGGCGCCGCCGACGGCGTCTGGCTCGACCCCGCCCGCCGGGTCACCGGCGCGGGCGGCACCCGCCGCGTCTTCGACCCCGAGGCGTTCTCCCCTCCCCTCTCGTTCGTCACCGGCCTGGCGCGGCGCGGCCTCGCGGTGGGCGCCAAGATCGGCCCGGGCATCCCCCACGACCACGTCCCCGAGGACGCGGAGGCACAGTGGATCTCCGAGCGCGGGGACGTGGTCGAGGCCGTGCTGTGGTTCAACGCCGTGCGCCGCCCGGGCGTCGCCCGCGCCGCCCTGGTGCTGGGCCACGACGCCGCCGGGTCGGGTGCCCCGGCCTCGGAGCCCACCGCTGAAACCGGCGCCGGAAACCACGAAACAGGGAGCGCGGCGAACGGCGGCACCGGGGGCGGGAGCGGCGCGGACGGCAACGGCACCCCGGGAGGCGACCGTGCGGCGTCGTCCGCGGCGGAGCTGACGTCCGACTCGTGGCAGTCCCCGCCCCCGGAGGGCGACCTGCTGGGCCCCGTGGGGCGCTACCTCTACGAGCCCGACGGCGCCGTGATCCGCGCGGGGCTCGTCACGGACCTCGCCGAGCGCCTCGGCGCCCACCTGGTGCACCCGAGCATTGCGTACCTCTCCTCGGACACCCTGGTGCGGACCCCGCTGGCCCGGGCGTACGAGGTGCGCGAGGTGCTGCCCCACACCGTGAAGGTGCTGCGCCGGTGGGTGAAGGAGCAGGACGTGGGCACGCTGGAGATCAAGAAGCGCGGCACGGACGTGACCCCCGAGCAGCTGCGCCGCCAGCTCGCCCCGAGGGGCACCCGGCGGGCGACCCTCGTGATGACCCGACTCGCGGAGGCCGGTGCGGAGCGTCGCGTGGTGCTCGCCGTTAACCCCCTACACTGATACTCCCTGTGCTCGGACAGCGGGCAGCACGTGGCAGGACAGCATCTTCCGGTTCAGCACGCAGCCGCCGTTCCCGGCGCACCCACGAGAGGACCACGCCGTGCACATTGATTTCGAGACCTCGGAGAACTCCACCCTGGGCGTGGAGTGGGAAGTGGCCCTCGTGGACCGCACCACGGGTGAGCTCGCGCAGCGCGCCGAGGAGGTCCTGGACGCCGTCGTGGGGAAGTACCCCGAGCTCGGGGAGGAGGGCGACCACCCCCAGGTCACGGGAGAGTTCCTGCAGAACACCGTGGAGATGGTCACCGGCGTGTGCAGCTCCGTGCCGGAGGCCGTGGAGCACCTCTCCCAGACGCAGGACCGGATCCGGGAGGTCACCGACCCCCGCTCCCTGGAGATCTTCGCCGCGGGCACGCACCCGTTCTCGGACTGGACGGACCAGCCCGTGGTGGACGCGGAGCGCTACTACAAGGTGCTGGACCGCGCCCAGTACTGGGGCCGCCAGATGGTGATCTTCGGGATGCACGTGCACGTGGGCATCGACCACCGGGACAAGGCCCTGCCCGTGCTGGACGGGCTCATGAACTACTACCCCCACCTGCTGGCCCTGTCCGCGAACTCCCCGTACTGGTGCGGGCACGACACCGGCTACGCGTCCCACCGCGCGCTGATCTTCCAGCAGCTCTCCACTGCCGGGCTGCCCTTCCACTTCGACTCGTGGAGCGAGTACGAGTCCTACGTGGCGGACCTGATCGCCACCGGCGTGATCGAGGAGATCTCCGAGAACCGCTGGGACATCCGCCCCGTTCCGCGCTTCGGCACGGTGGAGATGCGCGTGTGCGACGGGCCCTCCACCCTGCGCGAGGTGGGGGCGCTCGCCGCGCTCACGCAGTGCCTCGTGGAGTCCTTCTCCCGCACCCTGGACGCCGGTGACCCCATCCCCGTGATGCCGCCGTGGCACCACCAGGAGAACAAGTGGCGCGCCGCCCGCTACGGGCTGGACGCCGAGGTGATCCGCAACGCCCGGAACCAGCAGCGCCTGGTGCGGGAGGACCTGAGCGAGCTGCTCAACCGCCTGGAGCCGCTCGCCGCCGAGCTGGGCTGCGCCACCGAGCTCGGCCACGTGGAGACCATGATGGAGCGGGAGGCCGGCTACGAGCGGCAGCGCCGGATCGCGCAGGAGAACGGCGGGGACCTGCGCTCGGTGGTCATGGACATCGTGGCGCAGAACCGCGAGATCCGCTGAGTCCCGGCCCTGTGGGGCCTCAGGGGCCGGTACCGGCCCCCGAGGGCTCAGGTCCCAGCGGGCACGGACACCGTGGTCACGGGCAGTCCCGGATCGGCGGTGAAGGAGAGGCCCGTGGGGGCCACCCCGGAGGACACGAGCCGCGAGCCGAGAGCCGCCACCATTGCGCCGTTGTCGGTGCACAGGGACAACGGGGGAACCACCACGCGGATGCCGTGCTCGGCGCAGCGCGCGGTCACGAGCTCCCGCAGCCGCGAGTTCGCGGCCACTCCCCCGCCCATGAGCAGCGTCGTGATCCCGTGCTCGGTGCACGCCAGCACCGTCTTGCGGGAGATCACGTCCACCACGGACTCCTGGAAGCTCGCGGCCACGTCCGCCACGGGAACCGGGGTTCCCGCCGCCTCGAAGGCCTCCACCACGCGGGCCACTGCCGTCTTCAGCCCGGAGAAGGACAGGTCGTAGCGGTGTGGGCCGGGATTGTCCGCGGAGCCCATGTACTTGCCTGCGGTGAGTCCGCGCGGGAACCGGAACGCCTCGGGGTCGCCCTCCTTCGCCGCGGCGTCGATGGCCGGGCCCCCGGGGTAGGCGAGGCCGAGCAGCCGGGCCACCTTGTCGTAGGCCTCGCCCGCGGCGTCGTCGATGGTGGCGCCGAGCAGCCGGACGTCGCCGACGATGTCGTGCACCGCGAGGATCTCGGTGTGGCCCCCGGAGACCAGCAGCGCCCCCAGGTGGTCGGGCAGCTCGTCCGTGCCGTCCAGCAGGCCCACACCCACGTGGGCCACGAGGTGGTTGATCGCGTAGAGGGGTTTTCCGGTGGCCACCGCGAGCGCCTTCGCCGCGGCCACCCCCACCATGAGGGCGCCGGCCAGGCCGGGCCCCGAGGTCACGGCGATCGCGTCGATCTGCTCCAGTGTGACGTCCGCCTCCGCGAGTGCGGCGCGCACCGCGGGCACGAACGCCTCCAGGTGGGCGCGCGAGGCGATCTCGGGGATGACGCCGCCGAAGCGCACGTGCTCCGCCATGGAGGAGGACACCGTGTTGGTCAGCAGCTCGGTGCCGCGCACGATGCCCACCCCGGTCTCGTCGCACGAGGACTCGATGCCCATCACGAGGGACTCAGCGGTGTTCATGGATGGTCCTTCCGTCCGCGCTGCGCTCGTCCCGCCCGGCGGGGAGCAGCTCGCAGCGCATGATGAGGGCGTCGTGGCCCGGGCCGTAGTAGTGGGCGCGGGTGTGGATGTGCCGGTAGCCGAAGCGCCGGTAGAGCGCCTGGGCACGCGGGTTGTCGGCGCGGACCTCGAGCATCATCTCGGTGGCTCCGGCGTCCACTGCGGCCTCGTGCAGCACCCGCAGCAGTGCGCTACCCAGCCCGTTGCCCTCGTGCTCCGCGGCCACCGCGATGGTCTGCACGTCCCCCACGGGCGGGATGCACATCATCCCCGCGTAGGCCACCACCTCCCGGTCCCGCGTGATCACCCAGTAGCGGCGGGTGGGGTGCGCGAGCTCCTCGTCGAACATGGTCCGCGGCCACGCGTCCTCGGGGAACAGTTCGGTCTCCAGGGCGTGCACGCGGTCCAGGTCCCCCGGCTGCATGGCCCGCAGGGCGTACCCGGCGGGGATCGACGCCGCCGCGCCCCCGGCTCCGGGGCCGCTCACGCCGGGGTCCGCTTCACGGAGGCGGGCACCTTGGCGTCGGAGTCCCGCAGGTAGAGGGGCGCGGTGTCCGTGGACAGCGTCTCCCCGCGGCTCGTGAGCGCCCACGCCGCGCGGGCGAGGTCCGCGGCGGTGGGGTGCAGGTCCATGGTGCCGGGGACCGCGCGGGCCAGCCGGTCCGGGTAGAGCCCGGTTCCGGGCCCCACGCTCGCCACTGCGGGGACGTCCTCGGCGGGGCCCACCCGGGGGGCAGAGGCGGGAACGGCCCGCACGCCGTCGTCGTCCGTGCACACGGTGTAGGCGCGCCAGTACAGCTCCTTGCGGCGCGCGTCCGTGACCACGGCGAACTCCGTCGCCCCCTGCTCGGTGAGCAGCGGGGCGGCACGGTGCGCGGCGGCGTCGAGCGAGCACAGCCCGTGGACCGGCAGGCCCCACGCGAAGCCCAGGGTGCGGGCGGTGACCAGACCGGCGCGCAGACCCGTGAAGGGCCCGGGGCCCGTGCCCACCAGGACGGCGTCCAGCGACCGTCCCGTGAGCCCCTCGGCGGCCAGCAGCTCGTGAACCGCGGGGGCCAGCGCCTCCGCGTGGGAGCGGGTGTCCGTGGTGGCGGTCTCCCGCAGCACCTCACCGTCACGGGACAGCGCCACGGAGGCGATCGACGCGGAATCCAGACTCAGCACAAGCACCCGGACAGTCTAGTCCCGGATGCGCGAAGCCCCTCCGGGCGCTCCCGTTGGGGAGGCGCGGAGGGGCTTCGCGGAGAGAGTTCGCGCGGCGTCGCGGCTGCGGGCGAGGCCGCCGCCGATGCGCGGGCCGACGGCGCCCGCCGCCAGCCCGCTGCCGGGTCGCCTACTCCTGGGTGGCCAGGCGCTGCGCGGCGCGGGCGTCGCTGCGCTCGATCATCCCGAACAGCACGCGGTAGGTCACCAGGCCCAGCAGGGTGATGACCACCAGGAACCACAGGATGGTGGAGAAGTAGTCGCCCTCGGGGGTGCTGCCCACGCTCAGGCCGCTGAACCAGGTGGGCTTGCCGGACATCAGCGTGGCCGTGTACGCCACGCCGATCGGGGAGGCCACGTTGATCACCAGGTTGTAGAAGCCCACGGCCACGCCGGACTTCGCGGCGGGCATGAGCAGCAGCGCGCTGGACATCAGCGGCGCGTACAGCAGGCCGAAGCCCACCGAGAACATGGCCATGGCCACCACCATGGCCACGATGGACACGTTCACGAAGATCCCCGCGACCGCGAGCGCCGCCGCGAGCAGGCACAGTGCCAGGGTCACGGCCTGCTTCGAGTCCAGCCGCTTGCTGACCACGCCGGACATGGCCGCGGTGGAGGCGCCCAGGACGTAACCGGGGATGGTGAGCAGCGAGACCTTGTCCATGGCCATGCCGTGGACGCCGTGGATCGCGAACGGGAACAGGAACACGAACGCCAGGTTCACCGAGTAGATGATGAACACGATCACCAGGGCGCTCATGTAGGGGCGGTTGGTGAAGAAGGACCAGTCCACCAGCGCGCTCGGGTTGGTGCGCACGTGGCGGATGAACAGGACGCCGGCGATCACCACCGGAATCCACCACCACCACGTGAAGGCCTGCATGAACATGATCACGCCGGTGGCGATCACCGCCACGAGGAACAGCCCGTACACGTCCACACCGGAGCTGGTGTGCGCCACGTCGTCCGGCACGCGCTTCTTGATGAACGGCAGCGAGAGCACCATGAGCAGCGGCACCAGGAACATCCACGTCCAGGACACGTACGTGGCCAGGAACCCCGAGATCAGCGTGCCGATCAGCGAGGCCAGCTGGAAGGACATGTTGGAGAACCCCAGGTACTTCTTCAGCTCCACGCCCTGGAAGTGCTTGGTCACGTAGACCACGTAGAGGGTCTCCGCGGCCGCGAGGCCTGCCGTCTGGATGATGCGGCCCACGAGCACCACGCCGAAGGAGGCACTGCCCACGAAGCCGATCACCGAGCCCACCACGATGAGCCCGATGCTCAGGTACAGCAGCTTGCGGATGGCCACCGAGTCCGCGAGCGCGGAGTACACCACGGCGCCGATGCCGATCAGCACGCCCGTGAGCGTGGCCTGCAGGCTCACCGTGGACTCGCTCAGGCTCAGCGCCTGCGCCATGGGCTGGGACGTGAACTTGAAGCCCTGGTCCACCACCAGGCAGAAGATGAACAGGAACAGCAGCACGGGCACGGCCCGGCGGGGGTCCGCGCCTCCCGCACGGGAGCGCGCCGCGGCGCCCGCCCCGGTCGCCGGGACGGCCGCCGTGGGGGTCGACGCCGCACTGACGGGTCCCGCGCTCGCGGCAGCCGCGCCGCGGGGAGCCGTGCCCTCGGGACGGTCCGGGTTCTGGTCGGGGCGCGTCATCCCGTTCACAGCTCCGTCACCGTGGCGGCCAGCTCGATCATGGAGGCGAAGCCCGTCTGACGCTGCTCCGGCGTCATCTGCGCGTGGGTCACGAGGTTGTCCGAGACCGTGAACACGGCCAGGGCCTCCACCCCGGCGGCGGCCGCGTTGGCGTACAGCCCCACGGTCTCCATCTCCACCGCGAGCACACCCATGCTCGCCCAGCGCCGCGTGGTGTCGTCCTGCGCGTGGTAGAAGGTGTCGGAGGAGACCACGTTGCCCGCGTGGGCGGTCACCCCGCGCTCTCTCGCACCGCGGTACACGTGGTCCAGCAGCCGGAAGGACCCGGTGGGTGCCCACGTGCCGGGCAGGTCGAACTGGGCCAGGTAGTTGGAGTCCGTGGAGGCCGCCTGTGCGAGCACCAGGTCCCCGAGCTCCAGGCCGTCGGTGAGGCCGCCGCACGAGCCCACGCGCACCAGCTTGGTGCAGCCGAACACGTGGATCAGCTCCCAGCTGTAGAGGGCGATCGAGGGGATGCCCATGCCCGTGCCCATCACGGACAGCTCGCGGCCCCGGTAGGTTCCGGTGTAGCCGAGCATGTTGCGGACGGAGTTGAACTGCACCGCGTCCTCGAGGAACGTCTCCGCAATGAACTTCGCGCGCAACGGGTCCCCGGGCAGCAGGATCGTCTCGGCAATCGGTGCGCCGTCGGGCTTGATGTGTGGTGTCGCTGTCGGTGACAAGGCCTTCTCCTCGGATCGGTTCGCAGAGTCTGCAGACCGCCCGCGGGCCGACGACGGCGTCGGAACTCCCCCGGTGCCGTGCCGTCCGGGCGGGACGTGCAGGCTCGCTGCCAGTGTCTCACGCGGGCCCCTCCGACACGCGGGCGCACACCCCGGCGAGAGTCCCTCCGGTGCACGCGCCCGACCTCCTCCGCAGTCCCCGCCGGGGCTCCCCCGGGCCATCCGGACCGGGTCAGGACACCGGGCCGCCGTGACCGGCCGCCACGCCGGCCACTCCCGGCCGTGCTCTCACAGCGCCGGCGGCTCGCTCCACCGGGGTCCGACGCCGCGCACGGTCACCCGGCGCGGCTCGCTGCCCGCGCCGCCGTCCCCCCACTGCTCGTCGAGGTCAGCGAGGACACCGGCCAGGTCCTCGGCCGCAGGGGTTGCCGCGGCGCCGCGCGCTCGGTCGATGTCCACCACCAGGCGGGAGGGGCTGAGGTGCTCCACCTTGCCGGTTCCCCACTCCACCACGGTCACGCACGTGTCCAGGGTGTCCTCCAGGTCGATCGTGTCCACGTCCTCCGCGGTGGCCAGCCGGTACGCGTCCACGTGCACGAGGTCCGGGCCTCCCGGGTGCGGCCCGTCCGTGCGGTTCGGGTGGCGCCGGGTGAGCACGAACGTGGGCGAGATGATGCCCTCCCGCACCCCGAGTCCCGCACCGAGTCCCTGGGTGAACGTGGTCTTGCCCGCTCCGAGCTCACCGTTGAGCAGCACCAGGTCACCCGCGCGCAGGGAGCCCGCCAGTGCCTCGCCCAGCGCGCGCATCTCCTCCGGGGTCCCGGGGTGGCGGGTCAGCGCCCACTCCGGCCGCCCGGCCTGCTCCGCGTCCTCATCCCGAGCCGCGCCCTGGGCCGCGGGGGCGTCCCCGCCGTGCTCCCGGCCGCCCTGGTCTTCCGCTCCACGCGGTGCGACGACGCCGCTCACCTCCGCCGCGCGCACGTGCTCCCGCGGCACCCGGGGGGAGATCCGGGTGACCACCTCGTAGTTGATGGTCCCGGCGGCGTCGGCCCAGTCCGCGGCCGAGGGGTGACCCGCCGCGCCGAACAGCACGGCCTCGTCCCCGATCCGCACCGTCGGCTCCGACCCGGCCTTGCGCGACTCCCCCGTGACCGCGTCGCGCCCCCGGGAGAGGTCCACCACGCACTGGTCCATGGCGATCCGGCCCACCACGGGGTACACACCGGTGCCGATGTGCACCGGGGCGCCCGTGGCCACGCGCGGCACGCCGTCGGCGTAGCCCAGCGGGACCAGTGCCAGGTGCGTGGGTGCGTCCGTGCGGTAGGTGAGCCCGTAGGAGACGCCCGCACCCGCGGGGACGGCCTTGACGTTGGCCACCCGTGCACGCAGGGTCATGGCCGGGGCCAGCCCGAGGTCCGCGGGAGTGCGGTCCGCGAACGGGCTCAGCCCGTACAGCCCCAGACCCACCCGCACGGCGTCCCGCAGCATGACGTCCGGGTCCGGGAGGTCCTGGGCGGAGAGCAGACCCGGGGTGTTGGCGGCATGGACCATGCGCGGTGCGAGCCCCGCCGCGCGGGCCACGGCCACCGCACGGGTCAGGGCGTCCAGCTGCTCGGTGGTCTCGGGGCGGCCCGGCTCGTCCGCGACCGCGAGATGGGTGAAGATCCCCTCCACGGTGAGCAGCCCCTCGTCCTGGGCGCGTGCGGCACGCGCCACGAGCTCCGGCCACTGCTGCTCGGTGGCGCCGTTGCGCCCCAGTCCCGAGTCGAGCTTGAGGTGGACCACCGCGGGGGTGCCCGCCGCGCGCGCGGCGTCCAGGACGGCGTCGAGCTCCCCGCCGCTGATGCCCAGGCGGACACCGCGCGCCACGGCGGACGCGAAGTCCGTGGACGGGGTGTGCAGCCAGGCCAGCACGGGCGCGGTGATCCCGGCGTCCCGCAGCGCGAGGGCCTCGGCCACGTGCGCCGTGCCCAGCATGTGGGCCCCCGCGGCGAGCGCCGCGCGCGCCACCTCGGGCGCTCCGTGGCCGTAGGCGTCCGCCTTGACCACCGCGATCAGGGTGCGGCCGCGCGCGAGCTCCAGCAGCCGCCGCACGTTGTGCTCCACCGCGGCGAGGTCCACCACCGCACTGCGCTCGCTGGACTGCCTGTTCTGCTGGGGCGTCGTCTCACTCACGCCCACCATTGTGCCCCGCTGCGGGCCCCGGTGCGGCCGGGGCGGCCTCCGCCCTCCCCACCCGTCTCCGCACTCTGCGCCGACGCGGTCGCCGGGCCCGCACGTCTCCCCCGGCTCGCGTGCGCCCCTGCTGAGCTGCACGCCGTTGCCGGGCTGCGCCCCCATCGCGGGCGGTTCCCGGTGTCGCGGCACCGCTAGGCTGAGCCCGTGCCCTCACCCCGACCGGACCGCGTCCTGCTGCTCAGCATGCACACCTCGCCCGTCGATCAACCGGGATCAGGTGATGCGGGGGGTATGAACGTCTACGTGTGGCACCTCGCACACGCGCTCGCCCAGGCGGGCTGGCGCGTGGACGCGGCGACGCTGAACCGCCGCCCGGAGCACACCGAGGGCGTGCGCGCCGAGGAGATCGCCCCGGGCATCCGCCTGCTGTCCGTTGCCGTGCCGGGCGCAGCGGCAGCCCCCAAGGCCGAGCTCCCCCGCTTCACGGCGGACTTCGGCGCCGCCCTCGCCCGCTTCTACGCCCGGGCTTCCCAGGACGACGACGCCGCGGCGCCCCGCGTGCTCCACGCCCACTACTGGCTCTCGGCGGCGGCGGGGGTGGTGGTCTCGGAGGCGCTGAACGTGCCCCTGGTGCTCACCCTGCACACCTCGGCGGCCGCCAAGAACCTGCGCGCCGGGCCTGATGAACCCCGGGAACCCGCCGAGCGCGAGCACGCGGAACGGGACCTGGTGTCCCGGGTGTGCTGCACCGTGGTCAACACCCCCGTGGAGGGGGAGCAGCTCGTCGCGCTCTGCGGGGCGGACCCCGCGAAGGTCCGCGTGATCCCTCCCGGCGTGGACCCCGCCGTCTTCCACCCGCCCGGTGACGGACCGCAGGACCGCGGACAGCACCCCGCCCCCTTCACCGTCCTGTGCGCCGGCCGCATGCAGCCGCTGAAGGGCCAGCAGGTGCTCGTGCGGGCGCTCGGCATCCTGCGGCGTGAGCACCCGGAGGTCCCCGTGCGGCTGGTCCTCGCGGGCACCGGCTCCCCCGAGTTCCTGGAGCACCTCCGCGAGCTGGCGCGCGTGGAGGGGGTCGCGGGCGACGTCGTCTTCCGGGGATCCCTGCCCCGCCCCGAGCTCGCGCGGCTCATGGGTGCGGTGGACGCGGTGGCGGTGGCGTCGTCGTCGGAGACGTTCGGGCTGGTCGCCGTGGAGGCGCAGGCGTGCGGGACCCCGGTGCTCGCCACGGACGTGGACGGGCTGCGCTACGCCGTGCGGGACGGACGGACGGGCGTCCTGGTGCCCGGCCGGGACCCCGCCGTGTGGGCGCGGGAGCTGCTGCGCGCGGCCCGCGAGCCGCAGCGGTGGAGAGCGATGTCACAGGCCGCGGTCCGCCGTGCGCGGGAGCTGACCTGGGACGACGTCGCCGCGCAGCACGCCGCCGCGTACCGCGCCTGTGCGCCCGCACGACCCACCGCCTAAACTCGCGACTGTGACCACCGCGTACCTGAGCCGTGACTCCCTCGCCCGCTACCTGGACCGCTCCCGCATCACCGGGGCCGTGGCAACGCCCCGCGAGGCGAACCTGCGCAACATCCAGGGCTTCCTGGACGGGGACCAGCACCAGCACATGGGGGTCGAGCGAACCCGCGAGTGGACCTTCGAGTCCGTCTTCGAGCTCATGCGGGACCGCGTGGGCATCAACGACGACCCCGAGTACCTGAGCGGCCAGGACTCCATCTCCGCCCAGCTGTGCGTGACCGGGCTGGACCGCTACGCGGAGGTCTTCAGCCGCGCGGTGCAGGGCCGCAAGCGGCTGCTCTTCGCCACGGGCCACCCCTCCGGCCTCGCCCCCGTCTACGCGCGGCTCGCACGGGTGGCCCGCGCCTCCGGAGCCCGGATCATCCGCTTCGACGAGGCCCTGCCCTTCGAGGACGGGGACGTCCGGCAGGTGGAGGACGTGGTGATGGTCGAGCAGTACGGCGGGCTGCGCCACACCCACTTCCCCGAGCCCATGCAGCTGGTGCTGGAGCACCTGCGGGAGCAGGGCCGGGAGGCACCGGACCTCGTGGTCGCGGACCACGGGCTGGCGGGGTACGCGGGCTCCCGGGCCGGGCTGCCCACCATTGCGATGGGCGACTGCAACGACCCCGGGATCTTCGTGGCCGAGGCCCAGGGCCAGGTGGATGTGGTGGTCCCCCTGGACGACAACGTGGCCCCGCACCTCTACGACCCGCTGGTGGACTACGTCATCTCCCGCGCGGGACTCGCGGGCCAGGAACGGGGCTGAGCCGCAAGGGCTGAGTCGCGGTTGAACGCACGCCCCACACGCAGAACGGCGCCCGACACCGGGGCCGGGCGCCGTCGTCACAGTGTGGGCCCGGGAACTAGCGCTCCACCTCGCCGCGGATGAACTTCTCCACGTTCTCGCGGGCGGTGTCGTCGTCGAACTGCTCGGGCGGGGACTTCATGAAGTACGAGGACGCGGAGGTCAGCGGGCCGCCGATGCCCCGGTCCAGGCCGATCTTCGCCGCACGGATCGCGTCGATGATCACACCGGCGGAGTTCGGCGAGTCCCACACCTCCAGCTTGTACTCCAGGGAGATGGGGGCGTTGCCGAAACCGTGGCCCTCCAGCCGGACGAACGCGAACTTGCGGTCGTCCAGCCACCCCACGTAGTCGGACGGGCCGATGTGCACGTCCTTCGCACGCATCTCGTGCGGCACGTTGGAGGTCACGGCCTGGGTCTTGGAGATCTTCTTGGACTCCAGCCGCGAGCGCTCCAGCATGTTCTTGAAGTCCATGTTGCCGCCCACGTTGAGCTGGTAGGTGCGGTCCAGCACGTAGCCGCGGTCCTCCAGCAGCTTGGCGAGCACGCGGTGGGTGATGGTGGCCCCCACCTGGGACTTGATGTCGTCGCCCACGATCGGCAGCCCGGCGGCCGTGAACTTCTGCGCCCACTCGTCCGTGCCCGCGATGAACACGGGCAGGGCGTTGACGAACGCCACCCCGGCGTCGATCGCGGCCTGCGCGTAGAAGCGGTCCGCCTCCTCGGAGCCCACCGGGAGGTAGGAGACGAGCACGTCCACCTCACGCTCGCGCAGCACCTGCGCCACGTCCACCGGCTCGGCGTCGGACTCGGTGATGGTCTCGCGGTAGTACTGCCCCAGACCGTCCAGGGTGGGCCCACGGTCCACGGTCACGTCCAGGTGCGGGACCTTGGCGATCTCCATGGTGTTGTTCTCCCCGGCCAGGATGGCCCGGGAGAGGTCCAGGCCCACCTTGGCGGCGTCCACGTCGAACGCGGCCACGAACTGGACGTCCCGCACGTGGTAGTCGCCGAACTGCACGTGCATGAGCCCGGGCACGGAGTCGGAGGGGTCGGCGTCGCGGTAGAAGTGCACGCCCTGGATGAGCGACGTGGCGCAGTTGCCCACGCCGACAACGGCCACGCGGATGGGATGTTCGGACACGGTTCTCCTCAGTTCAGGATGGCGGCGGTCGCGCTCACGTCCCGCGCGCCGGTGCCCGCACCGGGGCGCCACAGTGCCGCGCCGCACTTGACCGAGATCACAGTCTACGCAGGCCGCGGGGCTCCACCGCACCCCGCACCGCCCACGACGACGCCGCACGCGCGCCTCACACGCCCAGCAGCACCTCCACGAGCAGTCCCGCCGCCACGAGCAGGAAAACCACTCCGGAGACGATCTCCACCTCCGCAGTGCGGGCCTGGAACCGGCGGGCGAGGGCCGGGACGGAGCCCACCCACGCCACGGCCAGGAACCACGCCAGGCCCACCGCCACGAGCATCCCGAGCACCGTGAGCGTCTCCCACCACGCGATGTCCGTGGGGACCACGGAACCGAACAGGGCCACGAAGAACACCACGGCCTTGGCGTTGGCAAGGTTCGTCACGGTGCCCTGGGCGAGCGCCCGCCACGGGGTCAGGTGGGACGGGCCCAGGAACCGGGTCCGCCCCTGACCGGCGAGCTCCGCCTCGACCGCCTGGTCCTCGGCGAGCAGGGGCTGCACCGCGGCCTCGTCGTGCGGGACCGTGGCCCCCTGCGGTGCCGCGGTCCGGGACGCCAGCCCGGCCCGCAGCGCCCCGTACCCCATGCGGGCGAGGAACAGGGCGCCGCCCACCTGGACCACCAGCTTGAGCACGGGGTTGCCGCTGATGAGCACCGTCACGCCCAGCAGCGACAGCGTGATCCAGGCGACGTTGCCCACCATGACCCCGAGCGCGGTGAACAGCGCGCTGCGCCGCGAGGACAGGAACGCGTTGCGCAGGATCAGGAAGATGTCCGGACCGGGGACCACGATCCCCGCGATCCACAGCCCGAGCAGCGCCGCGTACTGCCCACCCGTCATGCGCGCTTGGAGTCCGTGGCCGTGCGCCAGATGTTGACACCGGCGTCCGTGACGAGCTCGTCGATGCGCCGCAGCTCGTCCTCGGAGAACTCCAGGTTCGCCACGGCACGGGCGGAGTCCTCGATCTGGCGGGCCGAGGACGCCCCCACCAGCGCGGAGGTGACCTGCCCGGACTCCTGCGGCCGCAGGGTCCAGGCGATCGCCATCTGGGCCAGGGTCTGGCCGCGGTCCTGCGCCATGGTGTTGAGCTCGCGGATCTGCTCCAGTGTCTGCTCGCTGAGCCACTCGGGGTCCAGGGACTTGCCCTCCGCCGCGCGCGAGTGCTCGGGCACGCCGTTGAGGTACTTGTCCGTGAGCATGCCCTGCGCGAGCGGGGTGAAGCAGATGGACCCCATCCCCGCCTCGGTGAGGGCGCCCAGCAGGTTCCTGCCGCCCGCGCGCTCGTCCGGCTCCTCGATCCAGCGGTTGAGCATGGAGTACGAGGGCTGGTGGATGACCAGCGGGATGCCCAGCTCGCGCATGATCCGCTGGGCCTCCAGCGTGAGGTCCGCGCCGTAGGAGGACACGCCCACGTACGTGGCCCGCCCGGAGCGCACGATGTGGTCGAGCGCCTGCATGGTCTCCTCGAGCGGGGTGTCCGGGTCCGGGCGGTGGTGGTAGAAGACGTCCACATGGTCCAGGCCCATGCGCTCCAGCGACTGGTCCAGGGAGGTCACCAGGTACTTCCGCGACCCGCCCACGTCCCCGTACGGGCCCGGCCACATGTCCCACCCGGCCTTGGAGGAGATCACCAGCTCGTGCCGACGGCCCGCGAAGTCCTCCTTGAGCAGCCGGCCGAAGTTGACCTCGGCCGCGCCCGCGGGCGGGCCGTAGTTGTTGGCCAGGTCGAAGTGGGTGATGCCCAGGTCGAACGCGCGGCGCAGCGTGGCACGCATCCCGGCCACGGGCTTGTCGTCCCCGAAGTTGTGCCACAGCCCCAGGGAGACGGCGGGCAGCTTCAGCCCGGACTCCCCCACGCGGCGGTACGGAATGGTCTCGTAGCGGTCCTCGGCGGGGGTCCACACGGTGTCGTCACCATAGATCAGCATGGTTCCCAGTGTGCCACCGCTCGGTGCTGCACGCGGCACCGGGGTGACGGCGCCCGACGCCGCCCGCGCACCTGCGCGGCGTCGGGCAGGATCGGGCCCGTGGACGGGCCCCGGCCCTGCCGCGGTCTCAGACCCGCAGCACCACGGCGGTCTCCGGGGCCACGCGGACCGTGCCCTCGGTGCCCGGCTCGGGGCCCGCACCGCTGGTGAACAGCAGCTGGGGCTCGTCCCCGCCCATGAGGGGCAGGTTCCTCGGCCCGTTCCCGAGGTTGATCGCGACGACCACGCCGTGCCCGGACTCGGGCTCGCTCATGCGCTTGAGCACGAACCACTGCTCGTCGTCACTGGCCTGGGTGGCCACGGTGTCCCAGCGCTGGTCGGTGAGCTCGGGGGTCTCGCGGCGCAGCCGGATCAGGTCCCGGTACGCGGCGAAGATCCGTTCGTGCTCGCCCTCGTGGACCTCGTCCCAGCGCAGCTTGGAGCGCTCGAACGTGGCCGGGTCCTGCGGATCCGGCACGGTGTCGTGGTCCCACGCCATCTGCGCGAACTCCGCCTTGCGGCCCTTCGCCACGGCCTCACCCAGCTCGGGCTCCGGGTGCGCGGTGAAGAACTGCCACGGGGTGCTCGCCCCGAACTCCTCCCCCATGAACAGCATGGGGGTGAACGGCTGGGTCATGAGCCACGTGGCCGCGGCAATGGCCCGGTCCGTGCTCATGGAGTGGTTCATCCGGTCACCGGCCGCGCGGTTGCCCACCTGGTCGTGGTTCTGCAGGAACGTGACGAACTGCCAGGGCCGCTGCTCCGCGGGATCGATCTCCCGGCCGTGGGAGCGGCCACGGAACGTGGAGTACGTCCCGTTGTGGAAGTACGCGGTGTGCATGGTCTTCTCGAGGGCGTGCAGGGAGGCGAAGTCCCCGTAGTAGCCGTGCGTCTCCCCCGTGAACGCGGTGTGCGCGGCGTGGTGGACGTCGTCGAGCCACTGGGCGTCCATCCCCAGCCCGTGCCGGTCCGTGGCGGCGACCATGCGGGGGTCGTTGAGGTCGGACTCGGCGATGGTCACCAGGTCCTTGCCCGTGCGTGCGGACTCCGCGGCCACGCGCTCCGCGATCTCCTCCAGGATGTGCTTCGCCCGGGCGTCCACGAGCGCGTGCACGGCGTCCAGGCGGAAGCCGTCCACGTGGTAGTCCCGCAGCCACATGGTGACGTTGTCCAGGATGTACTCGCGCACCCCGTCCGCACCCCAGCCGTCCAGGTTGATGAGGTCCCCCCAGCTGGAGGCGCCGGGCTTGAAGTAGTCCGCGAACAGGGGCAGGTAGTTGCCGCTCGGCCCCAGGTGGTTGTAGACCACGTCCTGGATCACCGAGAGGCCCCTGGTGTGGCACGCGTCCACGAAGCGCTGGTAGGCCTCCGGGCCGCCGTAGGGCTCGGCCACGGTGTACCAGGCGACCCCGTCGTAGCCCCAGTTGTGCTCGCCGTTGAAGCCGTTGACCGGCAGCAGCTCCACCGCGGTGACACCCAGGTCCACCAGGTGGTCGAGCCGCCCGATCGCGGCGTCCAGCGTGCCCTCCGGGGTGAACGTGCCCGGGTGCAGCTCGTACAGCACCGAGTCCTGCAGCGGGCGGGGGTGGAACGCGGCGTCGTGCCACTCGAAGGCGTCCGGGTCGAACGTGCACGAGAGCTCGTGCACGCCCTGCGGCTGGCGACGTGAGCGCGGGTCCGGGAGCACGTCCGAGACCTGCTCACGCTCCTTCGGGGTGCCCTCGTCGAAGGTCTTGGTGAGGATGTAGCCGTAGCGCACGGTGCCATGGGGGGCGGCGGCGTCCTCCGGGAGGGTCCACCAGCCGGGGCGGTCCGTGAGGCCCGCCATGGGGTGGTCCTCACCCTCGATGCGGACGGTGACCTTGCGGGCGTGGGGTGCCCAGACGTCGAAGCGGTGGTCGGTGCTCATGGTTCAGCCGTCCTTCCGGCGCAGGATCGCCACGGGGTAGGTGTCGAGGAGGTCGGCGAGCGTGACGGGCGCGTCCTGGGCGGCCGTGAACTCGCGGTGGGTGAGCACGTCCTGCCACGTGCCGGGGGCCAGCTCCACGGTCTCGTCCGTGAAACCGCCCTCGGCCGCCAGGGTGGCGGGGAAACGAGTGACCACCGTGGCTGCCCCACCGCGGTCGAAGCCCAGGGCGTGTTCGGCGAGCGCGCCCGTGAACTCCAGCGGGGTGTAGTCCGTGAACAGCTCGGGATGCTCGCGGCGCAGCCGCAGGGCACGGGAGGTCAGCAGCATCCGCGCCGCACCGGTCCCGTCCACGGCCGGGGTGCCGGCCGCGGAGCCGGGAACGGCGGCGTCGAGCCCGGAGAGCATCTCCTCGCGCGCCGCGAAGTCCACGGGACGCCGGTTGTCCGGGTCCACGAGGGAGGGCTCCCAGAGCTCCTGGCCCTGGTAGACGTCCGGGACGCCGGGCAGGGTCAGCTGCAGGGCGGTGGCCGCCAGGGCGTTGGCCCAGCCCGGCTCGCTGACACGGGCCACGCAGCCCTCCACCACACCGCGCGCCCGGGGGTCCGTGAAGAGGAAGTCGATGAAGCGCGTGAGCTCCCGCTCGAACTCCTCGTCCCCGTCCACCCACGCGGTGGACACGGAGGCCTCGCGCACGGCCTTCATGGCGTAGTCCACGGCGCGGTCCCGCTCGAGCGGCCACGCCCCCACCACGGCCTGCAGCACGAGGTTCACGGCGGGGCCGTCCGTCAGCGCGATCCCGGCGTCCCCGGCCCGGTGCACGAGCGTGGACACGGTCTCGGACCACATCCGCGGCAGCTCGGAGAGCACGGTGAGCCGCGCGCGCACGGCGGCGGAGCGCTTGGTGTCGTGGGTGGTCAGCGCATTCATGGTGGCGGGCGACTCCCGCTGGCGCCGGGCGGCCTCCGCGTGGAACTCCGCCGGGTCCAGGGAGAACACCGAGGGGTCCCCACCCACCTCGGTGAGGGAGGTCAGCTTCGTGAAGCGGTAGAACGCGGTGTCCTCCACGCCCTTGGCCATGACCATCCCGGAGGTCTGCTGGAAGCGGCGTGCCACCTCCGCGAGATCCTCCTCGCGGGTGGCGTCCGCGCCCAGGACGGCCGCGAGATCCGTGAGCACCTCGTCCAGCTCCGGACGCCGCTCGCGTGCCGCCGCCACGGCCTCGCGCAGGTGCTCCGCACCCTCCGGGAGGTACGTGCGGTACACGGGGAAGTTCGAGACGATCTCCGCGAGGCCGTCGTAGGCCACCGGGGCGTCGTGCGGAAAGTCGGCGGGCAGCTCGCGGACCAGGCGGTGGATCTCCGCGGCCAGGCCCTCGTCCGCCATGCGGCGCTTGGTGCCGTGGATCAGCTCGTCCCAGCGCACCGGGTCCCCGCCGCGCAGCTTCGTGTCCAGGGAGGCGAGCTCGTAGTGCCCCCGGGCGTCCGTGAGCACACGGTCGATCCAGCCCAGCGAGTCGTAGCCCGTGGTGCCGGCGGTGCGCCAGTCCGAGGGCAGGTGCTCCCCCGGCTCCAGGATCTTCTCCACCACCGTCCACGCACCACCCGTGAGCTCGGCCAGCGCGTCCAGATAGCCGCGCGGATCGCGCACCCCGTCCGGGTGGTCGATCCGCAGCCCGTCCACCAGGCCCTCGCGGAACCACCGGGAGACCTCCTGGTGGGACTCGTCGAAGACCCGGGGATCCTCCACGCGCACGCCCGCGAGGGTGGCCACGGTGAAGAACCGGCGGTAGTTCAGCTCGGAGTCGCCGCGGCGCCAGTTCACCAGCTCGTAGTGCTGACGCCCGTGCACCTCGGCGGGGTCGTCCCCGTCGGAGTACGTGCCGTCAGCCAGGGGGTACACGTTGTCGTAGTAGCGCAGGGTGCCGTCCTGCACCGAGAGGGCCGAGAGGTCCTCGTCACCGTCCCCCAGCACGGGGATGAGCACCTTGCCGTGCCCGGCCTCCCAGTCCACGTCGAAGGCTTCGGCGTACGGGCTCTGCCGCCCCTCGGCGAGCAGGGACCACCACCACGGGTTCTGCCGCGGTTCGGCCACGCCCTGGTGGTTCGGGACGATGTCCACCACCACACCCATGCCCGCCGCGTGCGCGGCCTCGGACAGTGCCGTGAGCCCCGCGGAGCCGCCGCGCTCCGGGTCCACCTCCGTGGGGTCCACCACGTCGTAGCCGTGGTCGGAGCCGCTCGTGGCGCGCAGGATGGGGGAAAGGTAGATCCAGTCCGCCCCCAGGTGGTGGATGTACGGGACCAGCTCCGCCGCTCGGTGGAGGTCCTGCTGGGACGTGATTTGCAACCGGTACGTGGAAGTGGGTGTCAGCACCGTTCCAGTCTTGCCGAGTGCGCGCTCTCGTGCCAGTCCATCCGCCGTGGGCGAGACTCCCCGGCCCTTCGCACGACGACGCCGCCCCGCCCCACCAACCGAGCGGGTGCCGGGCGGCGCCGCCGGGCACCAGGCTCTCAGGGCAGCTCCGGGGTCTCCGCGTACACGGCTGCCGACGCCGCCACGGAGGCCGCCACGGACGCGTCCGGTTCCGCCTCGGGCTCCTCCCACGCGCGCAGCATCACGGTGGACTTCCCGGCCATGCTCAGCACGGTGGAGTGCTCGCGCACCTCGCCGTCCGAGTGCTCACCGGCGGTGTCCAGGATCTCCTCCCACTTCTCGCCGTACTCGGCCGGGGGCAGGGTCACCTCCACGGTCTCCGGGTTGGAGTTGAAGTACACGATGAAGTTGTCGTCCGTGATCCGGCGGCCGCGCATGTCCACGCCCGCGATGCCCTGGCCGTTGAGCCACATGCCCACCGCACGGGCCAGGGGCTCGTCCCAGTCCGAGGGGACCATCGGGGTGCCGTCCGTGTTGAGCCACGCGATGTCCGGCATGGGATCGCCCTCGCCCAGCTCGCCCATGTCCACGGGCCGGCCGTCGAAGAACTGCGAGCGCCGGAACGTGGGGTGCTCGTGGCGCAGCCGGGTGATCGCAGCCGTGAACTCCACCAGCGGGGAGTCCACCTTCTCCCAGTTGATCCAGGTCAGCTCGTTGTCCTGGCAGTACGTGTTGTTGTTGCCCTTCTGGGTGCGGCCCAGCTCGTCGCCGTGCAGCAGCATGGGCGTGCCCTGCGAGAGCATGAGGGTGGCCAGGAAGTTGCGCTGCTGGCGGGCCCGCAGGGCCAGCACCTCGGCGTCGTCCGTGGGGCCCTCCTCCCCACAGTTCCACGAGCGGTTGTGGGACTCGCCGTCGTTGTTGTCCTCGCCGTTGGCGGCGTTGTGCTTCTCGTTGTAGGACACGAGGTCCCGCAGCGTGAAGCCGTCGTGGGCCGTGACGAAGTTGACGGAGGCGAACGGGCGGCGGCCGCTGTTCTCGTAGAGGTCGGCGGAGCCGGTCACGCGGGACGCGAACTCGCCCAGGGTGGCGGGCTCCCCTCGCCAGAAGTCGCGCACGGTGTCCCGGTACTTGCCGTTCCACTCGGTCCACTGCGGGGGGAAGTTGCCCACCTGGTAGCCGCCGGGACCGATGTCCCAGGGCTCCGCGATGAGCTTGACCTGGGAGACGATCGGATCCTGCTGGACGAGCTCGAAGAACGTGGAGAGCTTGTCCACGTCGTAGAACTCGCGCGCGAGCGTGGCCGCGAGGTCGAAGCGGAAGCCGTCCACGTGCATCTCGGTGACCCAGTAGCGCAGCGAGTCCATGATCAGCTGCAGGGAGTGCGGGTGGCGCACGTTGAGCGAGTTCCCCGTGCCCGTGTAGTCCATGTAGAACTTGTGGTCGTCGTCCACGGTGCGGTAGTAGGCGTTGTTGTCGATGCCCTTCATGGACAGCGTGGGGCCCATGTGGTTGCCCTCGGCGGTGTGGTTGTAGACCACGTCCAGGATGACCTCGATGTCCGCCTGGTGCAGGGCGCGGACCATGGCCTTGAACTCCTGCACCTGGCTGCCCAGGTGGGAGGCGGCGCTGTACTCGTTGTGCGGGGCGAAGAACGCGATCGTGTTGTAGCCCCAGTAGTTGCGCAGTCCCTTCTCCAGCAGGGTGGAGTCCTGCACGAACTGGTGCACGGGCATCAGTTCCACCGCGGTGACGCCGAGCTTCTTGAGGTGGGCGATCACGGACGGGTGGGACACGCCCGCGTAGGTGCCGCGCTGCTCCTCGGGGACCTCGGGGTGCTGCTCGGTGAGCCCCTTGACGTGCGCCTCGTAGATCACGGACTTGTGGTAGGGGGTGTGCGGCGTGCGGTCACCCTCCCAGTCGAAGAACGGGTTGATCACCACGGCCTTCATCATGTGGGGCGCGGAGTCCTGGTGGTTCTCGGAGTCCTCGTCGCCGAAGTGGTAGGAGAACAGGGACTCGTCCCAGTCGATCCCGCCCTCCACGGCCTTGGCATAGGGGTCCAGCAGCAGCTTGTCCGGGTTGCAGCGCAGGCCCTGGGACGGGTCCCACGGGCCGTGCACGCGGTAGCCGTAGCGCTGACCGGGCTGCACCGAGGGGAGGTAGCAGTGCCACACGTAGCTGTCCACGGCGGTGACCTCCACGCGGGTCTCCGTGCCGTCCTCCTCGAACAGGCACAGCTCCACGCGGTCCGCGACCTCGGAGAAGAGCGTGAAATTGGTCCCCGTGCCGTCGAATGTGGCGCCCAGCGGGTACGGGTGTCCGGGCCAAACTTCCATGTGCTTCTCCTCAGGGTGTCGTGGGGCCGAGCACGGTCTCCCCGCTCTCGGCCAACCCCCCACCATAGTGCCTCGGGGTGACACTCACGGACGGGTGAGGACCTCGCGGACGCTCTCCGCGAGCACGGACGGGGGCACGGGGCCCTCGCCGTGGGCACGTGACGCCACCGCGTGCAGCCCCGCCCCGAGCGCGGCGGCGGCCGCCCACCGGCCCTCGCCGCACGCCCAGTCCCCCAGCGGTGACAGCGCGTCCGGGTGCTCGGCCACGTGCGCCAGCACGGTGCCCAGGACCCCGGCCATGGTGTCCCCCGACCCGGCCGTGGCCAGCCAGGGGCTCGCGTCCCCCACGCTCAGGCACAGGCACCCGCCCGCCCCGGAGGACGACGCCGCCGCGCCCGTCCACGCGTCCGTTCCGCCGCGCGCTGGGGCACGGACGCCGTCCTCGCCCCGGGAACCGCCCTCTTCACCGCACTGGACACGGTCTCCACCCCCGGCCGAGGTCGCCGCCACGGGCGAGGCGATCACCGTGGTGGCACCCTTGAGCAGCACCGTGGCCCCGGTGAGACGCGCCGCCTCACGGGCCCAGTGCAGCGGGTTCGCTTCGATGTCCGTGCGTTCCACGCGGCTGGGGCTCAGCCCGAAGCCGTGCAGCCACTCGAAGATCTGCGACAGCTCTCCCGCGTGCGGGGTGAGGATCTTGTGCGGACCCAGGCGGGCATCGGCCACCGAGCGCGCGGCGGCGTCGAGCGCGCCCGCGTCCAGAACGGCGGGTTCCGGCGCCTCGATCACGGCCTGCACCCGGGCGGTCTGGGACTCGTCCCCCACCACGCCCGGTCCGGCCAGCCAGGCCTGGACGTGCACGTCCCAGGGCTGGTCGTCGGAGCACACCACCTCGGGGCTGCGGGCCAGCACCATGGCGCGGGCGGCGGCGTCACCCAGGAAGCGGACCATCCCGGCGCCCGCGTTCACGGCCGCCTGGGTGCACATGATCGCGGCACCCGGGTAGCTGGGAGCACCGGCCACCACACCCAGCACCCCGCGCGTGTACTTGGTGTCCGTGGCCCCGGGGCGCGGCCACGCGGCGAGGACGTCCTGCGCCTGGAGCCGGTGCACCGCGGCCTCGCCCAGCTCGTCCTCGATGCCGATGGGGACCACCGTGAGCTCGCCCGCGGCCTGCTCCCCCGGAGCCACCACGTGTCCGGTCTTGGCGGCACCGAACGTCACCGTGGCGTGTGCGCGCAGCACCGGCCCCGGGGCCTCGCCGGTGTCCGCGGAGACACCCGAGACCAGGTCGCAGGCCACGATCCGGGGAGTCCGTTCCGGGAACGGCACCGGGGCGCCCGCCCCGCGGACGGTGCCCCCCGGACGGCGGGCGGTGTTCTCCGATCGGTGGGCGGCGCCCTCCGCGACAGTGGCGCTCACCCGTGGAGCCGCGCCGTCGCGCCGCGCGGCGAAAGCCGTCACCAGCTGCGCCGGAAGCCCGCGCAGCCCACCGTGACCACCGGTTCCGAGCATCCCGTCCACCACGAGCTGCGCCGAGCACATGAGCGACACGACCCCGGGCACGGCGGTGGTGGGAACCTCGGCGACGTCGGCCGGCAGCTCCGTGGCACCGCCCCCGTGCGGGTCGTCCTCGGCCACGAGCCGCAGCACCCTGCCGCCCGCACGCCGAAGGACAGCCAGACCCTCCTGGTGGACCCGCGAGCCCGTGAGCACGGCGGTCACGGCCACGCCCCGACCTCTCAGGAAGGCGCCGGCCCAGAGCGCGTCCCCGCCGTTGTTGCCGGATCCCACCAGGAGCACGGCGGAGCCACCGCGCAGCAACCCCTGGGGGTTGACCCGCCTCAGCTGATCCTCGCACACCCGGGCCAGACCGCGGGCCGCGCGCCGCATGAGCGTGCCGCCCAGCCCGCCGTCCAGCGACGGCTGCTCGGCAGCGCGCACCTGGTCACCGGAATACGCCTCAATCACCGCGGGTTCCTCCCTGTCCCTCGGCCACGACGAACGCCACGGCCATGCCGCCGTCGTGGGAGATGCTCACGTGCCAGGACTCCACACCGAGGCGCCGCTGCTGCTCGGCCACGGTGCCCGTGGTGTGCAGCCGAGGTGCGCCGTGCTCGCCGTTCGTGGTCCAGCAGTCCTGCCAGACCATTCCCGGAGGCGCCTGCAGCGCCTTGGCCGCGGCCTCCTTCACGGCGAACCGCGCGGCCAGCGAACGCAGCGGCAGCTCGCGCTCGTGCGGCGCGAACAGCCGCTCGCGCAGCCGCGGCGTGCGGGCGAGCTGTCTCTCGAAGCGCGCGATGTCCACGATGTCCACGCCGGTTCCCACGATCATGCGGGCCAGCCTACCCACGCCCTCCGACCCGCACGGGCGGCCCCGCGGCGTCGTCGCCCGCCCTCGCAGACGACGACGGCGGGTGACGTCTCCCGTGGGAGACGTCACCCGCCGTCGTGGGCCGGGGCCGCCGCGGTCTACTCGACCGTGACGGACTTGGCCAGGTTGCGCGGCTGGTCCACGTCGTAGCCCTTGGCTCCCGCGAGCTCGCACGCGAAGATCTGCAGGGGGACGGTCGCCAGCAGCGGCTGCAGCAGGGTGGGCGCCTCGGGGACGTGGAAGACGTGGTTGGCGAACTCGCGCACCGCCTCGTCCCCCTCCTCGGCGATCACGATGGTCTCGGCCCCGCGCGCGCGGATCTCCTGGATGTTGGAGACCACCTTGGCGTGCAGCGAGTCCCGGCCGCGCGGCGAGGGCACGATCACGATCACCGGCTGGCCCTGGTCGATCAGGGCGATCGGCCCGTGCTTGAGCTCGCCGGCGGCGAAGCCCTCGGCGTGGATGTAGGCGATCTCCTTGAGCTTGAGCGCGCCCTCCATGGCCACGGGGTAGCCCACGTGGCGGCCCAGGAAGAGCACCGACCCGGCATCCTTCATGCCGGAGGCGAGCTCCTTGACCCGGGGCTCCACCTCGTCCAGGACCCGCTGGATCTTGGCGGGCATGGCCTCCAGCTCGGTCAGCAGGGACGCGATCTCGTCCTTGTACTTGTTGCCGCGCAGCTGGGCCAGGTACAGGCCCAGGAGGTAGGCCGCCGTGATCTGCGCCAGGAACGCCTTGGTGGAGGCCACCGCGATCTCCGGACCCGCGTGGGTGTAGAGCACCGCGTCCGCCTCACGGGGGATCGTGGAGCCGTTGGTGTTGCAGATGGCCACGACCTTGGCGCCCTGCTCCTGGGCGTGGCGCACGGCCATGAGGGTGTCCATGGTCTCGCCGGACTGGGAGACGGCCACCACGAGGGTCTTCTCGTTCACGATGGGGTCCCGGTAGCGGAACTCGTGGGCCAGCTCCACCTCGGTGGGGATCCGGCACCAGTGCTCGATGGCGTAGCGCGCCACCTGACCGGCGTACGCGGCGGTGCCGCACGCGATCACCACGATCTTGTCGATCGAGCGCAGGACCGACTCGTCGATCTTGATCTCGTCCAGCGTGAGGCTGCCGTTCTCGTCCAGACGGCCCAGCAGGGTGTCCCCCACGGCGGCGGGCTGGTCGTGGATCTCCTTCTCCATGAAGGAGGGGTAGCCGTCCTTCTCGGCGGCCGCGGCGTCCCACTCGATGTCGAAGGGCTTGCCCTGCGCCGGGTTGCCCTCGAAGTCCACGATCGTGTAGTCGTCCGCGGTGATGGTGACGATCTGGTCCTGACCCATCTCCACCGCGCGCCTGGTGTAGTCGATGAAGCCGGAGACGTCCGAGCCCAGGAAGTTCTCGCCGTCGCCCAGCCCGATCACGAGCGGGGAGTTGCGGCGTGCTGCCACCACCCGGTCCGGGACGTCCGCGTGCACGGCCAGCAGGGTGAAGGCGCCCTCCAGGCGGCGGCAGGTGTCCTGCATGGCCACCGTGAGGTCCTTCTGGCCCTCCGGCTGGGCGTTGTACGTGCGCGCAAGCAGCACGGCGGCCACCTCGGTGTCCGTCTCGGACACGAAGCTCTCACCCTGTGCGCTCAGCTCACGCTTGATCTCGCTGAAGTTCTCGATGATCCCGTTGTGGATCATGGCGAGCTTGCCGCCGTCCACCACGTGGGGGTGGGCGTTGACGTCCGAGGGACCGCCGTGGGTGGCCCAGCGGGTGTGCCCGATGCCGATGGTCGACTCCGGCAGCGGGTGCTCCTCGAGCTCCGCCACCAGGTTGCTGAGCTTTCCCGCCTTCTTGCGGTACTCCACCTCGCCGTCCGCGATGACGGCCACTCCGGCGGAGTCGTACCCCCGGTACTCCAGGCGGCGCAGCCCCTCGAGAATCACGTCGAGTGCAGTGTGCTTCCGCCCCTCAGCACGCTCTGAGCCCACATATCCCACAATTCCACACATGCGAAGCACTGTACCGGAAACGCATCGTGCCCTACGCTCCCCACCCCACCGCGGGCCTACACTGGTCCGAGCATGAGCACACACCCCCTTTCCCAGCGCGTCTCTCCCTTCGTGGAGCTGGACCGCCAGACGTGGTCCCGTCTCTCGCACGAGATCGACGTCCCCCTCACCGCGCAGGAGATCGAGAACCTGCGCGGTCTCGGTGACCGCCTGGACGTGGACGAGGTGCGCGAGGTGTACCTGCCCCTCTCCCGGCTGCTCACGCTCTACGACATGTCCTCCACGCAGCTCAACGCGGCGACCAACTCGTTCCTCGGGGAGCACCACGCACGCACCCCGTTCGTGATCGGGATCGCCGGTTCCGTGGCGGCGGGCAAGTCCACCACGGCGCGCCTGCTGCGGGAGATGCTCGCCCGCTGGCCCTCCACCCCGAACGTCCAGCTGGTCACCACCGACGGCTTCCTGTACCCCAATGCCGAGCTCAAGCGGCGGGGACTCATGGACCGCAAGGGGTTCCCCGAGTCCTACGACCGCCGCGCGCTGCTGCGCTTCGTCTCGGAGATCAAGTCCGGGGCCCCCGAGGTGCGCGCACCCAAGTACTCCCACGTGACCTACGACATCCTGCCGGACGAGGAGGTCGTGGTCACGCGCCCGGACGTGGTGATCGTGGAGGGGCTCAACGTCCTCGCCCCCGCCAAGCTGGAGAGCGGCAAGCGCACGGCCCTGGCACTGAGCGACTTCTTCGACTTCAGCATCTACGTGGATGCCCGCACCCAGGACATCGAGAGCTGGTACGTGGACCGCTTCCGCGCGCTGCGCTCCTCCGCCTTCGCGGACCCGGAGTCCTACTTCCACCGCTACGCGAGCCTCACGGACGAGGAGGCGCGCGACGTGGCCACGGACATCTGGCACCGGATCAACGAGCCGAACCTCGTCCAGAACGTCCGCCCCACCCGGGGCCGGGCGCGGCTCATCCTCTCCAAGGACCACGACCACAAGATCCGTCGGGTGCTGCTGCGCAAGAACTGAGCCGGGCACGCCGGGAAAAGTGCTCAGCCTCCTTGCTTTTCGCATGCGTTCCGCGATAGGTTACGCCGCCGATTTCCCGATCCTTGACGACGCTCTGTACTGTGAGCGCCATGCTTAGTGGTTTCAAAGAATTCATCATGAAGGGCAACGTGATGGACCTGGCCGTGGCCGTCATCATCGGCGCCGCCTTCTCCAAGATCGTCAACGCCCTCGTGGAGAGCGTGCTCATGCCCGCCATCTCCGCCGTCGTGGGGTCCCCCAACTTCGACACCTTCGCCGTGGTCACCCTGCGCGGCAACGAGCTGAAGTTCGGCGTCCTGCTGACCGCCGTCGTCAACTTCCTGCTCATCGCGGCCGCCGTGTACTTCTGCATCGTGATGCCCATGAACAAGATGATCGAGCGCCGCAACCGTCGCATGGGCATCGAACCCACCGAGGAGCCCGCGGATCCCAACACCGTGCTGCTGACCGAGATCCGCGACGCGCTCACGGCCCATCCCGACGCCCTGCGCACCGAGGGCCGTCACTCCGGCCCGGCCGTCTGACCCCTCCCCCACGACCCAGCTCACGACAGAGGGCCCCGCATCCACCACGGATGCGGGGCCCTCTGCGCCGACTGCCGACTCTCCCGCGGGCACAGGGCTCCGGGACAGGTCTCCCCCGGGCCCCGTACCAGGTGACCGGCTACAGACTCAGGTGCCCCTCCACCACGGAGACCAGCTCCTCGGCCTCGCGCCGGGCGTCCTCGTGGGTGGCGGCCTCCACCATCACCCGGACCACCGGTTCGGTGCCGGAGGGGCGGAGCAGCACACGGCCCTCCTCCCCGAGGCGCTCCTCGGTGCGGGACACCGCCTCGAGCACCGGGGCGCTCGTCTTCGCGGCCGCCTTGTCCACGTTCTTCACGTTGATCATGACCTGGGGCATCCGGGTCATGGACCGCGCCAGTTCCTGCAGCGGCATTCCCGTCTGGGCCACCCGTGAGGCCAGCATCAACCCGGTGAGCAGGCCGTCACCGGTGGTGGCGTAGTCGGCCATGATCACGTGGCCGGACTGCTCACCACCCAGGTTGTAGCCGTTGGCCACCATGGACTCCAGGACGTAGCGGTCCCCCACGGAGGTGCGGACCAGGTTGATCCCCGCGTCCTGCAGCGCCAGCTGCAGGCCCAGGTTGCTCATGACCGTGGCCACGAGCGTGTCCTCGCGCAGCGTGCCGGCATCCTTCATGGCCAGGGCCAGGATGCACATGATCTGGTCACCGTCCACCTCGGTGCCGGTGTGATCCACCGCGAGGCACCGGTCGGCGTCGCCGTCGTGGGCGATGCCCATGTCCGCGCCCAGCTCGCGCACCGCCCGCTTCAGCGGATCCAGGTGCGTGGAGCCCACGCCGTCGTTGATGTTCAACCCGTCCGGCTCCGCGCCGATCACGTGCACGGTGGCACCTGCGTCGCGGAACGCGTCCGGCGAGGCACCCGAGGCCGCCCCGTGGGCGCAGTCCAGAACGATGGACAGCCCGTCCAGGCGGTTGGGAATCGCTCCCACGAGGTGGAGGATGTAGCGGTCCTCCGCATCGGACAGGCGGGTCACGCGGCCCACGTCCGCCCCGGTGGGGCGCACGAACTCCTTGGACTCGTAGACCTCCTGGATGCTGTCCTCCACGGCGTCGGGGAGCTTCTTGCCCCCGTGGGCCAGGAACTTGATCCCGTTGTCCGGCGCGGGGTTGTGGGACGCGGAGATCATCACGCCGAAGTCGGCGTCGATGTCCCCCACCAGGTACGCGGCCGCAGGAGTGGGGAGCACGCCGGCGTCGTACACGTCCACGCCGGAGCTCGCGAGACCCGCGGTGACCGCGGCCCCGATGAACTCCCCGCTGGCACGGCCGTCCCGGGCCACCACGGCCGTGGGGCGCCTTCCGTGCTCCGCGTGACGGTGACCCAGGACGATCGCCGCGGCCTGCGAGAGTTCCATGGCAAGTTCAGCTGTGAGGAGGCCGTTCGCGAGTCCGCGGACGCCGTCCGTTCCAAAGATTCTAGACATCGCAGATCATCCTACGGCCCTCCGCTGGGGAAACCCGGCGCATCCGCCTCAGTCCTTGCCCGGACGCACCACCGGGAACCCGTCCGGGTTGGCACCGTTGTCGTCGGTGAGGTCGGACGCGCCCCCCACGATCCTGGAATCCACCACGCCCACGAGTTCGCGATCCTTGTTGGGGTAGTCGAACTGGTTGAGCACGTGGCGCATGGCCTCCAGGCGGGCCCGCTTCTTGTCGTTGGACTTGATCACGGTCCAGGGCGCGTCCCCGGTGTCCGTGTAGAAGAACATGGCCTCCTTGGCCTCGGTGTAGTCGTCCCACTTGTCCAGGGACGCCACGTCCGTGGGGGACAGCTTCCACTGGCGCACCGGGTCCGTCCGCCGGGACTGGAACCGTGCCAGCTGCTCCGCCCGGGTCACGGAGAACCAGAACTTGATGAGGTGCGTGTCCGAGTTCACGAGCATGCGTTCGAACTCGGGCGCCTGGCGCATGAACTCGTAGTACTGCTGGGAGGTGCAGTAGCCCATCACGCGCTCCACGCCCGCGCGGTTGTACCAGGAGCGGTCCATGAGCACGATCTCACCGCCGGAGGGCAGGTGCTGCACGTAGCGCTGGAAGTACCACTGGGTCTGCTCGATGTCCGTGGGCTTCTCCAGCGCCACCACACGCGCCCCGCGGGGGTTCATGTGCTCGGTGAAACGCTTGATCGCCCCGCCCTTGCCGGCGGCGTCACGGCCCTCGAAGATGATGAGCAGCTTCTGGCCCGTCTCCTTGATCCACAGCTGCAGCTTCAGCAGCTCGATCTGCAGGGCGCGCTTGGTCTTCTCGTACTCCTTGCGGGACAGCTTCTCGTCGTACGGGTAGCCGATCTTCCACGCCTGGGAGTCCTTGACCCCGCTCTCCTTGTGGAGCTTCTTGTCCAGTTCGGAGATCTCGTCCAGCTCCGCCGCGTAGTCCTCCACCACGGAGACCCGGTGCTGCTCCTTCTTGAGCGCCTCCTGGACCGCGTGGCCCTTGACGACGTGCTGCGCCGCCTCGTCCTCCGCCTTCTCGATGATGGCGTTCTCCTGCTGCTGGTCCGGTTGCTTGCTCATGCGGGCCCTCTCGTGACGGTGCGGTGGGAGCGACGGTGCTCCGGCTCACATTTTACGCCCGCGTCATCCGTGGGTTGCCCGCAAAACACCCCGGGCACGGGGCAGGGCCCCGGCTCCCGGCCGAAGCCGGGGGACGAGGCCCTGTCGGAGAACGCCTGGGCTGAGCCGGGCCGTTCCCGTGTTTAGCGCTTGGAGTACTGCGGAGCCTTGCGGGCCTTCTTGAGACCGGCCTTCTTGCGCTCGATGACGCGGGCGTCGCGAGTGAGGAAGCCAGCCTTCTTGAGGGCCGGGCGGTTGTGCTCGGCGTCGATCTCGTTGAGCGCACGAGCCACGCCCAGGCGCAGCGCGCCGGCCTGGCCGGAGGGGCCGCCGCCGGAGATGCGGGCGATCACGTCGTAGCCGCCCTGCAGCTCGAGGAGGGTGAACGGATCGTTCACCTCCTGCTGGTGCAGCTTGTTGGGGAAGTACTCCTCCAGGCTGCGGCCGTTGACGGTCCACTTGCCGGAGCCGGGGACCAGGCGCACGCGGGCCACGGCCTGCTTGCGGCGGCCCACTGCCTGGCCGGGCACCGTCAGCGCGGGGCGCTCGGACAGGACCGCACCGGTGGCGGACTCGGTGGACTCGGAGGTGTAGCTGGTCAGCTCCACGTCCTCGGTGATCTGCTCGTCAGTGTTCTGAGCCACGATTCTCCTTATGTGTTCTTCGTTGGCCCGAATTACTGGGCGACCTGGGTGAATTCGTAGGGCGTGGGCTGCTGCGCCGCGTGCGGGTGCTCGGCACCGGCGTACACCTTCAGCTTGGACAGCTGCTGGGCGGCCAGCTTGTTCTTGGGCAGCATGCCCTTCACGGCCTTCTCGACGGCGCGCGTGGGGTTCTTGGCGAGCAGCTCGGCGTAGTTGGTGGACTTGAGTCCGCCCGGGTAGCCGGAGTGCCGGTAGGCGCGCTTCTTCTGGAGCTTGGCGCCGGTCAGGGCCACCTTCTCCGCGTTGATGATGATGACGAAATCGCCGGTGTCCACGTGGGGGGCGAAGGTCGGCTTGTGCTTCCCGCGCAGCAGTGTTGCGGTCTGGCTGGCAAGACGACCCAGGACGACGTCGGTGGCGTCGATGACGTGCCACTGACGCTGGACGTCACCGGGCTTCGGAGTGTACGTACGCACGTTGATCTGCCTTCGTTTGTCTGGTGAAGACACGATTACTCGTGTCGATCTGTTCCGCTGTGCTTCGGGGCCCGGGTGAGATCCGGGCGGCATCCGTGCGTCCGCAACCCGGTGCACCGCTCGGCCGTGCGCTCTGCAACATGAGCGACCGTAGCGGGTACACGTGAACCGGGGCAGAACACGCACAACAGCGCCCCATGCTACCGGATTGCCGCCCCACGTGCCACCTGGCTCCGCGCCGCGGGGCCGCGCGCGGACACCGCACGAGCGGGCGCTCGGAGCCGCGCCGTCCCCGCGCGGATCGTCTCACGCCTCCTCGCGCCGGGCCCGGGTGAGCACCGCTCGCTCCTCGAGCCGGGACGCCTCGGGGTAGTCCACGGCGTCCAGCACGAGCCCGTGCGCCGGGGCCATCACGACGGACGCGTCCCGGGTCCGCGCGCGCAGCCGCTCGCCCGGCCAGGCGGCGGCGCGCCGCCCCTCCCCCACCCGCACGACGGCACCCACGACCGAGCGCACCATGTGGTGGCAGAACGCGTCCGCGGTGAGCCGCACCGTGATCATCCCCGTGCCGTCCCGCCGCACTCCCGCGCGCTGCAGCTCGCGCACGGTGGTGGCGCCCTCGCGCGGCTTGCAGAAGCTCAGGAAGTCGTGCAGCCCCAGCAGCTCGCGCACGGCGGCGTCCATCGCGGGAACGTCCAGCTCCCGCCCCAGCCACCACGCGAACCCCCGGGTCAGGGGGTCGTGACCGGTCACGGTGTCCGCGATCCGGTAGAGGTAGCCGCGGGACAGCGCGGAGAAGCGGGCGTCGAACCCCGCGGGCGCCACGACGACGTCATGCACCACCACCGCGCCCACGGCCGGCTCCCAGCCGTCCGCCGTGCGGTCCTTGCCGAGCACCCGGTTCAACGCGCCGTTCAGTCGACGCGTGAGCCCGGGGACGGGTTCACCCGACCACGCTGCGTCCTCGCCGCCCCCGTCAGGGCCGGGCGGCGACGGGACGCGGGACGCGGCGTCGCCGTCGGATGCCCGCACCGTCGCGTCGGGGGCGCAGCCCCCGCTGGCTGCCCGCCTGCCGCGCGTACCGTCCTCGTCGGGCGCGGTCGGTTCCCCGCCGGAAGCCCCTGCGCGCCGCACGACCTCCGAGGGGACGTCCACGTGCAGCGTCTGGCGCCGCGCGTGCACTCCCGTGTCGGTGCGCCCGGCCACCACCGTGGTGCACGGGCGGCGCACAACGAGCTCGAGCGCGTCCTCCACGGCGGACTGGACGCTGGGCAGCCCCGGCTGCCGCGCCCACCCGCGGAACGGAGCGCCGTCGTAGGCCAGGTCGATGCGCAGCCTGGTCAGTTCGTCCTGCACGAATCCTGCTCCTCTCCCCCCGCACGGACTCCGGGTACGACGACGCCGCCGCAGGCTACCTGCGGCGGCGTCGGAACCGGTGCTCACGCGACCGGGAACCTCGCGACTACTCGGAGATCTTCTGGGCGGCTGCGCCACCCGCGGGCTGGAAGCCGGCTGCCTCGGCGTTGGCCGGGGAGTCGAACCAGATCTCCGCAGTGGTGCCGGAGTACCAGCGCGAACCGGGCACGTGGTACTTCATGGAGTTGCGGTTGCCCTTGACGGCATAGCCCTCGGGGGCCTCACCGGACTCCAGCGGGGCGTGCGAGCCGGGGAACTCGGCGTTCTGGTTCTCGGCGGCGACCTCGGCGGCCTCCTCGGAGCCCACGGCCGGGGCCTGCTCGTCCGCGGGGATCTCCTTCTCCTTGACGTCCGCGGCCGAGGAACCGGCCGGGGTGTCCACGGGGGCGGCGGGAGCCGGCGCGGCCTTGGCAGTGGCCCGCTCCGCCTCGGACACCGTGGCCTTGGAGGCCACGGGCTCCATGACCAGCTCGATCACGGCCATGGGGGCGTTGTCACCCTTGCGGTTGCCGATCTTGGTGATGCGCGTGTAGCCGCCCTCGCGGCCCTCCATGGCGGAGGCGATGCTGGTGAACAGCTCGTGCACCACGGACTTGTCGGTCAGCTGGCGCATGACACGACGGCGGGAGGCGAGGTCACCGCGCTTGGCGAAGGTGATCAGGCGCTCGGCCACGGGACGCAGGCGCTTGGCCTTGGTCACGGTGGTGGTGATGCGCTTGTGCTCGAACAGCTGCTGGGACATGTTCGAGAGGATCATGCGCTCGTGGGTCGGCCCGGCGCCGAGACGGGGTCCCTTGGTAGGGGTAGGCATATCAGGTCTCCTGGTGATCGGTCCCGCGCGGTCGCCTCAGCGGCCACGGGGCACGGAAAGTGGTGTGCGCGTCAGTCGAGATCGACGTCGAACGGGTTGTTGTTGTCGTCCTCGTCCTCGAGGGACGCCGCGTGGGCGGCGAGGTCGTAGCCCGGAGGGGAATCCTTCAGGGCCAGGCCCAGCTCGCCGAGCTTGTCCTTGACCTCGTCGATGGACTTGGCACCGAAGTTGCGGATGTCCATGAGGTCCGCCTCGGAACGGCCCACGAGCTCACCCACGCTGTGGATGCCCTCGCGCTTGAGGCAGTTGTACGAGCGGACGGACAGCTCGAGGTCCTCGATGGGCAGCGCCATGTCCGCAGCCGCAGCCGCGTCCGTGGGCGACGGCCCGATCTCGATGCCCTCGGCCGCGGAGTTCAGCTCACGGGCCAGCCCGAACAGCTCCACCAGCGTGGTGCCCGCGGAAGCCACCGCGTCACGCGGGGAGATGGCCTCCTTGGTCTCCACGTCGAGGATGAGCTTGTCGAAGTCGGTGCGCTGCTCCACACGGGTGGCCTCCACGCGGAAGGTCACCTTGAGGACGGGCGAGTAGATCGAGTCCACGGGGATCCGACCGACCTCCGCGTCACCGGACTTGTTCTGCGCCGCCGAGACGTAGCCGCGGCCGCGCTCGATGGTCAGCTCGATCTCCAGCTGACCCTTGGAGTTCAGCGTGGCGATGTGCAGCTCCGGGTTGTGGACCTCCACACCGGCCGGGGCCGAGATGTCCGCGGCGGTGACCTCGCCCGGGCCCTGCTTGCGCAGCCATGCGGTCACGGGCTCGTCCTCCTCGGAGGACAGCGAGAGCTTCTTGATGTTCAGGATGAGCTCGGTGACGTCCTCCTTGACGCCCTCCACCGTGGAGAACTCGTGCAGCACGCCGTCGATGCGGATGCTGGTCACGGAGGCCCCGGGGATGGAGGACAGGAGCGTGCGGCGCAGGGAGTTGCCGAGGGTGTAGCCGAAACCCGGCTCGAGCGGTTCGATCACGAACCGGGAGCGGTTGTCCGCCACGACCTCTTCCGTGAGGGTGGGACGCTGTGCGATGAGCACTGATGTTTCCTTTCAGCGTGCCTCCGCCATATGACGCACGCAGGTGGTGGAAAACAAAATGGGTGGATGCCGCGGTGAGCAGGCGTGGTCACCGCGTCGATGCGTGGTCACCGGACCCCGAGGGGCCCGGTGACCACGCGACACGAATCAGACGCGGCGGCGCTTGGGGGGACGGCAGCCGTTGTGCGCGGACGGGGTCACGTCCTGGATGGAGCCGACCTCCAGCCCGGTTGCCTGCAGGGCGCGGATCGCGGTCTCGCGTCCCGAGCCCGGTCCCTTGACGAACACATCCACCTTGCGCATGCCGTGCTCCTGCGCACCCTTGGCAGCGGCCTCCGCGGCCTGCTGGGCGGCGAACGGCGTGGACTTGCGCGAGCCCTTGAAGCCCACGCCGCCGGCCGAGGCCCACGACAGGACCGCACCCGAGGGATCGGTGATGGACACGATGGTGTTGTTGAACGTGGACTTGATGTGAGCCTGACCTTGGGTCACATTCTTGTTCACCTTGCGACGGGGCTTGCGGGCCGCCGTCGCGCGAGTCTTCTGGGCCATGGATTCTCCTACAAAGATCTTCGACGTTGATCAGCCATCTGCGCGATGGCGACCACGATTACTTCTTCTTACCGGCGACCGTGCGCTTGGGACCCTTGCGGGTGCGTGCGTTGGTCTTGGTGCGCTGGCCGTGGACGGGCAGACCGCGGCGGTGGCGCAGGCCCTGGTAGCTGCCGATCTCGACCTTGCGGCGGATGTCGGCGGCCACCTCACGGCGCAGATCGCCTTCGACCTTGTAGTTGCCTTCGATGTAGTCGCGCAGCTCCACGAGCTGCGGATCGGTGAGATCCTTGACGCGCACGTCCCCGGAGATGCCCGTGGCTTCCAGGGTTTCCAGTGCGCGGGTACGGCCCACGCCGTAGATGTAGGTCAGCGCAACTTCCAGCCGCTTTTCACGGGGAAGATCGACGCCTGCGAGACGAGCCATAGTGGCGGTTCTCCTTGTTGTACCGGAGGTCTTGAACACCGCGTCCCAATCGGTTCACGATCGGTCTCCGGCCTCCGTGCCGGGGGTTGCCGCGCCCTGGGGCGGCGGCTGCGGTGTCCGTTCTTGTCAATCCACTTGCGTGGGCGGGAGCGTTCCCGTCAGCCCTGGCGCTGCTTGTGCCGGGGGTTCTCGCAGATCACCATGACCCGCCCGTTGCGGCGGATCACCTTGCACTTGTCGCAGATCTGCTTGACGCTCGGTTGGACCTTCATCGCATTCCTTCGCGTACTAGTTGTGGCGTGTGCACTGTGGCCGTGCGCCACACGCAGAACTTCCTGCGTGCAGTGCCCGGCCGCGGATGCTACTTGTAGCGGTAGACGATCCGGCCTCGGGAAAGGTCATAGGGACTCAGCTCCACCACGACACGATCCTCGGGGAGGATCCTGATGTAGTGCTGGCGCATCTTGCCAGAGATGTGGGCGAGCACCTTGTGACCGTTGGTCAGCTCAACGCGGAACGACGCGTTGGGCAGTGCCTCGACCACAGTGCCTTCGATCTCGATGACTCCGTCTTTCTTGGCCATATCCTCCGCTAACTTCTCGAGGGGTCCGGATGTCTGTCCGGACGGCGGTGCTCGAATCGTGCGTCCCCCAGACGAACAACCCCGCACTACGAGTAGTAGCGGGGGTCGGAGGTGGGGGCACGGCTCGATCAGTGAGCACAAACAACCAACGCACGACACTACGCCCTTTTTCCGCGCTTTGCAAGGCTCTGGGCCCTGGCGCGACGGCGCCCGGCCCCGCACGACCGCGGGGCCCACGCCGCTCTCAGACGTCCGTGGCGAGCTGGCCGCAGGCGCCGTCGATGTCTGAGCCGCGGGTGTCCCGCACCGTGGTGGGGATTCCGTGCGCGCGCAGGCGCTCCACGAAGTTCTGCTCCACCCCGGGGCGCGACGCGGTCCACTTCGAGCCGGGAGTGGGGTTCAGCGGAATGGGGTTCACGTGGACCCACCCGGCACCGCGCTTGTTGAGCTTCTCCCCCAGCAGGTCTGCCCGCCAGCCCTGGTCGTTGATGTCCCGGATCAGCGCGTACTCGATCGAGACGCGCCGCCCCGTGGCGTCGTAGTACTCCCTGGCGGCGTCGAGGGCCTCGTCCACCTTCCAGCGGGTGTTGATGGGGATGAGCTCGTCCCGCAGCTCGTCGTCCGGCGCGTGCAGGGACAGCGCGAGGGTGATGGGGAGCTTCTCCAGGGTGAACTTGCGGATGCCCGGGACGAGGCCCACGGTGGACATGGTGAGCCCACGGGCCGAGATGCCGAGCCCCTCCGGGGACGGGTCGATGATCCGGTGCACCGCACCCATGGTGGCCTTGTAGTTCGCCAGTGCCTCACCCATGCCCATGAAGACGATGTTGGACACGCGCTGCGGTGCCTCCTCCGGATCCCCGACCACGCCGTCACGCAGTGCCCGGACGCCCTGCACCACCTGGTCCACGATCTCCGCCGCCGACAGGTTGCGGGTCAGCCCCGACTGCCCCGTGGCGCAGAACGGGCAGTTCATGCCGCAGCCGGCCTGGGAGGAGATGCACATGGTCACGCGCTTGTCGTAGCGCATGAGCACGGACTCCACCATGGCGTTGTCGAAGAGCCGGTGGACGGACTTCACGGTCATGCCCTGGTCCGCCCGCAGCTGGCGAACCGTGGTGAGCAGCGGCGGCACGGCCTTGCCCACGAGCTCCTCCCGCTGGTCAGCGGGCAGGTCGGTCATGGCGGCGGGGTCCGCCTCGAAGCGCTCGAAGTAGTGCTTGGAGAGCTGTGAGGCGCGGAAGGCCGGGTACCCGGCCTCCTTCAGGAAAGCCTTGCGTCCCGCCATGTCGAAGTCCGCGATGTGCAGCGGAGGCTTGCCCCGCCGGGCGGGCGTGAAGACGAGCTGGCCGGTCTTCGGCCTCGGGGTGATCTCTACGGGCTGGGCGGTCATGGCTGCTGTCCTCTTCCTCGCGGGCGTCTCGGATCGGGGATGGTGGGTCAGGACCCCGGGATGGGCACGGGGTGGACGCCCAGAGGGGCGAGTGCGGAGGCGCCCCCGTCCTCCGCGGTCAGCACCCACACCCCCTCGCTGTGCAGGCACACGCTGTGCTCCCACTGGCTGGCACGGGACCCGTCCACGGTCACGACCGTCCAGTCGTCCTCCAGCACGCGGGTCTCGATGCCCCCGCGCACGAGCAGGGGCTCGATGGCCAGGGCCATGCCGGTCACGAGCTTCGGCCCACGGTGCTTGATGGCGAAGTTCGGGACGTCCGGTGCCATGTGCATCTCGGTGCCGATGCCGTGGCCCACGTAGTCCTCCAGGATGCCGAGCCTGCCTCCCGCCGTCCCACGGACGTGGTTCTCCACCGCGAGGCCGATGTCCCCCACGTGCGTCCCGGTGGCCATGGCGGCCACCCCACGCCACATGGCCGCACGGGTCACGTCCGAGAGCTCCTGGTCCGCGGGATCGTGACGGTCCCCCACGAGCACGGTGCGCGCGGAGTCCCCGTGCCAGCCGGCCACCACCGCACCGCCGTCGATCGAGATGATGTCACCCTCCACGAGGACCCGCTCCCCCGGGATCCCGTGGACCACCTCGTCGTTGACGGAGGTGCACACGGTGGCCGGGTAGCCGTAGTAGCCGAGGAAGTTGGACCCGGCGTCGTACTCGTCCAGCACTCCACGGAACGCACGGTCGAGGTCGGCGGTGGTGGCCCCGGGCACGGCGGCGGCCACGGCGGCGTCGAGCGCGCGCGAGGTGACGACTCCTGCCCTGGCCATGGCGGCCAGCTCGGCGTCGGATTTCAGTTGGATCTTGCGGCGTCCGAACACGGTGCGCGGGTCCTTCCCTTGATGACTCCGCGCGGGTCACCGCCCGTCGCGAAGTCGTTGCTGTTGTGACGGCTGAGCCCCCGGACCGGTGCGGGACACCGGACCGGGGGCTCACCCGTGTCGTTTTCCCGGGGCCGCGCTCCGCGGTGGGCGGGTCAGCGCGGCAGAGCCGCCATGATCCGCTCGGTCACCTCGTCGATGCTGCCGAGACCGTCCACACGCACCACGATCCCGCGGTCCTCGTACATCCCGACCACCGGAGCGGTCTGCTCGTCGTACACGTCCAGCCGGTGGCGAATGACGTCCTCAGTGTCGTCCGTGCGTCCCTGCTCCTGCGCGCGGCCCAGGAGCCGGGTGACGAGCTCGTCGTTGTCGGCGGTGAGCAGCAGGACCACGTCCAGGGCCACGCCGTTGGTCTCGAGGATGCGGTCCAGCTCCTCGACCTGTGCCACCGTGCGGGGGTAGCCGTCCAGCAGGAAGCCGTCCGTCACGTCCTGCTGCGACAACCGGTCCCGGACCATGCTGTTGGTCACCGAGTCCGGCACCAGGTTGCCGGCGTCCGTGTAGCCCTGTGCCTCTCGGCCGAGCTCCGTCTGGTCCTTGATGTTCGCGCGGAAGATGTCCCCCGTGGAGATGGCGGGAACGTCCAGCCGATCGCAGATCCGGGCGGCCTGGGTGCCCTTGCCTGCGCCTGGGGGTCCGATGATCAGCATGCGGGTCATGATCTCTCCTTGCGTGAGCGTGTACTTGGCTCCACTCTACCGGGGCGCCACGTGGGCCCGAGGACGGTGCGGCCCCCACGCGCGACGCCGCCCGGACCCGGCGCGCCGGTGTTCCCGCTTCCTCACCGGGTCGGACGGGTCCGTCGTGCCGACCCCCGCGCTACTCGGGCCCGGGTCATGGCACAGGGCGACGCCGCCGCACCGGCTCAGGTGCGCAGCAGGCCTTCGTAGTGCCGCTGCTGCAGCTGGGCGTCGATCTGCTTCACGGTGTCCAGGCCCACGCCCACCATGATGAGCAGCGACGGCCCGCCGAAGGGGAAGTTCTGGTTCGCGTCGAACAGCACGAGTGCGATGAGCGGGATCATGGAGATCACACCCAGGTACAGCGCACCGGGCAGCGTGATCCGGGAGAGCACGTAGCGCAGGTAGTTCTCCGTGGGACGGCCCGCGCGGATGCCCGGGATGAAGCCGCCGTAGCGCTTCATGTTGTTGGAGACCTCTTCCGGGTTGAAGGTGATGGACACGTAGAAGTACGTGAACGCCACGATCAGCAGGAAGTAGATCGTCATGTACACCGGGTGGTCGCCGCGCGCGAGGTACGTGGTGACCCAGGTGACCCAGCCCGGTGCGGGGCTGCCGTCGTCCGGCATGGCGAACTGCGCGATCATGGTCGGCAGGGTCAGCATGGAGGAGGCGAAGATGATGGGGATCACGCCGGCCATGTTGACCTTCAGGGGGATGTAGGTGCTCGTGCCGCCGATCGTGCGACGGCCCACCATGCGCTTGGCGTACTGCACGGGGATGCGGCGCTGGGACTGCTCCACGAACACCACGCAGGTGATGACCACCAGCCCGATCGCGCACACGCCCAGGAAGATGCCCCAGCCGCGGGTGCGGAGGATGTCTCCCAGCGCGGAGGGGAAGGTGGCGGCAATGGACGTGAAGATCAGCAGGGACATGCCGTTGCCCACGCCGCGGTCCGTGATGCGCTCACCGAGCCACATGATCACGGTGGTGCCGGCCGTCATGGTGATGATCATGATCACGAGCACCATCAGGGAGTCGTCCGGGATGATCGGCAGGGGGCAGTTCCCGAGCAGGCTACCCGAGCGGGCGAGCGAGATCACGGTCGTCGCGTTCAGGGCGGCCAGCCCGATGGTGAGGTAGCGCGTGTACTGCGTGAGCTTCGTCTGCCCCTGCGCGCCTTCCTCGTGGAGCTCCTGGAACCGGGGAATGACCACGCGGAGCAGCTGCACGATGATGCTGGCCGTGATGTAGGGCATCACACCGAGCGCGAAGATGGACAGCTGCAGCAGCGCGCCGCCGCTGAACAGGTTGATCAGGTCGTACGCGCCGCCCGTGGTGTTGCCCATGGCAAGGCACTGCTGGACGTTGCCGTAGTCCACACCCGGGGCGGGAATGAACGTCCCCAACCGGTAGATCACGATGATCCCCAGTGTGAACAGCAGCTTGTTGCGCAGCTCAGGCGTGGTAAACGCCCGCGCGAAAGCACTGAGCACAGGTCCTCCTCCAAGAACGTGGTGGCCCGGTCGGTTCCGACCCCGGGCAAGTCTAGCGAAGGATGCCGTTCCACCCGGGCGCAGCGCCGTGGAGACATCCTGGGTAAAGCAACGGGCCCCGCGCCGACAATCGGCACGGGGCCCGTCTCAGTTCAGGGACTCACCCTACAACTGAAAGCTGGTGGCAGCTCACGCGGTCTGCGTGGAACCGCCGGCCGCGGAGATCTTCTCGGCCGCAGAGGCCGAGAACTTGTCCGCGGTGACGTTGAGAGCCACGGAGATCTCTCCGCTGCCCAGCACCTTCACCGGCTGGTTCTTGCGCACGGCACCCTTGGCGACGAGGTCCGCCACGGTGACGGTGCCGCCCTCGGGGAACAGCTCGCCCAGGCGGTCCAGGTTGACGACCTGGTACTCCACGCGGAACGGGTTCTTGAACCCGCGCAGCTTGGGCAGGCGCATGTGCAGCGGCAGCTGGCCGCCGGCGAACCCGGCCTTGACCTGGTAGCGCGCCTTCGTGCCCTTGGTGCCGCGACCCGCGGTCTTGCCCTTGGATGCCTCACCACGGCCAAGACGCGTCTTGGCCTGGTGGGATCCGGGGGCCGGACGCAGGTGGTGGACCTTCAGAGCGTGGCTCTTGTTCTGGGTGTTCTCAGCCATGCTCAAGCCTCCTCGACCTGGACGAGATGCGACACCGTGTTGATCATGCCCGCGGTGGCCGCATCGGCCTTGCGCTCCACGACCTGGCCCGGACGCTTGAGACCGAGCGAACGCAGCGTGTCGCGCATGTTCTGCTTCTGACCGACCACGGAGCGGACCTGCTTCACGCGCAGGGTCGCACCGGTGGCCTGGATGCGCTTTCCGTTCATCAGGCACCTGCCTTCTGGATGTCGCGCAGCAACGGCGCCGGAACGACCTCGTCCATGGGCAGGCCACGGCGGGCCGCCACGGACGCGGGCTCCTCGAGCTCACGCAGCGCCTGGATGGTCGCGTGCACGATGTTGATCTGGTTGGACGAGCCGAGGGACTTGGAGAGCACGTCGTGGATGCCCGCGCACTCCAGGACCGCACGCACCGGACCACCGGCGATCACACCGGTACCCGGGGTGGCCGGACGCAGCATGACGACGCCGGCTGCGGCCTCACCCTGCACACGGTGCGGGATGGTGCGGTCCTCCACGCGGGGGACCCGGAAGAAGTTCTTCTTGGCCTCCTCGACGCCCTTGGAGATGGCCGCGGGAACTTCCTTGGCCTTCCCGTAGCCCACGCCGACCATGCCGTTGCCGTCGCCGACGACCACGAGAGCGGTGAAGCTGAAGCGACGACCGCCCTTCACGACCTTGGAGACACGGTTGATCGTGACGACGCGCTCGAGGAACTTGTCCTTCTCCTCGTCACGGCCGCCGCGGCCACCGCGACCGCCGCGCTCGTTGCGACCGCCCCGCTCGTTGCGTCCACCGCGGTCGTTGCGACCGCCGCGGCCACCGCGGTTCTCGTCCGATCCCTGGCGGTCCGAGGTGTTCGCCCCGGCCGTCTCGTTGGAACCGTTGGTGGCTTCGCTCACCTGAGTTTCCTTCTCGTTCTTCTGCTCGCTCACAGCGCCAGACCTCCTTCACGGGCACCCTCGGCCACCGCGGCCACACGGCCGTGGTACTTGTTGCCGCCGCGGTCGAACACGACGGTCTCGATCCCCGCAGCCTTGGCGCGCTCCGCGATCAGCTCGCCGATGCGCTTGGCCTTGGCGGTCTTGTCCTCGGAGGACGCACGCAGGTCGTCCTCCATGGTGGAGGCCGAGACCAGGGTGAAGCCCTTGTCGTCGTCGATCACCTGGGCGACCATGTGGCGGGTGGAACGCGTGACCACCAGACGGGGGCGCAGCGCGGTTCCGGCGATGTGCTTGCGGACGCGGCGGTGACGCCGTGCTCGCTGGGCAGCCTTCGACTTTCCCTTGATTACGAGAGCCATGATTACTTACCAGCCTTTCCGGCCTTGCGGCGGATCTGCTCGCCCGCGTAGCGGACGCCCTTGCCCTTGTAGGGATCGGGCAGACGCAGGGAGCGGATCTTCGCGGCAACCTGGCCAACCTGCTGCTTGTCGATACCGGAAACGGAGACCTTGTTGTTCCCCTCCACGGACAGCGTGATGCCGTCCGGCGCGCTGAAGGGAACGGGGTGGCTGTAGCCCAGAGCGAACTCCAGGTCGGCGCCCTTGGCCTGCACTCGGTAACCGGTGCCCACGATCTCCAGCTGCTTGGTGTATCCCTGGGACACACCCTGGATCATGTTGGCGATCAGGGACCGCGTGAGACCGTGCAGCGAGCGGGACTCGCGCTCGTCGTTGGGACGGGACACCTGCACGGTGCCGTCCTCGACGACCACCGTGATGGGTGCCGCCACCGTGTGGGTCAGCGAGCCCTTGGGGCCCTTGACCGACACTGCGGAACCGTCCACGGAAACCTCCACACCGGCGGGCACAGAGATCGGGAGACGTCCAATACGTGACATGTCTTCTTCCTTTCTTCTTCTGTGCTACCGATTACCAGACGTACGCGAGGACTTCCCCGCCCACGCCCTTCTTGCCGGCCTGCTTGTCAGTCAGCAGCCCGGAGGAGGTGGACAGGATCGCGATGCCGAGACCACCGAACACCCGGGGGAGATTCGTGGACTTCGCGTACACGCGCAGACCCGGCTTGGAGATGCGGCGAACACCGGCGATGGAGCGCTCACGGTTGGAGCCGAACTTGAGCTGCAGGGTCAGCGTCTTGCCGACCCGTGCGGGCTCCTCGGACCAGTCCGCGATGTAGCCCTCGGCCTTGAGGATCTCCGCGATACGAGCCTTGAGCTTGGAGTAGGGCATGCTCACGGTGTCGTGGTAGGCGGAGTTCGCGTTGCGCAGACGCGTCAGCATGTCTGCGACGGGATCTGTCATTGTCATGTGGGCTTCAGCCCTTCCTCGCCACGGTTTCCCTGCCGGTTGCAGCCCGCAGGGACCTTCTGGCGTCGATGGAATTAGTTGGTCTTGAACGGGAAACCGAGCGCCTTCAGCAGCGCGCGGCCCTCGTCGTCGTTCTTCGCGGACGTGACCACGGTGATGTCCATGCCGCGCACGCGGTCGATCTTGTCCTGATCGATCTCGTGGAACATCGACTGCTCGGTCAGACCGAACGTGTAGTTGCCGTTGCCGTCGAAGTGGCGGTCCGACAGGCCGCGGAAGTCACGGATGCGCGGCAGCGCGAGCGTGACCAGGCGGTCGAGGAACTCCCACATGCGGTCGCCGCGCATGGTGACGTGCGCGCCGATGGGCATGCCTTCACGCAGCTTGAACTGCGCGATGGACTTCTTGGCACGGTTGACCACGGGCTTCTGGCCGGTGATGGCGGTGAGGTCCTTGATGGCGTTGTCCACCAGCTTGGAGTCCTTGGCCGCCTCGCCCAGACCCATGTTGACCACGACCTTGACCACGCGGGGCATCTGCATGACGTTCGCGTAGCCGAACTGCTCCTGCAGAGCCGGAGCAACGGTCTCCTGGTACTTGGTCTTGAACCGGGGGGTGAACTTGGTTTCGGTCGTTTCGCTCATCACAGATCCTTGCCGGTGCTCTTGGACACGCGGACGCGGACGGTCTTCTGCTTGCCGTCGCGCTCCACGGTCTCGGTGCGGTAGCCCACACGGGTCGGCTTGCCGGTCTCCGGGTCCACGAGCATCACGTTGGAGATGTGGATGGGAGCCTCGGACTTGACGAGGCCGCCGACTTCGCCCTGGGCATTGGCGCGCTTGTGCTTGGTCACCACGTTCACACCCTCGACCACCACGCGGGAGGTCTCGGTGATCACGCGCAGGACCTTGCCCTGCTCGCCCTTGTTCTTGCCGGTGATGACCTGTACGAGGTCGCCGGTCTTGATCTTGAATTTAGCCATGTCAGAGCACCTCCGGAGCCAGCGAGACGATCTTCATGAACTTCTTGTCGCGCAGCTCGCGGCCCACGGGGCCGAAGATGCGCGTGCCGCGGGGGTCCCCGTCGTTCTTCAAGATCACTGCGGCGTTCTCGTCGAAACGGATGTAGGAACCGTCGGGACGGCGCCTCTGCTTCTTGGTACGGACCACAACCGCCTTGACCACGTCGCCCTTCTTGACGTTGCCGCCGGGGATGGCGTCCTTGACGGTGGCGACGATGACGTCGCCAATGCCTGCGTAGCGGCGTCCGGATCCACCGAGCACACGGATGGTGAGAATTTCCTTCGCACCCGTGTTGTCGGCAACCCGCAGCCGCGATTCCTGCTGAATCACTGAATACTCCTGTCGTCGCGCCGGTTCTCATCCAAACCTGCTGAATGTCGAGCCTTGCGGAACGGTGGTCGTGTGAACTCTGCGTGCCACGGTCTCCCCCGAGGCCGTAGGAGGGGCCCGGGGCGCTGCACGCAGTTTGCACGCGGTGGTCGAACGTGTGGGCGAGGTGACTCGCCGTGCTGCCCTGCTCGGATTCGTGGCTGAGTGCAGAATCAACGAACAAGTTCTCGCAGCGGTCGCACCGGTCTGGTGTGACGCCTGCCGCGGCGGACCGCGGCACTTGCCGCCGGACGTCGCGCCCCGGAGGGGCGGGGACGCCGGTCGTGGATTCCGGCTCAGCAGGGTCGAAGCCAGATGGGCACACGTGTGACAACACGCGTACCGGCCCAATCTACCGCATTCGCCGTCCGAACTCCAACCGCAGAGTGGACGCTGACGCGCAGCAGCCCCCGCCCGGCTGTGCCGGACGGGGGCTGCGGGGACGAACCCGATCGGGAAGGGCTTACTTGGCCTTCTCGATGATCTCCACGATCCGCCAGTTCTTGCTGGCGGACAGCGGACGGGTCTCGACGATGCGCACGAGGTCGCCGACGCCGCAGGAGTTCTGCTCGTCGTGGGCCTTCACGCGCTTGGACTTGCGCAGGACCTTGCCGTAGAGCGCGTGCTTGACGCGGTCCTCGACCTGGACCACCACGGTCTTGTCCATCTTGTCGGAGACCACGTAGCCCTGGCGGGACTTGCGGTCACCGCGCTCGGCCGCGGCCGTTTCGTTGTTGACCTGCTCGCTCACTTGGCATCATCCTCAGACTTGGCAGCCTTCTTCGAGGCCTTCTTCTCGGTCTTCGCGGCAGCCGGCGCCACGTCCTCGCGGATGCCGAGCTCGCGCTCCCGCAGGACGGTGTAGATCCGGGCGATGTCACGCTTCACGGACTTGAGGCGGCCGTTGCTCTCGAGCTGCCCGGTTGCAGCCTGGAAGCGCAGGTTGAACAGCTCTTCCTTGGACTTGCGCAGCTGGTCGGTGAGGGCACCGGTGTCAAGAGCCGCAAGGTTGTCCATGTTCAGATCCTTGGATCCAATAGCCATTGATCATTCACCGCCTTCGCGACGCACGATGCGTGCCTTCATCGGGAGCTTGTGGATTGCCAGGCGCAGCGCCTCACGGGCCACGTCCTCGCTCACGCCCGAGATCTCGAACATGACGCGTCCGGGCTTGACGTTGGCGATCCACCACTCGGGGGAACCCTTGCCGGAGCCCATGCGGGTCTCGGCGGGCTTCTTGGTCAGGGGACGGTCCGGGTAGATGTTGATCCAGACCTTGCCGCCACGCTTGATGTGGCGGGTCATGGCGATACGAGCGGCCTCGATCTGACGGTTCGTCACGTAGGCCGGGCTCATCGCCTGGATGCCCCACTCACCGAAGGTGACCTGGGTTCCGCCCTTGGCCTGCCCGCGACGACGCGGGTGGTGCTGCTTGCGGAACTTCACACGACGTGGGATGAGCATTACTTACCACCCTCTGCGTTGGGCGCCTCCGCAGCGGTGTTCTGCTGCGGGGCTGCGGCGGAGTCGCGCTCACGGCGCCCGCCACGGTCGTTACGGTCATTCGGGCGACGACGCCGCTCGCCACCGCCGCGACGGTCGTTGCGTCCGCGCGAGGACGGAGCAGCAGCCTGCTGGGCGGCGAGTTCCTTGTCGGTCAGGTCACCCTTGTAGATCCAGACCTTCACACCGATGCGGCCGAAGGTGGTCTTCGCCTCGAAGAAGCCGTAGTCGATGTTCGCGCGCAGGGTGTGCAGGGGCACACGGCCTTCGCGGTAGAACTCCGAACGGGACATCTCCGCGCCGCCCAGACGGCCGGCGCACTGGATGCGGATGCCCTTGGCACCAGCCCGCTGCGCGGACTGGATGGCCTTCTTCATGGCGCGACGGAACGCGACACGGGAGGCCAGCTGCTCGGCGACACCCTGGGCAACCAGCTGCGCGTCGATCTCGGGGTTCTTGACCTCGAGGATGTTCAGCTGGATCTGCTTGCCGGTGAGCTTCTCGAGCTCGCCGCGGATGCGGTCCGCCTCGGCGCCGCGGCGGCCGATCACGATGCCCGGGCGGGCCGTGTGGATGTCCACGCGGACCCGGTCACGGGTGCGCTCGATCTCGACCTTGGAGATGCCGGCGCGGTCCATGCCCTTGGACATGAGCTCGCGGATCTTGACGTCCTCGCGGATGTAGTCCTTGTAGCGCTGACCCGGCTGGTTGGAGTCGGCGTACCAGTGCGAGACGTGGTCGGTGGTGATGCCCAGACGGAATCCGTTGGGGTTGATTTTCTGTCCCACTTAGCGGACCTCCTCCTTCTCCGGGGTCGCCACGACCACGGTCACGTGGCTCGTGCGCTTGTTGATGCGGTACGCACGGCCCTGGGCACGCGGCTGGAACCGCTTCATGGTCGGTCCTTCGTCCACGAAGGCCGCGGAGACCACGAGGTCTTCCGGCTTGAACGCGAGACCCTCGCGGTCGGCCTTCTGCCGGGCGTTCGCCACGGCGGACTCGAGAACCTTGAACACCGGCTCGGAAGCTGCCTGGGGGGCAAACTTCAGAATCGCCAATGCCTCATTCGCCTGCTGGCCACGAATCAGGTTGACGACGCGCCGGGCCTTCATAGGCGTCACGCGGATGTAGCGCGCAGATGCCTTGGCTTCCATTGCTTTCCTTCTCTCGTCTTGTCGAAGAAGTGCAGCGTGCTCACCCCGGAGGGTCAGCGACGCTTGCCCTTCTTGTCGTCCTTCACATGGCCGCGGAACGTGCGGGTGGGAGCGAATTCGCCGAGCTTGTGACCGACCATCGACTCCGTGATGAACACGGGAACATGCTTGCGTCCGTCGTGCACGGCGATCGTGTGGCCGAGCATGTCGGGGACGATCATCGAGCGGCGGGACCACGTCTTGATGACGTTCTTGGTGCCCTTCTCGTTCTCCTTGGCGACCTTCACGAAGAGGTGCTGATCAACGAAAGGGCCCTTCTTGAGGCTGCGTGGCATTAGTCAGGCTCCTTAGCGCTTGTTCTTGCCGGTACGACGACGACGCACGATGAGCTTGTCGCTTTCCTTGTTGGGGCGACGGGTGCGTCCCTCGGGCTTGCCGTTGGGGTTGACCGGGTGACGACCACCGGAGGTCTTGCCCTCGCCACCGCCGTGGGGGTGGTCCACGGGGTTCATCACGACACCGCGGACGGTCGGGCGGATGCCCTTCCAGCGGTTGCGACCGGCCTTGCCCCAGTTGATGTTCGACTGCTCGGCGTTGCCGACCTCGCCGATGGTGGCGCGGCAGCGCACGTCCACGTTGCGGATCTCGCCGGAGGGCAGGCGCAGCTGGCCGTACTTGCCCTCACGGGCCACCAGCTGCACGGAGGCGCCGGCGGAACGGGCGAGCTTCGCTCCCCCACCGGGACGCAGCTCCACGGCGTGCAGCACGGTGCCCACCGGGATGTTGCGCAGCGGCAGGTTGTTGCCCGGCTTGATGTCCGCGTTGGGGCCGGACTCCACGACGTCGCCCTGCTTCAGACGGTTCGGCGCGATGATGTAGCGCTTCGTGCCGTCCACGTAGTGCAGCAGCGCGATGCGAGCCGTGCGGTTCGGGTCGTACTCGATGTGCGCGACCTTGGCGTCCACGCCGTCCTTGTCGTGACGGCGGAAGTCGATCACGCGGTACTGGCGCTTGTGCCCACCGCCCTTGTGACGGGTGGTGATGCGACCGGTGTTGTTGCGTCCACCCTTCTTGGGCAGCGGACGCACCAGGGACTTCTCGGGCGTGGTGCGCGTGATTTCTACGAAGTCCGCAACCGACGAGCCACGACGGCCCGGGGTTGTCGGCTTGTGCTTACGGATAGCCATGTTTTGAGTTCCTCGTTAAAGTGGTCTCCGCTCAGGAGAGCGGACCGCCGAAGATGTCGATGGAGCCTTCCCGAAGGGACACGACGGCACGCTTGGTGGCCTTTCGCTGTCCCCAGCCGAAGCGAGTGCGCTTGCGCTTGCCGGGACGGTTGAGGGTGTTGATGGACGCAACCTTCACACCGAAGATGTGCTCGATCGCGTACTTGATCTCGGTCTTGTTCGCCGAGGGGTCCACCTGGAAGGTGTACTTGCCCTCGTCGATCAGGCCGTAGGACTTCTCGGAGACCACGGGACGGATGATGACGTCGCGCGGGTCCTTGTTGTAGATGGCGCTCACTTGGCGTCCTCCTGCTTGCTACCGGACGCGGCTGCGACGAACGACTCGTAGGCGGCCTGGGTGAAGACCACGTCGTCCGAGACCAGCACGTCGTACGTGTTGAGCTGGTCCGCGTACACGGCGTGCACGTTGACCAGGTTGCGCACGGACAGAGCGGCGTTGTCCTCGCCACGGGCCAGCACGACCAGCAGGTTCTTGCGCTCGGAGATCGAACGCAGCGCCTCCTTGGCGGCCTTCGTGGACGGCTGCGCGCCGCCCAGCTCAGCGACCACGTGGATGCGGCCGTTGCGTGCCCGGTCGGAGAGGGCACCGCGCAGGGCGGCGGCCTTCATCTTCTTGGGCGTGCGCTGGGAGTAGTCACGCGGCGTGGGGCCGTGCACCACGCCACCACCGGTCATGTGAGGAGCACGGATGGAGCCCTGACGAGCCCGGCCGGTGCCCTTCTGCTTGAACGGCTTGCGGCCTGCGCCGGAGACCTCGGCGCGGGTCTTGGTCTTGTGCGTGCCCTGTCGGGCGGCGGCCAGCTGCGCGACGACGACCTGGTGCAGCAGCGCCACGTTGGTCTGTGCGTCGAAGATCTCAGCGGGCAGCTCGACGTTGACGGTTTCAGTTGCCATGGGTATCAAGCTCCCTTCACGGTGGAACGGACGAGGACGACCGAACCCTTGGGGCCCGGCAGGGCGCCCTTGATGAGCAGCAGGGAGTTCTCGGCGTCAACCGCGTGCACGGTCAGGTTCATGGTGGTGTGACGGGCGTTGCCCATCCGCCCGGCCATGCGCATGCCCTTGAACACGCGAGCGGGGTACGACGCGCCGCCGATGGAACCCGGCTTGCGGTGGTTCTTGTGCGCACCGTGGGAGGCGCCCACGCCGGAGAAGCCGTGACGCTTCATGACGCCGGCAGTGCCCTTGCCCTTGGTGGTGCCGACGACGTCGACCTTGGCGCCGGACTCGAAGAGCTCGACGGACAGCTCCTGCCCGAGCTCGTAGCTGGCGGCGTCGGAAGTGCGCAGTTCGACGACGTGGCGGCGGGGCGTCACGCCTGCGGCGGCGAAGTGACCGGCCAGGGGCTTGGTCACCTTACGGGGATCGATCGCACCGAAGCCGATCTGAACGGCGTTGTAGCCGTCCCTGTCCTCATTGCGCAGCTGCGTCACGACGTTGGAGTCGGCCTTGACCACGGTCACCGGCACGAACTTCCCGTTCTCGTCCCAGACCTGGGTCATGCCGAGCTTGATGCCCAGCAGGCCCTTCACCTGGCGTTCGAAAGTGGTAGTCATTGGGATGCGATCCTTTTTACAGCTTGATTTCGATGTTCACGTCAGCGGGCAGGTCGAGACGCATGAGCGAGTCGACGGCCTTGGGCGTGGGGTCGATGATGTCGATCAGCCGCTTGTGGGTGCGCATCTCGAAGTGCTCACGGCTGTCCTTGTACTTGTGCGGCGAACGGATCACGCAGTACACATTCTTCTCGGTGGGCAGCGGGACGGGTCCCACCACCGTGGCGCCTGCGCGCGTCACCGTCTCAACGATCTTCCGGGCCGAGACGTCGATGACCTCGTGGTCATAGGACTTCAGCCGGATGCGGATTTTCTGTCCCGCCATGGCGTCGTGACTCTCTTTCTGAAGTACTTCCCTGTACGGAGTCCGTGACTCCTTTGTGTTCGGCGGTCTTCTCCGCCTCCCCGCACAGACTGAATCCGGAAAGGACATCCGGGTTCCTCACCCTGCCGGGGCCCCGGCACCCGAACTCGGGCGTGTCGCGCGGAAGGCGACGAGGACGAGTCCACACTGTGAACTGGTACCGGTGACGATGGTTGTTCGCGGCGCGGTTGCGCGTGGTGCCGGCGCATTGCGTTTGCTTCGGCTGCACACCTGCTCCGCACCCGGTTCTCGCGATGGACCTGACGTTCGTGCAGAGCGCGCGATGACTCGCGCCGCTGAGCGAACAACAGCGACCATTCTGCCAGACACGGCAGTGGCGCGCAAACCGAGGACCGGCGGCGCGGAGCAGGGCTCCGCGCAGCGCCGAGACGTGCGAAGGCCCCGCGGTCCTCCACAGGACCGCGGGGCCTTCGTGGTGCGGCTCAGTGCCTCACCCGATCACCTGGACTTACTTGATGATCTTGGTGACTCGCCCGGAGCCCACGGTGCGGCCACCCTCACGGATGGCGAAGCCGAGGCCGTCCTCCATGGCGATGGGCTGGATGAGCTCCACCGTCATCTCGGTGTTGTCACCGGGCATGACCATCTCGGTGCCCTCGGGCAGCGTGATGACGCCGGTCACGTCCGTGGTGCGGAAGTAGAACTGCGGGCGGTAGTTCGAGTAGAACGGGTTGTGACGCCCGCCCTCTTCCTTGGACAGGATGTAGACGTTCGCCTCGAAGTCGGTGTGCGGGGTGATGGAACCCGGCTTGCACACGACCTGACCGCGCTCGACGTCGTCACGCTTGAGACCGCGGAGCAGCAGACCGCAGTTCTCGCCCGCCATGGCCTCGTCCATCTGCTTGTGGAACATCTCGATGCCGGTCACCGTGGTCTTCTGCACGGGGCGGATGCCCACGATCTCGACCTCGGAGTTGATCGGCAGGGTGCCACGCTCGGCGCGGCCGGTCACCACGGTGCCGCGACCGGTGATGGTGAAGACGTCCTCGATGGGCATGAGGAAGGGCTTGTCGGTGTCGCGGACGGGGTCCGGCACGTTCTCGTCCACGGCCTCCATGAGGTCCTCGACGGACTTGACCCACTCGGCGTCGCCCTCGAGGGCCTTGAGCGCGGAGACGCGCACCACGGGGGCGTTGTCACCGTCGAAGCCCTGGTCCGACAGCAGCTCGCGGACCTCCATCTCGACGAGGTCGAGGAGCTCTTCGTCGTCCACCATGTCGGACTTGTTCAGCGCCACCAGCAGGTAGGGAACGCCCACCTGGCGGGCGAGCAGCACATGCTCGCGGGTCTGGGCCATGGGGCCGTCGGTGGCGGCGACCACGAGGATCGCGCCGTCCATCTGAGCCGCACCGGTGATCATGTTCTTCACGTAGTCGGCGTGACCGGGGGCGTCCACGTGGGCGTAGTGGCGCTTGTCGGTCTGGTACTCGATGTGCGCGATGTTGATCGTGATACCGCGCTGCTTCTCCTCCGGGGCGGAGTCGATGGCACCGAAGTCGCGCTGCTCGTTGACGTCCGGGTACTTGTCGGCCAGGACCTTGGAGATCGCAGCCGTGAGCGTGGTCTTGCCGTGGTCAACGTGGCCGATGGTGCCAATGTTGAGGTGCGGCTTGGTGCGCTCGAACTTGGCCTTCGCCATGATGTGTTCCTCCTAGAACATTGAGGTGAGACTTGCTCGACTGCTCCGGACCCCGGAGCACGGACCGCAGCGCATCGGCGCTGAGCGTGTCGAAACCTGTGCAAGTCTACTTCTGGATTACGAATTTACTGAAATCTCGGGGCGGGCCCCGAGGGGCTCACTCGCCGCGGTTCTTCTGGATGATCTCCTCGGCCACGGCCTTGGGGACCTCTGAGTAGCTGTCGAACTGCATCGAGTACACGGCGCGGCCCTGCGTCTTGGAACGCAGGTCGCCGATGTAGCCGAACATCTCGGACAGCGGGACCAGAGCCTGCACGAGCTTCACACCCGTGACGTCCTCCATGGACTGGATCTGGCCGCGACGGGAGTTCAGGTCGCCGATGACGTCGCCCATGTACTCCTCCGGCGTACGCACCTCGACCGCCATGAGCGGCTCGAGCAGCACCGGGTTGGCGCGGCGCGCGCCCTCCTTGAACACCATGGAACCGGCGATCTTGAACGCCATCTCCGAGGAGTCGACGTCGTGGTACGCGCCGTCGACGAGAGTGGCCTTGACGCCCACGACCGGGTACCCGGCGAGGATGCCGAGCTGCATGGCGTCCTGGATGCCGTGGTCCACGGAGGGGATGTACTCACGCGGCACGCGACCACCGGTCACGGCGTTGTCGAACTCGTACAGCTCCTCGGCGTCCAGGGGCAGCGGCTCGAAGGAGACCTGCACCTTCGCGAACTGCCCGGAACCACCCGTCTGCTTCTTGTGGGTGTAGTCGACCTTCTCGACGGCCTTCTTGATGGTCTCGCGGTAGGCCACCTGGGGCTTGCCCACGTTGGCCTCCACACGGAACTCGCGCTTCATGCGGTCCACAAGGATGTCCAGGTGCAGCTCGCCCATGCCACCGATCTCGGTCTGGCCGGTCTCGTCGTTGAGGGACACCGTGAACGTGGGGTCCTCCGCGGAGAGCTTCTGGATGGCGGTGGAGAGCTTCTCCTGGTCACCCTTGGTCTTCGGCTCGATGGCCACGAAGATCACGGGCTTCGGGAAGCTCATGGACTCCAGCACGATCGGGTTGGAGGAGTCGCACAGGGTGTCACCCGTGGTGGTGTCCTTCAGACCGATCGCGGCGTAGATGTGGCCGGCGGAGATCTCCTCCACCGGGTTCTCCTTGTTGGAGTGCATCTGGAAGAGCTTGCCGATGCGCTCGCGCTTGCCCTTGGTGGAGTTCATCACCTGCTCACCGGCCTTGGCCTTGCCGGAGTACACGCGGATGTAGGTCAGCTGGCCGTAGAACGGGTGCGAGGCCACCTTGAACGCCAGTGCCGCGAAGGGACCGTTGGCGTCGGCGGTGCGGGTGAGCACCTCTTCCTCGTCGTTGACGGCGTGACCCTGCACGTCCTCCACGTCCAGGGGGGAGGGCAGGTAGTCCACCACGGCGTCGAGCATGGGCTGAACGCCACGGTTCTTGAAGGCGGAGCCGCACAGCACGGGGTAGGCGGCCGAGGAGGTGGTCAGCTTGCGCACGCCGGTCTTGATCTCGTCCTCGGTCAGCTCCTCGCCGCCGAGGTACTTCTCCATGAGGTCGTCGTCGGCCTCGGCCACGGCCTCGACCAGCTGGTTGCGGTACTCCGCGGCGCGGTCCTGGAGGTCCTCGGGGATCTCGCGGGTCTCGTACTTGGCACCGAGGGAGACGTCACCCTTGGAGTCACCCTCCCAGACGAGGGCCTTCATGGTGATGAGGTCCACGACGCCCACGAAGTCGTTCTCGGCGCCGATGGGCAGCTGCAGCACGAGCGGGGTGGCACCCAGGCGGGACTTGATCGTGTCCACGGTGAAGTAGAAGTCCGCGCCGAGCTTGTCCATCTTGTTGACGAAGCAGATGCGGGGGACTTCGTACTTGTCGGCCTGGCGCCACACGGTCTCGGACTGGGGCTCCACGCCCTCCTTGCCGTCGAAGACGGCCACCGCGCCGTCGAGCACGCGCAGGGAGCGCTCGACCTCGACCGTGAAGTCCACGTGACCCGGGGTGTCGATGATGTTGATCTGGTAGTCGTGCCAGTAGCACGAGGTCGCGGCCGAGGTGATGGTGATGCCGCGTTCCTGCTCCTGCGCCATCCAGTCCATCGTGGAGGCACCGTCGTGCGTCTCGCCGAGCTTGTGGTTGATGCCCGTGTAGAACAGGATTCGTTCGGTGGTCGTGGTCTTACCGGCATCGATGTGAGCCATGATGCCGATATTGCGGACCTTCTTGAGGTCGGTAAGCACGTCGAGTGCCACGATGGTTCCCTTCGTAAAAGGTGGTGCCGGGCCCTGGTGTCGGCCCCGCCGGAGCGGGGCCGACAGGACTACCGAATTTTACCAGCGGTAGTGGGCGAAGGCCTTGTTGGATTCGGCCATCTTGTGAGTGTCCTCGCGGCGCTTCACGGCGGCACCGAGACCGTTGGACGCGTCCAGGATCTCGTTCTGCAGACGCTCGGTCATGGTGTTCTCGCGGCGGGCCTTGGAGTAGCCCACGAGCCAGCGCAGGGACAGAGCCTGCGCACGTCCGGCCTTGACCTCCACGGGCACCTGGTAGGTGGCGCCGCCCACGCGACGGGAGCGGACCTCGAGGGCCGGCTTCACGTTCTCGAGGGCCTTCTTCAGCGTGGCCACGGGATCGGAGTTGGTCTTGTTGCGCACACCCTCGAGGGCACCGTAGACGATGCGCTCGGCGGTGGACTTCTTGCCGTCCTGCAGGACCTTGTTGATCAGCTGCGTGACCACGGGCGAGCCGTAGACGGGATCGACGACGAGGGGGCGCTTGGGAGCGGGACCTTTACGAGGCATTACTTCTTCTCCTTCTTGGCGCCGTAGCGGGAGCGGGCCTGCTGGCGACCCTTGACACCCTGGGTGTCGAGCGCGCCGCGCACGATCTTGTAGCGAACGCCGGGGAGGTCCTTCACACGACCGCCGCGCACGAGCACGATGGAGTGCTCCTGCAGGTTGTGGCCCTCGCCGGGGATGTAGGCCGTGACCTCCACGCCGCCGTTGAGCTTCACACGGGCCACCTTGCGCAGCGCCGAGTTGGGCTTCTTGGGGGTGGTGGTGAACACGCGGGTGCAGACGCCGCGCTTCATGGGGTTGCCCTTGAGCGCGGGAGCCTTGGTCTTCACGACCTTGGAGTGCCGGCCCTTGCGGACCAGTTGCTGGATAGTTGGCACAGTGCCTCCTGTTGGAGCGGGGACCGGTGTGTGCCGGACCCGCCGGTGACGGAACATTGACTCCGGGGTGCCCGGCGGCCTGCCCGGGCGGTGCACACCGCACGGAAGGTGCCACAGAGCATGACGAAAGATGGCATCTAGGTACAGGGTGCGTACCACAGGACGGAGTCCGATTTGCCATCTCATTGCAGACTGCCCGGAATCGAGCAATTCTGAGCCATCGTAGCAGGTGCGCACGCGCCCGCGAAAACGGGCCGGCTGACCGGGCCCGGCGGCGTCGTCGTGGCGGGACGGGCCGGACGAGACGGAGCCCGAGCGCGCTCCCCCGAGAGGAAGACGCGCCCGGGCTCCGGGACCTCATGCCGCGCCTACCGCCGGTGTCCGGACACCGGCGGCAGGCGGACTACTCCACCAGCTCAGTTGCCGCCGAAGTCGTAGTCGTCGAGCGGGATCGCCTGGAACTCGGAACCGAGTCCGCCGGCGTTCTCCTCGGCGTAGCTGAAGTCGGCGAACGCGGACGGATCCGTGAACATCTGGGCCTTCGCCTCCTCGGTGGGCTCCACGTCCACGCTGTTGTACCGGTCCAGACCGGTACCCGCGGGGATGAGCTTGCCGATGATGACGTTCTCCTTCAGGCCCAGCAGCGGATCCGACTTGCCCTCCATGGCGGCCTGCGTGAGGACACGCGTGGTCTCCTGGAAGGACGCGGCGGACAGCCACGAGTCCGTGGCGAGCGAGGCCTTGGTGATGCCCATGAGCTCGGGGCGGCCGGCCGCCGGACGCTTGCCCTCGGCCACCGCACCGCGGTTGGCCTCGAGGAAGCGCACGTTGTCCACCAGCTCACCCGGCAGCAGCGCGGTGTCACCGGACTCGATGATGGTCACGCGCCGCAGCATCTGCCGCACGATGACCTCCACGTGCTTGTCGTGGATGCCCACGCCCTGGGAGCGGTACACGCCCTGGACCTCGTCCACGAGGTGCTTCTGCGCCTCGCGGGGACCGCGGATGCGCAGCACCTCCTTGGGGTCCACCGCACCGGTGACGAGCTGCTGGCCCACGTCCACGTGGTCGCCGTCCGCCACGAGCAGCTTGGCACGGCGCAGCACGGGGTACGCGAACTCCTCGTCGCCGTTGTCCGGGACCACGACGATCTTGAGGGACTTGTCCGTGTCCTCGATGCGGATCCGGCCGGCCACCTCGGAGATCGGGGCCACACCCTTGGGCGTGCGGGCCTCGAAGAGCTCCTGGATACGGGGCAGACCCTGCGTGATGTCACCGTCCGAGGACGCCACACCACCGGTGTGGAACGTGCGCATGGTCAGCTGGGTGCCGGGCTCGCCGATGGACTGCGCGGCCACGATGCCCACGGCCTCGCCGATGTCCACCAGCTGGTTGGTGGCCAGGGAGCGGCCGTAGCACGCGGCGCACACGCCCACCGCGGACTCGCACGTGAGCACGGAGCGCACGCGCACCTGGTCCACACCCGCGGCGTAGAGCTTCTCGATCATGGCGTCGGACATGTCCGCACCGGCCTCGGCCAGCACCTCGCTGTTCTCGTCCGCCACGGCACTGGCCAGCACGCGGCCGTGCACCGTGTTCTCCACGTCCTCCTGCAGCGTGCGCACACCGGTGTCGGTGACGTCCGCGAGCGGGAGGGTCAGACCGCGCACGGTCTGGCAGTCGGACTCGCGCACGATCACGTCCTGCGAGACGTCCACCAGACGACGGGTCAGGTAGCCCGAGTTCGCGGTACGCAGGGCGGTGTCCGCGAGGCCCTTGCGGGCACCGTGGGTGGCGATGAAGTACTCCAGCACCGACAGGCCCTCACGGTAGGAGGACTTGATGGGGCGGGGCATGATCTCGCCCTTCGGGTTGGCCACGAGGCCGCGGATGCCCGCGATCTGACGGACCTGCATCCAGTTGCCTCGCGCACCCGAGGACACCATGCGGTTGATGGTGTTGGTGGGCTCGAGGTTGTCGCGCATGGCCTGGGCGACCTCATCCGTGGCCTTGGACCAGATGTCGATGAGCTCCGAGCGGCGCTCGTCGTCGTCGATCAGGCCCTTGTCGTACTGACCCTGGATGCGCGCGGCCTGCGCCTCGTAGCCCTCCATGATGGCGGGCTTCTCCGGCGGGGTCGCGATGTCCGAGATGGCCACCGTGACGCCCGAGCGGGAGGCCCAGTGGAAGCCGGCGTCCTTGAGGTTGTCCAGCGTCTTGGCCACGCGGGTCATCGGGTAGCGTTCCGCCAGGTCGTTCACGAGCGCGGACAGGTGCTTCTTGTCCGCGACGTTCTCGTCCCACGGGTAGTCCTCGGGCAGGGTCTCGTTGAACAGCACGCGTCCCAGAGTGGTCTCCACGACGGCGGGCTGACCCGGCTCCCAGCCCTCGGGGGCCTCCCAGCCGGCGTACGGCACGAAGTCCTCGAGACGGATCCTGCACTTCGCGTTGAGGTGCAGCTCGCCGGAGTCGTTGGCCATGATGGCCTCGGCCACGGAGGAGTAGCTGTTGCCCTCCCCGGCCCAGCCCTCACGCACGGTGGTGAGGTGGTAGAGGCCGATGATCATGTCCTGCGAGGGCAGGGCGATCGGCTTGCCGTCCGAGGGCTTGAGGATGTTGTTCGAGGACAGCATCAGCACGCGCGCCTCGGCCTGGGCCTCCGGCGACAGCGGCAGGTGCACGGCCATCTGGTCACCGTCGAAGTCCGCGTTGAACGCGCCGCACACGAGCGGGTGCAGCTGGATGGCCTTGCCCTCCACGAGCTGCGGCTCGAACGCCTGGATGCCCAGACGGTGCAGGGTGGGGGCGCGGTTCAGCAGCACGGGGTGCTCGGTGATGACCTCTTCGAGGACGTCCCACACCTGCGGGCGGTAGCGCTCCACCATGCGCTTGGCGGACTTGATGTTCTGCGCGTGGTTCAGGTCCACCAGGCGCTTCATCACGAAGGGCTTGAACAGCTCCAGGGCCATCTGCTTGGGCAGACCACACTGGTGCAGCTTCAGCTGGGGACCGACCACGATCACGGAACGGCCGGAGTAGTCCACGCGCTTGCCCAGCAGGTTCTGGCGGAAGCGGCCCTGCTTGCCCTTGAGCATGTCGGACAGGGACTTCAGCGCACGGTTGCCGGGTCCGGTGACCGGGCGACCGCGACGGCCGTTGTCGAACAGCGAGTCCACGGCCTCCTGCAGCATGCGCTTCTCGTTGTTCACGATGATCTCGGGGGCACCGAGGTCCAGCAGCCGCTTGAGGCGGTTGTTGCGGTTGATCACACGACGGTAGAGGTCGTTGAGGTCGGAGGTCGCGAACCGGCCGCCGTCCAGCTGCACCATGGGGCGCAGTTCCGGCGGGATCACCGGGACGGCGTCCAGGACCATGCCCAGCGGCGAGTTGTCCGTGGTGAGGAACGCGTTGACCACCTTGAGGCGCTTCAGGGCACGGGTCTTGCGCTGGCCCTTGCCCGTGGCAATGGTCTCGCGCAGCGACTCGGCCTCGGCCGCGAGGTCGAAGCTCTCGAGACGCTTCTTGATGGACTCGGCGCCCATGGAGCCCTCGAAGTACATGCCGTAGCGGTCCACCATCTGGCGGTACAGGGCCTCGTCGCCCTCGAGGTCGTTGACCTTGAGGTTCTTGAAGCGGTCCCAGACCTTCTCCAGGTAGTCGATCTCGCGGTCCGCGCGCTTGCGCACGTTCGCCATCTGACGGTCCGCGGAGTCGCGCAGCTTGCGCTTCTCCGCCGCCTTGCCGCCCTCCTCCTCCACGCGCGCGAGGTCGTTCTCGAGGTCACGGGCGATCGCGTTGATGTCCGCGTCCCGGGTGTCCTCGAGCTGCTTCTTCTCGCGGTCGATCGCCGCCTGCAGGTTGGGCAGGTCGTCGTGGCGGGCCTGCTCGTCCACGGACGTGATCATGTACGCCGCGAAGTAGATGACCTTCTCGAGGTCCTTGGGCGCGAGGTCCAGCAGGTAGCCCAGGCGCGACGGAACGCCCTTGAAGTACCAGATGTGGGTCACGGGAGCGGCGAGCTCGATGTGGCCCATGCGCTCACGGCGCACCTTCGCCCGCGTCACCTCGACGCCGCAGCGCTCACAGATGATGCCCTTGTAGCGCACGCGCTTGTACTTGCCGCAGTAGCACTCCCAGTCCCGAGTGGGACCGAAGATCTTCTCGCAGAACAAGCCGTCCTTCTCGGGCTTGAGCGTGCGGTAGTTGATGGTTTCCGGCTTCTTGACCTCGCCGTAGGACCAGCCGCGGATCTGATCCGCAGTGGCCAGGCCGATCTGCATGAGGCCCAGTGAAGAATCGTTGGACATAAGGTCCTGTCCCTCTTTCGTAAAATCCTGAAGTCTGTCGGGCTGAACTGTGGACGGGAGCGTTCTCAGACCTCTTCGACCGAGCTGGGCTCGGAGTGGGAGAGGTCGATGCCGAGCTCGTCGGCAGCCCGGAAGCTGTCGTCCTCGGAGTCACGCATCTCCACCGTGTTGCCGTCGGCGGAGAGGACCTCCACGTTCAGGCACAGGGACTGCATCTCCTTGATGAGAACCTTGAAGGACTCGGGCACACCCGGCTCCGGGATGTTCTCGCCCTTGACAATGGCCTCGTACACCTTCACGCGGCCGTGGACGTCGTCGGACTTGACCGTGAGCAGCTCCTGGAGCGTGTAGGCGGCGCCGTACGCCTCGAGCGCCCACACCTCCATCTCGCCGAAGCGCTGACCGCCGAACTGCGCCTTACCGCCCAGCGGCTGCTGGGTGATCATGGAGTACGGGCCGGTGGAGCGCGCGTGGATCTTGTCGTCCACGAGGTGGTGCAGCTTCAAGATGTACTGGTAGCCCACGGACACCGGGTCCGGGAAGGGCTGGCCGGAGCGGCCGTCGAACAGCTTGGCCTTGCCGGAGCGCCCGATCAGGCGCTGACCGTCCCGCGTGGGGTTGGTGTGGTCCAGCAGGTCGAAGATCTCGTCCTCACGGGCGCCGTCGAACACCGGGGTGGCCACGTTCGTGGGTCCGCTGCTCTTGGGGAAGTTGCTCAGCCCGTCCAGCCACTCGGGGTTGCCCTCGATGTTCCAGCCCTGCTTGGCGAGCCAGCCGGTGTGGACCTCGAGCACCTGGCCGAGGTTCATGCGCCCGGGCACGCCCAGCGGGTTGAGGATCACGTCCACCGGGGTGCCGTCCTCCATGAACGGCATGTCCTCGACGGGCAGGATCTTGGAGATGACGCCCTTGTTGCCGTGACGCCCGGCCAGCTTGTCGCCGTCCGTGATCTTGCGCTTCTGCGCCACGTACACGCGCACCACCTGGTTGACACCGGCGGGCAGGTCGTCGTCCTCGTCCTCGCGGTCGAAGACGCGCACGCCGATCACGGTTCCGGACTCGCCGTGGGGCACCTTCAGGGAGGTGTCGCGCACCTCGCGGGACTTCTCGCCGAAGATGGCGCGCAGCAGACGCTCCTCGGGGGTCAGCTCGGTCTCGCCCTTGGGCGTGACCTTGCCCACCAGGATGTCCCCGGCCTGCACCTCGGCACCGATGTGGATGATGCCGCGCTCGTCCAGCGCCGAGAGCACCTCCTCCGACACGTTCGGGATGTCACGGGTGATCTCCTCGGCACCGAGTTTGGTGTCGCGGGCGTCGATCTCGTGCTCCTCGATGTGGATGGACGTCAGGACGTCCTCGGAGACCATGCGCTGGGACAGGATGATGGCGTCCTCGTAGTTGAGGCCCTCCCAGGACATGTACGCGATCAGCAGGTTCTTGCCCAGCGCGAGCTCGCCGTGGTCCGTGGAAGGGCCGTCGGCGATCACGGTGCGGGGCTCCACGCGCTGACCCTCGGAGACGATCACGCGCTGGTTGTACGTGTTGCCCGGGTTGGAGCGCACGAACTTGTTGATCGGGTAGAGCTTCGTGGTGCCGTCGTCGTTGAGCACCGTGACGAGGTCCGCGGAGACCTCCTCGACCACGCCCGGCTTGGTGGCCAGGACGGAGTCGCCGGCGTCCAGGGCGGCGTAGCGCTCCATGCCGGTGCCCACGAGCGGAGCCTCGGACGTGAGCAGCGGCACGGCCTGACGCTGCATGTTGGCACCCATGAGCGCGCGGTTGGCGTCGTCGTGCTCGAGGTACGGGATCAGGGCGGTCGCCACCGACACCATCTGGCGCGGGGAGACGTCCATGAACTCGATGTCCTCGGGGGCCACGAGCACGGCCTCGCCGGAGCCGTCGGAGGCACGCGCCAGGACGGCGTCCTCGGCGAAGTGGCCGTCGTCGGTCAGCGGGGCGTTGGCCTGCGCAATGGTGAGCCCGCGCTCGTCGTCCGCCGTGAGGTAGACGACGTCGTCGGTGACGGTGCCGTCCACGACCTTGCGGTAGGGCGTCTCGATGAACCCGAAGGGGTTGATGCGCGCGTAGGTGGCGAGCGAGCCGATCAGGCCGATGTTGGAGCCCTCGGGGGTCTCGATCGGGCACATGCGGCCGTAGTGCGAGGGGTGGACGTCGCGGACCTCCATGCCCGCGCGGTCGCGCGAGAGGCCACCGGGGCCCAGTGCGGAGAGCCGACGCTTGTGGGTCAGACCCGCGAGCGGGTTGTTCTGGTCCATGAACTGCGACAGCTGGGAGGTTCCGAAGAACTCCTTGATCGCGGCCACCACGGGGCGGATGTTGATCAGGGTCTGCGGCGTGATGGCCTCGACGTCCTGGGTGGTCATCCGCTCGCGCACCACGCGCTCCATGCGGGAGAGACCCGTGCGGATCTGGTTCTCGATCAGCTCGCCCACGGCGCGGATGCGACGGTTGCCGAAGTGGTCGATGTCGTCCACGTCCACGTGGATCTCGCGGGCCTCGCCGTCACGCGTGCCGGGCATGGTGGAGCCGCCGTCGTGCAGGGTGACGAGGTAGCGGATCATGGCCACGATGTCGTCCAGGGACAGCACGGAGGCGTCCGGGTCCGTGAACGGCTTGTCCAGACCGAGCTTGCGGTTGAGCTTGTAGCGGCCCACCTTGGCGAGGTCGTAGCGCTTGGGGTTGAAGTACATGTTGTCCAGCAGGGACTGGGCGGCGTCCACCGTGGGCGGCTCCCCCGGGCGCAGCTTGCGGTAGATGTCCAGCAGCGCCTCCTCGCGGGTCTCCGTGGTGTCCTTCTCGAGGGTCGCGCGGATGGAGTCGAACTCGCCGAACTCCTCGAGGATCTTGGCCTCGGTCCAGCCGAGCGCCTTGAGCAGGACGGTCACGGACTGCTTGCGCTTGCGGTCCAGACGCACGCCCACCTGGTCGCGCTTGTCGATCTCGAGCTCGAACCACGCACCGCGGGAGGGGATGATCTTGGCGGAGTAGATGTCCTTGTCGGACGTGCGGTCCTGGCCCTTCTCGAAGTAGGCGCCCGGGGAACGCACGAGCTGGGAGACCACCACGCGCTCGGACCCGTTGATCACGAACGTGCCCTTGTCGGTCATGAGGGGGAAGTCCCCCATGAACACGGTCTGCTGCTTGATCTCGCCCGTGGTGTTGTTCATGAACTCGGCCTTGACGTACAGCGGCGCCGAGTAGGTGGCGTCACGGTCCTTGCACTCGTCCATCGTGTACTTGGGGTCGTAGAACTCCGGCTCCGAGAACGAGAGGGACATGGTCCCCTGGAAGTCCTCGATCGGGGAGATCTCCTCGAAGATGTCGGAGAGCCCGGACGTGGTGGACACGCTCGTGTCCCCGGTCTCCTGGGCCTCGACCACGCGGGCCTGCCAGCGCTCGTTGCCCACCAGGCGGTCGAAGCTGTCGGTCTGCAGGGCCAGCAGGTTGGGGACGTCCAGCGGTTCGTGGATCTTCGCGAAGGAGACGCGGCGAGGAATGTTATCGCTCGTGGGGTGGTTGGCGGAGACGTTCGTATCGGTGCTCGAGGCGACCAAGATGTGATCCTTCCACAGACATGCAGTGAATACGCGAGGTTCCCGGGGAGAGAAAAAGGGGCCGGTCACGAGGAGAATCGCCGACCGCCCCTGCGGCGCCCACCGCTATATGAAGGCACGCATGCATAAGGGACAACGCAAAGCACTAGCCTAGGCCAGATCCGGCAGGTTGTCCACACCGGTGCTGGACGAATCCCCCTCCGCGACGTAACATGCCCGCCGCGCGTCCGCCCGGCCGGTCCGGGAGGACGCCGCCCGACGGCGCGGGCGGCACCCGGTCCCGCTCAGGCAACCCCGTTCGCCCTCGCCTGCTCCGCTGCCCGGGTCGCGCCCAGGCGCCACGGGTCGCCGTGACCGGGCAGGACCGTGCGGGCCCCCGTGGCCGCGATCGCGCCGAGGGACTCGAGGGCCGTGGCCGCGTCCGCGGTGGCAGCGCCGGCCACTACCCGAGGACCGGTCAGACCCGTGTACGGATCGAGGGTGACGAGCGCGTCGCCCGACAGCACGGCGTCGGCGGCCGGGACGTGCAGCGCGCAGTGGCCGTACGTGTGCCCGGCCGTGAGGACCACCCTGGGACGGCCCGGCACGGGCACCGTCTCCCCCACGGCGAGATCGTGCGTCACGGCAACTCCACGCACGCCCGCGGCTCCGCCCGCGAGCATCGAGGCGAGCACCGGGACCGCGCGCGGGTGCCTGAGCGGGTAGAGGGCCGCCGGGCTCTCGTGCGCGTAGCTGTAGGGGTGCGCCGCGAGGTGGCGCTCCCGCTGGTGGGCGTGCACGGGGATCCCCAGCCGGGCCACGAGCTTCGCGGCGACGCCCACGTGGTCGAAGTGGGCGTGGGTGAGCACGAGTGCTTTCAGGTCTGCCGGTGTCCGGCCCAGCTCTCGCACGGCCCACCCCAGCTCGTTCCACACCCGCGGCAGCCCGGCGTCCACGAGGGTCAGCCCGTCCTCGTCCTCCAGCAGGTAGCAGTTCACGTGGTGGCTCTGGACCATGTGGATCCCGGGGGCGACGTCTCGCACGAACACGGTGTTCTCCTTCTTCCTCCGCCCGCGACGGCGCACGGGGACTTCTCGGCGACCCGCGCCGTCCACGCGGGCACCGGCACGGGCTCGGCACGACGGAACGGGCCTGCTGGGAGGTTACTCCCGGCAGACCCGTTCGCGGCACCACCCCTGGGGGTCGTTCCCGTGCGCGTCAGCCCCGCCTGTAGAAGGGCATGGCCGTCCGGGCGACCTCGACGCCGCGGCCCCGGGCGTCCTGGACACTCACGTTCCCGGCGGCGATCTCCTCGAGGGCGTACGTGGTCACCAGGGCCATGGCCACGGGCTTGCCGAGCGTGGGCGAGGGGAGGCCACTGGTGATCTCCCCCACCGGGCGCTCACCCGCGAGCACGGTGTAGCCCGCGCGCAGCGGTTTGCGCCCGAGACCCTCCAGCCCGATCAGGGTGCGCGCGGGAGCGTCCCGCAGCATGGCCGCGAGCGCGTCGTGTCCCACCGTGCGGGTGCCCGCCTCGTCCTTCTTGCGCAGCGCGATCTCCACGAGCTTGCCGAGCCCGGCCTCCACCGGGGTGATCTCGGTGGAGAGCTCGTGGCCGTAGAGCGGCATGCCGGCCTCGAGCCGCAGGGAGTCGCGTGCGGCGAGCCCCGCGGCCTGCACGGGGGCCTCCTCCGTGCCGAGCTCCCCGGCCGTGGCGAGCAGCGCGTCCCACAGGGTCGTGGCGTGCTCGTTGGCGCAGTACAGCTCGAAGCCGTCCTCGCCGGTGTAGCCCGTGCGGGCCGCGAGCACCTCCACGCCCGCGCAGCGTGCGGTGGCGCACGCGTAGTACTTCAGAGCGGCGACGTCCTCGGAGGGCTCCAGTCCGGTGGCCTCGAGCACCTCCAGTGCCCGCGGACCCTGGACCGCGACCAGGGAGGTCTCGGCACCCCGGTCGGTCACCGTGACGTCGAAGCCCTCCGCGCGGTGCTGCAGGGCGCGCACCACGGTCTCCTGGTTGCCCGCGTTCGGCACCACCAGGTAGCGGTCCTCGGCGAGCCGGTAGGTGATGAGGTCGTCCAGCACGCGGCCGTCCTCGTCCACGATCACCGAGTACTTGGCACGCCCCACACCAATGGTGGAGAGCACCCCCACGAGCGCGTGGTCCAGGAACGCCCCGGCCTGGGCCCCGACGACCTCCACCTCCCCCATGTGGGAGAGGTCGAAGATCCCGGCGCCGCGGCGCACGGCATGGTGCTCCGCGGTGTCGCTCGCGTAGCGGACGGGCATGGACCAGCCGCCGAAGTCGGTGAACCGGGCACCCAGCTCCTCATGGGCACCGTGCAGTGCGGTCTGACGCTCGCTCATCACTTCTCCTGTCCCGCAGCTGCGGTGTACGCGGCGTCGAACGCCTCGATGGGTGGGCACTCGCACACGAGGTTCCGGTCCCCCGCGGCGTTGTCGATGCGGCCCACCGGGGGCCAGTACTTCACACGGCGCAGCGTGGGCACGGGGTAGCCGGCCTGCGAGCGGGGGTAGGAGCGGTCCCACTCGTCCGCTGTGAGCACCTGGGCGGTGTGCGGGGCGTGGCGGATCACGGAGTCCTCCAGGGCCACCGCGCCGTCCGCGATCTCCTGCATCTCCGCGTGGATGGTGCGCATGGCCTCGATGAACCGGTCCAGCTCCTCGAGCCCCTCGGACTCGGTGGGCTCCACCATGAGCGTGCCGGCCACGGGGAAGGCCAGGGTGGGCGCGTGGAAGCCGAAGTCCACGAGCCGCTTGCAGACGTCCTCGGCGGTGACGCCGGAGGCCTTGGTCATGGGCCGCAGGTCCAGGATGCACTCGTGGGCCACGAGCCCACCGTCCCCGGTGTAGAGGGTGGGGAACACGTCCGAGAGCTGCCGGGAGATGTAGTTAGCGCCCAGCACGGCCGTGCGCGAGGACTCGGTCAGACCCTGCGCACCGGTCATCGCGATGTACATCCAGGTGATGGGCAGCACGCCTGCGGAGCCGTGCGGGGCCTCGGCCACGGGGAAGCCGGCACCGCGCTCGGTGAGGTCCGCGGTGGCGGGGTTGCCCGGGAGGTAGGGCACGAGGTGCTCGGCCACCGCCACGGGGCCGACACCGGGCCCGCCGCCGCCGTGGGGGATGCAGAACGTCTTGTGCAGGTTCAGGTGGGAGACGTCCCCGCCGAAGCGGCCGGGGCGGGCCAGTCCCATGAGCGCGTTCAGGTTGGCGCCGTCCACGTAGACCTGGCCACCGGCGTCGTGCACCGCGGCGCAGACCTGGGTGATGTCGGTGTCGTACACACCGTGGGTGGACGGGTAGGTGACCATGATGCCCGCGAGCTCGTCACCCACGGACTCGATCTTGGCGGCGAGGTCACCCTGGTCGATCGTGCCGTCCTGGGCGGTGGCCACCACCACGACCTTCAGGTCCGCGAGCACGGCCGACGCCGCGTTGGTGCCGTGGGCGGAGGACGGGATCAGGATGGTCTTGCGCTGGTCCTCGCCGCGGTCCACCTGGTAGCGGCGGATGGCCAGCAGGCCGGCGAGCTCGCCCTGGGAGCCCGCGTTCGGCTGGACGGAGACCGCGGCGTAACCGGTGATCTCCGCGAGCCAGTCCTGCAGCTGCTCGATCAGCTCGGTCCAGCCACGGGTCTGCTCCGCGGGGGCCAGGGGGTGGATGCTCGCGAACTCGGGCCAGGAAATGGGCTCCATCTCCGCGGCCGCGTTGAGCTTCATCGTGCACGAGCCCAGCGGGATCATGGTCCGGTCCAGTGCGAGGTCCTTGTCGGAGAGCTCGCGCAGCCAGCGCATCAGGGACGTCTCGGAGCGGTGCGTGTGGAACACGGGGTGCGTCATGTACTCGTCCGTGCGCAGCGCGTCCTGTGGGAGGTCGAAGGCCGCGGCGTCCACGGTGTCCTCCGCTTCGGCGCCACCGCAGGCCTCGCCCACGGCCGTGAGGACCTCGGCCACGTCCCGGTCCGTGTGGGGCTCACCGAAGCTCACGCCCACGGTGTCCCCGTCCACGCGGCGCAGGTTCAGGCCGCGGTCCGCGGCGGCGGCCACGACGGCGTCGGCCTGGCCCGGCACGGAGAAGGTCACGGTGTCGAAGAAGCGCTCGTGCGCCACCTCGATGCCCCGCGCGCGCAGCCCCGCCGCGAGGTCAGCGGCCATTCCGTGCAGCCGCTCGGCCAGGGCGCGCAGCGCCGCCGGGCCGTGGTGCACGGCGTACGCGGCGGCCACGATGGCGAGCAGCGCCTGGGCCGTGCAGATGTTGGAGGTGGCCTTCTCCCGGCGGATGTGCTGCTCGCGCGTCTGCAGGGCCAGCCGGTAGGCGGGGGCGCCCCCGGAGTCCGTGGAGACGCCCACGATGCGGCCCGGCAGGGAACGCTCCGTGCCCTTGCGGGAGGCCATGAACGCGGCGTGGGGTCCGCCGAAGAAAAGGGGCACCCCGAAGCGCTGGGCCGAGCCCACCGCGATGTCCGCCCCCATCTCTCCCGGGCTGCGCAGCATGGTCAGCGCGAGCAGGTCCGTGCTCACGGTGACGAGCGCGCCCGCCTCGTGGGCGGCGCCGATCACGGCGGTGGGATCCGTGACGTCCCCGTCCGCGCCGACCTGGGCGACGACCACGCCGAAGAACTCGCCGTCCGCAACCGCTCGCGCGGCGGCGTCGGGATCGCCGAGGTCCGCGAGCACGAGCTCGATCCCCGCGGCCCGGGTGCGCCCCGTGAGCACCGCGAGGGTCTGCGGGAGGCTCCGGCTGTCCACGAGCACGCGGGAGCTCTTGGAGCGGCGGTTGGCGCGGCGCATCATCAGCACGGCCTCGGCCACGGCAGAGGACTCGTCCAGCAGGGACGCGTTCGCGACCTCCAGACCGGTGAGGTCGATGACCGCGTTCTGGAACGTGAGCAGCAGCTCCAGGCGGCCCTGGGAGATCTCCGGCTGGTACGGCGTGTAGGAGGTGTAGAAGCCCGGGTTCTCCAGGATGTTGCGGCGGATCGCGGCAGGGGTCACGGTGTCGTGGTAGCCCTGGCCGATCATCTGGCGCATCACGGTGTTGCGGGACGCGATGCGGCGCAGCGCGGACAGCGCCTCCGGCTCGTCCAGGGGCTCGGGGAGGTCGAGGGTGTCGCGCAGTCGGATACTCTCCGGAACGGCACGGTCGATCAGCTGGTCCAGGCTCTCGGCACCCACGGCGCGGAGCATGGTGGTGAGGTCATCGGCGTCGGGGCCGATGTGGCGTGACAGGAAAGACATGCGACGGTCTCCTGGGCTGCTTGTGGGCACGCGGGCCCGGTGAGTCCTCCCCGCTCTGTTCCGAACCTGAGAGATTTCGCCGGTGGGTGCAGCAGCCCGCACCCCCGACCTGCCCCGACGGTGTCCGGGCGCCGCGTGGGCGCCGGACTCTTCAGAGTGGCCTGGTGCGGCGGTACGGGTGCCTGAGAGATTCCCGGGGAGGGTTTGCTCCTTCGGCGATGGCTCCGTCCGCAACCGTTACCGGCCGCCGACCCGCCACGCTCTCCCGCCGCACTGTGACGGCCAGATGGTCGCTCACAGTCTTGCACATCACACCCGTGCCGTGAACGCCCCCGGCAGCGGGACCGGTGCGGCGGGCCCGGGACGCACAGAACCCCGCACCGGACGGTGCGGGGTTCTGCAGTGAGCCGCGCGTGCGGCGTCAGCGGACGCTCGCGCGAGTGCGGCAGGCGCTCGGGGCGCCCGGAATCACTTGACGGTGACGGTGGCGCCGGCGCCCTCGAGGGCTTCCTTCGCCTTGTCAGCGGCTTCCTTGGTGGCGCCTTCGAGGACGGCCTTGGGGGCGCTGTCCACGAGGTCCTTGGCTTCCTTGAGGCCCAGGGAGGTCAGGCCGCGAACTTCCTTGATGACCTGGATCTTCTTGTCACCGGCGGACTCGAGGACGACGTCGAACTCGGTCTTCTCCTCCTCGGCGGCACCGGCGTCGCCGGCAGCGGGGGCGGCACCGGCCACGGCCACGGGGGCGGCGGCGGTGACGTCGAAGGTCTCCTCGAACGCCTTCACGAACTCGGAAAGCTCGATGAGGGACAGTTCCTTGAAGGCCTCGATCAGTTCATCGGTGGTCAGCTTGGCCATGGTGTTGGCTCCTTACTTGTACGTGGTGCCGGTGCGGGTGGCGCCGGCGAGGTGTGCGTGGTGAGAAGAACACGGGTGCGTGACGGGCGCGGTGCCCGACCACCCGGAACCTGGGTGTCCCCGGAGGGATCAGGCGGCGTTCTCGCCCTGCTCGTCCAGCTTGGCGCGCAGTGCTTCCGCGGTGCGCACGGTCTTGGACAGCGGGGCCTGGAACAGCGCGGCAGCCTTGGACATCGACGCCTGGGCGGCACCGGCGACCTTGGCCAGCAGAACCTCGCGGGACTCGAGGTCCGCGAGCTTCTTGATCTCGGTCTCGTCCATCGCGACGCCGTCCAGGTAACCGCCCTTGACGATCAGCTGGGGGTTGTCCTTGGCGAAGTCACGCAGGCTCTTGGCGGTCGCGACGGCGTCACCGGAGACGAACGCGATGGCCGAGGGGCCCTGGAGCTTTCCCTCGAACGCGTCGATTCCGGATTCGCGCGCCGCAATGGCGGTGAGCGTGTTCTTCACCACGGCGTATTCGGCGTTCTCACCCAGCGTGCGGCGCAGCGTCTTGAGCTGGGCCACGGTGAGCCCGCGGTACTCCGTCAGGACGGCAGCGTGCGAGTTGGAGAACAAGTCCTTCAACTCTGCAACCGCGGCAGCCTTTTCAGGATTCGCCATGGTGCTCCTTCCTTACATGTGGATGCCGGCTCCGCGTCCCCGTGAGGAGACACGACAAAAGCCCCGCGCAGATGCCCGGGGCTCGACCACCGCCGAGCCACGCACACGCAGGTGCGGGTTCGACTGAAGGATTCGTGCTGGTTCACCTGCGCTGGACGGTCCTCGTTGCCGAGGACCTCTTCGACCACGCGCACCGGGGGCGCGCATGATGACCGGCGGTCTTTGGTACTGCCACCGTACCCCAGCCCGTGGCGGCCCACCAAATCCCCCGTGCTGCGGCACCCGTGCCGGTCACTCCGCGGTGATGCGCTCGGGGTGGGTGTAGACGTTGCAGCGGCCCCGCCGGTTGAAGCCCACCACGGTGACGCCGCGCTCGCGCCCGTGCGCCACGGCCAGGGCGGAGGGCGCGCTCACCGCCGAGAGCACGGGGATCCCGGCCATGGCGGCCTTGCTCACGAGCTCGAAAGACGCTCGTGCGGAGACCTGCAGGACCGTCTCGTGCAGCGGCAGCAGGCCGAGCTGCACGGCCCAGCCAACCACCTTGTCCACGGCGTTGTGACGCCCCACGTCCTCGCTCACCACGAGCGGCTCCCGCCGCCCCACGGGGAACAGGGCGGCCGCGTGCACACCCCCCGTGGCGTCGAAGACCCGCTGGTGCTCCCGCAGCTCGTCCGGCAGCGCCACGAGCCGGGCGGCCGGCACGAGGGGACGCGGTGGCGCCACGGGATACGCGGACGGCTTCACCACGCTGTCCAGGGACGGGGTGCCGCACACCCCGCACGAGGACGAGGTGAAGACCTGCCGCTGTGCTCCCCGCTGCGGCCCGGGCGCCCCGGGCGCGAGGCGCACGTCCACCACGTTGTAGGTGCGGTGCCCGTCCCGGTCCACGCCCGAGCGGTAGTCCATCTTCATGATGTGGGACACCTCCGTGATCACGGCCTCGCTCAGCAGCAGACCCGTCACGAGCGCGAAGTCCTGTCCCGGAGTGCGCATGGTCACCGTGAACTGCTCCCCGTCCAGGCGGATCTCCAGGGGCTCCTCCCCCGCGAGCCGGTCCGGGCCCGCCGTCACCTCCCCGTGGGCGTCGAACGTGCGCACACGCGCGGGGACGATGATCCGTGCCGCCATCTCAGCCCTCCAGCCCCACCCAGGTGTGCTGCCCGTCCCGGAAGCTCTCCCGCTTCCAGATGGGCACCCCCTCCTTGATGCGGTCCACGATCCGGGAGCACACCGCGAAGGCCTCGGCCCGGTGCGCCGCCGCGACGGCCACCTCCAGGGCGCTGTCCCCCACCGCGAGCGCCCCGATCCGGTGCTCCGCCCACACCCTGGTCCCCGGGTGCTGCGCGGCGACCTCCCGGACCACGGCCCGCAGGGCGTCCCCGGCACTCGGGTGCGCGCTGTACTCGAGGCCCGTCACGCCCTCCCGGCCGCCGTCGTGGTCGCGGATCACGCCGCTGAAGCCCACCACCGCGCCGCAGCCCGGGTGGGCCACCTCGCGCTGCGCCCGGGCGGCGTCCAGCGGGTCGTCGGTGACCCCCGCGTGCAGCACGGTTCCCGCGTCCGGGACCGCTGTCCGAGCGGCGTCGTCCGCGGCCCCGCCCGTGGCGCGGGGAGCCTGCGTGTCTGCAGTGTCCGCGGCGTCCCGGGCGGCGGCGGGTACGACCTCCTCCCCCGAGCGCGTCACGGACCGGTCCTGCCCGTGACCGTGGACGTCCTCGAGCTGGGCGCTGATGTGGTCGACAAGCGGGTCCAGCACGCTCATGCCGTCCTTGACGCCGCCGCGCGAGCCCGGCAGGTTCACGAGGAACGTGGTGCCCACCTGACCCGCCACGCCACGGCTCATCACGGCCGTGGGCGTCTTCTGCAGGCCTCTGGCCCACAGGGCGTGCACGATGCCCGGGGACTCGCGCTCCACCACCCGGGCCGTGGCCTCGGGGGTGACGTCGTCCGAGTTCAGGCCGGTGCCGCCGGACGTGACCACGAGCCGCGGCCCGTACCCGGCGCGGGACGCCGCCGTGAGCTCCCGCAGCAGGGCGAGCACCTCGGGGCCGTCCGGGACCACGTGCACGCGCACCTGCATGCCCCGGCCCGCGAGCCAGTCCCGCAGCAGCGGGCCGCAGCGGTCCTCGGCCGTGCCCGCGGCCGCGGAGCTGGAGACGATGACGACCTCCGCGCGGCGGCCCACGAGGTGGTAGTCGCCCACCTCGTCCCGGTGGGCGGGTCGCTCGGCACCCACGTGCCGGTGGGAACTCCAGCTCATGCCCTGCTCCACTCCCCGCTCTTGCCGCCGGACTTGGCCAGCACGCGCGTGTGCTCGATGGTGGCCGCCCTGTCCACGGCCTTGACCATGTCGTACAGCGTCAGCGCCGCAACGCTCGCGGCGGTCAGCGCCTCCATCTCCACCCCCGTGACCCCGCGGGTGCGCACCGTGGCCATGATCACCACGCGGTCCTCCCCGGGGGTCAGGTCCACGGTGACCTTGCTGATCGGCAACGGATGGCACAGCGGCACGAGGTCCGGGGTGCGCTTGGCGGCCATGATGCCCGCGACCCGCGCCACCGCCAGGGCATCCCCCTTAGGGAGGTCGCCCGCGCTCAGCAGGGCAACCACGTCCGGGCGGGTCACCAGCACGGACTCCGCGGTGGCCTCCCTGGAGGTCACGGACTTCTCGCTCACGTCCACCATGTGCGCGGTGCCGTCCTCCCGCACGTGTGTCAGGTGGTCCTGGGCTGGTTCGTCGTGCGGCTGGGTCACCGTGGTTCTCCTGTTCGTTCGGCTGGCTGGTCTGTCTGGGCGTTCATGCCACCACTCCCCCGGCCACGGGGAGCACGGCCACGGCTGTCCCCACCGGGAGCGGGTCCGTGCCCGGGGGGATCCGCACCAGCACGTCCGCGCGGGCCGCCGCCGTCAGCAGGTGGGAGGAGGCGCCGCCCACGAGCGAGACCCGAGGCACGCGCCCGGTGCCGTCGGGAAGGTCCGACCCGCCCACCGTGTCCAGGATCCCACGGCGCAGCTGCGTGCGGCCGTCCAGGGGTGTCATGGTCTCCCCCAGGCGCGCCTCGACCCAGCGCGGCGGCGCGCAGCACCCCCACACCGCGGCAAGGGCCGGGCGCACGAACGACTCGCACGAGACCCACGTGCTGACGGGGTTTCCCGGCAGGCAGAGCACCGGCACGCCCAGCACGGTGCCGCACCCCTGCGGCCCGCCCGGCTGCACGGCCACGTGGCCGAACCACACGTCCGCGGCGATCCGCTCCAGTGCCTGCCGCACCACCTCGAACGCCCCGGCGCTGATCCCGCCGCTCGTGACCACGAGGTCCGGGTGGTCCTCCCCGACCGTGCACCGCAGCCGAGCGGTGAACGCGTCGACGTCGTCGTCCACCCGCAGGTGGGTCACCGACTCCGCACCCGCGCTCTCGAACCAGGACCGCAGCAGGGGGCCGTTGGCGTCGTGGACCGTGCCGGGACGAAGGGGCGCTCCCGCGGGCAGCACCTCGTCTCCCCCGCTGACCACGAGGACCCGCGGGCCCCGCCGCACCAGCACCGTGTCCGCTCCCGTCAGGCCGAGCGCCGCGCACACACCCAGCGCCGCGGGCCCCAGGACGGTTCCGGCGGGCAGCGCCACGGCACCCCGGGCGACGTCGCTGCCGGCCTCGCGCACGAACGTCCCCGGGGCGGTGGCTGCGGCCGTTTCTGCGGGCACCGTGATGACCGGCGTGTCGAAGCGGGGCGGGTGGACACGCTCCACCGGGATCACGGCGTCCGCGCCCTCGGGCAGCACCGCGCCCGTCATGACCGCCGTGGCCGCGCCGCACTCGTGCCGGGCGGGCGGGGATCCTGCGGCGCTGATGCCGACGACCGGCAGCTCGAGCGGTGCCGCGGCGGCGTCGCCACCAACGCGCGGGGCACGCAGGTCCGCCGTGCACACCGCGAAGCCGTCCATCTGGGAGTTCGTCTCCGGCGGCAGGGCCAGCGGCGCGAGGAGGTCTCCCGCCAGGATGCGACCGGCGGCGGCGTCGAGGCGGAGCAGTGCGGCGGCGTCGTCCGGGCGGGTGCGGGCGAGCAGCTCGCGCAGGGCGCTCCGGTGCTGCTCCATGCTTCGGGCCATGGGACCAGGGTAGCCATCCCCCGGGGCTGCAAGGGTGTCGGGGGTCGGGCCTACACTGGCACGCATGTCCGTATTCCTCGGCAGTCCCCGGGTGCTTCCCACCCGCGGGGTGCCCACGCGGGGACCGCTGACGGACCGTTTCGGACGCACCGCCACGGACCTGCGGATCTCCATCACCGACAAGTGCAACCTGCGGTGCACCTACTGCATGCCCGCGGAGGGCATGCAGTGGCTGCCGCGCGAGTCGCTGCTCACCGTGGCCGAGGTCGTGCGCCTGGCCCGGATCGCGGTGGCGGACTTCGGCGTCCGCGAGATCCGGCTCACGGGTGGCGAACCGCTCATCCGCCCGGACCTGGAGGAGCTCGTGGCGGCGCTGGGCACGGAGCTGCCCGGGGTGCCCGTCTCCATGACGAGCAACGGGATCGGCCTGGCCGCCCGCGCCCAGGGTCTGCGGGACGCGGGGATGACCCGGGTGAACATCTCCCTGGACACCCTGTGCGCGGACACCTACGCGCGCCTGGCCCGCCGGGGGCGCCTCACGGAGGCACTGGAGGGCGTGGCGGCCGTGCAGCACGTGGGGATGAGCCCCGTGAAGCTCAACGCCGTGCTGATGCGCGGTGTCAACGACCACGAGGCGCCGGAGCTGCTGCACTGGGCCTTGGAGAACGGCTGCGACCTGCGCTTCATCGAGCAGATGCCCCTGGACGCGGACCACGGCTGGACCCGCGAGAACATGGTCACCGCCGCCGAGATCCGCGAGTCCCTGGCCGCGGACTTCGACCTCGCACCGGACCGGGTTCCCCGCGCCGGGGCCCCCGCGGAGAAGCACCTGGTGCGCCGCCGGGGCGAGCAGACGGTGCTCGGCACCGTGGGCATCATCGCCTCGGTCACCGAACCCTTCTGCGAGGACTGCACACGCACGCGCATCACGGCCGAGGGACACGTCCGCTCGTGCCTGTTCTCCCACCACGAGACCGACCTGCTGCACCTGCTGCGCGCGGGCGCCACCGATGCGGACGTGGCCCAGCGGTGGCGCGAGGCCATGTGGGTCAAGCCCAGGGCCCACGGCATGGACCACACGGGGCTGGACTCCGGGGACTACGTCCAGCCGGACCGCAGCATGAGTGCGATCGGGGGCTGATCGGGTGCTCGTGAGGTACTTCGCCGCGGCAGCGGCCGCCGCCGGAACGGACGAGGAGCACGTGAGCACCTCCACCGTGCTGAACCGCACGGACCTGGAGCAGCTGCTGGTCACGCTGCACCCCGTGGCCCCGGAGGGGGAGCGCACCCTGGCCCAGGTGCTCCCCCGGTGCTCGCTGCTGGTGGACGGGATCACCGCCCGGGATCCCGCCACACCCCTGGCACCCGGCGCCACGGTGGACGTCCTCCCGCCCTTCGCAGGCGGCTGAGAAGTGCCCTCCGACCGGTCGTGGCCCGAGCTGCAGCCCCCCGAGTGCGTGGCGGCGGAGCAGTCGTCCCGTGAACCGAGCCCCCGCTGGTCCCGCGCGCTCACGGCACTGCACCACGCCGACCGTCGGGCCGCGCGCGCCCTCGCCCACACGGCAGGCGCGGCCCTGGCACGGACCAGGGCCGAGGCCGCCTGCGAGTCCGTTCCCCTGGCGGAGGCCCCGGGGCGGGTGCTCGCGCGGGACGCCCACGCGGCCTGTCCCGTACCGCACTACGCCTCGAGCGCCATGGACGGCTGGGCGGTGCGCGGGCCCGGCCCGTGGCGGCCGCTGTCCCCGCGGCACGACGACGCCCTCCCCAGCACCGCCTCGGACGTTGCTCTGGAGCCTGGAACGGCGGTCCCCGTGGTCACCGGCGGGGTGGTCCCCGCGGGCGCCACCACCGTGGTCCGGGACGAGTACTCGCGCGTGGACGGAGTCACCCTCGACCTGGCGCCCGGCGCGCCGCAGACCGAGCTCGCGGGCCGTCACCTCCGCCCCGCCGGGACCGAGTGCGCCACCGGGGACCTGCTCCTGGCAGAGGGGGACACCGTGTCCCCCGTGGACGCGGCCCTCGCCGCGGTGGCGGGCCTCGACTCGCTGCAGGTCCGCACCCCGCCGCGGGTGGCCGTCCTCCTCACCGGTTCGGAAGTCCTCAGCGCAGGAGTACCCGGGCCGGGACGCGTCCGGGACGCCTTCAGCATGTCCCTCCCCCACATCGCGACCGCCTACGGGGCGCGGGTGGGCACCGTGCAGCGGGTTCCCGACGACCCGGAGCAGCTCGCCGCGGCCTTCGACGCCGCGTGCGCCGACCACGACCTCGTGCTCACCACGGGCGGGACATCCCGCTCCGCAGCGGACCACGTGCGTCCGCTCGTCCACGCCCGCACCCGTGTTCTCGTGGACCAGCTCGGGCTCCAGCCCGGCCACCCGGCGCTGCTGGGAGCCGGGGAGCGAGCGGCCGTGCTGGCGCTGCCCGGGAATCCGCTGGGCGCCGTCGTGGTGCTGCTGCTGCTCGGAGGCGGATTCCTGGCCGGGTTCCTGGGCCGGGAACCCCAGCCGTTCACCCCCGCCGTGACCGGGGTGGACGTGCCGGGCGGGCGCAGCGACCGCCTGGTCCCCGCACGACGCCGCGAGGGCGCCTGGGTGCCGTGCCGCTCCGTGGGCTCGAACATGCTGAGCGGGCTCGCCGCGGCGGACGGTCTGCTGGCCGTGCCGCGGGGCGGACTGGCGGCAGGCGGGGCCGCGGAGATCCTGGCTCTTCCCTGGTGAGACCCGCTGCCTCCACGGGTTCCGACTGACCGCCTGGGCAGGAGGCGGGCCGCTTACGACCCGGGCCGCTCCGGCCCCAACCCGCCCTGGGCCCAACGGATCGTGGGGCCGAGCCGCCCCGGGCGCTGCACCACCGCTCCGGCCCCAGGGGGTCTCCCCCGCGCGGGCCCGTGACGGTGGGCGACGTGCTCGCCCGCCGCCGGGTCTCAGACGATGCTGAAGTCCTGCTCCCAGATGGCGGACTGTCCGGCGTCCCGGAATCCCAGCTGGGCGTTGACCCAGTTCATGCGGTCGTTGCCGCTGTGGGTCCACGAGTAGACCGTGGCAACCTCGGGGGCCACGGCCCTCAGCTGCTCCAGGTTGGCGAGCTTTAGACGCATCCCCAGCCGGTGGCCGCGGTGCTCGCGCACCACGAGGGTCTCGTCCTGCAGGGCCAGGGCGGGGCGGTGCTGGGCCAGGATGAGCTCGGTCATCCCCACCAGTTCCCCCGTGCGGAGATCCTGCACCACGGCCATCAGGGAGCGGTCGCCGTCCTCCTGGCGCAGCTGCTCGGTGCGCCGCACCCGGGCTCCGTCCCACGGATCCGGGTCCACCACGGCCGGCCGCACGAAGGAGTCGGTGGGGATCTTGGAGTGCAGCTGCGCGAGCGGTCCGAGCAGCTCCTCGGGTGCCTCCCCCGTCCAGGTGTGCATGCGGTAGTGCTCGGCGAAGGGCGCCGAGGCGAGCGAGTCCTGGATCCGCCGTGCCCGCTGGTCCTCCAGCGGCACGGGCAGCAGCGCAAAGCTGCTCACCGTGTTCAGGGCGTAGCCGGCGTGCTGCGCGAAGCGGGTCTGGCGGTGGCTCGCGGGCAGCCTGCCGGAGCCGTCCGCCGCGTCGAGCCACTCCACGGGCGCGGGTGTCTCCGTAGGTTCCTCCGCACCGGTGTCGCCGCTGCCCTCGGCGCTGCCGTCCCCGGGCCCGGAGGGGTCCCGCGCCTCCGAGGCGGGGTGCTCGGTCACGAGCCTGATGAAGCGGCGGGACTCGCCGTGGGCGAGCTGCTCGGCGGCGCCCAGCAGTCCTCGGCCGATGCCCTCGGAGGTCTCGTCCGGGGCCACGTGGACCGTGATCTGCGCCACATCCGTGTCCGCGAGCAGCGGCATCCTCACCTCGGCCCGTCCCACGAGCCGCTCCTCCAGGAAGGCGCACAGGATGTTGACCCGCTCGTAGGGGTCCTTGAGGTCGCGGAAGATGTCGTCCGCCTCGTTGCTGAGCTGGTCCGTGCCCCACACGTGCCGGCGGGAGGACTTCACGAGGTCCGCGACCTCCCCGAGCCGGTGCCGCGCGTGCGCGTCGAACGCTTCGGGGATGCGCAGCAGCTCGATCCGAACCGGTGACGGCTGCGTCACAGTGCTCTCCTTCCGTGCCGTTCTCAGCCCGAACGGCGCCGCGGTGGGGAGCCCGTCGCAGGGCTCGCCCACCAGTACATCATGAATGCATGACGGCGTTCCGGTTCCGGACATGGGAAGAGGGCCCGGCCGGTGTCGGCACGGACCCTCTCCCCGCTCCGGAGCCGGGAGACCCGCAGGTCACCCGCGCAACGGCATCACGCCTGGGTGTTCACCTCGGTGGCGTTCGGGTCCACGGGGATGCCCGGGCCGAACGTGGTGGCCACGGTGGCCTTGGTGATGTAACGGCCCTTGGAGGCGGAGGGCTTCAGACGGAGCACCTCTTCCAGCGCCGCACCGTAGTTCTCGGCGAGCTTCTGGGCGTCGAAGGACGCCTTGCCGATGATGAAGTGCAGGTTGGAGTGCTTGTCCACGCGGAAGTCGATCTTGCCGCCCTTGATGTCGTTCACGGCCTTGGTGACGTCCATGGTCACGGTGCCGGTCTTCGGGTTCGGCATGAGGTTGCGGGGACCCAGGATCTTGCCCAGGCGTCCCACCTTGCCCATCATGTCCGGGGTGGCCACGGCGGCGTCGAAGTCGGTCCAACCGCCCTGGATCTTGGCGATCAGGTCGTCGGAGCCCACGAAGTCGGCGCCGGCGGCCTCGGCCGCGGCGGCCTTGTCACCCACGGCGAAGACGACCACGCGGGCGGTCTTGCCGGTGCCGTTGGGGAGGTTGACGGTGCCGCGCACCATCTGGTCCGCCTTGCGGGGGTCCACGCCGAGGCGCATGGAGACCTCGACGGTGGGGTCGGACTTGCTGCCTTCGGCCAGTTCCTTGGCCAGGGCGACCGCCTCGGCGGGAGCGTAGTACTTGCCCGCCTCGATCTTCTCGGCAGCTGCCCGGTATGCCTTGCTGCGCTGTGCCATCTGCTTCTTCTCCTTGTGCAGTTGTGGTCTGCGGACCGCGCTCGGCCCTGCCACGATGAAGTGTGTTGCTGGTGAGCCTGGAGGACTCAGTTGACCTCGATGCCCATGGAGCGGGCGGTGCCGGCGATGATCTTCGCGGCGGCGTCGATGTCGTTGGCGTTGAGGTCTTCCTTCTTGGTCTCGGCGATCTCACGGACCTGGTCCATGGTGATCTTCCCCACCTTGTTGGTGTGGGGGACGCCCGAGCCCTTGGGCACGCCCGCGGCCTTCTTGATCAGCTGCGCGGCGGGAGGGGTCTTGGTGACGAACGAGAACGAGCGGTCCTCGTACACGGTGATCTCCACCGGGACGATGTTGCCGCGCTGGGATTCCGTGGCCGCGTTGTAGGCCTTGCAGAACTCCATGATGTTGACGCCGTGCTGACCCAGCGCCGGACCCACGGGAGGAGCCGGGTTGGCGGCGCCTGCCTGGATCTGCAGCTTGATCAGGCCTGCGACCTTCTTCTTCTTGGGAGCCATGTGATGGTCCTCTTTCTGGCTGTGCGTACCGCCGCACAGGAGCGTACGACGGCGGGTGGTCGCCGTGGCGCGGCGACCGGACGGAAACGCCCCGGACCAAAGCGCATCCGGGGGCTTTCCGAAACTTGTGCGGGACTAGATCTTCGTGACCTGGTCGAACCCGAGGGTCACGGGGGTCTCGCGCTCGAAGATGGAGACCAGCACCACGAGCTGCTGGGATTCCACCTTGATCTCCGAGATGGTGGCGGGGAGCGTCTCGAACGGACCCTCCTTCACGATCACGGACTCGCCCACCTCGAAGTCCACGGTGACCTGCTGGGCCGCGCCGCCCTGCGCGGGGGCACCCGAACCGGCGGTCTCGCCCAGGCCCTTGGCCTTCTCGGGGGTCTCGAACGTGGGGGCCAGCATGTCGAAGACCTCGTCCAGCCGCAGCGGGGCGGGGTTGTAGGCGTCCTGGCCCACGAACCCGGTGACACCCGGCGTGTGGCGCACCGCACCCCAGGAGGCGTCCGTGAGGTTCATGCGCACCAGCACGTAGCCGGGAATGCGCACGCGGCGCACCGTCTTGCGCTGGGAGTTCTTGATCTCCACGACCTCTTCCATGGGCACCTCGATCTGGAAGATGTCCTCTTCCATGTTGAGGGACTGGATACGGGTCTCGAGGTTGGTCTTCACGCGGTTCTCGTAGCCCGCGTAGGTGTGGATGACGAACCAGTCGCCCTCCTGGCGCCGCAGCTTGGCCTTGAACTCGGCCACAGGGTCGACGTCCTCCTCGGCCGCGTCCTCGGAGACCTGGACCTCCACGAGCGGGACGGGGACGGCGTCGCCGTTGCCGGCCGCGGCCTCGATGTCCGCGTCCTGCACGGACTGCTCGTCCGTGACCTCCTGCGGCGCGTCCGAGACCTCGACGGCCCCGACAGTGTCAGCCACGCCCTCCGCCGACTCCTCGCGCGCGGCGTCACCCTGGGGGGCGTCGGCCGGCGCGGACTGGGTGTCGTCGTTCTCGAGCTCGTGATCGGTCACTGGGTTTCCTGCTTTCTGTGGGCGCCTGGACGGACGTGCGGGTGCTTACTGGGGCTGGTCGCCGTTGCCGAACAGCCAGATGGCCAGCTGCCCGAACCCCAGGTCCAGCAAGGAGATCAGGACCATCATGAACGCCACGAACACCACGACGACCAGGACGTAGTTCACGAGTTCCCGGCGGGACGGAGCAACGACTTTCTTGAGCTCTCCCACGACCTGACGGATGAACAGCCAGATGCGCCCGAAGATCCCGCGCCTGCGGTCCGAGTCAGCGGGTCGACCCGGGGTCTGTCCTGTGACGGTGTGCGACATCGGCTCTCCCCTGCGTGAAGCAACGTCTCGGCGGTGGTGTGCGTGCCGTGGTGGGTCGTGAAGCAGGGCAGACAGGACTCGAACCTGCAACCTGCGGTTTTGGAGACCGCTGCGCTACCAATTGCGCCACTGCCCTTCAGTCCCGTCTCGCGGGAGACCCGCGACGTGAACACGGTGCCCGAGCCTATCAGCGGCTCGATCCGGCGCATCGCCTCTCGCGGCATGGCGAGAGAGAAACCGGTGGCGGCACCAGCATGTCATGGTACGCGGCGGCATGGCTGCGCGCAAAGCCGGCCCCGTGCACGCCCCGCCCGTGCCACCTAAGCTGGAAGCTCCACGTCCGGCTGTCCCAGCACGGGCACCCGTCAGCCAGCCCAGGAGAGATGATCACATGTCACCAGCGCAGCAGCGCATCTCGCACCGGATCGGGGCCATCGCGGAGTCCGCGACCCTCGCGGTGGATGCCAAGGCCAAGGCCCTCAAGGCCGAGGGCCGCCCCGTGATCGGGTTCGGGGCGGGCGAGCCGGACTTCGCCACCCCGGAGCACATCGTGGCCGCGGCGGCCGAGGCTCTCCAGGACCCCGCGAACTTCCGCTACTCCCCCGCCGCCGGCCGCCCCGCACTGCGCGAGGCGATCGCGCGCGCCACCGGGCGTGACAGCGGCTGGGACGTGGACAGCTCCCAGGTGCTGGTGACCAACGGCGGCAAACAGGCCGTGTACCAGGCCTTCCAGACGGTCGTGGACGACGGCGACGACGTCCTGCTCCCCGCTCCCTACTGGACCACCTACCCCGAGGCCATCCGGCTCGCGGGGGGCAACCCCGTGGAGGTGTTCGCTGGGGCGGAGAACGAGTACAAGGTCACCCCGGAGCAGCTCGAGGCGGCGTTCACGCCCGCCACCAAGGCCCTGCTCTTCTGCTCGCCCTCCAACCCCACCGGTTCGGTCTACAGCGCCGAGGAGACCCGTGCGATCGGCGAGTGGGCCGCGGCCAAGGGCATCTTCGTGATCAGCGACGAGATCTACCAGCACCTCACCTACGACGACGTGGAGTTCGTGTCCATGGCCCAGGCGGTGCCGGCCCTGCACGAGAACCTGATCCTGCTCAACGGCGTGGCCAAGACCTACGCGATGACCGGCTGGCGCGTGGGCTGGATGGTCGGGCCGAAGGACGTGGTCAAGGCCGCCACCAACCTCCAGTCCCACCTGAGTTCCAACGTGAACAACGTGGCGCAGGCCGCGGCGCTGGCCGCCCTGGAGGGCCCCATGGACAGGGTGCGCGAGATGCGCGAGGCGTTCGACCGGCGTCGTCGGGCCATCGTGGCGGGGCTCAACGAGATCGACGGCGTGCACTGCCCCGTGCCCACGGGCGCGTTCTACGCGTACCCGGACGTCACCGGTCTGGTGGGCCGCGAGTTCGACGGCGTGACGCCGCAGACCTCCGCCGAGCTCGCGGAGCTGATCCTCGAGAAGGCCGAGGTGGCGGTGGTCCCCGGAGAGGCGTTCGGCCCGTCCGGGTACCTGCGGCTGTCCTACGCGCTCGGCGACGACGACCTCGCCGAGGGTCTCTCCCGCCTGCAGGCGTTCCTGGGACGGGGGAACTGAGATGAGCGAGCTCCTCGAGACCGCGCGCGCCCGCGTGCCCTCCCCCGTGGCCGTTCCCAGCGCCGCACTGGTGGGAGCGGGTCTGGTCGGCGGCTACGGCGTGGCCCGGGCCACCGGGGTCCGCTCCCTCGGCGGCGTGGTGCTCGCCGTGTGCGGTGCCGCGGCGGGCCGCACGTGGCTCGCCTCCGGCGGTCCCGCGACCGCCACGAACCTCGGCATCCTCTACGGGGCGAGCTTCGGGCTCTCCCACCCGCTCGCCAAGAAGCTCGGCGCGTGGCCCTCCGTGCTCACGGTGGCCGCGGTCAACGCCGCCGCCTCGTGGGCCGCGGTGGACCGCTTCAACTTCCGGCCCGACGACGCCTGAGCCCGTTCCCGGCACCCCGCGCCTCGCGCGCCACCCGGCACTGCGCTGACGTGCACCACGGCCGTGGGCCCCACCGGACGGTGGGGCCCACGGCCGTTCTCACTGCGTGCCGGGCTGCGGGGACGGGCCGGTGCAGGGCGGCAGGAACGGCCCCCGGGCCAGGCTCCGGCACCGGGCCCGCCGCCCACCCTGGGTGCGCGGTCCGCGGAGCACGGGGGACGGCCGTGTCTGCGCCTGCGACGCTGCCGTCTCAGCGCGTGTGCCGCTGCCGTGTCAGGGCCTGCGGCGCTCCCGCGCGGTCACTCCTGCGGGGTGACCCGGGACGCGGTGCCGTCCGAGCGGCCTCGTGCCCGGAGCCCCAGCAGCAGGTCCACCGCCAGGAAGCCCAGCAGCGGGACGAACAGCCCCACGGCAACCGTTCCCAGCCCCAGGACGAGCCACCCCCACACCGGGGTGGCGCGCAGGGCGCCACGCGGTGGCAGCGGTCCGAACTGCACGCCCTCGGCCCGGGTGGGGCGGCGGCGCCACCACATGGTGTACCCGCTCACCGCCAGCACCACGATGGCCGCGGCGAGCGCGAGCAGCACGAGCTGGTTGGGCAGCCCGAACAGCAGCCCCATGTGTGCGGCGATGGCCCACTGGGTGAGCTTCGCGGGAAGGCCCCATTCGGCGAAGCGCACGTGGTCGGTGACCTGCAGCCGGTGCGGGTCCACCGCCACGCTGTCCACCTGGGTGGGCCAGGAGCGCTCGTTCTCGGAGACCGTCCACGCCGTCCCGTCCGTGGCGGGCGGCTTGATCTCCACGATCCGCGAGTCCAGCCCCGCCTCCCGCGCGGTGGCCAGCACCGCGTCGAAGGAGCCCGGGGACCCGGCGGCGTCGTGGCCGTGGTGGCCCGAGTGGTCCTGGTGACCGTCGTGACCCTGATGGCCGGAGTGGCCGTGGTGCTCGGCGTGCTCGTCCCCGGCTGCGCCGCCGGAGCCCCCGCCGAGGCCCGTGGAGACCTTCGGCGTGGTCCAGTTCAGCGCGGTGCGAAGCTGGGACACGTTCTCCCCCGCGTACGCGGACCACGTGAGGCCCGAGGCGGCGAGGAACAGGAAGCCCACGGCGAGCCACACGCCGGTGGCCGTGTGCCACGAACGGGTGCGCCGGTAGGCGTTCGCCTCCCCCGGCCGGGGCACCAGGCTGACGCGGGCCCGCCGCCCCGCGGTCACGCGGCGCCGGTGGAGCACCACGAGCACCACGCCGCTCAGGGCGAGGACCCACAGCCAGGAGGCCGCGAGCTCGCTGTAGAGCCGCCCCGGTTCGCCGAGCAGCAGGTCCCGGTGCAGCCGGTCGATGGTGGTGCGCAGCGGCAGGGCGCCACTCGTGCCGTACACGGTCATCTCACCCGTGACGCGCCCCGTGCCGGGGTCCACGAAGACCGCGCGGGACTCGCCGCGCTCGAGGGCGGGGTCCGCGAACATGACGCGCGTGGTCCCGCCGTCGGACGCGGGGCGGACGTTCACGGGCGGCTCGGTGGTGCCGACCGCCCGGCGTGCCACGCGGACCTGCTCGTCCACGCTCAGCGGCTGGGCGGCCGTGGTGCCGGTGAGGGCGTCCGCGTAGACCACCCGCTCCAGCTGCGGAGTGAACACGTACAGGGCCCCGGTGACCGCGGCGACCACCAGGAAGGGGCCCACGAAGAGCCCCGCGTAGAAGTGCAGCCGGCGCAGCAGCGGCAGCAGCCACGCGGACGAGGAGTGCGAACCCGTGCGGGCCCGCTCGGACGACGATGCATCCAGTGCTGTGGACATGGTGAAGTACCTCTCGATGAAAGACAGGCCGAGGCCACCCCGGGCGTGCCGGGGTGTTCGGTGGTGGACTGCTCAGATCGAGAGGAGAGGCGGGCCGCGCCGTGAGATGACGCGCACGGGCGACCACGTGCGCGGCGGCAGGAGGTAGGCCAGCGGGACGGGCCGCAGCCCGTGGCACGGCACGAGGACCGGTCGTAGCAGCCGCAGCGCCGTGAAGAGCACGCGCACGGCGGCGTCGAGGAAGCGCCACCAGCAGTTCTCCACGTGGCGCAGCAGCACGAAGGTCGCGGCGGCCGCCACGAGGTGGGCCCAGACCATGGGGCCGTGGCCCGCCGTGAGGAGGTCGGCCAGGCCTCCCGCGTGGCCCGCCGCGGCGTCGTGGGACCGTGCTGCGGCACCGGCCAGGTCACCGCCGCCGTGGCCGGGCGGGAACGGGGGCACCGTTGCAGCATGGTGCGCGTGGCGCAGCGCCGAGACCTCCGGGGCAGACGCGGCGACGGGCGAGGAGGCCGGGGGCGGCGAGTGGCCGCCGCCCGAGAAGATCAGGTGGAACGGCACCTGGCTCAGCAGCACGGCGCACCCGGTGCGCAGGGGGCCCATGCGCCGCCCGGCCAGCAGCACGCACACCAGGGCGGCCAGTGCGAACGCCACCGCGAGCAGCAGCACGCTGGGCGGGCGGGGGTCGACCGCGTAGTGGGAGGTGGCCGCGCAGAGGATGGAGACACCGGCGGCCGCCCAGCCGCGGCAGAACCGGGCGGGGCGGCTCACGGGCTCGCTGTGATCCATCGGGTGGCCTCGACTGGGTGGGGCAGGTGGTGCGGGTGGTGCGGGTGGTGCGGAGCGCGGCTCAGTCGTCCACGGCGTCCCGGCCGCGGCGCACGATCAGCGGGTCCGGCGGGTACACCACGGAGGTGTCCTTGTCGTCGTAGTCGAACTGGTTGAGGAAGAAGCGCATGGCGTTCAGGCGCGCCCGCTTCTTGTCGTTGGACTTGATGGTGATCCACGGTGCGTGGTCCGTGTCCGTACGACGGAAGGTCTCCTCCTTGGCGACCGTGTAGTCCTCCCAGCGGTCCAGCGAGGCCAGGTCCATGGGCGAGAGCTTCCAGCGGCGCACCGGGTCGATCTGGCGGATCGCGAAGCGCGTGCGCTGCTCGTGCTGCGTCACGGAGAACCAGAACTTGGTCAGGTGGATCCCGGCGTCCACGAGCATCTTCTCGAACACGGGGGCCTGGAGCATGAAGGACTCGTACTGCTCGTCCGTGCAGAAGCCCATCACCCGCTCCACGTTGCCGCGGTTGTACCAGGAACGGTCGAAGAGCACGATCTCCCCGTTGGTGGGCAGGTGCTGGATGTAGCGCTGGAAGTACCACTGCCCCTGCTCGCGGTCCGAGGGCTTGTTCAGGGCGACGACGCGCGCGGCACGCGGGTTCAGGTGCTCGGTGAAGCGCTTGATGGTGCCGCCCTTGCCCGCGGCGTCGCGGCCCTCGAAGACGATCACGTGCTTGAGGTCGTTGTCCTGGCCCCAGTACTGGAACTTCAGCAGCTCGATCTGCAGCTGGTACTTCTCCAGCTCGTAGTCCTCGCGGGACATGCGCTCGTCGTACGGGTAGCCCTCGCGCCAGGTCTCCACCGCGCTTCCCCCCGGGTCGATCAGGTCCGGGTCCGGAGACTGCCCGTCCCGCACCGTGTAGCCCTGGTCCACGAGCTTGTCGATGAACTCGCGCAGATTCTCACGGGCCGGTTCTTGCTGGGCGGTCATGGTGTCCTCCTGGTGGCCTGGCGCTGCGAACGCACCTGTTCACACGTCCTCCCCGATCCTAGTTGCCGCACCCGGTCGGTGTGGCCGGAACCCGCCCGGCGCCGCCCGGGCAGTTCCGCGCGCTCCCGCCGACCCCTGGGACACACCCGTCACTAGGATGGAAGTGCCAGCTACCACGCGACCACAGAGGAGCACTGAAGCACATGCGAATCGGGCTTATGACCAGCGGCGGGGACTGCCCCGGACTCAACGCGGTGATCCGCGGCGCGGTGCTGCACGGCATCAAATCCTTCGGCCACGAGTTCGTGGGCTTCCGGGACGGCTGGCGCGGCGTCGTGGAGGGGGACGTCATGGAGCTGCCCCGCCAGAGCGTGCGCGGGCTCGCGCGCCAGGGCGGAACCATCCTGGGCACGTCCCGGACCAACCCGTTCGACGGCCCCCAGGGCGGGCCCGAGAACATCGCGAAGGTCCTGGAGCACCACGAGATCGACGCCGTGATCGCGATCGGCGGCGAGGGCACCCTGGCCGGGGCCAAGCGGCTCGCGGACGCCGGTCTCCCCGTGGTGGGCGTTCCCAAGACCATCGACAACGACCTGCAGGCCACGGACTACACGTTCGGCTTCGACACCGCGGTCTCGATCGCCACGGACGCCATGGACCGGCTGCGCACCACGGGCGAGTCCCACCACCGCTGCATGGTCGCGGAGGTCATGGGCCGGCACGTGGGCTGGATCGCGCTGCACTCCGGCATGGCGGCCGGTGCCCACGCCATCCTCATCCCCGAGTTCCGGGAGTCCATGGAACAGGTCTCCGAGTGGGTGCGCGAGGTCCACGACCGCGGCCGCTCTCCCCTGGTGGTCGTGGCCGAGGGCTTCATCCCGGACCATCGGGACGAGGCCATTGCGGGCAAGGGCGTGGAGGCCTCGGGCCGCCCGCGGCTGGGCGGCATCGGGGAGTACATCACCCAGGAGATCGAGCAGATCACGGGCATCGAGACCCGCAACACCATCCTGGGCCACATCCAGCGCGGTGGCGCCCCCACGGGTTTCGACCGGGTGCTCGCCACCCGGCTGGGCATCGCGGCCGTGGCCATGGCCCACGAGAAGCAGTGGGGCAAGATGTGCGCCCTGCGCGGCACCGACGTGGTGCGCGTGGACTTCTCCGCGGCGCTGGACGGCCTCAAGGCCGTTCCGCGCGAACGCTACGACGAGGCCAAGGAGCTCTTCGGCCGCTGAGTGCCGCGCCCCTCGGCACGACCGCGCGCGGACCGGTCCTCCTCGGAAGGACCGGTCCGCGCGTGCATTCCGGTGTCGACGCCGCCGCCCCGGCGGTGTGCCGCTGGCCGCGACGGGCGCTCAGCCCGAGCGGCCGCCCCGGGGGCCGCGCAAGAGGCCTTGCGCGCGCCCCACCACGGAACCTGCCTCCGGGGGGACCACAACGGACTGGGCCGCGGCCCACTGCTCCGGCACGGCCGGCTCCTCGATGCCGTCCCCGCCCTGCGGGGCGTCCCGCACGACGTCGCGCACGGTGAGGTCGGCGGCCGGGTCCACGGAGCGCTTGAGCACGGCCAGGGCCACGGGCCCGGCCTCGTGGTGCAGTTGAGCTGCGGTGATCCGACCCACGGTCCTGCCACCGAGCTCCACCGCCGCGCCCGCCTCGGGCAGGGTGTGCTGGGAGCCGTCCAGATCAAGGAACGTGAGTCGGCGCGGCGGGTGCCCGAGGTTGTGCACGCGTGCCACGGTCTCCTGGCCCTTGTAGCACCCCTTGGCCAGGTGCACCGCGGTGCGCATCCAGTCGAGTTCGTGCGGAATGGTCTTCTCGTCGGTCTCCACGCCCCAGCGGGGCCGCCAGGCCTCGATCCGCAGGGCTTCCGCGGCCCACGCGCCGGCCAGGACGAGGCCCTCGCTCTCCAGGGCTGCCACGGCGGTCTCCAGCTCGTGGAGCGGCACGAGGTGCTCGTACCACGGGCGGTCCGCGCCGGGATGTTCGTGTGTGGTGGCGTAGGCGTGTCCGCCGGCGGTCACCTCCGGCCAGGGATCGCGCCACACCAGGACCCGCCCGACACCGCCGTCCCCGGCGAGCGCGGCGTCCAGGGGCTCCGTGAGGTCTCGGGTGGCGGCGAGCGCGGCCCAGTGCGCGCTGACGTCCTCCACCTCGACCCGCAGGGCGAAGCGCATGGACTCGAGCCAGGCGGTGAGAGCAGGAGCTTCGGCGGCCTCGGTGAGCAGCCAGGTGGTGGTGCCGTCGTCCAGCACGTGCGGAGCGAACTCCACACGTCCCTGGACGCTCAGGAAGAGGGTCTCCGAGCTCTGACCGGGCTGCAACCCCGTCAGCACCTGGGAGGAGAGGGTGGTGAGCCAGCTCAGCCGGTCCGCACCGCTCACGGTCACGACGCCGCGCTGGGACTGGTCCACGACGGCACGGCCGCGCGCGAGGGCGCGCTGCTCGGGCACGGGGTCCCCGTAGTGGGCGGCCACGCCCGTGTCCTGCCCGCCCGCCGGGACGGCACCGTGACGCTGGAGCAGCACGGAGGAGTACGAGGGAGTGGGATCGGTCACGGCTGGGGGTCGGCCTTCTCCACCTTCGTGAGCTCGGCGGACGCGTGCGTGCTCAGCTCGCGGCCCTCCGCGGCCATGTCCCAGGCCCACATGAGGTGGTTGTTGACCAGGCCGTAGAGTCGGGTTCCGGACTGGTACTCCTTGGCCCCCCGGGCGCGGATCACGGCGTCCGTGCGCAGATCCACGCGCGGGCCCTTGATCTCCCCGAGGTACAGCTCAGCAACACCACCGGGCTGGGCAATGGTCACGGAGATGTCGAAGCCGCCGTTCGCGTTGCGCAGCTGCTCCACGTCCTCGGCGGACTTGAGCACGGGAAGGGGGTCCGGGGGCAGCATGCCGGGACCCGCGTCCCCGTCCTCACGCGGCCGGGCGAGCTCCCAGAAACCCTGCTCGTACGTGGCCTCGCGCTGCGGCTCGCCCTCTTCGTCGAGGAGCGTGGTCTGCGCGCGGTAGATCACGAACGGGAGGCCGGTCTGCTCGAACGTGACGCGCTGCCGGAAGGCACGCTGCTCGGCGTCGCCGTACCCCATGAAGCCGTTGCCCTCCCACGTGCCCAGGAGCCAGGCGAAGGGGACGAGTTCGGGGGTGAGGTCGGTGGGGATCTCGATGGGCACGAGCTACATCTGCCCCTTGAACAGGCTGAACACGACCTTCAGGGCGATCAGACCGATGGCGACGGTGGAGAGTCCCAGCAGGGTCAGGTAGAAGATTTCGAGTGCAAGCATGGTGTCACGCTACCACGGCGGCCAGCACCTGACTGGCGAAAACCGCGACCATTCCGAGCAGCGCCACGGGCGTCACACCGAGCGTGATCATGCCCCGGCGCGGCAGCCTCTCGGGAGCCGCGGAGATCACGCGTGCACCCGCGACGGCGAGGATCACGGCGAGGGGTGCGCCCACTCCGGCCACGGTCAGCCAGCCGCTCAGCCCCTGCTCGTGGGCCACGGTGGAGAACGCGATCCACCCCGAGGACGCCACGGCCGCGAGCACCCCGGTGACCGAGGCCAGCACGGACTCGAGCCGGTGCTCGGCGCCCTCCCCGCGCACGAGCTCCGCCACGCACGCGGCCATGAACGCCACCCCGATGATCGCGGGCAGCCACACGAGCCGCTGGGAGGGCACGAGCTGCACCAGCAGGCACGCGAGCGTGCCGGCCACGGCGATCAGTGCGTTGTGGCGGCGCCGGGCGTGGATGCCGGCGGCTGCGGGCCATCCCACCCCGATGGTCACGGCCATGGCGACGGAGACCACCAGCGGGGCCCAGGAGCCGACGACGCCCGCGGCGAGCGCGAGCACCAGCGCCACGACGGTGGCCAGGACGATGCGCGCGTACTTCATGGCGGGTTCCTTCGGGTGCAGCGGTGGAGGAGACGTGATCCGTCCCCGGTGCCAGGGTAGCCGCCCAACCCGCCGGGCCGGGCGAGGGCGGGCCACGGACCCGCCCCGCCTATACTGGCCCGGTCATCGGCCGTGCCCGTGCGGCACCGGCCCCTCGCGTCCGAGCGGATCCCACCGTGACCCACATCGCCCTGCTCAGCCCTGGTGCACGCTCCGCGGGGGCGGTGCTGCCTGCACTGGAGCTGCTGCACCACACCGTGGTGGGGCACGCGTGGGACCGGGTCCCGGCGCTGACCGGACCGGGGCGCCCGGACCTCGTGGTCCTGGACGGCACGGGAGACCTCGTGGGGGCGCGCAACACGGCCCAGTCCCTCTCCGCGGCGCAGCGGCCCCTCCCGGTCCTGCTCGTGGTGACCGAGGGCGGCATGGCGGCAGTGGCGGCGTCGTGGTGCGTGAGCGACGTCGTCCTGGAGACCGCCGGACCCGCCGAGGTGGAGGCGCGGGTGCGGCTCGCGAGCGCCCCCGCCGGCCCGGGCGCCCCCGAGCCGGAGGAGAACGTGCTGCGCGCGGGCTCCGTGAGCATCGACGAGGACTCCTACACCGTGAAGCTCGCGGGGCGGCCGCTCAACCTCACCTTCAAGGAGTTCGAGCTGCTGAAGTTCCTGGTGCAGCACGTGGGCCGCGTGTTCACGCGCCACCAGCTGCTGTCCGAGGTGTGGGGCTACGACTACTACGGCGGCACGCGCACTGTGGACGTGCACATCCGCCGGCTGCGGGCCAAACTCGGCTCGGACCACGAGCACCTCATCACGACTGTGCGTAACGTGGGGTACAGCTTCACCGCGGGCAGGGAGCCAGCAGCCTGACCGTCGGCCGTTCCAGCACCGAGGAGGCACCACCGTGTCCGTCACCGTGACCCCGTACGACAGCATCCCCTTCCCCGAGGACCTCGCCTCGCTCGGCGAGCGCTCCCGCGCCGCGGACGGCGAACCCCCGTTCTCGGACCAGACCCTCGTGGACCTCCGCTCCGGCCGCGAGGGCGTCACGTGCGTGGCGGCCACCGACGGCGACGACCTCGTGGGGGCGGCCGTCGTCGTGCCGCAGCAGGACGCGGCCTCCACGTTCACCGTGGAGCTGACCGTGGACCCCGCGCACCGCAACCGGGGGATTGCCACGGCCATCGCGGGGCAGCTGCGCGCCGCGGTGGACGGCACCGTGGAGGCGTGGGCGCACGGCAACCAGCCCGCGGCGCAGCGGCTCGCGGAGCTCTACAGCCTCACACCGGTGCGGGACCTGCTGCAGCTCAGGCGCACCGTGGCAGACGCCTCCGACGTCCCCCTGGAGGTCTCGCTGCCGGACGGCGTGGAGATCCGTCCGTTCGAGGTGGGCCGGGACGAGCAGGCGTGGCTGCGCGTCAACGCGGCGGCCTTCGCCGAGCACCCCGAGCAGGGGCGGATCACACTCGCGGACCTGCAGGAGCGCGAGGGCGAGCCCTGGTTCGACGCGCGCGGGTTCCTGCTGGCCGTGGAGTCGCAGGAACCGGACGGCGTCCTCGGCTTCCACTGGACCAAGGTGCACCCCGCCTCCGGTGACTCCCCGGCACTGGGTGAGGTCTATGCCGTCGGCGTGGACCCGTCCCGGCAGGGCGGCGGTCTGGGCCGGGCACTGACCGCGGCGGGGATCAACCACCTCGCGGAGCAGGGCCTGCGGGACGTGATGCTCTACGTGGACGCGGACAACTCCGCCGCGGTGGCCCTGTACGAGTCCCTGGGATTCGAGCACTGGCACGTGGACGTCATGTACCGCAGCTGAGCACCACTACCATCGTTACGTATCCCCCGCCCCCTCCACCCGGGTGGGGCATGAGCTTCTGAGCACGGAGAGCAGACCATGGCGAAGAACACCACCCTGGGCACGTACGACATCCTCGCCGGCGGGTGTCTCTGCTGGCGGGTGGTGGACGGCGAGCTCCAGGTGCTGGTCATCCACCGTCCCCGCTACGACGACTGGTCCTGGCCCAAGGGCAAGCAGGACGACGGCGAGACCCTCCCGGAGACCGCGGTGCGCGAGCTGCGCGAGGAGACCGGGCTGCGCGTGACCCTGGGGGTGCACCTGGGCGACTCCGAGTACAAGGTGCGCGGCCACGACAAGCTCGTGCGCTACTGGGCCGCGGAGGTGGCGCCGAACGTGCGGGCCGTGCCCGAGGACGACGAGGTGGACCGCATGGAGTGGGTGACCGTGGAGCGGGCCCGGGAGATGCTCACCAACACCGACGACCGGGCGCCCCTGGAAGAACTCGCGAGGCTGCACTCCCGCGCGTGCCTGGCCACCCGCCCCGTGATCGTGATCCGCCACGCCAAGGCCAAGCCCCGCTCCTCGTGGCAGCGCGCCGAGGGCGACCGCCCCCTCGCGGCCACGGGCAAGCGCCAGGCACTCGCCGTGACGCGCCTGCTCGCCGCGTGGGGACCCGAGCGCGTGGTCACCTCCCCGTGGCTGCGCTGCATGTCCACGGTGGTCCCCTACGCCCAGAAGCACGGCGTCAAGGTCAAGGAGCGCCCGCAGCTCACGGAGGCCACGCACAAGCGCCACCCCAAGCGGGCCGCCCAGGTCACCGAGCAGCTCTTCGACACCGAGCGGCCCGTGGTGCTGTGCACCCACCGTCCGGTGCTGCCCACGGTGCTCAAGGTGCTCGCCAAGCACATGCCCTCGGACCTGGCCGGACAGCTGCCGGATTCCGACCCCTACCTGAGCCCCGGGCAGATGATCGTGCTGCACATGCCCCGCGGGGCACAGCGTTCGCAGACCGTGGCCTTCGAGATCATCTCGCCCTTCGACGACTGACTCCGCCCAGCGGCGTCGAGAGAGGAAGCCCATGCCCGGCATCCCCACCCCCTACGAGGACCTCCTGCGGGACGTCCTGGAGCACGGCACCCGCAAGACGGACCGCACCGGCACCGGCACCCTGTCCGTGTTCGGGCGCCAGATCCGCTACGACCTGGGCGAGTCCTTCCCCCTGCTGACCACCAAGCGCGTGCACTTCCGCTCCGTGGCGCTCGAGCTGCTGTGGTTCCTCTCCGGCTCCTCGAACGTGCGGTGGCTGCAGGAGCGCGGTGTGAGCATCTGGGACGAGTGGGCGGACGAGAACGGGGACCTGGGGCCCGTGTACGGCGTCCAGTGGCGCAGCTGGCCCGCAGGCCACGGGGAGACGATCGACCAGATCGCGCGGGTGGTGGACTCCCTGCGCACCACCCCTGACTCCCGCCGGCACCTGGTGAGCGCGTGGAACCCCGCCGAGGTGGACCGGATGGCGCTGCCGCCGTGCCACGCCCTGTTCCAGTTCTACGTGCAGCCCCGTGAGGACGGCCCCGACGCCCTGAGCTGCCAGCTCTACCAGCGCTCCGCGGACCTCTTCCTGGGTGTCCCGTTCAACATCGCCTCCTACGCCCTGCTCACCGTGATGGTGGCCCAGCAGTGCGACATGGTCCCGGGCGAGTTCGTGTGGACCGGCGGCGACTGCCACATCTACGCCAACCACCTGGAGCAGGTGCGCACGCAGCTGGCCCGCGAACCCTACCCCTATCCCCGGCTGCGCCTGCTCCGGCGCCCGGACAGCATCTTCGACTACGCGTTCGAGGACTTCGCGGTGGAGGGCTACCGGCACCACCCCGGCATCAAGGCACCGGTGGCGGTGTGAGCACGGGCGACGTGGTGGTGGGCGCCATCTGGGCGCAGACGCCGGACGGTGTGATCGGGGTGGACGGCGGGCTGCCCTGGCACCTCTCCGAGGACCTGAAGTTCTTCGCGCGCATCACGATCGGGCACCCCGTGGTCATGGGCCGGCGCACGTGGGACTCGTTCCCGGAGCGGGTGCGGCCGCTGCCCGGGCGGCAGAACATCGTGATCACCTCCCGCCCGGAGTCCGTGCCCGCTGACGGGGAGCGCGTGTGGGCCGTGGGGTCCTACGCCGAGGCCGTGGACGTGGCACTCGGAGTGCTCGCCACGGAGCCCGCGGCCGGTCCGGAGACCGCGCCCCGGGAGATCTGGGTGCTCGGCGGGCCCAGCGTGTGGCGCGACGCCGCCGCGCACGCCGCGCTGCCGCTCACCCGGGTCCTGGTGACCACCGTGGACCTGGACGTCCCCGGGGACACCCACGCCCCGGGTCTCGACGCCGCGTGGTCCCGCACCGAGGTCCAGGACTGGACCGTGGCGGGCAACGGCACCCGGTTCCGGATCGACGAGTGGACGCGCACCCCCGTGCGATAGCGTGATCCTCCACACACCCCGAGCAGGAGGCCCCACCGTGACGAGCGCATCCACACCGAGCACCGACACCGATCCCGCGCTGCGGATCGTCCCCAACCACGACGAGTCCCGGTACGAGCTGTGGCGCGACGAGCAGTACATCGGGTTCCTGGGCGTGGAGGTGCTGCCGGACGGCACGGTGGACCTGCAGCACACCATCATCTCCGAGGCCTTCGGCGGCAGGGGCTACGCCCGCACCCTGGTGACCCGTGTGCTGGACGGGTACCGCGAGCGCGGTGTGCGGGTCCGCGCCACGTGCAGCTACGTGCAGGACTACATGGACCGCTTCCCCGCCTACCGCGACCTGCTCGCCGACACCCCTGGCCCGCGCGGTCAGGGCTGAGGCGGTCCACGGGCTCCCCACCCGGACCCGTGCGCGGGCTCGGCTCGGGGACCGCGGCGGCGGCGCGCCCCGGGCCCGCAGCCGTGGCCCAGTCCCTCGGTAGAGTGGAGGCCATGACTTCACACCCCGCAGCCGTAGGTTTCATCGGTTGGCGCGGCATGGTGGGTTCCGTACTCATGGACCGCATGCGCGCCGAGGACGACTTCACGGGACTGGACCCCGTGTTCTTCTCCACCTCCAACGCCGGGGGTGCGGCACCGGAGATTGCCGGACTCGGGGACACCGGAACGCTGCAGGACGCCCACGACCTCGATGCGCTGGCCACGCTGCCCGTGCTGGTGACCACGCAGGGCGGGGACTACACGAAGGCCGTCCACGGGGCCCTGCGGAGCCGGGGCTGGGACGGCATCTGGATCGACGCCGCCTCCACCCTGCGCATGCAGGACGACGCCGTGATCGTGCTGGACCCCGTGAACCGGGACGTGATCGACGCCGCCCTGGACCGCGGGGTCAAGGACTTCGTGGGGGGCAACTGCACGGTGTCCTGCATGCTCATGGGCCTGGGCGGACTGTTCCGCAACGACCTCGTGGAGTGGGCCACGTCCATGACCTACCAGGCGGCCTCCGGGGGCGGCGCCCGCCACATGCGCGAGGTGCTGCAGCAGTTCGGCGATCTGCACGCACACGTGGCGGACCAGCTCGCGGACCCGGCCTCGGCCATCCTCGAGATCGACCGCGCGGTGCTCGCCGCCCAGCGCGGCGGGGACCTGGACACCACGCAGTTCGGAGTGCCGCTGTCCGGCTCCCTGATTCCGTGGATCGACGCGGACCTGGGCAACGGCCAGTCCCGCGAGGAGTGGAAGGCCCAGGCGGAGACCAACAAGATCCTCGGCCGCTCCGGGGAGACCGCCGTTCCCGTGGACGGGCTGTGCGTGCGGATCGCGGCCATGCGCTCCCACTCCCAGGCCCTGACCCTCAAGCTGCGGGAGGAGATCCCGGTGACGGAGGTCGAGCGGATCCTGGACGCGGACAACGAGTGGGCCACCGTGGTGCCCAACACCAAGGAGGACTCGGTGCGGGACCTCACGCCCGTGGCCGCCTCCGGCTCCCTGCAGATCCCCGTGGGGCGCATCCGGCCCCTGAGCATGGGTCCGCGGTACATCTCCGCGTTCACCGTGGGGGACCAGCTGCTGTGGGGCGCCGCCGAACCCGTGCGCCGCATGCTGAAGATCGCCCTCGGGACGCTCTGAGCCGCGACCCCCGCGCCACCCGGACCTCGCGGCCCGGGTGGGGTGCCGCTCCTCGGCGGTCACCGTGGCTCCGTCCTCCGGCCCCGGTGCGGCGCGGCCCCCGCGCCGTCCGCGGAGCCGCGCGGCGGCGTCGCCGGGCCGGGGGTGGCTGCCCGCTCAGCGCCTCAGTGGGCGTCCTCGGGCGGCTCGGCGCGCAGGTGGCGCGGGCCCGGCGCCAGGCGTGGCGGCTTGGCCAGTGCGCGCCGGTGGCGACGCTCGGCCATCAGGTTGGACCACCACCGCCACACCCGCAGGGCCACGCGCTTGATGCGAAGGTTCAGCCGGTGCGCCCACTCGAACTCGGTGCTCCACACCCCGAGCCCCAGGAAGATGAACAACCAGCCGGGGCCGGGCGTCACGAGCATCACGAGGCCCGCCAGCCCGAGGATGCCGCCGAGCACGATCACGATGCCCTTGTGGAGGATCCGCAGCGCGGGGTGCCGCTCCGACCACGCGCGCAGCCGCAGGACGGCCCGGTGGACCCTGCCACCCTGCTCGCCGCGCTCGACCTCCTCGTGGAACTCGGAGCTCATGCCGGACGCGTCCTCGCCGCGGAGCGGGGCCCGGCCGCGGCGCGGGGCCCGTTCACAGGGTGAGCCCCAGCAGGACGGGCTCGGGTTCCAGGTGAACGCCGAAGACCTCGGCGACGCCGCGCTGCACCGTGCGTGCCACGGCTGCGACGTCCTCACCGGAGGCCTGCCCCCTGTTCGTCATGGCCAGGGTGTGCTTGGTGGACAGCGAGGCCCTGCCCCCCGCGACCAGTTCGCCGTCCAGCTCCAGCAGCACGTTGCGGGTGCCCGGCAGGCCGAAGCCCTTGCCGAAGCCCGAGTGGTCGATGAGCCACGCCGCGGAGAACTTCACGGCGCCCTCCACGGTGTGACCCCGGGCGTCGAGCACCGGGTAGCGCGGGGCGTCCGCGGGGATGCGGTCGGTGAGCTCGTGCTCGGGGACCACGGGGTTGGTGAAGAAGGAGCCGGTGCTGAAGGTGTCCCGGTCCTGGGGATCGACCACCATGCCCTTGCGTCCACGCAGGCGCAGGACGGTCTCCCGCACGCTCGCCAGGGGGGCGCGCTCGCCCACCTCCACCCCGAGGGCCGTGGCGAGCTGGGCGTAGCGGATGGGGATGGAGTCCTCGCGGGGCTCCAGCCGGAAGGCCACGGACAGCACAACGTAGCGCGGTGAGCCGTGGGAAATGCTGCGCTTGAACACCGAGTCCCGGTAGGAGAACTGCAGCTCCTCGAACGCGAAGCAGCGCCGGGTGCGCTCCACGCGGTCCCAGGTCTCCACGCCCACGATGCTCTGGGACACCTCCGCGCCGTAGGCCCCCACGTTCTGCACGGGTGTGGCACCGGTGGTGCCCGGGATGCCCGACAGCGTCTCCAACCCGGACAGCCCGCGCTCCACGGTCTCGCGCACGAGCTCGTCCCACGGGTGGCCGGCGGCGACCCGCACCAGGACGCCGACGCCGTCGGCGTCCTCGGAGACCGAGAACCCGCGAGTGGCCACGTGCACCACCGTGCCGTCGAACGGGTGCTCGGAGGCCAGGATGTTGGAGCCCCCGCCCACCACCAGCACGCGCTCCCCCGCGCGGTCCGCGGCGGCAACGGCGTCCACGACCTCGGTCTCGGTGGTGGCGGCCACGTACCGCGTGGCGGGGCCGCCCACGGCCGTGGTCGTGAGCTCGGAGAGGCGGGGTGCGTTCATGGTGCCCGAGTCTAGTGGGGGAATCTCACAACGGCCTGGGCCTTGACGAGGACCTTGAGGGGCGTCGCCGCGGCAGGATCCGCCTCGGGCCCGGAGAGGTCCGGAGCGGTGACCGTGAGGTCCACCCGCGCGGTGCGCGCCTCGGGGTCGACCGCGCCGACCGTTCCGGTCACCGTGAGCCGGGTGCTGGGCTCCACGGCTGTGCCGAAGGCGTTCGGGACCACCACCGGCTTGGTGAAGCGGGTCTGGTAGTCCACCACGGCACCCGGGTCCCCGGCCCACTCGGTCACCAGCGCCACTGCAGCGCCCATGGTGAACATGCCGTGGGCGATCACGTCCGGCAGCCCCACCGAACGCGCGAACTCCGGGTTCCAGTGGATGGGGTTGAAGTCCCCGGACGCCCCTGCGTACCGCACGAGGTCCGCGCGGGACACCTCCACCGTGCGCTCACCGATCTGCTGGCCCTTCTCCAGGGTCCCGAAGTCCACGCTCACTGGTCCTCCCCCCGCACGAGCAGCGACGACACGGTGGTCGCCACGGGCTCTCCGTCCGTGGTGGTGATCTCCACCCGCGAGGTCACCATGGCACCGGAGCCCAGGGGCCGCACGGCGTCCACGGTGACCGCTGCGGTCAGCTCGTCCCCGGCCACGATCGGCCGGTGGTGCGTGAAGCGCTGGTCCGCGTGGACCACCCGCGAGAAGTCGATGCCCGCCGCGGGATCGTTGACCAGGGCGGCGTCGGCCCGCTGGGAGACGACGATGGCGAAGGTGGGGGGCGCCACGATGTCCGTGTACCCGGCGGCCTGCGCCGCGGCGACGTCGTGGTGGGCGGGGTCCTGGGCCTTGACGGCGGTGGCGAACTCGCGGATCTTCTCGCGGCCCACCCGGTACGGGGCGATGGACGGGTAGGTGGTGCCCACCACGTCAGCGGAAACGGCCATGCTCTCCTCGTTTCGACGAACGGTCTGCGCCCAGCCTAGCGGCCCCTCCCCCGGGCGCGGGCGTGGCGGCGGCACCCAGGGACGACCTCCGTGACGCGGAGGGTGGGCACGAGAAAGGCGCCGCTCCCCGGTGGGGAACGGCGCCTGAACGGTAGCGGTGGACGGGCTCGATCCGTCGACCTCACGATTATGAGTCGTGCGCTCTAACCAGCTGAGCTACACCGCCACATCATGGATGAAACCTGCGCATCACAGGGACCGCAGGCTGTCATCATGAGAGCCCCGACCGGGAATCGATCCCGGGACCTCCATCTTACCAAGATGGCGCTCTACCACTGAGCTATCGGGGCAACGCGGAATACTCTAACAGGATGCCCGCGCGATGCACAAAACGGGCTGCGGCCACTGAATCCGGGGCCCGGCAGGCCCGCGACACCCGGTCAGGCCGCGCCCGGCCGCACCACCCCTGCCGCACCCCCACGGCCTCTCCCCCCGGGGCGTCCGGCGCTCCCCTTTCACGCTGCGAGGTGGAGCAGGTGCAGAAAACGGCCCGGGAAGCTGCACTGGCGGAGCAGATGCAGGGGGTAGGGCAGGAGAGGACCAGGAGAGGACCCGGGGGCCGGGGAAGGGAGGATCCGGGAAGCCGAGCTTCCCCTCCCCCGACGTGCGAGCGGCCCCTCGCTCCGCGGGGAGTGAGGGGCCGCTCGCACGGGGTCCGGGTCAGCGCCCGGAGTAGCCACCGTTGAACTTGTCGTAGCTCTTCTTGCGGGGGCGGTCCTGGTAGGACGTGCCGCCGCCGCGGGGCCGACCACCGCCGCGGTCACCGCGGTAGCCACCACGGTCGTTGCGGGGCCCGCGGTCGCCGCCCTTGAATCGAGCACCGCCACGGGCGCCGCCGCCACCGGGGCCGCGGTCCTCCTGGATCCGAATGGGGGCACCGTTGATTTGCGTGGTGGACAGCTTGTCGAGCGTGCCCGCGGGCAGGTTCTCGGGCAGGCCCACGAGGGTGAACGTGGGGCGGATGTCGATCGCCCCGATCTGTGAGCCGTTCAGCCCGCCCTCGTGCGTGAGGGCGCCCACCACTGCACCCGGAACCACGCGGTCCCGGTGGCCCACGGCGAGCTTGTAGGTCCGCATCCCGGCCTCCTCGCCCGGCGAGCGGCGGTTGCGGGGGCCGTCGCCCTCGCGGCGCTCGCGGTCCCGCTTGCGCTGGGGCACCTCGGGGAGGTCCTCCACGAGGAACGGGCGGCCGTTCTGGGCGATCACGGCCAGCGCCGCGGCGATCTCCACGGCGTCCACGTCGTGCTCGGACTCGTAGCGTTCCACCATCTCGCGGAACAGGCCGAGGTCCTCGGACTCGATGGTCTCCTCGATCTGCTGCGCGAAGTTGTCCTTGCGGGTCTGGTTGACCTCGTCCGTGGTGGGCACGCGCATCTGCTCCACGGGCTGGCGGGTGGCCTTCTCGATGGCGCGCAGCAGGTACTTCTCGCGCGGCGTCATGAAGAGGATGGCCTCGCCCTTGCGCCCGGCGCGGCCCGTGCGGCCGATGCGGTGCACGTAGGACTCGGTGTCGTGGGGGATGTCGTAGTTGACCACCAGGGAGATCCGCTCCACGTCCAGGCCGCGGGCGGCCACGTCCGTGGCCACGAGGATGTCGATCTTGCCCTCGCGCAGGGAGTCCACCGTGCGCTCGCGCAGGTTCTGGGGAATGTCGCCGTTGATCGCCGCGGCGGTGTAGCCCCGGGCCTTCAGCTTGTCCGCGATCTCCTCGGTGGCGGCCTTGGTGCGCACGAAGACGATGACGCCGTCGTAGTCCTCGACCTCCAGCACGCGGGTCATGGCGTCCAGCTTGTGGGGGCCCATGACCTGCATGTAGCGCTGACGGGTGTTGGTGCCCGTGGTGGTCTTGGCCTTGACCGTGATCTCCTGCGGGTCCCGCAGGTACTGCTGCGCGATCCGGCGGATGGCCTTGGGCATGGTGGCGGAGAACAGGGCCACCTGCTTCTCGGTGGGGGTCTGGGCCAGGATCTTCTCGACGTCCTCGGAGAAGCCCATGCGCAGCATCTCGTCCGCCTCGTCCAGCACCACGTAGGCGATGTCGTCGAGCGAGAGGGAGCCCTTCGAGAGGTGGTCGATCACACGCCCGGGCGTGCCCACGACCACCTGCGCGCCGCGCTTGAGCCCGGCCAGCTGGGGCCCGTAGGAGGAGCCGCCGTACACGGGCAGCACGGTGAAGTCGTCCAGGTGCGTGGCGTAGGAGCCGAACGCCTCGGCCACCTGCAGCGCGAGCTCACGGGTGGGGGCGAGCACCAGCACACGGGTGCTGCGCTGCGGGCCGTGCAGGTCCGAGAGCTCCGCGAGCTTGGACAGCGCCGGCACCGCGAACGCCGCGGTCTTGCCGGTGCCGGTCTGGGCCAGGCCGACGACGTCGCGGCCGCTGAGCAGCGCGGGGATCGTGGCCGCCTGGATGGGAGAGGGGTACTCGTAGCCCACCTCGTCCAGGGCGGCGAGCACCCGGCCGTCCACGCCCAGCTCGGCGAAGGTGGGCTGCTGCGGCTCGTCCGGGGCGTCCGAGGACTTCCCGGTGGTCTCGACGCCGTGGTTCACGGGAACGTCCGTGGCGGCGGGGGCCTGGGTGGTCTCGTCCGACATGGCGGCGGGCTCGGCGGCCGGTGCGTCCTGCGCAGCGGCGGAAGCGGCGTCGGCATCGACGACCGCCGTCTCGCCCGGGTCACTCGCGGGAGCCACGGTGTGGGCAGTGGTGCTGTCGTCGGGAATGTTTTCAGTGGGCACGGAAGAACCTCGCTTCGGTGGAATGGAGTGACTGACACCGGTGCGAGCGGAACGACCGCTGAAGTCCGGAACCGACGTGCCGAAGACGGCGAAACGGTTGCTGAGGACATGGAACCGGGATGATGACCCCCAGCCTACCGCACGGGACCCCCGCCCGACGGCTGGATCCGCACCACCGCGATGTTCTGCTCGTCACTCACCACCGCGTAGTCGGCGCCGTAGAGCTCCCGCGCGTACGCCGCCACGTCCGCCGGACCCTGCCCGCCCCACGCCGCGCTGGCGCGGTCCACCGCCACGTACTGGGGGGCGGGATCGCCGGCACTGCCGATCCAGTGCACGTCCGCGCGGCTCACCAGGGCATTCATGAGGGTGAGGTCCGTGGCCACGCTCGCACCCGGTGGGATCTCCTCGACCGCCGCGGCCTTGACCCCTCGCCGCGGATCCGGTTCCCACGCCTCGGCACCGGCCAGCCGGGCCAGCGGCAGCTGCGTGCCCACCGCGAGCGCCACGGCGAGGGCGAGCCACGGCGCTCCGGTCGCCATGACCCACAGCACCGAGGCCTCCGCGCGGGCGCCGCGTCCGGGGTCCCCGCAGTGTCCGCCCGCCACACGGCCGTCCCCCCGCTCGGCACGCCCGAACGCGGCCGCGGCATCTGCCCGCAGGCGGACGACCGCGTCCACCAGCGCCACGAACAGCACCGGCATCAGCACCGCGCTGTAGTGCCACCCCGGCCCCCAGTACCCCTCGTGGGGCGAGAGCATGCGCCACGTCAGGGTGGGCAGAGCGACCAGCGCAATGGGTGAGCGCACCGCGACCACCGCACCGGCGAGCAGCAGCAGGAGCCACGTCCCGAGCTTCTGCGCGGGCGCCACTTGGAGGATCACCGCGCTCGCGGGGTCCCGGAGCAGGCCTGCGACGTCCAGTCTGTCCGCGTAGGCGAACGCCCCGTCCGGGTTCAGTGCGGGCAGCGCCACCCCCACCGCGAACGCGGTCACCGCGAGGCCCCACACCACCAGCACGACGCCGCACAGCAGCGCGGTGTCGCGCGGCACCACGGGGGCGTCCCGCCTCCCGCCGGGCCTTCCCGCGACGGCGCCCACGGGGGCGGCGTCCGAGGACAGCGCGGCCCAGCGGCGTCGTACCGCGGGGAGGCCACGGCGCAGGGAGGGGCGCAGGGCGTGCCCGAGCATCAGGCCGCCGGCCGCCGCGACCGTGATCCCGAGATCTTCCTTCACGAGGGCCACGGGGGCGGTCCACAGTGTCGCCGCGAGCCAGCGCTGCTCGCGCAGGGCGGTCAGGCCGGCGGCCAGCAGCGGCACGGCGAGCGCAATCTCGTGGAATTGCACCGCTGCCGCGTTCTGGAGCCCGAAGCTCAGGGCGTAGGCGCAGCCGATCGCGGCCGCGGGCGCGGGGTGCAGCACCCGCAGTGCGCAGCGGGTGATGAGCGCGGCGGAGACCCCGAACAGGGCGTCCTGCAGGAGCATGGGTGTCAGGGCCGAGGGGAAGATCCGGTACACGGGCGCCAGGAGCGCCACGAGGGGGTGGAAGTGGTCCCCCAGGAGGTTGTACCCGTGGCCCTTGATGTCCACCACCGGACCGTGACCCGCCGCGTACGAGGACAGCAGCTGCGTGAAGATCGCGTTGTCCCACGAGGGCGTCTCCCCGCGGATCCACTGGCTCCAGGAGAACGCGCCGTACAGGGACGTGGCCACGGCGCCCACCAGCGCGGGGAGCAGACGGGGGACGGCGCTGCGGTGCATGTCCGGTGCTCCCCTTCCGTGGTCCGAGGATCGACGTGCGCGGACGGCGGCGGTCCGCCCGGGCGCACGGGGGGCGTGCGACGCCTCCGCGGCAGGATACCCCGGGGGCCACCTGACCCCGTGGCGGTGGGGTCGCAGCCCCGGGAGCGCCTGCGCACGTCAGGGTGCCTGTGCATGTCGGAGCGCCCTGGGAGCATCGCGGACATGACCACGGAGGTGACGACCACTCAGGCGGACGCGCAGCGCTGCCCGGGTGCAGACCCCGTGCGGCGGCGCTGGACACCGCCCGGGCCCCTGCACCTGGGGCAGACGCTGCGCGTGCTGGGACGCGGTGCCGAGGACCCCACGGTGCGCGTGCTGAGTGAGGACTGCGCGTGGCTCACCACCCGCTGCGCAGGCCTGCCCGTGGGCGCACGCTTCACCAGGCCCCCACGGACCAGCGGGGAGAACCCTCTGCACCGGGACGTGGTCGCGGAGGCGTGGGGCCCCGGGGCGTCGGTGTGGATCGAGCGCGCGCCGGCGTGGGTCGGTGCCCGTGACTCGTGGGAGGAGTTCGAGTCCTCGCCGGGGTTCGCACAGCTGCCCCACGTGCTCGTCCGGGCCCGGCACGAGCACCCCGGGCTGCGACTGCCCGCCACCGGTGCGGTCCTGGACCGGGCCGTGGTCGCCATCCTGGAGCAGCGGGTGACGGCGCTCGAGGCGGTGCGCGCCTACCGCGCCCTGCTGCGGTGGATCGCCGAGCCCGCACCCGGCCCCGCCCCGCAGGGCATGAGGGTGCCGCCCACCGCCGAGCAGTGGCGGCGGGTGCCGTCCTGGCAGTGGCACCGCGCGGGAGTGGACCCTGCGCGCTCGGCCACCGTGATGCGCACCGTGCAACGGGCCTCCGCCCTGGAGCGGCTCTCCCACCGGGAGGATCCCGCGAGTGTCCGGGCCGCCCTGCAGTCGATCAGTGGGATCGGACCGTGGACGGCCGCGGAGATCACGCAGTGCACCCACGGGGACCCGGACGGGGTGAGCGTCTACGACTACCACCTGGCGGACCACGTGTGCTGGTTCTTCGACGGTGCGCCGGGCTCCGACGAGCGGATGCTCGAGCTGCTCGAACCCTGGCGCGGACACCGGCAGCGAGTGGTGCGGCTCCTCAAGGCCAGCGGTCACCGCAAGCCGTCCTTCGGTCCGCGGCTGAGCCCGCAGGACCACCGACGCCACTGACCTGCCCGCGCCTGGGAACCGGACGGTCTCGTTAAGGTATGGCTTCCCTGGCTGGCAGCCCGTGGAGATCCGGCGCACACTACTCGCATGTCTGAGCACACCGTGGCAGAGCCCCATGCCGAGAAATCAGGGGACCGACTCAACAAGCTGCGCGCCGCAGTCCTGGGCGCCAACGACGGCATCGTCTCCGTGGCCGCCACCGTGGTGGGTGTGGCCGGGGCGACCGCCGCCAACGGGCCCATCCTCGTGGCGGGTTCCGCGGCCGTGATCGGCGGGGCGCTGTCCATGGCCCTCGGCGAGTACGTGTCCGTGTCCAGCCAGAAGGACTCCGAGGAAGCTCTCATCGAGAAGGAGAAGCGGGAGCTGCAGGAGATGCCCGAGGCGGAGCTGGAGGAGCTCGCGGAGCTCTACCGGGAGCGCGGGCTCAGCGAGGCCACGGCCAAGCAGGTGGCCCTGGAGCTCTCGGAGAAGGACGTGCTGCGCGCCCACCTGGACGCCGAGCTCGGGATCGACCCGGACGACATCGTCAATCCGTGGTCCGCCGCCATCTCCTCCGCCCTGGCGTTCTTCCTGGGCTCCCTCCTGCCCATGCTCGCCATCCTGCTGCCGCCCCCGGAGTGGCGGATCCCGGTCACGTTCGTGGCGGTCCTGGTGGCTCTCGCCCTCACGGGCACGCTCGGAGCGCGCCTCGGCAGGACGCCGCACGTGGCACGCGCGGCCGTCCGCGTGGTCGTGGGCGGTGCCATCGCCCTGGGCGCCACGTTCCTGATCGGCTCCCTGCTGGGGGTCTCCGCCGCGTAGCGGACGACGCCGCGCGGGTTCAGCACCTCGCCAGACACGCCACGAGGGCGGTTCCCCCACCGGGGAACCGCCCTCGTGCTGGATGCGGACCGGACGGGGCGCGCCGCTCCCCCGCCCGCACCGCTCACGTCATTGCGAGGCCCCGCACGCGCCGAAGCACGACGCCGGCGGTCGGCGCGCGCGTCAGTTCTGCGGGGCCTCGGGCTCCGCCGCGGACTCTGCCTCGGCGGCCTGCTTCTCGACCTCCGCACGAACCTCGTTCATGTCCAGGTTCTTGACGGCGTCGACCACCTGGTCGAGGGATGCGGCCGGCAGAGCGCCCGGCTGCGAGAAGACGAGGATGCCCTCGCGGAACGCCATGAGGGTGGGGATGGAGGAGATCTGGGCGGCTGCGGCAAGCCCCTGCTCAGCCTCGGTGTCCACCTTGCCGAACACGATCTCGGGGTGCTTCTCGGACGCGGCCTCGTAGGTGGGGGCGAACTGCTTGCACGGTCCGCACCACTCCGCCCACCAGTCCAGCAGGACGATGTCGTTGTCGGAAATGGTCTGGCCCAGGGTGTCCTGGGTGATGTCTACGGTAGCCATGCCCCACACCCTAGGACCGTGCCTCCGGCGGGTTCCAGACAGTTCACTGCGGGCTCAAGGAACGCCCCTCGACTGGACACGCGGTCCGCGGCCCCGGGCAACGGACACTGGGGAATGGGCAGTGCCACCGGCACCGGGGCGGGCCGAAGCGGCCTGGAGAGCAGGAGGCGCCACGCTCCGCAGGAGACGGCCGACGGGACCGGCCACGAGAAAAAGGGACGTCCCGGACCGTTCGGTCCGGGACGTCCCTTGGTGGAGCGGTTCGCGCCGCTCCCGTGGATCTCGGTGGCAGGTGAGGGATTCGAACCCCCGTAGGCATTGCCAGCTGATTTACAGTCAGCCCCCTTTGGCCGCTCGGGTAACCTGCCGAGACGCCCAGCGCACGCGGTGGTACCGCGCGGCGAAGCACCTCAACAGTACACGGACAGCCGCAGGGGCCCCAAATCGCCCCGCCGCCGGGCGGAAGCCGGGCCCTGCACCGGCACCCTCCTACCCTGGGAGGGCACCGGAACCCACACCACGGAGGCGGACACCATGCAGGACCCCACGCGCACCACCACCCGGAACCCCGGGCACCCCACCCCTGCCGACGCCGGGCCGGACACCGGCGCCGGTTCCTCACCCACCACTCGGGCCATCGTCCTCGGGGGCGGCGGCACGGCGGGCATCGCCTGGGAGAGCGGACTGCTCTCGGCGCTGCTGGCGGCCGGGGTGGACCTGGGGTCCGCGGACCTCGTGGTCGGCACGTCCGCGGGCTCGTCCGTGGCGGTGCGGCTGCGCGCCGGGTCCCTGGGCACCGACTCCCTGCGCGCCGAGTTCTCGCGGGGCGGTGAGGACGACGCCGCACGGCCCGCCTCCGCGTCGGCGGCACCGCCGTTCGACCCGGAGGCCTTCCTGCAGCTGATGGCCGAGGCGGCCCAGGGCGCGCAGGACGAGCGGGACGGCCGCGCGCGGATCGGGGCGCGGGCGGCGTCGTCGTCCGCGGCCATGAGCGAGGAGGACTGGCTCGCGCGGATCGGCCACGCCCTGCCGCAGGACTGGCCGGAGGGCCGGCTCGCAGTCACCGCCGTGGACATCGCTGACGGCGGGTTCACCGTGTTCGACGCGGACGGCGGTGTTCCCCTGGTGCGGGCCGTGGCCGCGAGCTGCACGGTGCCGCTGGTGTTCCCACTGGTGCATATCGGCGACAGGGCCTACATGGACGGCGGCATGCGCTCCGCCACGAACGCGGACCTCGCCGCGGGCCACGACCGGGTGCTCGTGCTCTCGTGCAATCCGGAGCCACCCACGAGCCCGTTCGGGCCCACCCTGGAGCAGTCGCTGCGGCTGATCGAGGAGACGGGCAGCGCGCTGCACGTGACCGCGGACGCGGCGAGCCACGCGGCCTTCGGGACCAATCCCCTGGACCCGGCGAGTCGGATACCCTCGTTCGAGGCCGGTCTCGCGCAGGGGCGCCTGCTCGCGGACCGGGTCAGGCAGTTTTGGGACGCCTGAGCGCACCGCTCTCCCGCGTCCCCCGGTTCGCACCCGAGCAGTCGAGGAGTAGACAGTGGCATCCGAATCATCGTTCGACGTGGTCAGCAAGGTGGACAAGCAAGAGGTCGCGAACGCCCTGAACCAGGCGCAGAAGGAAGTGGCGCAGCGCTACGACTTCCGCGGCGTGGGCGCGGACATCGACTTCTCCGGCGAGAAGATCATGGTCAAGGCCAACTCCCAGGAGCGGGCCGAGGCGGTGCTGGACGTGTTCCAGTCCAAGCTGGTCAAACGCGGGATCTCCCTGAAGTCCCTGGACTCCGGTGAGCCGTACGCCTCCGGCAAGGAGTACCGCATCGAGTCCTCCATCAAGGAGGGCATCGCCCAGGACCAGGCCAAGAAGATCACCAAGCTCATCCGGGACGAGGGCCCCAAGGGCGTGAAGGCCACCATCCAGGGCGACGAGCTGCGGGTGTCCTCCAAGTCCCGCGACGACCTCCAGGACGTGATCGCGCTGCTCAAGGGCGCGGATCTCGAGGTCGATCTGCAGTTCATGAACTACCGCTAGAGCACACGGGAAAGGGCCGGAACGGTGTCACCGTTCCGGCCCTTTCCCCTGGGCGCCGGTTCTGCCCGCACCCGGCAGAGCGCGGGGTTCCCCGGACGACGCCGCCCGGGCCGGCGGCGGCTCAGCGCCCGCCCGCGGACCCGCCGCCGCGCGCCATGGCCTCGAGCCGCGCCACGCGGTCGGCCGTGCTCGGGTGCGTGCGGAACAGCCCGGAGACGCTCCCGCCGCGGAACGGGTTGGCGATCATCAGGTGCGAGGTGTTGACCAGCTTCTGGTCCGCGGGGTCCATGGGCCGCTGCGAGGCCCCGCCCTCGATCTTGCGGAGGGCGGACGCGAGCGCCAGGGGGTCCCCGGTGAGCGCGGAGCCGTCCTCGTCGGCGTCGTACTCCCGGGTGCGGGAGATCGCCATCTGGATCACCGCGGCGGCCAGGGGCGCCAGGAAGGCCAGGAGGAGTCCCACCAGGGGATTGCCACCGCGGTTGTCCTCCCCGCGGCCCCCTCCGAAGAACGCCGCGAACTGCAGCATCTGCGCCGCGGAGGTGATGATCCCGGCCACGGCGGCGGCCACCGAGGAGGTCAGGATGTCCCGGTTGTAGACGTGCATGAGTTCGTGGCCCAGCACGCCGCGCAGCTCGCGCTCGTCCAGGATCTGCAGGATGCCCTCGGTGCAGCACACCGCCGCGTGCTCGGGGTTGCGCCCCGTGGCGAACGCATTGGGGCTCATGGTGGGCGCGATGAACAGCCGCGGCATGGGCTGTCCGGCCCGCTGGGACAGCTCGTGCACGATCCGGTACATGCTGGGCGCCTGCTGGGGCGTCACGGGAACCGCACGCATGGACCGGATGGCCAGCTTGTCCGAGTTCCAGTAGCTGTAGGCGGTTCCGAGCAGGCCCACGAGCGCAAAGACCACGATGAACACCGAGTTGCGCGTGGCGCCCGCAATGGCCCAGCCGATGGCCAGCAGCACCACCCACATCCCGCCCAGCAGCAGGACGGTCTTCAATCCGTTGTAGTGACGGTGCATCAGAGGGATCTCCTCGGGGATCGGACGGGCACCCACGGTGCCCGCGGCGGGGGGGTCGGGAAGACGCGGCGAGCGCCCCTCCGGGCTATGGAGCCCAGGGCGGGCACAACGGCAGGATCACGGAGCCGATGATCCAGTCGCAGGGGTCCTCGGAGGGTGCAGGGTGGGACGGCTGCGGCTCGGACGGGACCGGCGGCCCGGTGCCGCTGGGCGCCGGGGCGCTGCCGCCTCCCGGTTCGCCGGGGGACGTCTGCGGGGACGGCGTCACGACCTCCGGCGGCGGGGACGCAGGAGGCACGGTGGGCACGGTGGGCACGGACACGGGCACACTTGCCGCCGGTTCGGGCAGCTCTCGCGGCAGGGTCCACTCCGGCGCGGTGCCGGGGAGGAACGGTGCGGACGGCACGGCCTCCTCGGGCCCGGATGCATGGGTGTCCGCGCCGGAACCGGGCTCCGCGCCCTCCCCCGCCGCAGCTGCGCCGGGGTCTGCTGCCATCCCGCCGCCGGGGGCGGCACCTCCGGACGGTGCGGCGTCGTGCTGGGGGGAACCGGCATCCGCACCCTGCGCGCCGGGCGTCGCGGCCGCGGACGACGCCGCGCGGTCACTTCCCTGCCCGTCTGCCCCCACGCTCTGCGTGGCCACCGCTTCCGGTGCGGGGTCCTCGGAGGAACCGTGGAGTGCGGTGTAGCCCACCGCGGTGGCGGCGACCACCGCGAGCGCGACGACGGCCGCCGCGCTCGCCGTGCCCGAACCGGCGAGACCGACGGCCCATCCGGCCGCTCCGGACCCGCCGGAGGCTTTTGCCCCGTTGGACCCGCCGGGAGCAGGGCCGCTCGTGGCGTGACCCGCGGACCCGGCGACGTCGTGCACTCCTGCTGGACCCCCCGCACCCCCGCCGGTGAGCGGAAGGCCCCCCAGCACCTCGGTGAGGCGGCCGCCGGCGCCCTCCCACAGGGGCAGCCCGGCGAGGACCGGCAGGAGCCAGCCGCGCATGCCGAGGCCGAGATCCTGCAGCTGCAGGTACTCGGCGGTGCAGCGGCAGCAGGTGTCCAGGTGGTCCTGGACCACCTTGGTGCGCGAGGGGGTGAGGGAGCCACGGACGAACCCGCCCAGCTGGGACGAGAACTGGTGGCAGTCCTCGAGCGCCCGTGCGGAGACGTGCTCCTGCATGTAGGCGGTGCGCAGACCCTCGCGGGCGCGCTTGCCCAGCGCGGACACGGCATTGGGCTGCATGCCCACCACTGCCGCCACCTGGCGCGGGCGGCGGCCTTCCACCTCGAGGTACCACAGCACCTCCTGCCAGCGCTCGGGCAGGGACGCGAACGCGCGGGACACCACGGCGGAGTCCACCTGGCGCACCACGGTGTCGTCGAAGAGCTGCACCTGGTCCAGCGGCCCGTCCGGCCGGGGCTCCTCGGGGCGTGTGCGGCTGAGGTCGTTCGCGCGGTCCGCCGCGAGCCGGGAGACGGCCGTGACCAGGTAGGCACGCAGGAACTCGCGGGGGCCGCGGCCCTCCCGCAGCAGTGCGAGCACGCGCGTGAACGCCTCCGAGACGAGGTCCTGGGCATCCGCCTCGCCGCGCGAGTGCATCCGGGCCACTGCCAGGGCGGCCCCGCGGTGGCGCTCGAACAGCTCTCCGAACGCGGCGCTGTCTCCGGCGCGCACGGCCGCGAGCAGCAGTTCGTCACTGGCGGGGCCCTCCGCGGGGTCGGGGAGACCGGGGACTGCGGAGCCTGCACTGTCTCGCATGGCACTCTCTCGGCACGTGGTGTGGGGGCGGTCTGGTGACATTGTGTCAGCATCATCTGGGAGGCGACAGACTGTTGCCTCCGCTGCACCACGGCACGGGCTCCGCGCGCCGGCGTGCGCTCCGGGGCAGGTCTGCGGCTCTGCGTGGCCGGGCACACGGTCCGCGATCGGGGGCGGAACCGGCCCCCACCGGTCCCGCCCCCGTCTCCTAGTACCGCTCTCCTCTCCCCCGTGCCGGGCAGCCCGCCCGGCGAAGAGACGCTCTCGCCCACCGGTGGCCACGCAACGTGTCCCCGTACTGACCGTGGCACCGGCTCGTCGGTCCCAGAGCGATCGGACCGTCCGGGATCTCGTGCAGCCCGCACGCGATCCACTGTGTAGACGCGTGGGGTGACGGATCGTGACGCGGAAATCCGAAAACTTTTTTCGGCGGGTCCGGCGACGCCGCCCGCGGCCGTCCCGCGCGACGTCGCCGGGGCGGGTTCAGCGGGACCGCACCCCCTCCGAGGGTCGGGACGTGGCGCCGCCCGCGCACGCTCTCGAGGCGGCGGGAGGCACCGGGAGACGTGGGTGAGGTCACCCTAACTATTGTGAATGGCTCAGAATAAGACTAGGATCAGAGCCATGGAGACCACCGCCGAGATCGCACCGCACCCCTCGCGGGCTGCGTGGACCTCGCACCTGCGCTCGCACGGGCGCAGGGTCACCAAGCAACGTCTCGCGGTGCTCGACGCCGTGGAGTCCGTACCGCACGCCACGGCGGAGGACACCGTGCAGCAGGTCCGCTCGGTCCTGCCCAACATGTCCGTCCAGTCCGTCTACGTGGTCCTCGCGGACCTCACGGCCATCGGCATGGTCTCCAAGTTCGAACCGCCCGGCTCCCCGGCGCGGTACGAGATCCGCACCGGGGACAACCACCACCACGCGTACTGCATCCGTTGCGGAGTCATCCAGGACGTGCCGTGCGCGGTGGGACACGCGCCGTGTCTCACACCCTCCCAGGACCACGGCTTCCAGCTGCTGTCCGCGGAGGTGGTGTACCGGGGGATCTGCCCGCAGTGTCAGCAGGACGCTGCGGCGGGTGCCCCGGAGGCCCAGTAAGTCCACTTCTTCGTCGGATCCCATCCATCACCCAGGAGGAATCATGTCTGACACCACTCCCCACGAGCACGGCCTGCGCAAGACCGGCTCGTTCACCACCAACCAAGAGGGCCAGCCGGTTCCCACCAACGCGGACGCCCACTCCCTGAGCGTGGGCGCGGACGGCCCGATCGTCCTGCACGACTCCTACGTCGTGGAGAAGCTCGCAGCATTCGACCGCGAGCGCGTTCCCGAGCGCGTGGTGCACGCCAAGGGCGCGGGTGCCTTCGGTGAGCTCGAGATCACCGAGGACGTCTCCCAGTACACCAAGGCCGCCGTGTTCCAGCCCGGCACCAAGTCCCCCATGCTGGCGCGCTTCTCCACCGTGGCCGGCGAGCAGGGCTCCCCGGACACCTGGCGCGACCCCCGCGGCTTCGCCCTGAAGTTCTACACCACCGAGGGCAACCTGGACATCGTGGGCAACAACACCCCGATCTTCTTCGTGCGCGACGGCATCAAGTTCCCGGACTTCATCCACTCGCAGAAGCGTCTGCCCGGTTCCGGCATGCGTGACAACACCATGCAGTGGGACTTCTGGACCCAGTCCCCGGAGTCCGCCCACCAGGTCACCTACCTCATGGGCCCCCGCGGCATCCCGAAGACCTACCGCCACATGAACGGCTACGGCTCCCACACCTACCAGTGGAGCAACGAGGCCGGGGAGCGCTTCTGGGTGAAGTACCACTTCATCTCCGACCAGGGCACCGAGGGCCTCACGGGTGCCGAGGCCGAGGAGATCGCGGGCAAGGACGCCGATGCGCACCGCCGCGACCTCTTCGACTCCATCGAGAAGGGCGACTTCCCGTCCTGGACCATGTACGTGCAGGTCATGCCGTACGAGGACGCCAAGACGTACCGCTTCAACCCCTTCGACGTCACCAAGACGATCTCCAAGAAGGACTACCCGCGCATCAAGGTGGGCAAGTTCACGCTGAACCAGAACCCCCTGAACTACTTCGCACAGATCGAGCAGGCGGCGTTCTCCCCCAGCAACACCGTCCCCGGTGTGGAGATCTCCCCGGACAAGATGCTCATGACCCGTGTGTTCTCCTACCCGGACACGCACCGTCACCGCATCGGCGCGAACTTCGCGGACCTGCCCGTGAACTTCCCGTACCGCTCGGAGCAGAACTCCTACTCGCAGGACGGGCCCATGCGGTACTCGTTCAAGCACCCGAACCAGCCCGTCTACGCGCCCAACACCAAGGGCGGCCCCGTGGCCGGTGTGGGTCCGGCCGTGGCGGACAACATGCGCTGGGAGTCCGACGGTGAGCTGCTGCGCACCGCCGCCACCCTGCACTCCGAGGACGACGACTTCGGTCAGGCCGGCACCCTCTACCGCGAGGTCTTCAACGACGAGGAGAAGGCCGAGACCGTGGAGAACATCGCCGGTCACATCGGCGATGTCACGGACGCCACCATCAAGGAGGCGGCCTTCCAGTACTGGGAGAAGGTGGACGCCGATCTCGGCCGCCGCGTGCGCGAGGCCGAGGCCCGCAACGCCGGGACGGACGCCTACGGCATCTGATCCCCGCACGGTGAGCGGGCGCTGACGTCCCGCTCCACCACGCGCACCGGCCCCGTTCCCGCTTCGGCGGGGGCGGGGCCGGTCTCGTTCGGGAGCCCGGTTCGCCATTGGGTGCCCACGCGTGCGGCGCGCCGTCGGGGACGACGACGCCGCGCGGCGTCGTCGTTCCCGACGCGTCAGTTCTGCTCGGTGGCCTCCGCACCGGAGGCGCCCGCGCCGGAAGCCTCCTGGCCCGGGGCGCCGGCCTGCTCGCGCTGGGTGACGAGGTCGAGCATCTCCCGCAGCTGCTCGGCCGGCAGGGTGGCCACGGGGGCCATGGCGTTGAGGCAGATGGCGTCCACACCGGCGTCCAGCGCGAACTGCAGGATCTGGCGCGAGGGCGCCGAACGCACCGTGAGCTCGGGGTCCAGTGCGGCCACCTCGGCCGCGGAGGTGAAGACCAGCAGCGTGTCGGGCGCGGCACCCTCCTCCTCCGGGCGCACCATCACGGGGATCGTGTCCTCTCCCTCGCCCCGGGTGCCGAGCATCAGGTGGCCCTCCGGGTTGAACAGCGCGCCCAGGACGTTGGCCATGTTGTCGTCCAGCAGGGCCTGCTTGAGGGGCTCGTTGTGGGGGGAGCGGGCCACCCACTCGATCTGCTCGCGGGGGATCCGCAGCGCGTGCTCGGAGGCGGGGTCCACCACGATCTCGTGGTACTGCGCGTCCTGCACGACCATCCCGAGCATGGCGCTGGCGCGCTGGCGCAGCAGCACGGGCTCCGTGCGCTGGGGGTCCTGGTTGCTCGCGGAGAACATCGCGCGTGCCTCGTCCGCGGAGGTGTACACCGCGAGCGCCCTGCGGCCGTCCGGCTGGGAGAGGGTCTGCACCCGGATGCTGGACTCCGGCCCCACGGGCTGGTCGTCCTCCCCGGGCACGAGGTCCGAGCCGGTGACGTCCAGGAGCACCGTGCCGGCCAGGGCCTCCCGCAAGACCCCGGCGAGCGCGCGCTGGCCCGGTTCCTCACCGTGCGCGAGGACCGCCGCGCGCAGGCGCGGGTGCACGTCACCCCGGACCTCATCCTCGGCGCGCTCGGCGTACGGCAGCTCGAGGCCCGCGGTGTGCGCGAGCTCCACGGCCCACAGCGGCGTGCCCTCCTGGGTGCGGGGGAAGCGGGTGAGCTGGTCCAGGACGTCCTGACCCGTGTAGGGGCCCTCCTGCGCGTAGGTGTGGGGCATGTCCCGGAAGTGGTAGGACGCGCTCGTGCGCAGCGTGGGCTCGGGCCAGCCCTGCGCGGTCAGGGTCACGGAGGCGGAGAACCAGCTGCCGCGTCCGGGTACGAAGCACGCACGCTGCAGCTGCGCGAGGGTCTCCAGCACGGGGCTGTCCACCTTGACGGGGCCCGCGGCACCCGGGATCGCCGTGCCGTCGCGGTTCTCGATCACGCGCAGGTGCACGCGCCCGCCCTGGGGCTTGAACTCCACGAGCATGGAGTCCCACCCCGGCTCCGTGCGCAGGACGGACATCACCCACTCACCCACCCGGGTCACGAGCTCGCGCTCGGTGGGGGCGGGGGTCTCCGAGGCGTTCTGGGGTGCAGAGCTCATGTGCAGTCAGTGTCCCTTCGGCCCGGTCCCTCCGGGCCCGGTGGTCGCGGGCGGCGCGGTGGGTTCCCGGCAGGTCACCGGGCCGCGCGCACGCCCAGCCTAGCCAACGTGCGCGGGGTCACCACGGATCCCCGGTGCCGGCGCGGGCGGGCGGTGCCGGGGGTGCCGCCGTTCCCGGGCTGCGGGGCGACGCCGTGCCCTGCGCGGGCGGGCCGGGCGCTCCCTGTGGGAGTCCGCCCCAGTTGTTAGCCTGGGGCCATGACAAAAACTCTGCAGGAGCTGATCGACGCGTCGATCTTCCTCTCCACCGAATACCAGGCAGTGCTGGCGGAACTGTCCCAGGGTGCGGAATGGGACGTGGACTTCTCCGCGCCGTCGTTCACCCTGCGCACCACCCCGCCCGTCACGCTGACCCCCTACCTGCTGGGCACGGAGTCCGCGGCGCGCGGTTCGTTCGTGTGGTCCTGGCAGGAGCTCGGGCACTTCGACCCACAGGTGGTCTCAGCGGCCGTGCAGACCAGGCAGGCCGGTGAGCGCCACGGTGTGGCGGAGCTGACCACGGACGAGCTGCCCCTGCAGGACGGACTGGCCCGGCGCCTCACGCTGGCCGCCAAGGCCGCCACGGGTCTCTACGCGCACTACCCGGCCCGCGCGGGTGGCAACATCACCGCATGGCTACTGCTGGACGGCGCGGAGTTCGAGCTGCCCCGCCTCACGGAGCAACGCATGATGCAGGTGATCGGCGAGTCCCTCACCACGGACACCGCCGTGGACCACAACCTGGCCGTGGCCAGCTACGCCAAGCTGCGCGGCGCCCACGTGGAGTGGGACACGGACGCCACGTGCGTGGTCACCGTGCACGACGGCGCCCAGCGCTTCTGGTTCGACGAGCACCAGATCACCGGCGTGGAGCCCGCGGAGCCCTCCGTGGGCGAGGACGAGCTGCGTGAGCTGGAGCGTCAGGCCCGGACGCACCGCGAGGCGCTGCTCGAGGACCGCCGGTCCGCCGTCGCCCAGGCCGAGGTGCTCGGGGAGCAGCAGCGGGCCGAGGCCGCCGAGCGCAAGCGGCGCGAGCGCGAGGAGGCCGACGCCGCGGCGTCGGCCGCCGCTGCCGCACCGCAGGAGGAGCCGCTGCCCAGCGAGCTCACCCCCGAGGACATCGAGGCGCCCGAGCCCGAGCAGCCCGAGGGGGACGTGGCCGTCCCCGCGAGCCAGGTGCGGGACGCGGACCTGCCGTTCGACCAGGAGCCCACCCGAGCCCCGGCCGAGCCCGGCCGCGTGGAGACCACCGTGCTGCCCGGCCCGCAGGGCGAGACCCCCACTGCCGGCCCGCAGGCCTCGCCGCACCCCAACACCACCGCGATGTCCCGGATCCCCGATCCCGGGCTCGCCGCCTCCCAGCCCGGTGCTCCCGAGCGCGAGGAGCCCATGCCGGAGCCTGCGGACGCCGAGCGCGGGACCGCCGCGGAGACCGAGGAGCGCACCACCGCGCACCGGGACGCCGCCGCCCGCGAGGAGCGCGTGGCGCGCGAGGAGGTCGTGGAGCGCGAGACCGTGGCCGGTCCCGGCGCAGCGGACGACGACCTCTCGGCGCCCGCCGTGGTGGACGGCCAGGAGGTCGAGACCAACGAGCAGGCGGAGCGCAAGGGCAAGAAGAAGCGCGGCTTCCTGAGCCGGTTCTTCGACCTGTAGCCCCACCAAGGTCCCCCAGGAGTGGTCCTGGCGCCGGTGCCACCGACGTTAGGATGCTCCGGTGACTGACTCCACGACTTCCGGCCCGGATCCCGACCACCACCGTCGGGTCCGGGCCGGTGTCGGCTACGGGTTCGGCGCGTACGCCATCTGGGGGCTGCTGCCCCTGTACTTCGTGCTGCTCGCCCCGGCCGCCCCGTACGAGATCGTGGCCATGCGGATCCTCTTCTCGTTGCTGTTCTGCCTGCTGCTGCTCGCGGTCACCGGCGGGCTCCGGCAGTACGCCCGGCTCTTCCGGGACCGTCAGGCGCTGCTCGCGCTGGGCCTGGCCGGGGTGCTGATCGCGGGGAACTGGCTGCTGTACACCGTGGCCGCCACCACGGGCCACACGCTCGAGGCATCCCTGGGGTACTTCATCAACCCCATCGTGGCCATCCTGCTGGGCGTGATCGTGCTGCACGAGAAGCTGCGCCCCCTGCAGTGGGCGGCCATCGCGGTGGGGATCGTCGCGGTGCTCGTGATGGCCGTGTTCTACGGCTCCGTGCCGTGGCTCTCCCTGGGGCTCGCGTTCTCGTTCGGCTTCTACGGCCTCGTGAAGTCCCGTCTGGGCTCGCGCTACTCCGCGCTCGTCACCCTGACGGGAGAAACCACCATGATCACCCCGCTGGCCCTCGTGGCGGTGGCGGTGCTGGGAACCCACGGCGGGATCACCCTCGCCTCCGAGGGCGCGGGACACTTCCTGCTCATGCTCTCCGCCGGTGTGATCACCGCCGTGCCCCTGCTGCTGTTCGGCGCCGCCGCCTCGCGGCTGCCCCTGAGCACCGTGGGGATGATCCAGTACGTGGCGCCCATTGGGCAGTTCGTCCTGGCGGTGGCCGTCTTCCACGAGGCCATGCCCCCGGAGCGCTGGGTCGGCTTCGCCCTGGTGTGGTGCGCCGTGGTCCTCCTCGTGCTCGACGCCGTCCGCGCCCCGCGCGCACCCCGGCTCCCCCGCCGCTGAGGCGCACCCCCGCCCTGCACGGGTTGCCCACCGCCGACTGTTCCCCCTCGTCCCTCGTCCGGGTGGGAAGGCGTGACGTCCACCGGCGCTCGAGAGGCGGAACGCGGAAGGCCGCCCCGGACACGTGGTCCGGGGCGGCCTCTGCTGCGGGTGGAGCCGTGGGGCAGGCGCAGATCAGGCGCGGCGGCCGGGGGCCGCGGGCTCCCCGGTCCGAACGGCGTCCTCGTCCGGGACGCGGTCCTGCTCTCCGGGGGCCGGGGTGTCGAGCTCGTCCACCTCCTCCGGGGAGCGCTTGATGTTGATCAGGGCCAGGAGGAGTCCTCCCCAGACCATGACCATGGCGACGATCATCATGACGACGGCGCTGGTGCTCATGAGAGTTCTCCTTCGGAGTGGCTGACGGGGGACCCCGCTGTGGAGCGCCGGGACGCGACCTCACCGGGGGCTGCGTGTGCCCAGGGTGCGTCCTTCTGCACCACGGTGCCGCGGTCGATGGCCCGCAGGGAGAAGTCCTGGCCCAGGGCCGCGGTCCGCCCGGCGGTGCCCGCGTAGTGGGTCAGGGACTGCTTGTTCGCAATGGCCTTGCGGTCCAGGTAGGCGTCCTCGATGGGAGGCGCCGGACTGGTGAAGGCCTCCGCCGTGCGCCTGCTCCACGGCATCCGGGACAGCAGGTAGGCGATGACCACCAGGGACGCGGCCATGCCCCACCCGAAGGTGTTCACGAACCACTGCGGCATGTCGTTGTAGCCCTCGGACGCGGTCTTGGTGACCTGGTCGATGAGGATGTAACCCAGGATCAGCGGGGTGATGCCGCCGGTCATGATCATCCACGTGCGGCCCAGCTTGAACGAGGACACCGAGTTGATGTGGTCGCGCAGCGTGGGCAGCGCGGAGAACCCCGCGGTCAGCAGCATCACGGACATCAGAGCCGCGGTCACGATGCCGAAGTTGTTGACGAACGCGTCCACGACGTCCAGCAGGTTCAGTCCCGTGGTGGTGGGGAAGAACAGCAGGGAGACCGCGGCCAGCGGGAGCACCACGAGCGCCACGGCGGCGGGGCGGGAGAGCCCCAGCTTGTCGCGCACGCCGGCCACGATGACCTCCACGATGGAGATCAGGGAGGTGAACCCTGCGAACGCCAGGGCGCCGAAGAACAGCACACCGATCAGGGTCCCGAACGGCGCCTGGGAGATGATCGCCGGGAACGCGATGAACGCCAGGCCGATGCCGGAGGTCGCCACCTCGGAGACCTCAGTCCCCGAGGCCGTGGCCATGAAGCCCAGGGCGGCGAAGACGCCGATGCCGGCGAGGATCTCGAAGGAGGAGTTCGCGAAGCCCACCACGAGCGCCGAGCCGGAGAGGTCCGAGCGGGGTTTGAGGTAGGAGGCGTAGGTGACCATGATGCCGAAGCCCACGGAGAGGGAGAAGAAGATCTGCCCGTAGGCGGCCACCCACACGGAGGAGTCCGCCAGTGCGCTCCACGAGGGGGTGAACAGGGCGTCCAGACCGGCGCCGGCGCCGGGCAGCGTGAGGGCCATGCCCACCATGATGAGGAACATGACCACGAGCAGCGGGATCAGCACCACGTTGAGCTTGCCGATGCCGTTCTGCACGCCCAGCATGAGCACCACCAGCAGCACGAGCCACGCGATGGCCGTGGCGATGAGCACGGGCCCGATGAAGTCGAAGCCGATGGTGACCTGGTCCGAGACCTTCATGTAGTCCTTCATGAAGAAGGAGGCGGGATCGTCACCCCACGCCTTGCTGAAGGAGAAGACGGTGTACTGCATGGCCCAGCCGATGATCAGCGCGTAGTAGATCGCGATCACCACGCAGATCAGCAGCTGCCACCAGCCGATGGTCTCGAGTTTGGGGTGCAGCCGACGGAAGGACAGCGGGGCGGAGCCGCGGTAGCGGTGGCCGATGGCGTAGTCCAGCATGAGCAGGGGGATGCCCGCGGTGAGCAGTGCCACCAGGTAGGGGATGATGAAGGCGCCGCCGCCGTTTTCGTACGCGACGTACGGGAAGCGCCAGATGTTGCCGAGGCCGACGGCGGAGCCGATCGCGGCGAAGATGAACATGGTGCGCCCGGAAAATGCTTCCTTGGCGGCGGCACCACGTGGTTTCTCAGTGGACATGCGTGAACCTCACACGGAAAAGAGTGTCCCCCAGGAGCATCACGGGGTGTCGCCGATACTCCAGGGGTGATGAATGTCTCAAGCTTACTGAGTGCTCAACCCTTGCGGTGGACCACCGCGTGGGCGAATTCGATCAGTGCTGCCTTGGCCACGCAGTCCTGCAGGGGTTCCAGGGCTGCGATGGCCTCGTCCGCCCACCGGTTGGCGATCTGCCAAGCCTCGGCGGCCGCGGGATGCTCCGAGACGGCCGCCACGGCGGTGGCCAGGGCGGCGTCGTCGGTGAGGTCTCCGTCGATCAGACGGAGGACAGGTTCTGCGGCGGCCGCGACCCCGGGGTCGGTGCCGGCGGCGTCCCGGCGCAGCAGCAGGACGGGCAGCGTGTCCACGCCCTCGCGCAGGTCCGTGCCGCGGGTCTTGCCGGAGACGTCCGGGTGGCCGGTGAGGTCGATGATGTCGTCCGCGAGCTGGAAGGCCAGGCCCACCTTCTCGCCGTAGACCACCATGAGGTCCACCACGGAGCGGGGTGCGCCGCCCAGCAGCGCACCGTACTGGCCGCTCGCGGCGATGAGCGAGCCGGTCTTGCCGGAAAGCACCTGGATGTAGTGCTCCACGGGGTCCTGGCCCTCGGCGGGGCCCGCGGTCTCCTTGAGCTGGCCGATCACGAGCCGCTCGAACGTGGTGGCCTGGATCATGAGGGGTTCCTGGCCCAGCGCGGACACCATGGCGGAGGCGCGGGCGAAGATCAGGTCCCCGGTGAGGATGGCCACGGTGTTGCCCCACACGGTGTGGGCCGTCTCCACACCGCGGCGCAGGGGAGCGGAGTCCATGACGTCGTCGTGGTAGAGGGAGGCCAGGTGGGTGAGCTCCACGACCACGGCGGCCTCCACCACCTCGTCCGTGATGCTGCCGGCCGCCTCCGCCGCGAGCAGTGCGAGCAGGGGGCGCACCCGCTTGCCGCCGGCGCGCAGCAGGTGGCGTGCCGTGACGTCCGCGAGCTGGTCCGTGGCGCGCAGGGACTGGTCCAGCCGCTCCTCCACGCGTTCGAGCGAACGCAGCATGAGGGGTCCCAGGTGCGGGTCCTGGGCAATGAGCTCGAAGCCCGCGGGCAGGCGCAGGGAGCCCTCGGGGCGGCTGGGTTCAGTCACGGTCCACCACTCTATCGACAAATCAGGCCGCGGGCGTCAGCGCGTCCAGCACCGCGATGGCGCGATCCGTCACAGTCCGGGCGGGGCGGTCCGAGAGCTCCGTCATGACCTGGACGGCGAAGCGCATGAGCGCCGGGACGGACATGCCCGCGCGCACGGCCGCGGAGAGGACTGCCGGGTGGCCGATGAGCTCGGCGAGCGCCCGGCCCTGCGTGAAGTGCGCCCCCCACTCGGCGCGCACGAGCTGCGGGTAGCGGGCCAGGGCGTTCTCCCGCTGCTGGGGGCCGTTCGCGGCGGCGGCGTCCGCAATGCACTGCGCGGCGAACAGTGCCGACTCCATGGCGTTGGAGATCCCCTCGCCGTTGAACGGGGAGACGAGCCCGGCGGCGTCGCCCAGGAGCATGAGCCCGGGGACGTAGTGCGGTGTGCGGTTGCCGGCCATGGGCAGGGCCGCGGAGCCCACGGTGCCCACCTGGTGCTCGGGGTCGAAGGTCCACTCGGCGGGCATCGAGGCGGTCCAGCTGCGCAGCACCGCGCGGTAGTCCAGGGAACCGAAGGCGGGCGAGGTGTCCAGGATGCCCAGGCCCACGTTCGCGGTGCCGTCCCCCACGCCGAAGATCCAGCCGTAGCCGGGCAGCAGGGCGCGCTCGGTGCGGGTGCCGTCCTCGAGCTCGAGCCAGCCCTCCATCCAGTCCAGCTCCGAGCGCGGGGACCGGTAGTAGGTGCGCACGGCCACGCCCATGGGCCGGTCGGTGCGCCGGTGCAGCCCGGCGGCCACGGCGGTGCGGGTGGAGTTGCCGTCCGCGGCAAGCACGAGGTCCGCGCGGTGCTCCTCGGTCTCCGCCGTGCGCCGTCCGGTCTCCGGGTCCAGCACCGCGGCCCGCACGCCCACCACGCGACCGGTGCCGTCCCGCAGCACGTCCTTCACGGAACGGCGCTCCACCACGTTCGCCCCCGCGGCGCGGGCGTGGCGCACGAGGTCCTCGTCGAAGCCCGCGCGCGTGCGCACCAGGCCGTACGAGGGGAAGTCGGTGAGCTCGGGCCAGGGGAACTCCACGGTGCGCCCGGACGCCACGAGCCGCAGCCCGCGGTTGCGCCGGTAGCCCTCGGCCTCGCCGTGCGGCACGCCCATGAGGCGCAGCTGCTGCACGGCCCGCGGGGTGAGCCCGTCCCCGCACACCTTCTCCCGGGGGTACGCGGACTTCTCCAGGACCGTGACGTCCATGCCGTGGCTCGCGAGCCAGTACGCCGCCGTGGCGCCCGCGGGGCCGCCCCCGCTGATCAAGACCTTCACTGCGCCGCAGTCCTCCGCGTTCTCGGCTTGCGGGCACGCGCGTGCCCCTGGGTGGTGCAGCGCTCATTGTGCCACCGCCCTCCGACGCCGCGGCACAGCACGCCCCGCGCGCTCCCCGCCCGCACCCGGCGCGCGCGGCCGGTCCTCCCGCGCGCGTCCTATGCTGGTGGGCGATGACAACAGAGCTCCCCGCGCCCACCCTGAGCGCGCTCACCCTCCCCCTCTCGGACGTCCCCTCCGCCGCCGGATTCGCACGCGACCCGGACGTCCGCCGCCTGCTGGACGGCCCCGATCCCGCCACGTGGATCGTGCGCGGCCGGGGACTCGTGGGGCTCGGCCGCGCGGCCACGTTCCGGGTCCGCGGTGGCACCCGGTTCACCGCCGCGCGCGTGTGGTGGGACGCCGTGCGCCAGGACGCCGCGGTCGAGGACCGGGTCCGCCGCCCGGGAACGGGACTGCTCGCGTTCGGCGCCTTCGCCTTCGCCCCCTCCTCCACCGCGGCCTCCGGACTCGTGGTCCCCGAACTCGTGGTGGGCACCGACGACGACGCCGCGTGGCTGACCCTGATCGTGCCCGGAGCCACCGTGCCCACCCCCGCGGACGTCGACGCCGCCTGGTCCCGTCTGGCACGCGTGGCCCCCGGGCCCGTCGCGGGCGCCACCCCGGAGCGGCTGGACGGACCCGCGGCCGGCGGCGCGGCGTCGTCGTACCCCACGGCCGTGCCCGGCACGCTGGACGAAGGCGAGTGGATGGCCGCGGTGGCGGACGGCGTGGCCATGATCCGGGCGGGCGAGCTGGACAAGCTCGTGCTCGCGCGGGACGTGGTGGTGGACACCGGGCGGCCCATCGAGCTGGGCGCGGTGCTGGGGCGGCTCAGCGAGCGCTTTGCCACGTGCTGGACGTACTGCGTGCGGCTCGGGGACGAGGACTCCCCGGAGGAGGGGTCCGGGCGGCTGCTGGGCGCGACCCCGGAGATGCTCGTCCGCGTGCACCGCGGCACGGCGTCCGCGCGCGTGCTCGCCGGGACGCTGGACCGGCAGGACCTCCCGGACGGGGCGAACCCCGATGACTTCGCCATCACCGAGCTGGGCGGCTCCGAGAAGCAGCAGCGCGAGCACCGCTTCGCCGTGGAGTCGCTGGTCGCCGGTCTGTCCCCGTACGCGGACGAGGTCTCGGGCGGCGAGCGGCCGTTCATCCTGGACCTGCCGAACGTCTGGCACCTCGCCTCGGACGTCACCGCCCGGCTGCGCGCCGGCGTGGACGGCACCCTGCCCTCCGCGCTGGAGCTCGCGGAGGCGGTGCACCCCACCGCCGCAGTGTGCGGCACCCCCACCGAGACCGCGGGCGCCGTGATCGAGGACCTCGAGCGCATGGACCGCGGCCTCTACGCCGGGCCCGTGGGCTGGCTCGACGGCGCCGGCAACGGCGAGTGGGGCATCGCCCTGCGCGGGGCGGTCCAGCTGGACGCGCACCGTGCGCGGGTCAGTGCCGGGTGCGGGATCGTCGCGGAGTCCGACCCCCGCGCCGAGCTCGCGGAGACGTGGGCCAAGCTGCGGCCCATGCTGGAGTCGCTGCCCGCACGCTGAACAGCCCCGCGAGTGGGACCCCCTCCGGAAGGGTGAGGCGCATAGTACGATCGCCACACGTCCAGGACCACTCGACGAGGAGTTCCCATGGCCACTGCGCGCCGGTCCGCGCCCGTGCTCGCCGCCGTCTGGGCGGTGGGGCTGGCGCTCGCGGGGTGCGGCTCGTCCTCGGGGGAACAGGCCGGTGCGAGCGGCAGCGCCGGGACGTTCACGGTGTGCACCGACTCCCCCTACGCGCCGTTCGAGTTCGAGCGCGACGGCAAGACCGTGGGCTTTGACATGTCCCTGGGGCAGGAGATCGCCCACGACATGGGCAGGAGCCTGCAGGTGGCGCAGGCGGACTTCCACACGCTGGTCTCCGGTGACGCACTGGACACGGGCCGGTGCGACGCCGCGATCTCCGGCATGACCATCACCGCGCAACGGCGGCGGGACGTGGACTTCTCCCAGCCGTACTTCAACGACCAGATCGCGCTGCTCACCGCGAAGGACTCCGGCATCACGGGATTCGGCTCCGTGGGCCGGGCGACCGTGGGCGTCCAGCGCGCGAGCTCCGGGGAGCAGTACGCGAAGGACAGGAAGCTCGCCGTGAAGGAGTTCGAGGACGTGGGGCAGATGTTCCAGGCCCTGCGCTCCGGGGAGGTCGAGGCGGTGTCCGGGAACATCTCCACGCTGTCCTGGGAGGCCAAGAACCACCCGGACCTGCGGCTCGCCCAGACCGTGGACACCAACGAGAACCTCGGCGTGGCCGTGAAGAAGGGCAACACCGAGGTCCTCGGCGCCGTGAACCGCACCCTGGACCGGGTCACGCGCGACGGCACGGTGGACCGGCTCAAGGCGGAGTGGATGGGGCTGTAGACCCGCCCCTCACCCTCGGCCGGCCCGGGACGTCCCCGCCGGCGTACCCGCGCCCCGGGGGCAGTGCCCTGGTGTTCCTGCGCCTTGGTGTGCCCGCGCCGTGGTGCGCCGGAACCGGGTGCCCGCGTCAGTGCATCCCGGAGGGACGCACCGAGACGACCTCCACCTCCGAGGTCCGGTCCGCGTCCACCACCAGGCGCACCGCCGCGGCGATCTGCTCGGGGCGGATCCACTCCTCCGGGCGGTACTCCCGGCCCATGTACTCGTGCAGCTGCTCCTGCATGTCCGTGGCCACGCGGCCCGGGTGCACCGAGGACACGCGGACCCCGTTCTCCCGCTCCTCCTCGCGCAGCGCGTCCGTCAGCGCCCGCAGCGCGAACTTGGTGCCGGAGTACAGCGCCGCGGAGGGGTTGGAGGTGAAGCCGGAGCCGGAGTTGATGGCCACCACGTCACCGTGGGCGGCGCGCAGCTCCGGCAGGGTGAGCCGGGTCAGCTGGGCCACGGAGATCACGTTGACGTCGAAGATCTGCTCCCACATCTCCCGCGGGGCGTCCGCCACGCGGGACTGCGGGGCGATCCCCGCCGAGTGCACCAGGACGTTCAGCCCGTGGAACTCGTCCCGCAGGGGTGTCCACGCGGCGGCCACCTGCTCGTCGTCGCTCACGTCCGCGACGAACGCGCGGGTGCCCGGTCCCAGCCCGGCCAGTTCACCGCGCACGCGCTCCACGTCCTCGGCGGAGCGTCCGCCCACGAGGACGACGTGGTCCCGGGCGAGGTCCTGGGCGATGGCCCGTCCGATCCCGCGCGTGGCTCCCGTGACCAGTGCCGTGCGGGGTGTGCTCTGCTGTGCCGTCTGTTCGCTCATGCCGCCATGCTAGCGAGGGGCTCCGTCCCGCGCCGCGCAGATCGTCCGGCAGGAGAGGACCCCGCCCTCGCACCCGGGGGTCACCGCCCGGCGAGGAACTCCTCCACCGCACGGCTGCCCTCGCGCCGGGCGGCCGCGTTGAAGTCCCGCAGGGTCTCCCGTTCGAGCACCACCTCGACCACCCGGCGGCCCACCACCGGGACCGCGAGCGCCGCCGTGAGCTCGATGGCCGTCTCCGCGCGCACGTGCGCCACGCCGTAGGCGGCGCACAGCTCCGCGATCCCGGCCCGGTGCGAGGTTCCGAAGAACCGCTCGACCGCCGCGGTGTACCGTTCGTCCCGGCCCAGTGCGCCGTGCTCGAGCGTCTGGAAGATGCCCCCGCCGGAGTCGTTGACCACCACCGTGTCCACGTCCGGGACCTGTTCCCCCGACCCCAGGAGCAGCCCGCCCGCGTCGTGCAGGAACGTGAGGTCCCCCATGACCGCGCGCACGGGCCGTCCGGTGCCCAGCGCCACGCCGTGCGCGGTGGCCACCGTGCCGTCGATCCCCGCCAGACCACGGTTCGCCACCACCGGCACCGGGGACTGCGCGCGTGCCGCGAGGTCCACGTCCCGCACCACGGTGGAGGATCCCACCACGAGCACCGAGCCGTCCTGGCAGCCGGCATCCCACACCGCCCGCGCCACGTGCAGCCGGGTCAGCTCCTGCTGGGCGTTCGCGTACCGCAGCACGGCGGCATCCGCGGCGGCCCCGGCCTCCCGCCACGTCCGCAGCCACCCGTCCGCCACGGGTCCGACGGCGCTCGCGGCCTCCGCGAAGGAGGCCACCTCCTCCTCGGGCCGGCGCCCGGGGACGAACCACGGGGCGGGTTCGGGGCGCACGGCCACCACCCGCACGTCCTCACGTTTGAGCAGCGCCGCGACGGAGCGGCTCAGGGTGGGCCGCCCCACCAGGACCACGGCATCCACCCGTGCCCCGAGCGGGGAGGCCAGGAGGCTCTCGTAGGAGGCTATGGCCTCCCCCGTCCGGGCGTTGGAGGACGGCTCGGCCAGCAGCGGCATGCCGTGCTCACGTGCGAACCGTGCGGTGGTGAGCCCCGCGCCGTCGCCCGCGAACACCACGGGGTGGGACGGCGGTTCCACGACGATGTGCGGGCGCGGGCTGCGACGGGCACCGGGGGCTGCGGGGGCCGGCTCGTCGCTCGCGGCGTCTGCACGGTGGGTGTGCCGCGGGGGGCGGCCGGGATCGGCCCCGGTCACGTGGAAGGCGGAGGTGCCCTCGGCGAGCAAAGCGCCCTGGGCACCGGGGTCGTCCTCCCCGAGCACCCGGGAAGGCAGGAAGGGCTCGGGCAGCACCGACCACGGGTGCGCCACCGGTTCCGGGGCCCGGGCGGAGCGGACGCGGGCCAGCTCGGCGGCGAGGTCCCGGGCCCAGTCCTGCAGGTGGGCGTGGTCGGCCCCGGACCTCGGGAAGAGGGGGTCGCGCAGGGCGACGTTGAGGTGCACGGGGCCGGGGGCGTCCTCGCGGTGCCCTGCGAGTGCGGTCAGGGGGTCGCGCAGCAGGTACTCGAGGTCCTCGCGGTGCTCGTCGTCCGTGAGGTCCGAGCCTTCCGGGGGCAGCAGGTCCAGCGCGGCGCGCACGAAGTGGGAGAACATCCCCGGCTGCTGGGTGGTCTGGTTGGCGCCCGTGCCACGCAGCTCGGGCGGGCGGTCCGCGCTGAGCACCACCACGGGCGCCCCCGCGTGGGAGGCCTCCATGACGGCGGGCAGCAGCTCCCCCACGGCGGTACCGCTCGTGGTGACCACCGCGCACGGCCGTCCGGTGGAGCGTGCGATCCCGAGCGCGGTGAAACCGGCGTCCCGCTCGTCGATCCGCACGTGCACCGTGAACGCACCGCTCGCGTGGGCCGCCGCCGCGGCGTAGGCCAGGGGTGCCGAGCGCGAGCCCGGTGACACCACCAGGTGCTGCATGCCCCGCAGCGCGAGGACCCGCAGGACGGTGGTGGCGGAGAGCAGGCTGGGCGTGATCACACCGGTGACGCTACCCAGCTCCGCCGACACGCACAGCCGACGCCGCGGCGGCAAGCCATGCGCGGAGCCGGCCGGGCGGCATCGTGGGCCTACCGGGGGCTCAGATGGCCCACTCCCCCGCATCCGCGCGAAGATTGCCGAGCACGCCCGGGGTGTGGACGCTGTCGTCCTGGACCATTCCTGCGGCCTGGGTGCGCCCGGACTGCGGGTCGATCAGCAGGAACGAGCCCAGTGCGTGCGAGGCCGTGTAGGCCGTGGTGAACAGGGGCTCGGCCACGCGGATGCTCACACGCCCGATGTCGTTGAGCTCGAACGAGCCCACGGACTCCGCGGCGAGGCTCTCCAGGTTCAGGCGCCCGTCCAGGGAACCCACGATGCCGCGGACCACGCGCGTGGTGTGCTTGAGCAGCACGCGCTGGCCCTCGCGCAGGGGGTTCTCGTCGTCCAGCCAGCACACCACGGCGTCCACGGTCTTGGAGCCCTGCGGCGCGGCGGCGGGAGTGGCGATCAGGTCCCCGCGGGTGATGTCGATCTGGTCCGCGAGGCTCAGGGTGACGGACTGCCCGGCCACGGCGTGCTCGGCGGGAGCCCCGGCCACGTCGATGCGCGTGACCTCGGTGGTGCGCCCGGCGGGCTGCACGGTCACGGCGTCGCCCACGGACACCGAGCCCGCGGCCACCTGACCGGCGTAGCCGCGGTAGTCCGTGAACTCCGGGGAAACCGCTGCGGACTGCGGGCGGATCACGGTCTGCACCGGCAGGGCGAACGGCTCGGAGCGGATGAGCTGGGAGGAGTCGGGGAGGTCCTCGAGCCAGCCCAGCAGGGACGGACCCGGGTACCAGGGTGTGGCCGCGGACGGCTCCACCACGTTGTCCCCGCGCAGCGCGGAGACCGGGATGGTCTGCAGGTCCAGCACCCCGAGCTCCCCGGCGAGCGCGTGCAGGTCACGGTCCAGCGCCCCGAAGGCGTCCTGGGCGTCCGCCACCAGGTCGATCTTGTTGACCGCCACGATCAGGTGCGGCACGCCCAGCAGTGCGGCCACGGCCAGGTGGCGCCGGGTCTGCTCCACGATCCCGTGGGTCACGTCCACCAGCACGATCAGCGCGTCCGCGGTGGAGGCGCCGGTGACCGTGTTGCGGGTGTACTGCACGTGACCGGGGCAGTCGGCCAGGATGAAGCTGCGGGCGGGGGTGGCGAAGTAGCGGTAGGCCACGTCGATCGTGATGCCCTGCTCCCGCTCCGCCCGCAGCCCGTCGGTCAGCAGGGCCAGGTCCGCGGAGCTCAGCCCGCGGGACTGGCTGACCCGCTCGATGGCCTCCAGCTGGTCCACAAGGATGTTCTTGGTGTCGTGCAGCAGCCGGCCCACCAGGGTGGACTTGCCGTCGTCCACGCTCCCGGCCGTGGCGATCCGCAACAGGCGCGGCGTGTTCTCGGTGCTCATCTCTAGAAGTAGCCCTCTCGTTTGCGGTCCTCCATGGCGGCCTCGGACACGCGGTCGTCCGCGCGGGTGGCCCCGCGCTCGGTGAGCGTGCTGGTCCTGACCTCGGCCAGCACGTCTGCGGCGGTGGCGGCAGGGGACTCGACGGCGCCCGTGCAGCTCATGTCCCCCACGGTGCGGTAGCGCACGGTGCGGGTCTGCACGGTTTCGTCCTCGCGCGGGCTCACGTGCTCGCCCACCGCGAGCCACATGCCGTCCCGGCTCACCACGTCCCGCTCGTGGGCGTAGTAGAGGGAGGGCAGCTCGATGCCCTGCTCGGTGATGTAGGACCAGATGTCCAGCTCGGTCCAGTTGGACAGCGGGAACACCCGCACGTGCTCCCCGGGGCGGTGGCGCGTGTTGTACAGGCTCCACAGCTCGGGGCGCTGGTTGCGGGGGTCCCACTGGCCGAACTCGTCCCGCAGGCTGATGATCCGCTCCTTGGCGCGGGCCTTCTCCTCGTCCCGCCGGGCGCCCCCGTAGACCACGTCGTGGCGGCCCTCGGTGATCGCGTCCAGCAGGGGAACGGTCTGCAGCTGGTTGCGGGTGCCGTCCGGGCGCTCGGCCAGGCGGCCGTCGTCGATGTAGTCCTGGACCTTCGCGACCTCCAGGCGGATGTGCAGGCGCTCCACCGTGCGGTCCCGGAATTCCAGGACCTCCGGGAAGTTGTGCCCGGTGTCCACGTGCAGCACGGGGAACGGGATGGGTGCCGGCCAGAAGGCCTTCGCGGCCAGGTGCAGCATGACCACCGAGTCCTTGCCGCCGGAGAACAGCAGCACGGGGCGCTCGCCCTCCGCCGCGGTCTCGCGGAAAATGTGGAGGGACTCGGCCTCGAGCCGCTGCAGCTGGGTCAGCGCAGTCTCGGTGGGGGCAGTCGTGGTGCTCACAGGTGGATCCCGCATTCCGTCTTGCCCACGCCGGACCAGCGTCCGGCGCGGGGATCTTCCCCAGGGGCGACCTTCCGCGTGCACGGGGCGCACCCGATGGACGGGTAGCCCTGGCTCAGCAGCGGGTTGACCACCACCAGGTTCTCCTCGGCGTACGCGACCACGTGGTCGAAGGTCCAGTCCACGATGGCGTTGATCTTGACCATCTGGTGGTGCTCGTCCCACTCCACGGGCGCGGCGTTCGCGCGGTGCGGCGTCTCTTCACGACGCAGCCCGGTCACCCAGGCCTCGTACCCGGCCAGTGCCCTGTCCAGCGGGGCGACCTTGCGCATCCCGCAGCACAGCCCGGGGTCGCGGTCGTGGAGCTTGGCGCCGTACTTCTCGTCCTGCTCCGGGACGGTGAGCTCGGGCAGCAGGGTGCGCACGTTCACGGGCCAGTCCCGGGCGAACTCGTCGCGGGTCTGCAGGGTCTCGGGGAAGTGGTAACCCGTCTCCAGGAACAGCACGTCCACGCCCTTGAGGTGCGTGCTCACGAGCGCGGGCACCACGGTGTCCGAGGCCATCGAGCACGCCACGGCCAGCTTCTTCCCGAAGGTCTCCGCGGCCCACGCGAGCACCTCGTCCGGGTCCGCGTCCCGCTCGCCGAAGCGCCGCTGGGCGTCCTCGACGAGGGCCTTGAGCTCCTCCGCGGAGCGCTCGCGGCCCGGGGTGGTTGTCACGTCAGTGGTGGTCATCTCAGGTAATCCTCCTCGGCGGAAAGCGCCCACTCGGCGAAAGACTGGTCGGGGCCGCGCTCCCGCAGGAAGGTGCGGGTCACGCGCTCCACGTAGTCGGAGAGGTCGTCCGCGGTGACCTTGAGCCCGCGCACCGTGCGGCCCAGCCCACCCTCCTCGCGGTCCGGGGAGGCCAGACCGCCGCCCAGGTGCACCTGGAACACGTACTCCTCCCCGATGTACTGGCCCTTGAGCCCGATGTCCGCGGTCTGGATGCGGGCGCACGAGTTGGGGCAGCCGTTGATGTGCAGGGAGATGGGGGTGGGGATCTCCACGTCCGTGAGGCGCTGCTCCATGTCGTCGATCACCCGGGCGGCCAGGCCCTTGGTCTCCACGAACGCGAGCTTGCAGAACTCGATGCCGGTGCACGCAATGGTGGAGCGGCGGAACGGGCTGGGCTTGGCGTGCAGCCCGTGCGGGGCCAGCGCCTCGATCAACCCCTCCACGTTGTTCTCGGGCACGTCCAGCACCAGCACCTTCTGGTGCGGGGTGAGGCGGATGCGCCCGGAACCGGCGGCCTCGGCGGCGTCGGCCAGGGCCACCAGGGCATCCCCGGAGAGCCGGCCCGCGGTGAGCGCGAAGCCCACCCAGCGGTTGCCGTCCACCTGCTCGTGCACGCCCACGTGGTCCGCGTGGCCCACCGCGCGCTCGGGGGCGGGGCCGTCCGGCAGTGCGCGGCCCAGGTACTCGTCCTGCAGCACCTGGCGGAACCTCTCGGGGCCCCACTCGGCCAGCAGGAACTTCAGGCGGGCCTTGGTGCGCTGCTTGCGGTAGCCGTAGTCGCGGAAGATCCCGCACACCCCGGCCCACACCGGGACCACGTCCTCGGGCGCCACGAAGACGCCCAGGCGCTCCCCCAGGCGCGGGGCCACGGACAGCGCGCCGCCCACCCACAGGTCGTAGCCCGGGCCCAGCTCGGGGTGGTTCACGCCCACGAAGCTGACGTCGTTGATCTCGTGCACCACGTCCAGCGTGGGGCTGCCCGTGATGGCGGTCTTGAACTTGCGCGGCAGGTTCACGTACTCGGGGTTGCCGATGAACTCCTCGCGCAGCGCGGCCAGCTGCGGCGAGGGGTCGATGACGGCGTTCTTCTCCACACCGGCCACGGGGCTGCCCAGGAACACGCGCGGGGTGTCACCGCACGCCTCCAGCGTGGTGAGTCCCACGGCCTCCAGGCGGTCCCAGATCTCGGGGACGTCCTCGATGCGGATCCAGTGCAGCTGGATGTTCTGCCGGTCCGAGACGTCCGCGGTGCCGCGGGCGAACTCGCGGGAGATCTTCCCCAGCACGCGCGCCTGCTCGGTGCTCAGCTGCCCGCCGTCCAGGCGGATGCGCTGCATGAAGTACTCGTCCGAGAGGGACTCGGCGTCCAGCTTGGAGGTGTTCGCGCCCGCCACGCCCTGCTTGCGCTGCGTGTAGAGGCCAAGCCAGCGGAACCGGCCGTGGACGTCGTCCGAGGGGATCGAGGCGTAGCCCGTCTTCGAGTACTCCTCGATGATCCGCCGCTGGACGTTGAGCGAGTTCTCCTCCGCCTTGAACTCCTCGTTGTGGTTCAGGGGGGTGCGTCCGCTGACCTTCCACTGGCCCAGATCGGTGCCCTTGCGGGGTCCGCGCACGCGGCCGGACTGCGCCGTCTGCGAGCGCTCCGTGCTCTCTGCGGAGGTGGTCATGGGTGCTCCTCGGGTGGGGATGGGGCGAGCCGTTCCAACGTACAGACCGCCCGGTAACCCCCACGAGTCACCGTCACAAACACGTCACAAACCCCGCGTCCTCCCACGTCACGCCCAGTTTTCCCGCCGCCGACGACGCCGCTGCGCCCGGTTCCTGCGGTCCGTCGCCCGGGTGCCGGGCGAGGTGGGGCCGGTAGCCACTGCGCGTGCCTGCAACGGCGGCGACCTGCGTGGACGGAGGGCGGGCAGGACCGGGGCGTGACGGCTGTCCCGGCGCTGCCCGCACAGGCACGCCGGGGCAGGGAGGGCGCGGGCGGCGTCGTCGTCCGGCGGGGCCGTGCCCGGGCACGACGGAGCGGGCGGGACCGCCTGTGCGATCCCGCCCGCCCGTGGTGCCGGTGCCCTCCCGGGGCGCCGGCTCAGCTCTCGTAGCTCTTGGGAGCCTGCTGCGCGCGCTGCTGGAGCTCGCGGGTGGACTTGTCCTCGTAGCCGCGGTACTTGGGGCCGGTGTGGCCGTTCTTGCGCTTCTTGCCCTGGTTCTCGCCCTTGCCCGGCTGGTCGCTCACGTTGCCCGGGAACTGGGGCTTGTTGTTCCGGTTCTTGCGGAACACCTGGACCACGGAGGGGCGGGGCATGGAGAACTCGCCCGGCTCCAGGCGGGTGGGCAGCGCGTAGTCCGGGAAGTAGGAGCGGGGCTGCTCGAAGGAGCCGTCCTCGCCCGGGTGCTGCACCGAGATGTAGACCATGCCCTCGGTGTCGTGGACCACCGGGCCGCAGGTCTCCGCGTCCTGGGGGACGGAGAGGAACTGCTGCACGCGGCCGCGCTCGGAGCCGTTGAGGGTCACCTTGAACAGGCCGTCGTTGTAGCCGATCTTGGACGGCGCACCGTCCGTGGAGATCCACAGGTTCCCGGACTTGTCGAAGGCCACGTTGTCCGGGCAGGAGATGGGAGAGACCTTCTCCTTGGGGAAGCCGCCGAAGTACGTGCCGGAGTCCTTGGTGGGGTCTCCGCACACGAGCAGCAGGTTCCAGTCGAAGCGGGTGGCCTGCGGGAGGTTGTGGCGCTCGGTGAGCTCCAGGATGTAGCCGTCCCGGTTGCCGGTCTTCGGGTTGGCCTCGTCCACGCCGACCTTGCCCTCCTTGCCGCGGTCCGAGTTGTTGGTCAGCGCCGCGTACACCTTGCCGGTGTGGGGATTGGGTTCCACGTCCTCGGGGCGGTCCATCTTGGTGGCACCGGCCCTGTCCGCGGCCAGGCGGGTGTAGACCAGCACCTGCTCCACGGACATGCCCTTGATCATGGACTTGCCGCCCTTGACCAGGGGAAGCCACTCGCCGGAGCCGTCGAACTCGCCGTCCCTGGGCAGGGTGCCCGTGCCGGTGATCTGACGCTGCGGGGAGTTGCCCTTGAGCTTGGCCACGTAGAGGTCGCCCTCGGAGAGCAGGGTCATGTTGTGCTTCTTGTCGCCCTGCTTGTACTTCCTGGCGGAGACGAACTTGTAGATGTACTCGAACTTCTCGTCGTCACCGGAGTACGCCACCACGGTGCCGTCGTCCCCCACGCGCACGTTCGCGCCCTCGTGCTTGAAGCGGCCCATGGCGGTGTGCTTGAGCGGGGCGGAGTTGGGGTTCTGGGGGTCGATCTCCACCACCCAGCCGAAGCGGTTCGGTTCGTTCTTGTACCCGGGGATGCGGGCGTCGAAGCGCTTCTCCACCTCGGGCCAGCGGCGCGAGGGCATGGTGGTGGGAAAGCCGTAGCGCTTCTCCTCCGGGGTGCCGGAGGTGATGAAGTACTGGTGCACGTTCTCCTCGCCGGAGAGCACGGTGCCCCACGGGGTGACACCGCCCGAGCAGTTGTTCTGGGTGCCCAGCACGCGCTTGCCCGTGGGGTCGTCCTGCGTCTTGAGCAGGTCCGATCCCGCCGCGGGGCCGTCCAGCACGAACGGGGTGGTCAGGGTGATGCGCCGGTTGCGGGCGCCGCCGCGCACGTAGCTCCAGGGCTCCCCCACCTTCGCACGGGTGATCTCCACGACCGACATGCCGTGCGCCTGGATGGCGGTCTTGACCATGTTCGTGAGGTTGGTCTTGTTGTAGCCCGTGGGGAACATGGTGTTCTCGTTGGTGTACTCGTGGTTGTTCACCAGCACGCCCGTGAGCCCGTTCGGGTCCGGGATGATGTCCAGGTAGTCCGAGTTGAAGCCGAACTGCTTGGACTGGGACTCCGGGGTCTGGTTCTTGGGGTCGAACTCCGGGGAGTCGTAGAACAGGGGGTCGCCCCAGCGGATGATGGGCGACCAGTCGTAGCCCTTGGGGACGCTGAGATCGTCCACGGTCATGCCCACGGGCTTGATGGGGGTGAAGTCCAGACGCGCCTTGCCCTGACCCCAGTAGCCGTACGTGGCCTGCGCGGGCTCGGCGGTCGCGGCCACCAGACCCACCGTCACGGCACCGGCGGCCCCCAGGCCCAGCGCGGCGCGGCGGCTCACGGCGGCGGAGATGATGTCGTGCGCGTACTCGTTGGACGAGGTGTTGGCGTCCGGGGTCATGCACTGGCTGCCGCACTTGAGTTCGCACGTGAGCGGGCTGCGCTTGCCGTTCACGTGGCCCAGCATGGGCAGCAGACGGCGGCGTTCGGGTGCTTGGGTCATCGAGTGGCTCCCTGGGTGGGACACGCGTCAGTGCATGTCAGCGAGTGTTTCCGTGTGCCACCTCACCACCCCGGTGTGATCGCCGGGCATCCCCTGGGCGAACTGGAGGTTAACCGCGCCGGGCAGACGGTGACGACGACGCCGCGCGGCAGGCCGCGGGCGTCGTCGTCGCCTCCTGGTCTACTGTGCGGCGAGCAGCGCGTGGGTGCGGCGCAGCCGGTCCAGCCACCAGTTCCGGCGCTCGCCCGTGACGGCGTGCTCGGCGAGCAGGGCCTCGTCCACGGCGACGTCCCGCACCGGCAGGAACCCGTCCACGGGGCGCAGGGGCTCGGCGGTCACGTCCGCCGTCATGAGCGAGAGCGTGCCGAGCCCGCACGCGTACGGCAGCTCGGGCAGGGCCGCGGCCAGGGCGATGCCCGCGCGGATGCCCACGGAGGAGTCGATGGCGGAGCTCACGACGGCGGACAGCCCCGCCTGCGCCACGATGCCCAGGGCGCGGCGCACGCCCCCGAGCGGCGCCACCTTCACAACGATCAGGTCCGCGGCCCCCGCGCGCGCCACGGCCAGGGGGTCCTCCGCCTTGCGCACGGACTCGTCTGCGGCGATCAGCGTTCCCACGCCCGCATCCCGCAGCCGACGCCGCACGCTCGCCAGCCCCTCGACACTCGCCACGGGCTGCTCGGCGTAGGCCAGGCAGAACTCACTCAGGGCGCTCAGCGCGGTCACGGCGGCGTCCTCGTCCCAACCCGCGTTGGCGTCCACGCGCAGCTCGGCCTCGGGGAGGAGGTGGCGGACGGCGGCGACGCGGGCGACGTCGTCCGCGAGGGTCTGGCCCCGCTCCGCGACCTTGATCTTCACGGCGTGGACCTGCCCGTCGTAGCCGCGCAGGACGTCCGGGACACGCTCGGCGGGGACCGCGGGGACGGTGGCGTTCACGGGGACCCGGTCACGGATGGGTTCCGGGAAGCCCTGCCACGCGGCCTCGATCCCGGCGCGCAGCCAAGCGGCGGCCTCGGCGTCCCCGTACTCGGGGAACGGGCCGAACTCGCCCCAGCCGGCGGGACCGCAGAAGACCACGGTCTCGCGCTCGGTCACGCCGCGGAAGGTCACGCGCATGGGCAGGGAGACCACGTGGGCGGAGGCGAGGAGATCGGGGAGCGGGGGGAGGGTGAGGTGTGGGGTGGGCATGGGTCCAGGGTAGGTGCCGCCGTTCATGGACCCGTGCCCCTCTGCCTGGAGCCAACAGACCGGGGCGAACATGTCATACGTCCGGCAGCAGTTCCTCCCCCCTCGCTCCCGGTGCTATTCTCAATGCCAACAGTTCAGCCCGCCCCGGCTTCGCCCGGGAGTGGGCTGGATCTCTTTCGTGGCCTTTTGAGGCAGATGGGGCAGCAGCTTGACCAAGTCTCTGAAACCAGCCGCCACGATCACCGACCACATTGAGCGCCTGCGTGGACGAGGCATGGACGTGGACGAGAGTCTGGCCCGCCAGTGGCTGTCGAACGTCAGCTACTACCGGCTCTCTGCATACTGGTTCCCCGCCCGGAGCGTGGATGCCACGGGAGCAGTGGTTGACGAGTTCCGGGCAGGTACCACGTTCGCCGATGCCGTCGCACTGTACGAGGCAGACCGCAAACTTCGCATGCTCGTCCACGACGGCATGGAACGCATCGAGATTGCCATGCGCACCCGCCTCGGAGAACTGCTGTGCGAGGAGGGTCCTGTGTCTTACAAGGACCCCGCCAGGTTTCGCCCTCGATTCGACCATGCAGGCTGGCTCACGACTGCGCAGAAGCGCGTCGCCAGGTCCGAGCGGACCAGCGAGTCCATCAAGCACTATCAAGCCACCTATGGCGGCACCTACCCATTCTGGGTCCTCGCCGAGGTGCTCGACTTCTCCGACATTTCCCGCCTCTTCAGCGGTTTGTCCGCTGCAGAACAGAGAGCCGTTGCCGAGAGCTTGGACATCACCATCCGCCCGGAGACCCTCTCCCGCGAACAGCGTTCCAAAGCCACCCGGCAGTCACCGCTGGCACCCTGGATGCACCAGATGACGGTGATCCGCAACATAACCGCGCACCACGGGCGCCTGTGGAACCGGTCTTTTGTGCCCGCCCCCACCACGGGACTGCGCACCCAGGCGTGTTTCCACGCGCTTCCCGCCGGTCAGAGCGAACGCATCTTCGGCGCCCTCACTCTGATGGCCCACATTCTCCGCACCACCTCCCCTGGAACAAGCTGGCCAGCAAAGGTGGCGAACCACCTCGAGAGCCAGTTCCTCCCCAATAATCTGGTTCAGCCCCAGGCAATGGGCCTACCGGGGAACGGACAGGGCACTGTGCAGCTCTGACTGACAGTCATGAGACACCAGCCCGGGCCTCCCGGGAACTATGCCGCAGCGAGAGAACGTCACGGTCGTGGTGAAACTCCGTCTTCGCCCAGCGCGCGGACCGCCGCCGTGAACTGGTCCAGGCGTAACCGCACGTGACCTCGCCGCACCGGGGCACGAAGACCGAGGTCTGTTTTCTTGTAGTCGATAGCGTGCGACGGAACCAGGCGGGGGCGAGTCCTGTTGACCCAGGGCCAGCGCTCGATGGCGTCTTCATCCCGGACCTGACCGCGGAACAAGGGGATGTCCGTTTTCCACTCGGCTTCGCTCGTGACCTCCACGATGGCGTAGCAGTCGTTCGTGGAACTCGCGCAGATCAGCACCAGGTCGCCGGCTTTGAACCCGGGGCGGCCGCTTTTGGGGCTCGCGAAGAAGTACGGATCCAGCCATGCCTCCGGCTTCGGCTCCCCGTATTCGACCTTGATCCACAGCTCCCGCTCGCCGCTCTGGGCATCCAGGAGCACCTGTGCGGCCGCGCGGCGCACGTCGACAGGGTCGGCCGGATCTGGTCGGCCCATCACGGGGGACACGGTGTGCGCCTTCTTCTCCACGTCGTCCAGGTCCACGCTGGAAACCACCGCGGCAGGCCAGCCTTCGATGGTCGCTCGCAGACCCGCTGCTTGCTCGGGACACAGCTCCACCCCGATTTCGCGGTTCGGCTGAGCGGCATACCCCAGGCCAGCGCCCGTGAGATTGCCGGAACCCACGAGTCCGCGCTCACCCACGATGAAGCACTTGGCGTGCAGCCGGTCCACATGGCGCAGGGCCACTCCGGCGGCGTCAAGTTTCCTCAGACCCCCCACCGACAGGTACCCCTGGGCCGCGGCGAAGGGGTCCAAGACGGTGCAGAGGACGATCTCCCGCGTGGATTCCTGCGCGGCGCGCGCAATCCGTGCGCACTCCGTATAGGACAGGTACGGGCTGGTCAGCAGCACGTCCCCGGCGTCGGCGTGGAGGGCGTTCTCCAGCCAGAGGCCCGCGTGCTCGACAACTGATCCATTCATTTGCATGGAACCATGCTAGCGATGAAGATCCATCAGCAGACTTCCAAAAAATTATGAGCAACTGAGTTACTCATAAAAATTCGTCAGTTCCTTATGACTTCGGCGTGCACGACAGCACCCCAACACCTCCCGCACACGCCCACGCGACGCCGCTCCCCTGCCTCCATCCCCACAGCACCCCCGCGCCCTACACTCGCAGTAACCTCCCGATCCCCACCTAAGGCCCCCAGTGTTCAACCACGCGTCCTTCATCTGGGGTGCGGCGGACATCCTCCGCGGCACCTACAAGCAGCACGAGTACGGTGATGTGATCCTGCCGTTCACGGTCCTCTACCGCCTGGATGCGGTGCTGGCTCCCACCAAGGAGGCGGTGCTGGCCGCGATTGGTCCTGGGCTCGGGGGGGGGAGCCGCAACTCGGCATGCTCCGCGCCCGCGCGGGCCACTCCTACTCCTTCTACAACCGTTCACGCCATGACCTGAAGTCCCTCCAGGGGGATCCGGACAACCTGGAGGAGAACCTCCGGGACTACGTGAACGCGTTCTCCCCAAACGTTCGAGAGATCTTCCAGAAGTACCGCTTCGAGGACACCGTGGTGGACCTCGCGAACCACGACCTGCTGCTGCAGATCCTCCAGCATTTCTCCAAGGCGAACCTCCACCCGGATGCGGTGGACAACGAGAAGATGGGTCACATCTTCGAGGAGCTGATCCGCAAATTCGCGGAGGCCTCGAACGAGACGGCGGGTGAGCACTTCACCCCGCGTGAGGTCATTGACCTCATGGTCACGCTGCTGCTCACGGACGACGAGGACCTCACCGTCCCCGGCCTGATCCGCGAGGTGTACGACCCCACGGCCGGCACCGGCGGCATGCTCTCCGTGGCGGACGACAAGATCAAGTCCCTCAATCCCTCGGCCCAGGTTAATCTGCTGGGCCAGGAGATCAACCCCGCGTCCTACGCCATCTGCAAGGCGGACATGGTGGTCAAGGGGCAGCCGATCGACAACATCGTGCTGGGCAACACCCTCACGGAACCCGCGTTCCGCAACCGCACGTTCCACTACTGCCTCTCCAATCCCCCGTTCGGTGTGGACTGGAAGCAGAACCGCCGCGAGGTGGAGCGCGAGCACACGGTCGCGGGCTTCACGGGCCGCTTCGGCCCGGGCCTCCCCCGCGTCTCGGACGGCTCGCTGCTGTTCCTCATGCACATGATCTCCAAGATGCGCGAGCCCGGTTCCGCGGACGAAACCCAGGCGGCGGGCCGCGCGGCCATCGTCCTCAACGGCTCCCCGCTCTTCACGGGCGGCGCGGGCTCCGGCGAGTCGAACATCCGCAAATGGGTCCTGGAGAACGACTATCTGGAGGCGATCATCGGCCTCCCCACGGACATGTTCTACAACACGGGCATCTCCACCTACGTGTGGATCCTCTCCAAGGACAAGCCCGAGGAACGCCGCGGCAAGGTCCAGCTGATCGACGCCACGGACATGTTCGTGAAGATGCGCAAGTCCGTGGGCTCCAAGCGCAAGCAGCTCTCCGCGGAGAACATCGCGGAGATCGCACGGCTCTACCGCGACTTCGCGGAAACCAAGCACTCCAAGATCTTCCGCACCGAGGACTTCTTCTACCGCACCATCACGGTGGAACGCCCGCTCCGGCTCAACTTCGCGTGCACGGAGGACCGCATCGAGCGCGTCATGGCCGCCAAGCAGGTCTCCAAGCTCTCCGCCGACGACGCCGCTGCGCTGCGTTCCGCACTCCAGGGCCTGTCCCAGCGTGGAGACGACACGGTCAGCACCAACCGCACGCGGTTCACCAACGAGTTCATGGAAGCCGCCACGGAAGCGGGCCTCCGCTTGAAGCCAGCCCTGGTCAAGGTAATCGTCAACGAACTCAGCGAACGGGACGAGGACGGCGAACTCCAGACCGGCCGCCTCAACACCCCCGAGCCGGATGCCACGCTGCGCGACACCGAAAACGTCCCGTGGGACGAGGACATTCACGAGTACCTGGAACGCGAGGTGAAGCCCTTCGTCCCCGACGCCTGGATCGACGAGTCCAAGACCAAGGAAGGTGCGGAGATCCCCTTCACCCGCCACTTCTACGAGTACGTCCCACCCCGCCCGCTGGAGGAGATCGACCGAGACCTGGACGAGGTCCTGGGGCGCATCCGTGCACGGTTGGAGGAGGTGAAGAAGTGACAGCCACAGAATTCAATGCCACCATTGAAAATCTTGCTTCATATCGTGGTTGGTCCACCAGCCCCTTGAAATTTGTGTTTCAACGGAGCAAGCAACTTGGCACCGGGTCCGAACAACTACTGTCAATTTATCGCGACCACGGAGTCATCCCCAAAGACAGTCGGTCAGATAACTTCAACAAGGCCTCAGACGACCTCAGCAAGTACCAAAGGGTTGATGCAGGCGATCTGGTCGTCAACAAAATGAAGGCATGGCAAGGATCCGTAGCAGTGTCGGGTCATGCTGGCATCATCAGCCCGGCGTACTTTATCTATAAAAGCATACCAACCGTGGATGCGAACAGCAGGTATTTACACTACCTCCTTCGTTCAGAGTTGTATTTTCAACACTACGGAAGCATTTCTACTGGGGTTAGGCCCAACCAATGGGATCTAAACCCAATCGCTTTCGAGCGCACAGTTCTTCTCTATCCGCCCAGCACGGATCAGGAGAGAATCGCCGACTACCTCGACCACGAGACCGTCGAAATTGATGCGCTTATAGAGGAGCTTTCTCAGCTCGGCTTGATACTGCAGGAGCGACTAAATTCGAACCGAGACCGCCTTGTTTGGGAAGCCTCCAGGGGGAGAACCACGCAGCTACGTCACGCACTTTTAGGACTTCGAGATGGCACTCATGGGACGCACGCTCGGATCACGGTTGGCGGCGTACCACTATTGAGTGCAAAAAACATTAGCCCCGGAAAACTAGTTATAACCGATGAGGAATCTTGCATCAGTGAAACTGAAGCGTCCGAGTTGACTAAATCCGGCTTTCCCTCATGTGGCGATATACTCCTTATTGTCGTAGGGGCGACTATTGGTAGGGCCGCTCATTACTCCTTGCCTCAGAGATTACCTTTTCAGCGTAGCGTTGCATTTTTGCGGCCAAATACCAAGCTTCTAACCTCCGAGTTTTTGCTGCATTCTATACGTTCAAGATTCTTCCAGGACCAGCTGCACATGAGGAGTAAGACTGCGGCGCAACCTGGTGTCTACCTGGGTGATGTCGGTAGTTGTGAAATTCACCTCCCCGATATGGACTATCAGGTCGAAGTATCCCACGAATTAGAGAACCTACAAAGACGCACTGATGAAGTATCTAAAGGCATCACAAAAGCTATTTCATTGGCAAAGGAGCGCCGGGCCGCCATCATCACGGCCGCGGTCACGGGCCAGATCGACGTCACCGCCAGGAACAAGCCCGCCGCGGAGCAGCTGGAAGACGACATCGCGCAGGGTCTGCACAGGGAGAACTAGGGAGAGCCCATGAGTCAGCAGCACCAGGAGAAGAAGCTCCAGCAGGAGATCGCCGAGTACCTCGGAGACCACGGGTGGCTCCACTCGGAGACCTCGGCCGGTTACGACAAGGAGCGCGCCCTCTTCCCCGAGGACGTCCTGGGCTGGCTGGAGGACACGGACCCGGACAACTTCGCCAAGATCGTCCCGCCCCACGGTGACGCTGCCGCCAGAGCCAAGGGCGAGCGTCGGATCCTGGACCGACTCGCCAGCCAGTTGGCCCAGCCGGAGCGGGACGGCGGTGGCGTACTGAACGTCCTCCGCAAGGGATTTATGGTTCCCGGGGCGCGCCGGTTCAAGATGCTGCAGATGCCCCCGGCGGACGACCGCAACCCGCAGATCGCCGAGCGCTACGCGAAGAACCGCCTCCGGGTGGTGGAGGAGGTCGTGTACTCCACGCGCAAGGGGGACCGGATCGACCTAGTGCTCTTCCTCAACGGCCTGCCGGTGGCCACGGTGGAGATCAAGACCACCTTCACGCAGTCGCTCCAGGAAGCCATCAAGCAGTACGAGAACGACCGCACGCCCGCCGGTGAGCCCCTGCTGACCCCGTTCCGGGGCGCGCTCGTGCACTTCGCGCTCACGGACAACGACGTCTACATGACCACCGAGCTCAAGGGCCGTGGGACGTCGTTCCTGCCGTTCAATCGGGGCCATAACAACGGCGCGGGCAACCCGCCCAACCCGAACGGCGCGCGCTCCTCCTACTTCTGGGAGGAGACCCTGGAGCGGGACACCTGGCTCAGCATCCTCACCAAGTTCGTCTACGTGAACCACCAGAAGAAGGTTGACCCCCGCACGGGCGCGGAGACGGACACCGCTCAGATCCGCTTCCCGCGCTACCACCAGTGGCGCGCCGTCAGCCGACTCACCGCCGCCGCGCGGGAGGAGGGGCCGGGGCACAAGTACCTGATCCAGCACTCGGCCGGTTCCGGCAAGACGGACTCCATTGCGTGGACCGCCCACCGCATGGCGACGCTCCACACGCCCGCCGGGGAGAAGGTGTTCGACACCGTCTTCGTGATCGCGGACCGCCAGGTGCTGGACCGCCAGCTCCAGGACGCCGTGGACCAGCTGGTGAACGCCACCGGCCAGTTCCAGCCCATCACCTCCGGCTCGGAGGGCTCCAAGACCGCCCAGCTCATCGAGGCGCTGGCGGGAGGGGTGCCCATCATCGGCGTGACCCTGCAGACCTTCCCCTACGCCCTCTCGAAGATCCGTGAGCAGGGCGGCACGTTCGAGGGCAAGCGCTTTGCGGTGCTCGCGGACGAGGCCCACTCCTCGCAGTCCGGCAATGCCGCCAGCGCGGTCAAGGAGCTGCTGTACCTCAACGACCCCGCCGCAGCACTTGGCGAGGACGGCGCACCGCTCGTGGACCAGGACGGCGTCCTGGAACCTGGAGCGGACCAGGACGCCCTGACCCGCATGGCGGCCCAGGCGGACGACGGCCACCGGATCAGCTACTTCGCGTTCACGGCCACGCCCAAGGAAAAAACCATCCAGCTCTTCGGAACCCCCAACGCGGCGGGCACAAAGGAGCCGTTCGACGTCTACTCCATGAAGCAGGCCATCCAGGAGGGCTTCATCCTGGACGTCCTGAAGAACTACACCACCTACGAGCGCGTGGCCAAGATCGCCCTGCGCGGTTCGGACCCGGACACCCTGCCCGGCGCGAACGGGACGGGCGGCGGGGAGGGCGCGGCAGCGGCGTCGTCGTCCGGGGGTGGTGCGGGCGAGGAGGTGGACGTGCGCCGGGGAACGCGCGCGTACATCGGGTTCGTGGAGCTGCACCCCACCAACGTGGACTCCAAGGTGGACGTGATCATCAAGCACTACCTGCACACGGTCCAGCCCGCGCTGAACGGGCGTGGCAAGGCCATGGTGGTCACGAGTTCGCGCGCGTCCGCGGTGCAGTACCAGCGGTCGTTCCAGCGCCACATCGAGCGGGAGGGCCTGCCGCTGAAGACCCTGGTGGCGTTCTCCGGCTCGCTGCCGGACCCGGACGTGGCGGTGATCGGGGACGGCGAGCGCCCCGAGGTCACGGAAGCGTCCATGAACCCGGACGTGAAGGGCCGGGATCTGGCCTCGGTGTTCAACCAGGACGACCAGCACATCCTGATCGTCGCGAACAAGTACCAGACCGGCTTCGATCAACCGAAACTGGTGGGCATGTACGTGGACAAGAAGCTCTCCGGGATCGCCGCGGTGCAGACGCTGTCCCGCCTGAACCGGCGCATGGACGGCAAGACGGACACGTACGTGCTGGACTTCGTGAACGACGCCGAGAAGATCCTTGAGGCGTTCCAGGAGTACTACGAGGAGGCGGTCATCAAGACGCCCTCGGACCTGGACCTGGTCTCCAAGCAGCTGGAGAAGCTCAAGGCCGCCGGGATCTTCAACACCTCCGAGGTGGACCAAGTGTGGGAGGCGTGGAACAACGTGCGCGGCAAGCACAGCTCCCTCTCCCCTGGCCTGGACCCCGCCGTGGAGCGCTTCATGGACCGCTGGAACCGCGCCCTCGCGGACGACGACGCCGCCGCGCAGGACCTGCTCGAAGAGTTCCGTTCCCTGCTGGGCCAGTACATGACGTCCTACGCGTTCTTCTCGCAGATCCTGAACTTCGGGGACCCGGAGTACCTCAAGCTCTCCGTGTTCGCGGACCTGCTGGAACGGCGGCTCAACGCGGTGCTGGAGACCGAGACCCCCGAGACGGTCACCGCCGAGGACGTGGTGCTCACGCACTACCACCTGGAGAAGCAGCGCGAGCAGAACCTGGAATTACAGGACGGCGAGGCCGAGGGTCTGCGGGGTCTCACCGAGGTGGGCATGAGCAAGCAGGCGGAACGCGAACGCGCCGCCAAGACCGAGCTGGTGGAGAAGGTGAACAAGTACCTCGGCGGCCTGGACGCCAGCGACGACTACAAGGTGGACGCCGTGAACCTCTGGCTCACCACCGCCCAGGACAACGAGAACCTCAAGCAGCAGGCCCGCAACAACACGCCCATGGACTTCGCCCGCTCCCCCGAGCTGCGCGTGGTCCTGGAGGACAGCGTGTGGAGCCACAACGACCTCTCGGAGAAGTTCGCCAAGGTGCTGCAGGACATGCCCACCAGCGAACTGGTGTCCCTGGCCATGGCGGCGGGCTTCTACGACCGACTGCGGGGAGCGGCGGGGTAGAGCGGGCCGCTGTCTGCAAAGAATGGCCGATGGGCGGATGACATGCCCGCCCTAACTTGTCAGCGTGCTGGAAGGCCAACCCGCGCCCCGCCATTCGCGGGGCCAGCCCCCGAGGAGAGACCGTGAACCAGTTCGTGAAGTTCCTGCCAGCCATCGCCTCCCTGCTGTGCCTGGTGATCGCACTGCTGGCACTCCTGCTCAGCCGGGTTCCCGCGCCGGGCACGGCGGCCCGCAAGCGTGCGGCCCAGGAGGCCGCGCGCACCCGGGAGGCCCGCAAGGTCCGGGCCCAGCGGCGTCGTCTGCTGGCGGACGTGCAGGCGCACCAGCGCAACGTGGCGCAGGGAGAGGGCCCAGTGGCGCTGCGCTGACCAGGAGAGCGAATGTGCGAGCGGGATCTGATCGGCGACTCGCACTGCACGGGAGCTTTTCGACTCCCTGACGTCATCGCTGCGGTGACTCCCTCGCTTGTCTTCAGAACAAGTTCAGAACTACTGTGACTTCATGAGCACCACCCAGGCCCTCCCACGCGAGTTCAAGTCATCGGACCTCAGCCGATCATCCGCTGAGGTCTTCGCCGCTGCGACCGAGCACCCCGTGACCGTCACCCGGCGAGACGGCGAAACCCTCGTGATGATGACCGACAGCGAGGACCGCGCGCGCCGTGAGCTGCTCGATCTGGCTGCTCAGCTGATCGCCATTGCCACCGACACCAAGGGCACGCTCACGGAACGCATGAGCGAGGTCTTCCCCTGGATGTTCGCGCTCTCCCCGCAGGGCAGGGACGACTGCGCCCAGGCAGTTCTGCAGGCCGCCCGCGCTTCGTTCTCCACCAAGCAGCCGCACCTGGCCGTGGCCGAACTCACCTCGTGGAAGGAGACGGCCACCGCTCTGGCCGCAGGTCTCCGCAGTGACCCCGTGGAGTGGCTGGACGACGACGAACCCGTCGAGCGGCCCTGACGCGTGGCTGCGGAAGAGCGGGTGGAGCGCCCCATCAAGAAGTCCGAGTACCAGATCATCTTCGGGAGCCGGGAAGCCAAACGGGGGTGGCGAGACCTGGTGGCCACCCGCCGCGCCAACATGGCGGACGCGTGGGACTTCCTCGTGAGAACACCGCTCGCGCAGACACCGCAGAACTACCCCCTCAAAGACGAGCTGGGCGTCGTCACACGAAACGGCCAGACATTCACCCGTTGGCAGCACAAGCCCTCGCTGGGCGGAGACGCACGCATCTGGTTCTACGTCGTGGCTCAGACGGTCTACCTGGAACGTGTCCACACCCACCACCCGAATGAGACCAAACGCTGACCGCGGGCCGCGCGCACCCGGGAGGCCCGCACAATCCAGGCCCAGCGGCGTCGTCTGCTGGCGGACGTGCAGGCGCGCCAGCGCAACGTGGCCCGCGGGAAGGGCCCGGCGGCGTCGCCCTGAGACCTGGGCGCACGGCGGACGGCAGCACGTGCGAAACCCGTCATTGCCCACCCCGACCACCACTGATACCCATAGAGCATAAAACTCGCCAGTAAGTGTCGTTCATCACGCCCTCCCCGGTATGAATGTATCCACCGGTCGTCCTGTTGACCCGCCGAGCCCCGGCGCCGCCCCACGCTGTGGCCGGAGGGCGCGGCCGGGGCGGGAAACCGGCTCGATCTTTCGGACCAGCTCAGTGGAGGCACCATGCCACGTACTCTCAGCCGACGCGCGCTCCTGGCCGCCGCGGCGTCGTTACCCGTGCTGGCCGGAGCGGCCGGGTGCTCGGGCGGTTCCAAGGCCGCCGGGGGCACCCAGCAGCTCGTGTGGTCCACGTACGGCGTGGGCACGGGCACGTACAACGACCTCGCGGCCGTGGCGAACACGCTCACGCAGGAAACGGGGCGGCAGATCCGGCTGATGACCTCGGACACCGGGATCGGGCGCCTCGCCCCGCTGATCAACGGCACGGCGCAGTACGCGCGCACCGGGGACGAGTACTACTACGCGTTCGAGGGCAATGACGAGTACTGCTCCGAGCAGTGGGGCCCGCAGGCCGTGCGCCTGGTGTGGACACCTCCGGGCAACTACGGCGTGCTGGTGCGCAAGGACAGCGGCATCGAGACCGTGGCGGACCTCAAGGGGAAGAAGTTCCCCAAGCTGATCGCCAGCACCTCCATCAACCGCAAGCTGGAGGCCATCCTGAACTTCGGGGGCCTCACCGGCAAGGACGTCCAGCAGGTGGCGGTCACGTACAGCGGGCAGATCGAGGCGCTGAAGACCGGGCAGATCGAGGCGCTCTACCAGAACGTGGTGGGCGCGAACGTGTCCGAGCTGGCCTCCCAGTACCCCATCCGCTGGCTGAACCTGGGCGGGGGAAAGCCCTCCCAGTACGCCACGTGGAAGGAGCTCGCGCCCATGGTCAAACCCGGCGAGTTCAGCAAGGGCGCAGGCCTGGCCAAGGGCGAGACGGCCGTGAACATGCAGTACACCATCCCCATTGCGGCCCGCGCGGACCGGCCAAAGGACGAGGTCGCCGCACTGGTCGCGGACCTGGACCGGTACTACCCCGACTACAAGGGCACCACCCCGGACGCCCACCGCTTCGGCACGGACCAGATCCAGCTCACGCCCCTGGTGGTCCCGTTCCACGAGGCCATGGTGGAGTTCCTCACCCGCAAGGGCCGCTGGTCCGCGGACCTGCAGACCCGCCAGGACGCCCTCCTGGAGCGCGAGCGGCTCATGCGCGAGGCCTGGCCCGAGTTCTGGAAGGGCCAGAAGGACCGTGAGGACCCCGAGGCCGCACGCAAGGAGTGGGTGGACTGGAAGAAGGCCCACCTCCCGCAGCTGCCCGACACCCCCGGCACCCTGCCCGGCACCTCGTCCACCCCCGCACCCTCCGGAGGCCACGCATGAGCACCCCGTACCAGCCGGCCGACGCCGCCGGGCCCGCCGACACCGCGGCACCCGCTGGCACCGTGGGGCCCGCCACCGCCCCCGGACCGGCCATCGACCCCCGCACCGGCGCCCTGATCACCGCCACGCACCCCCACGGCGCGGGCGCCGGCAGCTCCGCGGCCGCAGCCCTCTCCGGGGACGACGACGCCGCCCGGCCCACCATGCCCTCGGACGTCTCGCTCCACGACGCGAGCCCCCGCCTCACCCCGTTCTGGCGCACCACGCTGATCGTGCTCACGGTGGTGGGGATCCTGCTGACCATGAACCAGGTGTTCTTCTGGAACGTGGGCGGGGTGACGGTTCCCACCAACTCGTTCCTGTACCTGCTGATCGCGGTGTTCGTGCCGATCGTGTTCATCGTGACCCCCGTGCGCAAGCACCTCCCCGCCGAGGAGGCGGCCCCGGTCCGCAGGGGCGTGCCGTGGTACGACGTGGTGCTGATCCTGGCCGTCATCGGCACGAGCGTGTATTTCGCCGTGCACGGCATCGAGATCCAGGAGTACGGCTGGCAGTTCATGGCCCCTACCCTGGCCACCGTGCTCAGCTTCGTGTTCTGGGCCCTGATCCTGGAGACCCTGCGCCGGGCCGCCGGGCCGGTGGTGCTCGTGATCGCGTTCATCTTCTCGGTGTACCCGCTGTTCGCCGGTGTCATCCCGCTGTCCTTCCTGCAGGGCATCTCCTACGACCTCCCCACCCTCGCCACCGTGCACACCATGGGCGTGGACAGCGTCCTGGGCCTGCCCCTGCAGACGGCCGGGACCATCCTGGTGGGCTTCCTGCTCTTCGGCGTGGTGCTGCAGCACACCGGCGGCGCGGACTTCTTCCACGAGCTGTCCATGGCCGTGTTCGGCCGCTACCGTGGCGGCTCCGCCAAGGTGGCCGTGGCCAGCTCCGCGGCCATGGGCATGATGAGCGGCTCGGCGGTGTCCAACGTGCTGACCACCGGACCCATGACCATCCCCGCGATGAAGCGCTCCGGGTTCAGCGCCCGGGTGGCCGGCGCCGTGGAGGCCACGGCGTCCTCCGGCGGCTCCATCACCCCACCCATCATGGGCACCGCGGCGTTCCTCATGGTGTCCTTCGTGGGTGTCCCGTACACCACCATCCTGGTGGCCGCCACGATCCCCGCGATCCTCTACTACCTGGGCATCTTCCTGCAGATCGACGGCTACGCCGCCCAGCGCGGCCTGCGGGGCACGCCCCGGAATCTGCTCCCCCGCGCACGGCACGCCCTGGTGCAGGGCTGGCCCTACCTCGGGGCGCTGGCCGTGCTCACGGTGCTGCTGTTCACCACGGACTCCGAGGCCCAGGTGCCGTACTGGGTGGTGGCCATCCTGCTGCTCATCGCCCTGGTCAAGCCCAGCGTGGCGTTCGGCCCCCGGCAGTGGGTGGACATGGGCGTGGACGTGGGCAAGACCCTCGCGCAGATCGTGGGCATCATCGCGGGAGTGGGCCTGATCCTGGGCGGTCTCACCGCCACGGGCGTGGCGCTGTCCCTGTCCCGGGACCTCGTGGCCCTGGTGGGCGACAACGTGGTGCTCATCCTGATTGCCGGGGCCGTGGTGTGCTTCGTGCTCGGCATGGGCCTGACCATCTCCGCCGCGTACGTGTTCCTGGCCATCGTGATGGTCCCGGCCGTCACGGCCCTGGGGGTGGACCCGATCGCGGCCCACCTGTTCGTCATCTACTGGGCCTCGGTCTCCTACATCACCCCGCCCGTGGGGCTCGCGGCGTTCGCCGCCGCGGGCATCTCCAAGGCCACGCCGATGGCCACGTGTTTCTCCGCCATGAAGCTGGGCGCCGTGAAGTACGTGGTCCCGTTCGGCTTCGCCCTCAACCCGGCCCTCGTGGCGCAGGGCGAGCCCCTGCACATCGTGCTGGCCTTCCTCTCCAGCCTGGTGGCGGTCTACGCGATCGCCGCCGCCATGGGCGGGTGGCTCACGTTCGTGGAGCGCCAGCTGCCCGTGTACCTGCGGGTGGTCCTCGCGGTGGGCGGGTTCATGATGTTCCTGCCGGGGGCGGTCGTCACGCTCGTGGGCCTGGCCCTGGTGGTCGCGGCCGCCGTGGTGGCCCGCGCCGGGAAGCCCCGCGACGTCGTCGACCCCGAGACCGGGGAGATCACCCGCGTGGCCCGGCAGGCCTGACGCCCCGCCTGCAGCGAGCCCCAGCATTGCCCGCGCCGCGGGGGATTCATGCCGGATGTGCATGAATCCCCCGCGGATGCGGTCCGCGTCACCTCCACCCGGTATGAAAGAGGATGAGGACACAGGCGGGCCGCGAGGCACCGCACCACACCGCGAAGGAGAACGCACCATGAACACGGAGCACAGCGACGTCCTGACCGTGGAGGTCACGGACGGGATCGCCCTGGTCACCGTCAACCGCCCGGAGGTCCGCAACGCGATCAACGCCACGGTCCTGCAGGCCCTCACCGGCACGCTCGCGGAGCTGGCCGAGGACGACGACGTCCAGGTGCTGGTCTTCACGGGCGCCGGGGACAAGGCGTTCGTGGCGGGTGCGGACATCAACGAGCTCGCCGTGCGCACCCCCAAGGACGGGCTGAAGGCCACCATGCAGGGCGTGTACGAGAAGGTGGAGCAGTTCCCCAAGCCCACGATCGCCGCGGTGAACGGCTACGCGTTCGGCGGCGGGCACGAGCTGGCCCTGGCGTGCGACATCCGCATTGCCGCCACCAACGCGCAGTTCGCGCTGCCGGAGACCGGGCTCGGCATCATGCCCGCGGCCGGCGGCACCCAGCGCCTCGCCAAGCTCGTGGGCCTGGGCCGGGCCACCGAGATCGTGCTCACCGGGCGGCGTGTGACGGCCCAGGACGCCCTGGCCATGGGGCTCGTGACCCAGGTGGTGGAGCAGGACCAGCTCCTGGACACCGCCCGCGAGACGGCGCAGGCCATCATGGCCAAGGGCCCGCTGGCCATCCAGCTGGCCAAGACCGTGATCCGCCACGGATTCGACGTGGACCACCAGACCGGGATCCTGCTGGAGCGCCTGGCCCAGTCCGTGCTGTACAGCAGCGCGGAGAAGGCCGAGGGAACCACCGCGTTCCTGGAGAAGCGGACCCCGGACTTCCGCACCGCAGCACAGAAGGACGTGAGCAAGTGAGCGAGAACCCCCTGGAGAGCATCAAGCACATCACCGTGATCGGCGCGGGGGCCATGGGCTCCCAGATCGCCATGGTGTGCGCCCTGGCCGGCTACGCCACGGACGTGGTGGACATCAAGCAGGAGGCCGTGGACCGCGCCTGCGAGCAGCTGCACTCCCGCATGGACCGGGACGTGAGCAAGGGCCGGCGCACGCAGGAGGACGTGGACGCCGCCTTCGAGCGCCTCACGTTCTCCACGGACCGGGACGCGTGCGCCGCGCAGGCGGACTTCGTGATCGAGGCCGCGGTGGAGGATTTGACGATCAAGCGCCAGGTCTTCGCGGAGCTGGACAAGGTCTGCCCCGAGCACACCATCCTGGCCACGAACTCCTCCAACATCGTCTCCTCGCGGGTGGCGGACGCCACCAACCGCCCGGACAAGGTGTGCAACGTGCACTTCTTCAACCCCGCCCTGGTGATGAAGTGCGTGGAGGTGGTCCCGCACGAGGGCACCTCCCGCGAGACCATGGAGACCGCCATGGAGCTCGCCCGCTCCATCGGCAAGGCACCCGTGCAGCTCAAGAAGGAGGTTCCCGGCTTCGTGGCCAACCGCCTGCTGGGCGCCCTGCGCACCGAGGCGCTGAAGCTCTACGAGGACGGCGTGGCGGACTACGAGGACATCGACGTGGCGGCCAAGACCGCCCTGAACCACCCCATGGGCCCGTTCGAGCTCATGGACATGGTGGGCATCGACGTGGTCTACCTGATCCGCCTCGCCGAGTACGAGCAGACCGGTGACCCCGCCTCCCTGCCCGCGGAGTCCATCAAGGAGAAGTACGAGGCCGGGGACTACGGCCGCAAGTCCGGCAAGGGCTGGTACGACTACGAGTAGTAGACCGCGGTCTCACGCCCCGGGGACCCCCGCCGCACCCGTGCGGCGGGGGTCCCCGTACAGGTTGCGGGCGAGGTTCACCACGCCGCGCAGCGCGGGATTGGGGTCCGCGGCGCGCCACACGAGCTGCACCTCCAGGGGCCGCTGGGCGCCCGCGAGGGGCCGGAACACCACGCCGTCGGAGGAGACGTTGTCCCGCACGCTGTCCAGGCTCAGGGCACAGCCGATCTGAGCGGCCACGAGCACCACGAGCGTCCACGAGTCCGGCGCCACCTGGGCCACGCGCGGCACGAAGCCCGCGGCGGTGGCCAGGGACGTGAGCCGGTTCTGCAGGGCGGCACCGGGCCCGGTGGGCAGCACCACCCAGGACTCGTCCGCGAGCTCGGCCATGTCCACGCGCGGGGCGTCGGCCAGGCGGTGGTTGCTGGGCAGCACCACCATGACCTTCTCGTGCCCCAGCACGCACGAGCGCAGCTCCGCGGGGATGAAGTCCCAGCGCCCGATTGCCACGTCCAGGGCACCGTCCAGCACCTTCTCCAGGGCCGTGTGGGAGAACTGTGAGCCGTGCAGCTCCAGGTGCACGCCCGGGCGGTGCGTGCGGATGTGGCGGGCCAGCTCTCCCACCTTGCGGTTGATGGACGCGCCCGCGAACCCCAGGCGCACCCTGCCGGTCTCCCCCGTCACGGACTTCGCCACCGCCGCCCGCGCGTTCTCCGACGCCGCCACGAGGGCCTTCGCGGGATCCACCAGTGCCGCACCGGCCGGGGTGAGGGACACCTGACGGGTGCTGCGCTCGAACAGCTCGGTGCCCAGGGACTTCTCAATGCTCTTGATGAGCCGGCTCAGGGGCGGCTGCGCGATCCGCAGGCTGGCCGCCGCGCGCCCGAAGTGCAGCTCCTCCGCCACGGCCAGGAACGCCCTTGCCTCGTGAACTTCCATGGCGGGAGACTACGTGATTGTTGCCGCACACGCATCACTGGGCCACCCTTTTTGTATTGGACACGGCCCAATGGCGGTGGTTGTGTGGGGTGAAACACACCTACCAGTGGAGCGTTCATGACTCTCAGCACCACGTCCGCGGGCGAGGGGCCCCTCAGCGGCATCGTCGTCGCGGACTTCTCCCGCATCCTGGCCGGCCCGTACTGCACCATGCTCCTGGCGGACATGGGCGCCACCGTGATCAAGGTGGAGGGGCCCGGAGGGGACGACACGCGGCTGTACAAGCCGCCGAGCGTCAACGGCATCGGCACGTACTACCTCTCCGTGAACCGGAACAAGCACTCGGTGGTCCTGGACCTGAAGGACCCCGAGGACCTCGCGACCGCGTACGAGATCATCGACGCCGCGGACGTGTTCATCGAGAACTTCAAGCCCGGCGGGCTGAAGCAGTTCGGTCTGGACGCCGAGTCCGTGGCCGAGCGGTGGCCGGGGATCGTGCACGCGAGCATCACCGGTTTCGGCACGGACGGCGGTGCCCACCTGCCCGGCTACGACCTCCTGGTGCAGGGGGTCTCCGGGTTCATGTCCGTGACCGGTTTCCCGGACGGGCCGCCCCAGCGCGGCGGGGTGGCGCTGTTCGACGTGATCACGGGACTCCACGCGGCCATCGCGGTCCTGGGTGCCCTGCACGAGCGCACCACCTCCGGGCGCGGTCAGCACGTGGAGCTGGACCTGTTCTCCGCGGCGCTGTCCGGTCTGGTCAACCAGACCACGGGCTACGCCGCGTGCGGCAACGACCCCCAGCGCCTGGGCAACGAGCACCCGAGCCTGTTCCCGTACGGTCCGTTCCCCACCGCGGACAAGGACCTCATCATCACGGTGGCGAACAACTCCCAGTTCACGCGCTTCACCACCGTGCTGGGCATGCCCGACCTCATCCAGGACCCCCGCTTCGACAGCGTGGAGCACCGGAACGACCACCGCGAGGAGCTGCGCCCGCTGCTGAACGAGGCGCTGCGGGGCGACACCGCCGAGACCTGGGCCGAGAAGCTGCAGGCCGCCGGTGTGCCGTGCGCCCCGATCCTCACCATCCCCGAGGGGGTGCAGTACGCCGAGTCCCTCGGTCTGCACCCGGTGGTCCAGGTGGGCAGCGGCGAGGACACCGTCCCGCTCATCAAGAACCCCGTCACGTACAGCCGCACCCCGGTGCGCTACGACAAGGCCCCGCCCGCGCTGGACGCGGACCGCGAGGCCGTCATGGACTGGCTGCACTCCCACCGAAAGGACCCGTCATGAGCGAGCTGCTCGAGAACCCCGACTTCTTCCTGCTGGACCAGGACCTCTCGCCGGAGGACGTGGCCCTGCGGGACCGCGTGCGCGCCTACGGGCAGGAGCACATCCTCCCCGCGGTCAACGAGGCCTGGGAGGCGGGCCAGCACCCCCTGCCCGTGTTCCAGGGACTCGCGGAGCTGGGCATCGTGGGCACGTTCATCGAGGGCTACGGCTGCCCCGGGCTCTCCCGGCAGGCCGCGGGCCTGGTGGCCCGTGAGATGGGCCGGATCGACGGCTCCGTGAACACGTTCTTCGGAGTGCACTCCAACCTGTGCATGGGCAGCATCTACATGCTCGGCAACGAGGAGCAGCGGGAGCGCTTCCTGCCCGAGATGGCGAAGGTCCGCAAGACCGGCGCGTTCGCGCTCACGGAGCCGGACCACGGCTCGGACTCCGTGTCCCTGGAGACCTCCGCCCGCCGGGACGGGGACCACTGGGTGCTCAACGGCCACAAGCGGTGGATCGGCAACGGTCACGCCGCGGACGTGATCGTGCTCTACGCCCGTGACGAGGCGGACGGTCAGGTCAAGTGCTTCGTGGTGGAGAAGCAGGAGGACGGCGAGTACCCGCAGGGCTACCGTCCCGAGGTCATCACGGGCAAGATCGGCAAGCGCGCCATCAACCAGGCGGACATCGTGATCGATGACCTGCGGATCCCCGCGGAGAACCGGCTGGAGAACTGCAACAGCTTCAAGGACGTCAACAAGGTGCTCAAGGCCACCCGCGGCGGTGCGTCCTGGGAGGCCGTGGGCCACGGCATGGCCGCGTTCGAGATCGCCGCGAAGTACGCCCTGGAGCGCGAGCAGTTCGGCATGCCGATCGCCAACTACCAGCTCGTGCAGGAACGCCTGGCCACCATGCTCTCGGACCTGACCTCCATGCAGCTGATGTGCACCCGCATGGCGCACCTGCAGGAGACGGACCAGCTCACGGACGCCATGGCCTCCCTGGTGAAGATGACCACGTCCCGCAAGGCCCTGGACATGTGCCGCACCGCCCGGGACATGCTGGGCGGCAACGGGCTGCTGCTGGAGAACCACATCGGCCGCCACCTCACGGACATGGAGGTGGTCTCCACGTACGAGGGCACCGACTCCGTGCAGGCACTGATCGTGGGCCGCGCCATCACCGGCGTCTCCGCGTTCACGCGCACCCGCCGCTGAGCCGGCCGGGTCCGCGGGCCCGCCGCCGGGGTGCCCAGGTCCGCGAGTCCGCAGGCCACGGCGCCGCATTGGGTGCTCGACGCCGCGGACCCCCTCCGGCGCCCGGCTCACGGTGCCCTGCTCCCGGCACCCCGAGCGCAGGGGTGCGTCCCGGGAGCTCCCACGGCGCACGTCCCCGGCCTTCCCGTGACGCACGGCTCACAGCGGCGTCATAGCGGGGCGTGACACCATGGTGGGCGGGTCCGTCGTGTCCGAGACGGGCCCGCCCAACGTCTTCCGGTGAGGTCCTCCGTCCGTGTCGTACGCCCCCTACCCCCCTGGTTCCGATCCCCGCGGTGCTGAACCGCGCCACCCCGGCGCGTACCGCGGCACCCCCCACGCGCCGGTGCAGGCCACCCCGGCCGGGTACGCCCCTGCACCCGGGCCCGCGCGTACGGTCACCCCCCGCTCCGTGGTGGGAGCCCTCGTGGCCCTGCTCGTGCTGTGGGGACTGGTCCCGCTCATCGCGCACGCCGGACTGGGTACCGTGACCGGGCAGGCTCTGGACGAGGCCGCCCTCACGCAGGCCAAGGCGGACCGCACCACTCTCGTCCCCACCCCCGTGCTCGTGGCCGCGCAGTACCTCCCGGAAGTGGTCGCGGTCCTCGCGGGTGTGCTCGCCCTGGTCTGGGCCGTGCGGCACCGCCGGTGGAGCGCCGCGCTCTTCGCGGCGGGTTCGGTGCTCGCCGCGAACCTCACCACGCAGTTCCTCAAGCACGGCGTCCTGGACAAGCCGGACCTGGGCGTGCAGCAGATCGCGTCCAACTCGTTCCCCTCCGGGCACACCACCGCCGCGGCCTCCCTGCTCATGGCGGCGTTCCTGGTTGCCCCTGCTCACCGCCGCGCGCGCACCGGGCGCTGGGGCGCGTTCCTGGCCGCGCTGGTGGGCATGAGCACCGTGCTCAACGGCTGGCACCGCCCCACGGACGCCGTGGCCGCGCTGTTGATCGTCGCCGGCTGGGGCGTGCTCGCCACCCTGCTCACCCGGCTGCTCGACGCCGCTCTGGGCCGTTCCGGGCTCCGCTCGGGCGGCGCTCCAGGCCAGGCCTGCCGCCGGTTCCGGGAGGACCGCTCCCGCAGGCGGCAGGAGCTCGCGTGGAGCGAGGACCGCGGGGAGAGCGCCTACATGCCCCCCGCCCACGAGAGGGCGGAGCGGCAACGGGCGCGGGCGGCGTCGTCGTCCGCGGACAGCGCGCAGGGTGCCCCGGCGTGGAACGGAAACCAGCCGGGCAACGGCGGTGCGGCGGGCAGCGGGAACCCGGCGTGGAACCCCCAGCCGCACGGACACGCGCCCCGCATCCCGGCGCGGCCGCGGATCGCGACCGCCGTGCTGCTGACCGTGCTCACCACCGCGCTGGTGCTGCTGGCGGTGTGGTGGCCCTACCCGACCGTGGCGGGAACGTTCGCCGGGCGGGTCACTCTGACGGCGGGGTACCTGGGGATTGCGTCGGCGGCTGCTCTGGGGTGGGCCGTGGTGGCGCGGCGGCTGCGTCCCGCGACTCGATGAGCGCGCAGCGGTCCAGGAACACCCGGGCGACGCCCGCCTGGTAGGGCAGCCGGTACATGGCCGCCGTGGAGGGCCCCCCGCCCGCGAGGTCCACGTCCCGCGCGCGGTGGATGGCCAGCTCCATGGTGTCCGCCTGCTGCGTCACGAAGTTGGCGGAGACGGGCGTGCCGTGGCCCGGGACGAACGCGGTGTAGCGCTCCAGGGTGGCCAGCGCGCGCAGGGACTCCACCCAGCGCTGGGGGTAGGCGTCCTCGAAGTTGGGGTCCGCGCCCTCCTCCACGAGGTCGCCGCAGAACACGACGTCGTCCACGCCCACGCACACGTCGTTGTCCGTGTGGCCGGGGCCCAGGAAGAACAGGGTGACGGGGCGCTCGCCCAGGTCGATGCGCGTGAGCGAGGGGCGCAGACCCGTGCCGGGGAGCGTGTTCGTGGGCAGCACCAGTCGGGTGTCGATGCCCTCGCCGGCACCCATCTCGGGCTCCTGTGTGCTGACGAAGCTGCGCTGGTACTCCCCCACCTCGGCCATGGCGCTCGCGCAGGCCTTGTGCGCCCAGAACTCCGTGGCACCCGCGCGCGCGAACACGGCGTTGCCCATGTAGTGGTCGTAGTGGGCGTGGGTGTTCACCACGGTCAGCGGCAGGTCCGTGATGTCCCGGACGGCCGCGAGGATCTCGCGCCCCTGGCGGGGGCCGGCACCGGTGTCCACCACCAGGGCGCGCTGAGTGCCCAGCACCAGACCGGAGTTCAGTCTCCAGTTCTCGGTGCCGATCACGTAGACGCCGGGGCGCAGCTCCTGGGTGCGTGCCATGCGGCTCACTCTATCCGCAACGCACCACCCGCCCCGCATCCGGGCGGGGTCCACGGGGCCCGCGGAAGGGCGCGGTGCGGGGCCTGTGGCGGGGTGCTGTGCCTGCGCCACAGGGCGGGCGACGGAGCCTTCGGCCCGCCCGGCGCCGGTGCTACTGTGTGCCGCGTGTCCCCCACCCACTCCCGTCCCGCGCACGACGCCGCGGGGCGCTTTGCGCCCTCGCCCTCCGGTGATCTGCACCTGGGCAACCTGCGCACCGCGCTGGCCGCGTGGGGGTTCGCGCGCACCACGGGACGCCGGTTCCTGCTGCGCGTGGAGGACCTGGACCGCGTGAAGCCCGGCGCGGCCGAACGCAACGTGGCGGATCTGCGGGCCATTGGCCTGGACTGGGACGGACCCGTGGACCACCAGTCCCGGCGCATCCCCCACTTCCTGGAGCGCGTGCAGGAGCTCACCGCAGCCGGGCTCACCTACGAGTGCTTCTGCACCCGCAGGGAGATCCACGCCGCCGCGTCCGCACCGCATGGCATCCCGGGCGCCTACCCGGGCACGTGCCGCCACCTCACCGAGGAGCAGCGGGCACGACGCCGCACGGAGCGCCCTCCCGCCGTGCGCCTGCGCGCCGGGGTGCGGGAGTTCACCGTGCGGGACCACTTCGCGGGCGAGTTCACGGGTGCCGTGGACGACATGGTGCTCGTGCGCAACGACGGCACCCCCGCCTACAACCTGGCCGTGGTGGTGGACGACGCCGAGCAGGGCGTGGACCAGGTGGTGCGCGGGGACGACCTCCTGCCCTCCGCGCCCCGTCAGGCGTACCTCGCGCAGCTGCTGGGCCACCCCGCGCCGTCGTACCTGCACGTGCCGCTCGTGCTGGGGCCGGGCGGGGACCGGCTCGCCAAGCGCGACGGCGCCGTGACCCTGCGCGAGCTCCAGGACCTGGGGCACTCCCCCGAGGACGTGGTGACCTGGCTGGCCTCGTCCCTGGGCGTGGCCCACCCCGTGCGCACGGCCGCCGAGGTGCTGGAGCGCTGGGACCCGGGCACGTGGTCCCGGGAGCCCGCGGTGTTCGAGCCGTGGGATGCTGCGGGCGACTGAACGGCCGCGACCGCCGGGCGGCGTACCATTGTGTTCTGCCTCACTTCATGCAACCGGGAAGCACTTCGTCCCCCTATACAGTGGGCGCAGTCCAACGATCCCGTACCGGAAGGCACGCGCATGTCCGATCAGGCGTACCAACTCATGGCGATCCTGGCGTACTTCATCGCCATGATCTGCATCGGCCTGTGGGCCAACAGCAAGACCAAGAACCTCGACGACTACATGCTGGGCGGGCGCAACCTCAAGCCCGGTGTGGCGGCGCTGTCCGCCGGTGCGTCGGACATGTCCGGGTGGCTTCTCATGGGCCTGCCCGGAGCGGTCTACCTCTCCGGCCTGGTGGAGGCCTGGCTCGCCATCGGCCTGACCGTGGGCGCGTGGGTGAACTGGAAGATCGTGGCGCCGCGGCTGCGCGCGTACACCGAGGTCTCCCACAACTCCATCACCATTCCCTCCTTCCTGGACAACCGGCTCAAGGGCAACACCCGGATCCTGCGCGTGATCTCCGGCGTGATCATCCTGGTGTTCTTCACGTTCTACGTGTCCTCCGGCATGGTGGCCGGCGGCGTGTTCTTCCAGTCCTCGTTCGGCACGAGCTACCTGACCGGCATGCTGCTGGTGGCCGGCGTGACCGTGCTCTACACGTTCTTCGGCGGCTTCCTGGGCGCGTCCTACACGGACCTCTTCCAGGGCCTGCTGATGCTCGTGGCACTGGTCATGGTGCCGATCGTGGGCGTGTTCCTGGTGGGTGGTCCCGCCGAGATGGTCACCCGCATCGAGAACGTCAACCCCCACGCCCTGTCCCTGTTCGCGGGCGGCACCGCGGTGGGCATCATCTCCTCGCTCGCGTGGGGACTCGGCTACTTCGGCCAGCCGCACATCATCGTGCGCTTCATGGCCATGCGCACCCCCGCGGACGCCAAGGCCGGACGCCGCATCGGCATCGGCTGGATGGTCCTCACCGTGCTGGGCGCCATCGGCACCGCCCTGGTGGGCCTCGCGTACTACGGCAACCGCCCGGGTGAGGAGCCCACCGACCCCGAGGCCATCTTCCTGGACATGTCGCAGGTGCTGTTCCACCCGCTGATCGCCGGTCTCGTCCTGGCGGCGGTGCTCGCGGCCGTGATGTCCACGATCTCCTCGCAGCTGATCGTGTCCTCCTCCGCGCTGGTGGAGGACCTCTACAACCTGGCCGCCAAGCGCACCCCCTCCCCCAAGGCCCAGGTGTGGCTGGGCCGCGGCGGCGTGCTGCTCGTGGCCGTGGTGGCCGCGGCCCTCGCCTGGGAGCAGAACTCCACCATCCTGGACCTCGTGGGCTTCGCGTGGGCCGGCTTCGGCGCGGCCTTCGGACCGGTGGTGCTCATGAGCCTGTTCTGGCGCAAGCTCACGAACGCGGGCGCCATCAGCGCCATGCTCGTGGGTGCCGCCACCGTGTTCCTGTGGCAGTACACCCCGTGGAGCGACCTCTACGAGATCATCCCCGGATTCATCCTGGGCGGTCTGGTGGGCATCGTGGTGTCCCTGCTGACCCACCGGGACAGCCCGGAGATCGACCGCGAGTTCGACGAGACGCTCCGGCTCGTCCGCCACCCCGAGGAGGCGGACCCCGCAGCCGCGGCGCACACCGCCGCCGGTGAGGCTCCTGCCGGGACGGTCTGACCGACCCGCTCGCTGTTCCATGACGAACGCCCCGCACCTCACGGTGCGGGGCGTTCTGTCCGCGGCGGGCGGGACGCGGTGCGGTCCCTCAGCAGTGGTAGGTGTCCGTGGGTGCCTCGAAGTGCATGTCGTAGCCCTCCGGCAGGCGCATGCCGAACGCCGTCGCCAGTCCCAGGACCTTGCGGGCGCGGGCCAGACGGGGCAGGTCGGAGCCGTTGCGGATCTGGCCGCCGTCCTCCTCGAACTCCTGCAGGAACTCGGTGGCCCAGGACAGCTCGCTCAGGGACGGGGACAGGCCCTCGTTGACCGTGGCGGTCTGCTCGGGCATGAGGCACAGCTTGCCGGTCATGCCGAACTCGTCCGTGACACCCGTGGCCTCGGCGAGCTTGGCGCCGAGGGCACCCACGGCGGGACCGTCGATGGGGCCGGGCAGGTTCGCTGCGCGGGACGCGATGGTGAACTGCGAGCGCGTGTACGCGAGCGCCATGGGGTTCTCCCCGAAGCCGGTGTCACGGCGGTAGTCGCCGATGCCGAAGGCCAGGCGGTAGGTGGAGCGGGCCGTGGCGATGTCCTGCAGGTTCTGCACCCCGCGGGCGGTCTCCACGAGCGCGACGATCCGGGTGCCGCGCAGCATCTCCGCGGTGCGGGTCACGTGCTCCGGGGACTCGGTCATGGCCAGCATCACGCCGTCCAGGCCGGGGACGTCCCGCAGCGCCAGGAGGTCGTCCTCCCACCACGCGGTGCCGAAGCCGTTGACGCGGACCCACGCGCGGTGCGGGGTGCCGTCCTCGTCCCGCTCGTTGAGCCAGGTGATCACGTTCTCCCGGGCCTGGGCCTTGTCCGCGGGTGCCACGGAGTCCTCGACGTCCAGCACCACGGCGTCCGCGGCGCTCTGCGCGGCCTGGTCGAAGCGGGAGACGTGGGAGCCGTTGACGAGCAGCCAGGAACGGGCCAGCTCCGGGCCCACGGCGGGGATCTCGGTGGGGTCGATGGTCATGGCGGTGTCCGCAAGGGTGGAGGTCATGGAGTTCACTTCGCGATCTGTGTCTGAGAACGGACACGCCCCTCGCGCCTCGGTCCGTGGGCCTGCAGCGGGGGCCGGGTCTCACGGTGGAGCGTGCGTGCTCCGGCCGTGGACCGCAGCCCGTGCGCGGGACACGGAACCCGGGGCGGGGTGGCGCGGGTCAGCCGACGGTTGTGGACCAACCTGGACGATGAGGTGGTTGGTGCTGGTCGTCTGCCAGTCGTGCAGTCCGCTGCTCCCGCGCCGCGAGGTGCTCGGCCGGGCCCGGTGCGCGCGTGGTGGTGCACTGCCGGGGCGAACAGTCTTTCACCGTAATGCAGCTCACACCCGATCTCAAACGCGCTGCTCAGACCCGCCGACGCAGCGCCCGGGAGGTCTTGGCCGTGGCCACCGCGTTCCACGGGTCCTCGGGCCACGGGTGCTTGGGGTAGCGTCCTCGCATCTCCGCGCGCACCTGGGCGTACGGCCCGGACCAGAACGACGCCAGGTCCTCGGTGATGGCCAGCGTGGCCCTGCCCGGTGAGAGCAGGTGGAACTGCACGGGCACGCGCCCGTCCGCCACGCGCGGGGTCTCCGCCCAGCCGAAGCACTCCTGCAGCTTGACCGCCACCACGGGCGAGCTCGCGGGCTCCTCCTCGTCGAAGACCTCGGGGTAGTCGATGCGCGCGGTGTTCCCGCTGGGCACCGCGAGGCGCCGCGGCGCCAGTTCCTCCAGGCGGGCGGCCTCGGGCCACGGCAGCAGCCGCCGCAGGGCATCTGCCACCTTCACGGCGCGCAGCGATCCGCCCCGGGCCACGTCCCGCAGCTCGGTGGCGAGCCACTCGTCGGCGCGGGCGAGCAGGGCGGCGTCGTCCACCGCGGGCCACGGCCCACCCAGGTGACGACGCAGCAGGGCCAGGCGCGCACGCAGGCCCACCGCGGCGTCGTCCCACGGCAGCAGGTCCAGCCCCTGGGCGGCGAGGGCGGCACGGATGGCGGGCACGGCCGTCTCGGGGTCCGCGGTGACCGGGGTGGCGGAGAGCTCGATGGCGCCCACGGCACGCACCGCGCGGGTGACCACGCGCCCGTTCGCGAAGTGCGCCCGTGTCTCCTCGCGGGCGAGCGGTCCCGCGACCAGCTGCGCCGTCTCCCGGTCCAGCGGGGCCGCCGCGCGGATCACCGCGCCCGTGCCCGCCGCTGCCCTCCCGGTGGCGCGGCTCAGCTCGGCCACCGCCAGCCACTCGTGGTGGCGCAACGGGCTCCCGGCCTCCAGTCCCGCGCGCGTTCCGGATGCCAGCAGCCACTGGTCCCCGCGCTCGTCCACGCGCCGGGCCACCCACTCGGGCTGCGCCAGGCCCACGACGACGCCCTCCCGCAGCTCCGCGGGCACACCCACCGCCACGGCGCCCTCACGGGGACTGTCGGCCGCATCCTCTGCCGCGAGCGCGGTGCGCGCCGCCATGCGTTCCAGCCGCTGCACGTCCCGGCGCCAGCGGTAGGAACCCTGCGCACCACCGGAGCGCAGCCCACGCACGAGGGCGGGGATGTCCGCGGCGGGTGCGCGGGCGCCGTCGGAGACCGCGGCAACCACCTCGGCCGCGGTTCGACGCCCCACGAGGTCCGCGCCGTCCAGCAGCGCGCGGCCCCAACGGGGTTCCACGGGCAGGGTGACCAGCAGGCGACCGAGGTCCGTGGCACGGCCGTCGTCGGCAATGGCGCCGATGCGTCGCAGCTCGGCCTCCGCATCCGCGCGGGCACGTGCGGGCAGCGGGTCCGGCAGGGCCATGCCCTCGCCGCCGGGTGCGCCCCACACGGCGAGCGCGAGCGAGGCGGCGGTGAGGTCCGCGGTGCGCACCTCGGGGACGGTGTGGGCGGGCATGGCGCCCCAAGCGGCGTCGTCGTAGCAGCGCACCACCGTTCCCGGCCCCTGGCGTGCGGCGCGCCCCGCCCGCTGCTCGGCGGAGGCCTTGGACGCGGAGACCGTGACGAGCCCCGAGATGCCGCGCCCGGCGTCCCGGCGGGGCTGACGGGCGAGGCCCGAGTCCACCACGAGCCGCACGCCCGACACCGTCAAGGAGGACTCCGCGAGCGAGGTGCTGACCACGATCCGCGGCCGCTCCCCCGGTGCACGGCCCGCCACGGCGCGGTCCTGCTCCCGGGGCGCGAGCTGGCCGTGCAGCTCCAGCACCTCGGCGCCGGTGAGCGAGCGCAGCTCGGAGGCCACCCGCGTGACCTCGCGGGCCCCGGGGAGGAAGACGAGGGCATCCACGGAGGGGTCCGCGGCCACGGTGCGCTCGTGGGCGGCCGCGGCCGTGCGCGCCACGTGGGAGAGGAACGCCGGGGTGACGCCGCGCTCGTCCAGACGCCGCGGGCCGGGCGCCCACTCCACGGCCAGCGGGTGCAGCGCGGACGGGCAGTCCACCACGGGCACCGGCTCCCCGCCGCCGAGCAGCTCCGCGAAGCGCTGCGCGTCCACCGTGGCGGACATGGCCACCACCGAGAGGTTCTCCCGCAGCTGGCGCAGGTCCGCGAGCATCCCCACGAGCAGGTCCGACTCCACCCCGCGCTCGTGCACCTCGTCCAGGACCACGGCGGCGGTTCCCGCCAGCTCCGGGTCCCCCAGCAGACGGCGCAGCATGATCCCGGGGGTCACGAACTCCACCCGGGTGGCCTTCGAGGTCTTCTGCTCGCCCCGCACGCTCCAGCCGACGACGCCGCCCGGCTCCGCTCCTGTGAGCGCGGCCAGCCGCCGGGCGGCCGCCCGGGCCGCAACCCGGCGGGGCTGGACGACGACGACGCGTCCGGCCCCTTGTGTGTCGCCGTCGTGCACCAGGTTGGCCACGAGCGGCGGGACCACCGTGGTCTTGCCCGTGCCGGGAGGGGCCTGCACCACGGCGGCCCCGCCGACGAGCGCCTGCTCCAGCCGCGGGAGGGACTGCGCGAACGGCAGGCCCCGGCCGATGCGGTCCAGGTCGAAGAGGTGGGAAGACATGACCTCACCCTAGGTGCGCCCAGCCCAGATGGGCTGCTCCTGCTTTGCGTTGACCGGTTGAATCCGCCACCGTTTCTGCACACACGAAGCGTGCAATGGGAGCATCGAGTGAGGGGTTCGACTGTTGGTGAGCGTCGAGTAGACGACCGACGCAGTGATGGCATCCAAGCGTGAGTGGTTTACTTCTCTCATGAATGGACCAGCGTGGGCCTTGCTCGCTTTTCACCTAGCGGTACTCGCGGTCTTTCTCTGCATCGCCCTCCGTCCCCGGGCACGAAACCAACGATCCTCTGTTGTGCAACGCCTGACGGCAGGAGTCATCGGTCTCATGGCCCTCGCCCCTTGCATCATCATTCCGGTTTCCGCCCGTCCAGGCAGCCAGCCCGGGCTTGCCCGTCTCCTCCTGTTCCTCTCGCTGCCCGCTATTACCTTTGTGGCCTCGTCGTATTCTCGGAGAAACCGACGTTCTAATCACAGCTAAGCCTCGACCACGCACCCGGTAGCTCACACGCAAGCGAGTTCAACCGGTCAACGCACCACCACCATTTCGGCACTGCTTAGACTCGTCAAGAGAGGGCATCCGCACCGGTGACGGTGCGGTGACGACGAAACGCAAATCGTCGCGAAACCTGACAGCATCGAGACCATGCAGAAAGAACGCGAGAGAACCCATAGACCGTGGCTTTGCGTGCTGGCAGGACGCTCAGGCATGGGCAAGACGACGCTCGCCAAGCAGCTGGCGCAGGCGACGGGTGCTTGCTACCTACGCGTCGATGCCGTCGAAACAGCTCTCTACAGGGTCCAGGAACACGTCGGCACAGCCGGCTACGTGGTCGTCCACGAGGTTGCCGCTTCCAACCTGCTGCTCGGAATGAACGTCATCGCGGACGCTGTCAACGCCGTTCCCGAGGCTCGCGCCGCCTGGCGTGAAACCGCGCACCGGTGCGGCGCCCAATTGACGGTCCTCGAGACCGTTCTGCTAGATGGGGATGAGCATCGCCGCCGTGTCGAGTCCCGCCAGGCCGATATCCCCGGGCACCATGTTCCGAGGTGGAGCGAGGTCCAGGTCGACGGCTGGGTGCCCTGGAACGAGGATCGCGATGGCGCACGCGTCGTGGTCGACACCACTGTCGCCGAGAGTGCCCTGCGAGACGCCCGGGGAGCATTGCCAGCACCCTGACGCCTACTCGTGCCGTGTTCCAAGGATTGTGACGGTGAGTGTAGATCAGACGGTCGTTTTTCTCGACCGCCGGTGGAGCAGGCCAGGAACCGCGCAACTTCATGAGTGCAATAGGTCAGCGCGCCGCAGGAACGCTGGAGTCCCATGCCCACTCCTCCAGTCGGGGACGTTCGCCCAGGGGCACTCGGCCACAGCAGTAGAGAAACACAGCGGTGGGATTTCCCTCGGGCGCGTGAGGGAAAAGCCGACCCAGGAGCGGCGCGCACAGGGTTCCAGGTGGCCTCCACTCCAGACCCAGGCCACGGGCAATGTCGTAGGTGTGTACCAGGACCTCGACCGCGCCCATCGCAGCAAACCCGGGGCCGTCTGAGACACCATAAGGGTGCCAGCCCTGGACCTCGGGGAGGGCGTTCTCAACGGCCTGTTCAAGCATTCGGCCACACATGCCGATTGCCTCAAGAACCTGGCAGTTGGTTGCGTTTTGATCCACCACCACGTCGATGGGCAGATAGTTGTCCTGGGGCTGAGCAATCACCTGAGACGCATAGGAGAACAGGTCGTCCGCAACATGCACCGCCGTGTCACGGCAGGACCACTCCACATCTCCGGCGGGGGCCGCCCACGAGAGGTCTGCAACGGCCCCCAGCAATGACCGCATCTGCACAACCGAGTCGCTAAGCACCTGCGTCATCGAGTCCACGACTGAATCCTAGTGCCGCCACATCAGACCAGCAGGTAGAGCGCTCCCAGCACCGTCACCACGATCACGGCGGTGTCGAACACCCGCTGCCGGATCCGGGAGATGGCCCAGCGGCCCGCGAACGCGCCGAGCACCACACCCGGGACCAGGAGGGCGTCCAGCACCAGGGTCTGGGTGCTGATCAGTCCCAGGCCCACGGACACCGGGACCTTGAGGAGGTTCATCACGGCGAAGAACCACGCCGCGGTTCCCAGGAAGGCCTGCTTGGGGAACCGGGCGGCCAGGAAGTACATGGACATCACCGGCCCGCCGGCATTGGCCACCATGGTGGTGAACCCACCCAGGGAGCCGTACCCCACGGCCGCGGTGCGTGAGGCAGGGGCCGGCGCGGCGCCGTCGTCCTCCCGGGAGGCGGCGTCACGGTGGCGCTGCCAGAGCGTGAGCGCCATGAGGAGCAGCAACATGACGCCGATGACGCGCCGGACCAGGGAGTCACCCGCGAAGGCCAGGAAGACACCGCCCAGGGCGAGCCCCACGAGGACCGCCGGGAGCATGCGGACCAGCGTGGGCCAGTGGGCGTGCTTGCGGTAGGTCCACAGCGCGAACATGTCCCCCACGATCAGCAGGAGCAGCAGCGCGCCCGTGGAGGGTTTCGCGGGCAGCACGGCGGCGCAGATCGCGACGGCCAGCGTGTTGATCCCCGGCAGCGCGGTCTTGGAGAAGCCCACCAGGACCGCGGCGAGGGCGAGCGCCGCCCATGCCACGGTGCTCAGATCGGGAAGCATGGCCATGGGGGTCCTTCCTGCCGGTACCGGAACAACCCGCCGCTGCTCCCAGAGCAATCTAGTCCCCGATCAAGGGAGCGCCGCGCAGTCCAGCTCACGCGCCGTCGGGTGGAGCAACTGCACCTGAGCAGCGCTAGATCTGCAACAACGGAGTAAACGCAACGGGGGGGGCAGGGCGCACGCGGACCGGGCAGCGGCGTCGCGACCCCGCCCCGTCCTACAGTGGTACCCATGACCAACGCGCAGCTTCCCGAACGAGTGTCCGAGATCTTCGACCCCCAGCAGTGGCGGCCCGTGGAGGGCTTCACGGACCTGCAGGACATCACCTACCACCGCGGGGTGGAGCGGGACGCGGACGGGGCCGTGGTCAAGGACCTGCCGTGGGTGCGCATCGCGTTCGACCGCCCGGAGGTCCGCAACGCCTTCCGCCCGGGCACGGTGGACGAGCTGTACCGCACCCTGGACCACGCCCGCATGTCCTCGGACGTGGGCGCCGTGATCCTCACCGGCAACGGGCCCTCCGCCAAGGACGGCGGCTGGGCGTTCTGCTCCGGCGGGGACCAGCGCATCCGTGGCCGGGACGGCTACCACTACGCGGAGGGCGAGACCGCCGACTCCATCGACCCCGCCCGCGCCGGGCGTCTGCACATCCTGGAGGTGCAGCGTCTGATCCGCACCATGCCCAAGGTGGTCATCGCCGCGGTGTCCGGGTGGGCCGCGGGCGGTGGGCACTCGCTGCACGTGGTGTGCGACCTCACCCTCGCCTCCGCCGAGCACGGCAAGTTCAAGCAGACGGACGCCACCGTGGGCTCGTTCGACGCCGGTTACGGCTCCGCCCTGCTGGCTCGCCAGGTGGGTCAGAAGTTCGCCCGGGAGATCTTCTTCCTCGCGGACGAGTATTCCGCCGAGGACATGCACCGCATGGGCGCCGTGAACCGCGTGGTCCCCCACACCGAGCTCGAGTCCACCGCCCTGGACTGGGCGCGCAAGATCACCTCCCAGTCCCCGCAGGCCGTGCGCATGCTCAAGTACGCCTTCAACCTCCCGGACGACGGCATGGTGGGCCAGCAGGTCTTCGCCGGAGAGGCCACCCGCATGGGCTACATGACGGACGAGGCCGTGGAGGGCCGGGACGCCTTCCTGCAGAAGCGGGACCCGGACTGGTCCGCGTTCCCCTACTACTTCTGAGCCGCCGCGTGAGCCCCCACGGTTCAGGCCCCCTCGACGACGCCGCCGCACCCGTCCGCTCTGCCCCGGTCACCTCCGCGCCGGGACCGGGTCCCTCAACGTCCGGGGCAGGTGCACCACCCGTCGCCGCCACGTCCTGGCCCGGTGCGTCGGGCGCTGACTCCGCGCCGGGAGAAGCACCCCTGCCCGGTCACGCGCCCACGGCGCCCCGGTCGGAGGAGCTGCCGAGCGACGTCGTGGTGCTGGACGGCCCGCTCGAGGGCCATCCCGCTGCCCTGCTTCCCCGGCTCCGCAGGGCGCTGTCCCGGCCCGGGCCCGCGGTGGTCGTGGCCACCTCCGGCTCCACGGGGCGGCCCAAGAAGACCGTCCTGAGCACCGAGGCGCTCACCGCGTCCGGGCGGGCCACCGAACGGGCCACCTCGGGCACGGGGCAGTGGCTGCTGTGCCTGCCGGCACACTACGTCGCGGGCGTGCAGGTGCTCGTGCGCTCGGTGCTCGCCGGGACCGAACCCGTGGTGATGGCCGCCGAGCACTTCACCCCGGGCGCCTTCGCGGACGCCGCCGAGCGGCTGAGCCACCCGGTGCGCTGCGTCTCCGTGGTCCCCACGCAGCTGCAGCGCATCCTGGACCCGCACGACGGCGCCCCGGACCCCCGCGCGGTGGCCGCCCTCGCGCGCTTCGACGCCGTGCTCGTGGGCGGCTCCCCGCTCGCCCCGGACCTCGCCGCCCGCGCCGAGGACGCGGGGGTGCGTGTGGTGCGCACGTACGGGATGTCCGAGACGTGCGGCGGCTGCGTGTACGACGGCACCGCCCTGGACGCAGTCACCGTCCGCGTGGTTCCCGATCCCGACGCCGCCGGGCCGCCCTCCTCGGCCGGGTCACCACGCGGCTCGGAGGGCCGCATCTGGCTCGGTGGGGACGTGGTGGCCGCGGGATACCTGGACGATCCCGCCCAGACCGCCGCGCACTTCCGGGTGCTGGACGGGCAGCGCTGGTACCGCACCGACGACCTCGGGGCCGTGGACGAGCGCGGCGAGCTCACGGTCCTGGGCCGCACGGACGACGTGGTCAACACCGGGGGCGTGAAGGTCTCCGCGGGGCGGGTGGCCGCCGTGCTGCTGGAGGACGAACGGGTCCGGCAGGCCCTCGCGGTCGCGCTCCCCCATCCCGAGTGGGGTCAGGCCGTCGCCGCCGTGATCGCGCCACGCCCCGGAGCCGCAGAGAACGCCGAGCAGAGAGGGACGCTGGAGCGCGAACTGGCCGAGACCGTGCGCGCCCGGCTCGGTGCACCCGCAGCGCCCAAGCTGTGGCGCCACGTGGCCGCCCTGCCCCTGCTGAGCACGGGCAAACCGGACCGGCGAGCCGCGGTGGAGCTGTTCGCAGGGCATGCCACCTGAGCGGCGCACCAGTCGATCGCCACCCCGTCCCGGAGGAGAACTCATGCCCGCCCACTCCCTGGACCTCGTGCTCGCACCGGAGCACGACCGGGCCGTCCGCGCCCGCTGGGACGCCCTGCGCGAGGCCGGGTTGCCCAGCCTGGCCACCCACCGCAGCTCTTCCAACGCGCCGCACCTCACCGTGCTGGCCGCCCCGGACTTCGAGGAGGCCGTCCTCGAGCGGGCGCGGTCCCTGGTCCGCCCCCTGCTCCCGTGCCCGCTGCCCGTCACGGGGCTCACCGTCCTGGGCTCGGGGCCTTTCGTGCTCGCGGAGGCGCTGGCCGTGCCACCCGATCTCCACACGGCTGCGGCGGAGCTGCGCCGCATGTGCGGAGGGGACGACCGCCCGTGGGTTCCCCACGTGACCCTCGCCAAGCGTCTCGACGCCGCCGGGGTGGGCCGCGCGCTGGAGGTGTTCAGCGACGTCGCCCCACCACAAGCCCTGGAAGCGGTCGCCCTGCGGCGCTGGGACCCGGACCGGCGGGAGACCACGGTGGAGGTGCCCTGAGCCCGGGGACCCCGCCGCACCCGGTGGCATGTGCACGTGCACAGCGCGTGAAACAATGAGGACGAATCCGCCGTCAGTACGTGAAAGGTTGCACCGTGGCCACACCAGCTCAGTGGGTCGAGGGAGCGCGTCTGCGGACGCTGCCCATGGCCGCGGCCCCCGTGATCGCCGGGACCGCAGCGGCGCACGCCATGCACGCGGCGCGGCCGCTGCACGCCGTGCTCGCGCTGCTCGTGGCGCTGTTCCTGCAGGTCGGCGTGAACTACGCGAACGACTACTCGGACGGCGTGCGGGGCACGGACGACGACCGTGTGGGCCCGCTGCGCCTGACCGGCTCGGGTGCCGCGGCCCCGCGCGAGGTCAAGACCGCCGCGTTCGCGTGCTTCGGGCTGGCCGCCGTGACCGGTGTGGCGCTCGTGGTGCTCTCCCAGCAGTGGTGGCTCGCCGTGGTGGGGGTGCTCGCCATCCTGGCCGCCTGGGGATACACGGGCGGGAAGAAGCCCTACGGCTACCTGGGTCTGGGGGACGTGTTCGTCTTCGTGTTCTTCGGGCTCGTGGCCACCCTGGGCACCACGATCACGCAGGCCGACCGGCTGAACGCGGACGCGTGGATCATGGCCGTCTCCACCGGACTCTTCGCCTGCGCGCTGCTCATGGCCAACAACGTGCGCGACATCCCCGGTGACCGCGAGGTGGGCAAGAGGACCCTGGCCGTCCGCCTGGGTGATCCCAAAGCGCGGCTCACGTTCACGGCCGAGCTGTTCGTGGGGATGGTCCTGCCGCTGCTGCTGGTCCCCCACAACCCGTGGGTGCTGCTCGTCTACGCCGTGAGCCCGCTGGCGTTCAACGCCGCCTCCACGGTGCTGAAGGCTGCGGACCGGCGGGAGCTGATCCCCGTGCTCAAGCAGTGCGGGTTCATCAACCTGGGCGTCACCGTGCTCTACGCGGCGGCCGTGGTCGTCCACCGGTACCTGGGCTAGGGCCGCCGCCGAGCCCGGGACTCAGATGTCCTTGCGGGCCTCGGAGTCCGTGTAGGAGTCCTCGATCTCCTGGTCCTCCAGCGCCACGCGGTTGGCGGGCTTGGGGCTGCGGGAGATCATCCGGTGGAAGTCCTGCCCCGCCGCGTAGTGCAGCCTGGGGAAGAAGATGTAGCAGATGGCGAACGCGGCCAGCACGGCGGCGATCCCGGAGAAGACCATCCCCAGCCCCACGAGCATGAACAGCAGGAACAGCACCACCAGGATGCCCAGGCGCAGCAGGGAATACTTCACGAAGTTCACACGGTCAGTCTAGGGGCTCGGCCTGGACGTCCCCCGGGCATCCGCCACCGGGCACGCCGCGACGAACCACCCGGTTCCCACGGGAAACGGGCGTGCCACGGTCGGGAGGGCCCCGGGCTCCCCGCCTAGGATGATGCGCATGGGCAGAGCGATCATGATCATCGGCGCGGGTGCACTGGCAGTGGGCGTCATCATCTACGCGCTCATCGAGTGCGCGCAGTCGGAGAAGTACACGGTGCGCGCGATTCCCAAGGGCGCGTGGCTGCTGGTGATCCTGCTCCTGCCCGTCGTCGGCGCCCTGCTGTGGCTCTTCTTCGGCCGCCCCCGCAACGACGCCGCCCGCGAGCCGGCGCGCGGCCGCGGCCCCGACGACGACCCCCAGTTCCTCCGCAACCTCGAGGAGCGCCGCCGGCAGCAGGAGCGGGCCCGCAGGCTCCAGGAGTGGGAGAACGAGCTCAAGCGCACCGGCCGCTCCCCCCACCGGCACGACGCCGCCGGGGGCGATGACGCCGGGAACGGCACCGCCCGGAACGAGCCGCTCGACCCCGCCGATCCCCGGTTCGAGAGCCGCGGCCCGGGGCGTCCGGAGAGCCCCGGGGACCCGGCGGAGGACACCGGCAACGACCCCGAGCCCCCGCACGGCAGCTCCCCCTCCGCGGAGCGGTAGCCGGTCCGGAACCACCGCTCCCGGGACACCCGCGAGTCCCTACGGCAACGAGCCCGCCCCCGCACCGAAGTGCGGGGGCGGGCTCGTCGTCCGAGGGGTGGGGCGGCGTCGTCCTCCGGGGAGCGCGGCACCCGCGCCACCGGAGGGACTCAGCGCGCGGGGCTCACAGGCCGGAGTAGGAGTGCAGGCCCGGGAAGAGCGTGTTGACGATGGTGAAGTTGAAGACCACGCACATGTACCCGGCGATCGAGAGCCACGCGGAACGGTTGCCGTTCCAGCCGCGGGTCACGCGGGCGTGCATGTAGGCGGCGTAGACGGTCCACACCACGAAGGTCCAGACCTCCTTGGTGTCCCAGCCCCAGAAGCGGCCCCAGGCCTGGTCCGCCCAGATGGCGCCAGCGGCCAGGGTGAAGGTCCAGAACACGAAGCCCACGGAGTTCAGGCGGAACGCGAAGTTCTCCAGCGTCACGGAGTCCGGGACGGCGCGCAGGAAGCCCATGCGGGACTCCTCCCCCGCCGCCAGGCGCTTCTCGCGGCGGGACTGCAGCAGCTGCAGCACGGCCATGGCGAACGTGATGGTGAAGATCCCGGAGGCCGCCACGGCAATGGAGACGTGGATGATCAGCCAGTAGGACTGCAGCGCAGGCTGCAGCGGGGACACCGGGGTGGGGAACGCGATGGTGGCCAGGCACAGCATGATGAGCACGAGCCCGGAGACCATGGGGCCCACGAAGCGCAGGTCCTTGAAGACCAGGGTGACCAGGTAGACGCCCGAGACCACGAGCGCGCCCGTGCTGCAGAACTCGTACATGTTGGCCCAGGGCACACGGTCCGCGGCGATGCCGCGGGAGACCACGGCGAACGCGTGCAGCAGGAACGCGATGACCATGAGGGTCACCGCCACCCGGGCCGCGGGGCGGCGGGCGTTGCGCCGGTAGTTCAAAGACTCGAACTCCCCGGCGCCCCGGGTGGAGTTGTCCGCGGTCGTGCGGAACTCGCCCGGAGCGGCGTCGGCCGCCGCCGTGGCGCGGACGGACCGCCCGGAACCCGGGTGCTCGGCACCCGCCGCCGAGGAGCCGACGGCGCCCGCTCCCACGAGCTCCCTGGCGTCCTCCTGCTGCGCGGCCGCCCGCTTCTGCGCGCGGCGCTGCTCCTGCAGGCCCAGGGTCTTGGAGTGGGAGGCCATGTCCCACACGAACGCCACGAACACCACCATGTAGGTCATGGCGGCCAGGAGCATGAACCACTCGCTCCAGTTGCCCAGAGTCACATTGATGTCGCTACCCATTGCCTCACGCCTTATCCGACGAATTCAGGTGGTACTCCCGCACGCCGCGGTCCTCCCACAGTGACGTCCACAGACCGGTCAGTTTCTCCGCCTCCGCGCCCAGGCGGTGGTCCTCGCCACGCGCCAGGAGTCCGTACTCCAGCACAGTACACCGCGCCCCGTTGGCGTCCTCCGTCTCGGTGGCGCGCACCCAGGCCCGGCGGCGGGCGATGAACAGGCTCATGATGAGCCCAGCGAACGCCACCAGGAAGGAGATGAACGCGGGGATGCGCCCGGGGTCGCTGTGGATGTCCAGACCCACGTAGCGCTTCACGTCCAGGAACTCCACGCTGCCCTTGCCACCGGGCAGCTGCGCGGTGCGGTGCTGGCCGTCCAGCAGGAGCGGCCCGTTGCCGGAGGACAAGGAGTTGAGCTCGGTGAGGTGCTGGGTGTCCAGCACGTACACGTTCTGCGGCTGGCCGCTGTCCAGGCCCAGGTCCCCGGAGAACGAGGACAGGAGCAGGGCGGGGTTGTTCAGCGCCGGGTCCACGGACTTGGGAATCTGCCCCTCCTGGGACACCGCCGTGGGCAGCAGGAGCCCCGCGAAGCCCAGCTGGTCCGGCTGCGCGTCCGGGACCTTGAGGGTGAGCGAGGACGTGTACACGGAGTCCGAGGGGACGGTGACCACGGGGCCCTCGTAGGCCACCTTGCCCTCGCCGTCCTTGACCCGAACCACCGGGGCGTAGCCGTTGCCCACCAGGTACACCTTGGTGCCGTCCACGTTCAGGGGCTTGTTCACCGCGAGGTGCACGTCCTGCGGCTGCTCCCCCGGGCCCTCCCGGACGGTGAGGTCCGCGTTGAAGTCCGTGGGCTGGCCGTAGTGCTCGGGGTCGGAGGTGTCCCGGTTGAAGGTGGCCTCGAACGATGTCAGCTGCACCGAGAACGGGTTGAGGGAGTCGGGGTTGAAGTTCGTGCCGGGGTTGAAGGAGTCGTAGTCCACCAGGGTGTTCACGAAGGACTCCCCCTCCACCACGATCTTCTGGCCCTTGTACCCGAACAGGGAGCCGATGGCCACGGAGATCAGCACCGCGAGCAGCGCCACGTGGAAGAGGATGTTCCCCACTTCCTTGATCATCCCGCGCTCCGCCGCGACCGACGGCGCGGCAGAACCCAGGTCCTGCGGCTGCACCCGGTAGCCGCGCTTCTTCAGGGCCGCCGCCGCCTGCTCCACGGCCTCCGTGGGAGTGGGCCCCGCGGCGCCGTCGCGCCCGCCGAGCATGACCTTGCGGTACTGGGGCAGCCGCGAGATCCGCTGCGGGGTGCGCGGGGGCTTGGAGCGCCACGCCTTGAAGTGCTGCACCGCGCGCGGGATCACGCAGCCCACGAGGGAGATGAACAGCAGGAGGTAGATCGCGGAGAACCAGTAGGACGAGTAGACGTCGAAGAGCTGCAGCCGGTCCAGCCAGGGCCCCAGGGTGGGGTTGGCCCGGATGTAGCCGGCCACCTCGTCCGGGTCCTGCACACGCTGGGGGAACAGGGAACCCGGGACCGCGGCGATCGCGAGCAGGAGCAGCAGCACCAGCGCCGTGGACATCTTGGTCAGCTGCCGCCAGGCCCACCGCAGCATGCCCACGGGTCCCAGTGCCGGCAGCTCCACGTCCGGGCGCTGCGCCTTCCGCTCGCGCGGGGTACGCGCCTTGGTCATATCGGCATCACCCAATCGGTTACGAATTCGGACTGGATCCAGGAGACCAGTGCGGACCACACGCCCGTGGCCATGGCCAGGCCGATGAGCACGAGCACCGCTCCGCCCACGCGCTGCAGCGTGAGGCGGTGGCGGCGGAAGAAGGACATGGCTCCCACGCCCCGGCGCAGCGCCAGGGCGATGAGGACGAAGGGGATCCCCAGACCCAGGCAGTACGCGAGCGTCAGCACCACGGCCTTGCCCGTGGAGACACCGTCCACGTACGCGAGGGCCTGCACGGCGGCGAACGTGGGCCCGATGCACGGCGCCCAGCCCAGCCCGAACGTCATGCCCAGCACGGGCGCGCCCCACAGGCCCGGGGGCGGGCGGCGCTCGATCTTGCGGTCCCGCTGGAACCACGAGAGACCGCCCAGGAACACCACGCCCATGAGCACCACCAGGATCCCCAGCACCACCATGATCCACTGCTGGCCCAGGAACCAGGCGAACGCACCCAGCTGGGCGAGCACCACGGACATCAGCACGAACACCAGCGAGAACCCCAGCACGAACAGCAGCACGCCCCAGAAGATCCGGCCGCGCCTCTGCTCCCGCAGGTCCACGCCGGTGAGACCGGTGATGTAGCCCAGGTAGCCGGGAACCAGGGGCAGCACGCACGGTGAGGCGAAGGAGACGAAGCCCGCGAGCAGGGCCACGGGCAGCGCGGCAATCAGGGAGCCGTCGAGGATGACCTCGGCGAAGGGATTGCCGTTCATGCGGACTCGGCCACCGTGTCCTTGATGAGCGCGCCCAGCGTGGACTTGTCCGCCTTGCCCAGCACACGCGCGGCCACCCGGCCCTGGGAGTCGAGCACCAGGGTGGTGGGCACCGCCTGCGGGGGGACGTAGTCGCTCAGGGCGAGCAGCACCGCGCCGTTGAGGTCGGTCGCGGAGGGGTAGGTGATCGTGAAGTTGCGCTCGAAGGCCTCGGCGGTGGCCTGCTGGTCCCGCAGGTTCACGCCCATGAACTGCGCCTCGTCCCCGTGCTCCGCGTGCAGCGCCGCCAGGTCGGGGGCCTCCGCGCGGCACGGGGCGCACCCGGCGTACCAGAAGTTCAGCACCACGGGCTTGCCGCGCATGCTCTCGGCGGTGACCGTGCTGCCGTCGTACATCGCGGCGTCGAAGGTCACGGGCTCCTTGCGCTGGTCCGGTGCGTACTCGCTCACGGAGCCGTCACCGGCCACGTACCCCTTGTCGCCCCCGGCGTTGGCCTGCTCGGCGAGGTCGTCGTTGCCGGACGAGCACCCGGTGAGCGCCAGGCCCAGGGCCGCCACGACGGCGACGACGCCCGTGCGCACCCGCGTGCGGGCGGCGGGCCGGGAGGAGGAACGCGGAGAATTCACGAGGGCAGCACCTGAAGACGTCGTGGGTGGGGTGGACACCGATTATGAGCCGGGAAGCTGGTTGACACCTGGATAGAGGTGGGTCGCCGGTTCCCGGTAGGACACCGTGGGGACCTCGGCGGCGTCGACGTCCCGGAACGTGAGGGAGGTCAGGGACGCGAGGTTGCACTCGCGCCTGCGGGGGTCGTGCGGGAGGGGGCGGCCCTCAGCGGAGAGCCGGGTGAGCCAGATGGGCAGCTGGTGGGACACGGCCACGGCCTGGGCGCCGTCGCCACCGGCCCGCACGGCCTCGCGCGCGATCTCGCGCACGGCCTCCGCCATGCGTGCCACCTGCTGCCGGTAGGGCTCACCCCAGGACGGGCGCAGCGGGTTGAGCATGTGCGGCCAGTGCTGCGGTTTGGCCAGCTCCCGCCCGGTGACGTGCAGGCCCTCGAAGTGGTTCGCGGGCTCGATCAGCCGCTCGTCCGTGTGGACGCCCAGACCCAGCTCACGGGCCACGGGCCCCGCGGTCTCCCGGGTGCGGGTCAGCGGGGAGCACGCGAGGAACGCGATGCGCTCCCCCTCCTGCACGCGCTGCGCGAGGTCCGCCGCGGCGGCCTCCGCCATGCGGGCGCCCTTCTCGGAGAGGTGGTAGTCCGGCAGACGGCCGTAGACCACGTGCTCTGGGTTGTGGACCTCGCCGTGGCGCAGGAGGTGGACGGTTGCTGAAGGCATGGCTCCAGTGTCTCAAACCCGGCCGGGCGGCCCCAATCCGGTGGAGCGCGCCACGGTCCAGGCGCGCGCCGCGGTCCGGGCGCGTGCCCCGCTCCGGGCGCGTGCCCCGCTCCGGGGGTGCACCTCGGGACGGACGCGTGCCCCGGTCCGGGGGTGCACCGCGGTCGCTGTGTGCGCCTCAGTCCAGGACGGCCCGCAGCCGGTCCGGGTCGATCCGCCACCGGTCCCACGGGGCGCCGTCCACGAAGACCACGGGCACGAACTCGGCGTAGTCGCGCAGCAGGGCGGGGTCCCCTGTGATGTCCTGCTCGCGCACGGCGCTTCCGGTCTCCCGACAGACCGCGGCCACCACGGCGCGGGCGTCCTCGCACAGGTGGCAGCCCGGCTTGGTCAGCAGCACGACCTCGTGGCGGGGGCGGGTCCAGTCCACCCCGGCCAACAGGCCGCTGGCGCGGGGGGCGGCGGGTGTGCGGGGCGCGGGGTGGGCTGTCATGGCGCCCATGCTACGCACATGGCGAAGGCCCCGTTCCCAGCGGGGAACGGGGCCTGTCTCACGCGCGCCTACTTCTTGTTGCGGCGCTGGTGACGCGTCTTGCGAAGCAGCTTGCGGTGCTTCTTCTTGGACATGCGCTTGCGGCGCTTCTTGATGACCGAACCCATAGGATCCCTCACAGTTCTCTGGACAGTGTGTTTGCTGGTGCGGCGAGTCAACGCCACCCCGCCCCACGGAAGACAGGGGCAACATCCGATTAACGGCAAACTACCGTTTACCATACCGCGTGACCCCGCTCCGCCCGAAAACGGGCGCGGCCCGCCGCCGGCTCAGGCGCTCGCGCGGTCTGTCGCCTCGAACTCGTCCGGCCCGGGATCCCTCGCGTCCGTCGAGGACGCCCCGGGGGACTCCCCGGTGGACGACGACGCCGCGGTGCCCGCTCCCCGCGGATCGTGCGTGGTGGTGCCGGAGCGCTCCGGGTCCACCCCCGCCTCCTCGTACTGGTACTCGATGTGCTCGCGCACGAGCCGGGCCGCGAGCGTGCGGTCCCCCGCCTCCAGGGCGCCCACGATGGCGCGGTGCTCGGCCCGGATGCGGCTGGACGTGGTGCTCCACAGCGGCACGTGGCCCACGAGCGCCATCGTGTACTCGTAGATGGAGTCCCGCAGCGCGGTGAACAGGGCCACGTTCACCGCATTGCCGCTGGCCTTCACCAGGGCGATGTGGAAGCTGACGTAGAGGTCGTGGAACTGCTTGAGCCCCAGGTCCTCGCGGTCCATCTCCGCCATCACGGCCTGCAGCTCCGCCCGCGGGATGCTGCGCCGCTCCGCCTGCTGCAATGAGGCCGTCTCCAGCAGCACCCGGGACTCCACGATGTCCCGCAGCGGGTGCTCGGACGTGGCCATGTGCAGCTGCAGCGCGGGGCCGGCCGAGGCCGCGGGCTCACGCACCAGGATGGGGAGGATGCTGCGGTGCTGGCCCTCGAAGAGCTTCACGATGCCCTGCGCCTCGAGGATCTTCAGCGTCTCGCGCATGGAGTTGCGGGACACGCGGAAGATCGCGGCCAGGTCCTTGTCGGTCGGGAGCCGCTGCCCCAGCACCAGGTGTCCGTCGAACAGCTCGTTCTCGAGCCACTGCAGAACCTCTCGATGCGTTGCCATACACCCCACCCTAGACTCGACGGGTGAGCAACCGCCGCATGCCGCGGCCGGTGCACCCCCCGGGTTGTGTCACGATCCGGTATCCCTCAGATGATGCCCTGCGCCACCATGGCCCGGGCCACCTTGATGAACCCGGAGATGTTCGCACCGGCCACGTAGTTGCCCGGCATGCCGAACTCGTCCGCGGTGGCCGCGCAGCTCTCGTGGATCCCGCGCATGATCTCCTGCAGCCGGTCCTGGGTGTAGTCGAAGCCCCACGAGTCCCGGGAGGCGTTCTGCTGCATCTCCAGTGCGGAGGTGGCCACGCCGCCGGCGTTCGCGGCCTTGCCCGGCGCGAAGAGCACGTCCGACTCCTGGAACATGTGCACGGCGTCCGTGGTGCAGGGCATGTTCGCGCCCTCGGCCACCGCCACCACGCCGTTCTCCAGCAGCGTCTTGGCCTGGCGGCCGTTGAGCTCGTTCTGGGTGGCGCACGGCAGGGCCACGGAGGCGGGGACGTCCCACACAGAGCCGTCGCTCACGTAGGTGGCGCTCGCGCCGCGGCGCTCGGCGTAGTCGCTCATGCGCCCGCGCTCCACCTCCTTGATCTGCTTCAGCAGCTCCAGGTCGATGCCCTCGGTGTCCACCACGTAGCCGCTCGAGTCCGAGGCGGTCAGCGCCCGGGCGCCCAGGGACTGCGCACGCTCGATCGCGTAGATCGCCACGTTGCCGGAACCGGAGACGACCACGTCCCGGCCCTCGAAGTCCAGGCCCTTGGTCTTGAGCATCTCCTCCGCGAACATCACCGCGCCGTAGCCCGTGGCCTCGGTGCGCACCAGGGAGCCGCCCCAGGACAGACCCTTGCCGGTGAGCACACCGGACTCGTAGCGGTTGGTGATCCGCTTGTACTGGCCGAACAGGTAGCCGATCTCGCGCCCGCCCACACCGATGTCACCGGCGGGGACGTCCGTGTACTCGCCGATGTGGCGGTACAACTCGGTCATGAAGGACTGGCAGAAGCGCATGATCTCGGCGTCGCTGCGCCCGGAGGGGTCGAAGTCCGAGCCGCCCTTGCCGCCGCCGATCGGCATGCCGGTCAGGGCATTCTTGAAGATCTGCTCGAAGCCCAGGAACTTCACGATCCCCAGGTACACGGACGGGTGGAAGCGCAGCCCACCCTTGTAGGGGCCCAGGGCGGAGTTGAACTCCACACGGAAACCGCGGTTGATGTGCACGGTGCCCTGGTCGTCGGTCCACGGCACGCGGAAGATGATCTGGCGCTCCGGCTCGCAGATCCGCTCCACGATCGCGGAGTCCAGCAGCTCCGGGTAGCGGGCCACCACGGGGCCCAGCGACTCGAAGACCTCGTCCACGGCCTGGTGGAACTCGGACTCCCCCGGGTTGCGCGCCGTGACGATCTGTCGGATGGGGATCAGTTTCTCGTGCATGGCTCTCCTGCCGTCTTGGACTGTTCAGTGGATGGCGTCTCAGTCGCGGCGCGAACCGCGGCCCCGGCGCCGGAAACCCGTCAGAGTGGACAGCAGACCGCTCTGACGGCGGTGCGCCCCACCACGGGGACGCATCGGCTCCCCGTTCTCGGACACGGCCACCTGCTCGAACGCGTCCCGGGGTGCGACGCCGCCGGGCCCGCTCTCGGACGAGAGCCCCGGCTGCACCGTGGCGTCGGCGCGGGCATCGTCCTCCACACTAGCGGCTGCGCCCTCGGGCTCCCCCTCGGCCTCCGTCACGGTCCCGTCCTCGGGGGCCTCCGGAGATGCCTCCCCGGAGTCCTCCGCGGCGACAACGGCACCCTGACCCTGCTGCACGACGGCACCGTCCTGCTCCTCCGACTCCGTGGAGGCCGGCGACTCGTCTGCCATGGGCTCCGAGCCCTCACCCGTCGTCCACGATCCGGTGACGGCGGCCGTCTGCCCGTGGGACGGCCCGGTCGTCTCGGTCTCCGCGGTGGTGGCCTCCGGGTCGGCGGTCTGCGTGACCGCGGCCTCGGCCTCGGGCGCAGCCCGCTCCGTCACGTCGGTGACCTCGGCGGCGAACCACGGGACGGGCTTCTCGCTGGTCAGCGGCTCCGGAGATCCGGGGGCCTCCTCCTCGGGCGTCACCGAGTCCTCACGCTCGGCCGGTTCCAACACGTCGGCCTCGTGCTCGACGGGGGGCGCCGTGGCCGCGGGGCGCTCCGCAACGGGCTCGGCGGCAGCCGCAGGCTCCGTACCGGCGGGGACTGTGGCAGCGGCGTCGGCGGGAGCCGACTCGGAGGCGCCGGGCCGCGAGGCGGCGGACGGGGTGGCGTGCTGCGGTGCGGCGGGCTGCGGGGCCGGGGTGGCGGCGTCGTCAGGGGCGGACGGCGCCGCGGCGACCAGCTCGGTGAGCCAGTCCACCACCGGGACGAGCGGGTCTCCCACGATGCTGTAGAAGCGCTTCTGTCCCTGCGCGCGGGTGGTGACCATGCCGGCGTCGCGCAGCACCTTCAGGTGCTTGGACACCGTGGGCTGGGAGACCCCGAGCTCCGTCACCAGGTCCCCCACCGGCCGTGCGCCGTCCTGCAGGACCGCGAGGATGCGGCGTCGGGTGGGGTCTGACAGGGCGGAATATGCATCGTGGGACATGGGAAACACCCTAGTCGGAGTGCCCTCACCCGCCCCAATCCGCCGCCAGCCGCTGCGCCCGCCCGGGCCACGACCACGGCTCGGGGACGCGCCGGCCGCAGGGGTGGCTCAGTCGTACCAGGGGTCCAGCCCCCAGTGGGGGAAGACCTCCTTGCGTGTGGCCATGATGCTGCGGTCGGTCTCGTCGTTGGGGTCGTAGCCGATCTCCCACGAGCGCCACCACAGGTCGACGTCGTCACCCATGACCTCCGGGGGACGTCCGCCGTACTTCTCGCTCATGTAGGTGCGCCAGTCCTGCGGCACCGGCGTGGTCACGGCCACGGGATGCCCCGAGGCCACGCCCACCAGGTGGGCCCACGAGCGGGGCACGGCATCGTGGCAGTCGTAGCCGCCGCCACCGGTGGCCAGCCAGCGGCCCTCGCACAGCTCCCCCGCCAGCTCGGACATGGCGATCGCGATCTGGCGCTGGCCGTCCACGCTCACCCGCAGGTGCGTGAGCTCGTCCTGGAAGTGCGAGTCGCAGCCGTGCTGGGAGACGATCACCTCGGGGCGGAACTCCCGCGCGATCGGCGGGACCACGGCGTCGAACGCGCGCAGCCACTGGGCGTCGTCCGCGCGCGTGGGCACGGCCACGTTGACCACCGTGCCCGCGGCCTCGCCCTCCCCGATCTCGTTGGCGAATCCCGTGCCCGGGAACAGGGACAGGCCGGTCTCGTGGAGGGAAATGGTCATGACGCGGGGCTCGTCGTAGAAGATGGCCTGCGTGCCGTCCCCGTGGTGGCCGTCCACGTCCACGTACAGGACGCGCTGCACCCCGTTGTCCAGCAGGTGCTGGATGGCCACGGCGCAGTCGTTGTAGACGCAGAACCCGGAGGCCTTCCCCGCCGCGGCGTGGTGCATGCCTCCGCCGAAGTTCACGGCGTGGACCACCTTGCCGCTGAGCAGGTCGGCAGCACCCTGGTAGCTGCCGCCCACCAGCCGCGCGCTGGACTCGTGGATGCCCGCGTACCCGGGGGTGTCCTCCGTGCCCAGCCCGCACTCCGGGATCTCCCGGGTGGGGTCCTCGGACACCGCGTGCACCGAGCGCACGTACTCGGGCGTGTGCACCAGCTCCAGGACGCTGTCGTCCGGGACCTCCGGCACCGTGACCCGCACGTTCTCCGCAGTGTCCAGGCCCAGGCTCTGCACCAGGCGCATGGTGGCGTCCAGGCGCGTGGGGCTCATGGGGTGGTAGTCCCCGAAGTTGTAGCTGAGCAACTGGGGGTCCCAGTAGACACTGGTGGGGTGCAGGGCGTCCTTGCCCTCTGTTGCTGAGGTCACACCCCCATTAGACCACTCGTGGCACGGGCTGTCGCCGCAGCGCACCGGGACGGGGGATACTGGTGGCCGTCGTGTGCGCACGCCCCGTGCCGTGCGCGTCCCGCCGCACCCGCGCACACCGTCGACACCCGTGAGGAGGTGCCGTGAGCGAGCTCGAGCAGCCTGCCGCCGTGGAGGAGACCGCCCCGGAGTCCTCCTCCGGCGAGCCCCTGACCACACGCACCGCTCGCGGCATCCGCGACTTCGTGGACCGGATCGCGGACTCCTCCCCCGCCCGGCTCGCGGTGATCGTCTTCGTGATCGTGGACCTCGGCTTCGCCCTGCTGCTGTGGCTGCCGGTCTCCGCGCAGCACGGCCGGGTCACGCACTTCGTGGACGCGGTGTTCACCGCCACCTCGGCCGTGACCGTGACCGGACTGACCACGGTCTCCACCGCGGACCAGTGGTCCCTGTTCGGGCAGGTGGTCATCCTCGTGGCCATCCAGGTGGGCGGTCTGGGCACACTGACCCTGACCTCCATCCTCGCGCTGGCGATCGGGCGCAAGCTCGGGCTGAAGTCCAAGCTCATCACGCAGGAGGCCCTGAACATCGGGCGCCTGGGCGAGGTGGGCTCGCTGCTGCAGATCATCGTGATCACGTCCATCTCCATCGAGGCGGCCCTCGCCGTGGTGCTCTCGGTGGGTTTCCTGGCGGAAGGGGAACCGCTCGGCACCGCCCTGTGGCACGGGGTCTTCTACGCCATCTCCAGCTTCAACAACGCGGGCTTCACCCCGCACACGGACGGCCTGGTGCCGTACGACCACGCGGGGGCCACGGCGTGGCTCATCCTGCTGCCCGTGTGCCTCGGCGTGATCGTGGGCTCCCTGGGCTTCCCCGTGGTGCTGGTGCTGCGGCAGGTGGGGTTCCGCTTCAACCGCTGGAACCTCAACGCCAAGCTCACCGTGGTCACCACCGGCATCCTCCTGGTGCTCGCGTGGGTGCTGTTCCTGGCCGTGGAGTGGAGCAACCCGGCCACCCTGGGCGGCAAGTCCGTGGCCGAGCGGATCTTCCAGGGCTTCTTCGCGTCCGTGATGATGCGCTCGGGCGGGTTCAACCTGGTGGACATGCCGGACACCTCCCAGGTCACCCTGCTGCTCACGGACGCCATGATGTTCGCGGGCGGCGGCTCCGCGTCCACGGCCGGCGGCATCAAGGTGACGACGCTCGCCGTCGTCTTCCTGGCCATCCTCGCCGAGGCGCGCGGCGACCAGTCCGTGATCGCGTTCTTCCGCACCATCCCGGACTCGGTGCTGCGCATTGCCATCTCCGTGATCATGATGGGTGCCTCCGTGGTGCTGCTGGGCTCCGCGGTGATGGTGGCCGTCACCCACCTGCCCCTGGACCACGTGCTGTTCGAGGTCATCTCCGCCTACGCCACGTGCGGACTGAGCACGGGCGTCTCCGCGGCGTCCCCGGACATCGGCAAGTACGCGCTGTCCGTGATCATGCTCGTGGGCCGCATCGGCACCAACACGGTGGCCACCGCCCTGGCGCTGCGCTCCCGGCGGCGCCTGTACTCCTACCCGGAAGAGAGGCCGATCATTGGCTAAGAACTCCTCCCACTCCGCCCCCGTCCTGGTGGTGGGTCTCGGCCGCTTCGGCGCCGCCACGGCACTGCAGCTCATCCAGCAGGGCCGCGAGGTGCTGGGCGTGGAACGGGACGCGGGTCTCGTGCAGAAGATGTCCGGGCAGCTCACCCACGTGGTGGAGGCCGAGGCCACGGACATGGACGCCCTGCGCCAGATCGGCGCCGCCGAGTTCTCCTCCGCCGTGGTGGGGGTGGGCACGTCCATCGAGTCCTCGGTGCTGATCGCCGCCAACCTGGTGGACCTGGGCATCGACCGGATCTGGGCCAAGGCCATCTCCCCCGCGCACGGCAAGATCCTCTCGCGCATCGGCGCGCACCACGTGATCTTCCCCGAGGCGGACGCCGGGCGCCGCACCGCGCACCTGGTCTCCGGGCGTCTGCTGGACTACATCGAGTTCGACGACGACTTCGCGATCGTCAAGATGTACCCGCCGCGCGAGACCCAGGGCTTCACGCTCGGGGAGTCCGACATCCGCTCCAAGTACGGCGTGACCGTGGTGGGCGTGAAGTCCCCCGGCGAGGACTTCACCTACGCCCGCCCGGACACCACCGTGAGCTCCCGGGACCTGCTGATCGTCTCCGGCCACGTGGACCTCATCGAGCGCTTCGCGGCGCGTCCCTGACGGTTCTCCACCCCTCCCGCCCGCCAGGACGACGGCGCTCGGTTCCGCCCTGCCCCGGCGCACCCGCACGCCGGGCGGCGTCGTCCGCTCCTGGGGGGGGGGCGGAGGGCGGAGCGGCACTCAGCTGCGGGGGTCCGCCGTCATGGCCTGCGTGGCCATGCCCACGACCCCGGGGATGCCCGCGCGGGCGAACGCGCGGCGTTGCCGCAGGGCGCCGTTGCCGTGCTCCACGATCCGGCGCACCCCGGCCTCCGCGAACTGGCGGTCGGCTTCCGAGGGGAAGTGCCCGCGCACCCGGTCGAGGATCGTGTCCACGAGCCGCTCGCCGGGCACCAGCTGACCGGCCACGGGGTCCAGGACGCGCCCGCTGAGGCCCCAGCGCGCGGCCTGCCAGAGGGCGATGTCCAGGTACTCCTGCGTGAACTCCACGGTAGGGGCGGTCTCCACCGCATAGGACGCGAGCGCCCGGACGAGCAGCGCGATGGCCACCGAGTCCTGCGCCTCCAGCTGCACGTCGCACGCCCGGATCTCCAGCGTGCCGTGCTTGTGGGACAGCCGGGCCAGCCAGCTGAGGGTGGAGGCGCTCTCCATCACGTCGAACGAACTGAGCACCGCGACGCGCTCGTCGTGGTCCGCGAGGTCCTGGAAGTGCGGCGGGATGTCGTTGGCGATCCAGCGGCGGTAGTGGATGGAGCGCCAGCTCTCGTACCCGGACTCCGCGCCCCGCCACAGGGGGGAGTTGGCGCCGAGGGCCACGAGCGCGGGCAGCCAGCCGCGCAACCCGTTCAGCGCGCGCACGGCGTCCTCCATGTCCGGGTAGCCCAGGTGCACGTGCATCCCGCTGATGTACTGGTCCGCGGCCACGGCCGGGGTGTAGCCCGCGAGCCGCTGGTAGCGCTCGTTCACCGTGATGTCCGCGGGCTCGGGGCGGATGTCCGGGGCGGCCGCGAGACCCGCCGCGTCCATGCCCATGGCGTCCGTGGCGTCGTGCAGCGCGGTGCGGAAGGTGACGAGCGAGTCCACGGCCCCGGCGGCGTCGTGGAAGACCGGGGAGGTCTCCTCCACCTGGCACGCGAGCCACTCCGGTGTGGCCGCCCCGCCGCCGGCCTCCAGGGAGACCAGCTGCGCCGACTGCTCCGGGGTGGGACGGGCGGGCAGCCTGTCCCCGCGGTCGATCAGGAGGAACTCCTCCTCGATGCCGAACGTGGTCATGGTGCTACCGCCTTGCGTGGTCTCGTGTGGTGGGCGTGGGCGGACGGCGTCACTCGCCGCCGTACTCCTTCTCCATCTCGTCCCCCTTGGCCGCGGAGGCCTCGGCGCCGGCGGCGACGATCTCCCGCAGGCCCTTCTCGTCGAACGTGGTGATGGCCTGCTCCGTGGTGCCGCCCGGGCTGGTGACGGCCTTGCGCAGCGCCGCGGGATCGGCGTCCTCCGGGCTGAGCAGCACGCCCGCCCCGGAGACGGTCTCCTTGGCGAGCACGCGCGCGGTCTCCGGGTCCAGGCCCAGCTGCTCACCCGCGTGCTGCATGGCCTCGGCGAGGTAGAACACGTACGCCGGCCCGGAGCCGGAGACGCCGGTCACCGCGCGGATCAGGTGCTCCGGGACCTCCACCACGGTGCCCACAGCGGAGAGAACGGCCTTCACGGCCTCCAGCTGCTCCCCCGTAGTGTGCTCCCCCGGGGTCACGGACAGCACGCCGCGCCCCACGCTGGACGGTGTGTTGGGCATGCACCGCACCACGGGCTGGCCCTGCGGCAACGCCTTCTGCAGGGCATCCAGGGTCACGCCGGCGGCCACGGAGACGACCACCGTGGCCGGGTCCAGCGCGGGGGCGATCTCCCGGGCCAGGTCCAGGATCGCGTACGGCTTCACGCCCAGCAGCACGATGTCCGCACCCTGCACGGCCTCGGTGTTCGCACCGTCCTGCTCCTCGGCGCAGTACACGCTCACACCCGTCTCCCGGCGCAGCTGCTCCGCGGACGACGCCGAACGGGTGGTCGCGCGCACCGAGCCCGCCTCCCTGCCGCCCTCCAGGACACCGCGCAGGATGGAGCCGTTCATGGAACCGGCTCCCAGGAAGGTGAGGGTCGCCTCGCTCATCGGATCAGTCCTTTCGTTCCCGCGGGCGCGGAACCGACGTGCCGGTGCGGCTCACGGGGAGGTGGGGAAAGCGGGGAATGCTGCTCACGACGGTACAGCGCGCGGGGGGATCCCCGCGAGCGGGTTCCACCGCCCGCGCGCCCGCCGGGAGCGGGCGACGTCGTCCGCGGCCGTGGTGCTCAGAGCGTCATGTGCCGCCGCGCGAAGGCCAGGGACTCCGCGAGCCACTCGTCGCGCTGCTCGGGGGACTCGGCCTTGCGCGTGGAGACCTCCACGCCCACCACACCCTGCCAGCGCTGGTCGCGCAGGTACTGGAGGGTGGCCGCGACGGGCTGCACGCCGTGACCCGGGAGCAGGTGCTCGTCCGCGAGCGTCTCCCCGGAGCCGTCCGTGAGGTGCACGTGACCCAGCCGGGACCCGAGCTCCTTGACGGCCGCGAGGGAGTCCATCTTGGCGGTGGCGGCGTGGGAGAAGTCCCACGTGACCCAGTCGTAGTCCTGACCCAGCGGGCTGTAGTGCGGCGAGTAGACGACCGCCTCCCGCCCGGCCACGCGCCACGGGTACATGTTCTCCACGGAGATCTTGGTGTCCGTCATCCGGGAGACCTCCCGCACCCCGGCCACGAAGTTCCTGGCGTACTTGCGCTGCCACCGGAACGGCGGGTGCGCCACCACCACCTCCGCACCCACCTGGTGCGTGAGCTTGGCGGCCATCTGGATCTTGGTCCAGGACTTGCCCCACACCTGCTGGGTGAACAGCAGCGTGGGCGCGTGGATGGTGGAGATGGGGAGCTGGTACTTCTGGATGCTGTCCAGCAGCTGGTGGGTCAGCTGGCTCATCCGCTCGTGCGTGACGAGCACCTCCACACTGTCGTAGCCCAGGCGCTGCGCGGCCTCGAAGGTCTCGGGCACGCCCTGCGGGTACAGCGAGCTCGTGGACAGCGCCACATGCGGGCGGTAGGCGGCGGGCGTGTCAGTCATCGACGGTTCACCAGGTCCTTCGGGTTGACGGTCTCGCTCGTGGCGTCCCGGGCCAGCCGGTCCATGCGGCGCAGGATCAGGCCCTCGCGCAGCGCCCACGGCGAGATCTGCAGGGTGTCCACGGCCAGCATGTCCATGGCGGTCTCCGCGACGATCGCCCCGGCCACCACCTGCGCCGCACGGTGCTCGGAGACCCCGGGCAGGTCCGCGCGCTCGGCCACGGACATGGCCTCCATGCGCCGCGTCCACAGCCGCAGGTCCTCCAGGTGCATGAGCCGCTGGACGTACGGGCCCTGCGCGGACGGCGCCGCGCCGCAGATCCGGGCGAGCGAGCGGAAGGTCTTGGACGTGCCCACCACGAGGTTCGGGTGACCACCCCCGGCGATCCGGTCCACGGCCGGGCGCAGCGTGGCCCGCACGTGCTTGCGCAGCGCCTTGAACTGGGCGGGGGACGCGACGTCGGCCCCGGCCAGGTAGCCGCGGTACAGCCGCCCCGCGCCCAGGGGCACGGACGTGGCCACGCCGGGCAGGGCGTTCGTGCCGATGGCCATCTCGAACGAGCCGCCGCCGATGTCGAAGTCCAGGATCCGCCCCGCGCTCCAGCCGAACCAGCGGCGCACCGCCGAGAACGTGATGGCGGCCTCCTGGTCCCCGGACAGCTCCGTGAGCGTGACCCCGGAGACGGACTGCACGTGCTCCAGCACCTCGGCGCCGTTGGCCGCCTCGCGGATGGCCGAGGTGGCGAACGCCAGCAGGTCCTCCGCACGGTGCTCCACGGCGAAGTCCCGGGCCTCCACCACGAACGCCGTCAGCCGGTCCCGGCCCTCGTCCGTGATCCGCCCGGAGGAGTCCTGGTGGTCCACGAGCCGCAGCGCCACCTTGTGGGACGCGTACGGCTCCGGGCGGGAACCGGGGTAGACGTCCAGCAGGAGCAGGTGCACCGTGTTGGAGCCGACGTCCAGGACGGAGAGCCGCATGTGTCTTCCTTCGCTCGCGGGCGGGGCGGGCGCGTGTCCCACCCCACGGGTTCACCGGCCGACGACGCCGCTCGCGGCGCCCCCGGCTCAGCTCGTCTTCTTCGCGGGGGCCTTCCGGGTGGTGGTGCCCGCTGAGCCCGTGGCGGTCTTGCCCTTGGCCGCGGTGGCGCGCTTCGTCGTCGTCCCCGTGGCCTTCGCGGCCCCCGTCTTCTTGGCGGGCGTCTTCTTGGCCGTGCTCGACTTCGTGGCGGTGGTGCTCTTGGGGGCCGTGCGGGCCTTGCCGCGCGCCGGGGACTTGGCCGGGGCCGGACCCTTGGCGCGCTTCTCCGCGAGCAGCTGGGACGCACGGGCGGCGGTGATCTGCTCGATCGCCTCCGCGCGCGGCACGGTCACGTTGGTCTCACCGTCCGTGATGTACGCGCCGAAGCGGCCCTCCTTGATGACCATCCGCTTCTCCGTGAGAGGATCCGCGCCGAGGTCCGCGAGCGGGGGCTTCGCCGCCGCACGGCCCCGCTGCTTGGGCTGGGCGTAGATGGTCTTCGCCTCGTCCAGGGTGATGGTGAAGATCTGGTCCTCGGAGGAGATGGAGCGGGAGTCCGAGCCCTTCTTCAGGTACGGCCCGTAGCGCCCGTTCTGCACGGTGATGGTCTCCCCGTCCGTGTCCTCGCCCAGCTCACGGGGCAGGGACAGCAGCTTCAGGGCGTCCTCCAGCGTGATGTCCTGCAGGTTCATGGAGGAGAACAGGGACGCCGTGTTCGGCTTGGGCTTCTCGATCTTCTTCGGCTTGGGCTTGCCGTTCTTGTAGTACTCCGTGGGGATGGCGTCCAGCTCCTCCTGGGTGGGCTCCGGGACGATCTCGGTGACGTAGGGGCCGTAGCGGCCGTCCTTGGCCACGACCATCCGCCCGGTCGCCGGGTTCACGCCCAGCTCCCGGCCGTCCGCCTTGCCGATCTCCATCAGCTCCCGCGCCTTCTCCGGGGTGAGCTCGTCCGGGGCGAGGTCCAGGGGGACGTTCGCGCGCACCGGGTCCGTGATCTCCCCGGTCTCCGGGTCCACGGTTCCGCCCGACTCCAGGTAGGGGCCGAACTTGCCCACGCGCAGCGTGATCTCGTCCGTGACGGGAATGGAGTTCACCGCGCGGGCGTCGATCTCCCCGAGGTCGTCCACGAGCGGCTTGAGGCCCGGGTCGCTGGGGTTCTCCCCGAAGTAGAAGCCCGTGAGCCACTTGACGCGCTCGGCCTCGCCACGGGCGATCCGGTCCAGGTCGTCCTCGAGCTCCGCCGTGAAGTCGTAGTCCACGTAGTCGGAGAAGTGGTCCTCCAGCAGACGCACCACGGAGAACGCGAGCCACGAGGGGATCAGGGCCGAGCCGCGCACCTGCACGTAGCCGCGGTCCATGATCGTGGAGATCGTGGCGGCGTACGTGGAGGGGCGTCCGATGCCCAGCTCGTCCAGGGTCTTCACCAGCGAGGCCTCGGTGTAGCGGGCCGGGGGCGTGGTGGTGTGCCCGTCCGCGGTGACCTCGGAGGCGTCCAGGGCGTCGCCCTCGGACATCACGGGCAGCCGCTTGTTCTCGTCCTTGGCCCCCTTCTTCCCGCTGTCCTGGGAGAGCTCGGGGTTCACGTCCCGGCCCTCCTCGTACGCGGCCAGGAACCCCCGGAAGGTGATGACGGTTCCGGAGGCCGAGAACTCGGCATCGGCCCCGGCGTGCTCGCCGGCCGCGGATGTGGCCGTGGCCCCCAGTCGGACCGTGGCGGTGTCTCCCTTGGCGTCCTGCATCTGGGAGGCCACGGTGCGCTTCCAGATCAGCTCGTAGAGCTTGAACTCGTCCACCGACAGCTGCGAGCGCACCTGGGACGGCGTGCGGAAGGTGTCCCCGGCGGGGCGCACGGCCTCGTGGGCCTCCTGGGCGTTCTTGGACTTGGAGGCGTACACGCGCTTGGATGCGGGCACGAACTCCGCGCCGTAGAGCTCCTTGGCCTGCGCCCGGGCGGCGTTGACGGCCTGGTCCGACAGCGCCACGGAGTCCGTGCGCATGTAGGTGATGTAGCCGTTCTCGTACAGCCGCTGGGCCACGCGCATGGTGGTCCGGGAGGTGAAGCGCAGCTTGCGCGCGGCCTCCTGCTGCAGCGTGGACGTGGTGAACGGGGCCGCGGGGCGGCGCGTGTACGGCTTGGTCTCCAGGGAGCGGACCGAGAAGGTGGCGTCCTGCAGGCCGGCGGCGAGCGCCGCGGCCACGGCCTCGTCCAGCGTGACCGGGGCGTTGCCGGAGGAGGACTTGAGCTGGCCGCGGTCGTCGAAGTCCTTGCCCGTGGCCACGCGGCGGCCGTCCACGGAGCTCAGGCGGGCGGTGAAGGGACGCCCGGCGTCCTGGCCCTCCGGGCGGGAGAACGTGCCCGTGAGGTCCCAGTAGTCCGCGGAGACGAACGCCATGCGCTCGCGTTCGCGCTGCACCACCAGGCGGGTGGCCACGGACTGCACTCGGCCCGCGGAGAGACCCGAGGAGACCTTGCGCCACAGCACCGGGGAGATCTCGTAGCCGTACAGGCGGTCCAGGATCCGGCGGGTCTCCTGGGCGTCCACGAGGTCCTGGTCGATGTCCCGCAGCTGGCCGAAGCCGCGCTCGATCGCCTCCTTGGTGATCTCGGGGAACGTGAGTCGGTACACCGGGACCTTGGGCTTGAGCACCTGCAGCAGGTGCCACGCGATGGCCTCGCCCTCGCGGTCCCCATCAGTGGCCAGGTAGAGCGCGTCCGCGTCCTTGAGCTTGCGCTTGAGCTCCGTGACCTTCTTCTTCTTGTCCGGGTTCACCACGTAGTACGGGTCGAACTCGTGCTCCACGTCCACCGCGAACTTGCCGTACGGGCCCTTCTTCATGTCCGTGGGCAGCTCGGAGGGCTGCGGCAGGTCGCGGATGTGGCCCATGGAGGACTCCACCTCGTAGGCGTCCCCCAGGTAGCCCGCGATCGTCTTCACCTTGGACGGTGACTCTACGATCAGCAGGCTCTTGCCCGTGCCGGCGTTCTTGGTGGCCTTCGGTGCCAAAGGTGCTCCTCGTCGTGACCCGTGGTTGCGGGGCGGGTCTGTCTCTGGTGGTCGCCGTTCAGCGTAGAGCACGGCGCCCGGTGTGGTGCTGGCGGGTGCGGGCGTCCCGCGTCCGAGTGGTCAGCGTACGGCACACGGCGTCCCGCTCCCCGTGAGCGCGGGGCCGGTGCAGTGTCCTCACCCGGCACGGCCCGCGCTGCGGATCAGGGGCGCGGTCCTGCTCCCGGGCTCAGTCTTGCACCTCCAGCAGGAACCCGTGCACGACGAGCCCCTCGATCTCGTCCAGCAGCTGCGCCGACGGTCCCTCCGTCCAGTCCAGCAGGGCGCCCAGGGCCGTGAGGATCTGGCGGGCGGTGAGCTCGCCGTCGCACACCCCCGCGAAGCCCGCGGCCTCGCTGGAGAGGATCACCGTGCGCCGCAGTCCCGCGCCCTGCCGCAGCAGGATCAGCGAGGGGTCCTCCGCACCCGGTGCGCCGTGGCGCTCCTCGGTCACGTCCTGGGCCACGGTGTATCGCCGGTCCAGCCAAGCCCGGTCCGTTCCGGCCGGGTACCCGTCCGGTGCTCCCGCCGTCGCACGTGGCGCTGCAGCGCCGTCGTGATCGTTCGTGGCTGCGGCCTCGCGCGCCAGGCGCACGGTCCGCTCCCACTCGGCGGCGAGCGCCGGGGCGATCGGCTGCTGGATGGGGTGGGGCACCGTCTCGAAGATCCGCGGCACGGACGACGACGCCGCGGCGTCCTTCGCCGCGGCGCTGACGGGGCGCTGGAGCCACACCATGCCGAAGCCCACCGCGGCCACGTCCCGGGACGCGAAGTCGTCCAGGTAGGCGGCGTAGGCACGGTCGAAAGCCTCCGGATCGCGCTGCTGCGAGGCGTCCTGCAACCAGGTCTCGGCGTACTCGCACGGGTCCTGCAGCTCGCGCTGGACGATCCACGCGCCGGTGTCACGGGGGATCCAGGAGTCCGGGCCGCGGGACCACGTGGCCTCGGGAGCCTCCTGGTCATCGCGCGGGATCTCCCAGTTCGCGAGCAGGTGCGCGGTCCCTCCGGGGTTCAGCACGGAGGGCAGGGTGGCCAGCAGCTCCCGCACGATCCGGTCCCCGGGCAGACCGCCGTCCCGGTAGGTGAAGCGCTCCTCGGCCCGCTCGCTCGCGGAGCGCGGGGTGATGACGAACGGCGGGTTGGAGACCACCATGTCGAAGCGCTCCCCCGCCACCGGTTCCAGCAGGCTGCCCAGCACCAGACGCACCCGCTGCTCCGGGTGCTGCGGGTCCAGCCCGAGGGCCGCGGCGTTGAGCACCAGGTTGAAGCGGGTGGTGGCCAGTGCACGCTCGGAGATGTCCGTGGCGGTCACGTGGGCCGCGTGCGCGAGCAGGTGGAAGGTCTGGATGCCGCACCCCGTGCCGAGGTCCAGCGCCCGGTCCACGCTGCGCCGCGGGGTGGACTGCACCAGGGTGGTGGAGGCCCCGCCGATCCCCAGCACGTGGTCGCGGCGCAGCACGCCCGGGCGCTGGAAGGCCCCCAGGTCGCTCGCCACGTACAGCTCCGCGGACGAGTCCGTGGCGTAGGGGCGCAGGTCCATCGCGGCGCGCAGCTCGGGGTCACCGTCCGTGGGCTGCCCGGAACCGGTCTCCACCAGCCCCAGCCGGTCCAGGCCGTGGGCGCCCACGGCGGGCAGGGCAACGTCGAGCGTGGAGCGGCGGACCGGGTCGCCCAGGAGGAAGAACGCGACGAGCGCGCTCAGTGCAGGGTCCCCGGCCCCGTGGCGCCGCAGCGCCCGGCGCGCGGGCACGGCCTGGTCCCGGGACCACGCGGCCATGGCCTGCGCACCCAGCAGATCCGTGACGCGGTCCACGGTGAACTGCGCGGCCGTGAGGTCCGCGTGCAGGCGGGCGACCAGGGCGGCGTCGTCCGAGCGCGGGGCGTCAGTCACGACGGTGAACGGGACGGCCCCGGAAACGGGGGTGCCGGACGGGCCGGAGGGGGAGGCTGCCGCACCGAGCGGCGCGTCACCGGACCCTGTGGAGCGCGACGGGGCGGTCACCGCTCAGTGACCCAGCCGGAACGCGCGGCCGGTGATGCGGGTGGGGGTGATCTCCACGAACTCGATCTTCTCGGTGTTCAGCCACGGCCGCAGCCCGAGCTCCTCCACACGCCTGATCTCGTCCGCGTCCGTGATCATGGCCGCGGTGCCGCGGACCACCACGGAGTGCGCCTGGGAACCGGACGTGCGGTCGATCTCCACGGCCACGTTCGGGTTCAGCTGCAGGTGCAGCACCTTGGTGCCCTTGGCGGAGCGGAAGTAGAGCTTCTCCCCGTCCGAGACGATGTTCAGGGGCGTGATGTCGATCTCGTCCCCGTCCCGGGTGGCCAGGCGGGCGAAACGGGCCTGCTTGAGAAGCTCCCAGCTCTCCTGCTCGCTCAGCTCGGTCACCGGTGAGGTGCCGGGGGCGTCCTCGCGCAGGTCCTCGTGCTCGTGGGCGATGTTCATGGGGTGTGCGTGCTCGGCGTCGTTGCTCATGTCTCCATGATTCCACGCAGGTGCCCGCCGCGGGTGAGGACGGCGGGGCGTGCCGCCGGCGGCCTGCTCGGGACGTGGGCCGGACGGGAGACCGGCGCGGCGTCGTTGAGGTGCGGTGCGGCCCCGGAGGCCGGTCGGGGGTCGGTGCGGCGACCGCCTGGCGCCCCGGGCGCGGTGCGGCAGGGGCGCGGAGCGCACTCCGTCCCAGGAACCCGGGGTCCGTTCGTGGTCCACCGGCGGGTGGGCGAGAATGACGGCATGAGGACGTCCCAGGACATGGTGGACCTGCTCGGGCGCGGACCGCGTCCCGAGCAGGTGCGCCACGTGCGCGAGATCCCGGAGCGCCGTCCCGAGCACGCCCCGTGGCCGCAGTGGGTGCACCCGGACGTGGCCGCGGCCTTCGAGCGCCTCGGCATCCACGAGCCCTACGCGCACCAGGTGGCCGCCCTGAACGCGCCGAAGCACGCGATCGTGGCCACGGGCACCGCGTCCGGCAAGTCGCTCGTCTACCAGTCCCTCGTGCTGGACGCCGTCCACCGGGGCAGGCTCGCCGTGGCCGAACGCCCCGGACTGCTGCACCACCCGGACGAGGCCACCGCGCTGTACCTCTCCCCCACCAAGGCGCTCGCGGCCGACCAGCTGAGCTCGCTGCGCGCCCTGGGTTTCGACGACGTCCGGGCCGCCACGTACGACGGGGACACGGACCCCGGCGAGCGCCGCTGGATCCGGGAGCACGCGGACGTGGTCCTCTGCAACCCGGACATGCTGCACCACGGGATCCTGCCGCACCACGCCGGCTGGTCCCGGTTCTTCCGGCGGCTGCGCTACGTGATCGTGGACGAGGCCCACTCCTACCGCGGGGTGTTCGGGTCCCACGTGGCGGTGGTGCTGCGCCGGCTCACGCGGATCGCCGCGCACTACGGGGCGTCCCCGCGGTGCATCGGGGCCTCCGCCACGAGCGCGGCGCCGCAGGACTCGTTCGCCAAACTGGTCGGCGCCGCCCCCGAGGACGTCACGGCCATCACGCAGGACACCTCTCCCCACGGCTCGCGCACGGTGGTGCTGTGGGAGCCGGAGCAGTCCCCCGGCGGTTCGGACAACGGCGCTCCACGACGCCGCACGGTCACCGCGGAGGCCTCGGACATGCTCACGGACCTGGTGCTGCGCCAGATCCGCACGATCGCGTTCATCCGCTCCCGCCGCGGTGCGGAGACGATTGCCCAGGCCGCCCACCGGCAACTGGAAGAGGTTGATCCCTCGCTGGGCCACCAGGTGGCGGCCTACCGCTCGGGTTTCCTGCCGGAGGAGCGGCGCGAGCTGGAGCAGCAGCTGCGGGACGGCCGCCTGCTGGGGGTCGCGAGCACGTCCGCGCTGGAGCTGGGCATCGACATCGCCGGGCTCGACGCCGTCCTGGTCGCCGGGTGGCCCGGGACCCGCGCCTCCTTCCTGCAGCAGATCGGGCGGGCCGGACGGGCGGGCCAGCATGCACTGGCCGCGCTGATCGCCGGGGACGACCCCCTGGACGGGTACCTGGTGAACCACCCGGAGGCGATCTTCGACGTCCCCGTGGAGGCCACGGTGTTCGAGGCCTCCAACCCCTACGTGCTGGCACCGCACTTGTGCGCGGCCGCGGCCGAGCTGCCCCTGCGCCCCGATGAGCTGGCGGTCTTCGGGCCCACCGCCCGGGAGGTGCTGGACTCCCTCACCGCGGCCGGCCACCTGCGGCGCCGCCCCACGGGGTGGTTCTGGACCCGGTCCGAGCAGCCCGCGGGCATGGTGTCCATCCGCTCCGGGGACGGCGGGCCGGTGCAGATCATCGACTCGGACACCGGCACCGTGCTGGGCACGATGGGTGCGCCGCAGTCCCACTACCAGGCGCACCCGGGAGCGGTGTACGTGCACCAGGGCAGGACCTACCTGGTGGACGAGCTGGACGAGGAGCTGCACGTGGCCGCGGTGCGCCGGGCGTTCCCGGACTTCTACACCGTAGCCCGGGACGTCACCGAGGTGCGGGTGGTCTCCGTGGCGGAGTCGACGCAGTGGGGTCCGGTGAGCATCCACCGCGGTTCCGTGGACGTGACCACCCAGGTGGTCAGCTACCAGCGCAAGCTCGTGGCATCCAACGAGGTGGCCGGGGAGGAGCCGCTGGAGCTCCCGCCCCGGCAGCTGTCCACCGTGGCCACGTGGTTCACGGTCTCCGGTCCGCAGCTGGCCGCCATGGGCATCGAGGAGCCGGACATTCCGGGGGCCCTGCACGCCGCGGAGCACGCCATGATCGGGCTGCTCCCCCTGCTCGCCTCGTGCGACCGCTGGGACGTGGGCGGGCTGTCCACCGCCCTGCACGTGGACACCGAGCTGCCCACCATCTTCGTGCACGACGGCCACCCCGGCGGGGCCGGTTTCGCCGAGCGGGGCTACGAGATGTTCCGGCGCTGGATCACGGCCACCCGGGATGCCATCGCCCAGTGCGAGTGCGAGTCCGGGTGCCCCTCGTGCGTGCAGTCCCCCAAGTGCGGCAATCGCAACAACCCCCTGGACAAGGCCGGAGCCCTGAAGTTGCTCAACGGGGTGCTGCGCTTCGCCCCGTGAGCGGGTTCCGTTCGGGCGGCCGCGGGCGCCAGACGGCGGCGTTCTTCCTCACACGACACCGGCCTGTGCCATCCGGTTTCTGCCGGTGCCATCCGGCTCCGGCCGTCCCCGCCCGGGGCGCCTCAGGGGACGCAATCATCACGGCTCCCCCGGTGGCGGTCCGGCGCGGGACACCCCGCGAGCTGGACCGAGGGCGGTCAGCGGCGGGGGCAGCTCGATGGCCGCGGTGACGTCCACGGAGGTCCTCTCGGGTTCCAGCACCGCGCACGCGGCCACCTCCGCCCCGTTCTCGCCGGCCACCCGGGCGGCCTCCTCGCACGGGATGCCGGGCCGCAGGCCCCGGGCGACGTCCGCCGCCGCGAGCGCCGCCAGGTCCGCGGCCTTGGCGGCCCGATGGGTGGCGATGCCCGCCTGCGCGACCAGCAGCAGGGCGAGCAGCAGCGTGCACAGCACAGCGGCCAGGGTGAGCCCGTGCACCGTGCCGGAGCCCTCGTCACGGTGCTCCACCACCGGCTCCCTTCTCTCCACCGACCGGGTCCGGACCGTCGGCCGCGCCACCCTCGCCCCCGGTACCGCGTCTGCCGGAGCCGCCCGAGCCGCCGTCCGACGGCGCGCCCGCGGGGCTCTCCACCGCGGCACTCGCGTGGGCGTCGAGCCGCCAGGTGCTCCACCGGCCCAGGATGCCGGGGGCCGGTCCGCTGATCGTCACGGTCACACGGTCCGCTGCGGCTCCGACCGCCACGGAGGCGGTGTCCCCGGCGATCTCCCGCGCGGTGCTCTCCACGACGGCGCTGCTCTCGCCGCGTGCCGCAGCACGCGCCGACGCCCGGGCCGCTTCCTCGAACCGCAGCGTGGTCATCCCCGCAGCCGCGGTTGCCAGGAGGACCGCGAGCAGCAGGACGAGGGCGGGCATGATCACGGCGGTCTCCACCGTCACCGCGCCCCGGTCAGGATCGGACCGGGACGAACGTGCCGGTCTGTGTTGTCTCATGTGGAGCCTCTCCTCTCCCGATCTTTGGTGGACCGGCTTGTAGTGGTGGCATTCCCGCAGCGGCGCCACCTCGGGCGGGGTGCGGCGCCGGCGGCCCCGCACCCCGCCTGCCGGGCCCGGCACGTCAGAAGGACAGTGCCTTCTGGATGATCCCGAGCAGCATCCCGGACACGGAGTCCGAGGAGAGCACCGCGGCCATCACCCCGCCGAACGCCGCGGCGGCCAGCACGATGACCGCGTACTCGGCGGTGGACGCCCCGAGGTCGGGATCGTCCCAGTTCAGCGGGGCGGGGGCCCGCCCTGCGCGGTGCGGATCGGTGCCCGGCGCGGGATCCCGGTCGGCGTCCCACTCCGGGGCGGACCGGGCCATCCGCTCCCCCGGGATCTCGGTGGCCCCGGCGCCCCCGCTCCACGGCGGCGGGCACTGCGTTGCGTGCGGGCGCGTCTCCTCGTGCTCGGGGCGGAATCCGGTGGGTGCTGCGGCAAGGGTGGTCGTGGACATGGTGGTTCTCCTCTTCGGTGGGTCGTGCAAGTGTTCGACGGGTCGTGCGGTGGATGGGCGGTGCGGGCGGTCTGCCGGTGTCTCCGGGGACGGCCACGACCGGTCCGGGCGGCCCCCTCGGCCGCATCAGCACCGAGTTCGGACGGCCGCTCATGACCCGAACACCCGGGGCAGCAGGCTCATGAGCACGGGCACCACGCCCCAGCACATGAAGGCGGGCAGGAAGCACAGGCCCAGGGGCAGGACGAGCTGCACGGCGAGCGCCTCGGCCGCCCGTTCCGCGCGCCGGTACTGGGCACGTCGCACCAGTTCCGCCTGGCCGCGCAGCACGGAGGCGGACGCGGTCGCGGACGTGGCCGTGAACTCCAGTGCGTCCCGGACGTCCCGCATCTCGCGGCTGAGCTCCCGGTCACCGGGCCACGCGGTGTCCCACGGCAGTCCCAGCCGCAGCGCCCCGGCCACCCGTGCGAGCTCGGGGTGGGCCGTGCCGGCGCAGCTCTCGGCCAGCACTCCCAGGGCTTCCGCGAGCGGCAGACCGGCATCCAGCTGGCACGCGGTCAGCTCCACGAGCGCGGCCGCGGGCAGGGCCGGGAACTGCTCGGACGCCGCCGCACGGTCACCACCGGCACGGGACCGCACCTCCGCGGCCCGGCCAGAGCGGCTGCGGGGCAGGACACCTCCCGCGCTGCGAGTCGCAGTGCTGGACCCGCGTCCGTTCCCAGAGCCCCCGCCCCTGTTCCCGGCGCCCGCACCGGCCCGCCCACCCCCGCCGCCACCGGCGAGCGCACCCCGCGCGGTGGTGGGCCGGATGGAGAGGCCGGCGGAGCGGCGTCGTCGTGCGGTGGTGGGAATGCGAGAACCGGGAGTGAGCCAGAGAAGCAGAGCACCGCCAGCGAGCAGCCCGGCCAGGAGGGAGGCGATCATGACCCGGTCACCGCCTCGGCACGGTGCATGAGGGTGCGCGTCCAGAGTCGCCCGGCGATGCTCAGCGCGGCGCCCGCGGCGAGTGCCACGCGCCCCCACACGGTGGTGAGCAGCGTGGTCACGGGATCGGTGCCCATGAGCACGCCGAGGCCCAGTGCCAGAACGGGGAGCCACGAGAGCGTGCGGACGGTGACGCGCGGCCCGGCGAGCGCGCTCTCCCGGGCGGCCTGGGCGTCCAGCTGGGACTCGAGGGACTGGGCCACCCCCGAGAGCGTCTGGGCCAGGGAGGCCCCGGAACGCTCCGAGATCTCCCAGCACGCCGCGAGCTGCGCGCACACCGAACGGGCGGTGGCGGAGAGCATCCGGTCCCCCACGGGCGCGGGGCGACGTGCGAACTGGGCGAGGGCCGTGGAGACCGGGACTCCCACCTGCGCGGCGGCAGCCACCTCCCGGCACACGCGGGCGATCCAACGTCGTGTGGGATCGGAGCCCGCGGCCGCCGGGGCGAGCTCCCCGAACACGGCCGCCGGGGCACGGCCCGCGTGGAGCAGTGCCGCGAGCCGCCGCACCGCGGTGACCCACTGCATGGCCTCCGCGGCCCGGTCCCGGCGCCAGCGCGCCAGCAGCCCGGGGGCGGAGGGGTCGTTGGCGGTGCCGGGGCGAGCCAGCAGGAGCGCGCGAGCGCGGGCGGCGGTCCCGGGCATGCCGCTCCACACCAGCAGGGCAAGCAGCACGAGGGCGCCGGAGAGGACAGGGATCAGCACGGGACATCACGCCCCCGGGACAGCAGGGCGGCCAGTCGCGGCCACCCGGGGCCCTTCCCCGGCTGCCCGGAGGTCACGGTGAGGGCGGGGCGGGTGGTGAGCACGCCGTCGTCGAGGTGCAGGGTGCACACCGAGTCCAGGCGCCGCCCGGCGGGGGTGCGGCTCACGTGGGCCACCACGTCCAGGGCGCTCGCGGCCTGCAGGTCCACGGCCTCCCGCCCGAGCCCGGCCAGCGACCCCAGCGCGGCGAGACGGGCGGGCACGGCACGGGCCGAGTTCGCGTGCACCGTCCCGGCACCGGAGTGCCCGGTGTTCAGCGCGGTGAGCAGCTCGCGCACCTCCGCACCGCGGCACTCCCCCACCACGAGCCAGTCGGGGCGCATCCGCAGGGCCTGGTGCACGAGGTCCGCGAGGTCCACGGACCCCGCTCCCTCCACGTTCTCCTGGCGGGACTGCAGCCCCACCACGTGCGGGTGCTCGGGGTCCAGCTCGGCGGCGTCCTCCACGAGCACGAGCCGCTGCTCCGGCGGGCACTGGGAGAGCAGCGCGGAGAGCACGGTGGTCTTGCCGGAGCCGGTGGCCCCGCTGATCATGAGGTTCACGCGGGCGGCCACCGCGTCCGTGAGGACGTCCGCGACGAACGGGTGGACGCTCCCCGAGGCCACCAGGTCCGCGAGCGACAGCCGTTGCGGTGCCCGGAAGCGGATCGAAAGCAGCGTCCCACCCGTGGACACCGGCGGGATGACCGCGTGCACCCGCAGGCCCGTGGCGGTCTGCACGTCCACGCACGGGTGGCCGTCGTCCAGCCGCCTTCCCGCCGCGGTGACCAGGCGGACCGCGAGGGCCCGCACCTGGGACTCCGCGGTGAACGGCGAGGCCACCCGCTGGATGCCCTCGGTGGTCTCCACCAAGACGTTCTCGTGCCCGTTGACGTACACGTCGCTCAGGCCCTCCACGGGCAGCAGCGGCTCCAGGGGCCCGAGCCCGGTCAGCTGCGCCTTCACGTGCTGGGCGGCCCGGACCGAGCCCACGGCGCCGAGCACCCGCCCGGTCTCCCGCACGGCACGGGCGATCCGGGTGTCGGTGACGGCGCCGCCCTCCGCGAGCAGCCGTTCGCGCACCTGCGCCACGAACGCGTCGTCGAGCACGGCGGCCGGATCGTGGCCCTGCACACCGGGGGACGCGGGGTTCACGAGGTCCCCTCCAGGGCGTCCGCAATGCGGGCCACGGCCTTGGCGTGCCGGGAGATCCGGCCCCGGCGCAGGACGGAGCCGTCGTCCAGGTGCTGCGGCACGCGGGGGTCGAACGCGAGGGTGGCCACGCACGGCACACCGGTGGCCTCCGCGAGAACGCGGGGTTCGACGTCGGCCACGTTGAGGCCCGCGAGCACCGTGACCGCGGGCACCGCACCGCACGTGAGCACGGCGTGCTCGGCGGCCAGCACCCCGCGCACCGTGCGGGGTGCGAGGACCACCACGGCGTCGCACCAGGGCGCCTGCCGGGCGAGGTCCGCGCGGGAGAGGTCCACCACCTGCACCGCGGCGGCCCCGCGCAGGGCGGAGATCACGGTGGCCGAGGGAACGGTGTCCGCGTGCGTGGCGTGGCGGTCCCACGAGAGGTAGCGCAGCGCGTCCACCCGGGGCATCGCGGCCCACAGCTGGTCCGCGGCCACCGCGCCGGAGAACTGGTGCAGCTCGGGCCAGCGCAGCCCGTCCTCTGACTCCTCCCCGAGCACCAGGTCCAGGCCGGTGCCCAGGGGGTCGCCGTCCACGAGCGCTGTGTCCGTCCCCCGCGCGGTGAAGTGCCCCGCGAGCCAGCAGGCCGCCGTGGAGGCCCCCACTCCCCCGGTGGCGCCCACGACGCCGTACACCCGCCCGAGCGCGCTCTCCGCCGTCTGCTGGGTGGACCGGGACACCAGTTCCGCGAGCCAGGCCGCCGCGTGCGGGAGCACCACCACGGCGGTCGCCTGGAAGCGAGTGGCCACGTCCCACGCGTCCCCGTTGCCGGCGAGCGCCACCACCACGCACCCCGGCGGCACACCGTCCCCGCGCCAGTCGGCATCCACGAGCACCAGGTCCGACGACGCCGCTGCCACCCCGCTCTCGCGCGTCACCGTGAGCTGCGCGCCGGCTCCGATGCACACGGCGTCCACCGCTTCCGCGAGGTCCGGGGAGTCGGTGAAGAGGCGGACACCACGGCCACCCGGCCGGCCGGGTGCCCCGGCGGACACGGCCTGACCGGTGTAGAGCCTCGGGGCGATGGGACCGTCCCAGGCGTGCGCACCGGGGACGTGGGCACCTCTTGGGAGACCTGCACTACCGGGATGGTGGGCGGCCAGGGACTGGTGCCCCTGGGGGTAGGACCCGGAGTACCCGACGGTGCAGGCCTCTGCCGCGGCAGGCAGGGCCCGGTCCGCAGCAGCCTCGGGAGCGGCTCGCCGGGCCCGACGGCGAGGATCCGTGGGCGGTGCCCCGGGGTTCAGGATGTGTGCGCTGGTCATGCCCCCACGGTGGCCGGGCGGCACCGGGGCGTGGGCCCGAGGATGACGGTTTGTGGAGGCCCCGGCCCTCCGCCGCAGATGGAGGCAGGGTGTGCAGGGTGGACGCCGTGCAGGGATCGGGAGCCGGGGTGTTCCCCTGCCCTCCGGGCGTGCCCATCAGTTGTGGCTGGGGCTCGTCACGATCCGGTGACGATGCCCAGGTCTGGCCGGAGGGCCATTGTCCCCGCGGGGTGCACCTGCCAGCGTGGGTGGATGGACATCAAGCCCGTCACCCGAGCAACCGTCGCGAAGGCTTTCGTCGGAACGGTGGCGTATCTCGTGGGCCTCGTGCTGTTTCTCTGGCATGTCAACGGACCCCTGTCACACCCCATGATGATCGCCATGGCCTCGGCGGTGGTCGTCGTTCTGACCCTGGAGCTACGGGCGTTTCCCGAGCGGCGGCGGCGCGAGGACGGGATCGAGATGACGATCCACGGTGCGCGGTGCCAGGGCAGCACCGTCGTGGAGGCTCCCGCGAGCGAGATTCCCCCACTGGTGCAACGGGCGTGCGAAGCGAACCCGGAACTGGATCTCACCCTCAACACCGTCGAAGGAGGGAGGGCGTCTACCGGAATAGCGTTCACCTCCTGGGGTGAACGCCTCCGATTCGTCGTGCGACCCCTCTCCGCCACACGCACCGCTGTGACGGCCACATGTCGCCCCGCCTTTCCCCTGGAGCTCACCAACTGGGGCCGCAGCGAGAGGCACCTCCACCGATTCCTCAGCGGAGTCCAGCAGGCCGCCGCAACCCGGTCCGCCGCCCTCCCGCGGCCGATGTCCTGACCCCGCTCACCCCCACCACGCCCGCGTGGTGTCCGTGGGGCCGTCCAGCTCGGTGAGCCCCGCATCGGTCACGGTCACCGGCCGGTCCTTCCCCGCCCACTCGCTCGCCGAGGGAAACACCAGCCTCACCCGGAACCCGTCCGCGCGCCAGCGCTCGCGCACGTGGTCGGGCATCTGCTCCCACGCCAGCTGCGCCGCGTGACCGCACTGCGCCGCGAGCTTCCCGCTGGAGATGCCCAGCCCCGGAGCCACCTCCACGGCCACCACCACGTCCTCCGTGCGCGAGCGGCCGTCCGCGGGGAACTGCGTCCCGGAGACCTGCAGCTTGTGCAGGGCCTTGGGCAGCGGCCGCACCGGCGCCGGCACGAACGCCCGCACGGCCGCCACTCCGCTGCCCTCCGGCCCCTCGCGGCTGACCGTCACCCCGGGCAGCTGCTGCACGTCGTCCCAGCGCTTCCCGTCCGCCCGCCGCACGAGCTTGCGGATCTGCGCGTCCCGCCACGTGCGCACCGCCTCGTGCCACGGTCCCCCGGGGGCGCTGCGCGGATCGTCCAGCAGCCGCACGACGGCGCTCGCCGCCACCTCCGCGACGTCCACCTCCCGCGCGGGGCGCTCACGGTCCCGGTGCACCACCAGCTGCATGGCCCAGGGAACGTCCTGCTCGGTGCTGTCCTCGCTCGTCATGGCACCGAGTCTCCCACTCTCCCCGGCACGCCCCACACGCCCCTGTCCGCGCAACGCAGGCCGCGTTCCCGCGCAACCTGACGGCGCGGGCGGCGGATGGCGGCCGCGCGGAGCACTGCCCCGAGCCGTCCCCGACGCCGTCCCGGTCGCTTATGCGTGTCACCGCCCCTCGGTAGAAGTGGACGTACGCACGGAGCCCGGCGGCCACGGACCAGCCGCGCGGACGGTTCCCCGTCCGCACGTCCGGGATCGCCGCTCCGCCACCGTCGAGGAGAACCCATGAGCACGCTCACGGACCGCGCCCGGGACATCGCCACCCGCGCCCACCACGGTCAGACGGACAAGACCGGCGCCGACTACATCGACCACCCCCGCCGCGTTGCGGAACGGGTGCGCCACCACGCCGCGGCGGAGCAGCTGGAGGCCGCCCAGGTGGTGGCGTGGCTGCACGACGTCGTGGAGGACACCCCCGTGACCCTCGACGACCTCCGGGCGGAGTTCCCGGCGGACATCGTCGCCGGTGTGGACGCCATGACCCGACGCCCCGACGAGGAGCACGACGACTACTACCGCCGAGTGGCCGCCGATCCCCTGGCGCGCGTGGTCAAGCAGGCGGACCTGGACGACAACACCGATCCCGCCCGCACGGCCCTCCTGGACCCGGAGACCCGCGCCCGGCTCGAGCAGAAGTACGCCCACGCCCGCGAGGTGCTCGCCGCCGGGTGAGTCCGCCGGTGCGTCGTGGCACGCAGGCGGGAACCGCCGTGCTGATCCGCACCCCGGACGGTGTGGTGGAGGTCTCGTTGCGCCCCCCCCCGGGAACCACATGTTCCGTGTCACCTCCGGTTCGACGCGGACGGCCTCGTCGCGCCCCCGGGAACCACCGCTGTCGGAACCCCGCCCCATAATGAAGCCCATGCACATCGTGGTGGCCGCCGCCGAGCCCGGGACCTGGGTCCTGCAGGTGGTCTCCGCCAACGGTGAGCGCGCGGGGCAGGAACTGTTCGTCTCGGACGCGGAACTGCCCGGTGTCGTCACCCAGCGGGAGGAGGCCGCCGCGCGCGCCGGGGTGCAGACTCCGGTGTGGACCTGGCAGGACACCTCCGTACCCGCCGCGCTGCTGTGCGCCGCAGGAGTGTGGGTCACGCGCTGCCGGGACCTGGGGCTGTGCGCGACCATCCTGGCCACCGCCTCCACCGCACCGGGCTCGGGCGCGCCCGACGACGCCGGGGAACCCCGCCCGCTCGACTACCGTCCCGTGCTCGAACCAGCGGACCCGCGGCACGTTCCCGGGCCCCGGCCCCTCGCCACGGCGAGCAATCAGGGCTCCTTGTTCGCGGTTGCGGAGGAGCGCGGCCCGGGCGTCACGGAGCTGATCGCCGAGCTCGCCGCCCAGACCAGCGCGTGCGCCACCGCCCGGAACCCGCGGCGCCTCGAACGGCTGCTCAGCCTGGAGTCCCAGGGAGCCCTCGTAGCGGCGGGCATGCGCCACCGTGGCATTCCCTGGGATCCCGCGGTGCACGAGCAGATCCTGGAGGACATGCTCGGCCCCCGCCCGACCGGCGAGGAGCGCCCGCAGCGCATGCAGGAGCTGGCGGAGCAGGTCCGCGCGGCGCTGGCCGCGCCCACGTTGAACCCGGACTCGCCCGTGGAGCTGCTCAAGGCCCTGCGCAACGCGGGCGTGGACGTGGACACCACCCGCGCGTTCAAGCTGCAGGAGTGGACCCTGGTCAACGGCCAGCCGCAGGAGCAGCGCGTGGCCACCGTCGCTCCGGTGCTGGAGTACAAGAAGCTCTCCCGCGTGTTCTCGAGCACCGGCTGGCACTGGCTGGACACGTGGGTGCAGGACGGCCGCTTCCACCCCGAGTACGTGGTGGGCGGCGTCGTCACCGGCCGGTGGGCGGCACGCGGCGGGGGCGCCCTGCAGATCCCCAAGTACATCCGGGACGCCGTGCGCGCGGACCCCGGTCACGCGCTCGTCGTGGCGGACGCCGCCCAGCTGGAACCCCGGGTGCTGGCCATCCTGGCGCGCGACGACGCCCTGGCCGAGGCCTCGCGCGGCCGGGACCTCTACGAGTCCATTGCCCAGCAGGGTCAGGCCCGCGGCTCGGAGCTCACGGAGCGCTCCCACGCGAAGCTGGCGCTGCTCGGGGCCATGTACGGCGCCACGTCCGGAGCCGGCGGGCGGTTCATGCCGCAGCTCACCCGCATGTTCCCGCGCGCCGTGGGGTACGTGGAGCACGCCGCGCGGGTGGGCGAGCTCGGCCAGCAGGTGTGCACGTACCTGGGCCGCTGGTCCCCCGCGCCGGATCCGGAGTGGTTCGAGGTGCAGCGCGCCACGGACACGCAGGCCGGCGAGCGCCGCGCGGCGCAGGCGTCCCGCAGCCATGGCCGGTTCTCCCGGAACTTCGTGGTGCAGGGCTCCGCCGCGGAGTGGGCGCTCGCGTGGCTCGGACACATCCGCCAGGGCCTGCACACCGCCGGGATGGAGGCGGAGCTCGTGTTCTTCCTGCACGACGAGGTCATGGTGCACTGCGCGCAGGAGCACGCGGAGCGGGTGCGGCAGGTGGTCACGGACGCCGCGGAGCAGGCGGTGCGCACGGTGTTCGGGGCGGTGCCTGTGGAGGTCCCGGTGGCCGCGAGCGTGGTCACGTCCTACGCGGACGCGAAGTGAGCGGGACGCCACGGCGCACGTGGTGCCGCACCTCCCCTGCTGAACCCGAGCCCCTACGCCGTGCCTCCCATCCCCGGCGCCGGCCGCTTCACGGACCGGTCCCACTCCACGGCCCACCCGAGCCGGTCGAGGACGCGGTCCAGCACCACGCCCGTGAACCCCCACACGGTCACGGTCCCGTCCACTCCGGCCACGGAGAGGTCGAACGCCGGGGACTTGTAGGTCTGGCTCCCCCGGGTCACGGTGGCGTAGTAGCGGTGGGCGGGGTTGATGAGGTCCAGCACCGGCACGCGGAACACGAGGGAGGACTCCGCGTGGTCCACCACGTCCACCGGTGACTCCTTGCACCACCAGCCGATCACCGGGGTGACCATGTGGTTGCTCACGGGCAGAGGCACCTCGTGCAGCGCGCCGAGCACCTCCACACCGCTCGGGTCCAGCCCGGTCTCCTCGTGGGCCTCCCGCAGGGCGGCGCGCACGTGCGCTGCACTGACGGTCCCGCCGGGAACCTCCAGCGTGGTGCCCAACTGCCCGTCCGGCGGGTCCAGGCGCCCGCCCGGGAACGCCACCTGCCCGGGGTGCGCCCGCAGCGTGGAGGCGCGCTGCACCAGCAGCACGTCCAGGTCCCGCCCCGGCCCCTCGGAGTGCTCGGCGTACGCGGAGGGCACGCGGTCCAGCGCGCCGAAGAGGATGAGCACGGCGGAGTGCCGGAAGTTCTCGTCCAGCTGCCCGATCCGCCAGGGCTCGCGGTCCTGCATCAGCACGGAGTCACCGTGGCGGGCGAGCTCCACGAGCTGCTCGCGCGGGCCGCCCGGGTGGGGCTGGGAAGTGGTCATCGTCCGTCCTCTCACGCGCTGAGCGTGTGTCCCTCGGCGCGCAGCTGCCGCCGGGTGCGTCCCGCCATGAACCCGGTCAGCAGGTCCTCGCGGCCGGGTTTCAGTTCGTAGCCGAGCAGCTTCCGCGCCGCCTCCGGGTCCGTGGGGCCCTCCCCGTAGGAGGGGCACAGGTCCGCCACGGGGCACACCCCGCACGCGGGCCGGCGCGAGTGGCAGATCCGCCGCCCGTGGTAGATCAGCTCGTGGGACAGCTCCGTCCACAGCGCGGGCGGGAACATTGCCGCCACGTCCGCCTCCGCCTTCACCGGATCGTCCTGGGTACTCCACCCCAGCCTGCGGGCCAGGCGCCCGAAGTGGGTGTCCACGGTGATGCCGGGCACCCCGAACGCGTTGCCGAGCACCACGTTCGCCGTCTTGCGGCCCACGCCGGGCAGGGTCACGAGCTCGGCGAGCGAGCCGGGCACGGCGCCGTCGTACTCGTCCACCACGCGCGTGGCCAGGGCCTGGATGGAGCGCGCCTTGGAGCGGTAGAACCCCAGGGAGCGCACCATCTCCTGGACGTCCTCGGCGGGAGCCTCGGCGAGCTCGCGCGGGCCGGGGTACGCGGCGAAGAGCCCGGGGGTCACGGCGTTGACGCGGACGTCCGTGGTCTGCGCGGACAGGACGGTGGCGACGAGCAGCTGCCAGGCGTCGTCGAAGTCCAGCTCCGCCACGGCGTAGGGGTACGTCTGAGCGAGGATGCGCTGGATCCGCCGCGCACGTCGCGTACGCCCCAGGGCCGTCTCCGCCCCGGCACGACGACGCCGCGCGGCCGCCTGCTCCGCCTGCCGCGCCGGGACGAATCGCACGTGGGCAGCGGCGGCGGGGGTCTCCATGCCCTCGATCATGCTGTGCGCCGTGACGGGGGTCAAACCCGCCGGGCACCGCGGAACCGGGCCGACATGCACCCGCGCACGATGGAGCGCTCCCACGCCGTTCCACTAGGCTGAACCGGAGAATGTGAACTGCACCACGCGCCCGTGCGAGCGGCGCGCACCGGCCCCAGCGAAGGAGCACCATGACCCCGGATCCCGCAGCAGCCCAGCCCCAGACCTTCGCCCCCAGCGAGGAGTTCGCGGCGCAGGCCAACGCCACCGCGGACCTCTACCGGCAGGCGGAGGAAAAGGGGGAGGAGTTCTGGGCGAGCCAGGCCCGCGACCTGCTCACGTGGTCCACGCCCTTCACCGAGGTGCTGGACTGGTCCAACCCGCCGTTCGCCAAGTGGTTCCAGGACGGCACCCTGAACGCCGCGTACAACGCCGTGGACCGCCACGTGGCGGCCGGCAACGGTGACCGCGTGGCCCTGTACTTCGAGGGCGAGCCCGGGGACAGCGCCGTCTACACGTACGCGCAGCTCAAGGACGAGGTCTCCAAGGCCGCCAACGCGTTCGAGTCGCTGGGCGTCACCAAGGGCGACCGCGTGGCCGTGTACCTGCCCATGATCGCGGAGGCCGTGATCACCATGCTCGCGTGCGCGCGCATCGGGGCGATCCACTCGGTGGTCTTCGGCGGCTTCTCCGCGGACGCCCTGCGCTCGCGCATCGAGGACGGCGAGGCGAAGCTCGTGGTCACCGCGGACGGCTCCTACCGCCGCGGCAAGCCCACCACGCTGAAGCCCGCGGTGGACGCCGCACTGGAGAAGGGCGGCGAGTCCGTCCAGCACGTGGTCGTGGTCCAGCGCAACGGCGAGGACGTCGCCTTCCAGGACGGCCGGGACGTGTGGTGGCACGAGGCCGTGGAGAACGCCTCCACCGAGCACACCCCCGCGGAGCAGAACGCCGAGGACCCGCTGTTCATCCTCTACACCTCCGGCACCACAGGAAAGCCCAAGGGCATCCTGCACACCACCGGCGGCTACCTCACCCAGGCCGCGTTCACGCACAAGAACGTGTTCGACCTCAAGCCGGAGACGGACGTCTACTGGTGCACCGCGGACGTCGGGTGGGTCACGGGCCACACCTACATCACCTACGCACCGCTCGTGAACGGCGCCACCCAGGTGATCTACGAGGGCACCCCGGACTCCCCGCACCGCGGCCGGTTCTGGGAGATCGTGCAGAAGTACGGTGTGAGCATCCTCTACACGTCCCCCACTGCCATCCGCACCATGATGAAGTGGGGCGAGGAGATCCCGGGCGAGTGGGACCTCAGCTCCCTGCGCCTGCTGGGCACCGTGGGCGAGGCCATCAACCCGGAGGCCTGGACCTGGTTCCACCGCGTGATCGGCGGCGGGCGCTGCCCCATCGTGGACACCTGGTGGCAGACCGAGACCGGCGCCATGATGATCTCCCCGCTGCCCGGGGTCACCACCGCCAAGCCGGGTTCCGCGCAGGTCCCGCTGCCGGGCATCGCCGTGGACGTGGTGGACGACGCCGGGAACTCCCTCCCCAACGAGACGGACGGCTTCCTCGTGGTCCGCAAGCCGTGGCCGTCCATGCTGCGCACCATCTGGGGCGACGACGAGCGCTTCGTGAACACCTACTGGGGCCAGTTCGGGGACAAGTACTTCGCCGGTGACGGCGCCAAGCGGGACAAGGACGGCGACGTCTGGATCCTGGGCCGCGTGGACGACGTCATGAACGTCTCCGGTCACCGCCTCTCCACCCCGGAGATCGAGTCCGCCCTGGTCTCCCACCCCTCCGTGGCGGAGGCCGCCGTGGTGGGCGCCAAGGACGAGACCACGGGCCAGGCCGTCTTCGCGTTCGTGATCCTCTCGGACCAGGCCACCGCCGAGGGCCGGGACGCCACCGAGCTCGCCGAGGAGATCCGCGCGCACGTGGGCCGGGAGATCTCCCCGATCGCCAAGCCCAAGAAGGTGCTGATCGTCCCCGAGCTGCCCAAGACGCGCTCCGGGAAGATCATGCGCCGCCTACTCAAGGACGTCGCGGAGGACCGCCCCGTGGGAGACGTCTCCACCCTCGCGGACCAGACGGTCATGCAGCAGATCGTGGACTCGCTCGGTACCAAGTAGCCCGTCCGCACACCGCCGTCAGTGCGGGCGCGCAGCCGCCTGCCGCTGCCCCGCACGGCTCGGCCCGGCTCGGACCACGACGCCGCCGCGGCGCCTTCTCCCCGGAAGGCACCGCGGCGGCGTCGCCCGTCCCGGGGGCCGTGCGCGGGGTCGATGCGCTTGAATGGGGGCATGAGCGAGCTGCCGATCCACGTCCTCAACGGGCCCAACCTCAACACCCTGGGCACGCGCAGGCCCGAGGTCTACGGGCACACCACGCTCGCGGACGTCGAGACGAACGTGCGCGCCCGGGCACAGACGTACGGGCTGGAGGTCGTGTTCGAGCAGACCAACTGGGAGGGCCAGCTCGTGGACTGGATCCAGCGGGCGCGCACGGAGGCGTGCGGGATCGTGATCAACCCCGCGGCACTGACCCACTACTCCGTGGCCGTCCACGACGCCCTGGAGATGTGCGAGATGCCGGTGGTGGAGGTGCACATCTCCAACGTGCACCGCCGCGAGTCCTTCCGCCACACCTCGTTCGTGTCCCCGCAGGCCACCGCGGTGATCGCCGGTGCCGGGGTGCTCGGCTACGAACTGGCCGTGGACGTGGTCGCCCGCAACCTCGGGCTGGGCTGAGGCTCAGCCCGCCACGCACTGCCCCGTGGCCACGGTCCGGGTGGAGTCCCCGGCCGCGGCGAGGGCCTGCTGCACCCGGTCCACGGGGATCACGTACCCCGCCTCCCCCTGCACGGCCTTGGCGAACACCACGCCCACCACGTGCCCGGAGACGTTGAGCAGCGGCCCGCCGGAGTTGCCCTGCTCCACCTTGCCGGCAATCTGGATGATGCTGCGGGTCTGGGTCTCGCCCGTGGTCACGTTCTGCACGGGTGCGACGGCCTCGCCCTGGACCGTGGCGGGGCGCAGCGTGTAGGGCCCGCCCAGGGGGTAGCCCGCGAAGGACACGGCCTCGCCCGGGGTCACGGAGCTCTCCAGGGGCAGCGGTGACTCCGGCAGGTCCGGGACGCGCAGCACCGCGAGGTCCGAGGCGGCGTCGTAGTGCACCGTCTGCGCCTGGTAGACCCGGCCGTCTCGGGTCTCCACCACCGGCTGGTCCACGCCGGCCACCACGTGGGCGTTGGTGACCACGGTGCCCGGCTGGGCCACGAACCCGGAGCCGGTCTGGTTCTGCGCGCACTGGGCGGCCGTCCCGTAGACCTGCACCACGGACTGGCCCGCGTCCGCCACGGTCTGCGAGTCCGGGGTGTCCTTCGGGTCCGGAGCCGCCTCCGTGGGGAACAGCAGCTCGTCCAGCTGACGGATGCCCTGCGCGCCGCTGATCGCGTTGCGGGTCTGGGTCATGGCGTGGCGCACGGGGTCCGGGGTGAGCCGTTCGATGCCCCGCAGCACCTGGGAGGACGCCACCTGCTGGGACAGTGCGGGAATGCCCATCTGCCCCACCAGGGAGCCCAGGAGGGACATGAGCAGCGCCGCAACCACCACGTTCAGCACCGCACCGCCCAGGCGGTCCAGGATGCCCACCCCGGACTTCTCCAGCGCCCGGGAGAGCGCACCCCCCAGCAGGGAGCCCAGGAACTCGCCCAGCGCGAGCGAGACCAGGACCGTGAGCAGCACGGTGGGCACCTGCCACTGCCCGGAGGCGTAGGCCGCCACCACGGGACCCGCCCAGAACGCCAGCACCGCGCCCAGCACCAGGCCCAGCAGGGCCGCGAACGAGCGGAAGAAACCGCGCCGGAACCCCGCGACCAGATAGGCCACGAGCACCAGGATGAGCAGCACGTCGAGCAGGTTCAGGGCAAGGGTCATGACGGTCCTCACGGGTGGGGGGAACGCGGGGATCGGGCGCGTGTCGGATCGAGCATACGGGGGTGGACCGGGTGGCCGGGCAATCCGGAGAACACGTGCTGTTCACCCGGGTGCGCGCGGCGCGTTCACTGGACGTTCACACTGGGCACAACCCCACAGGTGGACCCGAACGGTGTGAAACTCGTTACGATGGACCGTAGTCATGCACGAGGCCCGCGCATCATATGGGCTCACCCCTTCTTCGTGAGGAGTTTTACCTTGGATACAGACGTCCTACGCCGCGCTCCGCTGTTCGCTTCCCTGGACGACGAGGCGTTCGCCGCTCTGACCGAGGAGATCACCGAGGTGGATCTCTCCCGCGGAGCCACCCTGTTCCACGAGGGAGACCCGGGAGACCAGCTCTACTTCATCGTCTCCGGCAAGATGAAGCTCGGCCGCACCGCGAGCGACGGCCGCGAGAACCTGGTGGCCGTCATGGGCCCGGGTGAGATCTTCGGCGAGATGGCGCTGTTCGACCCCAGCCCCCGCTCCACCTCGGCCACCGCCGTCTCCGAGACCCGCCTGGCCGGGCTCAAGCATGAGAACCTGCGCAAGGTCATCCAGCGCTCCCCCGAGGTCTCCGCCCAGCTGCTCCAGGCGCTCGCGCGCCGGCTGCGCCGCACCAACGAGAACCTCGCGGACCTCGTGTTCTCGGACGTCCCCGGCCGTGTGGCCAAGGCCCTGCTGGACCTCGCGGACCGCTTCGGGCGCCCCGCCACGGACGGCATCCTGGTGGCCCACGAGCTCACCCAGGAGGAGCTCGCCCAGCTGGTGGGCGCCTCCCGCGAGACCGTCAACAAGGCTCTCGCCGAGTTCGTGCAGCGCGGCTGGATCCGCCTCGAGGCCCGCGCCGTGGTCATCCTGGACCTGCAGCGACTCAAGCAGCGCTCGCGCTGACCCGTTCCACCCCACTGACGACGACGCCCGCGGCACGTGCCGCGGGCGTCGTCGTCAGTGGGGGCTCACCCGTCGAGGACGAGGACGGGCTCGCCGTCGCGCAGGTCCAGCCGTGGACTCCTGACCCGCAGGTCCCGCCGCGCCGCGAGGAACGCCACCGCGGAGCCCGCCTCGGCCACCGCCTCCACGGCACCCTGCACCCCCGGGGTGGTGAGTTCCATGAGGTCGAAGTGCCCCGGGTCCCCGGTCTGGGCGGAGTCCTCGGACTCGCTGCGGAACAGCTTGGGCACGGGGGTGGACCAGGGGTCCTGCAGCAGCATCCGCGCGTCCACCCACCCGAGCCAGGCACGGCCCTGCTGGGTGGCCAGCGGTGCCGGGCGCTGGCCCACGGGCACGGCGGCGGCGAAGAAGTAGAGGTCCACGCGCTGGTGCACGAAGTCCGAGGTGACCCAGTGGGACAGCGGACGGAGGCACTCGCTGTGGAAGGCCATGCTGCGCTTGGCCAGCAGGTCCGCGAAGGAGATCTCCTCCGCGGCCAGCTGCTCGCGTGAACGCATCCAGTCCACGCCCTCCACGTTCTCGGCCACCCCGTGCGTGGGTGCGCCGGCGAACAGGATGCCCGTCTCCACGAAGGTCTTGCGGGCCGCCGTGACCACGCTGCGCCGCGCCAGGCCAATGTCGTCCGAGAGCAGGCGGTGCGCCCAGTCCGCGGACGAGTGCCCGCGCCAGTCCAGGGGTTCGTCGTCGCTGGACTCGGTGATGCCCCCGGGGAAGGACAGGGTGCCCATGGACTGCCGCCCGGGGCGGTGCAGCATGAGCGTCTCCACCCCGTTCTCGCCGTCCCGCACGAACACCGTGGCGGCGCCGTGGCGCGGGGCGGAACCGTGCAGGCCCAGCCCGCGCTCGAGCCACGCCCGCGCCGCCTTGGAGTAGGCACGGGGCACCGTGAAGATGCGCTCGTTCCCGGGGGGAGCGGCCATGCTCAGGCGAACTCGACGATCAGCTCGACCTCCACGGGCGAGTTCAGCGGCAGCACGCTCACACCCACGGCGGAGCGGGCATGCACCCCGGCCGCGCCGAAGACCCGGCCCAGCAGCGTGGACGCGCCGTCCACCACGGCGGGCTGGCCGTGGAAGTCCGGGGCGGACGCCACGAACCCGGTGACCTTGACCACGCGGCGGACCCGTTCCAGGACCTCGATCTGGGACTTCACGGCCGCAATGGCGTTCAGCGCGCACCGCTCGGCCAGCTCCGCCGCGCGCTCCGGGGACACGGTCCCCTCGGCGCCGGACTCGCTGACCACGCCCGTGGCCGGCAGCGACCCGGAGACCAGGGGCAGCTGCCCCGCGGTGTAGACGTAAGAGCCGGTCACGACCGCCGGGGCGTAGGCCGCCAGCGGACGGGCCACCTCCGGCAGCTCGAGACCGAGCTGCGCGAGACGCTGCTCACAGGTGCCGCTCATGGCGTCCGGCCTCTCCACGTCAGTTCTTGGGGCGCTTGAGGTAGGCGATCGGGTTGGTCTGCGCCGGCGCGTTCATGTTCCCGGCCGGGGTGTCCGCGGCCTGGGTTCCGGGCAGGACGGTGACGAGCTCCCAGCCGTCGTCCCCCCAGTTGTCCAGAATCTGCTTGGTGGCGTGGATCATGAGCGGCACGGTGGCGTATTCCCAAGTGGTCATGGCCCCACACTACTGGTCCCGGCCCCTGACCGGGCGAGACCCGCCCCGGGAAAATCACAGTGGGCCGCCCCGCGCTGTGGCCCGTCCGTGCGGGCCCGGCTTGTAGACTGGCGCAATGGCATCACGCAAAAACTCGGGCTCCGAGCCCACCTCGGTTCTGGGCAACGTCGTCGCGTTCATCGCCGTCGCCGTCGTGGCCGGAGTGGTGGCGGCCGGGCTTCTCATCCCCCCCGCCGCGGCCGCAGGAGCGGCCGCGAACGCCTCCATCGGATGGTTCAAGTCCCTGCCCTCGGACATGGAGTCGGGGCCGGTGTCCCAGAGTTCCACCGTGGTGGCCAAGGACGGCACGGAGATCGCCAAGTTCTTCGCGCAGAACCGCGAGCCGGTGCCGCTGAAGGAGATCTCCCCCAACATGCAGAAGGCGCTGCTCTCCATCGAGGACCGTGACTTCTACGACCACGGCGGTGTGGACCCGTGGGGCATCGTGCGCGCGATCGGCAACAATCTGCTGCGTCCGAGCAACCGCCAGGGCGCCTCCACCATCACGCAGCAGTACGTGAACAACCTCATCATCGACCAGCAGGTCCGCAATGGTGAGCAGGCCAGCACCATCGGCGCGGACAAGGGCGTGGTGGACAAGATCAAGGAGATGAAGCTCGCCATCTCCATGGAGCAGGAGAAGTCCAAGGACGAGATCCTGGAGGGCTACCTCAACGTCGTCCTCTTCGGCGGCTCCAACTACGGGGTGGAGGCAGCGTCCCAGTACTTCTGGGGAATCCACGCCTCCGAGCTGAGCATCGCCCAGTCCGCCACCCTGGCGGGCATGGTGCAGTCCCCCAACTACTACAACCCCGAGGTCAATCCGGAGGCCTCCACGCAGCGGCGCAGCATCGTCCTGGACACCATGGTGCAGACCGGTGCCATCACCCGGCAGCAGGCGGAGCAGGCCGCCAAGGAGCCCATGAACCTGGACATCCACCACACCAGCTCCGGGTGCACCGCGGCCAAGTCCGCTCCGTACTTCTGCGACTACGTGGAGAACCAGGTCATGCAGTCGGACACCTACGGCGCCACGCCGGAGGAGCGCCTGGCCACGCTGCAGCGCGGCGGTCTGACCATCAGGACCACGCTGGACCCCAAGGCCCAGAAGGCGGCCGAGACCCAGGTCAACGCCACGCAGCCCAAGGACAACAACCCGGACAACGTGTCCACGGCGCTGATCTCCCTGGAGCCCGGCAACGGCCACGTGGTCTCCATGGCGCAGAACACCAACTACTCGGGTGCCGAGGGCGACTCCAACACCACGTACAACTTCAACGTGGACTCCAACGTGGGCGGCGCGGGCGGCTTCCAGGTGGGCTCCACGTTCAAGCCGTTCACCCTGGCCGAGTGGATCAACTCGGGCAAGGGCGTGAAGGCGAGCATCGACGCCCGGAGGCTGAACTACCCGGCGGACTACCAGTGGAAGGCCTCGTGCCTTCCCAACGGGTACAAGATCGAGCCCGGCACGGACGGCAACGGCCTGTCCTTCCAGAACGCCACCGAGGGCTACAACAAGGTGATGGACGTGGACTACGGCATCTACAACTCCATCAACTCGGCCCTCTACGCCATGGCCGCGGACCTGGACCTGTGCGCCATCGGGAACATCACCAAGGCGCTGGGCATCCACGACGGCAAGACCGGGGACCCGGTGGACACCACCGTGCTCTCCGCCCTGCTGGGTGGCTCGGCGGACATCTCCCCCATGACCATGGCCCGGGCGTTCTCCGCGTTCGCGAACGACGGCGTGATGTGCGAACCCCGCGCCATCACCGACGTGCGCGACGCCCGCGGCAAGACCTACGAGGTCCCCGCGGACAAGTGCCAGCAGGTCATCAAGAAGGAAGTGGCCCAGGGCGTGAACCACGTCCTGGAACAGGTGCTCGTGAAGGGGTCCGCGTACCAGCGCGGGATCGGACTGCCGAACGCCTCGGCCGCCAAGACCGGCACCACGGACAACTCCACGCAGACCTGGATGCTCGGCTACACCAAGGGGCTCGCCACCGCCTCGTGGGTGGGCAACTACCAGTACGGTTCCCGCTCCCTCAACGGGCTGAACATCGGCGGCAAGAGCGGCGGATCGGGCACGGACTGGGTGGACGGTGCCACCTATGCCGGTGGGCAGTGGCAGAAGTACATGCAGGAGGTGGCTCCGAGCTACAGCACCAAGCCGTTCTCCGAGCCCCCCGCCAGCGTGCTGTCCACGAAGAAGTGATGAGCCGCAGCTCCGGTTCGCCCGCCCCGGTCACCCGCATCCTCGCGGGGGCCGGGGCGGGCCTCGTCGCCACGGGTGTGGGAACGCTCGGCTGGGCGGTGTTCGGCGAACGCCGACGCTTCCAGCTGCGGGAGGAGACCGTGCGGGTGCTGCCCGCGGGCTCGCGGCCGCTGCGGATCCTGCACATCTCCGACCTCCACACCGTGCCGGGCCAGGAGGCCAAGAAGCGCTTCGTGCACTCCCTCGCGGCGCTGGAGCCGGACCTGGTGGTGGACACGGGCGACAACCTCTCCCACATGGCCGCGCTGCCGTACCTGCTGGAGATCCTGGGGCCGCTCTTCGCCTTCCCGGGCGTGTACGTGCCCGGGTCCAACTGCTACTTCGCGCCGCGCCCCAAGAACCCGGCCCGCTACCTGTGGCGCACCACCGCGAGCGAGAAGAAGGACGAGGCCCCGCGGCTGCCCACCGAGGACATGCACCGGGCCTTCGACGAGCGCGGCTGGACGGGCCTCGTCAACCGCTCCGACCGGCTGCGCATTGCGGGCACGCTCATCGACTTCTCGGGCGTGGACGATCCCCACCTGCACTACGACCGCCACCCCGGCTTCCCTGCGCCCGGCACCGAGGCCCCGGGCGTCCGCATCGGTGTGGCCCACGCACCGTACCTGCGCACCCTGGACCGCTTCGCGCGGGACGGGGCTGACATTGTCTTCGCGGGCCACACCCACGGCGGCCAGGTGTGCCTGCCCGGTGGGCGCGCACTGGTCAGCAACTGCGACCTGGACCCGGCCCTCTGCAAGGGCCTGATCACCCACCGCGGCGTGCCCGTGAACATCTCCCAGGGACTGGGCGAGTCCCGCTTCGCCCCCGTCCGCCTCTTCTGCCCGCCCCAGGCCGTCCTGGTCACGCTCACCGACTGAGGTTCCCGCATGACTCCCTCCCGCCTCCCCTTCCCCTTCCCCCGTCCGGCGCACGACGGCGCGGGGCCGGGTTCCCCGGGCGGGGCACCCGGCGGGGTCGGCACCGGGGACTCGCCGCTGCACCGCGCGGTGCGGCGGATCGAGAAGGAGTGCGGCAGCGGCGTCGTGGTGGCGGGGGAGCTGGAGCGCCGCGCGGTGGCGCACGACGCGTCCCACTACCTGATGCAGCCCCACGCGGTGCTGCGCCCCCGCAGCGAGAACGAGGTGGGGCGGATCTTCGCGGCGGCCGCGGGCACCGGGGCGGGGCTGACCCTGCGCTCGGGCGGCACGTCCCTGTCCGGGCAGGCGGTCACGGACCAGCTGCTCGTGGACGTGCGGCGGCACTTCAAGGACGTGGCGGTGCTGGACGGTGGCGCCCGCGTGCGGGTGCAGCCGGGCGTGACGGTGCGGCGCGTCAACGCGCTGCTGGCCCCGCACGGGCGGGCGCTGGGACCGGACCCGGCGAGCGAGACCGCGTGCACGCTGGGCGGCGTGGTGGCCAACAACTCCTCCGGCATGGCGTGCGGCACCGAGTTCAACACGTACCGCACCCTGGAGTCCATGGTGCTCGTGCTGCCCTCCGGCACGGTCCTGGACACCGCGGCCCCGGATGCCGCGGAGCAGCTGCGCTCGCGGGAGCCCGAGCTGTTCGAGGGCCTGCTGCAGCTGCGGGACCGGGTGCGGGGCAACCCCGAGTCCGTGCGGACCGTGGAACGGCTCTTCGCCATGAAGAACACCATGGGCTACGGGCTGAACTCGTTCCTGGACCACGAGGACCCGGTGCGGATCCTCGAGCACCTCATGATCGGTTCCGAGGGCACGCTGGGCTTCGTGGCCAGTGCGACACTTCGCACCGTTCCCGTGCACCCGCACGTGTCCACCGGGCTGCTCGTGTTCCCCACGGTCGTGGCCGCCACCAGCGCGGTGCCGAGCCTCGTGGCCTCGCGCTGCGCCACGCTGGAGCTGCTGGACGCCACCTCGCTCGCGGTCTCGCAGCGCACGGGCCTCGCACCGCCCGTGATCATGGACATCCCCGTGGACCAGCAGGCCGCCCTGCTCGTGGAGTACCAGCACGACACCCCCGAGGGTGTGCGGGACCTCGCGGAGGCGGCCCTTCCCACCTTCGATGCGCTGGACCTCGCCGGCCCCGTGGCCCTGACCACCGATCCCCGGGAGCGCGCGAGCCTGTGGACCGTGCGCAAGGGCCTGTACACCACCGTGGCGGGCAACCGGCCGCAGGGCACCAACGCCCTGCTGGAGGACGTGGTGGTGCCCGTGGACCAGCTGGGCACCACGTGCGAGGAGCTCACGGGGCTGTTCGACGCGCACGGCTACCGGGATTCCGTGATCTTCGGCCACGCCAAGGACGGCAACGTCCACTTCATGCTCAACGAGCAGTTCGACGACCCCGCCCAGCTCACCCGCTACGAACGCTTCACGGAGGAGATGGTGGACCTGGTGCTGGGTCACGGCGGGTCCCTGAAGGCCGAGCACGGCACGGGGCGCATCATGGCGCCGTTCGTGCGGCGGCAGTACGGGGACGAGCTGCACGCGGTCATGGTGGAGCTCAAAAAGCTCATCGACCCCGACCACCGCTTCAACCCGGGCGTGATCCTCACCGCCGACCCGCGCGCCTACCTGCGGGACCTCAAGACCGCCCCGCCCGTGGAGTCCGAGGTGGACCGGTGCGTCGAGTGCGGCTACTGCGAGCCCGTGTGCCCGTCCCAGGACCTCACGCTCACCCCGCGCCAGCGCATCGTGGGGCGCCGGGAGATCGCGCAGGCCGAGGAGCGCGGGGACGCTGAGCTCGCCGCCCGGCTGCGCCGCGAGTACGACTACGCGGGGCTGCAGACCTGCGCCGTGGACGGCATGTGTGTCACGGCGTGCCCCGTGCACATCAACACCGGGGACCTGGTGCGGCGGCTCCGCGCGGAGAACCACTCGAGGGTCGCGGACCTCGCGTGGGCCGCGGCCGCCCGCTCCTGGGCCGCCACCTCCGCCGGGGCATCGTTCGCGCTGACCCTGGCCTCCCGCATGCCCCCGGCGCTGCCCTCCTCCGCCACGCGCGCCGCCCGCGCCGTGCTCGGGGCGGACACCGTGCCGCGCTACAACGCGTCCCTGCCCGCGGGCGGCGGCGCGCGCTCCCGGTTGACGACGCCGCCCGGCCCGTCCTCCGCCGAGCTCCCGCTTCGCCGTGCTGCGGATTCCAGGACCACGGATTCCAGGGCCGCAGATCCCCGGGCCACGGGAGTGGGCGCGGCGGGCGGCCGCGAGGACCACGCGGCGTCGGACCCCGTGCAGGACGACGCCGTCCGCGCCGTGTTCTTCCCCGCGTGCATCAACGCGATGTTCGGCACGGCCACGGGAGAGGGACCGAACACGTCCGAGGCGTTCCTGCGGGTCTGCGAGCGCGCCGGGGTCGCGGTGCGGATCCCCGAGGGCATCGACGCGGCGTGCTGCGGCACCCCGTGGAAGTCCAAGGGCCTGCCCACGGGCTACGCCACCATGACCGAGCGGACCCTCGGCCTGCTGTGGGAGGCCTCGGACCGCGGTCGGCTCCCGGTCGTGTGCGATGCGGCGTCCTGCACCGAGGGGCTGGCGACCATGCAACGGCTCGCGGCGGAGCACCCCCGGTACGGGGAGCTCGAGTTCGTGGACGCGGTGACGTTCACCGCCGAGCACGTGCTCCCCCGCCTGGACCCCACGTCCCCGCTGGAGACACTGGCCGTGCACCCCACGTGCTCGTCCGTGCACCTGGGGATCACGGAGGACCTGCTGAGCGTGGCGAACGCGTGCGCGCGGGAGGTCACGGTGCCGGTGTCCTGGGGCTGCTGCGGCTACGCCGGGGACCGCGGGATGCTGCACCCGGAGCTCACGGCCTCCGCCACGGCGCGGGAGGCCGCCGAGGTCCGCGCGGGTGACTTCGAGGCGTACGCCTCCGTGAACCGGACGTGCGAACAGGCCCTCACCGAGGCCACCGGAGAGCCCTACGAGCACGTGCTGCAGGTCCTGGAGCGCGTCACGCGCTGAGGCCCGCGGCACGGCCGGGACCGGCGTCGCGGAGGGGCGCTACGCCGTCGTCCCCGGGTCCGGAACCCCGCGCGAGGCCGCACGGGCCACGGGAACGGCGGACACGGCGCACACGAGCACCCCGGCGAGCAGGCACCACACGAATCCCGTGCCCGCGCCCACCCCGGCGAGCTCCGCCACGGCAGGAGCCAGCACGGCCAGCACGAACGGCACCGCGAAGCCCACGTAGGTGAGGGTGTAGAAGACCCCGATCAGCGCCCCGAGGTCGTGCGGGCGGGCCAGCAGCTCCACCTCGCGCAGCCCGGCGACCATCATGAGCCCGTAGCTCACCCCGAGCATCACGGCGGTGGGGAACGCGAGCCAGCTCAGCTGCCCCGCGACCGTCACGGCGCCGAGCAGGAGACCGGCGCTCGCCGCCCCGAGGCCCGTGACGGACAGCGGGAGCCAGCCCCGCTCCCCCAGCCGCGAGGCCAGGGGCTGGACCAGCACGCCCGTGAACATGACCGTGGCAGCCACCAGGCCCAGGTACGCCACCGGGAACCGCACGATGCCGATCACGAAGGACGGGATGCTCGCGAACGCCACCGTGGCCGTGCCGAAGACCCACGGGGACCAGGCCGCAACCACCCAGAAGAACCGGGCCGTGAGGGCCACGGGAGGCACCAGTGGCCGCGCCGCGCGGGGCCCCCGGGCGGGGAGCTGCGTCTCGGGAACCCGCCACACGAGCGCGCCCGCCAGGAGCACGAGCACCGCGTGCACCACGAACGGCGTGACCTGGGGAGCGGGAAGGAACTGCGCCAGCAGGCCGGCCACGAGGGGCCCGGCGCCGAAACCGCCGGAGAGCACCACCGTGGCCCGGCGGGGCCCGGCACCCGGGCGGTCCGTGCTGAGCTGCTTGACCCACGCGGACCCCGAGGACATGGCCATGCCCACGCCGAAACCCATGACCCACCGCCCCGCGTAGAGCAGCCAGTCCGAGGCCTGGGAGGACAGCGCCAGCACGAGGGACGCCACGAGCACCACGGCGAGCGCGGGGCGCATCACCGCCCGTCGGCCCCGGTGGTCGGACACCGGCCCGAACACCAGCAGCGCGGGCACCAGCCCGGCCGCGTAGATCCCCAGCATCCCGGTCACGAAGGACTCGCTCAGCCCGTCCTGCGAGCGGTACACCTCGAGCATCGGGGCGAAGAGGTTTGCGCCGAATCCCACGGTGAACATGGCCGCGCCAACGCGCCACCACGTGCGCGGGGTGACCGCCTGACCACCTGCTCGTCCCATGGTGGCGAGCGTACCCGCGGGCCCGGCGGGGATTTCGCATTCCCCGAATCCTGACGCTATGCTGGAGCAGTTGTTCGCGGGCTCCGTCCGTGCAGCAGCGGGATGTGGCGCAGCTTGGTAGCGCGCGTCGTTCGGGACGACGAGGTCGCAGGTTCAAATCCTGTCATCCCGACTCGAATCCCCTTGCTCCTCCGCAACCGGAGCAAGGGGATTTTTCATGTCCGCCCCCGCCTCGGACGCCGTTGCGTTCTCCTGGACGACGCGCACGGGGTCCCTGCGTGCCACCGCGCGCCCGGCCGTGGTGGAATCGTGGTCATGACATCACTGCCCCGCCACCGCCCGTTCGCCCAGGTGGACGTGTTCTCCGCCGAACCCTGCCGGGGCAATCCCGTGGCCGTGGTCCTGGACGGCTCGGACCTCACGGACGAGCAGATGGCACGCTTCGCGCGCTGGACCAACCTCTCCGAGACCACGTTCGTCCTGCCGCCCACCTCCCCCGACGCCGACTACCGGCTGCGGATCTTCACTCCCGACCGCGAGCTGCCGTTCGCGGGCCACCCCACCCTGGGCTCGGCCCGCGCCTGGCTGGCCGCCGGGAACTCGCCGCACGCCCCCGTGCTCGTGCAGGAGTGCGCCGCGGGTCTCGTGCGCATCCACCCCTCCCCGGACGACGACGCCGCCCTGGCCTTCGAGGCCCCGCCCACCCTCCGCTCCGGGGACCTCGCACCCGAGGTTCTGGAGGCGGTCACCACCGCTCTGGGACTCCGGCCGGAGCAGGTCCTGGCGCACCAGTGGGTGGACAACGGCCCCGGGTGGGCCGCCGTGCTGCTGGGATCCGCAGAGGAGGTGCTTGCCGTTGAACCGGACCTCACGGCGCTGAACGGGCACAAGGTGGGCGTGGTGGGCCCCGCCCCCGAGGGGGCGGAGCACCACTACGAGGTGCGCGCGTTCGTGTCCGGAACTCCCGGCTGCGAGGACCCCGTCACCGGCAGCCTCAACGCGGGCCTGGCCCAGTGGCTGCTGCGCACGGGCCGCGCCCCGCAGACGTACACCGCGCGCCAGGGCACCAGGATGGGCCGCCGCGGCATGGTGCACGTCAGCACGGACACGACGGGCACCGTGCGCGTGGGCGGCTCCTGCACGGTGTGCGTCACGGGGAGCGTGACGCTGTGAGCACCCGGCTGCACGTGGTCTTCGACGGCCGGTGCGGGTTCTGCACCCGGTCCGTGGGCTGGGTCCGGGCGCTGGACCGCCACGGTCGGATCGAGCTGCACCCGTGGCAGGGCCCGGGCGTCCTGGAACGCTTCGGGCTGACCCCGGAGCAGGCGAACACCTCGGTGTGGGCCGTTCCCGCCGAGCACGCCGCCTCGGACACCGACGCCGATGGGCACACCCCCTCACGCTCGTCCACGCACTCGCGCCCCGCCACCGGCGCCGATGTCGGTGCCCCGGCCGGCGCCCCCGCGGACTCGGGCGTGCGTGCCACACGCGGAGTGGGCACCGGCAGCGCTACCAACGAGCCCGCCCCGAAGGGGACGCGCTCGGACTCGGACGTACGTGCCACGAGCGGCGCGCGAGCCATCTCCGCCATCCTCGACACGGCCCTGGGCGGCCGCTGCTTCGGCACGTTCTACAACCTGCCGCTGGTGGGTCATACCGTGGAGGCCGTCTACCGCTGGGTGGCCGCCCACCGGGGCAGCTTCCCGGGTGTCACCCCGTGGTGCGAGCAGCACCCCGGGCAGTGCAGCCGGAAACACTGACCCGCGGGAGAGTCAGCCGCCCTCCGTCTCGCGCCGCCCGCACCGCCCTCTCCGTGCTGCCCTCGCCCGGGCACCGCCAGATCATGCGGGCAGCGCGTTCCGCAGCTCCCGGGCGGCTGCGGTGACGTCGGTGGCCTCGGTGACCGCCCGCACCACCACGATCCGCGAGGCGCCGGCGTCGAGCACGGCGGGCAGCCGGGCGGCGTCGACGCCCCCGATGGCGAAGAACGGCGTGTCCCCCGCGTGCCGCGCGGCGTACCGGGGCAGCTCCAGGCCCACGGCTGAGCGGCCCGGCTTGGTGGGGGTCTCCCACACGGGGCCGGTGCAGAAGTAGTCCAGCCCGGGGTCAGCGAGCGCCGCGTCCACCTGAGCCGGTGTGTGGCACGAGCGCCCGAGCACCACGTCCGGGCCCAGCACCGTGCGTGCCTGCTCGGTGGTGAGATCCCCCTGGCCCACGTGGAACACGTCCGCGCCGGTCAGCAGGGCCACGTCCGCGCGGTCGTTCACCGCGAACAGCCTGCCGTGCTCGCGGGCGACCTCCGCGAGCACCCCGATGGCCTCGATCTCCGCCGCGGCCTCCAGCGTCTTGTCCCGCAGCTGGATGATGTCCACGCCGCCCTCGTACGCGCCGTGCAGGAACTCTCGCAGGTCACCGCGCTCCTGCCGCGCCGTCACGCACACGTAGAGCCGCGCGTCCCTCAGCTGGTCACGGCGGCGTTCTCCCTGGTCCTCGGTCTGTGCCATGACGCCATGGTGGCACGAACCCCGCACCCGCGCGCGGGGCGGTCGCTCAGCCCGCCGCGAAGCCCCGGGGACGTGGCACGGGGCGAGGGCTAGACTGGCGGCGTCGTCCGGCAGCCGACCCCGTGCCGCCCGACGAGTTCCACGGGAGCCCGCACGCGTCACAGACCACCCGCAGCGGGCTGAGAGGGCGTGAGTCGCCGACCGGTCACCTGATGCGGGTCATGCCGCCGGAGGGAGGAAAGTTGTCCGAGAACGTCCCCGCGCACGTCGTGGTGGCCGGGGCCGGGCTGATCGGCCTGGCCACCGCTCTGGAGCTGCGCCGCCGCGGCACCGCCGTCACCGTGGTGGACCCACGGCCCGCCTGGGGCGCCACCCGCGCCGCCGCCGGCATGCTCGCCCCCGTGGCCGAGACCCAGTACGGGCAGGAGCGCCTGTACCCCCTCATGCGCGCCTCGGCCGCCGAGTACCCGCAGTTCGTGGAGCGCGTGGCAGAAGCCACCGGCCTGCCCGCCGGCTACCGCACGGAGGAGACCCTGGTGGTCGCCGCCGACGCCGCTGACGCGCGTTCGCTCTCCGACCTCGCCTCCCACCAGATCGCCTCCGGGATGGACGTGGAGGAGATCTCCACCCGCGAGGCCCGTTCCCTGGAGCCGGCCCTCGCACCACGGCTGGGTGGTGCCGTGCGCATCGTCTCGGACCGGCAGGTGGACCCACGGATGCTCGCCACCGCCATGGTGGAGGCCCTCAACGCACCCCTCCTGGACACGCTCGGCAGCACCCCGGACCCGGGTCCCGTCACGTGGCTCACCCACCGGGTGGAGTCCGTGCACGTTCCCCGCAAGGGCCCCCACGCCGCAGCCGGGGTGGTCCTGGACGACGGCACCCGGATTCCCGCGGACGCCGTGGTGGTGGCCGCAGGGCTCACCGCCAACACCGTGGGAGGCCTCCCGGAGGACCTGGACCTGCGGCTGCGGCCCGTGTTCGGGGACATCCTGCGGCTGCGCGTCCCCGACTCCGTCCTGGCCCCCGGCGAGGAGCACCTGCTGACCCGCACCGTGCGTGCCCAGGTGCTGGGGCGGCCCGTCTACATGGTGCCGCGGGCGGACCGAACCCTGGTGCTCGGTGCCACGAGCCGCGAGGACGGCCGCGAGTCCGTGCTCGCCGGCGGCGTGCACCAGCTGCTGCGGGACGCCCGCACCGTGGTCCCCGCGATCGACGACTGCGACGTCCTGGAGATGATGGCCCGCGCCCGCCCCGGCACCCCGGACGACCTCCCCTACCTCGGAGCCACCTCCGTGCCCGGTCTGGTGGTCAGCACGGGCCACTTCCGGCACGGCATCCTGCTGACCCCGGTGGCCTCACGACTGGCCGCCGAGCTGGTCACGGGAGTCCTGGACCCGGACGTGGACCACGCGAAGGACGCCGGGTTCCTCGCCGCCACCGACCCCGCCCGCCACTGCGGCTCCGACGAACCCACCGACCCCACCCCGATGCTGGGAGGACTGGCATGACCCCCACCGACGCCCCGGACCCCACCCCCACCGCGCACTCCGCCCCGGAGTACAGCACTGCTGGTTCCCCGTCCCACGACCAGGACGCCGCCGCCCCCGCGGCCCCGGAGCCTCCCGCCCCAGCGGCCGGCGAGTTCCCGCCCCCGCCCGCCCCGGACGACGACGCCGCGGGCACCGCCACCGTCAACGGCTCACCCGTGGCGGTGGCCGGGGGGTTCACCCTCACGGACGCGGTGGCCCAGCTCACCGGCCGGGAGATCGGCCCGGACGGCACCGCCGCGGACGGCCACCCCCTGGGGATCGCCGTGGCCGTGGACGACACCGTGGTCCCCCGTTCCCTGTGGGCCACCACCGCGGTGGTCCCCGGGCAGTCCGTGGAGATCGTCACCGCGGTGCAGGGGGGCTGAGCACCATGACGCACGACGACGCCCCGCGCGCCCCTCTGCCGCACCGGTCCGCGACCCCCCACGCACCGCAGGACCAGCCTGCGCTGCGCATCGACGGCGTGGATCTCACGTCCCGGCTCATCATGGGCACCGGTGGGCTCACGGACCTCGCCATGCTCGAACGGGCCCTGCTCGCCTCCGGGACCGAGCTGACCACCGTGGCGCTGCGCCGCTTCGCCCCCGGTCCGGCCCACGGGACCGGGAGGAGCACGAAAGGCGGCGCGGCGGCGTCGTCGGCGGCACCGCAGGACAGCCTCTACGGGATCCTGCGCCGCCACGGGATCCGGGTGCTGCCGAACACCGCGGGGTGCTACACCGCGCGGGACGCCCTGCTCACTGCCGAACTTGGGCGGGAGGCCCTGGAGACCGACTGGGTCAAGCTGGAGATCATCTCGGACGAGGACACCCTGCTGCCGGACGGCGTGGAGCTGCTGGACGCCACGGAGAAGCTCGTGCGCCGCGGCTTCAGGGTCTTCGCGTACACCTCCGACGACCCCGTGCTCGCGCTGCGCCTGCAGGACGCCGGGGCCACGGCCGTGATGCCGCTGGGCGCACCCATCGGGACGGGGCTGGGCATCCTCAACCCGCACAACATCGAGCTCATCGCCTCCCGCGCGGCCGTGCCCGTGGTGCTGGACGCGGGGATCGGCACCGCCTCGGAGGCCGCCCTGGCCATGGAACTGGGGTGCGACGCCGTGCTGCTCGCCTCCGCCGTGACCCGCGCGCAGGACCCCGTGGCCATGGCCACCGCGATGCGGCACGCGGTCGAGGCCGGCCGACTGGCCCGCGGGGCCGGACGCATCGCGCGCCGCACCCATGCCCTGGCGTCCTCCCCCATGGCCGGGCGCATCGGCTCGGACCAGGAGGCACCGCGGGGCGACTGGCCCGCCCGCGCCGTGGCCGAGGCCGCGGGCGAACCCGGGAACGGGCGGCGTGCGGACCGGAGAGGGACCACCACCGCGCCCACCACCACGGGCCGATCCGGCGTGGTGGGCGGCGGGGAGGCCGCGCCGTCCGACGTCGTGGACACCTCCCCCGCAGCGCCCCGCGCAGACGGGAGCGGCCCCCGATGAGCGCGCTGCCCACGTTCGACCCCCTTGTGGAGCCGGCCGCGGAGCTCACCCGTGAGGAGCTCGAACGCTACTCGCGCCACCTCACGCTCGCGCAGTTCGGGCCGGTGGGGCAGCGCCGGCTCAAGAACGCCCGCGTGCTCGTGGTCGGAGCGGGAGGCCTGGGCGCCCCCGCGCTCCAGTACCTCGCGGCCGCGGGCGTGGGCACCCTGGGGATCGTGGACGACGACGTCGTCTCCGTCTCCAACCTGCAGCGCCAGGTGGTCCACACCGTGGCGGACGTGGGCCGGCCCAAGGTGGACTCCGCCGCGGCCGCCGTGGCCCGGCTCAACCCGCTGGTGACCGTGCGCACCCACGACACCCGACTGAGCCCGTCAAATGCGCTCGAGATCTTCGCCCGGTACGACCTCGTGCTGGACGGCGCGGACAACTTCGGCACCCGCTACCTCGTGGCCGACGCCGCCGAGCTCACCGGAATCCCCGTGGTGTGGGGCTCCATCCTGCGCTTCGACGGCCAGGTCTCCGTGTTCTGGGCCGGGCACGGGCCCGTGTACCGGGACCTCTACCCCGAGGCGCCCCCGCCCGGGTCCGTCCCCTCGTGCGCCGAGGGCGGCGTGCTGGGCGTGCTGCCCGCGACCATCGGCTCCGTCATGGCCACCGAGGCGCTCAAACTCCTCACCGGCATGGGCGCACCGCTCGTGGGCCGTGTCCTGGTCCACGACGCCCTCGCCCAGACGTGGCGCACCCTCACTGTGCTGCCGGACCCGCGCCGCGAGCCCGTCACGGACCTCTCCCAGGTCCTGGTGGCATGCGGCCTGCCCGGACCCGACGACGCCGCTCCCCCGGTTCCCGGCGCACCCGCCGGGGGCGCACCGGCAGGCCAGGTGCCCGGCGGTGCCGGGGGCGTGGACGGTTCTGGCGGACCGGACGGTGGCGGCGCCGGGCTGGGACGCAGAAGCGGAACCACCGCGGCAGGCACCCCCGGCCGAGCCGCGCCGGGTCAGGTGGGCGTCCCGCACTCCGGACCGAGCGCCGTCGAGATCGTGGCGGCCACCGAGCTGGCGGAGCTGCTGGCCGCCCGCGAACGCGGGGAGGCGGCGTTCACGCTGGTGGACGTGCGGGAGGACTGGGAACGTCAGCTCGTCTCGATCCCCGGGTCCGTGGCGGTGCCCCTGGACCGCCTGCTGGCCGACGGTGTGCGGGCACTGCCCGCGGGCACCGAGGGGGACGTGATCCTGCACTGCAAGGCCGGGGTCCGCTCCGCGCAGGCCCTTGCCGCGCTGCGGGCGGACTACGCCCTGCGGGAGGACAGCCTCAAGCACCTGGACGGCGGCATCCTGGCGTGGATCGAGGACGTGGACCCCACCCAGCCCAGCTACTGACGAGGCGGCACCACCGAACCGGGGCAAGAACGCCGCCGGGACGCGCTGCCACGTCCTTCCCCGCCTGCACTGACGGAGCAACTGCGCTCTACCCGGCAGTAGCGTGCAGTTGCTCCACCTCACAGTCACGGCATGTGCGTCAGGGGCGGCTGACGCTGGGCGCCGGATGCACGAGATGCCGCCCACCCGGTGGTGGACGGCATCTCGTGCGCGTCGTTCTGAGGGTCGGAGCGCCCCGGGCGGTCCGCGGAGGGGGCCGCCCGGTAACCGGTCAGCCCAGCAGGATCACGTCCAGCGTACGCGGCCCGTGGACCCCCTCCACGCGCTCGAGCTCGATGTCCGACGTGGCGGACGGGCCCGAGATCATGGTGGTGGGCGCGGTGGGCTCCACCCGGGACATGGCTTCCGGGATCAGTTCCACCACGGTGTCCAGCGGCACGATGCAGATGTGGTGGTCGGGCACCAATGTGATGGCGCGCCGTCCCTCGTCCGGGCGCCCCGACAGGAAGATGGTTCCCGTCTGTGCGCAGGACACGGTGGACGAGGTCACCACGGCGTCCACCCGGTTGAGGTCCCGCACGGTCAGGGCCGAGGCCTTGCGCCCGTCGTTGGGGTCCACGATGGCCCGGCGCGCCGCGGTCTCCTCGGGGAGCAGCGCGGTGTCCAGGCCCTCGGGAATCACGTACCGCGCGGAGGCACCGAGCTGCGTGGCGATCCGGTCCGCCACGGTCTGCGTGGTCTCACGGAACACGTTGGCCTTGTAGTCCACCAGGCGGTCCTCGAGCATGTCCACGATCTCCTCGCGGGAGAGCTCGGAGGTGTGCCGGTAGCCACGCGGCACCTCCGGGGCCTGCGGGTGGTCCGCCAGCGCGCCGTGGAGCCGCTCCAGGATCTGGGTCTTGGCGTCCGCACTCATGCCCGGCCTCCGTTCTGCTGGCGGCCCTCGCCGCGCTCGATGTTGTCCCGCTCAGGATCGCCCGTCGACTCGGACGCGGCGCCGGCGACGGCGTCCGGTCCGGCTCCCGGCTCGTCGTCGCCCGGGCCGTCGGCCGGGGAACCACCGGTGGCCGCGGAGTGCCGGGCCGCGGCGTCGTCCGCGGAGACCGGGTCCTCCGCGCCGGACACGCCGTCGCGCTCGAGCCGCTCGGCCGTCTCGCCCTCGTGCTTCTTCCACCAGTTGCGGAAGGACTCCCTGGGCGGTTCCGGCACGTTGCGCTCGTCCGTCCAGCCGCCGACGACGCCCGGCAGCCAGCCGATCGCGTGGTCGCGCCCGGCCACCACACGTCCCAGCGGGAGCCCCCGTTCCGCCATGGCCATGCGCTGACCGGAGGACATCACGAACGAGGCGCCCTTCATCATGGCGTCCATCTGCGTGGGCAGACCGCGCGACGGCACGGCCTCGCGGACGCGGCGACCGGCACGACGGGCGCGCGAGCCCAGCTGCTGCAGCGAGCCCTCGCGCGGGGAGGTGTCCTGACCGCCGCGGCCCTCGTCCTGGGTGAGAGACTTCTCCTCGCGCCAGTCGTCCTGACCGCCCACGGCGGGATCCTGGGAGGCGGGAGCGGGGGCCGACTGGTCCACGCGCTGCCCGTGCTGGGTGCGGATGTCCTCGTCCCGCAGGTGCACCAGGATGTCCGGGATGTTGATCTTCACGGGGCACACCTGGTAGCACGCACCGCACAGCGAGGACGCGTACGGCAGTGACGCGTTCTTCTCGGAGGTGATCCCCGTGAGCTGCGGCGAGAGGATCGCCCCGATGGGCCCCGGGTAGGTGGAGCCGTAGGAGTGCCCGCCCGCGTGCTCGTAGACCGGGCACACGTTGAGGCACGCGGAGCAGCGGATGCAGTGCAGCGCGGAGCGGCCCTTGGGGTCCGAGAGCACCGCGGAACGGCCGTTGTCCAGCAGCACCACGTGGAAGTTCTTAGGCCCGTCCCCCGGGGTCACACCCGTCCAGAGGGAGGTGTAGGGGTTCATCCGCTCCCCCGTGGACGAGCGCGGGAGGAGCTGGAAGAACACCTCGAGGTCCTGGTAGGTGGGCAGCAGCTTCTCGATGCCCATCACGGTGATGAGGGTCTCGGGCAGGGTGAGGCACATGCGGCCGTTGCCCTCGGACTCCACCACCGAGAGGGTGCCGGTGTCCGCGATCCCGAAGTTCGCACCGGAGATCGCCACCTTGGAGGTGAGGAACTTCTCGCGCAGGTGCTGGCGGGCGGCCTCGGCCAGCACACGGGGCTCGCTGGTGAGATCGTCCGTGACGCCGGGCATCTCGCGGCTGAAGATTTCGCGGATCTCCTCGCGGTTCTTGTGGATCGCCGGCACCAGGATGTGGGAGGGCTTGTCCCGGCCCAGCTGCACGATGAGCTCGGCGAGGTCCGTCTCCCTGGCGGTGATCCCGTGCTCGGCCAGGTGCTCGTCCAGGCCGATCTCCTGGGTGGCCATGGACTTCACCTTGATGACGTCCGTGGTGTCCTGCTCCTGCACCAGGCGCGTGACGATGGCGTTGGCCTCGTCCGCGTCCCGGGCCCAGTGCACCACGCCGCCCTGTGCCACCACGTTCTGCTCGAACTGCTCGAGCAGCTCCGGCAGGTGCGCCATCACGGTCTCCTTGATGGCGGAGCCGGCGTCACGCAGCTCGCTCCAGTCCGGGACCTCGCCCACCACACCGGCCCGCTTGTGGCGGATGGTGTGGGTGGCGTGCCGGATGTTGGCGCGCATCTGCTCGTTCTGCAACTCCTTCTTGGCGGCCTTGGGGAACGCCACCTGTGCGTGCAGGTTGCCCTGTCCGTGCACGGGGCGCACCGCGGGCATGCCGAGGGACGTGACGCTCATCGAGTTGCTCCTGCCGGGGTGGTCCGGCCCGCCGGGCGGCGGCCGGGCTGGGGGATGGACAGTTCCACGGGCCCGTCCACGGTCAGCGGGTTGCTGCGGGTGGAGGCCAGGATCTCCGCGAAGTGCACTGTCTGCACGTCCACGTTGCGCTTGGAGGCGGCGCCGCCCAGGTGCAGCAGGCACGAGGCGTCCCCGCCCGTGCACAGCGAGGCGCCGGAGCTCTCCACGTTGCGCAGCTTGGCCTCGGCCATGGCACCGGAGACATCCGGGTTCTTGAAGGAGAAGGTGCCGCCGAACCCGCAGCACTCCTCGGCGTCCGGCAGCTCGTGGAAGTCGATCTCCGCGACGGAGCGCACCAGGTCCTTCTGGCGGTCCCCCAGACCCAGCAGGCGCATGCCGTGGCACGAGGGGTGGTAGGTCACGGGATGGGGGAAGTACGAGCCCAGCTGCTCGGCGGCGTCCGTCACCCCGAGCACGTCCACGAGCAGCTCGGAGAGCTCGTAGGTGTTGTCCGCGACCATGGCGGCGTCCTCCGCCAGGGCGTCGTCACCGCACTCGCGGGCCACCATGGGCTGCTGGTGGCCCAGGGAGGCCACACAGGAGCCGGAGGGGGCCACGGCGACGTCGTAGTCCACGCTCGTGAAGGCGCGCACGTGGTTGCGGATCACCGGCACGGCGTCCTCGAAGTAGCCGCTGTTCACGTGCATCTGGGAGCAGCAGCCCTGCCCCTGGGGGAACACCACCTCGTGCCCCAGTCGCTCCAGGATCCGCACGGTGGCCAGTGCCACCTTCGGATACATGGCGTCCACGATGCACGTGGCGAAGAGCGCGATTCTCATGTTGTGGTCTCCCAACCGTCTGCCCCGGTGATGCTGTGCCCCGGTCCATCTCTGTGGCCAGACCAGGCTACGCCCGTGAGTCGGATCACAACAATGCACGGCACGCTCCGGGAAAGTGCTCGCAGAGCGGCTGCCGCAGCGCGCCCGGCGGGGTGCGGCACCTTCACGGTGTGATCTGGATCATGTACGCTGTGTGGTCGGACCACTGTGGTCTGACCACTTATCGTACGACCGGTCCCGGACCCGGTGCACGCCGCCCCGTCGGGACCACCCCTCGATCCCGGAACTGCGGTTCCGATCCGGCCTCACCCCTGGGAGAACGCGTGAACACCTTTACCGCCGCGACCGATGCCGTGGGAGGCAGCGTGGGCCTGTCCGCCCTGGTCGGCTGCCTGCCCCTGCTCACCTTCTTCGTGATGCTGCTCGCCTTCCGGGCGAGCGCGTACGTGGCCGGCCTGACCTCCCTGTTCGTGGCCCTGCTGGTCGCGATCCTCGGCTTCGGGATGCCCGCCCACCTGGCCGCCCTGACCGCCACGCAGGGTGCGGTGTACGGGCTCTTCCCGATCGTGTGGATCGTGGTCATGGCCCTGTGGTTCTACCAGGTGACGGTGCTCTCCGGCCGCTTCGAGGACCTGCGCACCATCTTCGACACCATCGGCGGCGGCGACCTCCGCATCCAGGCGATGCTCATCGCCTTCTGCTTCGGCGGCCTGCTGGAGGCCCTCGCCGGCTTCGGCGCCCCCGTGGCCATCACGGCGACCATGATCCTCTCGCTGGGTCTGAAGCCCCTCAAGACGGCCACCGTGGTGCTGATCGCCAACACCGCCCCCGTGGCCTTCGGCTCCGTGGCCATCCCGATCACCACGGCCGGCACGCTCACGGACCTGGATCCCGCGCACATCGGCGCGGTCGTGGGACACCAGGCCCCGTTCTTCGCACTGGTCGTTCCCTTCATCCTGCTCCTGATCGTCGACGGCGCCCGCGGCCTCAAGCAGGCATGGCCCGCAGCCCTCGTGGTGGGCGGCAGCTTTGCGATCGCCCAGTGGTGGTGCGCCTCGCACTTCTCCTACGAGCTCACGGACGTGGTGGCGTCCCTCGCGGCCCTCGCCGCCGCAGTGGTCCTCATGCGGTTCTGGCGCCCCCGGGGCGCGGAGGCCGTCCGCGCGGACCTGGGTGTGGAGCGCCCGGAGAAGGCCGCCGCGCTCACCCCCGGCCGCATCTGGATGGCCGTCCTGCCCTACGTCCTGGTGGTCACGATCTTCGGCATCGCCAAGCTGTGGACCGCGGGCGTGAACGTGCCCAAGGCGCTGGCCTCCACGGACGTCAAGATCCCCTGGCCCGGACTGCACGGGCACCTGCTCAACGCCAAGGGCGAGGCCATCTCCGGCACCGTCTACAACTTCCAGTGGCTCTCCAGCCCCGGAACCCTGATGCTCATCACCGGCCTGCTGGTGGCCGTGATCTACACGGTGTTCAACGGCCATGGCCGGTTCCGGCTCTCCCTGGGCAACGCCCTCGCGGAGATCGGGCGCAGCGCGTGGAAGATGCGCTTCTCCGCCCTGACCATCATGTCCGTGCTGGCCCTGGCGTACGTGATGAACTTCTCCGGTCAGACGCTCGCCATCGGCACCTTCGTGGCCGGGCTGGGTGCCGCGTTCGCGTTCTTCTCCCCCGTGCTCGGCTGGGTGGGCACCGCCGTGACCGGTTCCGACACCTCCGCCAACGCCCTGTTCGCGAACCTGCAGAAGACCGCGGCACTGGGCTCCGGGCTGGATCCGCACCTGATGACCGCCGCGAACACCTCGGGCGGCGTGGTGGGCAAGATGATCTCGCCGCAGTCGCTGGCCATCGCGTCCTCCGCGGTGGGCATGCAGGGCAAGGAGTCCAGCATCTTCCGCTCCGTGGTCCCGTGGTCCCTGGGCATGCTGCTGGTGCTGTGCTGCCTGGTGTTCCTGCAGTCCAACGTGCTCTCGTGGATGCTGCCCGCGGCCTGAGCAGCACGGCCGTCGTGACGTGAACCGGCCCGCCCCCGCCGCGCGCGGTGGCGGGCCATCGCGTGTGCGGACCCGCACGCGTGAGGAGCCAGGAGGAACCATGAGCACTGATCCCGCCTACACCGTGGTGCTGGAGTGGATCGAGCAGCAGCTGCGCTCGGGCGGTCTGCGCGTGGGTGACAAGCTGCCCGCGGAGCGGACGCTCGCCGAGGACTTCGGGATCTCCCGGGCCTCCGTCCGGGAGGCCGTGCGCATTCTCGCCGCCATGGGCCTGGTGCGCTCCGCCACCGGATCGGGGCCGCACTCCGGGGCCACCGTCATCTCGGACCCCTCCGCGGCCCTGGGGTGGGCGCTGCGGATGCACATCGCCACCCGGTCCCTGCCCGTGGCGGACGTGGTGGCCACCCGCGTGCTGCTGGAGACGCAGTCGAGCCTGGACGCGGCGGCGTCCCGGGATCCCGGACGGGACGCGGTGCTCACCCGGGCGGGCGAGCTGCTGGACCGCATGGACGACCCCGCGGTGGGCGACGCCGAGTTCCACGTGCTGGACGCCCAGTTCCACCTGCTCCTGGCATCGCTGGGCGGGAACGTGGTGCTGGAGACGATCATGGCGTCCCTGCGGGAGGCGACGATCGGGTACGTCCAGGAGACCGTGGCGGCCACCTCGGACTGGCCGTCCATCCGGGCCCGGCTGCAGTCGCAGCACCGTGCGGTGCACCGCGCCACGGTGGACCGGGACGGCGAGGAGGCGGCCCGGCTGCTGCGGGAGCACATCATGTGGTTCTACGGACACGCGCCCAGTGCTGCGGAGTCCACGGCGAGGGGGCGGTGACCGCGCCGGGATGACAAACACCCCGGCGCCCCCTGGTCGGAGGGCGCCGGGGTCAGGCCTGTGTCTGCCCTGGACCGCTGACGCAACGGAGGTTCCCGGAGCTGCACGCGAGGTGATCCAGGCCTCGCGGAACTCGTCCGTTGATGGGGAGTACGAGAACCCCCGCTGCGAACTCAGCGGTCCGCTCCCGGCGGGGCGAGCGCCGTACAACCGCCCGACCCGCGTGGAGCGCGGGACACCTGATGTTGGTGTCCACAGAACACTCTGCCCCATGCGGGGCGTGGACCACCATGGCCATTCGGCCAGACATGCGCGGCGAAACTGGGCGGGGACTGGGAGTCAGCGGGGGTCGGGGCCGGACTCGTCGTCCAGAGCGGGGTGCACCAGGCCCCACTGGATCCCGGAGATCAGCACCTGCACACGGTCCCGCACGGCCAGCTTCTCGCACAGGTGGGACACGTAGGCCTTCACGCTGCCGTGGGAGACGGTCATGCGCTCGGCGATCTCCGCGTTGTTGAGCCCCTTGGCGATCCACTCGAGCGTCTCCTGCTCCCGCGGGGTGAGCTTGGGAGCCCCGGGGTGCGGCCCGGGAGGTGGGGACATGGCTGCCTGTGTCAGGGCCCCGCGGTTCCTCCCGCGCCGGACCGACGGCACGGGGACGTCCCCCAGCACGTTGTTGGCCAGCGAGTTGGCCACGGACGGGGAGAGCGCCAGCTCGTCCTCGCGGATCAGACTCACGGCGGAGACGATCTCGCCGTGGCGGGCGTCCTTCACCAGGTATCCGGAGGCGCCGGCACGCAGCGCGGGCACCACGTACTCCAGGGTGGAGAACGTGGTCAGGGCGAGCACCTTGGTGTCCGGGCACTGCTGGACGATCCTGCCGGTGGCCTCGATCCCGTCCATCCCGGGCATCCGGATGTCCATGAGCACCACATCGGGAGACAGCTCCAGGCACGAGGCGAGCGCCTCGGCACCGTCGGAGGCCTCACCGACCACCTCGAAGCCGGGTTCGGCACGGAACAGATTGGCGAGGGCGTCTCGCATGAGCGGATGATCGTCCACCAGAAGAAGCCTGCACAAATCCATGAAATGATCATAAACTGAGCGCATGACTCAGCATCTTCAGGGCCTCGACACGGTGTCCGCCCCCGCCCGCCGCTCCTCCGCTCTCCGGGTGACGGCGGCCGCCGCACTCGCGGTCTCCATGCTCTTCGCCTCCGTGGGCCCGTCCGTGGCCGTGTCCCAGGGGGACTCCGTGCGCGGACCGGGCAGCGCGCTCTGCCGTTTCTTCCCCATCTACTGCAACCCTCGGTGACGCCCGACCCCACCGTTCCGGAAGGGGAAACCGCCACCCAGCCGGGTGGCATGCCGAACTGGTTGCGCGTCACCGTGGTGCTCTTCGCCGCGGTGGCCATGTTCGACGACCTGCATGCACTGGACTGGTCCGCACTCGCGCCGGTCACTGCCGTGCTGAGCTCCGCGTGGATCGTGCTGAGCTACGGCGCTGTGGCCCTGCTCGCGTGGTCGGCCGCGGCGAGCGCCGTCATCATCGCCCTGTCCTACGCCCTGTGCCTCGTGCTTGACGAGTACTCCATCGCCCTCCTGTGTGGGTGCGTGGTCATGGTCGGTGCGGTGGCCATGCTCGGCAGGGTCGGCCTGCTGCTCCACCTGGGAGTCACAGTCGTGTGGGTGGTCGTCACCGCGTGGGTGCTGGAGAGCACCGACTTCATCTGGGCACTGGGTCTGCCCCTGGGCATTGCCGCCCTCATCGGCGTGGCAGTGCGGTTCTTCCTGGGCCAGTACCGGCTCAACACCCGGCGGCTCGCGGCCATGGAGGCCACGCACGAGCGGCTGCGGGAGCAGGAGCGGCTCGCCCTGGCGCGGGACCTGCACGACGTGGTGGCCCACGAGCTCACCCTCGTGACCATGCAGGCCGCGGGTTCGCAGCGGCAGTCCGATCCCGCGGAGCTGCACCGCACCATCAGCACCATGGACACCGCCGCCCGCTCGGGTCTCACCGAGCTGCGGACGTTGCTGCACATCCTCCGGGATTCCCCGGGAGCCGGAGACTCCGACGGTGCGGGCGAGCGCGGCAACGCCTCAGGGCTGACCACGGGATCGCTGCACGGTGTGGCACAGACCCTGGAGTCCAGCCTGCGCCGCGCTGGGCTGGTCCCGGACTTCGTGCTGGGGGAGGGCGTGGACGACATCCCCACGTCCATCCGCGGCACCGCGGCCCGCGTGCTCCAGGAGGCATCCACCAACATGATCAAGTACGCGCCCGTCGGCTCCCCGTGCCGCGTGCGCATGACCGCCGTGGACTCCGCCGTTCACATCCACACGGAGAACAGGGTGGCCCACGGGGCGGCGGAACTCGACCACCGTGAGCTGACCAGCGGTTTCGGCCTGCGAGGCATCCACGAGCGAGTGGCCCTGCTGAACGGCACCGTGGACTACGGCCCCCGGGACCACACCTGGCACCTGGACGTGCGGATCCCGTTCGCGTGAGCTCCTCGCAGAACCTGGGCGGGCCCGACCGTCCGGGGACACCGCGGGCAGCGGGCGGCACCCTGGATGCCGCGGGCTCCGCCGCTCCGGCGAACTCCGCAGACACAGCCGCCGCGGACGGCCGGCACGCGCTGACCGGCCACGACGCCGCCGGGGCCGTGCGCGGCGTCGTGCTGGGGATTCCCCGGGCAAGGGTGCTCAGCTACGGGGACGTCGCCGAACTCGCGGGGCTCGCCACCCCGCGCCTCGCCGCCCGCATCATGGCGCTGGGCCAGGCGGGTGAGGACGCCCCGTGGTGGCGGGTGGTGCGCGCGGACGGCACCCTGCCGGACCGGCTGCAGATCACTGCCCGGGAGCACTACGAGCGGGAGGGCACACCGCTGCGGGAAACCTCCGCGCACTGGGTGCAGGTGGACATGCCGCGTGCCCGCTGGAACGCCCCCGCACCGCGTTGAGCCCGTACTGCCGTGAGCTCGCTCCGGGCTGAGCCCGTGCTCCCGTGCGCCCCGGCCACCGGGGGCATCCGTCCGGGTGTGCCCGCTCCGCGGGGGCGGGCGACCGAGGACGAGGTCCTCAGGCCTCGGGCGGGCCCGCCACCTCGACGAAGGAGCCGCGCGGGTCGAAGACCCTGCCGGTGAGGCGCTCGTAGGCCTCCACGTAGCGCTCGCGGGTCTTGGCCACCACGTCCTCCGGCAGCGCGGGGACGGGTCCGTGGCCGTCCCACCCGGAGGCGTCCGAGCGCAGCCAGTCCCGCATGTACTGCTTGTCGAAGGAGGGCTGCGAGCGCCCGGGCCGGTAGGTCTCGAGGTCCCAGAACCGTGAGGAGTCCGGGGTGAGCACCTCGTCCCCCAGGGTGATGGCTCCGCGGTAGGAGTCCAGGCCGAACTCCACCTTGGTGTCCGCCACGATGATCCCCCGTTCCCGGGCGATCCGCTCGGCACGCGTGTAGATCTTCAGGGAGAGCTCCCGGAGCCGGTCCGCCACCGAGTTGCCCACCACGTCCGCCATCTCCCGGTAGGTGATGGGCTCGTCGTGCTCCCCCAGCTCCGCCTTGCCGGTGGGGGTGAAGATGGGCTGCTCCAGGCGGTCGCCATCCTGCAGGCCCTCGGGCAGCTCGATCCCGCACACCGACCCCGTGGCGCGGTAGTCCTTGAGGCCCGAGCCGGTGAGGTAGCCGCGCACGATGTTCTCCACCGGGAACATGGACAGGTTCTTGCACACCACCGCGCGGCCCCGGACGGACTCGTGCACGTCCGTGGTGAGGATGTGGTTGGGGATCCCGTCCAGCTGCTGGAACCACCACAGGGACAGCTGCGTGAGGATGACTCCCTTGTCCGGGATCTCTGTGGGCAGCACCCGGTCGAACGCGGAGATGCGGTCGCTCGCGACCACCAGCACGGCACCCGCGCGGTACTCGGCGTCGTCGTTGATGGCCACGCCCGTGGCGGCCAGACGGGACTCGTCGGGGACGTAGAGCTCCCTGACCTTGCCGGAGTAGACGTGCTTCCAGCCGGGAATCTCGGGGGGTGTGCCGTGCTCGCTCATGCCTGCTCCTCTGCTGCGCTCTGCCCGGGCTGCTCCGCCGAGCCGGGTGCACCGTCCGCCGCGGGCCGCGCCGGGGGAAGGCCCACGCGGTCCTCGGCGGCGGCCAGTGCAATGTCACCGCGGTGGTGCGAACCGTCCAGCCCGATGCGTCGGATCCCACGGTAGCCACGCTCACGGGCCTCCCGGAGGTCCGCGCCGTGGGCCACGACCGTGAGCACGCGACCGCCGGCTGAGACGATCTCCCCCGCCTCGTTGCGCACGGTTCCCGCGTGGCAGACGTGCACCCCGGGTTCCGCCGCGGCGTCGTCCAGTCCCGTGACGGGATCCCCCGTGCGCGGTGCGCCGGGGTAGTTCTTCGCGGCGAGCACGATGGTCACGGAGGCACCGGGCCTCCACTCGAGCTCCCGCTCCTCGCAGAGCCGGCCCTGCGCGGCGTCGAGCAGCAGCGAGCCCAGCGGGGTCTCGAGCATGGCCAGCACGGACTGGGTCTCGGGATCGCCGAAGCGCGCGTTGAACTCGATCACGCGCACACCCTGCGCCGTGACGGCCAGGCCGCAGTAGAGGACGCCCGTGAACGGGGTGCCGCGGCGTCGCAGCTCGTCCACCACGGGGCGCGCCACGCGCTCCACGACCTCCTGCGTGAAGCCCTCGGGCAGCCAGTCCAGCGGCGTGTAGGCGCCCATGCCACCGGTGTTGGGGCCCTGGTCACCGTCCCGCACGCGCTTGAAGTCCTGCGCGGGCAGCAGCGGCACCACGTGGGTGCCGTCGCTGAGCACGAACAGGGAGACCTCGGGACCGTCCAGGTACTCCTCCACAAGCACCGAGCCGCCGGCGTCGAGGCACTCCCGCGCGTGGGCCTCCGCGCGGTCCCGGTCCTCGGTGACCACCACTCCCTTGCCCGCGGCCAGGCCGTCGTCCTTGACCACGTGGGGAGCGCCGAAGCGCTCGAAAGCCTCGCGGACCTCCGCGAGGTCCGTGGTGGCGACGGCGCGCGCGGTGGGCACGTTCGCTGCGGCCATGACCTCCTTGGCGAACGCCTTGGAGCCCTCGATCCGTGCGGCCTCCCGGGACGGCCCGAAGACGGGGATGCCCGCCTCGCGCAGCGCGTCCGCGACGCCGGCCACGAGCGGCGCCTCCGGACCCACCACCACGAGATCGGCGGCCAGCTCCCGCGCGAGCGCCACCACGGCCTCGGGGTCCTGGGCGTTGAGGGGGTGGACGGGGACGTCCTGGGCGATTCCCGCGTTGCCGGGGGCCGCGTGGACCTCGCTCACGTGCGGGTCCCGCAGCAGGGACGTGATCATTGCGTGCTCGCGGCCGCCGGGGCCCACCACCAGTACCTTCACGCGTTCAGCGTATCGGCAGGGACCCCCGGGCGGGAAAGGTGGCCCGGGGCCCGCTGTCATACTGGGGCCATGGAGACTTTCAGCTCGGATCAGGCCGTGGACCTCGCCGTGGTGCGGCGCAGTGGTTTCGTGGAGTCCCGGCACCGCGGCTCCGCCGTGGTGCTCGCCCCGGACGGTTCCGTGGCGTTCTCCGTGGGCGCCCCGGAGGAACTGGTCTTCCCGCGCTCCACCCTCAAACCCTTCCAGGCCATCGCGGCCATGAAGGCCGGTGCGGCGCTGCGCGGCGAGCAGGTGGCGATCGCGGCGGCGTCGCACACCGGCACGTTCGACCACCTGGACGCCGTGAGCTCGATCCTCAAGGCTGCGGAGCTGGGCCCCGAGGCCCTGCAGTGCCCGCCGGACTGGCCCCAGGACGACGACACCCGCGCGTGGCTGCTGCGCACGGAGCGCGGCCAGAACCGCATGTGCATGAACTGCTCCGGCAAGCACGCCGCGTTCCTGCTCGCGTGCGTGACCAACGGCTGGCCCACCGACTCCTACCTGGACCCCGAGCACCCGCTGCAGCGCCTCGTGGTGGAGACCATCGAGGAGTTCTCCGGGGAGCGCGCCGCGCACGTGGGCGTGGACGGCTGCGGCGCACCGCTCACGGCCATCAGCCTGACCGGGCTGGCACGCATGTACTCCACGCTGGGGCGCGCCGCGCGCAACATCCAGGCGGACGCCCGCGCCGCCACGGTGGCCACGTCCATGCTCGACTACCCCGAGTACGTGCAGGGCCCGGGCCGCTCCAACACCGTGATCATGGAGGAGCTGGACGTCATCACCAAGCTCGGCGCGGAGGGCGTGCTGGGTCTCGGCACACGGTCCGGCTGGTCCGTGGCCATCAAGATGCTGGACGGCTCGTCCCGCGGCAACTCCCTGGTGGGCCTCACGCTGCTGTCCCACGTGGGTGCCATCTCCCCCGCCGAGGCCGACCGCGTCCTCTCGCGCGTGCTCTCCCCCATCACCGGGGCCGGGCGTCCCGTGGGCACCATTGAGCTCGCCCCCCAGCTGCAGGAGCTGCTGGGCTGACGACGCCGCCGCGCGCCACCTCCGCGGCACCCCCGCCCCGGGTGGCCGAGGCACCGGCCCCACCGGGAGGGCTGGATGCTCCGCCCCGTGGTCCGCGGCGTGCCCCGCCGCCGGTGGCGCACAGCGGCGCCCCCCGCCCTCTTCTTCCCCGACCGCACCAGGACCCCGGAGGCCCAGCACCGTGAAACGCCGCATCAATCCCGCGGACGGCTCTCTCGCCCTCGCGCAGTGGCGCCGGGCCCCGGAGACCACCGACCGCCGAACCCTGGCCACGGCGGTGCGGTACTGCCTGGAGGAGCTCGGCACGCGGGCGGAGGGCAACTCCGTGGAGGTGCGCGTCCCGCCCTTCGGCGTCACCCAGTGCGTACCCGGGCCCCGGCACACCCGCGGCACGCCGCCCAACGTGGTGGAGACGGACGCGGGCACGTGGCTCGCGCTGGCCACCGGTGCCGAGACCTGGGCGAGCGCCGTGGCGGAGGGGACCGTGGCGGCGTCGGGAACCCGCACCGACCTGTCCGCGTGGCTTCCCCTGTTCGGTTGACCCCCGCCGGGACGCGGGCACGCAGCGAGCGGCCGCAGAGCGCCGGGGGCCGGGCGCCCGGCGCCGCGAGGAACTCCCAGCGGACCGGAAGATCCTCCACCGCCACCGCGGCTCTCCGAGGACCGCGCGCGCGATAGCCTGGAGACCATGAGCTCCGCCAGCCCCGAGACCCCTGACCGCTCCGCGCGGCCCGCGCCTGCCACGCAGCAGATGACGGCGCGCCGCGCCCCCAACCTTCTGGCGTTCGTGGCCACGGGCGCCGGGGCGGGAGCCATTGCGGGACTGCTCGTGGGCGCGCTCGGTCCCGGGGCGCTGGCCTACACCCGCGGGGCGATCATCGGCTTCTTCCTGATGGCGTTCCTGATCCTGGGGGCCGCCGTGGGTGCGGTGGTGGGCCTGGTCCTGGACCGGATCTCCCTCAGGCGCGCCCGCAGCGTGGCCGCCGAGGTCCACGACGTTCACGGAGACGAGGGTCACTCCGGCTCGTGAGACACTGTCTCTCGTGGTTCGAGCTGACGGAAAACTCTCTCACGACCTTCTTCCCGGCGAAAAAGGCCCCCAGGACGCGTGCGGCGTGTTCGGCGTGTGGGCCCCCGGGGAGGACGTGGCCAAACTGACCTACTACGGTCTCTACGCGCTGCAGCACCGCGGGCAGGAGTCCGCGGGGATCGCCACGTCGGACGGTGAGCGCATCTCGGTCTACAAGGACATGGGCCTGGTCTCCCAGGTCTTCGACGAGACCACGCTCAACACCCTCAAGGGCTACCTGGCCGTGGGCCACGCGCGGTACTCCACCACGGGCGCGTCCCACTGGGCCAACGCCCAGCCCACGCTCGGCGCCACCCCGCACGGGACGCTGGCGCTCGCGCACAACGGCAACCTCACGAACTCCGCCGAGCTCTACGACCTGCTGCTGGACAAGTCCGGCTTCCCGTCCCGCGGGGAGATGGCCCGCGGCAACACCACGGACACCGCGCTGATCACCGCCCTGCTCGCGGAGCACCCGCTGAACTCGCTCGAGGAAGCGGCCATGAAGCTGCTCCCGCAGCTCGTGGGCTCCTTCTGCCTCACGTTCATGGACGAGACCACGCTCTACGCCGCCAGGGACCCGCTGGGCGTGCGCCCGCTCGTGCTCGGCCGCCTGGAACGCGGCTGGGTGGTCGCCTCCGAGACCGCGGCCCTGGACATCGTGGGCGCCTCGCTCGTGCGCGAGGTGGAGCCCGGCGAGTTCATCGCCATCGACGAGAACGGCCTGCGCTCCAGCCGGTTCGCCGAGCCGACGCCGGCCGGCTGCGTCTTCGAGTACGTCTACCTCGCGCGCCCGGACACCACCATCAACGGCCGTTCGGTGTACGAGTCCCGCGTGGAGATGGGACGCCGGCTCGCCCACGAGCACACCGTGGAGGCGGACCTCGTGATGCCCACCCCCGAGTCCGGAACCCCCGCCGCCATCGGCTACGCCGAGGCCTCAGGCATCCCGTTCGGGCACGGCCTGGTGAAGAACTCCTACGTGGGCCGCACGTTCATCGAGCCCTCGGACACCATCCGCCAGCTCGGCATCCGCCTCAAGCTCAACCCGCTGCGCTCGATCGTGGCGGGCAAGCGCCTGGTGGTCGTGGACGACTCCATCGTGCGCGGCAACACCCAGCGGGCGCTCGTGCGCATGCTGCGGGAGGCCGGGGCCGCGGAGATCCACGTGCGGATCTCATCCCCGCCCATCAAGTGGCCGTGCTTCTACGGCATCGACTTCGCCTCCCCCGCCGAGCTGATCGCCAACGGCATCTCGGTGGAGGACGTCCGCGCCTCGCTCGGTGCGGACTCCCTGGGCTACATCTCCGAGGACGCGATGATCGAGGCCACCCGGCAGTCGCGGGGCAACCTGTGCACCGCGTGCTTCTCGGGCGAGTACCCCACGGCCCTGCCCAAGGCGGACCGCCTGGGCAAGGCCGTCCTGGAGGCGCCCGGTGCCCACGCCGAGCCCTCCGAGGACCTCGTGGCCCCCGTTCCCACCGACGCCGCCCCCACCACCGAGGAGACCAGCGCATGAGCCCCGAGCGCCCCCAGGACTCGCAGTCCGTCACCTACGCCAGCGCCGGCGTGGACGTGGAAGCCGGGGACCGCGCCGTCGAGCTCATGAAGGCCGCGGTCAAGGCCACCCACACCGACGGCGTGGTGGGCGGCGTGGGCGGTTTCGCGGGCCTGTACGACGTCTCCGCGCTCACCGCGTACCGCAGGCCCTACCTGGCCACCTCCACCGACGGGGTGGGCACCAAGGTGGCCATCGCGCAGTCCCTCGACATCCACGACACCATCGGCTGGGACCTCGTGGGCATGGTCGTGGACGACATCGTGGTGGTGGGCGCCGAGCCGCTGTTCATGACCGACTACATCGCCACCGGCAAGGTGGTCCCCGAGCGCGTGGCGGACATCGTGCGCGGCATCGCCGCGGCCTGCGAGGCGGCCGGCACCGCCCTGGTGGGTGGGGAGACCGCCGAGCACCCCGGGCTGCTGGGCGTGGACGAGTACGACGTCGCCGGGGCCGCCACCGGCGCCGTGGAGGCGGACGAGCTGCTCGGCCCGCAGCGCGTGCGGGACGGGGACGTCGTCATCGGGATGGCGTCCTCCGGGCTGCACTCCAACGGCTACTCCCTGGTGCGCCGCGTCATCAACGTGGCCGGGTGGCAGCTGGACCGCCAGGTCAGCGAACTGGGCCGCACCCTGGGCGAGGAGCTGCTCGAGCCCACGCGCGTCTACGCGGCGGACGTCCTGGACCTCACCCGCACCTTTCCCGTCAACGGGGCCGACGGCGCCACGGGCCACGGGGTGCGCGGGTTCTCCCACGTGACCGGTGGCGGGCTCGCCGCGAACCTCGCCCGGGTGCTGCCCGCGGACCTGCAGGCCACCGTGGAGCGCTCCACGTGGTCCCTGCCGCCCGTGTTCCGCCTCGTGGCCGAGCTGGGCGGGGTGCCGCAGCCGGACCTCGAGCGCACCCTCAATCTGGGTGTGGGCATGGTCGCGATCGTGGACCCCGCCGTGGCCGACGCCACCGTGGCCCACCTGAACGAGCGCGGACTGCCCTCGTGGGTCATGGGACGCGTGGGCCCCGTGGACCCGGCCGCCGCCCAGCACGGCAGCGACTGGGTGCAGGGTGCCAAGGGCGTGGCCGGCGGCGGTGTGCTGATGACCGGCTCCTACGCCAGCTGAGCGACGACACGCAACGAACCGCCCACACGACGGTGTGGGCGGTTCGTTGCTGCACTGAGCTGGAGTGGCACTGAGCCTTCGTTGCTGCACTGAGCTGGGACGACGCTGAACTGACGTGTCGCGGGACTGCAGCAGCGCGGTGCCGTGGCGGCGCGGTGGTGGCGCCGGACGCCGGGTCAGTCGTAGTCGGAGTACTTCTCCGCGTAGGTCGAGTAGTCGTCCCCGTCCTCGGGTCGTTCCTCGTGATCCACGGCTCGGGAGGACGGTGTCGTGCCGCGCAGCTCGCGCTGCAGGGCCGAGTAGTCGGTCTGCGGGCTGAAGTACTTGATCTCCCGCGCCTGTCGTGTCGCCTTCGCCTTTTGACGGCCGCGCCCCATGGCGTGACCCCCTCTGCGTCTCGTGTCCGGTGGGCGGTGCCGTGTTGCGCACACAGTACGGCCCCGGAGTGTCTTGTCAGTTTTTCGTGAGTCCAGGGTACATGTTTTGAACCGTTCTCGCGTACCCGTCCCCGCCGCGGCCACACGCGGCCCGCCGCCCGCTCGCGGGGGCTCCACGGGAGGGGGCTCCGGCGGTCTCGGCGGGGCGGCCGAGGAGTGCCGGAGGGCCGGTACAGTGGGACGGCCCCGGTGCCGCGCGCCACCTTCCCGGACCAGAACGCAGGTTCCCATGAGCTCGTCCTCACGCCCGACGCCGCCCTCCTCCAGTCCGTACCCGCACGACACCCACCCGGGACTCGTGCCCGGTGTCTCGGTGGAGGAGCAGCGGGTGCGCTACCGCACCGACTGGATCACCTTCGGGGTGGCGGGAGCACTCATCATCGGCTTCGTGGTGTGGGGTGCCGTGTCCACGGAGTCCCTGACGAGCGTCTCCCAGGCCGCCCTGTCCGCGGTGGTCACCTACGGCGGGTGGATCTTCACCCTGCTGGCGGCCGTGGTGCTGCTCTTCCTGCTCTACGTGGGATTCTCCCGCCACGGCAGGATCCCCCTGGGCAAGGACGGGGAGGCCCCGGCCTACTCCATGGGCTCGTGGATCGCCATGCTCTTCGCGGCCGGCATGGGCGTGGGACTGATCTTCTTCGGCGTCTACGAACCCGTGACCTACTACATGACTCCTCCCCCCCCGGGCGCGCCGAGCCCGAGAGCTTCCACGCCATGCACTCGGCCATGGCCCAGACCATCTTCCACTGGGGGCTGCAGGCGTGGGCCATCTACGCGCTGGTCGGCGCCGCGGTGGGCTACGCCGCCTACCGCCGCGGCCGGCCGCTGCTGATGTCCGCGATCTTCGGCCCCCGGGCCCACCTGAGCGTGGGCGGGCGGCTCATCGACATGTTCGCCATCGTGGGGATCCTCTTCGCCACCTCCGCCTCCCTGGGACTCGGGACCCTGCAGATCGGACGCGGACTGCAGATCGTGACCGGCATGGGCGAGCTGGGCAACGGCGTGCTCGTGGGGATCATCGCGGTGCTCACGTGCGTGTTCCTGGTCTCCGCGGTCTCCGGCGTGGCCAAGGGGATCCGGCGGCTGTCCAACGTGAACATGGTGCTCGCCGCGCTCGTGGCGTTCTTCCTGTTCGTGGCGGGCCCCACCGTGTTCCTGCTGAACTTCATCCCGTCGGTGGTGGGCACCTACTTCGGGGAGATGTTCCAGATGCTCTCCCTCTCCGCGTCCTGGGGGCCGGAGGCCTAGAAGTTCATGCGCTCCTGGACGCTGTTCTACTGGGCCTGGTGGGTCTCCTGGGCACCCTTCGTGGGGGTCTTCGTGGCCCGTATCTCCCGCGGGCGCACCCTGCGCCAGTACGTGAGCGTGGTGCTGCTGGCACCCACCGTGATCTGCGTGCTCGCGTTCTCGGTCTTCGGCGGGACCGCCATCTGGCTGCAGCGCTCAGGCACGGACATCGCGGGGGCCGCCTCCCCGGAGGACATGCTGTTCCGCGTTCTGGACGCCCTGCCGCTGTCCGCCCTCACGCCGATCGCCGTCATGGTCCTGCTGGCGATCTTCTTCATCACGTCCGCGGACTCCGCGACCCTGGTGATGGCGTCCATGTCCCAGCAGGGCAAGCCGGAACCGGACCGGAAGATCACCGTGTTCTGGGGCCTCGCCCTGGCCGGGGTCTCCTCCGTGATGCTCGCCGTGGGTGGCGCGGACGCGCTGCAGGGGCTGCAGGACCTGGTGACCGTGGCGGCCCTGCCGTTCGCGCTCATCCTGCTGGCCCTGATTCCCGCGTTCCTGCGGGACCTCTCCACCGATCCCATGAGCCTGCGCCACCGCTACGCACGCGTGGCCCTGGAGAACGCGGTGCGCCAGGGCATGGGCGAGCACGGGGACGACTTCGCCCTGGAGATCCGCCACCAGGAGGGGCCCGCGGCGGCGGGGCACGACGTCGACTCCACCGGCGAGCGCATGAGCTCCTGGTACCAGCGCACGGACGAGGACGGGCGGCCCGTGGCCTACGACTACACGCTGGACAGCTATGTGGACGCGGCGCCGGACCGCAGGGCGGGGGCGAACCGCGGGGACCCTGCCCACGGCGCTCCGGTGCAGGGCCATCCGGGCGCCGGCGGGGGTGCGGGCGTCGGCGCGGAGCCGGGCTCGACGGCGTCGCCGGGGCGGGACGCGTAGGTCCGCGCACGGCACGGCATGGCGAGAGCGCCGGTGCGGACTGCTCCGAGTCCGCACCGGCGCTCTTCTCGTCCCGGTCACCGCCGCCCCTGCGGCAGGGCCGGGGCGGGCGGTCAGCCGGTCACTCGTTTACGATCTCCGCGTCCACGATGCCGTCGTCGCCCTCGGACGGCGACGCCGCGGCGTCGTCACCGCGTTCGGTCGTGACCGTGAGGCCGTCCTCGGCGACGTCCGGGTTGACGTCCACCACCACGGTGTCCCCGTCCAGGATGGCGCCGGACAGCAGGCCCCTGGCCAGACGGTCGCCGATCTCGCGCTGCACGAGCCGGCGCAGCGGGCGCGCACCGTAGGCGGGGTCGTAGCCGGTCATGCCCAGCCACTCGCTCGCCGCGGGCGTGACCACCAGGGACAGCCGGCGCTGCGCGAGGCGCGTGGCCAGCTGGGCCACCTGGATGTCCACGATCTTCGCGAGGTCCTCGGTGCTCAGCGGCTCGAACATGATGATGTCGTCCAGCCGGTTGAGGAACTCCGGCTTGAAGGACGCGTTCACCACGCCCATCACGGCGTCGTTCTTGGCCTTCTCGTCCATGGTGGGGTCCACCAGGAACTGGCTGCCCATGTTGGAGGTGAGGATCAGGATCACGTTGCGGAAGTCCACGGTGCGGCCCTGGCCGTCGGTCAGGCGACCGTCGTCGAGCACCTGCAGCAGGATGTCGAAGACCTCGGGGTGGGCCTTCTCCACCTCGTCCAGCAGCACCACGGAGTACGGGCGGCGCCGCACGGCCTCGGTGAGCTGGCCGCCCTCGTCGTAGCCCACGTACCCCGGAGGGGCACCGACCAGGCGCGAGACGGAGTGCTTCTCCGAGTACTCGGACATGTCGATGCGGATCAGGGCGCGCTCGTCGTCGAACTGGAAGTCCGCGAGGGACTTGGCCAGCTCGGTCTTGCCCACCCCCGTGGGCCCCAGGAACATGAACGAGCCGATGGGGCGGTCCGGGTCAGAGATGCCCGCACGGGAACGACGCACCGCGTCCGCCACCGCGGTCACGGCCTTGCGCTGCCCGATCAGCCGCTTGCCCAGGACATCCTCCATGTGCAGCAGCTTCTCGGACTCGCCCTGCAGCATCTTGCCCGCGGGAATGCCGGTCCACGCCGAGATCACCTCGGCGATGTCGTCCGCCGTGACCTCCTCCGAGACCATGGTGTCCTCGCTCAGACCGCTCGCGTCCTCCTGCGCCTGCGCGGCGTCGAGCTGCTTCTGCACGGCCGGGATCTCGCCGTACAGCAACCGGGAGGCCTCGCCGAGGTCCCCGTTGCGCTGGGCGCGCTCGGCCTGCGAGCGCAGGTCGTCGATCCGGGCCTTGAGCTCGCCCACCCGGTTCAGGCCGGCCTTCTCCGACTCCCACCGGGCGTTGAGCGCATCCAGCTCCGCCTGCTTGTCCGCCTTGTCCTGGCGCAGCGCGGCCAGTCGTTCCACGGAGGCGGGATCCGTCTCGCCGTCCAGGGCGAGCTCCTCCATGGTGAGCCGGTCCACGGAGCGGCGCAGCTCGTCGATCTCCTCCGGTGCGGAGTCGATCTCCATGCGCAACCGGGACGCGGCCTCGTCGATCAGGTCGATGGCCTTGTCCGGCAGCTGCCTGCTGGGGATGTACCGGGTGGACAGCTGGGCCGCGGCCACCAGGGCGGAGTCCGCGATCTGCACCTTGTGGTGCGCCTCGTAGCGCTCCTTGAGCCCACGCAGGATGGCCACGGTGTCCTCCACCGAGGGCTCCCCCACGTAGACCTGCTGGAAGCGGCGCTCCAGGGCGGCATCCTTCTCGATGTTCTCGCGGTACTCGTCCAGGGTGGTGGCGCCGATCAGACGCAGCTCACCACGGGCCAGCATGGGCTTGAGCATGTTGCCCGCGTCCATGGAGCCCTCGGAGGCGCCCGCACCCACCACGGTGTGGATCTCGTCGATGAACGTGACGATCTGCCCCTCGGACTGCTTGATCTCGTCCAGGACCGCCTTGAGCCGCTCCTCGAACTCGCCGCGGTACTTGGCCCCGGCCACCATGGACCCGAGATCCAGCGAGATCAGGGTCTTGCCGCGCAGGGACTCGGGGACGTCCCCGGCGACCATGCGCTGCGCGAGGCCCTCGACCACGGCGGTCTTGCCCACACCGGGCTCGCCGATCAGCACGGGATTGTTCTTGGTGCGGCGCGAGAGCACCTGCACCACGCGGCGGATCTCGGAGTCCCGCCCGATCACGGGGTCCAGCTTGCCGTCCCGCGCAATGGCGGTGAGGTCCGTGCCGTACTTCTCCAGGGACTGGAACGTGCCCTCCGGGTCCGGGCTGGTCACGCGGCGGTCACCGCGCACCCGCGGGATCGCCTGGGCCAGCGCCTCCGGGGTGACGCCCGCGCTCTTGAGCGCCGCAGCGGTTCCGTCCTGCCCCGCAGCCAGTCCGTAGAGGATGTGCTCGGTGGAGACGTACTCGTCCTGCAGCTCGCGCGCGTAGTTCTCGGCGGCCTGCAGGGCCTGCAGCGCGGTGCGGCTCAGCTGCGGCTGGGCCGTGGAGCTGCCCGAGGCGCTGGGCATCTCGTGGATGAGGTTGCTGGCCTTGAGCGACACGGCGTCCGCGTTCGCACCCGTGGCCTGCAGGACCGCCACGGCCACGCCCTCGCGCTGGTCCATGAGGGCCTTGAGGATGTGGGCGGGCTCGATGTTCGGATTGCCCGCGGTGGCGGCGTTCGTGGCCGCGGCGCTCAGGGCTTCCTGAGACTTGGTGGTGAACTTGGTGTCCACGGCATCTCCTTCGCTTGACTTATGGTTTATCAGTTACCTTGAGTCTACCTCGCTCAACCAAGAAAGTGAAGAGTTTTCCACAGGAACTTTCCGGTCACGCCCGGTCCGGCCAGAGCCCCGAGCTCCCCCTGCGGTGGCTGCCCACCAGGTGGGTGTCCACCATGCCGATGGCCTCCATGAGCGCGTGCATGGTGGTGGGGCCCACGAACGCAAACCCCCGCCGCTTCAGTTCCTGGGACAGTGCCCTGCTCTCCGGGGAGACCGTGGGGACGTCGGCGAACCGCTCCGGGCGGGGCGTGTCCACCGGCTGAAAGGACCACACCAGCTCGGCGAGCCCCTCGTGCTCGCGCAGCGCCACGGTGGCCCGGGCATTGGTCACCGCTGCCTCGATCTTGCGGCGGTTGCGGATGATGCGCACGTCCCCCATGAGCCGTTCCACGTCCGGCGCACCCATCGCGGCCACGGCATCCGGGTCGAATCCGTGGAAGACCTCCCGGAACGCGGGCCGCTTGGCGAGCACCGTGCGCCACGACAGCCCCGACTGGAAGCCCTCCAGCACGATCCGCTCGTACAGCCCCGCCTCGTCCCGCACCGGCATGCCCCACTCGGTGTCGTAGTACTCCCGCAGCACGGGGTCCCCGGCCGCCCACACCGGACGTGCCAGCCCGTCCGCACCGACCACCAGATCAGGATTAGTCCCGCTCACCTGGGTTCCTCCTCGCTCCCCGTGCCGGCGACGCCGCTCCCGCCGCCCCTGCCCCGCCGTTCGTTGCGCGGGTCGTACCCTTCGCCGCACACGCTGCTCCGCCCCGCCGCCCCGTGCTCCGCCATCGTGCGCGCGCCGCGCCGCGCCGTCGTGGGAGTGCCGCGCCGCGCCGTCGTGGGCGCATCGTGCCGCGCCTCCGTGGGAGTGCCGCGCCGCGCCGTCGTGGGCGCATCGTGCCGCGCCTCCGTGGGAGCAGTGGAGGGCACCGCCGGTGTCGGCGCGGTGTGCTCCGTCCCGGACGACGGCACGGCGAGCGGGGCCGTGAGCTCGAAGAGGGCGCACTCGGCGTCGTAGTACGCGGTGCTGAGGCCGCGGGCGGTCATGCCCAGGCGGTGGCACACCGCCTGGGAGGCCTCGTTCTCCGGGTGGGTCACCGCCACCACCCGCGTGAGACCGGACGACCACGCGTGGTCGAGGACGGCGCGTGCCGCCTCGGTGGCGTACCCGAGACCCCACGCGTCCGGGTGGAAGTGCCAGCCGATCTCCGTGTCCCTGGCGGTGTCCGCCCCGGAGTCCGGGATGGGCTTGAGCAGCACGGTTCCCACGGGCTGCCCCTCGTGCGTGTGCGCGAGCCAGATCCCGTGCACGGGGTGCTGCGAGTACAGCTCCTGCCAGCGCCGGATCTTCTCCCGGGCCTCACCGAGCGTCCGCACGCGCTGGGTGCCGTCCCCGATGTAGCGCTGCACCGCCTCGCGGGAGTAGAGGTCCCGCACGAAGTCGGCGTCTGCGTCCGCCGCGGCGTCATAGGCCCGCAGCCGCAGGCGCGGGGTGCGCAGGGGAACCGTCACGAGCGGACCCCGGACGACGACGCCGTCCCCGGCCGTGCGGCGTCGTCCTCCCGCTGGGCCTCCAGACGGTCCAGGCGCTCGTCCTCGGTAAGCGGTTCTCCGTTGAGGCGCCGCGCGGTGACCCGCAGCTCGGTCACGGCCAGCAGCACGAGCGCCACCGCGAAGGCGACCGAGAGCACGCCCAGGATGTTCACGAAGCCGTAGCCGAGCTCCAGGTAGTCCGCACCGGCCACGTGGGTGAACACCGAGCGCATGCCCTCCGGGGTGACGTCCGGGAGGAAGAAGCCGAAGGCCGCCGTCACGAGCCACGCGACCGCCGCAGTGAGCATCCCCCGCAGGCTCACGGCGTGGGAGGGGTGGTTGAGGGCGTCCCGCCGGAACAGCGCGGCGGCCACCACATGCAGCACCAGCAGGGGCAGCGCGAGTGCCGCGGCGTAGACGAGGGTGAGAGGGCTGCGCAGCCCCACGAGCCCCCGCCCGAAGCCCACCCACAGCGCCAGCACGACGGCTGCCGCCACCATGACCATCGGGAAGGCGCGGGCCAGCGCCGATCCCGGTCTGGAGAGGGACGCGGGAGCAGGGTCCGGGGAGCTCATGTGCCCATCGTAGGACCCAGGGGATGTCGGGGGCAGGACGTACCGTGGGTCCATGACCGCCTCAGCATTTCCCCACGCCGTCCTGTTCGACCACGACGGCACCCTGGTGGACACCGAACCCCTCTGGGAGTCGGGCAAGCAGCGGATCGTGGCCGCCCACGGCGGCGAGTGGACCGAGCAGGACACGCGGGACACCCTGGGCAGGCCGCTCGCCGCCACCGTGCAGCGGCTCTCGGAACTGGGCGTCCCCGGCTCCCCGGAAGAGGTGTTCCGCGAGTTCCACGCGGTGCTGGAGGACGTGCTGAGCGAGAACCCGCCCACGTTCATCCCCGGCATCCGGCCCCTGCTGGACGAGCTGGCCGCGGCGAGCATCCCGGCGGCCATCGTCACCAACGCGACCTCCGAGGTGGCCCGGTACACCGCGGGCCTCGCCCCGGACAACCTGTTCCGGGTGGTCGTCGGTGACGAGGAGGTGGCGCAGGGGGTCCGGCCCAAGCCGGACCCGGACGCCTACCTCCAGGCCGCCCACCGGCTGGGCGTGGACCCGCGGCAGTGCGTGGTGGTGGAGGACTCCCCCTCGGGCGCCGCAGCCGGTGTGGCCGCGGACATCGTCACCGTGGTGGTGCCCGGCGTGCAGGACGTGCCGCCCGGGCCGGGGATCGTGCACGTTCCCTCCCACTCCGCCGTGACCCTGGAGCTGCTGCGCTCGCTCGCGCCGCGCGGCTGAGCGGAGGCGTCGACCGCCCGCCACTACACTGTCCCCGGCCTCGAACCCGACCCGCGACCCCGTGCACCGGGCGACCGGAGCCGGACCACCGGACCCACGAGGGTCCTCGCGGCCCCACTCGAAAGGCGCACATGACCTACCCCCTCGCCGTGCTCTTCGACCACGACGGCACCCTGGTGAACACCGAGCCCCAGTGGGCCGTGGCCAAGCGCGCCGTGGCCGAGCACTACGGCCAGACCTGGACCGTGGCGGACGACCACGCCACCCTCGGCGGCACCGTGCAGGACGCGGCCCGGCGGTTCGTGGATCGCGGTGCCCCGGACTCCGTGGACGAGATCACCCAGCAGCTGGCCCGCCACGTGATCGACGAGGTGGCCGGAGACGTCCCCTTCCTGCCCGGGATCCCGGCCCTGCTCGGCGAGCTGCGCGCGGCCGGCGTTCCCGCCGCGATCGTCACCAATGCCCTGACCTCGGTGGCCCGCACCACGGCGGACGCCGCGCCGGACGTCCTCACGCGCATCGTCTCCCACGACGACGTCATCCACCCCAAGCCCGACCCCGAGCCGTACCTGCGCGGCGCGGAGCTGCTCGGGGTGGCGCCCGCGGACTGCGTGGCCGTGGAGGACTCAGAGCCCGGGGTGCGCAGCGCCGTGGCGGCGGGGATGATCGTGGTGGTGGTCCCCGGCGACAAGCCCGTCCCGGACGGGCCGCACCGCGTGTTCGTGGACTCCCACGAGGACGTCACGCTCGACTTCCTGCGCTCTCTCACGCCCCGGAGCTGAGCCGGTCCCGCTCCCGCCCCCAGACAGCGAGGAACCCCCGGTTCGACGGATCGGACCGGGGGTTCCTCGCACCACCGCGGGGGTCTCAGCGCACGGACTGTCCCGCACGGTTGCTCTCACGACGCCGCTGCGCCGCCGCCATGGCGCGGTCCGGCACCTGACCGGCCCCGGTGGCGGCGGAACCGCGCTGACCCGAGCCACGCTGGCCCGAGCCGCCGCGTCCGCCCTGGGGAGTCGAGGTGCGGGCCGAGCCGGACCCGGCGGCGTCGCCGCGCCCGCGGGACGAGGATCGGCCCCCGCGCCCGGCCTCACCCCGGGAGTCACCGGTGCGACCACCGGAGGAACGACCACCGCTGCGGCCCTGGGACTCGCCACCCCGGGCGGAACCCTGGGAGGCGCCCCGACCGGAGCCGGACCGGCCACCGCCCTGGGCGGAACCGCCGGAGCGGCCACCACCGGAACGGCCACCGGGGCGACCGCCGCCGGGGCGCTTGCCGCCGCCGTTCTGGGCCGCAGGAGCCGCCGGGGTGTAGGCCACGCGCTCGGCGCGCTCCCCCACGAGCTCCTTGACCACCTCGGAATCCGGGCGGACCTCGTCCACGCGGGGTGCGACGCCGGCCTTCTTCATGAGCTTGCTGACGTCCGAGCGCTCCTCCGTGGTGGCGATCGTGATGACGGCACCGGAGGCACCGGCGCGGGCGGTGCGCCCGGAGCGGTGCAGGTAGGACTTGTGCTCGGCGGGCGGGTCGATGTGGACCACGAGCTCCACGTCGTCCACGTGCACGCCGCGGGCGGCCACGTCCGTGGCCACGAGTACGCGGATGTCGCCGTCCGAGAACGCGGCCAGGTTGCGGTCGCGGGCGCCCTGGGACAGGTTGCCCTGCAGGTCCACGGCGGGGATGCCGGCCTGGCTGAGCTTCTTGGCCATCTTCTTGGCGCGGTACTTGGTGCGCGTGAACATCATGCGCCGCCCGGTGCCGGAGGCCAGCGCCTCGATCAGGGCCTGCTTGTCGTCCGCGTGGGTCACGAGGACCTGGTGGTCCATGGTGGTCACCGCGGCCTGGGCGTTGTCCGCGGAGTGCAGGACCGGATCCTTGAGGAACTTCTTGACCAGCACGTCCACACCGTTGTCCAGCGTGGCGGAGAACAGCAGCCGCTGCGAGCCCTTGGGGGTCTTGGCGAGGATGCGGGTGACCACGGGCAGGAAGCCCATGTCCGCCATGTGGTCGGCCTCGTCCAGCACGGTGACGCGGACGTCGTCGAGCGTGAGGAGGCCCTGCTTCATGAGGTCCTCCAGGCGCCCGGGGCAGGCCACCACGATGTCCACGCCGTCCGCGAGCGCCTTCTCCTGGCGCTTCTGGGACACGCCGCCGAAGATCACGGTGGTGTTCAGCCCGGCGGCCTTGGCCAGCGGTGCCACGGTGCGGTCGATCTGGGTGGCCAGCTCACGGGTGGGTGCCAGCACGAGCCCGGTGGGGCGGTGCGCCCGGCGGCTCACGCGGCTGGAGCCGGGGGCCAGGCCGGCCAGGCGGCTCACGAGCGGCAGCGCGAACGCCACCGTCTTGCCGGAACCGGTGCGGCCACGGCCGAGCACGTCGCGCCCGGCGAGGGAGTCGGGGAGAGTCTTCTCCTGGATGGGGAACGCTTCGGTGATGCCGCCGCGGGCGAGATCAGCGGAGAGCGCCTCGGAAACGCCGAGGTCGGTAAAAGAATGAGACAAAGAAAGTCTTTCAGGTGTTGGTCCGCGCGAAACGATTCCGCGCGCACGCGCCTCGCAGTGGGCGCGGCCTGCGCGCCTCGGACCGGCGCGCTTCGACCCCGCAGCGTGTGCGGGGGAACTGGTCCACTCTACACCTGCCGCGGCCACCCCACGAGACACGCCCCCTCACGCCGGGTCCGGACGCCGGACCGGGCGTGAGGGGCCGCGGATCACACCGCCGTGTAGCCGCCGTCCACCAGGTGGTAGGAGCCCGTGATGAACGAGGCCGCGTCCGAGAGCAGGAAGACGGTCAGCTGCGCGACCTCCTCGGGCGTGCCGAGCCGGCCCATGGGGTGCTTGGCCACGAGGTCCGCGAGCACCTGCGGCGGCAGGTTCTCCAGCAGCGGGGTGTCGATGTAGGCGGGACCCACGGCGTTCACGCGGACCCCGCGCCGGGCGTAGTCCACCCCGGTCTGGCGGGTGAGCCCCACCAGCCCGTGCTTGGCCGTGGTGTACGCGGAGTTGCCCACCGAGGTGGCCACGGCGGAGTGGATGGAGCCCACGTTCACGATGGCCCCGCCGCCGTGCTGCTCGATCACGGGCAGCTGGGCGTGCATCCCGTACGCGATCCCGTGCAGGTCCACGGCCACGGTGCGTTCCCACGCGTCGAGATCCGTCTCCCCCAGCGCGTCGGTCTGCCCGCCCACGCCGGCGTTGTTCACGGCGTAGTGCAGCCCGCCGTAGGTCTGCACCGCGAAGTCCACCGCGGCCGCGGCGTCCTCCCGGCGGGAGACGTCCTGGCGGATCCCGGCGGCGTCGCCACCCGCGGCCATGATGGCCTGCACCACGTCGTCGATCCCCGTGGGGTCGAGGTCCGTGACCACCACCTTGGCACCCTGCCGCGCCAGGTGCTTCGCGATGGCCGCGCCGATCCCGGAGGCCGCTCCGGTGACCAGTGCTACTCGGGACGTGAACTCTGACATGGGAACTCCTGGACGTCGATCTCCGTGCGGACCCTCCCAGTCTCACCCGTGGCGCGCACCCCCGGCCAGGGTGTGCGGCAATGAGTCAGGGGCAGGGGGCGACGCCGCGGCGTCGCCCCCTGCCCCTGCTGCCGGCAGTCCCCGGGAGGCTCAGTCCTCGTCCTCCTCGGCGGCCTTCTCGGCGTCGTGCTCGGCGCGCAGCTCCTGGGCGGCCTGCTCCTCCTCGGCCTTCTGCTCGCGCACCACCTCGGTGAGCAGCTTGGTCATCTCCTTCGCCACACCGGCCGCGGACTGGGGGTTCTGCCCGGTGACGAGGCGCTCGTCCACCTGCACGTTCTCCTCCCAGTTCTCCGCCACCTTGACCGTGGCGCCCTGCTCCTCGAGCTTGTCCTGCAGCAGGTAGGGCACCGTGTCCTGCTTGCCCACGGCCTCCTCCTCCGCGTTGGTGAACCCGGCCACCTTTCGCCCGGAGAGCAGGTTCAGGCCGTTGGAGAGCTCCACGTCCACCAGTCCGGACGGACCGTGGCACACCGCGCCCACCACGCCCCCGGCGTCGTAGACGGAGGCCACGAGCTTCTGCAGGTCCGCGTTGCCCGTGAAGTCCCACATGGTGCCGTGCCCGCCCACGAGGTACACGGCGTCGTACTGGGAGGGGTCCACCACGGAGACCTTGGGGGTGTTGTAGAGGGAGGCCTTCGCGGTCTCGTCCTGCGTGAACTCCACCTGCACGGGATCGTCCTGCTGCACCTCGTCCTGCGGGGGCTGCCCACCCGCGATGGACGCGAAGTCCACGAAGTACCCGGCGTCCCGGAACACCTTCCACGGGTGGGAGGCCTCGGCCACGTTGTAGCCGGTCGGCTCGCCCGTCTCGCCCAGGGTGTCCTGGCTGGTCAGGACCAGGAGGATCTTCTTCATGGTGGTGATGTCCACGGGTTCTCCTTTCGTGAGCGCGCGGTGCGCGCAGCGTGGCACCACCCTAGGCAACGCCCCGCGGGCCCGCGGCGACCGTTCGCTGTGGGCATGGTGGCACCCCCGGGGCGCCGGAAAGGTGCCGCTGTTAGCATGACTTCCGATCCGGACGGGGCCCTGCGGTCCGCAGCGCCGCCCCGCCGCACCCCGACGAAAGGCACCCCTCATGCGCATCTCCAACGCCATTCTCCGCGGCATTCCCGGCGCGTACCTGCTGCAGTCCGGCTACGGCAAGCTGGGCATGGACGCCCAGGCCGCGGAGGGCCTCAAGCAGTTCGCCGCCACCGGTGTGCCCCAGTTCGCGGAGTGGGACTCCCAGACCTTCGCCACGTTCATCGCGGGCAGCGAGCTGGCCGTGGGCGCCGCCCTCGTGACCCCCTTCGTGTCCAAGCGCCTGGCCGGTGCGGGGCTGCTCGCCTTCTCCGCCGGGCTGCTCTCCATGTACTTCCGCAACCCGGAGATGACCCAGGAGGACGGCATCCGCCCGTCCGAGCAGGGCATCCAGCTCTCCAAGGACGCGTTCCTCGCCGCCATCGGCGCGGCGCTGGTGGTCCAGAAGAAGTAGCGCACCCCGCTCCCGTCCGACGCCGACGCCGCCGTGGTCACCACGGCGGCGTCGGCGTCTGCGCGTCCGGGAACCAACCGCAAGGGGGCTGACGAGTGCCGCGCCCCTGCTAGGTTGGTCAGCAGTTCGCTCCGCTCCTCACGGAAAGCACCGCACCCCCATGGAATCCCTGCAAAGCAGCTTGGACACCGTTCGCGATCTCATCTGGGGGCCGTGGCTGCTCCTGCCCCTGCTCTTCGGAACCGGCGTCTTCATGACGTGGCGCCTGCGCGGCATCCAGTTCCGGCTGTTCACCAAGGCCATGAGCCTGGGCTTCGGGCGCCGCTCCCGGGCCACCGGCGAGAAGGGCGACATCTCCTCCTTCGCCGCGATGTCCACCGCGCTCGCGGCCACCGTGGGCACCGGCAACATCGTGGGAGTGGCCGCGGCCATCTCCATCGGCGGGCCCGGTGCACTGTTCTGGATGTGGATCACCGCCCTGTTCGGCATGGCGTCCAAGTACGCGGAGTGCTTCCTGGGCGTGCGCTTCCGCACGCGGGACACCGCAGGGCAGCTCACGGGCGGCCCGCAGGTGTACCTGGCCCGTGGCATCCCCAACAAGTTCGGTCGCTTCCTGTCCGTGGTGTTCGCCGTGTGCTGCGTGGTGGCCACGTTCGGGATCGGGAACATGACGCAGGGCAATGCGATCGCCTCCAACCTGGAGCACTCGTTCAGCGTCCCCCCGGTGCTGACCGCCGCGGTGCTCGCGGTGGGCACGGGGCTCGCCCTGGTGGGCGGCATCCAGTCCATTGCCAAGGTCACCACGTACATGGTGCCGCTGATGATCGTGCTGTACATCGGCTCGGGGCTCTACATCATCGGCGTGAACTACCAGGGCATCCCCGAGGCTCTGCGGCTCATCCTCACCGGAGCCTTCACACCGATGGGCGCCACGGGCGGCTTCGTGGGCTCCACGGTGCTCGTGGCCATGCGCATGGGTGCGGCCCGCTCCCTGTTCTCCAACGAGTCCGGCATGGGCACCGCGTCCATTGCGGCGTCCATCGCGCAGACCAGCCACCCCGTGCGCCAGGGCCTGGTGTCCATGACGCAGACGTTCGTGGACACCCTGGTGGTCATCTCCATCACGGGCTTCGTGATCCTCACCACCGGCATGTGGAACCAGGGCGACACCGCCACCATGACTTCCCGCGCGTTCGCCACCGGCCTGCCCGGGGAGTGGGGCGGGACCATCGTGACCATCTGCCTGGTGCTGCTCGGCTACTCCACGGTGCTCGGCTGGGCCTACTACGGCGAGCGCAACGTGGAGCGCCTCGCCGGGGCCCGGGCGGCCATCGTCTACCGGGTGGTCTTCTCGGTCGCCGCCGGGCTGGGCGCGCTGGCTCCGCTCGCGCTCGTGTGGACGTTCTCGGACATCATGAACGGGCTCATGGCCATCCCCAACCTGATCGGCCTGGTTCTGCTCTCGGGCCTCGTGGTGCGGGAGACGAAGCTCTACCTGGACCACGACCCCAAGTTCAACGCGTCCACGCGGGAGATCGACGCGTTCATGGGCTCCCACCCCGGTGCGCTGGACGCCCAGATCCACCACACGGTGGACCTGAGCTCCCCCACGCCCGCGCTCTCGGAGACCGGTTCCGCTCCGGCGCCGGCGCCCACCACGGGTCACGACGCCGCCGCGGTGCCGCCCGAGCGCGCGTAGCCCGCGGGAGAGGCGTCGAGCGCGCCCGGCGGGTGCCGGACGCGCTCGGTGCCGGAGGGTGCGCGGCTGCTGGCGGGTGCGCGGCTGGTCCCGGGCCACGCCCCACAGGTGTCAGGCGCGCTCGGCAGGCAGGTCCTGGACCGCGATGACCTGGGCGATGGTGTGGGCCTCTCCTGCGGCGAGCCGCACCGGGGAGCCCATCACGTTGCCGGCCTCCACGCACAGCATGGTCTTCCACTCGTCGTCCGCGAAGTCGCTCATCCCCACGGCCTTGTCAGCCCACGGGTTCCACACCACGGTGCTGTCCGAGCCCTCCTTGGACACCACGAGCACCCGCTCCAGCGCGGGATCCGTGACGCGCACCTCGCCCCGGTGGGCGAAGACGGCGTCCGTCTCCCCCGTGATGGTGAGGTCCCCCACCTGGGTGCGCTGCTCCTTGGCCACCTTGTCGAAGTAGGACGCACCGGCCAGGCCGCTCACGGAGATCCGCCGCGAGTCCCCCACGTGCAGATAGGTGTGCAGGGCCTCCTCCATCTCGAACGTCTCCGAGCCGGTGTTGGTGACCGTGAGCTCGAGGCGCAGGCGCTCTCCCACCGTCATGCGCAACCGGGCCCGGAACTCGTGCGGGAAGGCTGCCCGCAGCTCCTCGGCCACGTCCTGCGGGGACAGCGTGAACTCGGCGAACGCGTTGCCGTGCTCGTCCTGGCCCTGCTCCACCAGCTGCCACTGCGCGGTGCGCGCGAAGCCGTGGGCGGGTTCCATGTCACCGGTGCGCCCCGGGCCGAACCACGGGAAGCAGATGGGCACACCACCGCGGATGGCCCGGCCGGTCTCGTTGTGCGCACGGGAGGACATCCACAGGACGGGGTCCCGGCCCTCGGGGGCCCAGGAGACCGCGTGGGCTCCGTGGCTCAGGACGGCGCCGGAGCCGGCCGCACTCGTCAGGGACAGGGGTTCGGGCAGTCGTGTCATGACCTCACCCTAACCACGGTCCCCACCGTGGGCGCTGGAGGACCCCCGCGCTCAGTCCTGTGTGCGCTCGGCCTGCGCGGGACGGTCCATCTCCTGCTTGAACCACTCGAAGGCCTGGCGGTGGGACTGGGTGCGGCGCACGAACGCCCACGAGATGCCCAGCACCAGGAGCCACACGGGCACGGCCACGAGTCCCGCGGCCGTCTCCGGCTCGGTGGTCAGGGTCCACACGACGAACGCGAAGAACGCGAGCACCACCACGCACATCACCACGCCACCCGGCATCTTGTACTCGGACGCGGCGTGCCGCTCGGGGAACTTCCGGCGGAAGCGCAGGTAGCAGATCAGGATCATGGACCACACGAAGAGGAAGAGCATGGAGGCCACGGACGTGATGAGCGTGAACGCCTCGATGATGGAGTCCCCGGCGTAGAGCACCGGGATGGTCAGCAGCAGCACGAACGCCGTGAGGAACAGCGCCCGCACGGGCACGCCCACCCTGTTGAGCCCCCGGAAGAAGCGGGGGGCGCTGCCCTCGGCGGAGAGTCCGAAGAGCATGCGGGACGTGGAGAACACCCCGGAGTTGGAGGAGGACATCGCGGAGGTCAGCACCACGAAGTTCACCACGGAGGCCGCCGCACCCAGCCCGGCCAGGGAGAACATGGCCACGAACGGCGACTGCTCGGGGTCGATGGAGCGCCACGGGGTCACCACCAGGATGGCCAGCAGGGACCCCACGTAGAAGATCAGGATGCGCAGCGGGACGGAGTTGATGGCCCGCGGCAGGGTGGTGCGCGGATCGCGAGCCTCGGCCGCAGTGGTGCCCACGAGCTCCACGCCCACGAAGGCGAACACCGCGATCTGGAACCCTGCGACCACGCCCATGGCGCCGTGCGGGAACCACCCGCCGTCGTTCCAGAGGTTGGAGATCTGTGCCGTGTGGCCGTCCGGGGACGTGAAGTGTGTGACCGCCATGACGGCGCCCACCACGATCAGCGCGAGAATGGCCACGATCTTGATGAGCGCGAACCAGAACTCCATCTCGCCGAAGCTCTTCACACTCACCGCGTTGAGGAGGAACACGATGACCAGCACCGCCACCGTGGGCAGCCACAACGGCACGGAGGGCCACCAGAACTGCACGTAGCCGGTGATGGCCACCAGCTCGGCAATCGCGGTGACGATCCAGCAGAACCAGTAGGACCAGCCCACGAAGAAGCCCGCCCACGGGCCGATCAGGTCCGCCGCGAAGTCCGCGAAGGTCTTGTAGTGCAGGTTGGACAACAGCAGCTCGCCCATGGCCCGCATTACGAAGAAGAGCATGAACCCGATGAGCATGTAGACGAACACCACCGCCGGGCCCGCCAGGGAGATGGTCCGCCCGGAGCCCATGAACAGCCCGGTGCCGATGGCACCGCCGATCGCGATCAACTGGATGTGGCGGTTGCTCAGGCCACGGGTGGGACCGGAATGGGAGTGGGGCGGAGACACCGCGGTGGAGCTGTTGGTCATGGCTCACGAGGTTACACCTCGCACCCGCCCCGGCCGTGGCGTGGCGCACACGCACCACGGGCCCGCTCCCCGCGGCTGCGGAGGGCGGGCCCGCGGCGTCGTCGCAGGTGGCGCCGCACGGGCGTCCGGGGCGACGACTGGTGCGGAGCGGCTCAGCGCGCGGAGCGCGGCGCGGTCTCACCCGGCAGGACGTAGCTGTCGATCGCGCCGGGGTGCCCGTCCATGAAACCGTCCACCTGCAGCTTGTCCGCGCGCAGGTGCGGATCGTTGCGCAGGTAGTGCCTGGTCTCCCGGGCCACCAGGCCGGAGAGGATGAGCAGGCCGATCAGGTTGGGGATGGCCATGAGACCGTTCATGAGGTCCGCGAAGGACCACACGATCGCCAGCGGCACGCTGCAGCCCACGAACACGATGACCGAGAAGAACACGCGGTACGGCATCACCGCACCGCGGCCGAACAACCGCTCCATGCAGCGCTCGCCGTAGTAGGCCCAGCCCAGAATGGTGGAGTACGCGAAGAGCACCAGGCCCAGGGTCACGATCAGGTGGCCCCAGCCGCCGGGCAGGCCGTGGCTGAAGGCGTCCCCGGTCATGGTGGCCGCGAAGTCCTCGCCCTGCTGCCACACGCCGGTGGTCACGATCACGAGGCCCGTGCAGGTCACCACGATGATGGTGTCGATGAACGTCTGAGTCATGGACACCAGACCCTGGCGCACCGGGTGGGTGGTCTGTGCGGCGGCCGCCGCGATCGCCGCGGAGCCCATGCCCGACTCGTTGGAGAAGATGCCTCGGGCCACACCCATCTGCACCACGACGATGAGCAGGGAGCCCGCGAAGCCGCCCACGGCCGCGTGGCCGGTGAATGCGGACGCGAAGATGGTGCCGAACGCCGCGGGCACGGCGCCGATGTTGACCACCAGGATGAACAGCGCACCCAGCACGTAGAAGATGATCATCACGGGCACGAGCGCGGAGGTCACCTTGCCGATGGACTTGATGCCGCCCACGAGCACGAGCAGCGTCAGCACGGCCAGCACGGCGCCGGTGATCCACACGGGCACGCCGAACGAGGACTCCACGTTCGCGGAGATCGAGTTGCCCTGGGTCATGTTGCCGATGCCGAAGGACGCGAGCACCGCGGCGACCGCGAAGAACAGGGACAGGAACTTGCCGAACCCGTTGGGGATGCCGCGGAACAGGTAGTACTGCGGGCCGCCGGAGATCTCTCCCTTGGCGTCACGGGTGCGGAAGCGCACGCCCAGGAACGCCTCCGAGTACTTGGACGCCATGCCCAGGATGCCCGTGACCCACATCCAGAACAGCGCACCGGGCCCGCCGATCGAGATGGCGGTGGCCACGCCCACGATGTTGCCGGTGCCCACGGTGGCCGCGAGCGCGGTGGTCAGGGCCTGGAACTGGGAGACGTCACCACCGGGAGCGTCCTTGTCCGCGCGCTCGAACAGGGCGAGCCGCAACGCCGGGACCAGCTTGGTGACCTGCAGCCCGGCCAGCCGGACGGTCAGGTAGATGCCCGTGCCCAGCAGCAGCGGGATCAGGACGAACGGCCCCCAGACGAAGCCGTCGAGCGTGTCGAGGAGGGTTTGGAGCGAATCGAGCATGGAGGTGTCTCTCGTTCGAGCGGGAGGCGGGACGCCACGGAGCAGCTGTGAAGCACGTCACTGTTGGGCACAGTGAACCACACTCCGCGCGGCACGTGCGCCCCATCCGTGTCGTTGCGGCCCGATGTCGCGCCGCCGCACCTCGCTCGGGGGACGACGACGCCGCACGGCCGCCCGGGTGCCCGCACCTCACCTGCCCGTTCGGTTGAACACACGGGAGGCTGGGTGCCGCGCCGCCAAGGCACCAGGGCGGGGCGGGAGCCGCGGACCGGACCGGGCGGCGTCGTGGTTCAGTGGCGCCGGGCGCGGAGGACGAGGAGCACCGAGACCACGGCGCACCCGGCCATGCAGACCAGCATGGGAACGGCGGTGTCCTCCCCGCCCAGGCCCGTGAGCGGCGTGACGAGACCGGCCATCACGAACTGCCCGGTGCCCACCACGGCGGCGCCGGTGCCCGCGAGCTGCACGGCCTGCGCACGGCGCTGGGCCAGGGCCACGGCGTTGCCCAGCACGAAGCCCATGCAGGACTGCGCCAGGAAGATCAGCGCGAGCGTTACGGTGCCCACCGCCCCCAGCAGCGCGAGGGCCAGGTTCAGCCCGGAGAACACGGCGAGCCCGGTGACCCCGGCGAGCAGCAGGGACTCGGGCGAGCGGGTGCCCACGATCCTCGTGTTGACCACGCCGGTGACGATCGAGCCGCACGCGTTGAGCGCGAAGACCACCGAGTAGCCGAGGGCGCTGAAGCCCAGGACGTTCTGGACCACGAACGAGGAGGCGGAGATGTAGGAGAACAGGGCTCCGAACGCGAACGCGAAGCTCAGGGCGTAGAGCGTGAACGGGCGGTCCCCCAGCACGGCACCCGCATTGCGGAGGGTGCGCCCGAGCCCACCCCGGGAGCGGGCGTCCGGCGGCAGGGTCTCCGGGACCACGAGCACCGAGCACGCGAGCATCACCGCGCCGAAGACCGTGAGCACCGCGAAGGCGGTGCGCCAGTCCGCCACGGAGGCGATCACCCCGCCCGCGAGCGGTGCCACCACGGGGGCCAGGGAGGTGATGAGCGAGAGCACCGAGTACAGCTGCGCGGCCCTGCGGCCACGGGCGATGTCCGAGACGACGGCGCGCGCGATCACCACCCCGGCGGCCCCGGCAACGCCCTGCAGCAGCCGCAGCGCGAGCACGAGCCGCACGTCCGGGGCCAGGATGATCCCCGCGGAGCTCAGCAGGAAGACCAGGTTCCCCGCAATCATCAGCCGGCGGCGCCCGAGCACGTCAGAGAGGGGGCCCAGGAGGAACTGCCCCGCGGCCATGCCCACCATGTAGGCGGTCAGAGTGAGCTGCACCAGGCTCGCGGGCGCACCGAACCACTGCGCCATCTGCGGCAGGGACGCGAGGTACATGTCCGTGGCCATGGGGCTCACGGCGGAGAGGATGCCGAGCGAGCCCACGAGCACGATCCGGTCCCGGCGCGGGCCCAGCGCCAGCCTGCTGGGCACCAGATCGGAGGGCTCGGGGCCCGGGGAGCTGCGGGGCGGCGGCGCCGGGTCCTTCGATTCGGGGTGCCGGGGCTCGGGGTGCTGGGGCTCGGGGTGTGGCGACTCGTGCTCCTGGGGCATGCGGCATCTCCTGGATCGCGCGGGTCGGGTGCCCACGGGTGGTGCTCGCGGGCGGGTGGGCCTCAATCCTAGAGCTGGCCCCGCGGCGTCGTGACCTTGCCTCACGGCCCGCCTAGGATGTTCCACGATGGAATCCAGCGACCGCACTCCGCAGCCCTCCGAAGCACACCGCCCCGCACCGCGGCCCTCCGCGGACGACGCCGCCCTGCCGGGCTCTCCTGCCGCCGGCGACGGCGCCCCGGCCACCGTGGCGTTCCCGCGGCAGCCGTACTCGTTCGTGCGCCGCGGTGACCGGCTCTCCCCCAAGCGCCAGAAGGCGTGGGACGAGCACGCCGGTGACTGGGTGCTGGACATCCCCCGCGTGCAGACCGACACCTCCGTGGACCCCTCCTACCGGCTGGACCGCGAGGCCGTGTTCGGACGCACCGCACCGCTCGTGGTGGAGATCGGCTCCGGGCTGGGCGAGGCGATCGTGGCCCACGCCGTGGCACACCCCGAGCTGGATCACCTGGCCGTGGAGGTCTACAAGCCCGGTGTGGCGGACCTGCTCATGAAGGCCGCGCAGGCGGGCGTGACGAACGTGCGCGTGGCACAGGCCAACGCCCCCGAGGTGCTCGAGCACATGCTCGAACCGGCATCCGTCAGCGAGCTGTGGGTGTTCTTCCCGGACCCCTGGCACAAGACCCGCCACCACAAGCGTCGCCTGGTCTCCCCCGCCTTCGCGGAGCTCGCGGCCCGCGTGCTCGCGCCGGGCGGGCTGTGGCGCCTGGCCACGGACTGGCAGGAGTACGCGGTAGTCATGCGCGAGGTGCTCGACGCCTCGGACGCGGACTTCGAGAACCTGCACCCCGGGCCCGTGGCGGACGACGAGCACCCCGAGACCGGCTGGGCCCCGCGCTGGGACGGCCGGATCCTCACGAGCTTCGAGCGCAAGGCCACGGAGGCCGGGCGCATCCCCCGTGACCTGACCTATCGGCGTCGCTGAGGCCACCGACCCCTCGGTCCAACCTCGCGCCCGGAACACGGACCGCAGGAGCCCGGCCGCAGAGACGCAGAACGCCGCGCCACCTCGGTGGTGCGGCGTTCTGCGTCAATGGGCCCGGCGGGTCACCGCACGCTGAGCCCCGCTGGACGGACCGTCGGCGCGGCCCCTCAGAGCTCCCTGGGCCGACCGTCGCGGAGCCCAGCCGCGAAGGGTCAGCGCGCGCTGCGCCGGCGCGCCGGGCGTCCCGGAGTGTCACGGGAGTTCTCGTCCCGTTCTGTTCCCCGGTCGTGGGTGACGGAGCCCGGTTTGGCCGGGCGGTACAGCATGAGTGCCTGCGAGACCTTGCGCGGTGCCCGGCGGGTGCCGCGGGCGATCCGCACCACGTCCCCCTCCGAACCGGCGGTGAAGATCATGTCCCGCTCCCGCCGTGCCTGGCGCTCCTGGTCCAGCTCCTCGGACAGCTCGGTGACCCGGGACTGCAGCGCCTGCACCTGGTTCTCCAGCTGCATGATGCGCTTGATCCCCTCCAGGGACACCCCCTCCTGGGAGAGCTCCTGGATCTGGCGCAGCTTCTGCACGTCCATCTGGGAGTAGCGCCGTGCCCGCCCGGAGGCGCGGGACGGGGTCACCAGACCCATGCGGTCGTACTGGCGCAGGGTCTGCGGGTGCATGTCCGCGAGCTCGGCGGCCACCGAGATCACGAAGACGGGCTGGGTGAAGTCCAGGGCCATCTCAGCTCGCCGCCTCCTCGCTCAGGGACGCACGGGGATCGAAGCCCTCCGTGGCCCGGGCGAACTCGCGCAGGGACTCGCGTGCGGCGTCGTCGAGGTCCGCGGGCAGCTGGATCTGCACGGTGACGATCATGTTGCCCGTGGTGGACCCGGACGTGAAGCCCTTGCCCTTGACGCGCATGCGGTGCCCGGAGGACGTGCCCGCGGGGACCTTCAGGTTCACGTGACCCTCGTCCAGGGTGGGCACCTGCACCGTGGCACCCAGACCGGCCTCGGAGACGGTGAGCGGCACCGTGACGTGGACGTCCTGGCCCTCACGGGTGAAGAACGGGTGCTCCTTGACCTTGACGGTCACGAAGAGGTCGCCGTTGCCCCCGGGCCCGCTGTGGCCCTTGCCCGCGATCTTCAGGCGCTGGCCGTCCTTCACGCCCTGCGGGACGCGCACGGTGGTGGACTGCCCGTTGCCGCGGCGCAGCTTCACCGTGGTGCCGCGGAAGGCGGAGCGCAGCGGGATGGTGGTGGTGGTGTGGATGTCCTCGCCCTTGGTGGGAGGTGCCTGGTAGCCGCCCTGGCCCCCGAAGCCGGGCTGCCCGCCGAAGCCGCCCCCGGTGCTGAACCGGGTGTTGCCGCCCTGGGCACCCCCGAACTGCGCGAAGAGGTCCTCGAAACCCCCGCCGCCACCACCGCTGGAGGTGGTGTAGCGCCGACGTCCGCCGCCCCCGCCGCCGTTGAACAGGTCCCCGAAGATGTCCTCGAAGCCCGCGCCGCCGGCACCACCCGCCCCGCCGGGTCCACCGGCCGTGAAACGGGCGCCGGAGCCCATGGCGCGGATGGCGTCGTACTGCTCACGCTCCTCGGGGTCGGACAGCACCGCATTGGCCTCGGTGATGTCCTTGAACTTCTTCTCCGCGGCCGCGTCCCCCGGGTTCTGGTCCGGGTGGTACGTGCGGGCCAGCTTGCGGTACGCCTTCTTGACGTCCGCCTGGGATGCGTCCTTGGAGACGCCCAGCACGCTGTAGAAATCCTTGTCGATCCAGTCCTGACTGGCCATGACGCCTCCTTCCTGTGAGTTCTTCCTCGGTGCGGCTCGGGGCGGGTCCCGTCATGTGGACCCGCCCCGAGGAGATGGTGTGCCTTACGGCTGCGCCGCCACGGCCACCTGGGCCGCCCGGACCACCCGGTTGCCCACCTTGAAGCCCGAGCGCAGCACCATGGACACGTGGTCCGGCTCCACCTCGTCGGTGGGCTGCTGCATCACGGCCTCGTGGATGGTGGGGTCAAAGTTCTCCCCCACCTCACCGATGCGGGTGAGACCCTTCTTGACCAGTGCGTCCTCGAGCTTGGTGGCGATCGCCGCGAACGGACCCTCTTCGAGGTCCCCCGCCTTGCGGGCGGCGTCCACGTCGTCCAGCACCGGCAGCAGCGCGGCGATCATCTCGCCGGACACGAAGTCCCGCAGCTGGTCCTTCTCCCGTGCCGTGCGGTTCTTGAAGTTCACGAACTCCGCCTGCAGCCGACGCAGGTCCTCGAGACGCTCCTCCGCGAGCCGGTGGCCCTCGGAGTCGCCCGCCGGGGCGGCGTCGCCGTCCGACGACGCCGCGTCCGCGGCCTCTGCGTCCTGGGACTGGGGGGTGTCGAGGATGTCGTCCACGGTGAGCCCCTCCTGCCCCTCGGCGCTGTCCTGGTCGGGGCGAGCGGGCTGCTCCGGATCCTCCGGCACGGACTGGCCGCCACCCTGGGTGTTCTCGGAATCGCTCATGCTCACTTCTTCCCGTCGTTGTCGTCGTCCACGACCTCGGCGTCGACGATGTCGTCGTCGTCCTTGGCCTGGGCGCCGGCGGCACCCTCGGCACCCGGCTGGGCACCCGCGGCGCCCTCGGCCTGGGACTGGGCGTACAGCGCCTCACCGATCTTGGTCTGCGAGGACTGCAGCTTCTCGAACGCGGTCTTGACGGCGTCGTCGTCATCGCCCTCGAGCGCGGCCTTGACGGCGTCCACGTCCGCCTGGACCTCGGTCTTGACGTCCTCGGGGATGGCGCCCTCGTCGTCCTTGATGAGCTTCTCCACCGAGTACGCGGTCTGCTCCGCGTTGTTGCGGCGGTCCGCGGCTTCACGGCGCTGCTTGTCGGCGTCCGCGTTGGCCTCGGCGTCCTTGACCATGCGGTCGATGTCCTCCTTGGACAGCGAGGTGCCGCCCGTGATGGTCATCGACTGCTCCTTGCCCGTGCCCTTGTCCTTGGCGGACACGTGCACGATGCCGTTGGCGTCGATGTCGAAGGTGACCTCGATCTGCGGCATGCCGCGGGGAGCCGGCGCAATGCCGGTCAGCTCGAACGTGCCCAGGTTCTTGTTGTCCCGGGTGAACTCGCGCTCGCCCTGGAAGACCTGGATGGACACGGACGGCTGGTTGTCCTCCGCGGTGGTGAAGGTCTCGGAGCGCTTCGTGGGGATGGCCGTGTTGCGCTCGATGAGCTTGGTCATCACGCCGCCCTTGGTCTCGATGCCCAGCGACAGCGGGGTCACGTCGATCAGCAGCACGTCCTTGCGGTCGCCCTTGAGCACACCGGCCTGGATGGCGGCACCCACGGCCACGACCTCGTCCGGGTTCACGCCCTTGTTCGGGGCCTTGCCGGCGAGCTCGGTGACCTTCTCGACCACGGCGGGCATGCGGGTGGAACCACCCACGAGCACCACGTGGTTGATGTCGGAGACGTTGATCCCGGCCTCGGCGATGACGTCCTTGAACGGCTTCTCCGTGCGGGCCAGCAGGTCCTTGGTGAGGTCCTCGAACTTGGCGCGGGACAGCTTCTCGTCCAGGTGCACCGGGCCCTCGGGAGTCACGGACAGGTACTGCAGGGAGATGGTGGTGGAGGTCGCGGAGGACAGCTCCTTCTTGGCCTGCTCCGCCGCCTCCTTCAGGCGCTGCAGGGCGATCTTGTCCTTGGACAGGTCAGCACCGGTCTTGGACTTCACCTGCTCCAGCAGCCAGTCCACGATGCGCTGGTCCCAGTCGTCACCGCCGAGCCGGTTGTCGCCGGCGGTGGCGCGCACCTGGATGGTGGAGAAGTCGTCCTCGTCCTTGCCGACCTCCAGGAGGGAGACGTCGAACGTGCCGCCACCGAGGTCGAAGACCAGGATGAGCTCGTCCTCCTTGCCCTTCTCCAGGCCGTAGGCCAGGGCCGCGGCGGTGGGCTCGTTGACGATGCGGAGCACGTTCATGCCCGCCACCTCACCGGCCTCCTTGGTGGCCTGGCGCTCGGCGTCGTTGAAGTAGGCGGGGACGGTGATCACGGCGTCCGTGACCTTGTCGCCCAGGTAGGACTCCGCGTCCGCCTTGAGCTTCATGAGCGTGCGGGCGGAGATCTCCTGGGGGGTGTACTTCTTGCCGTCGATCTCGGTGGTCCAGTCGGTGCCCATGTGGCGCTTCACGGAGGCCACGGTGCGGTCCACGTTGGTCACGGCCTGACGCTTGGCGACGTCACCCACGAGGGTTTCGCCGTCCTTGGAGAAGGCCACGACGGACGGGGTGGTGCGGTTGCCCTCGGCGTTCGCGATGACGACGGGCTCGCCGCCCTCGAGAACAGCCACCACGGAGTTGGTGGTGCCGAGGTCGATTCCCACTGCGCGAGACATGTGTTGGTCCTTTCGTTGTGCTGCTTCGGCCCGGGGCCGCCGACCGGGCGGCCGGAACGGGCCTTCTGAAGACTTGAGCTTTCAGGACTCAAGTCTACACATTGAGTGGGGGATGTCAACCAAAGTTGAGCCGGGATCACTCAACTGCAACGCGCCGCCGTCATGCTGAGTTAGGGCGCCTACCAACGGAGCATTACAATCGGGGGTTTGTACGCCCACGGCGAAACGGTCGGCTCCGGGACATCACCCTGTCGGTACCGCCGCCGGGCGTCGCGCATGCACATCGTTCACGGGAGACGCACCACACCATCACGACGTCGAACACTCCCCCCGCAGCAGTCAGGAGAACTGTCTTGAGCACGCCACCCCACTCCCCCGACCGACAACAGTCGCCCGAAGCGGCCGCAGAGCCCGGATCGACGGCGGGGTCCACCTCCCGCAGCCGGCAGATCATCCACGAGCTCACCTACCCCCACGGGATCCACCCCGCACTCGTGCCGGGCGTGGGTGTGGAGGACCGCAAGGTCCGCTTCGACACCGACAAGGCCGTGTTCACCATCACCGCCCTGCTCATCGTGGCGTTCATCGCCTGGGGCGTCCTGGGCACCGACAACCTCTCCGCCGTGTCCTCCACGGCCCTGTCCTGGGTGACCGCGAACACCGGGTGGTTCTTCATCCTGCTGTCCACCGCGGCCGTGTTCTTCATGCTCTTCATCGGGTTCACCCGCACCGGCCGGATCAAGCTCGGGCGTGACGACGAGGAGCCCGAGTACTCCTTCTTCTCGTGGCTCGCCATGCTCTTCGCCGCCGGAATGGGCATCGGACTCATGTTCTACGGCGCGTTCGAGCCCATGAGCTACTTCGAGGGCGGGATCCCCGGCTTCAACCACGTCGCGGAGGCCGGCAGCGACTCCATGGTGGTCTACGCCCTGGTGCAGTCCGCCTTCCACTGGGCCCTGAACCCGTGGGCCATCTACGCCGTGGTGGGCGTCTCCGTGGCCTACGGTGCGTACCGCCGCGGCCGCGCCCCCCTGATCTCCCGCGTGTTCACGGCCCTGCTGGGCCACAAGCGCGTGGACGGCCCCCTGGGCAAGCTGATCGACGTGTTCGCCATCTTCGCCACCCTCTTCGGCACCGCCGCCTCGCTGGGCGTGGGTGCCATGCAGATCGGCTCCGGCATCTCGATCGTGGGCGGCATCGGCGAACTGGGCAACAACGCGCTGATCGTGATCATCGCCGTGCTGTCCGTGGGCTTCATCATCTCGGCGGTCTCGGGCGTCTCCCGCGGCATCCGCTACCTCTCGAACATCAACCTCACGCTGGCGTTCGTGCTCGCGCTGTTCGTGTTCTTCGTGGGTCCCACGGTCTTCCTGCTCACGCTGATCCCGTCCACGTTCTCCACGTACCTGCAGGAGTTCCTGTTCATGACCGGACAGTCCGCGGCCTGGGGCCCGGACAGTGCCAAGTTCTCCAACACCTGGACCGTGTACTACTGGGCCTGGTGGCTGTCCTGGTCCCCGTTCGTGGGCATGTTCATCGCCAAGATCTCCCGCGGCCGCTCCATCCGCCAGTTCGTGACCGTGGTCCTCGTGGTCCCCGCGTCCGTGTGCGTGCTGTGGTTCATCGTCTTCGGCGGTTCGGCCATGTACTTCGCCAAGCAGGGCGCGGACCTCTCGGTGGCGGACGGCTCGGAGTCCATGCTCTTCGGGCTCTTCGACCAGCTGCCGCTGACCGGCGTGACGTCGGTGCTCGCCATGGTCGTGATCGGCATCTTCTTCGTGACCAGTGCTGACTCCGCGTCCGTGGTCATGGGCACCATGACCCAGCGCGGGCGCCCGGACCCCAGCAAGTGGATCGTGATCTTCTGGGGCGTGTGCCTCGCGGGCATCGCGGTCGTCATGCTGCTGGTGGGCGGCGACGACGCCCTGGCCGGCATGCAGAACCTGGTCATCGTCTCCGCGCTGCCCTTCGCCGTGATCCTCGCGCTCATGATGCTCGCCCTCTACCGCGACCTGCGCAACGACCCGGCCACGCTGCGGTCCCGCTTCGCGCTCTCCGCGGTGGAGAAGGCCGTGGCCACGGGCCTGTCGGAGCACGGCGACAACTTCGCTCTGCAGGTGGAGCACGCCGAAGGCCACCGGGCGGCCGGTGACTCGTTCGACTCGCACGCCCCGGCCATCACCGAGTGGTACCGGCAGACGGACGAGAACGGCGATGAGACGGACTTCCGGTACAAGTCCCGCTGGGTCTCCTCCGCCGTGGACGACATCGTGGACGGCACCCCCGAGGGTGAGGCCCCCTGGGACCAGACCAAGCCCAAGAACACCAGCACCCACTAGGTCCGCGCAGCGCCACCTCGTGGCACCACCGCAGAGCGGGGTGCACGTCCCCGGACGTGCACCCCGCTCTTCGTCTGCCGGTTCCGGTCCCCGCCGGCTCAGTGCTCCTCGGTCTCCCGCGAGTCGGTGAGGGTGCGGATGCCCACCGCGGCGAGCACCACCACGAGCACCGCCAGCAGGGCGAAGGAGATCTGCTGCGAGTGCACGAACGCCGAGACGGTCGCGGCGTCCCAGGCTCCCGCGGGCAGGACGGTTCCGACCACGGAGGCCATCACGGTCCCCACCACGGCCAGACCCACCGCGTTGCCGAGCTCCTGGGCGGTGTCGTTCAGGGCGGATCCAATGGACGTGTGGCTCTCGGGCAGGGCACCCAGCAGTGCCACCGCCCCCGTGGTCATGACGGCGCGCATGGCCACCGTCATCATCAGCATGCCCAGGGCGCACCAGAAGAAGGTGTGGCCCACGGCGTAGATCCACACCGCGAGGCTCGCGAGCAGCACCAGCACCGCGTACAGCGAGGTGCGGCGGTGCCCCCACGCGGCCACGGCACGGTCCACGAAGGGCCCGGCTCCCATCATGCCCACCACGAACGGCAGGTTCGCGAGCCCGGCCTGCAGCGGGGTCCAGCCCCACGCGAACTGGTAGAGCTGGGTGGACACGAACATCACACCCGCCATTGCTGTCATCACGGAGGTCTGCAGGATCGCGGAGCCCCGCACCGTGGGGATGCGGAACAGGGAGAGGTCCAGCATGGGCGCTGCGGCGGTGCGCTCACGCCGAACGAAGCCAGCCAGGGCGAGCAGCCCGCCCGCGAGCACCAGCAGGGTGCGCGGGTCCAGCCATCCGAACTCGACCCCCGCGGTGAACGTGGAGAGCAGCAGCCCCAGGGCCGCCACGGACAGCATCGCACCGGGCACGTCCGCGGCGCCGCCGCGCAGGTCCTCGGGCCGGTCCCGGTCCAGGCCCAGCCGCACGCCGAGCCACGCGACCAGGGCCACCGGCGCGTTGAGCACGAGCAGCATCTGCCAGGGCATGTGCTCCAGGGCCAGTCCCGCGAGCGTGGGCCCCACCGCGAATCCGATCATCGAGACCGTCATGATGAGCCCGATGGCCCGGCCCCGCAGGTCGTCCCGGTCGAACAGCCGGAAGAGCAGGGACATGGTGATGGGGGCGATCATCGCCGCGAACGCGCCGGAGACCGCGCGCACGGCGATGAGCTGGGCCGGGGTCTGCACCAGCAGCACGGCGAGCCCCGCGAGCCCGAAGAGCGCCAGACCCCACGAGATGGTGCGGCGTCGTCCGAGCTTGTCCCCCAGGGTGCCGCCCACCATGAGCAGACCGCCGAAGGTCAGGGAGTAGGCGCCCACGATCCACTGCAGATCCGTGGGACTCGCGTCCAGGTCCCGGCCGATCACGGGCACGGCCACGTTGAGGATGGAGTTGTCCACCATTTCCACCAGCTGGGTGAGGCACAGCCCCAGCAGCGCGGGCCACGCCGCGCGGAAGCTCTGCGGGGCACTCGTGCCCCGGTGACGGGCGCGGCCGTCGATCGTCTGAGTCATGGGAGGTCCTTTCTCACGTCGAACACCGTTCGACTTATCGAATTGCGTTCGAGAATAGAACGATGTTTGATCCGGCGCAACACCTCGCTATCGTGATCCGCATGACGCCCCCATCCGGCCCCGCCGGCAGCCCTTTCCGCGACTCGCCGCAGCACCGCGACCCTCACCGCCCGACGCCGCCGCGCGCCGGCTCGGTCTCCGGCTCCGCCCCCGGGAGCCGGCGCGCCCCGCGCGGACCGTCCGGCGGGCGGGACCCGAGAACGCGGGGCGGGGGCGGACGGGCGAGCGGGCGACGTCGTGCCTCCCTGTCCGTGGACGCGATCGTGGACACGGCGATCACCATGCTGGACCGGGACGGAGCCCAGCGGCTCACGCTGCGCAACCTGGCCGCGGAGCTCGACAGCGGCGTGGCGAGCCTCTACTGGTACGCGTCCGGCAAGGACGATCTGATGGCCATGGTCGCGGACGAGGTGCTGGGTCGTGCGCTGCACGAGTTCCAGGCCCTGCGGGAGGGTTCCAGGAGTGCGCCGGAGCAGTTCACGGACTTCGCGGCGCCCGCACCGGACGGGCGCACCAGCGCGGCCACCGCGGCGGCCCTCGCGGACCTGCGGTGCTTCTCGCTGTGCCTCTTCTCCCAGATGCTGGCCCACCGGTGGCTCGCGGCGCAGCTCGTCAACGCCGGCCCGGACGAGGAGAACGCGCTGCGCACGTGGGAGTGCACCGGGCAGATCCTGCAGCGCATGGAGCTCACCACGACGCAGCAGTTCCACGCGTCGCTCGCGGTCACCAACTACGCGTCCGGCATGGGGGCGGAGATCTCCCAGCGCCAGCAGCTGCGGGACGCCGTGAACGCGGAGGAGATGTTCCGCGAGCAGCTCGAGCGCTGGGACCACGCGAGCCCACGGGAGTTCCCGTTCGTGCACTCGATCCTCGGGGAGTTCCGCCGCCACGACGACCGCGCGGAGTACGTCGCGGGACTGGACCTGCTGCTGGCCGGGATCGAGCGGCAGACGTGGTCAGGCGGTACGGCGCCCTGAGCACCACCGCAGGGAGGGGATTTTCCGTACAGTGGTGTCCATGGTCGATATCGTCACGGTGTGCACCGGCAACATCTGCCGCTCCCCCATGGCCGAGGCCCTGCTCCGGGCCGAGGTGGAACGCGCGGGACTCGCGGACCGCGTCCGCGTGTCCTCCGCGGGTGTGAGCGACGAGGAGCACGGGCGCCCCGTGGACCCGCGCGCGCAGAGCGTGCTGACCCGCAACGGGCTGGAGCTGCCCGAGCACAGTGCCCACCGCATCACGGACGAGGAGCTCGCGGACGCGGACCTGCTGCTGGCCATGACGGACTCCCACCGGCGGCAGCTGCTGCAGCGCCTGAACTCGGCGGACGCCGGGAAGGTGCGGATGATGCGCAGCTTCGACCCCGAGGCCACCGGCACCGGCGAGGACCTGGACATCGCGGACCCCTGGTACGGCGGCTCGGAGGACTTCGCCACCGCGTGGGAGCAGATCCGTGCGGCCACCCCCGGGCTGGTCGCGTGGCTCCAGGAACGGGTGACCACCCGGTGATCGGACCCGAGGAGGGCTTCCAGGACGACGAGACCGCCCGTTTCCCGGACGGCGTCAACCTCGCGCGGCTGCTGCCGCCCATCACGCGCAAGCCGTGCATCGTGGGCATCGACGGCCGCTCCGGCGCGGGCAAAACCACGCTCACGGACCAGCTCGCGGAGGTGCTGCGCCGCTCGCACGACGTCGTCGTGTTCCGGCTGGAGGACCTCTACCCCGGGTGGGACGGCCTGGTCCGGGGCATGGGCATGTACTTCTCCGAGGTGCTCGAGCCCCTGCGGCGCGGTGCGGACGCCCACTGGACGGCGTGGGACTGGCTCACCAACGAGCCCGGCACCCCGCGCCTCACGCGCACGGCGGAGATCGTGCTCGTGGAGGGCGTGGGGGCGTGCCACCGGGAGGCCCGTGCCCTGCTCGACACCTCCGTCTGGGTGGAGCTGCCCACGGCGCAGCGCAGGCAGCGCGCGCTGGCCCGCGACGGCGGCGCCTACGACGCGCACTGGGACGAGTGGGCCGCGCAGGAGGCGGAGTACCTCGCCGGGGACCCCGTGTGGGAGGCCGCGGACATCATCCTCCCCGGGCCGTCCCTGGAGCCGTCCACCGCCCCGGAGCGCGAGACCCCGTGACACCCCGCGGCGCGCGAGCCACGGCCGTCATCATCTCCCCGCTCACCGGGCAGCCGCGGCTCGTGGATCCCACCCTGCCCCACGTGGGCCTGGAGGACCAGGCACTCACCCGCGGGGACGGCGTCTTCGAGACCCTGCACGTCCTGGACGGGGTGGCCTACAAGTTCGACGCCCACCACGCACGGCTGCGCGCCTCCGCGGCCGCCGCGGAGCTGCCCGCGCCGTCGGCGGCCACGTGCCGCACCGCGCTGGAGCTCGCCCTCCACGCCGCCGCGCCCGGTTCCCGTGACCCGTCGCGCGACCTCGGCGCGGAGCACGCCGTGAAGCTGACCGTGGCGCGCGGCACCCCGGACGGGGAGCCGTGGGCGTGGCTCACGGCCTCCCCCGTTCCCGGGGCCACGTTCGCGGCCCGCCGGGACGGCGTGTCCGTCCTGCTGCTGGAGCGCGGCCACGACCCCGCCGAGGACGCCGGGCTGCCGTGGCTGCTGCCCGGTGTGAAGACGCTCTCCTACGCCGTGAACATGGCGGCCGTGCGCCATGCCCGCAGCCGGGGCGCGCAGGACGCGGTGTTCGTGACGTCCACGGACCGCCGGATCCTGGAGGGCGCCACGTCCTCCGTGGTCTGCGCCCGCGTCCGGGACGGCGACGCCGCTCCCACCCTGCTCACGCCCGAACCGTCCCGCGGCGTTCTCCCGGGCACCTCCCAGGCCCGGATCTTCGACGCCGCCCGGCGCCACGGCTGGGGTGTGGACTACGGACCCCTGCACCCCGAGGACCTCCTGACGGCGAGCGCCGTGTGGCTCACGTCCTCCGTGCGCCTGGCCGCACCCGTGACCTCGGTGGACGGTCACCCGGTGCCCACGGACGAGCGGCTCACGCGGACGCTCACGGACTTCCTGGTGGGCGCCTGATGCGGCTCGGCCCGCCGCTCACTGCCAGATGAACCGGTGCGTGCCCAGGGACATCGACACCGCCAGTGCCCCCACGGCGGTCAGCACCACGGCGGCGCCCACGAGCACGTCCACGCGGCCGTAGTGCAGCGTGCGCGCCCACGTGCGCGGGCCCGCGCCGAAGCCGCGGGCCTCCATGGTCATGGCGAGCCGCGTGGCCCGGCGCAGGGACTGCACGAGCAGCGTGAAGGCCTGGCCGCCGAACTCCCGCAGCGCGTTCCACGGTCCGCGTCCGCCGCCGGCCCCACGGGCCCGGCGGGCCGCCGCGAGCACACCCCACTCGGTGACCATGACCTCCACGAGTCGCAGGGCGGCGAGTGCCGCGAGCACGAACCGCGCGGGCAACCGGAGCGTCTGCGCGAGACCGTCCGCGAGGTCCGTGGGATCGGTGGTCAGCAGCACGGTGATCCCGGGCAGGGCGATGGCCAGTCCGCGCAGGGCGATCGCGGCACCGGCCGCCAGCGACCCGGTGGTGATGCTCACCCACCCCACGTGCAGCAGCACGGGACCGCCCGCGGTGGAGAGCATCGCGGTGCCCCAGCCGCTGATCACGGCGGCCAGCACGACGGGCCACAGGGTGGTGAGAAGCCGCCACGGGCCCAGCCCCACGCCCGCGAGCAGCACGAGCTGGCCCGCGAGCGCCACGGCGTTGGTGACCGGGTCCGCGCTCACCACGATCATCAGGGTGATCAGCAGCGCCCCCAGCAGCTTGACCACGGGGTTGGCGCGCGCCAGGAACCCGGTGCGGGGCGCAAACATAGACGGTGCGGTGACGGTGCTCATGCACCCAGCTCCAGTTCCTCGGCCGCGAGGGCGTCGATCAGGTCACGGTCGTGGGTCACCGCGACCACCGCGGTTCCCCGGTCCAGCTCCGTGACGAGGAGGTCCACGAGCTCCTGCCACGTCCGCGCGTCCTGGCCGAACGTGGGTTCGTCCAGGATGAGCACGTCCGGCGCGGCCGCGAGCACCGTGGCCACGGACAGCCGCCGTTTCTGCCCCCCGGAGAGCGTGAAGGGGTTGGCGTCCGCGAGGTCCGCCAGGCGGAGGCGGTGCAATAGCTCTGCCACGCGAGCGGCGTCGTCCTCCGGTGCGGGCGGATCCGTGCGGTGCGCGGCGCTGACCCGGCGGCGCAGCTGCTCGGGACCGAACTCGAGCTCCTGCCGCACGGTGGGGCGCAGGAACTGGTGCTCGGGGTGCTGGAACACCGTGCCCACGCGGGCGACGAGCTCGCCGCCGTCCCACAGGGAGGGGTCCCGGGGGGCGTCCCCCGCCAGCCGGGCGCTGGCCCGGACCGTGCCGCGCACGGGCACGAGCAGCCCCGCGAGGGTCAGCGCCAGGGTGGACTTGCCCGCCCCGTTCACCCCGGTCACGGCCAGCGCGCGCCCCGCGCGCACGTCCAGCGAGATGTTCTCCGCGGCCACCGGCACGTCCGGCACGGCTGCGGGCTCCGGGGCCTCCCGGCCGCGCCGCCACGCCGCCCGCGCACGACGTCGCCTGCGCGCCACCGCGCGCCGTGTGGGCTGCACGCGCGAGACCGCGAGATCCCGCGCGCTCAGCAGCACCGCGCCGTCGGACGCCGCAGGGGTCGCAGTCGCAGTTGCAGTTGCAGTTGCAGTTGCAGTGACAGGAACTGTGGCAGGGGCCTCGACGGACGGGGAACGGGAGGCTGGGCCGGTGCCGGTGGCGGGGGCACGGCTGTCCGAGCGGTGCGCCGGCGTGCGGGTCTCGGGGACCCAGCCGGGAACCCACGTGCCCTGCTCCTGCAGCAGGGCCCGGGCCTCGTGGAGGGTCTCGTGCGTGGGCCCGTCGAAGGCCACGCGGCCGTGCTCGTCCAGCACCACCACCCGGTCCACCACGGATTCCCACAGGGCCACGCGGTGCTCCACGACCACCAGGGTGATCCCCTCGCCCCGCACGGCCCGGGCTACGGCGCCGCACAGCTCCTGGGCGCCCTGCCCGTCCACGCTCGCGGTGGGCTCGTCCAGCAGCAGCAGGCGCGGACGCATCGCGAGCACACCGGCGAGCGCGAGGCGCTGCTTCTGCCCGCCGGACAGCGCGGTGGTGGGGTGCTCGAGCGGCAGGTCCAGCCCCACGCGCTCCAGTGCGTCCCGCACGCGCGGCCAGATCTGCTCGCGTGGCACGGCCAGGTTCTCCAGCCCGAAGGCGACGTCGTCCCCCACGCGTGAGAGCACCACCTGCGTCTCGGGGTCCTGGTGCATGAACCCGACGGCGCCCCGGGCGTCCCGGGGGTCCGCCCCGTCCACGAGCACCTCGCCCGAGCCGGACTGGCCGTCCGGGTCCTGCTCCACCCCGGCGAGCGCCTGCAGCAGGGTGGACTTGCCCGCCCCCGAGGGGCCCAGCAGCAGCACCCGCTCCCCCGGCGCCACGGTGGTGGTGACCTCCCTCAGGCTCGCGTCCTGCCGGCCGGGGTAGTGCCAGCCGAAACGGCGGAGCTCCACCGCCGCACCCGCGGGGACGGGCCCCGCCGCCGTCATCGGCGCGCGGCCCCGGACGCGAGGGCACCCAGCACCCCGGTGGCCTGCAGCGCCCGCACCACGAACCACATCAGGGCACCGGCGATCACGGCGCCGGAGATCGTGGTCAGAGCGGCATAGACCACCTTCTGGTCCGCGGCCCACTCGTAGTTGTACATGATGTCCTCGCTCACACCGAGGAACAGCCCGGAGACGGCTCCGCCGAGGGTCGCGACCAGCAGCCCGAAGCGCCGGTACCCGGTGAGGAGGAACACGAGCTCCACGCCCAGGCCCTGCACGAGGCCCGAGATCACCACGGTCCAGCCGAAGTGCGTGCCCAGGAAGCCCTCCAGCACGGCGGCCAGCAACTCGCAGAACAGTGCGGCGCCGGGCTTGCGGATGATCAGCGCGCCGAGGGTGCCCGCCACGAGCCAGCCGCCCGAGATGAGACCGGCCGAGGGCGGGTACGCCACGGCACTCGTGGACACCACGGGGTACAGCAGGTTGGACCACATCCAGAAGATCACCGCGCACACCGCCGCCAGGACGGCGGCCACCACGATGTCCACCACCCGCCACGACTGCGTGCGGGGCCCCCGGCCCGGGGACGTGCGTGCGGTGGTGCTGCGTACCTGCGTCATGAAGATCCTCCTGAAGACTCCAGGAGGGGAGGGACTGCGGACGCCCGTGCGTCCGTGCCCCTGAGATGCTCGACTCCCTAGCGCCGGTATGAACCGGATCAGGTTCGAGGGTCTGCGCTCGCGCGCACTCTCAGCGCCGCTGCGGCGCTCCCCTGTCGTTGAGCCCCCAGTCTAGACGACGCACGGCCGGGTACGCGGGGTACCCGGCCGTGCGGCGTCGTGCGGTGCGGGCCGTAGCCCGGGGGCCGCGGTCACGCGGATCAGATCTCGGTCTGCGAGGTCTTCGCGGAGTCGTTGTCCTCGGACTGCATCTTGGCCACCTGGCGGGAGATGCCCACCTTGATGACGGTGCCCACCAGGCCCGTGAGCAGGGACCAGAGGATGATGTCCCGCCAGGCCTCGTCCTCGTCCGGGTTCTTGGCGGGGGGCTCGTTGCCCGTGACCTTCTTCCAGACCACGGTCAGCGCCTTGTTGGACAGGGCCACACCGCCCAGGGAAGCGGCCGTGCCGAGCAGGTCCATCGCCTTGTTCATGGGTTTCTCCTTGGTTCTCGTGAGTGCCGCCGGCGCAGGGTGGGCGACGGCGTCGTGTTCCTACCCCAGCATACGAACCTCGGCGCGTGGCCGGGGACACCGCTGCGGGGGAGGCGGCAGGATGCCACCCTCAGCCGGACTCGTCCCCGGCGCGCGCCACGACGTCCCGCAGCTCGTCCGCCACGAGGTTCTCCTCGTGCAGGTGCTTGGAACGGTACGCGGCGCGGCCCACCATGTGCGCGGACACCGGAACGGTCAGCAGCTGGAAGATCCACGCGAGGACCAGCAGCGGGACCATCCGGGGCTCTCCGCTCTCCAGTGCCACCGCAGTGAGCAGCAGGAGCAGCCCGAAGACCTGGGGCTTGGTCCCCGCGTGCATGCGCGAGAGCAGGTCGGGGAAGCGCACCAGACCCACCGCGGCCGCCAGGGACATGAAGGATCCCACCACCAGGCACACGAGCGCCACGACGTCCACCACGGTCTGCCAGTTCACGAGCGGTCCAGTCCCACGTTGCGCGCGACCGTCACGGAGCCCAGGAAGCCCACGAGGGAGACGATCACCAGCAGCACGATGTTGTCGGTGTGGTGGTGGTAGACCATCTCCACGGCGAGCGCCGCGCCCACGATGGCGAGCAGCACGTCCGTGGCGATGACCCGGTCCAGCAGCGAGGGCCCCTTGGCCAGGCGGTAGAGGGTGCCCACGGCGGCGAGCGCCAGGATGACACCGCACACCCACACGGCCACGTCGAACACGGTCATGAGCGCTCCTCTCCTGGGCCGTTCCCGGCCTCCTGCATGTTCTCGGTGGGGGACTCCACCGCGCCCGAGGCCTCCGTGCGCCCCGGGTCCCCCTTCACGGGCAGCAGCGCGAGGTCCTCCCGGGAGCCCATGATCCGGATCCAGGCCGCCTCGGTGTCCAGGACGGAGCGGCGGAAGGCCTCCGCGTGCGCCGGTGTGGCGATGTTCAGGACGTGGAAGTAGAGGATGCCGTTCCCCCGGTCCACCTCCACCACGAGGGACCCGGGGATCAGCGCCATGGTGTGCCCCACGGCGGTCATCAGGAGGTCGTTGTTCTGGCGCAGCCGGGTCCCCAGCACGGCGTTGCGCACCCGGGGTCCCTTCCGCAGGGCCACCAGGAACACCACCAGGCTGGCCTTGGCCACCTGCCAGACGAACGTGACCACGAACAGCGCGAAGTGCACCACGTTGAACCTGCCCGAGAGCCGGACGGGTGGCAGCACCAGCAGGCGCGTGACCAGCAGGGCCAGGATCAGCCCGAAGACCAGGTTGCCGGGGCTCCAGTCCCCCCACAGTGCGCCCCAGACCACCACGAGCCACAGGATGAGGGGCAGCTCGGCGCGCAGGGAGTTGCGGGACTGCCGGCGGACGGCGGACGTGCTCACGGGGCCTCCTCGCTCACGCCGCCCTCGCCCACGGGGGCGAGCACGGCCTCGGTGTAGCGGTCGGGGTGCACGAGGTTGTCGGCGGCGCTGCCCGCGAGGTCGAAGAGCGGCCCCGCGAGGACGGTGAGGGCCACGCCCACCGCCACGAGCGCCGTCGTGGCACCCACCATGGTCTTGGGGAGCAGGACCACGGGGGCCGCGCCCGAGAACCTGCTGCCGGGCTTGCCCGCGACCACCCGCGAGGTGCGCGGCCGGTGGCCCTGCGCGGTGGTGGCGCGCAGCACGGGGTCCGGGTACTCGGCGTCGTCCACGCGGCGCAGGAACACGCGGTTCCACACGCGCACCAGTGCCATGAGCGTGAGCAGCGAGACCAGGACGGACACCCCCACCAGGAGGTAGTCCAGCCACGTGCCGCTGCTGATGCCCGCCTCGAGCAGACCCACCTTGCCCAGGAACCCGGAGAACGGGGGGATCCCCCCGAGGTTCAGCGCCGGGATCAGGTAGAGCACTCCCAGCAGGGGCGAGATCTTCAGCAGCCCCGCGAGCCGGTCCACGTTGGTGGAGCCGCCGCGCCGCTCGATCAGCCCCGCCACGAGGAACAGGCTGGTCTGGATCACGATGTGGTGCGCGATGTAGTAGACCACCGCGGCCAGCGCCTGCGGGGTGCCCACCGCGATGCCGAAGATCATGTAGCCGATGTGGCTGATGAGCGTGAACGAGAGCATGCGCTTGATGTCGATCTGGGCGAGAGCACCCAGGATGCCCACCAGCATGGTCAGCAGGGCCACCCACATGAGCAGGTCGTTGATCTGGCGTCCCGGGAACAGCAGGGTCTCGGTGCGGATGATCGAGTAGACGCCCACCTTGGTCAGCAGTCCCGCGAACACCGCGGTCACGGGAGCGGACGCCGTGGGGTAGGAGTCCGGCAGCCAGAAGGACAGCGGGAAGACCGCCGCCTTGACCCCGAAGGCGATGAGCAGCATCAGGTGCAGCTGCATCTGCGTGCCCTGCGGCAGGTCCGCGAGCTTCACGGAGAGGTCCGCCATGTTCACGGTTCCCGTGGCGCCGTAGATCATCCCGAGCGAGATCAGGAACAGGATCGAGGAGATCACCGAGACCACCACGTACGTGACGCCCGCCCGGATGCGCTGCGCCGTGCCGCCCATGGTGAGCAGCACGTAGGACGCGGTCAGCAGGATCTCGAATCCCACGTAGAGGTTGAAGAGGTCCCCCGCGAGGAACGCGTTGGACACCCCGGCCACGAGCAGCAGGAACGTGGGGTAGAAGATCGAGATGGGGCCCTCGTCGTCCCCGCCGGCCACACCCTCGCTCACCGCGTAGACGAGCACCGTGAGGGAGACGACCACCGAGACCACGAGCATCAGGGCGGAGAGCTGGTCCACCACCATCACGATTCCGTACGGCGCGGCCCAGCCCCCCAGGTGCACGGCCTGCGGCCCCTGGTTCCACACGTCCGCGAGCATGAGCGCGTTGAGCACGAGCGTGAGCACCATGGTGCCCACGGTGACGGTGCGCTGGAGCCTGTTGCGGTGGACCACCACGAAGTTCACGGCCGCGCCCACGAACGGGATCAGCACGGCGAGCGGTGCGAGCTGCGCCAGATCAGTGCTCATGGGTGCTCCTCCCGTCGTCCCGCTGCCGCTTCTCGACCCTGTGGTGACCCGGCGACTCCGTGGCCTCCTCGGCGTTGTGCCGGGACGGGGTGAACCGCGCGTCACCGTGGCTGAACTCGGAGGTGTCCTGCGGCATGGCGTCGTCGTCCTCGGCGTCGTAGGAGGACTGCTGGGCCACGCGACGGTCCTCGAGGTCGTCCTGGATCTCGTCCCGGCGGGCGAGGACCCACGAGCGCCAGATCATGCTCAGCAGGAACGCGGTGGTGGCCAGCGAGATCACGATCGACGTGAGCACGAGCGCCTGCGGCAGGGGGTCCGAGTACTCTGAGCCGCCCAGTGATTTGTCGTAGAGCGGCGCGGCGCCGGGCACTCCGCTCGTGTGCAGGATCAGCAGGTTCGCACCGTTGGTGAGCAGCATGAGCCCCAGCAGGACGCGGGTGAGGGAGCGCTCCAGCAGGAGGTAGACCCCCACGGAGAACAGCACGCCCATCACCACGAGCATGGTCAGGTTCACGGTCACTGCCGCACCTCCGAGACTTCGTCGCCGGAGACCATGGAGCCCTCCGGGACATCGGGATCGTCGGAACGCCGGGCGGTCATCGTGGCCCCGCTGCGGGTCAGGCGGATCCTGGAGCCACGGCCCGAGCGCTGCCTCTCCCGGTCCACGGCGGAGCGCTCGATCCGCTCGTCGATGCGGCCGCCCAGGGAGCGCAGGATGTCCAGCACCAGGCCCACCACGATCAGGTACACGCCCACGTCGAAGATCAGGGCCGTGACGAACTTGACGTGTCCGAACAGCGGCAGGTCCCACTCGAACGTGTGGCTCTCCATCACCGCCCCGCCGAAGAGCACGGGCGCCACGGCGTAGAGGGAGGCGATGCCCAGACCGGCCCCGAGCATCCAGCCCGCGTTGACGGGAGTGGCCCGCTCGAGCTCGTAGCGGCCGCCGGCCAGGTAGCGCAGGGTCAGGGCGAGCGAGGCCATGAGGCCGCCGGCGAATCCACCCCCGGGGTCGTTGTGCCCGGCGAGCAGCAGGTACAGGGAGACGATCATGAACGTGTGGAACAGCAGCCGGGCGACCACCTCGAACACGATGGAGCGCCGTTCCGGTGCCAGGGTGCGTCCGGCCAGCAGGAACGGATCCGCGTCCGGGCGGGACGTGAAGCGCCGGGCCACCTCGATCTCCTGGGTCCTGGCCTGCGGCGAGTGGGCCGCGGAGTCCGCGCCCCGCAGGGCCTTGAGTTGACGCGAGTCCAGCAGGTGGCGCTCGCTGCGCAACCGGTCCCCTCGGCCCTTCACGAAGATCAGGGAGGCGATGCCGGTGGCCGCCACGGTGAGCACGGAGATCTCCCCCATGGTGTCCCACGCGCGGATGTCCACGAGGATCACGTTGACCACGTTCTCCCCGTGACCCAGCTCGTATGCCATCCGGGGCATGTTCAGGGAGATCCGCTCGGCCGTGCGGGAGGACAGGGAGAACACCGCGAGGGCCATCATGAACAGCCCGAAGACCACGGCGAACACGGCCCGGAACACACGGTGGCCGGCTTTGCGCCGGTTCCACAGGGGGCCGGGCAGGGAGCGCAGGGCCAGCACGAAGGCCACCAGGGAGATGGTCTCCACGAGCATCTGGGTCAGGGCCAGGTCCGGCGCGCCGTGCAGCGCGAACATCAGCGCCAGGCCGTAGCCGGTCACGGACACCAGCAGCACGGCCAGGAACCGCTTGCCGGCCGTGAGCGCCAGCAGGGCGGCGGCGACCATCACGATCCCGGTGACCACCTGCGCCGGCGAGTCCCCGTACCGGAACCCGGCCAGCGGCGGGGTCTCGTACCAGAACAGCGCCACGAGCGGCACCACGATCGCGGTCACGAGGATCACGGACAGGTAGAACATGAGCGAACCGCGCTGGGTGCGGCCGGTGAGCCACACGGCCACGATGTCCAGCACGTTGATGATCCGGCGGTACACGTAGTCCCCGGTGGGCAGGGACGGCAGCCGCTTCTGGAGCTCGGAGACCGGGCGCCGGGCCGCGTGCAGCAGCGCGCCCGCCGCGATGATCAGGGCGGAGAGCCCGAGCGCCGGGGTGAGTCCGTGCCACAGCTCGAGGTGGACGTGGGCGTCCTCCGCGTGCGGGAACAGCTCCTGGTAGGGAGCGATGCCCGCCTCCAGCGGTGCAGGGTGCAGCCCCAGCACCACGGTGGCGGCCGCCAGGACCATGGGGGCCAGGAGGAACGCCCAGGGCGCGGGCGTGAACTCGCTGATCACGGACTGGCCGTCCGGAGCGGCGTCGAGCTCGGAGAAGCGGGCGGACTTGCGGGCGAAACCGCCCCACAGGAAGCGGGCGCTGTAGGCGAACGTGAGCACGGAACCCACCACGGCGCACACGAGTGCCGCGAGACCCGCGGGCTCGGAGACCTCCTCGAGGAAGGCCGTGATCACGGCCTCCTTGGCCACGAAACCCAGCAGCGGGGGAAGGCCCGCCATGGACGCGGCACCGATCACGGCCACCGTGAACAGCTTGGGGGCCTGGCAGCCCACCCCGGACAGCCTGCGGATGTCACGGGTGCCGGCCTGGTGGTCGATCACGCCCACGCTCAGGAACAGCGTGGCCTTGAACAGCCCGTGGGCCATGACCATGCCCATCCCCGCCATGGCGGTGTCCGGGGTGCCGAAGGCGACCACGGACGTGATGAAGCCCAGCTGGCTCACCGTGCCGTAGGCGAGGATGAGCTTGAGGTCGTACTGCCGCAGCGCCACCCAGCCGCCGAAGACCATGGTCCCCAGGCCCAGCGTGAGGGTCACGGGCAGCCAGTACGTGGTGCCGGAGAAGCCCGGGGCCAGCCGCGCCACCAGGTAGATGCCGGCCTTGACCATGGCCGCGGCGTGCAAGTAGGCGGACACGGGGGTGGGCGCGGCCATGGCTGCGGGGAGCCAGAAGTGGGTGGGGAACAGCGCGGACTTGGTCACCACGCCCGCGAGCACGAGCACCACGGCCACGTCCACGGTGGTGGAGCCCAGCATCTCGGGGGCCGCCTCCAGCACGCCCGAGATCCGGTAGGTCCCCGCCTCGTGCCCGAGCATCAGCAGCCCCACGAGCATCGCGAGCCCGCCCGCGGTGGTGATCACGAGCGCCTGCAGCGCGGCACGGCGCGCGGCGAGCTTGGTGCGGGAGTAGGAGATCAGCAGGAAGGAGAGCACCGAGGTGATCTCCCAGAAGATGAACAGCACCATGAGGTCGTCCGCGGTGACCAGCCCGAACATCGCACCGGCGAAGGCCACGAGCTGCGCCGCGAAGGGGCCGATGCCCTCGGCGTCCGCCTTGAAGTAGCGCGCGCAGTACGCGAGCACCAGGGTCCCCACACCCAGCACCAGCAGGCACATCATGCAGGCCAGCGCGTCCATGCGGAAGGACAGGGTGATGTCCAGCTGGGGGATCCACTCGAAGGTGGTGGACCAGGCGCCCTCGGGGCCGTAGACGCGGGACGTGCCGAGGCAGAGCCACACGAGGCCCGCCAGCGGCGCCAGGGCCACCACGTAGAACCCCGAGCGACCGGTGCGCCGGATGATCGAGGGTGCGAGCAGCGCGGCGATCCCGTGGAGGAGCAGCACCGGGACCATGGAATCCTGCCTTTCGGGCCGCTGGGAACGCACCCGCGCCCCGGGCAGGGCACAGTGGCGGTCACGGAGAAGTGGGGAGGGCAAGCGGAGACCCCATCGTAACAAAACGGATTGTTGACGCGTCCCCTCCCGTTCCGTCGGGGCCCGGGCCGCACGGCGGGCGCGCACACCCGCTGTGACCCGCGCCGCACCGTAGGGTGAACCCATGACCGGTGAGCACAGCCGAACGGCCCCGCAGCACCCCCCGCGCCCCGGCGCCCACCCGGAGACCGCCCCCGACGCCCCCGCCCAGGGTGGTTCGCGCGCCCGGGTGCTGATGTGGTGCCTCTGGGACACCGGCACCTCCGCCTACAACTCCGTGATGCTCACGTTCGTGTTCACGGTCTACCTCACGAGCTCGGCGTTCGGCACCCCCGAGTACACCTCCACGGTGCTCAGCGCGGCGATGGCCGTGGCGGGTTTCGTGATCGCCCTGACCGCTCCGATCGTGGGACAGCGCGGGGACACCCCCCGGTCCCGCGCGCGCTTCCTCACGGTCAACTCGTGGGTGCTCGTGCTGTGCACGGGCCTGGCGTTCCTCACGCGCCCGGAGCCCGCGTACCTCTACCTGGGCGTGGGCCTCGTGGCCGTGGGCAGCGTGGCCCAGGAGTTCGCCACGGTGGGCTACAACTCCATGCTCCCCGCCCTCGCCGGCCCCGCACGCATGGGCAAGGTCTCCGGCTGGGGCTGGGGCGCGGGCTACGTGGGCGGGATCTTCGCGCTGGCCTTCGTGCTCTTCGGCTTCGTCACGCCCGGCTTCCTCGGCATCCCCACGGACGACGCCCTGAACTACCGCGCCGTGGCCCTGTTCAGCGCCGTCTGGATCCTGGTCTTCTGCCTCCCCCTCATGGTCACCGCCCGTTCCATGCCGTTCCGCTCGTACGACGGCGCCGTCCACGGGCCCTCCCCCGCGGCCACCCCCACGCTGGGGGGACTCGCGGGCCCGCCGCTGCCCGCCCCCGAGGCGCCCGCGCACCGCGGGGGGATCCTCGGGGCCTACCGCGAGCTGTTCGCCACGATCGCCTCGCTGTGGCGGGTCTCCCGGGCCACCGTGTTCTTCCTGCTCTCCTCCGCCGTCTACCGGGACGGGCTCGCCGGCGTCTTCACGTTCGGCGGGGTGCTCGCGGCCGGCACCTTCGGCTTCTCCCTCACGGAGGTCATCGTCTTCGCGGTCGCGGCGAACCTCATCGCGGCCCTCGGCGCGTTCGTGGGCGGCGCGCTCGACGACGCCCTGGGCCCCCGGGCGGTCATCACCGGTTCCCTCGTGGGCATCATGGTGGCCGGCGTGGTGCTGCTGTTCTGGACCGGCAAGCCCGCGTTCTGGGTGTGCGGGCTGGCACTGTGCCTGTTCGTGGGACCGGCCCAGGCGGCGTCGCGCACGTACCTGGGGCGACTCATCCCGCCCGGCCGGGACGGTGAGATCTACGGGCTGTACGCCACCACGGGACGCGCCGTGAGCTTCATGGCGCCGGGACTGTTCGGGCTGTTCGTCTCGCTGCTGGGAGCCCAGATCTGGGGGATCCTGGGCATCCTCGTGGTGGTGGGCGTGGGGCTCGCGCTGCTGCTGCTCACGCCCAGGCCGCCGGAGGGGCTGACCACCACCCGCGTGTGACGCGGCGTGGCTACTCGATGACCGTGCGGTGGAAGTTCACGTGGCTGCGCGAGGCCGTGGGGCCGCGCTGACCCTGGTACCGGTTGCCGTACGCGCCGCTGCCGTAGGGGTGCTCCGCGGCGGAGGAGAGCTGGAAGAAGCACAGCTGCCCCACCTTGGAGCCCGGCCACAGCTTGATCGGCAGGGTGGCCATGTTGGACAGCTCCAGGGTCACGTGGCCGGAGAAGCCGGGGTCGATGAACCCCGCCGTGGAGTGCGTGAGCAGGCCCAGCCGCCCCAGGGAGGACTTCCCCTCGAGGCGCGCCGCCACGTCCTCCGGCAGGGTGACCTTCTCGTAGGTGGCCCCCAGCACGAACTCCCCGGGGTGCAGCACGAACGGCTCGTCCGGGGCCACCTCCACGAGCCGCGTCAGCCCGGGCTGCTCCTGCTCGGGGTCGATGTGCGCGTACTTGTGGTTGTCGAAGAGCCGGAACCAGCGGTCCAGGCGCACGTCCACGCTCGCGGGCTGGATCATGGCCGGGTCGTACGGCTCCAGGCGCACGCGTCCGGAGTCCAGCTGGCGGCGGATGTCGCGGTCGGAGATGAGCACGTGTCCACGGTAGTCCACGGCCGGGGCGGATCGGCGGGGCGGCGCATCGTGTTGTACAGTGGTGGGCGTTCCATCGGGTGCCGGTTTCGAGCCGACGCCGTGACGGAGCAGTGCGGCTGTAGCTCAATGGTAGAGCGCACGCTTCCCAAGCCTGATACGCGGGTTCGATTCCCGTCAGCCGCTCCACGCACCACGCCCCGGGCACCCGCAGAGGTCCCGGGGCGTTTGCGTGCCGGACCCCGTGCCGTTGGGCGCCCCGCCCCGCTGCACTCCTCGGCGGCCAGCACCCGCCATGGAACCGGACCACACCTCGCACCAGGAGCACCCATGCTGCGCACCATGTTCACCGGCAAGATCCACCGCGCCACCGTGACCCAGGCGGACCTGCACTACGTGGGGTCCGTGACCGTGGACCAGGACCTGCTGGACGCCGCGAACATCCTCCCGGGAGAGCTCGTCTCCATCGTGGACATCACCAACGGCGCCCGGCTGGAGACCTACACGATCGCCGGAGAGCGCGGCAGCGGCGTGCTGGGCATCAACGGCGCCGCCGCGCACCTGGTGCACCCCGGGGACCTCGTGATCCTGATCGCCTACGCCCTCATGGACACCGCTGAGGCCCGTTCCCACGAACCCCACGTGGTGCACGTGGACGAGCGCAACCGGATCGTGGCCCTGGGCTCGGACCCGGCGGACGCGGTGGTCGGGGACATGGTGCGCCCGCCGCACGCCCGGGACCACGACGCCGCCCGGGAGGACTCCGCCGTCGACGGCGTCTGACGCGCCGCTCACCCTGCGGGCCGGGACCCGCGGTCCGGTGTTCCCGTGCCCAGGGCCCGGCCCCCTCCCCGGGGCCGCTCGTGGCAGACCACCGACCAGCACCGCCGACCCGAGGAGCGCGTCCATGGCAGGTGTGCTGTCCGGCTTCTTCATCGTGTGGGCCGTGATCGGGCTGGGATACCTGGTGGGACGCACGGGGGTGCTCGGCGCGGACGCCCAGCAGGTGCTGTCCCGGCTGGCGTTCTACGTGGGCTCCCCGCCGCTGCTGTTCACCACGCTGGCCCAGGCGGACGTCCGCCACGTCTTCTCCGCTCCGCTCCTGGTGGCCGCGGGGTCCGCATGGCTCACGATGCTCGCGTACGGGCTGCTCTCCCGGTTCGTGCTCGCACGGGACGCCTCCACCGTGGTCATGGGCGCGCAGGCCGCCGGGCAGGTCAACGCGGCGAACCTCGGGATCCCCATCGCGCTGTTCGTGCTGGGGGACGCCTCCCGGGTGGCACCCGTGATGCTGTTCCAGCTGGCGCTGAACACACCTCTGTACCTGACCGTGATGGACACGCTCACGGGCGGGCACCGGCCCACCGTGGGCTCCGTGCTGCGCGGCATCGGGAGCAATCCGCTGATCGTGGGCTCGGCCCTCGGCATCATGTCCTCCACCACGGGCCTGACCCCGCCGGACCTCGTGATGGAACCCGTGCGGATCGTGGCCGGCGCCGCCGTGCCCGCCATGCTGATCGCCTTCGGCATCTCCCTCGTGGGCACCCGCCCCCTCTCCGTGCGCGGCGCCCGCGCGGACACGCTCCTGGCCACGGGCGCCAAGGTGGTGCTCCACCCCCTGCTGGCCCTCGTGCTCGCACGGGTGCTCGGGCTCGAGGGGTCGGCTCTGTACGCGGCCGTGGTCATGGGATCGCTGCCCACGGCGCAGAACCTCTACGTGGCGGCCGTGCGCTACGACCGCGCCACCACGGTGTGCCGCGACACCGTCCTGCTCACCACCGTGACCTCCGTGCTGAGCATGACGGTGGTCGCTGTCTTCCTGTCCTGAGCGCCGAGTCACACGGCAGACGTGACGCACACCACCCGTAGACTGTGCAGATGCTGAATCGACCGGGATTCGCAGCGGATGCCCGGACGGATCCGGTCAGCACATGCGCTCTCCAGGGGAGGAACCACTGTGAAGTCCACTCACCACTCACGCAGGGCCGGGACACCGCGCGCCGTCCGCAGCGTCGCGGCCGTCGCGGCCGCGTCCGCGCTGCTGCTCACGGGGTGCAGCGGCGGGGAGTCCGGCCCGCCCACCCTCACGTGGTACATCAACCCGGACGACGGCGGTCAGGCCGTCATCGCGCAGGACTGCTCGGAGGCCTCGGGCGGCAAGTACACCATCCAGACCTCCCTGCTGCCGCGTGACGCCTCCTCGCAGCGCGAGCAGCTCGCCCGCCGCCTCGCCGCCGGGGACTCCTCCATGGACATCATGAGCCTGGACCCGCCGTTCGTGCCCGAGCTCGCGGAGCCGGGCTTCCTGGCCAAGCCGCCCCAGGACGTCGTGTCGGCCACCACGCAGGACACTCTCGAGGGCCCCCTCAAGGGAGCCACGTGGAACGGCGAGCTCGTGGCCGTGCCCTTCTGGGCCAACACGCAGCTGCTGTGGTACCGCGAGTCCGTGGCGAAGGCCGCGGGCCTGGACATGTCCCAGCCCGTCACGTGGGACCAGATCATCAAGGCCGCCCAGTCCCAGGACAAGCACCTGGGCGTGCAGGGCATCCGCGGGGAGTCCATGTCCGTGTGGGTCAACGGCCTCGTGGAGTCCGGTGGCGGGCACATCGTCACCGACGGCGAGAAGGGCCAGGACGCGCAGGTCAACCTGGACTCCGAGCAGGGCCGCAAGGCTGCGGAGATCATCGGCACCATCGGCAAGGACGGCCTGGGCGGACCGGGCCTGGCCACCCAGGACGAGAACGCCTCCATGATCCAGTTCCAGGGGGACAAGGGCTCGTTCATGGTCAACTGGCCCTTCATCTACTCCGCCTCCCAGAGTGCTGTGAAGGAAGGCTCCCTGGACCAGTCCGTGGTGGACGACATCAAGTGGACCACGTGGCCCCGCGTGAACGCCGACACCCCGTCCGCTCCCCCGCTCGGCGGCATCAACCTGGGCGTGGGTGCCTCCTCGCAGCACCAGGACCTCGCGTGGGACGCCGTGCAGTGCATCGTCTCCTCCGAGCACCAGGCGCAGTACTTCGCCACCAACGGCAACCCGCCGTCCTCCGCGAAGGCGTTCGACGACCCCGAGGTCAAGAAGGCCTACCCCATGTCCGACACCATCCGGAAGTCCCTCGACGCCGCCAGGCCGCGCCCGCAGACCCCGTACTACAACGAGATCTCCACGGCCATCCAGCAGAACTGGACCCCGCCCGGCGACGTCAGCGAGGACACCCCTCGTGAGACCACCGAATTCATCAAGGAAGTCCTGAAGGGAGATGCGCTGCTGTGAGTAGCACCGTCGACTCGCGCGCTCGCGCGGCCGCACCGGAGAAGGGCCGGTCCAAGACCCACCTCTCGGACCGGGCCCGCTCGGAGCGGAAACTGGGGTGGCTGCTCGCCGGCCCCGCGTTCGTGATCATGCTCCTGGTCACGCTGTACCCGATCGTCCAGGCCCTGTGGGACTCCCTGTTCTCCTTCCGGCTCACCGCGCCCGGGGACAAGGAGTTCGTGTTCCTGGGCAACTACGCCACCGTGTTCTCGGACCCCGTGTTCTGGCAGGACCTGGGGGTGACCATGCTCATCACCGTGGTCACCGTGCTCGTGGAGCTCGTGCTCGGCCTGGCCCTGGCGCTCGTGATGCACAGCGCCATCAAGGCCACCCGGGGACTGCTGCGCACCGCCATCCTGGTGCCCTACGGCATCATCACCGTGGTCTCCGCGTTCGCGTGGTTCTACGCGTTCGACATCACCACCGGGTACGTCAACAACTGGCTCTCCTGGTTGCCCGTGATCGGTCCGGACTTCAACTGGTTCGCCTCCGCGGGCCCGTCCCTGACCGTGATCATGGCCTCCGAGATCTGGAAGACCACCCCGTTCATCTCCCTGCTGCTGCTCTCCGGCCTGGCCCAGGTGCCCGGCGAGCTCACGGAGGCCGCCCGTGTGGACGGCGCGTCCTCGTGGCAGCGGCTCACCCGGGTGGTCCTGCCGAACATGAAAGCCGCCATCATGGTGGCCGTGGTGTTCCGTGCGCTGGACGCCTTCCGCATCTTCGACAACATCTTCATCATGACCCAGGGGCAGTACGGCACCGAGACGCTCTCCCTGCTCGCGTACCGCACGTCCATCGGTCGCCTCGAGATCGGCCTGGGCTCGGCCATCTCGGTGATCCTGTTCATCTGCGTGATGATCATCGCGCTCGTGGCCATCAAGGTCTTCAAGGTCGACCTCACCGGTGGCTCTGGGAAGGGGAAGTAACCCGCCATGCTGAGCACGAAACAGAAAATCGGCTGGACCGTCATCTCCGTCCTGGTGCTGGTGTACGCACTGTTCCCGGTGCTGTCCATCCTCATGACCTCGTTCAAGGCCCCCTCGGACCTGAACTCCGGGAAGTTCCTCCCCAGCAAGTTCGTGGGGGAGAACTACGAGCAGATCTTCGTGGGGGACGCCAAGGACCTCTTCCTCCCCGCGCTGCGCAACTCCATCGGCATCTCGCTGATCGCCACGTTCATCGCCGTGGTGCTGGCCACCCTGTGCGCGTACGCCATCGCACGGCTGGACTTCCCCGGCAAGAAGCTCGTGCTGACCACGGCGCTGATGGTCTCCATGTTCCCCGTCATCTCGATCGTCACGCCGCTGTTCAACCTGTGGCGTCAGATCGGGCTGTACGACACCTGGCTCGGCCTGATCATCCCCTACCTGTCCCTGACGCTGCCGATCTCCATCTGGACGCTCACCGCGTTCTTCCAGCAGATCCCGTGGGACCTGGAGCGCGCGGCCCAGGTGGACGGCGCCACCACGTGGCAGGCGTTCCGCAAGGTGATCGTGCCCCTGGCCATGCCGGGTGTGTTCACCACGGCGATCATCGCGTTCTTCATCGCGTGGAACGACTTCGTCTACGGCATCGGCCTGACCTCCACCTCGGCGGCCCGCCCGGTGCCCGCGGCCCTCGCGTTCTTCACCGGCGCCTCGCAGTTCGAGGACCCGGCCGGCGCCATCTCCGCGGCGGCGATCATCGTCACGATTCCCGTGGTGCTCCTCGTGCTGGCTTTCCAGCGCCAGATCGTCTCCGGTTTGACCCAGGGCGCGGTCAAGGGCTGAGCCCGGGCCTCCCCCTTCCACGCTTAGACACAGTTAGGACTGAGAAGACATGGCAGCAATCACCATGGAGCACCTCGTCAAGAAGTACGACGACGGCTTCCCGGCGGTCAACGACATCTCCATCGACATCGCGGACGGCGAGTTCCTGATCCTCGTGGGACCCTCGGGCTGCGGCAAGTCCACGCTCCTGCGCATGGTCGTGGGCCTGGAGGACATCACCAGCGGTGACCTCAAGATCAACGGCGAGCGTGTCAACGACCGCCAGCCGCGCGACCGCAACCTCTCGATGGTGTTCCAGAACTACGCCCTGTACCCGCACCTGTCGGTGTACGAGAACATCGCGTTCCCGCTGCGCCTGGCCAAGGGCCAGTTCAGCAACGACGAGATCGACCGGAAGGTGCGCGAGGCCGCCGAGACGCTGGACCTCAACGAGCACCTCGAGCGCAAGCCGGCGAACCTCTCGGGTGGTCAGCGCCAGCGCGTGGCCATGGGCCGCGCGATCGTGCGGGACGCGGACGCGTTCCTCTTCGACGAGCCGCTGTCCAACCTGGACGCCAAGCTGCGCGGTCAGATGCGCACGGAGATCGCCCAGCTGCAGCGTCGCATGGGCATCACGTCCCTGTACGTGACGCACGACCAGACCGAGGCCATGACCCTCGGTGACCGCGTGGCCGTGCTCAAGCGCGGTCAGCTGCAGCAGATCGCCTCCCCGCGCGAGCTGTACGAACAGCCCGTCAACCTGTTCGTGGCGGGGTTCATCGGCGCTCCGTCCATGAACTTCATCCCGGCGCGGATCAGCGGCGGGGTGTTCCAGACCCCCATCGGTGACATCGAGGTCCCCGAGCGGGTGCAGGCGAAGCTCTCCGGCGCGCCCGAGCTCGTGCTGCTGGGGCTGCGCCCCGAGCACTTCGAGGACGCCAAGTTCGTGGACGAGGCGAAGGTGGGCCACGGGACCATGTTCGACGCCGAGTTCACCCACACAGAGTGGCTGGGCAACCAGCAGTACGGCTACATCCAGTACGAGCAGGACCAGACCGTGCAGCACAAGCTGAACGAGCTGGCCCAGGAACTGGACGCGGACGAGATGCCCGCCCAGGTCATCGTTTCCCTGGACGCCTCCTCCCGGATCCGCGGCGGGTCCACCGCCAAGATCTGGCTGGACAGCCGCCGGATGCACGTGTTCAACCCGGAGACCGGCGAGAACCTCACGCGCGACGCCGAGGCCGGCGCAGAGCTGACCCGCGAGGCGAACGAGGAGCGCAAGTCCGAGATCGAGCGCGCCCGTCAGCGGGACGCCTCCCGCGGCGGGCAGAACACCCACACGGGAGCCGGGACCGCCACGACGGGCGCTGCGGCGCACCGCGGCGGGGATGCCGTCACGGGCCGGGAGAGCACCGGGCAGGGCGGCTCCACCGCTCTCTGACCCCCACACGCACCCGAGCTCCCACCGCGGCGAGCACGCGATGACGGCCGGCCCCCTCCGAGGGGACCGGCCGTCGTCGTGCCCGGTAGCGGGCGCGGTGACTGCCCGGTGACGGCACCGGCGCAGCCTCCCGGGATGTCGCGGCAGCGGATGGCGAGGACGACCCGCGGACGGCGCCGGCGCGGCTCCCGAGGACCTCGCGGCGGGGTGGCGCGGTGGTGGCGGCAGGAGCGCTCAGGCCGCGGGCGCGCCGAAGGCCCACCATGCGAGCAGGGCGATCACGGCGAGCAGCGCGAGCGAGGACGTGGCGTAGCGCAGCCGCGGGTACCGCACCCGCCAGGAGACGAGCCGGGGCCAGTGCTCGCTGACCTCGGCGGGGGTGGCGCGGGTGAAGTTGACGTGCTCGACGCCGCTGCGCAGCGCGAGGTCCTGCAGCGTCCTCCCGTCCCACACGGTGCCGTGCAGGGCGAGCGCGCAGCGCCCGGACGCGGTGACGAACCACAGCTGCGGACGCCCGCGCGTCCTGCCCGCTGCGCCGTGGACCGGCAGCAGGTGCTCCACCGTGACCACCTGGGCGATCTGCTCCCGTGCCACGGCGCGGAACCCCACCCACCGGGAGAGCAGCACGTGCCGTGCAGTGAGCACCACGAGGGCCGGGCGGAGGTACGCGTAGGCCGCCAGCAGCCCCAGGAGGGCGAGGAGCGCGAGAGCCGCGGTGACGGGACCTGCGGCGCGGCGGTGGTACAGCAGGGCCACCACGGCGGCCGCGACGCCCAGCGGGGGCAGCGCGGCGGCGATCCTGCGGCCGTAGGAGCCCAGGCGGGGGTGGAACACGTGCTCGGGTGCCCCGTACCGGGAGGGGATCTGTCGGACGGTCTCTGCCATGTGCTGCCTCGCGCGTGCTGGTGCGGTTCCTCGGGGGCCGTGGGCCCGGTGGGTGGTGGTCTTGGGCGAGCGCGGTGAGCTCAGGCGGGCCAGGTCGCTGGGCCCCGGTGGTGCCCGGTGGGTCGCTGGGCCACGGTGGGTGGCACCGGAGCACCGGGGCAGGTGCCCCGCGCCGCCGGGTTCAGCCTAGTGCTCGGGGGACACGCGTCCGGCCCGCGCCCGGGCATCCACTACCGTGGGGAGCCATGGAACGCAGTGATCGCATCGTCAGGGCCGTGGGGGCGTGGTTCTTCCTGATCGTGCTGGCGGTGGCGGCCACGGCGGTGACCATTGCGCTCGTCAACAAGTACCAGTACGGGCCGGAGACGGATGTCCGCGAGTACTTCCAGGCCCTGCAGGACGGCGACGGCGGCAAGGCCCTCGGTCTGCTGAACGCCGGGGTGCCGGACTCGAACGCGGCGCTGCTGGACGGGGAGGCACTCCGGGAGGCGGGCAGCCACCTGGAGGACGTGCAGGTCTCCACGGTGTCCTCGGGCGGGGACCACGCCGTGGTGCGGGCCTCCTACCTGCTGGACGGCCGGGAGGCGTCCTCGGAGTTCAGCCTTCACCCCGCCGAGACCCAGTGGGGGTTCTTCACGGTGTGGGACTTCGACCCCTCCACCCTGCCCACCATGACCGTCTCCATGCCCGGTTCCACGGCCGTGGACATCAACGGTGCCTCCGTGGCGCTGCGCGGCTCGTCCCGCGACTTCGCCGTGTTCTACCCCGGCGTCTACACCGGTTCCTACAGCTCCCCCATGATCAGCGCGGAGCCCCGCGAGGTGGCCGTGAGCGACGAGGACCAGCGCACCACCATGGAGCTCACGGCGGTGCCCTCGGAGCAGCTCAGGCAGCAGGTGGAGGAGCAGGTCCACTCCCACCTGGACGCGTGTGCCTCCCAGGACAGCCTGTACCCGGCCGGCTGCCCGTTCTCCCACGACTTCCCCGGGCGCATCCAGGGCAGGGTCTCGTGGCGCGTCACCGACTACCCCGCACCCGAACCGCGCCTCGGAGGCCCGCACACGGACCAGTGGTCCCTTCCGGACAGCAGGGGCACCGCGCACATCGAGTTCACCGCCGTGGACCTCTACGACGGGCACACCACCAAGGTCTCGAAGGACGTGCCGTTCACGTTCTCCGCCCGGCTCGCGGTCACCGGGGACAAGGCCACGGTCACCCCGAGGTGAGCAGGGAGGGCCTGCGCCCCCGCCGGCCCCAGCCCCGTCCGGCCCTCAGTCCAGTCCGCGCAGCTCCAGCGTGAGCGTGGCGGGGGCTGCCGGGTCCACGGTGAACGGGATCCCCCAGTCCTGCTGGTACAGGTGGCACGCCGCGTGCTCGGGGATCTCGCCGTCCGGGGAGCCGTCGCACGCCGCCGCGCGCGCGGTCACGTGCAGGACCCCCTCCGTGACGCCCTCGGCCAGGCGCAGCGTGCGGGTCAGGCCCTGAGCGGTGCCGCCACCTTCCGCGAGCGCCTCCTCGGGCGAGGACGAGACCTTCAGCTGCGTGGGATCCCCCCACCGGGTGTCGAGCTTCTGTCCCGCCGGTGCCGCGAACCGCACCGCGAGCTCCAGCTCACCGGGAGCCACGGGCGTGCGCCTGCGTTGCATCTGCGCCGCGCCCTCGTCCACGGTCTGCGCCTGCTTGGGCACCGCCACACGCACCAGGCGGTGCGCGTTGGTCTCCACCACCACGAGCGTGGGCTCCTCCTGACCGGTGTCCAGCAGCACGTCCGAGGGCTCCGCGAGTCCGCGCGTGAGCGTCGTCGTCTCCCGCGTGGCCGGGTCGTAGCGGCGCACCGCGCCGTTGTAGGTGTCCGCCACGGCCACGGAGCCGTCCGGGAGCACCGTCACGCCCAGGCAGTGCTGCAGCCGTGCCTCGCCCGCGGGACCGTCCCGGAACCCGAAGTCGAACAGCCCCAGCCCCACGGCCGACTCCACCACGGGCGTCCCCTCCGCGCTGCCGACGCCGCTGTCCCCGGCCGGGTCCGCGGCCTCGCCGCCTCCGGTGGCCGCCTGCGGGAAGCGCACGCTGCGCAGCGCGGAGGACTCGGAGTCCGCGACCCACACGGTGCCGTGCACGTCCTGCACGAGCCCCGAGGGCTGGGCGAACCAGGACTCGTGGGCGGTGCCGTCGCGCAGGCCCTCGTCCCCGGTGCCGGCCAGGACCGCGATCGCGCCGGTGCGCGGGTCGAAGGAGAACAGCTGGTGGGTGCCGGCCATCGCGACCACCAGGGTGTCCGCGGCGTCGGACCACACGAGGTCCCACGGGGAGGACAGCGCCACGTCCGTGGGATCGGTCTCCGGAACGAGGTTGGGGTCCACGCCCCGGGCGCGGGCGTCGTCGAGCAGCCGCTGCACACCGCTGCCCGCGATCGTGCGGACCGAGCCGCTGCCCAGGTCCACGCCGCGCAGCCGGTGGTTCACGGTGTCCGCGACCACGAGGTCGTAGCCCACCGCCGAGCGCACCGCGCCGGGGAGCACGGCAATGCCCTGGGGCTCGTTGAACCGCGCGAGCTCCGGGCCGCCGTCCGCCCAGCCGCGTGCGCCCGAGCCGATGGTGCGGCGCACCGTGGTGAGGTCGGACTCCAGCTGGACCAGGCGGTGGTGACCGGTGTCGCTCACCATGAACGAGCCGTCCGGCAGCGCCACGACCTTGCCGGGGAAGCGCAGGTCCCCCTCGGGCTGGGGGCGGGGCACGTACGGCCCGTCCCCGCGGTGCAGCGTGCCCTTCTCCTCGTGCTCGGCCACGAGCTCCTCCACCAGTGAGGTCAGACCCGCCACGTGGCCCTCGCCGGAGAGGTGCGCCACGATGTAGCCCTCGGGGTCCACCACCACCAGGGTGGGCCACGCGCGCGCCGTGTAGGCGTCCCAGGTCTGCAGGCGGGGGTCGTCCAGCACGGGGTGGGTGATCTCGTAGCGGTCCACCGCGGCCGCCAGCGCGTCCGGGTCCGCTTCGTGCTCGAACTTGGGCGAGTGCACACCCACCGTGACCACCACGTCCCCGTACTTCTCCTCGAGCGGGCGCAGCTCGTCCAGCACGTGCAGGCAGTTGATGCAGCAGAAGGACCAGAAGTCCAGGATCACGATCTTCCCCCGCAGGCCCTGCAGGTCCAGCTCCTGCCCGCCGGTGTTGAGCCAGCCGCGTCCGGTGAGCTCGGAGGCGCGGACGGGAGTGGTCATGCGTGCAGCGGTCAACGGGGGTCCTTCCACGGGGGTGCAGGGGTTCTCTCCCTGCCAACGCTATCCCCGCGCCAGGACTTCCCGCGCACCGCATGACGCCCGGCACACCGCCCCGGGCACCCCCGGGCCAGCTGCGCCGGGACGACGCCGCCGCGTGCCGGAGCGGGCAGGGGGCCCGAGGACGGGGCTGGGCCCCGGAGACGGACCCGTGCGACGTCGTCCTCCGCTGCGGCAGGACGTGGGAGTGGGGCGGGTCAGCGGCGGGGCTCGTCCCGTTCGGCGAGTTCGGCCATCATCGCGTTGTAGGCGCGCAGCTCGGCGTCGTCCGTGCGGTCCGCCTGCCGGTCCACGCGGCGGTTCTCCTTGCTGCCCTCCATGGCCCACAGCACGGCCATGATGACGGCGAGCAGGAACGTGGGGAACTCCCCGATGCCCCACATGAGCATGCCGCCCAGCTGCTGGTCCTCCAGGGCGCCGGGGCCCCACGGGCGGCCCATGTTGCCGAACCACGAGGCCTGCAGCACGGTGGTGAGGCTCATGATGCTGATGCCGATGAAGGCGTGGGCGGCCATGGTGGCCAGCAGCAGCACCAGCCGCATGGGGTAGGTGGGCCGGCGCGGGATGGGGTCGATCCCGATCAGCACGAGCGCGAACATGTACCCCGTGAACAGGAAGTGCACCATCATGAACTCGTGGCCCACGTGGTAGCGCAGGGTGAAGCGGAAGAGGTCCGTGAAGTAGAACAGCACGATCGAGAATGCGAAGTTCGCCGCCGCGAAGATCGGGTGGGTCACGATCTTCCCCCACGTGGAGTGCACGAGGCGCAGGATCCACTCGCGCGGCCCACGCGTGCCGTCCCGGCGGGGCTCCAGTGCCTTGAGAACCACCGTCACGGGCGCGCCGGACACGAGGAACAGGGGCACGATCATCGTGAGGGTCATGTGCTCCACCATGTGGGCGGAGAACAGCACGCGCGCGTAGACGGACACCCCGCCGCACGTGGCGTAGACCAGGGCCGCCAGACCCACGAACCAGGACGCGGTGCGCAGGGGGGACCAGGTGTCGCCGCGCCGCCAGACCGTCACGGCGGACCACAGGTAGACCACGGCCAGGAACACGGCCACGGCCACCCAGAACCAGTCCCAGCGCCACGTGGTGAACCAGCCGGCCACGGTGGGCTCCGGGGGCAGCTCGTACCACGTGAGGATGCGGGCGGGTGAGGCGTCCGGGGACAGTTCCTCCGGGACGGGCGGAGCGGTGCGGCTCAGGGCGGTCGCAATGCCCATGAGCAGGCCCATGAGCACGACCTCCACCACGATCACGCGCCACAGGGTGGCCGTGCGGGAGCGGGAGCCGTCCGCCACACCGGGAATCAGCCACTGCCGGTGCGCGAAGCCCGCGGCCGCGAGCACCAGCGTGAGCACGAGCTTGGTCACCGCGAGCATGCCGTAGGAGGAGCTCAGCTGCTCCCAGGACCCGATCCGCACGGCGGCGTTGATGATCCCGGACAGCACCACCAGGAGGTAGCAGCCCAGCGCCACCACGGAGTAGCGCCGCAGCACCACGGCGAGCAGGGGCTCCGTGCGGGTGGTGCCACCGCGGTGGCTGACCACCGCGGACTCGCGGGCCAGCAGCGGGCCCACCCACACGAGCACGATGATCCCGCCCACCCACAGGCACACGCCCAGCAGGTGCAGGCCCAGGGAGTTCACCGCCCCCATGTGGTCCGCGCCGCCGGCCGCGTGCCCGTTGAGGGCCAGGGCCACGAGCGCCACGAAGGACAGGGCGAGGGTGCAGAAGAGACCGAGCAGGGAGCGCACACCGAACACCAGGGTGGTCACCACCGCGGCCACCATCACCAGCACCGCCTGGGACTGGCCGGTGGAGATGCCGGTGACGTAGTGCAGCAGCTCCTGGGTGTACCCGGCACCCGCGCCGATCCCCGTGCCGGAGACGTCCGAGTAGGTGAAGACCAGCACGGCCACGGCGGCCACCGTCCACACCACGGACGCCGCCTCCACGAGCTGCATCACCGCCCGGAACACGGGGTGCTCGGGCTCCCCCGTCTGCTCCCGGCTGTTGCGCGGGGGCCGGGTGCGGGAGCGGTCCGCGAAGCGCGGCACCACGCCGATGGCCAGCAGCAGACCACCCATGACCACGCTCATGGCGATGTTGTGGACGGTCTCCACCACGGGCAGACCCCACCGCACGAACGTGCCGGGGTCCGCCACCTGCCGGGGAGCCGCCGCACCGCCGTAGACGAGCGCGACCGTCATGCCGATCATCGCGGCCACGAGCACCACCGTGACGGTCCACGGGCTCACGCTCACCCCCGCACCCTTCGAGGGGGCGGGACCCCGGCCCGTGGATCCGGGGGATCCGCCCCCGCGTGCCGGGCGGGAGCCCCTGGTCCGTGCGGTGGTACTCATCGTGGCGCTCCTCCGGCCCGTCGAGTGATCGGTCTGTGCTTCCGGCGTGTCACGCCACCGGGGACGCTGTGCGCTCCGCAGTACGGGCTCACCCGAACAGTGTGTCCCCGATGAACCCTCCGGGCCCGCAACCGGGCGGGATGGCGAACACGGCCGAGCCGATGGGCACCGTCCAGGTGTTCAGCATGTCCAGCTCGTCCAGGCGCTTCTGGATGGGCACGAACTGCCTGCCGGGGTCCGCCTGGTAGGACGCGAAGATGAGTCCGGTGTTCGAGACGCCGCCGGAGACGTCCCCGGACCGGCTGTGTCCGGACGCGTCGCTCACCGCCAGATCATAGTTGTAGACCCTGCGGAAGATCTTCTCGTCCGGGTTCTCGCTCCGGGAGCGTCGCACGTGGCTGTAAGAGGAGATCACCGGGAACCCCAGCGGGCCCTTGGCCCCGAAGTCCGGCTCGTCGTGCTCCTCGCTGCCGGTGAGCGGCGCACCGGTGGAGAGCTTGCGCCCCACGGCGTCCTCCCGGGCCGGGGTGTCGGCCTCGTCCCACGTGTCCAGGTTCATGTGGATGCGGCGGATCACCACGGACGTGCCGTCCTGGATCCAGGGCTCGAACCCGCCCTGTCCGTAGACGACCCTGTCGTGGTCCGGTTCCCCGGGGTAGGGGTTCACCGTGCCGTCCACCTGCCCGAACAGGTTGCGCATGGTCTGCCCGTCCTCCGTGGCCCCCACGGTGTTCCGGAAGCCGTCCTGCACCCAGCGCACGCTCGCGAACGAGCGCACGTCCTTGAGCAGCACGCGCTGCGCGTGGGCCAGGGTGAGCTTGTCGTCGCAGCACAGCTGCAGCAGCAGGTCCCCCTGGTTCCACTTCTCCTGGAGCCGGTCGATCGAGAACGCGGGCAGGGGGCGCAGCCACCCGGGCACGCGCGAGGCGTCCACGAGCTTCAGCGCCCGCGGGCCGAAGCCCACCGTGACCGTGAGCCGTGACGGGTTCTGGGCGAGCCACGGCTCCTGGTCGTTGAGGGGCGCCTCCCCCTGGGTCAGCGCCGCGGCGTCGTCGGTCAGGATGCGCAGCAGCCGCCGCAGGGAGTCCCGGGAGGCCCCGGTGTTCAGGTCCAGGCCCACGAACGCGCAGAAGGCCTGGGGCAGCGTGGTGACGCCGGCCTGCCGCGCGCCGTGGAACGGCTCGGTCCTGAGCCCGGGGCGGGGTCCGTTCTGCGCGTCGGCCAGGCCGGGGGCCGTGGCACCCAGCGCCGCCGCGGACACCGCTCCGATCCCCGTGGCGCCGGCGCCGGCGACCGCGCCCGTGAGCAGCGATCGCCGGCTCCACCCGGTGCGCGCGGGGGACTCGTTCCCCGCCTGCGGGGGATTCCGGTCAGTGGCCATGGCATTCCGGCAGTGCCGAGGAGGACGGGGACGCGCCGTGCCCCGCATGCCCCGAGTGCTCGTCGTGCGAGCCGCTGCCGTGGGACGAGCCGTGCGAGGCGTGCTCGTCGGAGGGGCCGTGCGAGGCGTGCTCCTCCGAGGAGCCGCTCGCCCCGTCGCCGGGCGCGTAGTTCTCCTTGGCGCCCGAGTAGTCGCGCACGGGAACGGTCACGTCCTGGGTGCCGGCGTCGGTGGTGAGCTGCAGGCTCAGGTCGGCCCCCGGCTGCAGGGAGCACGTCAGCCCCATGAGCATGATGTGGTTCCCACCCGGCTCCAGGGTGAGGCTCTGGCCGGCCGGGATCGTGAACCCGCCCTTCTTCTCCTGCATCTGCGTGGATCCGCTCTGCGCATCCTTGGCGGTCTCGTGCATCTGCACGGACTCCGCGATGCCGTGGGTGTCCGCGCCCGTGAGCGTGACGTCCTTGTCCGAGGTGTTCTTCACGGTGCCGAACACGCCCGTCATCCCGGAGTTCGCCGCTTTGGCCCAGCCCTCGCTCAGCTCCAGCGGACCGGTCGCGGTGGTCCGGGACGCGGAGCTCTCCGCGGAGCCCGACGACGCCTGCTCGCCGTTCTGCGCGGAGCAGCCGGTGAGCGCCGCGAGACCCAGGCCGAGGGCGGCCACGGTGGCCAGGGCCCGGTGGGCCGGGCGCACCGGGCGGGACGCGGCGGGAGCGGTGTTCTGGTGGGTGGTGGTGCTGGTGTTCATGGTGTGAATCCTTCGAGATCTGTGAGGTGTGGTCGGCGCGGGTGCACGCCCTGCCGCACGGCGCGGAACCAGGCCATCCGGGGCGGCGCACCGTACCGAGCGCACCGCAGCGGGCGGGCTGCAACGGGCGAGCCAGGACTCCCGCATGCCTCTACCGGCATGCGGTGGGTGCCGGGCGGCCACCGGGGCGCGCAGACGCACCGCGGGCCCGGGTGGGCCGGCAGCCCTGGCGGGACGTGCGGCGTTGACCGTGAGTGGTGGGAACGGGCGTCGAACCGCGGAGCTCAGGGCTCCGGGCGGGCCCGGCGCGCATCAGCGCTGCTTGGGACGCGTGGCGACCGCGAGGACCACGAGCAGCAGCAGCAAGGCCACCACGCCGCCGATCACGGGCAGCACCCAGCTGGGTACTCCGGTGCCGCTGACCTTCTCCTGCTTCTCCTGCTGGGACGCCGAGGTCCCGGAGCTCTGGTCTCCGCTGGCCACCGGGGCGGGAGACGCCGTGGTCTCGGCCCCCTTGCCCACGGAGTACGTGAACGTGCCCTCGATGGGGTGCCCGTCCTGTGAGACGACGCGCCACGTGACGGTGTAGGTCTCGTCCGTGTCACCACCCTCGCGCAGCGGCTGGGACACCTTGGTGTTCTGCACCGCGAGGGTTCCGCGGGTGACGTCCGTGCCGTGGGAGTCCGTGACCCGCACCTCGCTGCCGATGTCCTGGATGTTGCCGGAGAAGGTGAGCTCGAGCGTGGTCGGTGCCTTCTCGAGCGTCGCCCCGGACTCCGGGTTGGTGCGGACGAGCTCGTCGTGCGCACTGGCGGGACCGGCGGTCCCCAGGACGAGGAACAGGGCCAGGACGGCCGCGAGAAGCGCCGGGACCGTGGTGGCCGCCGCGAGACCGGGGGTGGTCCGGGCGGGGCCCGCCGGGACAGCTGGCATGGCGGTGTGGTGTGTGGCCGTCCGGGGTGCGGACCGGCCGTGGATGTCAGTCATGTGAGTGCTCTCCTGCGCCAGGGGCGCGTTGCGGCCGCGGGTGCGCGGCCAGGTGGATGCGTGGATGCGCTGAACGGCACCGGCGTCCGGGAGTGCTCCGTGGCGGTGCCTAGACCAGGGCAGGAGGACCGCGGTATCCGCAGACCGCGGAGAGCAGCAGCTGGTCCGCGAGTGCTCGCGGGGAGGTCCAGGACGTGCGCCGCGGCACGGCAACCGTGACCGGGCGGTGCACTGCCCGCAGGATCCGCAGGACGCGCAGGGAGAGCGCGTGCAGCAGCCGGAAGAGCGCCACCTCGCCGTGGCGCAGCAGCAGGTAGGTGGCCACCGCGGCCACCGCGTGCGCGGTGAGCATCCCGCCGCCGTGGTGGGCGGCGGAGGGCAGGACCGAGACGACCACGGCGGGGCCGTCCGCGGCCGCGGCACCGTGGTGGTGGGTGTGGTCCACGGTGTGCGCCGCACCCCCGGAGTGCGCGAAGAGCACGTGCAGCAGCATCTGGGAGCTCAGGACCGCGCCGGCCACGCTGCCCCGGGACAGCACCCGGCCGGCGAGCAGCATGCAGAGGGGCGCGGCCAGGCACGTGCTGAGCGCGACGATCAGCGCGGGGGGCCAGGATCCGTCCGCGGCGGCGTGGGAACCGGCCGCGAGCGTGGTGGCCACGAAGGCGGCCACCCAGCCCCGGGCAAGCCGGTGGGCACGACGGGACACCGAACACCTCCGGGGCAGACGCAATGGGGACGGGTCTCCATTATGCGCCACGGCACGGCGGAGTTCGAGCATGCCCCCCCCGCGCGCCATGCTCCCTTTCTTCTCTGCTCTTCTCTGCGCGCGGACACCTCTGAGGGTGCGGCGCCCACGGGTGCGGCCGGTGGGGGCGTCGCGCCCTGCCCGTGGAGACCCCCATCCCGGCACGGGGTGCACCGGGGCCGTGGGCGACGGCGGATGCCGCGGACGGAATATGGGGCTGACGTGCGAAGGGACCGTTCACGCGGTGCGTGAACGGTCCCTTGAGCAGTGCCGGGTGCGGACACCCGGACCGGGCCTACCTCACTTGGAGGAGACAGCAGCCTTGAGCTTGGAGCCCGCGGTGAGCTTGACACCGTGGCCGGCCGGGATCTGGATGGCCTCGCCGGTCTGGGGGTTGCGGCCCTGGCGAGCGGCACGGTCGGTGCGCTCCACGGACAGCCAGCCCGGGATGGTGATCTTCTCGCCCTTGGAGACGGAGCTCTCGAAGACCTGGAAGAGGGAATCCAGCACGCCGTTGACGGCGGCCTGGGTGTTGCCGGACTTCTCGGCAACCTCGGCAACGAGTTCGCTGCGGTTCATAGCCATGTGCTTGTCCTCCTGGACTCGGTTGGCGTTCTCTGGGGGAAGGGGTGACCGGGGGTCACGGGGTCCTTCCGGTGAGAAATTACCAGCTGGACTTGTAGATGCCGGGCAACTCGCCGCGGTGAGCCATGTCGCGGAAGCGCACGCGGGAGATGCCGAAGCGCTGGAAGGTGCCGCGGGGACGGCCGTCGATCTGGTCGCGGTTGCGCACGCGGATCGGCGAGGCGTCACGGGGGAGCTTCTGCAGACCCAGGCGGGCCTCTTCGCGGGCCTCGGGGGACGCGTTCTCGTCCACCAGGGTCTTCTTCAGCTCAGCACGCTTCGCGGCGTAGCGCTCGACGATGACCTTGCGCTGCTCGTTCTTGGCGATCTTGGACTTCTTGGCCATGGATTCAGCGCTCCTCGCGGAAATCGACGTGCTTGCGGACCACCGGGTCGTACTTCTTCATGACGAGACGGTCGGGGTTGTTGCGACGGTTCTTCCGGGTCACGTAGGTGAACCCGGTGCCTGCCGTGGACTTGAGCTTGATGATGGGACGTACGTCCTTGTCCTTGGCCATCTCAGATCTTCTCCCCACGTGCGATGAGCTCGTTGACCACGGCATCGATGCCGCGGGCGTCGATGACCTTGATCCCCTTGGCGCTCAGGTTGAGCGTCACGTTGCGACGTAACGACGGCACCCAGTAGCGCTTCTTCTGGATGTTCGGGTTCCACCGGCGCTTGGTGCGGCGGTGCGAGTGCGAGATGCTGTGGCCAAAGCCCGGCTGGGCCCCGGTCACCTGGCAGTGCGCTGCCATAGTGTTCTCCTCCAATGTCCAATGTCGACGAAATGACGGCACGCATGGTGGCCACCGGACGGGTGTACCGCCGGCAGCCGCACCCAAGAGTGATCCGCCACCTCAAGAAAATGCCACCGTTCGCGCGCCGGGCGTGATGGGTATGACCCCGCGGCAGTACCGGTCAGGGCACTCGCTACGACGAAGACGGTGAAGATCAAGGCGCCGGTAGATGGACTCCACCACACGACAGCCTTAGATTCTAGGCTTCTACGGACTCTCTCGCAAATTCGGCAAACGAAAAAGGTGCGATCGAGCGCCCCTCGATCCTAGCCCGTGGGCCGCGCTGCGCCAATTCGGCGACCCCGCGGATTCAGGGTCATCGGACCGGCCCCGTAACGACTGGGGGGCGGGGCGACGGCGGGGGCAGGGCCGTCCATGACCCGGCACTGCGCCCCGCCGCACTTTCCTCGGTCCCATCTCCTCACCCAGGAGATTAGGTAAGGGTAGTCTTACCTAATTAGTGCTCGGGTGCAAGTGTCACCCCCGGCACCGGGCCCCAGCCGCGAGACGTCAGGAGTCCTGCCCGAGGGGATCGGTGGGGTCCCGGCGCTCGGGCTGCCTGGGGGCCCTGCCCGTGGGTGTGCGCCGGTGCGTTCCGAGAGCTTCGTTGAGCACGTCCACGAGCGCGTTCACCCGGTCCGTCCGGGGCAGGGACTCCAGCATCACCGGCCGGCCGTCGGAGTCCGCGAGCGGCACCCGCCAGTTGGGGTACTCGTCGCTCGTGCCGGGCTGGTTCTGGATCCGCTTCTCCCCCACCGCGTCCACGAGGGCCACGTTGAGCAGCAGCGAGGGTGCGTCGCACAGGTAGCGGTAGAGGGCCTCGATCTTCCGCTCCTGCGGCGCGTCCAGGCCCTCGGGGAGGTACCCGGCGTCCTGCACGGCGGTGAAGAACGTCTCGAGCTGCCTCCGCGCGTCCGCCCGCTCCTCCTCGGGGGAGCGGGCGAGCAGGCCCAGGTCCTCGCGCAGCTGCAGCTGGACCCCGTCCAGGTAGCCCGGAGTGGGCGGGAGGTCGTGCGTGTTGACCGAGGCCATGCACAGCTCGCGGTAGCGGGACGGGTCCAGCGGGACCTCGCCGTCCATCTCGAACCACAGGATGGAAGTGCCCAGCACACCCTTGCGCTCGAGGTGCTCGCGGACGCTGTCCTCCACGGTGCCGAGGTCCTCGCCCACGACGACCACTCCGGCCAGCTCGGCCTCCAGCGCCAGCACGCCCACCATGGCCTCGTGGTCGTAGTACACGTACGTGCCGTCGGAGGCATCATTGCCCTCCGGGATCCACCAGAGCCGGAACAGTCCGGCCACGTGGTCGATCCGCACACCGCCCGAGTGCCGGAAGATGGTCCCCATCATCTCGCGCCACGGGCGGTAGCCGGCCGCGGCGAGCTTCTCCGGGTGCCACGGCGGCTGACTCCAGTCCTGGCCCAGCTGGTTGTACATGTCCGCGGGGGCACCCACGCTCACCCCGGAGGCCATGACGTCCTGCAGCGCCCAGGCGTCCGCGCCGTGCTTGTGCACCCCCACCGCGAGGTCGTGCATCACGCCGATGTCCATGCCCGCCCGGTGAGCGGCGCGCTGGGCGGCCTCGAGCTGCTCGTCCAGCAGCCACTGCAGCCACACGTGGAAGTTGATGCGGTGGCTCAGCCGGGACCGCGCCTCACGGGCGTAGGGGGCTTCGGGCGAACGCGCCCCGTCCTGCCACAGCGGGGAGTCCTCCCCGAGCTCCTCGCGCAGCGCGCACCACAGGGCGAAGTCCTGCAGGGGCTGGCCGGCGTGCGCCACGAAGGCCTCGAGCTGCTGCTGGCGGTAGGGGGAGCGGCGGACCGTGTAGAGCAGCTCCAGGCTCTTGAGCTTCGCCGCGTAGGCGGAGTCCCGGTCGATGCTGCCGGGGTCCAGGACGGCCTTGCGCTGGATGGCCGCGAGCCGCGCCACCACCTCGCGGTCCGCGGGCCGCAGGTACGGGAACTCGGCCACGTCCCCGATCCGCAGGTAGAGCGGGTTGAAGAAGCGCCGGCTCGAGGGCAGGTAGGGCGAGGGCTCCACGGGCGGTGCGGGCTCGGCGGCGTGCAGCGGGTTGATGAGCACGTAGTCCGCACCCTGCACCCCGCTGATCGCGGCGAGGGAGGCGAGGTCCGAGAGGTCCCCCACGCCCCACGAGCGGGAGGACATCACCGAGTACAGCTGCGCCATGTACCCCCAGCGGCGCCGGCCGCGCAACCGGTCCGTGGTGCTGAGCCGCACCGGGGTCACGGCCACGTCGACCTCGGCCCGCTCCCCGGAGTCCGTCACGGCCTCCAGGCGGTACCAGCCCAGCGGCAGGTCCTGCGGCAGGGCGTACTGCACGCGCCGCCGGGTGCGTCCGTCCACCTCCGCGCTCTCGGGGGTGCCGCCCTGCTCGGGCTCCAGAACCCTCGCCTCGTCCGGCTCGTCCTCGGGCCACAGCCGTATCCGCACGGAGTCCCCCTCCGCGAGCGTGACGGCCACGGTGTCCCCGCGCCCCGCCTCCGCGACCACCACGGGAGGGAGCAGACGCAGCCACGGGGCCGCCTCACGCTCGCGCAGGGAGCGGGCCACGGCGTCGTCGTCCGTGACGTCCGCGCCCAGGGCCGTGAGCACGCTGCGCAGCGTGTCCTGCGGAACGGTCACCGTGGTGCCGTCGAAGCCCTCGTACTCGGTGGCCACCCCGTACCGCGCGGCCAGGCGCTGCACCGCGGATTCCCCTGAAGTTCCTGCTGTCTCAGCCATGCGTCCACTCTAGCCAGCGCGGACCGGGTCCCCCGCCGCCGGACGACGACGCCGGCCCCGCCCCTCGTGCGTCCCGCACCGGTGCGCGTGGTGGCCACCACAGCGCGCAGGGGCGCTCGCCCGTGGCCGCCCCGGCGCGGGCGGGCCCCGCCCGTGCGCGTGGTTGACTGGATGCATGGAACCCACTCTCCCCGCACCGGACCCGCAGTGGCGCCCGCGCGCCGTCGTCTTCGACTGCGACGGGGTGCTCATGGACACCGAGCGGGCGTGGGCCCGCGTCCAGAAGCGCGTGGCCGCCGGATTCGGGGTGGACATCGACGCCGCCACGGAGACCCGGCTGATGGGCCTCTCCGCCACCGACATCGCCGAGTTCGTGGCCGGCCAGGCGCGGCGTGCCCACGGCGAGCAGTCCGCGCCGAGCGAGGAGGCCGTGTACCGGGCCCTCGTGGGCACCGAGGCCGAAGTGGTGGGCGCCGTCCTGGAACCGCTGCCCGGCGCGGTGGAGACCGTGAAGGCCCTCGCCCGGCACGTGCCCGTGGCAGTGGCGAGCAACTCCACGAGCGCGATCCTGGACCGCAAGATGCACGCGGTGGGACTCGCGGACACGCTGCGGACCTGGGTCAGCGCCGAGGACGTCCCGCGCGGCAAACCCGCCCCGGACATCTACGAGGAGGCGGTGCGGCGCCTGGGCGTGGCACCGGAGGACACCCTTGCGGTGGAGGACTCCCCCGCGGGGAGCACCGCTGCGGCCGCCGCGGGGCTGTGGGTGCTGGGAGCACCACACGGCCACGAGGAGCCGCTCCGGAGCCACTTCCTGGTGGAGTCCCTGGGCGATCCGGCGGTGGGCGAGCTGCTGCGCGGCTGGGGCATGCCGCTCTGAGGCGGGGCGTCCCGGGCCGCGCGCGGACCGGACCGCTCCGGGGCAGGGCTCAGCTGTTCCAGAGACCGTACGTCTCGGCCAGCTCGGAGACCTTGCGGGCGCGGGCGAGGCGCGGCAGGTAGGAGCCGTCCGCTCCCCCGTGCCCGGAGTTCGCCTGCTCGATCATCTCCTTGGCCCAGTGGATCTCCTGCTCGCTCGGGGCCAGGGCGCGGTTGATGCCGTCCGTCTGCTCCGGGGTCAGGCACAGCTTGCCGGTCATGCCCATGGACTGGGTGACCCTGCACGCCGCCGCCAGCTCCTCCCCGAGCACGCCGTTGCTCGGCCCGTCGATGGGCCCGGGCAGCTCTCCCACGCGCGAGGCGGTCACCAGCGTGGAGCGGGCGAACGCCAGCGCCATGGGGTCCGCGGAGGCCCCCGTGTCCTTGCGGAAGTCCCCCACCCCGAACGCCAGCCGGAACACCCCGGGGGCGCGGGCGATGTCGTAGGCGTTCATCAGGCCCACCGCGGACTCGATGAGCGCGACCACCGGGGTTCCGGCACGGCTCATCATGGCGGTCTTGGTGATGTGGTCCGGGTGCTCGGTCTTGGCGAGCACGATCCCCCGCAGGTTGCGCACCTCGCTCAGGGCGGCGAGGTCCTTCTCCCAGTGCGGGGTGGTGATGTCGTTGATGCGCACCCAGGCACTCACACCCTGCTGCATGGCCTCGACCATCTCGGCGCGGGCGCGGTCCTTGTCCTCCTCAGGAACGGCGTCCTCGATGTCCAGGACCACGGAGTCCGCCTCCGAGGCCAGCGCCGGGGCGAACAGGGAGGTGTCCGCCGCGGAGGTCAGCAGCCACGAGCGGGACAGTCGGGCGGGAAGTGCTGCGGCGCGCTGGTTGCGGTACGGGGCCATGGTTCTCCTCGGGGCGGGGCGGTCATCGGATCGGTGGGTGGGCGGGCACCGCGGGATCAGTGCGGGGACGACGGCGCCGTGCCGCGCGGCGCCTCGCCAACCCTATGCGCGCCGCACGGGGGCGCGCCGCCCGCACCCACCACAAAAGCCCCCGCCCGGGGTTTGTGGGATTCCCACCACGTGGGCGGGTGCAGCGCCCCTGTTGCTACGCCACGAACGGGGTGTGTCCCGCGGGCACGCGCTCCCCGGGACGGACCGGCCCGGGGGCGGTGGTGCCCGGGGCGAACGGCGAGCCACCGAGGGCTTCCCGGCCGTGCGGCGTCGTCCAGTTCTCCAGGGCGGGGCCGCGCGGAACGATCCCCGAGGGGTTGATGTCCCGGTGCACCACGAAGTAGTGCTCCTTGATCTGCTGGAAGTCCACCGTGTCCCCGAAGCCCGGGGTCTGGAAGAGGTCCCGCGCGTAGCCCCACAGGTGCGGCAGCTCCGTGAGCTTGTTGCGGGAGGCCTTGAAGTGGCTCACGTAGACGGGGTCGAAGCGCACCAGCGTGGTGAACAGCCGCACGTCCGCCTCCGTGATGTGCTCCCCCATGAGGTAGCGGCGGGTGCTCAGCCGGTCCTCCACCCAGTCCATGGCGGCCCACAGCCGGTCGTACGCGGCGTCGTACGCCTGCTGGGACCCCGCGAACCCGCAGCGGTACACGCCGTTGTTGATCTCGGTGTAGACGCGCTTCATGACCTGCCGCATCTCAGGGACCAGCTCGGCGGGCCACAGGTCCGGGGCGCCCTCACGGTGGAAGCGCCGCCACTGGGTGCTGAAGTCCTCGGTGATCTGGGGGAAGTCGTTGGTGACCACCTGACCGGTGGGGACGTCCACGATGGCCGGGACGGTGATGCCGCGCGAGTAGTCAGTGAACCGCGCGAGGTAGTTCTCCTGCAGCCGCTCGGTTCCGAGCACCGGGTCCCGCCCGTCCGGGTCCAGGTGGAAGCGCCACGAACGGGCGTCGTGCGTGGGCCCGGGCATGCCCACCGAGATCGCGTCCTCGAGCCCCAGCAGGCGGCGCACGATGAGCGTGCGGTTGGCCCAGGGACAGGCGCGCGCGGCAACCAGCCGGTACCGCCCCGCAGCCACGGGCCAGGCACGGGCGCCGGGAGCGAGCTCGGCGTGGTCCGGGTCCGCCACGATCCGGTCCTCGATGTACGCGGTGTCCCGCGTGTACTCCTGCCCCGCGTGGACGTAGAGTCCCGCGGTGGAGTGGGGGTCCCCGCTCGTGGGTTTCGTCATGACGGCCTCCTCCGGTGGTGTGCAGTGATGATACGTCACGCATTTTGGCGGCCACGCTCCCGCGTGCGCCTTCCCACGGCATTCACCACCCGGCTGCGGGCCGGGCACCCCGCAACGTTCGCCGCCCCGGGGCCTGGCCGTGCCCGCCGGGACTACAGTGGCCGTGTCCGGGCCGTGCACGGCCTCCCCGACCTCCTTCCCCTGGATCTGCCATGAACCCCGTTCAGCGCCCCCGGCACGAGCACGACTCGTCGGAGCCCCCGTCGCAGGAGCACCCGCGCGAGGGCGTGCGCCACCACGACCATGTCTCCCGCGGCACGGAGGATGACCGGCCCCGGTACGGGATCCGCGTCCCTCCCACCCCCGCGGAGGGCGCCTGTCCCCACGGGGACACGGCCGCCGGCCACGTGGGCGGCCCGGAGCGCCCAGGGCACCCGGGGGACCCTCGCGCCACGGGCGACGCCGCGGCGTCGGGCCCCCACGGCGTGTCCGCTCCCGGGGGCGCCCGACCCGCGCCGTCCCCGCAGGAGCGCACCGCGACCACCCGCGCAGCGCGCCGCATGGGACGCGGCCTTTCCTTCACCGTGATCCTCCTCGGCCTGCTCGTCGGCCTGGGTCTCGTGGCGGCGGACGTGTGGTTCGGCTGGGTGCTCGGCGTGGTGCTCGTGGTGCTCGGCGTGCTGGGCTACGCCGTGGTGCAGACCGGCGCCCTGCCGGTGTTCCAGGACCCGGGCGGAACCGCACGCCGCTCCTGGTCCAAGCTCTGGCTGATCCCCGCCGCCCTGCTCGTCCCCGGTCTCGCGTGCCTCGGGATGGCCTTCGTGGTGCCCTCGTGGCTCGGCCCCCGCGTGCCCGCGGAGCTGCTGGACGACTACATCCTGGCGTTCGTGGTGGGCGGGATGACCATGGTGGTGGGCGCCGGGCTGGGCTTCGGGCTCGTCGCCACCGCCCGCTTCACCCGGCCCGACGACGACGACTCGCCCCTGCGCCCCACGGACTACGCCGAACGGCTGCGCGAGCGCGAGGACGGCGGCGACTACTACGATTCGGACTGGATCAGGCGCGACCACCGACCGTGAGCGGCCCCGGTCCGGCACTCGTGCCAGGGCACGGCCCGTCACCACGACCCCCTACGGCGTCCCACAGGAGGCAGCGGAGCATGGACAGTTCAGCCACCCCCGGGCCCACCCCGTGGCTCTCCCCCGCCGAGGAGGACGTGTGGCGCAGCTTCCTGCGCCTGACCCGCGGGATGGAGCGGGCCGTCGACCGGCAGCTGCAACGGGACAGCGAGCTCTCCGGCTCGGAGTACGAGATCCTGGTGCCGCTGTCCGAGTCCACCACGGGCGAGCTGCCGTCCCGGGAGCTGCTGCGGGGCCTGCGGTGGGAGCGCTCCCGGCTGTCCCACATGCTCTCCCGCATGGAGCGGCGCGGCATGATCCGCCGCTCCCCCAGCCCCACGGACGCGCGCGGACTGGTGGTGGGCATCACCGAGCACGGGCGCGAGGCGATCGGCCGCGCGGCCCCGGCGCACCTGGCGATGGTGCGGGAGGCGTTCATGGACCAGCTCAGCGAGGAGGAGAGGACCGCGCTGCTCAGCATCACCCGCAAGGTGATGCCACGGCTGGAGCGCATGGACCTCGTCTGAGAACCCGGCAGGGAGCACCCCGCCCCGGGGCGCCGTGCCGAGCTGGGCCGCAGGTCCCGTACCGGGGTGCCGGACGGCCCGTGCCCGCCCGGCGGATCTCACCCTCTGTTCCTCTGACGCAAGGAGGAAAGGCCTTTAACAGGGGACGGGTCCTGCCACTTGGGGGATCGGCAGGACCCGTCGGACATCCCGAATCTGGGGGAGATCGGGACGCCGGCCGACCGGGGGATCATCCAGGCGCTGTTTGGGGGGATGCGCCCGGGCCACTTCGGCCGACACCAACACTTTATGTGGCAACTCCATCGAGACGCAAGTAACCCGTCAGACGATTCTGGAAATATCAGCTGACGTGCGGAAATAGTCACGCCTGTGATCCGGTTCACGACTTTTTTCGTCAGAAACCTGCGTTTTCCCGCCACCTCCTTGTCCCCGGAGTGAGCCACACGTATTGTCCTCCCGGCCTGTGGGTCATTCGGACCGCAGGATTTCCTCGACCACCACCAGCGCGCTGCGCACCACGGGCGAGCGCTCCTCCCGGCGCCACACGACGGCAAGATCCACCGTGGCCGGGGCCGCCAGCTCCTCGTACACCACGCCCGGAAGCCTCAGAGCTGCCACGGAGGCGGGCACCACGGCGGCGCCCACGCCCGCGGCCACGTGGGCCAGCAGCTCCGCGGTCTCGTGCGCCATCTGCGTGATCCGCCAGGGCACCCCGGCGTCCCGGAACAGTTCGCCCACCGTCCGGTGGAGCACGGAGTCCGGCGGGTGGGCCACGAACTCGTGTCCCGCGAGCTCGGCCACTTCGAGCGGCCGGCCGGTGGCCAGTGGCGCACCCGCCGGCACGGCCACTACCAGCGCCTCACGGCACAGGGTCCGGGACTCCAGCCCCGGGGAGACCACGGGCGCGTGCAGGAGCGCGAGGTCGAGGGCCCCCTCACGCACAGCGGTCTCCGCAGCCGGGCCGGACAGCTCGCCACGGAGCCGCACCGTGACCCCGGGGAGCTGCGCCGCCAGACCCCGGGCGACCCGAGGCATGGTCCCGTACGTGGCCGCGCCGCAGGACCCCGCACGCAGAACACCCGCTGTCGCGCGGCCCAGCCGGGAGACCTCCGCCGCGAGCGAAGCGGTCTCCTGCACGATCCGCCGCCCGCGCTCCAGCAGCTCCTGGCCCGCCGGTGTGAGGTCCACGCGGCGCGTGGTCCGCTCGAGCAGCCGGGCGTCGAGCTGTTCCTCCAACCGGCGGATCTGCTCGGAGAGCTGGGGCTGGGCCATGTGCAGCCGCGCGGCGGCACGCCCGAAGTGCCGCTCCTCGGCCACCGCGATGAAACAGTTCAGCTGGCGCAGCTCCACGGCCTCACTCCTCTCGTGGCGGCACCCGCCGCCGCCCGGCGGCCTGGGACCGGTGCCCGTGCGGGTGCCGACGGGTGTCCCCCAGGGGGGTGATGCCGGGCCCGGCCCTGTCCTCAGGAGTCCAGGAGGTTCTTCTCCAGGATCTCCTCCTTGACCGCCCGGCGCAGGGTCTTGCCCAGCATGGTGCGCGGGAGGTCCTCCATGGCGATGATCCGGCGCGGCACCTTGTAGCGGGTGACCTTGTCGTAGCAGTGCTGGCGAAGCGCAGCCTCGTCCAGCGCCACACCGGGCTCCAGGACCACGGCGGCCACCACGGTCTCGTTGCCGTCCTCGTTGGGGATGCCCACCACGGCGGCGTCCGACACGGCGTCGTGCAGCTTCAGCGCGGTCTCCACCTCGGTGGGAGCCACGTTGAAACCGCCGGTGATGATGACCTCCTTGATGCGGTCCACCACGCGCAGGAACCCGTCCTCGTCCACGGTGACGATGTCCCCGGAGCGCAGCCAGCCGTCCTCCGTGAACAGCTTGGCGGTCTCCTCCGGGCGCTTCCAGTAGCCCGTGGTGGTCTGGGGGCCCTTGACGAGCAGCTCGCCCTCGCCGTCCACCGGGACGTCCTCACCGGTCTCGGGATCCACCATGCGCACGTCGGTGCTCGGGAACGGGACGCCGATCGAGCCCGCACGGCGGTGCTCGTTGAGCGGGTTGCACGCGACGAGCGGGGAGCACTCGGTGAGGCCGTAGCCCTCGATCAGCATGCCGCCGGTGGCCTCCTCCCACGTGGCCACCAGGGGCACGGGAAGGCTCATGGCGCCGGAGACGGCCACGCGGATGCCGGAGATGTCCTTGCCACTGTCCACGGCGGCGTCGAGCACCTTCTGGTACACGGGCGGCACGGCGGGCAGGACCGTGGGCATGCTCTTCTTCATGGCGCGCAGGATGAGGTCCGCCCGCACGGTGGGGAACAGCACCAGCTTGGCGCCCAGGGACATGGCGAAGGTGAGCCCCAGGGTGAGCCCGAACGCGTGGAAGAGGGGCAGCACCCCGTACACGACCTCGTCGGAGGTGCTCTCCAGCCAGTGCTGGCCCATCAGCGCGTTGGACTCCAGGTTGCGGTGGCTCAGCATGGCGCCCTTGGGCTGGCCCGTGGTGCCGGAGGTGTACTGCAGCAGGGCGATGTCCGTGGCGGTGGGACGCGGGTGGTCCGCGCGCACCGGCGCGGAGTCCAGCAGCGTCTTCCAGGCGATGGTCCCGGGAGCGGGCGCAGTGAGTTCACGGCGCTGCTCGGCGAGCTTCTTGAGCGGCAGCCTGAGACCGAGGCGCATGGCCGTGGGCATGGCCTCCGTGATGTCCACGGAGATCACGTTCTCCACCGCGAGGTCCCGGGGCATGTCCGTGATGCGCGCGGCCACCTTGTCCCACGCGATCACCACGCGGGCGCCGTGGTCCTCGAACTGGTGGCGCAGCTCGGGAGTGGTGTACAGCGGGTTGTGCTCCACCACGATGGCTCCGAGGCGCAGCACCGCGTAGAACGCCACGATGTGCTGCGGGCAGTTGGGCAGCACGATCGCCACGCGGTCCCCGGCCTGCACACCCAGCACCCGCAGCCCCTCGGCCACGCGCTGCACGCGGTCACCCAGCTGGGCGTAGGTCATGCCCGCCCCGAAGAACTCCACTGCCGTCTTGGAGCCGTGGCGCGCCACGGACTTCTCCAGCATGTGGACCAGGGAGGTCTCCGGCAGGTCCAGGTCCCGCGGGACCCCGGGGTCGTAGCTCGCGATCCAGGGGCGGGTTGCCAGGAAGTCACGGGAATTCACGTCAGCCATGAGAGCGAGGTTACCCGTCCCCGCGCGCGGGCCGGTCAGCAGCTGCCGGTGTCCCCCGTTCCTGCCACTGCCGCGGGGGACGTCTCGTTAGACTTCTGGGGACCCGCCACCGGACTCCCCGCCGAATCGAGGCCCCCGCCATGTCCCCCTCCTCCGCCCGTGATCCCCTCGACGACGGCACCGCCCCGTGGACCGGGATGTCCCCCGCCACCCGCGCGTCCCAGGACTCGCAGGACACCCGCCCGCTCCCCCGCCCGGACGCCGCGCCGCAGTGGACCGGGGCCACCGCCGCCATGCCCGTCACCCCGTCCGACGACGCCTCGGCCCGCACCGGGCGCGACGCGCCCCGCACCGGTCGCACCGGCGTGGCCTCCGGCCGGCTGCACCCCCGCGATCCGCAGACGGGCCCGGTGGACCCCGTGGGTGACGACCACCTGACCCGACCGGACGAGCGGATCTCCGCGGAGGCGGCCTGGGACACCATGCGCCCGGCCGTGCGCTCGGACGGTTCCGGCGCCACCCCCGTGACCCGGCCGAGCGCGGAGCAGGTGCGCGCCCGGCAGCGGGAGCGCTTCGGCCGCATCCAGTTCCTGCCGGGGATGTTCGGGCTGCTCACGGCGATTGCCCTGGGTGCGCTGCTGCTCGCCCTGGCCGCCCTGGTGGGACCGCAGTTCGGGGTGGACACCGCGGACGGCGCCGGAGACACCCTGGTCCGGGCGTGGAACGGCTCCGGAACCGCCCAGCTGTGGGGCGGCGTCGTCGTCCTGGCGGCGGTGGAGCTGCTGTCCATGCTCGCGGGCGGGTACGTTGCGGGGCGCATGGCCCGGTTCTCCGGGGCGGCCCAGGGCGTGGGGCTCTGGCTGTGGTCCCTGGTGGCGCGCGCCGTCGTGTCCGGAGCCGTCCTGCTGTGGTCGGACGCGTTCCGTGAAGGCGGGCGGCGCTGGCAGGTGCAGGAGCTCATCGGCTCCCACACCGGCATCGGGCTGGTGGCGCTCGCGGCCACGCTGGTACTGGGACTTGTGGGCGCGGTTCTCGGCGGCGTGTGGGGCATGCGCTACCACCGCAAAGTGGACACGTGGACCATTTCGAATACAAGGGAATAGTAGACTTCCGTACTGTCGGAGACCTGGGCTGGGCCTCCGCAGGGGAGTACGGAGGAAACGACCATGCCTTCAACGCTTGTCGCGATAGTCGACGACCATGAAGTTGTCCGCGAAGGTGTGCGGCTGGTGTCCATGACATCACTCGCGGACGTGAAGCTCGTGGGATCATCCGATTCGGTGACCACGCTGCTGGACCAGCTGGGCCGGGACCCGGAGAATCCCGCGCTCACGGCACAGGGGGCCAAGCGCATCGAGTGCGACGTGGTGCTGCTGGACCTGTCCCTCGCGGACAAGTCCCGCCCGGCGAGCAACGTGGAGCGGTTGCGCAGCGCCGGGATGAAAGTGCTGATCTTCAGCATCGGGGAGAACACCGGGCTGATCCGCGAGGCCCTGCGCGCGGGTGCGCTGGGCCTGGTCCGCAAGTCGGACCCGCTCGAGCACGCCATCGAGGAGGCGCGGGCCATCGCGGACGGCAAGCCCGTGATCACCAAGGAGCTCGCCGCAGCCATCGACGGTGACGTGGAGTTCTCCCGGGCCGCACTGTCCCCGAGGGAGAGGGAGACACTGAGGCTGTACGCCTCCGGGTTCGCACAGGTGCAGGTGGCACGCCGCATGGGCATCAAGCAGTCCGCAGTGAAGACGAACATCGACCGCATCCGCGAGAAGTACGCACGCATCGGCCGCCCGGCGCCCACCAAGATCGACCTGCGCATCCGCGCCATCGAGGACGGCCTGGTGGACCCGGAGGACGACGTCACGAGCGCCGAGAAGAAGCTGTGACCCTTCCCGCGGGCGCTCCATGATCCTCCGCGGCTCAGGCAGCAGGGCCCGTTCCTACCGGGTGGTCAGCACCCGGCTGCGGTGGAAGCGCTTCTTCGCGACCACCGCACCGGGTGAGCTGGGGGTCTACACGTACCGGGCCCACTGGCTGGCGATGATCGGCCTCGGGGTCTTCGGGGTGACGCACCTGATCGAGGTGCTGCCCATCTTCGCGCAGCAGCAGTCCGCGCTGCACGGGTGGTACACGCTCTTCCTCGCGGCACTCGCCGTGCTCACGGGGCTCACCCTGTACTACGGGCTGCGCCACTCCGTGCGCCCGTGGGTTTTCCTCGCGTACACAGCCGTGGTGGCCGCCTCCATCCTGGCGCTGCCCCTGGCGTGGCGAGGTGGCTGCCTGCCGCAGAACCCGTGGATCTCGGGGTTCATCATCCTGGCCGTGGGGGCCGCGGCGGTGCTGTGGAGCCCCCGGGTGGCCGTGCTCTACATGCTCATGATCGAGGTGGCCTACGGGGTGGTGTCGAGCCAGCTGATCAGCGTGGGCCCCGGCGCGGAGTCGTGGGTTGCCGCGGGGATGTCCCGCGCGGTGTTCTCCCTGATGCTCGTCATGATCCTCACCGCGGGCAAGCGCGGGGCGCAGCGCATGGACCTGGACTACGCCGAGGCGCTGTCCGAGACCCTCGCGATGCGCCGCAGCCGCTCCGAGACCGAGGACCAGGAACGCATCGACCGGCTCATCCATGACAACGTCATGGCGGCGCTGCTGGACGCCTCCCGCTCCCGCGGAGTTCTCCCCCGGCGCACCCGTCAGCTCGCCGCACGCGCCCTGGACGTGCTGGCCGAGGAGTCCAGCCGGTCCACGGGCGCACACACCGTGATGGTGCACGAGCTCATGGACGAGCTCATGGACGCCCTGGCCCCGTGGCGCGCCCGGGTGCGGTTCACCAACCTGCGGGCCCCCATGCGGCCCGTGGGGGAACCCCGCGTGTTCGTCCCCGCCTACGTGGCGCACGGTCTCACACAGGCCGTCACGGAGGCGGTGGCGAACAGCGCCCGCCACTCGGGCAGCGACACCACCACGGTGTCGATGGAGGGTGAGATCTGCGAGCCCACCCCCATCAACCCGGAGGGCTTCTACCTGCGCTTCACCATCAGTGACACCGGGCGGGGCTTCCACTACCACGACGTCCCGAACCACAGGCTGGGAGTGCGCGTGTCCATCATGGAGAACCTGGACTCGATCGGCGGCCACGTGGAGCTGGACACCGCTCAGGGACGCGGCACCCGGGTGACGCTGATCTGGCCGAAGGATGCCCGCGCGTGAGCGGGGTCAGGCGTGCCGCCTTCGCGCACCGGTTCATGGGTCTGTTCGTCCTCCCCGCGTTCGTGGCCCCTTTCCTCGACGCCATCCAGTACTTGGATGAGGCCACGCACCCCGTGCCCATCGTGGTCTCCCTGGTGACGTACTCCCTCGCCGGACTGATCGTGGCCGTGCCGCGCTGGGACGGGCGCCGCTTCCACGCGCTGCCCGCGGCGGTGTCCGCGGTGCTCTTCCTGACAGCCGCCCAGCAGGGCTACGCCGTGACCCCGAGAGCCATGGACGCGGGGCAGGTCCCGTGGTTCCACCTGGGGTTCATCGCGGAGCTCCTCGCCCTGGGGATGCGACGGCGCCCGGGCTGGGCGTTCCTCGTCTGGTGCGGTGTCACGGTGCTGTCCGTGGCCCGCTGGCCCGTGGTGGACGGCGTCCCCCTGCCCATTGAGGCGTACCACGTGGTGGGGGTCGCCGTGATGATCGTGACCTGGCTGGTGGAGCGGCAGTACAACTTCTTCATGCGACGGCGCGAGGACACCCGGCGCATCCTGGACGCCGCGCGCAGCCGGGACGAGGCGGAGAGGGGCATCCGCTACGCGTCCAGCCAGCGGGTGGACGTGGTGCGCCGCCTCGCGGGCGGGCTGCTGGAGCAGATCGCGCATGAGACCGCAGAGGTCACGGACTACGACCTGCAGCAGTTCCGCCTCACCGAGGCCCAGCTGCGGGACAGCATCCGGGGCCGTTCGATCGCCACGCCCCACATCCTGGAGCTCACGCGTGCCGCGCGCGCCCGGGGCATCGCCGTGGACATCCTGGACGAGCGCGGCTACCCGCCGTCGCCCGAGGTGCTCGCCTCCACGGCGGAGCAGCTCGCCCAGGTCCTCGCCCAGGCGGAGTCCGGAGTGGTCACCGTCCGCGCCCTGCCCCCGGACGACACCGCGGCCGTGTTCATCGTGCACGACTCCCAGAACCCCGACGACGACCCCGTGGCCGTGGAGATCGAGGACGTCACGGGCACGGCGTCGGTCTTCTGACCGGCCCCCGACCACAGCAGCCTTCCGCCGACCGCTCTCCTCTGTCTGCGCTCCTCTGTCCGCTGGTCCGTCCTCGTTCTCTCCCCCACCCCCCCACGGCGAGGGCACTGCACAGCACCCGGCCGCGGTGCACACCGCACGTCGTTGTCCCCGGGTGCGCGACGAGCAGCGGAAGGCCGCACCCCCGGGTCCTAGCGTGCTCGCATGACCTCCACCGCACCACCGCCCGCACCCAGCACCCCGCCCGCTCCGCAGCGCTTCCACCACGACGACGCCCGTGCCACTCCCGGGGCCACCGCACCGCCCGCGGCGGCCGCGTTCCAGTCCGTCCGCTGCGGTGACGGCCTGGACAGGTGCCCCTGGGCCCTCGCCACGGCCGGAACCCTCGCGGACCACGACCTCGACTGGGGATCCCCTGCCACAACCGCCCGGGAGCACTTCGCGGCGCTCGCCCTCGAGCTGGTGGACTCCGGACTCGCGCGGTGGTCGCAGTCCGCGCGCCACGGCTCCTGGTACCTGCACATGGCGGGCCTGGACCCGGAGCGGGTGGCTCTGTTCGACGAGGACGACATCGACGACCTCGTGGTCAACCCCGAGCTCATCCGCAACCGGGCCAAGATCGAGGCCGTGGTCCACAACGCCGGCGTGTGCGCGGACTGGGACCTCGCCCGGTGGAACGAGCTGCTCGAGGAGGCCGAGATCCCACCCTGCGAAGCACCTCCCCGCAACGCCCTGGACCTCTCGGACACCACCGCGGCCTCACGGCGACTCTCGCAGGCGCTGCGCGCCCACGGCATCGTCCTGGTGGGCCCGGTGAGCGCGCACCGGTGGTTGCAGCGGATCGGCCGCGCACCCGGGCACGTGGCGGGGTGCTTCCGGGCCACCACCACGGCCGTCGGCTGACCCCGCCCCGTCCGCGCCGAACTGCTGCCCTTCCCAGCACCGGGCACGCGAACGGCCCGCAGACCAGGGTCTGCGGGCCGTCACCACGAGCAGCGGCCGGAGCCCACCGGTGGGGCGTCACTCCAGGAGCAGAGCGGGCTCCTCCACGATCCGTGCGACGTCGGACATGAAACGCGCAGCCAGCTCGCCGTCCACCACGCGGTGGTCGAAGGAACCGGACAGCGTGGTGATCCAGCGCGGCACCACCTCCCCGTCCACCACCCACGGCTTCTGCTTGATGGCGCCGAACGCCACGATGGCGGACTCCCCGGGGTTGATGATGGGGGTCCCGGTGTCCGCACCCAGCACGCCGATGTTGGTGATCGACAGCGTGCCGCCCTGCATGTCCGCGGGCTGGGTGCGTCCCGCGCGAGCGGTCTGGGTGAGCTCCTGCAGGGCTCCCGCCAGCTCCCGGAGGGAGAGGTCCTGGGCGTCCTTGATGTTGGGCACCAACAGCCCGCGGGGCGTGGCCGCGGCAATCCCCAGGTTCATGAACCGCTTCACGACGATCTCCGTGTCCGCCCACGTGGCGTTCACGTCCGGGTTGCGCTCCGCCGCCCAGATCACGGCCTTCGCCACGATGAGCAGGGGGGAGATCTTGATCCCCTCCATGCGCGGCGACTGCTTGAGGCGCTTGACGAACTCCATGGTGCGGGTGGCGTCCACCTCCACGAAGATGGACACGTGCGGAGCGGTGAACGCGGACTTCACCATGTTCTGGGCGGTGGCCTTGCGCACACCCTTCACCTTGAGCCGCTCAACACGCTCGTCCGAGACCTGGGGCCCGGCGGAGGCCCGCCCGCCCGAGGGCTGCCCGGCCGCACCTGCCCCGCTCGCGTGCGCCAGGAGATCGCGCTTGGTCACGTGACCGCCGTCGCCGGTGGCCCGGACGTCTGCGAGGTCGATGCCCATCTCCTTGGCGGCTTTGCGCACCGGGGGCTTGGCCAGGGTGGGTCGACGTGGCACGGCGGTCTGCTCGCCCACCCCCTCCTCGAGGGTGCGCAGCAGCGAGCCGCCGCGCTCACGGATCCTGCCCGCCCGTTCCGCGAGGTCCACGGCCGCTCCGCCCAAGCCGGTCCGGGACAGCTTCCCGGCCCAGCCGTGCCGGTGCTCGGCCTCGTCACCCGCGTGCGCTTCCGCCGGGGTGCTCGCCGTCTGGCCCGGGGCCGCGTCCTCGGCGGCCGGGGCACCCGCGCGGGTACGACGCCGCCTGCGCACGGGATCCGCCTTCGGACCGGATCCCACGAGGGGCTGGCCCTCGGAGGAGTCGGCGCTCGTCTCCTGCGGAGCGCCCGGAGCCTCGGGGGAGGATCCTGCGGCGAGCCCGTTCTGCGGCACCGTGCCCGTGTAACCGGGGTCCGTCCCGCCCGCGGGCTCGTCCTCACCGGAGCTCACGGCGATGATCGGGGTGCCCACGTCCACCGTGTCACCCTCCTGGACCAGCAGCTCCTGGACCGTTCCCTCGTACGGTGAGGGCAGCTCCACGACGGACTTGGCGGTCTCGATCTCGACCAGCACCTGGTTGACGGACACGGTGTCTCCCTTGGACACCTTCCACGCCAGGATGTCGGCCTCGGTGAGCCCCTCGCCCACGTCGGGCAGCATGAAAACCTGGGACATCTGTTCTCCCTCCTGGGGAGCCGCTCCCTCGGGGCAGCGGCGAATGGGGTGGACGCTCTAGTAGGCGAAAGTGCGGTCGAGCGCGTCGAGCACCCGGTCGAGGTCGGGCACGTAGTGCTCCTCCACCGCGGCCGGCGGGTACGGCAGGTGGAACGCGCCCACGCGCAGGACGGGTGCCTCGAGCGAGTAGAACGCCTGCTCGGTGACGCGCGCGGCGATCTCCCCGCCGATGCCCCCGAACGTGGGAGCTTCGTGGGCGATCACCAGGCGGCCCGTCTTGCGCACCGATGCCGTGATCGTGTCGATGTCGATGGGCGAGATGCTGCGCAGGTCCACGACCTCCACGCTGCGGCCGTCCTCCGCCGCGGCGTTGGCCGCGGCGAGCGCCACCGGTACCAGAGGACCCCAGGCCACGATCGTCGCGTCCCGCCCCTCCCGGATCACGGACGCCGAGAACGGGTCCCCGGGAGGTGCACTCTCGTCCACCTCACCCTTGAGCCAGTAGCGGCGCTTGGGCTCGAAGATGATGACGGGGTCGTCACACGCAATGGCCTGCTGCTCCATCCAGTAGGCGTCGTTCGCGTTCGAGGGGGTGATGATGCGCAGCCCGGCGGTGTGCGCGAACAGCGCCTCGGGGGACTCCGAGTGGTGCTCCACTGAACCGATGACACCGCCGTAGGGGATGCGGATGGTCATGGGCATCTTCATGCGGCCCTCGGAGCGGGCGTGGAGCTTGGCCACCTGGGTGGTGATCTGGTTGAACGCCGGGAACACGAAGCCGTCGAACTGGATTTCGCACACGGGCCGGTAGCCGCGCTGGGCGAGACCGACCGCGGTGCCCACGATCCCCGCCTCTCCGAGCGGGCTGTCGAGGACGCGGTGGGCCCCGAACCGGGCCTTGAGCCCCTCCGTGACGCGGTACACGCCGCCGAGGGAGCCGATGTCCTCCCCCATGAGCATGACCTTCGGGTCCTCGTCCATCGCTCGTGCGAGCCCCGCGGTGATGGCCTTGGCAATGGTCAGCCTGCTCACGCGCCCACCCCTTCCGCTGCGGTGCCGTGCACGTCGGACGCGTCCTCGAAACCGGCCTGGTACTCGAGGTACTCGGCGCGCTCCGCCGCCACGAGGGCGTGGGGCTCGGCGTAGACGTGTTCGAAGCGGTCCACGAACTCGGGCGGGGTCATGGCCAGGAGGTCCGCGCGCATGCGGCGCGCGAGATCGTCGTTCTCCTGGGCGACGGTCTCGAAGAAGGAGTCCGCCACACCGTGCGCGGTGCGCAGGTGCTCCTTGAGGCGCTCGATGGGGTCCAGCAGACCCCACTGGTCCTCCTCCTCGCGCTTGCGGTACTTGGTGGGGTCGTCCGCGGTGGTGTGCGCGCCCATGCGGTAGGTCTCCGCCTCGATGAGCACCGGGCCCTCCCCTCGGCGGATCTTCGCGAGCGCATACCGGGTGGCGGCCACCACGGCCAGGATGTCGTTGCCGTCCACCCGCAGCCCCTCGAAGCCGTAGCCCGCCGCGCGCGTGGCGAGGGGGACGCGGGACTGCGTGGCAAAGGGCACGGAGATGGCCCACTGGTTGTTCTGGATGAAGAACAGCACGGGGGCGTCGTAGGACGCCGCGAACACCATGGACTCGTGGACCTCGCCCTCGGTGCTGGCGCCGTCCCCGAAGTACGCGACGACGGCCTCCAGCTCCGTCTCCAGCGGGGTGCCGGCGTCCTCGGCGGCCTTGCGGTCCAGGGCGGTGCCCATGGCATAGCCCACCGCGTGGGGGGCCTGGGAACCGAGCACCACGGTGTAGAGGTTCAGGTTGTGCTTCTCCGGGTCCCAGCCGCCCGCGGTGTGGCCACGGAAGTAGCGCATGAGCTCGGACGGCTCCACACCGCGCTCGAAGGCCACGGCGTGCTCACGGTAGGAGGGGTAGAGCCTGTCGGTGGGCCGCGTGGGCCACGTGGAGCCGATCTGCGCGGCCTCCTGGCCCTTGAGGGGCACCCATAGCACGAGCTGGCCCTGGCGCTGGAGCGACGTGCCCTCCTCGTCCACCCGCCGCGCCTTGGTCATGGAGCGGTAGAGGTGCTGGAGGTCGTCGACGGTGATGTCCTGCGTGTACGGGCTCAGGAGGTCGTCCTCGGTGACGGCCCCCCGCTCGTCCAGCAGCTGGTGCTTGGGGAGTGTGCTTTCCACGACGCCTGCGTGGCTGCGTGATTCCATGGTGGGTTCAGGTCCTTCCACTGTCTTCACGGCTGGAGGATCGCCCCAGTCGTGACGAGCATTGCGAACGCGAGGTTCTCGGTGCGCTCCACCACCTCAGGTGTGCCGGGGTGTCGGCATGGTGCTGGGGTGCGGGAAGGCTGCGCAGAGTTCCAGGAATCGGGAGTTCGCCTCGGGTTCCCCGAAACTAACACGCACCCCCTGAGAAGTGAAGCACCTCACAGACAGAGCGTGTTCATCGCATAGTCGGGCGAAGTCCGCACTGTGGTCCCCGAGGGGAAGCCACACGAAGTTCGCCTCGGTCCGGGGGTGTTGCCATCCCAGTTCCGCCAGCCCCGCCAGCACGCGCTCCCGCTCGTCCACCACGAGCTGCACCCGTTCCTCGACCTGCTCGATGTTCTCCACGGAGGCCTCCGCCGCGCGCTGCGCGAGCTCCGTGACGGCGAAGGCGGGAGCGCTCTGCCGCAGGTACCGGGTGACGTCCTGCTGGGCCACGGTGTAGCCCACGCGCAGTCCCGCCAGGCCGTGCGCCTTGGAGAACGTGCGCAGCGAGACCACGTTGGGGTGCTCCCGGTAGAGGGCGATCCCGTCCGCCAGACCCTCGCTGCGCTGGAACTCCCAGTAGGCCTCGTCCACCACGACCACCACGTCCGAGGGGACGCGCTCCAGGAACTCGCGCACGGCGTCGTCGCGCAGGCTCGGACCGGTGGGGTTGTTGGGTGTGCACAGCAGAACCACGCGGGTGCGGTCCGTGATCGCGTCCGCCATGGCGTCGAGGTCGTGGGAACCGTCCGGGAGGTTGGGCACCTGCACGCTGAGGGCACCGGCCAGACCCACCGAGATGGGGTAGGCCTCGAACGAGCGCCACGCGTAGACCACCTCGTCCGGCCGCCCGTCCTCACCGGTGCCCGCAAAGGCCGCGAGGAGCTGGTTGAGGGCGCCGAGGCTGCCGGCGCCCGCCACGATGTCTTCGGCGGGAACTCCCAGGTAGCCGGACAGGGACTCCCGCAGGACGGTGGCCGCGGGGTCCGGGTAGCGGTTGTAGTCGTCGAAGGCTGCCACGGCCTCCCTGACGGCGGGGACCGCACCGAAGGGGTTCTCGTTGGAGGCCAGTTTGTAGGCCACCAGCCCGGGGATCTCGGAAGCCGGTTTGCCCGCTGCGTATGCGGGGAGCGCAGCGAGCGCGGCACGGGGCGTCACGCGCCTGACCTCGCGCTGCGACGACGACGGGCCAGGGGTGGGCGTGGGGGTGTTCATGGCTGTCATGCTAGCGCCAGGGCCCTTCCGTGAGCACCGCGCAGCGGCGCCCGGCAGGCACCGTGGTCGAGCGCGGCGCGTGCTCCGGCGAACCACCGCGGGGGCGCCCACCCGCGGAGCGCGCCGGTGCAGCGGGGCTCCCGGCGGCCACGGCCGGGCCTCACGGGCGGGTTCCACGGCGGGCCCGGCTCCGCGGAGTGACAGACACGCACCTAGCCGTCCCCGGGGGCCACGGCAGGCTGCCGGTCCTCCTCGAGCCCCTCGCACACGTAGGTCTCGGTCCGCGTTCCCGGGCCGTGGGGCACCGCCGCCGCGAGCCTCTGCTCGTGGGCCTGCACCACCGGGTGATCCGCCGCGGTGATCCCCTGGGCTCCGAGCGTGTAGAGGTACATCTCGTGGGCCGCCGTCCCGAGTCGGCTGTCCCACGGGTCAGGGGCCTCGGGAAAGGGCGTGTCCACGCGCACGGTGGAGCGGTGCGCGGCATCCGGGTTGGGCACCCCGTCCAGCGGCGGCACGGCGTCGTCCACGTGCTCCACGGCCATCACGGAGGTGGAGTCCGGGATGGCGAAGTCCCCCACGGGTGCCCCGAACGTGGTCACCGCCTGGACGTCGTAGAGCTCGCGGAACGCGTGGTTCGCGGCGAGCCCGGCGGCGTCGATCCCGCCGAGGCTGTGGCCCGTGAGCACCACGGTGTCCCCGGGGCGGATGCCCGCGTCCTGCAGGGCCTGCACCGCCATGCGCTGGGCCTGGGGCAGCTCGGTGAGCGCGGCCGTGGCCGGTGCCGTCATCCCGTCGCCGATGCCCTGGACGTCGTGCACGCCCGGACTGTCGTGCCACCGCTCCGTGCCGGTCAGCACCACGGAGTACGCGGTGCGCGCGTCCCCGCCCGTGGCCTTCTGCACCATGACCGTGCTGTTCTCCACGTCCTTCCCGTCCGGGCCCGCGCCGGAGACGATGTTCTTCGCGTCCTTCAGGACCGCCGCCGTGCCGGCGACCGTGGTGGGGACGGCGCCGGCGCAGTCCACTCCCCGGGGCAGAGGCCGCTGCCCCGGCCCCGTCAGGTGGTGGGCGGTCGCGTTGCCCGGGGTGAGGCCCGTGAACACCTCACGTCGGGCGGGGTGCAGTGCGTGCGGCTCGAGCTTCGACCGGAGCGCGGCCCGGAGGTCCCGCTCCACGCGTGCCGCTGCGGGCAGCAGCCTGCCCGTGGCGTACGGCCGGAAGTACGCGGGCAGCGGCGAGGCACTCACCAGCGCCGCGGTCACGGAGGCCGCGAGCGCGGTGTCCATCTCCGGGGGTGCCCCCTGTTCGTGGTACCCCCGCAGCGTGTCCACCGCCCAGCCCCGCAGGTACTGCCCCAGGGTCTGGGGACCCTCCCCCACGCCCCCGTTCGACGACGACGCCGCGCCACCCGGTGCCGGCCCACCACCACCGGCACCGGGTGCGTCCTCGGGTGCAGAGAGGGGCGCCTGGAGCACCGTGTCCAGCACGTCGTCCAGGCCCGGGCCCCGGATCACGGCATCCGTGCCGCCCGGTCCACCGCCCGTGACGACCACGCCCAGGTTCGAGAACCGGACCTTGGAGGCGAAGTCGGCCGGGGACGTGATGTCCGCACGGGTCAGGGCGACGTCCAGTGCCTCCGCGGTGCGGGCGACCTCCTGCACCAGGGTGGCGGCGGAGCCGTGCCACGGGGAGTTCAGCTGCGCCGCGGAGAACATGCCCAGGACGGCGTGCTCCGTCGCCTCGTAGCGCTGTGCCGCGAGCGCGAGGCGGGCCACGGTGACCCCCATGTGCGCGATCCGCCCCACGAGGTCCCCCGCGAGGAACTCGGCACCGGCCGCGGCCTCCCCCAGGAGGGACTGGCCGGTGAGCGCCCACAGCTCGAGCTCGGCCGTGAGCGGGGTCAGGCCGAGCAGCACCTCGCCCAGGTCCGCCGCGATCCGGCCCACGTCCGCCGTGGTGGTGTGCAGATCCGCGGTGTCCACGGCCACGGCACCCGCTCCGCCGCCGTGGACCTGGATGCTCGTACGGGCACCCTCCACCGCGGCGGAGACCTGCTCCGCCGAGGTGTACCCCTCGGCCACGGGACGCCGCCCGGTCCCGAACAGCTCGGACTGCAGGTCCTCCGCCCTGCCGTGCACCTCCGTGATCCCGTGGTCCATGTCCGGGGCGGGCCCCGGAACCACGTCCCGGTGGGGCACCGCGGTCACGGCGTCGCTCCCGAGGGCAGGCGGCCCGCAGAACCGCGCGACGCGGCGCCCGGCCCGGGTGCCCCGAGGGCCGACGGCCCACCCGGCGGACCCGCGGCACCGGACGGCGCCGGGCCCGTCGGAACCGGAGCATTTGCACTGGTACCGCCGCCGGGCGCCACGACACCCTGGAGGATGCCCACAGGCCCCAGGACCGCCCCGAGGACGCCCAGCAACGGCCCGCCCAGTTCAGCCACGGATTCCACCGCGGCGATGCGCTCCCCGAGCGCGCCGGCCGCCCACCGGATGCTCTGGGCCGTGTCCCGGCACCGCTCGACGTCCTCCCTGAGGTCCGACTCGTGACGTTCCAGGCGCGCACGGAACGCACGGGCACCGGGACCGGTCCAGGGGGTGCAGCCCACGGCGGGATCCGAGCACCGGGAGGCGAGCCCGGAGAGCCGCTCCGCGACGTCGTCGTAGCGGTGGGCGAGCCCGACGAGGTGCTCCTGGACGAGGAACGAGACCGCCCAGGGGTTGGCACCGGGCAGTGCAGCGGTGGCGGCGAACGGCATGACGGGGTCCTTCCCGCGCCACGGGAACCGCCCCGGGCGCTCGGCGATCACGCTAGGCCGCTCCACCGCGGACCCGGGGACCCGGTGGGCGCCCGGTGGACGGACCGCCCACAGGGGGCTCGGACGGGCGGGGGTGCAGTGCGCTCGCCGCGGCACCGGGAACCGGGCCCGTGGAAGAATGGGGACCATGTCGAACGCCGCGCAGACCCTCCCGTCCGGACGAGTGGCCCTGGGCCAGCAGAGCCCCGCCATCGCGCTGGGCCCCCTGGACGGGCGCTACCGACCGCAGACCGCCGCTCTGGTGGACCACCTCTCGGAGGCGGCGCTCAACCGGGAACGGGTGCACGTGGAGGTCGAGTGGTTCATCCACCTGTGCCGGGAGCGGGCACTGCCCGGTCTGGAGCCGCTCACGGCGGAGCAGGAGCGCGGTCTGCGCGCCGTCGTGGAGACCTTCGACACGGACTCGGTGGCGGAGCTCGCCGAGCTCGAGGCGGTCACGGTGCACGACGTCAAGGCCGTGGAGTACTTCCTCGACCGCCGTCTCCCGGAGCTGGGGCTGGAACGGCTCACCCCGCTGGTGCACTTCGCGTGCACGTCCGAGGACGTCAACAACCTCTCCTACGCCCTGGGGATCAAGGATGCGGTGGAGCGCGTGTGGCTTCCCGCCGCACGCGGTCTCGTGGACGCGGTCTCGGCCATGGCCCGGGAGGCGAAGGCCACCCCCATGCTGTCCCACACGCACGGGCAGCCGGCCACCCCCACCACCCTGGGCAAGGAGCTCGCGGTCTTCGCGCACAGGTTGGACCGCCAGGTGCGGCGTATCGAGGGCACCGAGTACCTGGGCAAGCTCAACGGCGCCACCGGCACGTTCGCGGCGCACACGGCAGCGGCCCCGGACACCGACTGGCCCGAGGTCTCCCGCTCCTTCGTGACCGGGCTGGGCCTCACCTGGAACCCGCTCACCACCCAGATCGAGTCCCACGACTGGCAGGCGGAGCTCTACGCGGATGTGGCGCGGTTCAACCGGATCCTGCACAACCTCTGCACGGACGTGTGGTCCTACATCTCCATCGGCTACTTCCAGCAGATCCCCGTGGAGGGTGCCACCGGCTCCTCCACCATGCCGCACAAGGTGAATCCCATCCGCTTCGAGAACGCCGAGGCGAACGCCGAGATCTCCTGCTCCCTGCTGGACACCCTGGCTGCCACGCTGGTGACCTCCCGCTGGCAGCGGGACCTCACGGACTCCTCCTCGCAGCGCAACATCGGTGTGGCCCTGGGGCACTCCCTGCTGGCGATCTCCAACGTGGTGAAGGGCCTCGAGCGCCTGGACGTCGCAGAAGCGGTCCTCGCCGAGGACCTCGACGGCAACTGGGAGGTGCTGGGCGAAGCCGTCCAGACCGCCATGCGGGCCGAGGCCGTCGCGGGCCGCGAGGGCATGGACAACCCCTACGAGCGGCTCAAGGAGCTCACGCGCGGGCACCGGGTGGACGCGCAGCGCATGCGGAAGTTCATCGGATCGCTGGGGCTCTCCGAGGAGACCGCACAACGTCTCGGCGCCCTGACCCCCGGTGACTACACGGGACTCGCCGAGCAGCTCGTGGACGCCTACGGGCTCTGAACCGCCCCGCCGGGGCGCACCCGTCGGGTCGCCCCCAGAGTGCGCCGAAAGGTCGGGCCGCGAGGCCGTGCCCTCGGACCGCGCAGCGGGATCGCGTTGCCGCACCACGTTGCCGCACCGCGCCGTCAGGCCGCGCCGACCACCTGGGGAATCCGCGGCTGATTCCCTCCTGCTGGCGCCCGGTCCGGAGCTGTCCAGCGTCGCACGAGTGCCGGAACGTTCGTGGTGATCTGCTGCACGCCCAGGGCCAGGCACACGTGGGTGTCCGCGAACGTGTCCACGGTCCACACCCGCAGCACGGAGCCGTTGCGTCGCCACTGCTCCACCTGCCACGGGTTCTCGCGGACGTAGCGGATGCCCGGCCCGGCGATCTCCACCTCCCCGCGGGAGATGAGGGGAACCGCCGGGGGCACCACCAGGCGCACACCGGCCCGGCACAGCGCCGCAGTGACCGCCCCCACCCCGAGCCCTGCGCGCACCGTGGACAGGCTCGTGCCGGACACCAGCTGGCACACGTGCCGCGGTGAGACGTAGTCCAGGAGGTGGCGCACGGCATCGGGGTGGAAGCTCATGACGGACACCAGCACGGTCCCCAGCCAGCCGGTCTCCGGATTCCAGCCGCGGCGCATGAGGAGCGCGAGCACCGCTTCCTCCAGCCCCTGGCCGTACGGGCTGGGGTGCTTGGTCTCCACGGCAAGCCCCACCGGGCGGTCCGCGGCGAGCAGCAGGTCCAGGAGTTCGTCCAGGGTCATCAGCTGCTCGTGGGCGGCGCCGTGGGACGGCGGAATGCGCACCCCCTTCCAGCTGGTCACGTCCAGGCGGCGCAGCTGGGCGAGGGTGTGCTGGGCCACGGGCCCGCTGCCGTTCGAGGTGCGGCCCAGCCGGGCATCGTGGTGCAGCACCAGGTGGCCGTCGCTCGTGAGGTGGACGTCGCACTCCACACCGTCCGCGCCGTCGGCGAGCGCCTGCACGAAGGCGGCCCGGGTGAGTTCCGGGTAGCGCCGCGAGGAGCCACGGTGCGCGTAGACCAGGGGACGGGCGGGAGGACTCTCGAACGGGGCAGCCACGCGGCCAGGCTAGGAATCAGGAACGTCGCACCGTGGAGCATCGGCTGTCCGGCCCGTGCACGCCCGGTGACGGGTGGGTGAACGGGTGCTGCGGGCAGAGCACGGACGAGGTCGGGGCGCCCCGCGGTGCCCAGCACCCGGGACGCCCCCGACCTCACCTCGCGCGTGCGCGGAGCCTACTTCTTCCGGCGGTCCTTGCCGGACTCCACGGCCTTCTCCTGCGTGGCCGAGGCGCCCCCCGGGAACTTCTCGGCGCGCTCACCGGTGTCCAGGGTGGCGGGGAAGTCGGCGGGGTACTCGCCGAAGGCTTCCTGCGCGGACTTGATGACCTGCCGGGCCATGGCCAGATTGGCGCCGCCGCCCACCACGGCTCCGAGCCCGAACGGCAGGGCACGGCCGAGCATGGCCCCGGACTGGCGGGCCAGGAAGCGCTTGACGAACATGTTGCGGACGGTGCGCCCCACGTCGAAGTGCTTGGAGTTCCCGGAGGACCTGCCCAGCATGAGCCCCCACTTGCTGGAGAGGCTCTTGCTCGCCGAGGAGCTGGAGAGCAACTGGCCCATCAGCGCCTGGCCGTCCTCGCCCAGCATGAGCGCCATGATCATGGTGCGGTTCTGCTCCTCGTCCTGCGGCTCCACGCCGTGCAGCTCCGCCACGGCCTGCGCGTAGAGGGCCGTGGCCTCCAGGTAGCCGGCCACCGCCACGGACGAGAGACCGAGCGAGGCAATGGTGCCGATGCCGGGCACCGCCGCCGTGGCACCCACCGCACCGCCGCCGGCGGTCACCGAGCGCACGTAGACCTTCTGCGCCCGCTTGGCCAGCTGGGCGGGGGTCTCGTCCGGGTGCTGACGGCGCATGTGCTTGATCATCTTGACCACCCACGGCCGCTGGATGCGCAGGGCGTGGTCCAGGAACTTGTTGATGCCGGGGGACGGCTTGCCGTTCTCGTCGAATGCCTTGTTCAGGGGGTTCAGACCCATCGGTGCCACTCCTCGAAAAGGGATAGGGGGTGCTCGGCGGGGGCGCCGAGGACATCGGACTCACTATGGCACAGCACCCCCGGGATTGCGCACGGGGCACCTCGGCGTACGCCGAGGGCTCACAGCTGCGCCGCGCCCCGGTCCGCAGGGGGCCCACGACGCCGCTCGCGGACCCGGCGCGCCGTCCCGAGGCCCTGCGTCGAGCCTCCGCGTCCCGCCCTTGCCCGAACGGGAGGTCTCAGTGGGTGGTGAAGTCGGTGTACTGTCCCGTGGCCGGACCAAAGTGCTCGTCCACGGTGATCACCGCGCCCGGGGTGTCCCGGGAGATCAGCGCCTTCAGGAGGTCCCCCACGGCCCAGCGGGGCCCCTCGGCCACCACGGACACGGTGCCGTCGTCGTTGTTGGTGGCGGTTCCGGTGAGCCCCAGCTTCTCCGCCTGGCGCCAGCACCAGTACCGGAAGCCCACGCCCTGCACCGTGCCGTGCACCACCGCCGCCAGGGCGATGACCTCGTTGAGGTCCAGGTTCTCCGGTTCACGGCCCGCTGCGGCACGCGGGTGGTTGGCTGGCATCTCCATGCCCCTCAGCATAGGAGATCACCCGGTGCGCACCACACCTCGAGGGTGCGGGGCGCACCGGGCGGTGCCGCGCGGAGTGTTCGAGCGGAACGTTCGAACGGAGTGCTCGGGCGGATGCACGTCACGGGGCGGGCGAGCCGTCCTCCGTTGAGCACTGCTCCGGAGGGCGGACCGCCGGGCCCGCAGGGGCTCAGGCCAGGGAGTCGACGGCGTCCGCGACCGGGGTGTCCCCGTCCGCGAACTCGATGAACTTCCCGCTGGTCCCCTGCCCGTGGGTCAGGACGCGGGCGGCCACGAGGGCCACGTTGCCGCGGGACGTGTTGCGGTTGTCGTCCTCACCGGCCCTGCCCAGGGTGATGGAGCCCGAGGGGTCCTCGTCCGTGAGCACGCCCGGACCCAGGATGGTCCAGTCCAGGGACGACTCACGCAGGTGGTCGTCCGCGTCCGCCTTGGACTGCGCGTAGGCGTAGAAGTCGTTGTCCTCGGGGACGCCGTGGTCCTGCCCGGCGCCCATGTAGGACACCATGACGTACCGACGGACCCCCGCGGCCTCGGCGGCGTCCATGGAGCGGATGGCGGCATCACGGTCCACCGCGTAGGTGCGCTCGGGGGAGCCCCCACCGGCTCCGGCGGACCACACGACGGTGTCCTGCCCGCGGAAGAGCTCGGTCAGGGCGGCCACGTCCATGTCCTGGACGTCTGCGACCACGGGGGTGGCGCCGGTGTCCTCGATGTCGCGGCTCTGCTCCTGCTTGCGGATCACGGCGCGCACCGTCTCACCCTGCTCGGAGAGCAGCCGGTTCAGCTGCAGGGCCACCTTGCCGTGGCCGCCGATGATCGTGATCTCGGACATTGCGAGTCCTCCCTCTCGGAACGGGTCTGGCGGGAACAGCGGATGTCCCCGGGCCCTGTACAGCACACCCCGCCGCCCGATTATTCCGGACAGACACCGGAGGGACCGCCTCGGAGAGTGCCCCGCTCAGTGGGAAGGAGTGGTCCCCGCCAGACCCGCGGTCAGGGAGGACACGAACTCCCGCAGGTTCGCCTCCCGGTGCTGCACGAGGGTGTCCGCCACGACTCCCACCAGGCCGTGCACGATGAAACGGTCGCACGCACCGGCCTCGGGATCGACTGAGGGGCCGTGCTGGGCGCGCGCGTTCCGCAGTCCCGTGACGGCGTGCTCCACCACCGCGTCCCGCACCGTGAAGCACCCGGGCCCGGAGAGCACCGAGCGGTAGTAGTCCCGAAACGCCTCGATGTGCTCCGCGATGGGCAGCAGCACCACGTCCCACGGGGTCGGGTGGTGCCCGTCGGGGGCCGGTGACCGGCGGGGGACGCGCGCCAGGAGCGACTCCGTGGCGCTGCGCAGCACCTGGTCCCGAGAGCCGAAGTTCTCGTAGACGGCCTTGCGGCTGACACCGGCGGCATCGGCGATCTCGGTCATCCCCACCTGCGAACCGCGGCTGGACACCAGGGTCACCGCGGCCTCCACCACTGCGGCGCGGGTGCGTTCGATCCGCCGGTCCATCTTCACTCCATTTTCAAGGTCGTCGATCGGGGGCCTGGCCATTCAACGCTTTCGGCGGACATTGCGCGACAACCCAAAGGGTGAGATGCGACTGCTACGGACGTCGCGGAGTCACCGCCTCCACCAGGAACACCTGCCCGGTTCCCTCCACCGTCACCGTGCTGGGCCCGTCCAGGCACACGAGCGACTCCCCCGACGACGCCGTGCACTCGGCCGCCCCGCCCCGCCCGGAGCACCCGGCGCGGGCCGTGACGCTCCCCTCCGTGACCAGCAGCATGCACGTCCCCGCGGTCTCCCGCACGAGTGGTCTGCCGGGGGCCACCGTGGCCCGCACCAGGCTGATCGCGGGGTCCCACAGCGGGTACCGCACGGCACCGTCCGGGGTGGGGAGGGTCTCCAGCAGGGTCACGGGCTGCTGCTCCTGCGCCATCACGGCGAGCAGCTCCGGGACGTCCACGTGCTTGGAGGTGAGCCCCGCCCGCAGCACGTTGTCCGAGCAGCCCATGACCTCCACCGCCGTGCCACTGAGGTACGCGTGGACCTGCTGGGCGGGGGTGAACAGCGCCTGCCCCGGCGCCAGGTGCACCACGTTCATGCACACCGCCACGAGCAGTCCCCGGTCCTGCGGGTAGTGGTGGCCCAGCAGCCGGATCAGGCGGCGGGTGAGCTCCGCCGGCTCCAGGCCGGGGGTCAGCGACACGGTCCCCTCTTGTGAGGACGGGCCCGCGGCGGTGGCGCACGCGCGCACGGCGGCCGCGGCGTCGTCGTCGGAGAGCTCCAGGGCGTGGCGCAGGGGGCTCGGCGACGCCGCCGCGCGGGCCAGCCACGGCAGGTCCAGCTCCGCGGCGAGTACTGCGAGCGCCTCCCGGTCCCGCTGCCCGGCGAGCAGCCACATGTCCGTGAGGGCCACCACGGTCTCGGGCTTGGCGTGCTCGTCCTTGTAGTTGCGGTGGGGCGCGTCCGGGGCGGTGCCCGCGGCGTTCTCCCGCGCGAACCCCTCGCGGGCCTGGTCGGAGGTGGGGTGGACCTGGATGGACAGCGGCGCCTCGATGGCCAGGATCTTGAGCAGGAACGGCAGGTGCGGCGCCACCTCGTCCAGGCCGCACTGGCGTCCGTCGAGCTCCACGCGGGAGGGCGCGCTCGCGTGGGCGCCCATCCACAGCTCGGCCTCCGGCCGCTCCGTGGGGCAGGGACGGCCCTGGAGACCGGCGAGCACCGAGCGGGACCCCCAGGCGTAGTGCTGGATCGGGTTGCTCATCCTCAGGAACTCGGCCATGGCACACATGTAACCACAGCGCCCCACGAATCCCGGGGCGCACCGGATCCGGCCCAGGGGGCTCCCGTAGAATCGGCAACCGTGACCACAGACCTTTCCTCATCATTCAAGGCTTACGACGTCCGCGGCATCGTGGGCGAGAGCATCACCGCCGAGAGCGTGCGGGCCACCGGCGCCGCGTTCGTGGACGTCCTGGGCCTGGCCGGGTCCAGCGTGGTGGTGGGCGGGGACATGCGCCCGTCCTCCCCGGAGTTCATCGAGGCCTTCGCGGACGGCGCCACGCGGCGCGGCGCGGACGTCACGGTGATCGGCAGCATCTCCACGGACGAGCTGTACTTCGCGTGCGGCACCCTGGGCTGCGCGGGCGCCACGTTCACGGCGAGCCACAACCCGGCACAGTACAACGGCATCAAGATGGCGAAGGCGGGAGCGGTCCCCGTGTCCTCGGACACCGGGCTCTACGAGATCCGGGACACCGCCCAGGGCTTCCTGGACGCCGGGGAGATCCCCGCCGCCGAGCACCGCGGTCAGATCTCGCGCCGGGACGTGCTGGGCGACTACGCCCACTACCTGCGCTCGCTGGTGGACCTGCGGCAGATCCGCCCCCTGAAGGTCGTGGTGGACGCGGGCAACGGCATGGCGGGGCTGACCACGCCCGCCGTGCTGGGCAACGCCCTGCTGGACCCCCTGCCCCTGGACATCGTGCCCCTGTACTTCGAGCTGGACGGCACGTTCCCCAACCACCCGGCCAACCCGCTGGAGCCCGCCAACCTGGTGGACCTGCAGAAGGCGGTGCGGGAGCACGGTGCGGACATCGGCCTGGCCTTCGACGGCGACGCGGACCGCTGCTTCGTGGTGGACCAGGACGGCGAGCCGGTGTCCCCGTCCGCGGTGGCCGCGATCGTGGCGGAGCGGGAGATCGCCCGGGCCCAGGCCGCGGGCGAGGAGCACCCCGTGGTGATCCACAACCTCATCACCTCGCGGGCCGTGCCGGAGCTGATCGAGGCGCAGGGCGGTCGCCCCGTGCGCACTCGCGTGGGCCACTCCTTCATCAAGGCCGTGATGGCCTCGGAGCGCGCGGTGTTCGGCGGGGAGCACTCCGCGCACTACTACTTCAAGGACTTCTTCAACGCGGACACCGGGATGCTCGCGGCCATGCACGTCCTGGCCGCGCTCGGCGAGCAGGACGGCACCCTGAGCGATCTCATGGAGCGCTACGACCCCTACACGGCCTCCGGCGAGATCAACTCGGAGATCGAGGACAAGGCCGCCGCCGTGGACCGCGTGCGCTCGCACTTCGCCGCGACCGATCCCGCGGTCACGGTGGAGGACATGGACGGCACCACGTTCACCCACCCCGAGCAGGGCTGGTGGTTCAACCTGCGCCCGTCCAACACCGAGCCGTTCCTGCGGCTCAACGTGGAGGCCCCGGACACCGCCGCCATGGAGAGCGTCCGGGACACCGTCCTGGGCCTCGTGCGCCAGGGCTGATCCTCCCCCGAGCGCACCCCGCGCCACCACGACGACGCCGCGCAGCCCTCGGCAGTTTCCAGGGGGCCGCGCGGCGTCGTCGTCCGTGCTCGGGACTCAGGCCGCGGTGCGCGTCTCGTCGTGCAGCATCCACAGGTCCGGGCCGGAGATCTCGTAGTGGATCATGAGCCAGTAGACCTCGTCCCACGCGGCCACGACCTCCGGGGTGGCCGCGTCCCCCAGGTCCGCGGCGACGGCCTTGAACAGGTGCTCGTGGACGGTGGGGTACTCCTCGGGGAGCAGCCCCAGCGAGGCGTGCTTGTGCGCCACACGGGAGAGCACCTCGTCCGGGTAGGAGTCCGGGTGCTCGAGCAGGTGGGAGGCGAACACGGCGATGGACCCGGCCAGGGCCTGCGGCTGGGTGCCGTTCCTCTGGTCGGCCCGGCTGAACATCCCGTCCGGCAGGTCCGGGCGGGTCCCGAACATCGGCCGGTAGAACTCCGGGGTGATGTGCGGGATCCGTTCCGCGATGACACCCAGGGTCTGGGCGATGACCGGGCGGGACTTCTCGGACAGCATGGCGGCTTCCTCTCGTCGTGACCGGACGAGACCAATGCGGGCAGGCCGTCTCGTCCGCCTCGCACTCCACGACCGCGGTGTCCGCCCCCAGCACCCTCAGCACGTGCCCCGCGCTCGCGGCACGCCCCTCACCGGGGAGCACGACGACGCCGCGCGGCCGGTGTGGCCGCGCGGCGTGATCCCCCAGGGGTGCCGGGGACCGCAGTGGTGCGGTCCCCGGCCCGGTGTCAGTTGCCCTTGAGGCGTTCCTCGAGCCCGGCGCGCTGCTCCAGGATCACCTCGGGGACGTCCCGCAGGCGGGCGAACCACTCGTCGATGCCGGGCAGCTCCGCGAGCCACTCGTCGGTGTCCACGCGCAGCGCGGCGTCCAGCTCCTCGTCGGAGATCTCCAGACCGGTGAGGTCCAGGTCCTCCTTGCCCGGGAGGATGCCCACGGGGGTCTCGTGGCCACCCGCGGTGCCCTTGAGGCGCTCCACGATCCACTTGACCACGCGGGAGTTCTCACCGAAGCCGGGCCACGCGAACCCGCCGTCCGGAGTGCGACGGAACCAGTTCACGTAGTAGATCCGCGGCATGTTCTCCTCGCCCATGCGCGCACCCGTGTCCAGCCAGTGCTCCAGGTAGTCGTTGGCGTTGTAGCCGATGAACGGGAGCATGGCCATGGGGTCGCGGCGCACCACACCCACCGCGCCCTTGGCGGCGGCGGTGGTCTCGGAGGACAGCGTGGCGCCCTGGAACACGCCGTGCTCCCAGCCGAAGGACTCGGAGACCAGGGGCACGGTGGTCTTGCGGCGTCCGCCGAAGATGATCGCGGACAGCGGCACGCCCTCGGGGTCGTCGTACTCGGCCGCCAGGATGTCCACCTGCTTGATGGGAGTGCAGAACCGGGAGTTGGGGTGAGCGGCGGGCCGCCCGGACTCGGGGGTCCAGCCGTTGCCCTTCCAGTCCGTGAGGTGCTCGGGGACCTCGTCGGTCATGCCCTCCCACCACACACCGCCGTCGTCGGTCAGCGCCACGTTGGTGAAGATGGTGTTGCCGCGGGCGATCGCATGCATGGCGTTGGGGTTGGTGGACCACCCGGTGCCGGGTGCCACGCCGAACAGGCCGGCCTCGGGGTTGACCACGCGCGGGGTGCGGTCCTTGCCGAAGCGGATCCAGGCGATGTCGTCCCCGACCATCTCGGCCTTCCAGCCGGGCACCGTGGGCTCGAGCATCGCGAAGTTGGTCTTGCCGCACGCGGACGGGAACGCCGCGGCGATGAAGCGGGAGTCGCCCTCGGGATCGGTGACCTTGAGGATGAGCATGTGCTCGGCCAGCCAGCCCTCGTCGTGGGCGATCGCGGAGGCGATGCGCAGGGCGTAGCACTTCTTGCCCAGCAGGGCGTTGCCGCCGTAGCCGGAGCCGAAGGACCAGATGGCACGGTCCTCGGGGAACTGGACGATGTACTTGGCCGGGTTGCACGGCCAGGGGACGTCCTCCTCACCGGGCTGCAGCGGGGCACCCAGGGAGTGGACGCACTCCACGTAGGGCGCCTGGTCCCGGGACATCTTCTCCAGCACGGGGGTGCCGATGGTGGCCATGATCCGCATGGAGCACACCACGTAGGGAGAGTCGGTGATCTCCACGCCGTACTGGGGCTTCTGGGCGTCCAGGGAACCCATCACGAACGGGATCACGTACATGGTGCGCCCACGCATGGCACCGGCGAAGCGCTTGTGGAGCGTCTCCTTCATGACCTGCGGGTCCTCCCAGTTGTTGGTGGGGCCCGCGCCCTTCTGGGTCTTGGTGCAGATGAAGGTGCGCTCCTCCACACGCGCCACGTCCTCGGGGTCGGAGAACGCCGCGAAGGAGTTGGGGAACTTGTCCTCGGACAGACGCACGAGCGTGCCCGCCTCGACCATCTGGTCGGTCAGCTGCGTCCACTCGGCCTCGGAGCCGTCCGCCCAGTGGATGCGCTCCGGCTGCGCGAGCTCCGCGATCTCCCGCACCCAGTCCACCAGCTCGCGGTAGTCCGTGGGGGGATTCTCGAGTGACTGCCGAGCCTCGGGGGTGAGCTCCGCGGTCCCGGTGCGTGCAGTGCTGTTGTCAGCCATTGACATGTCTCCTCGTTGAGGCCGTCGTGCGTGCCGCGCCACCCCGGGTCCGCCGGCTCGTTCCGTGCGTCCACGTCCCTGTGGAGCACGCCGTGGCCGGGTCCCGCCGGGGTCGCGCGTTGGTGTGCCTGGAGTCTAGCGCGGGCGGCCGTCACCCGGAGGAGAGTTACACCACCGCGGGCCCCGCGCCCCCGTCCGGCGATTTGTGGCCCGGGGCCCGCGGGTGTAAGTTGTTACCCGTTGCACGGGCTTCGGCCCGGCACGAGGGCGCCTGTAGCTCAACGGATAGAGCATCTGACTACGGATCAGAAGGTTGTAGGTTCGAATCCTATCGGGCGCACACTCTGAGGAACCCCGCATCCACCGGATGCGGGGTTCTCGCATTAACCGCCGCGCCCCGCGCGTCCGGCGCCCCCAGGAACGAGGTCCCCCTGCCTTCCTCCCGCACGTCCCCCGCCCGCCGTCTCGTCCTGGGCGCCGCGGCCCTCGCGCTCGCGCTCACGGGGTGCACCGCTCCCACCTCCCCCGCACCCACGGGCACCGCCGCGGTCTCCAGCACTGCCCCGCGGTCGACGACGCCGCCCACCCCCTCCACGTCCCCGACCCCGTCCGCGCGCGCCGGGTCCACGGCCGGCGAGTCCGCGGGCGGCGCGGCGTCGTCGTCATCCGGCGGGGACGCGGAGAAGGCCGCTCCGGGCACCGCGCTGGCCGCGCTGGACACCCTGCCCGTCAAGGGCCGGGCCCCCAAGACCGGCTACTCGCGGGACGAGTTCGGGCCCCGCTGGGCGGACACGGACCACAACGGCTGCGACACCCGCAACGACGTCCTGCGCCGGGACCTCACCGGGATCACTGTGAAACCGGGGACCCACGGCTGCAGGGTCAGCACGGGAACGCTCGTGAGCGCCTACACGGGCGGGACCGTGGACTTCGTCTCCGGGCAGGACACGAGCGCCGAGGTGCAGATCGACCACGTGGTCGCGCTCTCGGACGCGTGGCAGAAGGGTGCCCAGCAGCTCGACGCCGCCCGGCGCACCGAGCTCGCGAACGACCCCCTGAACCTGCTCGCGGTGGACGGGCCCAGCAACAACCAGAAGTCGGACGGGGACGCCGCCACGTGGCTGCCGCCCGCCGCGGGGGAGCGCTGCGAGTACGTGGCCACGCAGGTCGCCGTGAAGGCGCGCTACGAGTTGTGGGTCACGGACGCGGAGAAGAGGGCCATGACCACCGTGCTGCAGGCGTGCCCGGAGCACGGCATCCCGGAGGGGAAGCCCGTTCCCGCGCCGGGGAAGGATCCGGAGGCCTCCGCGCCAGCGGCTTCCGCGGTCCCGCCGCCCCCGGCCGTTCCGCAGGCCCCTGCGGCACCGGCCGCACCCGCGGCACCCGCGGCACCTCCCGCTCCGGCCGGCGGAGATGTGTACTTCGCCCGCTGCGCCGATGCCCGGGCCGCCGGCATGGCACCCCTGCACGCAGGCTCCCCGGGCTACCGCCCGGGACTGGACGGTGACGGCGACGGCGTGGCCTGCGAGGCCAGGCACTGAGCCGACCGGCTCACACCCGACCGTCTCACACGTGCGGGGCGTAGAACTGCGTGAGGCGGGCGTCGGCGCCGTCGAGCAGCGCCCACTCCCCCGGCACCTCCAGCACCGCGGTGCCCGCGGTGGGGAACCCGCCCGCGGCGTCCATCATGGCGTCCGGCTCCGAGTCCCGGGACGCGAGCCGCAGGACCGCGTCCACCACGCCGGGCATGTGGGCCACCACCAGCAGGGTCCGCACGGTTTCCGGCACGTGGTTCACGGCGGCCACGAGCTGCGCGTCCGTGCCGTGGTAGAGGCTCTCCCACAGCTGCGGCGTGGGGGCCTTCTCCCCCAGCTCGCTGCACACCCACGTGACCGTCTGCCGCGTGCGCAGTGCCGGGGAGACCAGGATCATGTCCGGGCCCGCGTGCTCGGCCAGCCACGCGCCCGCCGCCGCGGCCTCGCGAGCGCCGCGCGGCATCAGGGGGCGGTCGTGGTCCGGCACGCCGCGGGGGAAGTCCGCCTCCCCGTGACGCATGATCACCAGGTGCTTGAGGTCGTGGCGCTGCATGCCCGTCAGTCTGTCACGCGGCAGGGATGACGACGACGCCGGGTCCGGACCCGGCGTCGTCGTGCTGCGGTCCGTGGGGACCGGGGCGTCAGATGGAGTACTCGGGGGCGGCCCACACGACCACTTCGGGGTGGTCGTAGAAGCGGTAGCCCTGACCGCGGACGGTGCGAACGGTGTTGGCCAGTCGGCCCAGTTTGGAGCGCAACCGCCGCACGTGGACGTCGATGGTGCGCTCGGAGGGCACTTCCTCGGCATCCCCCCAGAGGTTCTCGAGCAGCTCGGTGCGCCCCACCGTGCGGGTGCCGTTCTCCACCAGGTAGTTGAGCAGCTCGAACTCGCGGTGGGTGAGGTTCAGCAGGTCCCCGTCCAGGAACACCTCCCGGCGGGAGAGGTCGATCAGCACGCCCACACGCTGGTGGTCGATGCCGCTGCCCGCACCGCACGCGGGGAGCGGGGCAATGGGCTCGATCACGGGATCCGTGAAGGTGGGGTCACCCAGGGCGCTGCGGACCACCTCGAGGTCCGTGCCCTCGGCGTGCACCGGGGCCAGGGCGACGGCCGCGTAGGAGTCCGACTCGGGGACGGTGGAGCGGATGAACTGACGGATGTCCTGCACCAGCTGCACCAGGCTGATCCCGCGGTCCGCCGCGGCCTGCTCGTCCACGCCCACGTAGAGCACGAACCCGCGAGCCTCGGTGGGCTGCTGCTCGGCGGGCGCGGGAGGCTCCGGGGCGTAGTTCGCCGGGACGGAACGCAGATGACGGTGCTCCTCGGGAGTTGCCGTGGTGCGGTGCGTCCCGCGCGCGCGCGCCGGGGTCTGGGCTCCGGCCAGCCGGTGCCGCTGCGAGATGTGGACGTAACCCGGTGCGCCTGCCATGCCAACCCCTGCCTCGTGAAGCCCCGTTCCCGTGAATTCCCTGGAAAACGGTGTTATCCCCCATGGTCCGCGAAACCAGGCAGGACTGGCAAGTAATATATGAGCTTTTTTCTCACATGCTGAGACGGCCCGAGGGTGATCCGCCCAGATGTGGTCCGAGCCCCGGGAGGTGGACGCCACCACGACGCACATGGCACCGGGAAACCGCGAATTTCCGCCCGTGAGCATCCCGGGCCACCCCGGGCGGAATCATTCACACCGGGAGCCGCTTGTCAATGCTCCGTGTCCGTGCACGGCTCGCCCGACCGGCGTGACCGTGGGGCAGGGGTGGACCTCAGTCCACCACGCCGTAGAGCCGGTCCCCGGCGTCCCCCAGCCCGGGCACGATGTAGGAGTTCTCGTCGAGGCGCTCGTCCACCGAGGCGAGCACCACATTGACCTCGCTGTCCTGGAGCTCTTTCTCGAGCCGCGCCAGGCCCTCGGGAGCGGCGAGCAGGCACACGCACGTGATCTGCTCCGCGCCGCGGCGGTACAGGAACTTGATGGCCTCGCTCAGGGTGCCGCCCGTGGCCAGCATGGGATCGAGCACGTACACCTGGCGGCCCGTGAGGTCGTCCGGCAGCCGCTCGGCGTAGGTGATGATGTCCAGGGTGGCGTCGTCACGGGCCATGCCCAGGAAACCGACCTCCGCGGTGGGGATCAGCCGGGTCATGCCCTCGAGCATGCCGAGCCCCGCGCGCAGGATGGGCACCACGAGCGGGCGCGGACGGGTCAGGGCGATGCCCTGCGCCTGCGCCACCGGGGTCTGGATGGTCACCGGCTCCACACGGACGTCCCGCGTGGCCTCGTAGGCCAGCAGTGTGACCAGCTCCTCCACCAGCAGCCGGAACACGGGTGAGGAGGTGTCCTTGTCGCGCAGCACGCTCAGCTTGTGGGCTACCAGGGGGTGATCCAAGACGGTGACTCGCATACCCAGAATCTAGCAGTCGCACGCGCCCGCCACCGCCGCCACGACGCCGCACGGATCCGGCCGCGCGCGGTCGCCCGCCGTGGCGGGTCACGATGTCGTCACGGCCCGGTCATCCTCCCCCTGTACAGAGAGCCCGTGCTCTAGTCTCGGAGGGGAAACCTCTCGAAAATCCATGAATTTCGATGCACGCCGACCCCCGAAGGGACACTTCTTATGGCTGCTCCGGTTCTCGAAACGGAGAATCTGGTCAAGATCTACGGCAGGGGAGACACCAGGTTCGACGCCCTGAAGGGGATCAACCTGGAGATCGGCAAGGGCGAGTCCGTGGCCGTGGTGGGCAAGTCCGGCTCCGGCAAGTCCACCCTCATGCACCTGCTGGCGCTGCTGGACGGGCCCACCCACGGTGTGGTGGCTCTCGAGGGCAGGCCCACCGGTGACCTCAGCGCCAAGGAGCTCAACGAGCTGCGCAACTCGGCGTTCGGCTTCGTCTTCCAGCAGTTCTTCCTGACCCCCAACCAGAGCGTGCTGGAGAACGTCACGCTGCCGCTGAAGATCGCGGGCGTCCCCGCCGCGGAGCGCAAGCGCCGTGGGCTGGAGGCCCTCGAGCAGCTGGAGATGGCGGACAAGGCGGACAACAAGGCCACGGACCTCTCGGGCGGGCAGAAGCAGCGCGTGGTGATCGCGCGCGCCCTGATCAACAACCCGTCCGTCATCTTCGCGGACGAGCCCACCGGCAACCTGGACTCCGCGACCTCCAAGGTGGTGGAGGACATCCTGTTCGGCCTGAACCGGGACAAGGGCATCACCCTGGTGGTCGTCACGCACGACGAGGACCTCGCCCAGCGCTGCGGCCGCCAGATCTACCTGGTGGACGGCGAAGTGGTGCCGAACCTCCCGAAGTCCACGAGCGGCGTCGGCGGCGAGCACGGTGGACAGCCCGGGACGCGGCCCGCGAGCTCGACGACCGGCCCGCTGCAGGTCACCGAGCCCACCACGGGCGCCATCGTGACGCTCAGCGAGGCCGACGCCGCCGAGATCGCCCGCGCTGCCCAGGAGCCGCCGCGCGCGGGCCGCCACGCCGCCCCCAGCACCACCGACCAGCCAGGAGCCACCGCGTGAAATTCATTGATCTGCTGCGCACGGCGATCGGCAACACCTTCCGGTCCAAGGCGCGCACCGTCCTGACCGTGATCGCCATCTTCATCGGCGCCTTCACGCTCACCCTGACCTCGGGGATCGGCACGGGCGTGAACGACTACATCGACAAGACCGTGGCCGCGTTCGGCAACGACAACGCGCTGTTCGTCCAGAAGGTCTCGGAGCAGTCCACCCCCGGCTCGAACGAGGGTGACGGGCCCACCGAGTACAACCCCGACGAGGCCGACGTGCGGCTGGGCTTCGGCTCCGTCAGCGGGCTCACGGACTCGGACATCGAGAAGATCGAGAAGATCGACGGTGTGGGTTCCGTGGATCCGATGTACCTGGTGACCCCCAAGTACCTGGAATCGGCCAGCGGCAAGAAGTTCAAGCTGAGCCTGGGCTCTCCCCCGGAGGCGGACGGGCTGCAGCTGGAGTCCGGCGAGGCCCCCGAGCGCGCGAAGGACGAAATCCTGCTCCCCGCCTCCTGGGTGGAGCCACTGGGCCTGGGATCGAACCAGGATGCCGTGGGCAAGTCCGTGAAGATCGCCATCGGCAACGCGGTGGACCAGGAGAGGACGTTCACCGCAAAGGTCTCGGGCGTGTCCCAGGCGTCCCTCGCGGGCCCCTCCGACAACCCCATCCCCTCGGCCGGTCTGAACAAGAAGCTCTACGACTACCAGGTCTCGGGCAGCCCCAGGAAGGTCCCGAACTCGTACTTCACCGCCACGGCCACCGTGGACGACATCTCCAAGGTGGGCGCCATCAAGTCCGAGCTCTCCGACGAGCACATGCAGGGCCGGACCGTGGAGGACCAGCTGGGCATGTTCCGCGCGGTCATCAACGGGATCGTGTGGATCCTCAACTCCTTCGCAATCATCGCGCTGCTCGCGGCCGGCTTCGGCATCGTGAACACGCTGCTGATGTCCGTGCAGGAGCGCACCCGGGAGATCGGGCTCATGAAGGCGCTGGGCATGAGCGGGGGCAAGGTCTTCGGCCTGTTCTCGCTCGAGGCGATCTTCATCGGCTTCCTGGGCTCCGCCATCGGGGCGGCCGTGGCCGTGGCCGCCGGGAGCATCCTCAGCGGCGTGCTCTCCAACGGGCTGCTGTCCTCCCTGCCCGGGCTGAGCCTGTTCCTGTTCAACCCCGTGAACATTGCCGCGATCATCCTCTCGGTCATGTTCATCGCCTTCCTGGCCGGCACCATCCCCGCGATGCGTGCCGCACGCCAGGACCCCATCACCGCCCTGCGATACGAGTAGACCCCCCGACCTGCACCACCCACTCGCACCACACGGAAGGACACCCCCCCATGAGCACCACCCAGAACGAACCCCAGAACCCGCAGTCCGGCGTTCCCGGCCAGTACGGCCAGTCCGGTTCCACGCAGCCCGGCCAGCCCCAGCCGTACGGCCAGGGCGCGGTCAACGGCGCGCCGCAGGGCGGCCCCAACGGGCAGCCCTACGGTCAGCAGTACGGTCAGGCCGGCGGGAAGTACGGCACCGCCGAGTACAACCCCGGGCAGTACACCGGCCTCATGGAGCGCCCCTCCACGGTGGACCGGCTGCTCAAGCTGACGCTGATCTCCCTGGGGATCTCCGTGGTGAGCACCATCCTCAGCATCATCGGCATCCTCACCGCGGACACGGACGCGCTGCTCCGCGAACAGGGCGGCTCCGCCGCCTCGCAGGCCGGCGGCGCAGACGTGGCCCAGATGGTGGGCACCATGGGAACGGTGGCCGGCATCATCGGTCTCATCATCTCGGTCGGCCTGTACCTGCTGGTCTACTTCGGCCTGAAGAAGGGCCAGAACTGGGCCCGCATCCTGGGCACCGTGTTCGCCGCCATCGCCATCCTGTCCGGCATCTACGGCCTGTTCGACGGCACCACCGGGATCGCTCCCTGGATCTACATCGCCGGCATCGTCCTGGGGGTCGTCAAGATCATCGTGGACATCCTCTGGATCGTCACCGCGTTCAAGGCGCCCACCACGGCCTGGTTCAACCAGGACCGCGTCCAGCGCTAAGCACGCATGGCTCTTCCGCACACCGCCAGGTCCATCCAGCTCGCGGGCTGGATGGACCTCGCGCTTTCCGAGGCCGAGCGCACGTCCGCGTCCGGGGACGTGCCGATCGGCGCCGTCGTCCTGGACCCCGAGGGCCGGGTGGTCGGCACGGGCCACAACCGGCGAGAGGAGTGCGGGGACCCCACCGCCCACGCGGAGGTGCTCGCCCTGCGGGAGGCCGCCGCGCGGCGCGGTGAGTGGCGGCTGGAGGGGTGCACGCTCGTCGTCACCCTGGAGCCGTGCGCCATGTGCGCCGGGGCCGTGGTGCTCGCGCGCGTGCCCACCGTGGTGTTCGGCGCGTGGGACCCCAAGGCCGGGGCCTGCGGCTCCGTGTTCGACATCGTGCGGGACCCCCGGCTCAACCACTGGGTGGAGGTCACCGGCGGAGTGCGGGAGGACGAGTGCGCCGCCCTGCTGCACGAGTTCTTCCGGGGCCACCGCGAGCGCCGGTGAGTGCCCCGCCGCACGACGCCGCCCCGCGCCATCTCGACCCCGTTCCCTCCGGCGCCGGCGCGGTCCGGCATCACCCCACGCCGGAGGCCACCGCGCCGTGGGGACCCACCGTGTGACCCGCGCCCGGCCGCTGACCGGCCTCGCGCCGGTTTGGAGGGGTTGCGTCCCGGCCTGTAAAGTGCTGGGAGCTGGTGACGTGTCCGAGCGGCCGAAGGTGCATCACTCGAAATGATGTTTGGTGTCAAAGCCAACGTGGGTTCAAATCCCACCGTCACCGCCAGCGACTGGGGGCCCTGCTACCCCGGGAAACCGGGGTGGCAGGGCCTTCGCTCATGCCCCGGAGACGCGGTGTGGACACGCCCTGGAAACGCCCTGGACACGCTGCCCAGTGAGACCATGGGATCCGCGCGGCACCTCCGCCCTGACCACCCGGGTGCTCAACTATTGACAGCCTGCTTACTGTCCTGTAGACCATGAGTCATGGGCCTTCCCGGGATCACAAGATTCCTCCGCACCGCCGCCGGGGTTCTGACGTACCCCCAGGACCCCCGCTCCTTCGCACAACTCTTCGGTTCACTCTCCAGCGCCCACTACACCCGTGGGCGCATCACGCGCGTCCACCGGGAGACACCCGACACGGTAACCGTCTGCTTCACCGCGGGCGAGGGCTGGATCCCGCACCGCGCGGGCCAGTGGGCGCGGATCGGCGTGGAGGTGGACGGGAAGCGGATCTGGCGCCCCTACTCCCTCAGCGCGCCCGAGCACGGGGACCCCTCGATCACCGTCAAAGCCCAGGGAACCGTGTCCAAACACCTCGTCCACCGGGCCGCACCCGGGGACGTGCTGTACTTGGAGCGCCCGGAGGGGCAGTTCATCCTCCCGGAGATGCCCACGGAGCTGCTGTTCATGGTGGCTGGTTCCGGTATCACACCGGTGATGTCCATGCTGCGGACGCTGATGCCGCGCAGGCCGGATCACGACGTCGTCCTGGTCTACGTGTCCCGGACCCAGGAATCGTGCATCTTCCACGAGGAGATCCTGGAGCTCGCTGACCAGTTCGAAGGACTCCGCCCGGTCTTCTGGTTCACCGAGGAGCGCGGAAGACTCGATGTCGCAGATCCGCGAGCGGTGGGCGCGCTGTGCCCCGACCACCAGGCGCGGGCCACGTACGCGTGCGGCCCGGACTCCTTCGTCACGGCCGTGGAACACCTGGGGGAGGCGTCCGGGCACGCCCCCGTGGTGGAGAGGTTCGACGTGACCCGCGCGTCCGCCAGTGGACAGCCGGGTGAGGTCAGTCTCCTGCGCAGCGGGATCACGGTGTCCGTGGGCGAGCGCGACACCATCCTGGAGGCAGCGGAGCGCGCGGAGCACCCACTGCCCCACGGCTGCCGGATGGGCATCTGCCACAGCTGCCTGGTCCCCATGACGGACGGAGCGGTCACCAACGTTCGTACGGGGGAACTCCACAGGGAACCCGGGCCCGTCCAGACCTGCGTGACGCGACCCGCCCCCTACGCGGCGTTCGACGCCTGATGACCACCCCTCTCTTCCGCCGACGGTCACCCCTCGGCGGCACCCTCGGAACGAAGGAGCTCCTATGACGTCCACCTCGGTTACTCCCACAGCCTCCCCCGAAGCGGCGGTGACGCGGCCATCCCGCGACCCCCTGAGCCTCACCCCTGTGGAGCTCGACGAGCTTGCGGCCAAGCTCGACGCGGTGCGGGACGACATCTTCTCCCAACGCGGGAGGTCGGACGCCCAGTACATCCGCCGGGTGGTGGCACTGCAGCGCGGCCTGGAGATGACGGGCCGCGCGTGCATGATCTTCTCCCGGCACAAACCTCTCTGGTGGGCCGGTGTGGGCTGTCTGAGTGTGGGCAAGATCCTGGAGAACATGGAGATCGGTCACAACGTGCTCCACGGCCAGTGGGACTGGATGAACGACAAGGAGATCCACTCCACCACCTGGGAGTGGGACTTCGTGGCGCCCTCCGCCGGCTGGCAGCGCACCCACAACGAGACGCACCACACGTGGACCAACGTGCTCGGCAAGGACCGGGACGTGGGGTACAACGTGCTGCGCATGGACCCGGATCAGCCGTGGAAACCGGTGAACCTGCTCAACCCGGTGATCAACCTCTTCCTCGCCCCCGCGTTCGAGTGGGGCATCGCCATCTACGACGTCGAGCTGGACCAGTTCTTCGCGGGCAACAAGTCGGGACGCGCCACGTTCGAGGACTTCAAGCGGGTGATGAAGAAGCTCGGTCGGCAGTCCGCGAAGGACTTCGTGGTCTCGCCCCTGCTGGCGTCCCTCACCGGGTCGGGGAAGGCCTCGATCAAGGGGTTCCTGGCGGCGAACGTGATCCGCAACGTCTGGGCGCACGCGGTGATCTTCTGCGGTCACTTCCCGGACGGCGCGGAGACCTTCACGGAGAAGGACATTGAAAACGAATCGCGGGGGCACTGGTACCGCCGGCAGGCCATGGGCTCCGCGAACATCGACGGCTCACGGCTGATGCACTTCATGAGCGGCAATCTCTCCTTCCAGATCGAGCACCACCTGTTCCCGGACATGCCCTCCAACCGCCTGGCCCAGATCGCGCCCCGCGTCAAGGAGATCTGCCAGCAGTACGGGATCCGCTACACCTCCGGGCCGCTGCCCCGCCAGGTGTTCCAGGCGTGGCGGAAGGTGGTGCGGCTGGCTCTGCCCTGAGCGCAGGTGGTGTCCGGGCCGGGGCCGTCACGATCCGGGGCACGACCCCTCACACCGGGATCTCCCGGTCCGGGCCGATCCGCTTCATCACCAGTGTGGAGTTCAGCCGCTGCACGCCGGGCAGCCCGCTGAGCACGGTGTCGTAGAACTTCTGGTACGCGGCGAGGTCCGGGACCAGCACCCGCAGCATGAAGTCCGGTTCCCCGAAGAGCCGCTCGGCCTCGATGATCTGGGGGATCTGCTCCACCATCGCCTCGAACCGCGCGATCACGGCGGGCCCGGTGTGCTCCATGCGCACGAAGACCAGGGCCTCGAACCCGAGCCCCACGGCCTCCGGAGACACCACCGCGCGGTAGCGCTCGATGGCACCAGAGCGCTCCAGCTCCTTGAGCCGCCGGTGGCACGAGGAGAGGCTCAGCCCCACCTGCTGCGCGAGGTCCGTGGTGCTGGTCCGACCCTCGCCCTGCAGGAGTGAAAGGATCTTGCGATCAAGGGCATCCATGCCGTTGATCCTTCCACAGAAACCCCTCTTTCCCCGGGAAGAAGAAAGCACATTTCGCGCTCTGCCGCATAGTGTTTCGCCCGGAAAGGGGATTCACATGGACATGACGCTGCTGGTGCAGTTCTGGGTGCTCGGCGTCCTGCTGGTGCTGGTGCCGGGGCCGGACTGGGCCTACGCGATCGGTGCGGGACTGCGCGCCCAGTCGGTGACCCCCTCCGTCCTGGGGATGCTCTCCGGCTACGTGGTGGTGGCCACCGCGGTGGCAGTGGGCGTGGGCGCCCTGGTCACCGAGTACCCCGTGGCACTGACCACCCTGTCCGTGGTGGGCGCGGGCTACCTCCTCTACCTCGGGACCACGGCCCTGACCGCCCAGACGGGCGAGGGCATGGCCGCCGGGGACGCTCCCGTGGCCGACGGCGGCTCCGCACAGTTCGTCAAGGGCATGGGCGTGAGCACGCTCAACCCCAAGGGGCTGCTGCTCCTCATGGCCCTGCTGCCCCAGTTCGTGAGCCCGCAGGGGTGGTCCTCCACCGGGCAGATGCTGGTGCTGGGCGGACTCCACGTTCTCAACTGCGCCACGGTCTACTTCGCGGTGGCGCTGCTGTCCCGCAAGCTGCTGGGCTCACGCCCCGGGGCGGGCACGGTGATGAGCAAGATCGCCGGGGTCATGATGCTCGTGGTGGGGCTGGGGATCCTGGGCGAGAAGGCGGCCGAGCTGGTCGGCTGACGTGCGTCGTCGTCCGCCGTCCGGGATACCCAGCAGTAGGGCTGGCGCCCCGCCCCTCTAGGATGTTGCGCGGACCACATTCTTCCGCGCGGTCGGACGCGCCCGGGGCCCCGCAGTCGACGGCGTGGCCCGAGCACCGGGCGTCAGGGACCGGGCGGGCACCGACGAGACGAGGAGCACAGCATGAGCGACGAGCAGCCCGTGGGCCACCTGGGAGTGAACGGCGAGGACGTCCCGGACGCCCACTACATCCGCACCGGGGAGCACAGCTTCCGCACCACCGTGTACACGCAGGGGGCGTGGAGCCCGCTGGAGCAGCACATGGCGGCCTCCTCCGGGCTGCTGGTGCACGAGATCGAGCGCAACCACCCGCGCGAGGACGTGATCCCGGTGCGGTTCTCGTTCGACATCCTGGGGTTCATCGCGGGCGGCGAGATCGAGGTGCACACCCGGGTGCTGCGCCCGGGCAGGACCATCGAGCTGCTGGAGGCCACCATGAGCAGCGGCGGGCGGGACTGCATCCGGCTGAGCCTGTGGCGGCTCAAGACCTCGGACACCCAGGAGGTGGCCGGCGGGGAGATCGAACCGCTGACCCCGCTGGAGCAGTGCGAGGAGCTCAACATGTACGAGCAGTGGGGAGGCGGCTACATCGGCTCCCTGCAGGCCCGCGTGGCGCGCATGCCGCGCCCGGGCAGCGGCGCGGGCTGGCTGCGGATCAGCAAGGCCGTGGTGCAGGGCGAGGAGTCCTCCCCCACCGCCCAGTTCGTCAGCGCGGTGGACGCCGCCAACGGGCTGGCGCCGCGCGTGGAGATCGGCCCGTGGGCGTTCCCCAACGTGGACCTGAGCATCCACATGTTCCGCGCCCCGGTCTCCGCGTGGGTGGGCCTGGACACCAGCGTGGAGTTCGGCGGGGACGGCGTGGGCCTGACCCACTCCGAGCTCTTCGACGAGCAGGGCCCGATCGGCCGGGTGGCCCAGGCGCTCACCGTCCGCCGCATGGGCTGACGGGCTCCGGCCCGCACGACGCCGCCGGGGAGCCGCACCCGACCGCGGAAGCCGGCCGGGCGGCGCCGTGCCCCGGTGCCGGGTTTGACGCCCCCGCCTAGAATGGCGGCTGGTTCCCACATGAATTCGGACGGGGCGCGTGCCCCAGGAGGTCCAGGCGAGTGAGCAGCATCCAGATCAATGTGACCGACCGCGACGGCGCCCGCACCGAGGGCGTGGAGTGGAAGGACTACGAGACGCTCATGGAGTGCCTCACGCGCAACAAGTTCCCCATCCTGGCCACGTGCGGCGGCAACGCCTCGTGCTCCACGTGCCACTCGTACCTGGACCAGGAGACGTTCGTGAAGACGGGCGGCACCAACGAGGAGGAGGAGGACCTCCTGGAGATGCTGGACGACACCCGCCACGACAACTCCCGGCTCGCGTGCCAGGTGGAGTGGTCCGAGTCCCTGGACGGCGCGGAGATCGAGATCGCCCCCGAGTGGTGAGGTCCGTCCGCTGAGACGCACTTGGACACCTCGCGGCGCGTAGGTGAGAGTTGGGGCATGACCGAGCTCCGGGACGATCTCACCACACGCGCCGCCTACGTGTCCGACGCCTCGATCTACCGCAGGCTCCCGGCCGCCGTGGCCGAGCCCCGCTCGGTGGCGGAGATCCGCGAGCTGCTCGCCACCGCCCGGGAGAACGGGTGGCCGGTGACCTCCCGCGGTGCAGGCACCTCGGTGGCGGGCAACGCCATCGGCGAGGGCCTGGTGATCGACACCTCCCGGCGCTTCCACCGCATCCTGGAGATCGACCCGCAGGCCCGCACCGCGCGCATCGAACCCGGCGTGGTCTGCGACCAGCTCCGGGACGCCGCCGCCGAGTTCGGCCTGACCTACGGCCCGGACCCCTCCACGCACTCGCGCTGCACGGTGGGCGGGATGGTGGCCAACAACGCGTGCGGCTCCCACTCGGTCGCGTGGGGCACGAGTGCCGAGAACCTCGTCTCCGTCACGGTCATGCTGGGCGACGGGCGCCTCGTCACCCTGGAGGCGGGGGCCACCTCCGAGCCCGCGCTGACCTCGCAGCTGGAGCGGCTGCGCAACGACCACCTGGCCGTGCTGCGCACCGAGCTGGGCCAGTTCCCGCGCCAGGTCTCCGGCTACGGGCTGCACCACCTGCTGGGCGAGAACGGCTTCGACACCGCCAAGGCCTTCGCGGGCACCGAGGGCACGTGCGGGATCATCACGGAACTGACCGTGAAGCTCGTGGCCAGGCCCGCGCACACCGCGCTCGCGGTGCTGGGCTTCGAGGACGCCATTGCGGCGGCCACCGCTGCTCCGACGCTCCGCGTCCCGGGAGTCACGACCATCGAGGGCATGGGCTCGGACCTGCTGGCCGCGCTGCGCACCCGCCCGGGCCAGGAGCACGCCGGGTCGGAGCTGCCCCGCGGGGGCGGGTGGCTCTACTGCGAGGTCGCCGGGGACACCCCCGAACAGGCGTACGACGCCGCCCGCGCCCTCCCCGCGCTGGTCCAGGAGACCGTGGTGGACTCGGTGGTCGTGGGGGACCCCGCCCAGGCCCGTGCCCTGTGGCACATCCGCGAGGCCGGTGCGGGCATCGTGACCCGTCTGCCGGACGGCGGCGAGGCGTGGCCCGGGTGGGAGGACTCCGCAGTGCCCCCGGCCCGGCTGGGTGAGTACCTGCGGGACCTGTACGCCCTGCTGGACGAGATGGACCTGCGCGGCATCCCGTTCGGGCACTTCGGCGAGGGCTGCGTGCACATCCGGATCTCGTTCGACTTCAGCACCGAGGCCGGGGTGGCGCAGTACCGCGAGTTCATCGAGCGCGCCGCGGAGCTGGTGCACCGCTACGGCGGTTCGGTCTCCGGGGAGCACGGGGACGGCCGCGCCCGCTCCGAGCTGCTGGGCACCATCTACACTCCCCAGGCGCTGGCGGCCTTCGCCCGGTTCAAGCGGATCTTCGACCCCGAGAACGTGTTCAACCCGGGGGTCGTGGTGGACCCGGAGCCCCTGGACCAGGGCATCCGCCCCGGCCCGGGCGCGCGCACGTTCGAGCTCACCCCGGTGCACGCCTTCTCGCACGACAACGGCTCGTTCGGCCAGGCCGTGAACCGCTGCGTGGGCGTGGGCGCGTGCCGCTCCGACTCCGGGGCCATGTGCCCCTCCTTCCACGCCACCGGGGACGAGGTGCACTCCACGCGCGGGCGCATGCGCTCCCTGGCGGAGATGCTGCGCGGCGAGCACCTCACGGACGGCTGGAAGTCCAAGGAGACCTACGAGGCCCTGGACCTGTGCCTGTCCTGCAAGGCGTGCGCCACCGAGTGCCCTGTGAACGTGGACATGGCCACTTACAAGGCCGAGTTCCTGCACCACCACTTCCGGCAGGGGCTGCGCTCGTTCGTGGGCCGGGACCGCCGCCCCATGGCGCACTTCACCATGGGGTGGATGCCGTGGCTCATGCGGATCGCCGCGCGGGTGCCCGGTTCCCTGCGCGCGGTCAACGCCCTGGAGCGCATCCCGGCGGTGGAGGCACTGACCAAGCGGCTCGGCGGCATCGAGCCCCGCCGCGACATGATCCGCTTCAACGACACCCCGTTCACCGCGTGGTTCCGCGCCCGTTCCCGGCACGCCGCCTCGGGCGAGGTGCGGGGCACCGCGTCTCCGGGCACCGGGGACGACGCCGCCGGTGCCGGTCCGCGCGGAGGTGGCCGTGCGGCGTCGTCGTGCGGGGGTGGCCGGACGGCGTCGTCGTCCGGGGGTGCCAGGACGCGCGGAGCCGTGGGCGAGGACCCCGCCGGACGCCCGTCCGTGGTGCTGTGGCCGGACACCTTCACCACCTACTCCGCAGACGGGCCGGGCAAGGCGGCCGTGGCGGTGCTGGAGGCCATGGGCTACCGGGTGCTGATGCCCATGGGTCCCGTGTGCTGCGGGCTCACGTGGCACTCCACGGGTCAGCTGGACATGACCCGGAAGGTGCTGCGGCAGACGCTGGACGTGATGGCGCCGCTGATCGAGGCGGGGTACCCGGTGATCGGGCTGGAGCCGTCCTGCACGGTGATGCTGCAGCACGAGATCACGGAGCTGCTGCCCGAGGATCCGCGGGCCCACGCGGTGCGCACCCTCACCCGCACGCTGGGCGAGTTCGCCGCGGAGCACCTGGAGGCCGGCGGTGACTGGCCGTTCGAGCCGCTGGAGACCCGCTCGGGCCCGAGCAGCGCAGTGTGCCAGGTGCACTGCCACGAGAAGGCGCAGGGTGACTACTCGCCCGAGCTGCGGGTGCTCGCCGAGCTGGGCGTGGACACCTCTGTGGTGGGCGGTGGGTGCTGCGGGCTGGCCGGGAACTGGGGTTTCGAGCCCGGGCACTACGAGATCTCGCAGACGCTCGGGGAGCGCACCCTGTTCCCCGCGATCCGCGCGGCCGAACCCGGCGCCATCGTGCTCGCGGACGGTTTTTCCTGCCGCACGCAGATCGCCCAGGGCACGGGTGCCGACGCGGTGCACCTCGCCGAGGTGATGTTCGCCGCATTGCGGACGGAACGTAGGACACTGTCAGCATGACGACCACCTCGCCCACCCCCAGGGGCACCCGCAAGCACTCCCGCCCGCTGCTCGCCGCCACCGCGCTGACCGCTCTGCTGGCGCTCTCCGCGTGCGGCTCGTCGGAGGACCCGAAGCCCGCGGACACCGCCAGCCCGAGCACCACGGCGTCTGCTTCCGCCAGCTCCTCGCAGAGCGCGTCCGCGTCCCCCACGCCGTCCGCGTCCTCGGAGACCGCCCAGGCCTCCGAGGCGTCCCGGGCCGAGCCGGAGAAGACACAGGCCGCCCCGGAGGAGACCCGCAAGGCCACCTCCCCGGAGCTGACCATGCCCACCGCGAGCCCCTTCGACAAGGAGAAGGCGGACGCCCAGGCCGCCGGCGGGGTGTGCAACGCCTCGCAGCTCAGCGGCACCGCGGCCCCAGAGCAGGGCGCGGCGGGACACACCATCGTGTCCCTCACGCTCACGAACAAGGGTTCCGCACCGTGCACGCTCACCGGCTACGCGGGGGTCTCGTTCGTGGACGCCTCCGGGGCCACCGTGGGCGCCCCGGCTTCGCGCGAGGGCGCCGGGGCCGGGGCCGTGACGCTTCAGCCGGGGGCCTCCGCGAGCGCCGGACTGAGCGTGACCCAGCCCGGCGTGGTCGGCCAGACCTGCAACCCGCACGACGTCACCGGCCTGCGCGTCTACCCACCGGGCAGCCACGAGTCGCTCGTGGTCTCCTACCCGGGGCAGGCCTGCGGCAACCCCAAGGTCTCCCAGCTGCAGGTCAAGGGTTTTGGGTCCTGATCCGGTCCTGAACCTCTTCTCCCCCGCGACCGCGCAGTGGTTCGACGCCGCGTTCAGCGGGCCCACGGCGGCCCAGCGCGGCGCGTGGGAGGCTATCTCAGCGGGCCACCACGCTCTCGTGGTGGCCCCCACCGGTTCCGGCAAGACGCTCGCCGCGTTCCTGTGGTCCGTCGACCGGCTCCTCACGGCCAAGGGCCCCGCCCCCACCGGGGACGACGACGCCGCCGCCCTCCCCGAGGACCGCACCTCGGTGCTCTACATCTCCCCGCTCAAGGCCCTGGGCGTGGACGTGGAGCGCAACCTGCGGGCACCGCTGATCGGCATCACGCAGGCCGCGAAGGCCGCCGGAGGTGAGCCCCCGGAGATCTCCGTGGGGGTGCGCTCCGGTGACACCCCGCAGGCCATCCGCCGCTCCCTGCTGGCCCACCCACCGGACATCCTCATCACCACGCCCGAGTCCCTGTACCTCATGCTCACGTCCAAGGCGCGGGAGACCCTGAGCCACGTGAACACGGTGATCATCGACGAGGTGCACGCGATGGCCGGCACCAAGCGCGGTGCGCACCTGGCGGTGAGCCTGGAGCGGCTGGACGACCTGCTGGAGCGCCCGGCCCAGCGCATCGGGCTCTCCGCCACGGTGGAGCCCGTGGACACCGTGGCCGGTTTCCTGGGCGGTTCCCAGCCCGTGGACGTGGTGCGGCCCCCGTCCGAGAAGGACTGGGACCTCACGGTCTCCGTGCCCATCCCGGACATGACCGTGCTGGGCGGTGCGGCGGCCTCCCCGTCCTCGGACGGCTCCCCGAACCTGGACGGGGACCTGGGCGGCTCCGGTCAGGCGACCGCCTCCATCTGGCCGCACGTGGAGGAGCGGATCGTGGACCTCGTGGAGGCCCACCGCTCCACCATCGTGTTCGCCAACTCCCGCGGGCTCGCGGAGAAGCTCACGGCACGACTCAACGAGATCCACGAGTTCCGGCTGGAGAACGCACAGGAGGCCGCGGTCCAGGCCGGCGGGGACCGCGAGGGCGGCGACCCGGTGGCGCTCGGGGACGCCCTCTCCGGGCTGCTCGCTGAGAGCGAGGCGCGCGCCGCGGGCAGCCGGACGGCCACCGGCCCGGACCCGCAGGACACGGACGACGCAGAGGACACGGGCGGCACGGGGAGCACCGCCGACGGCTCCGGCCCCCGGCCCGCGCAGGACGGGACCAGCGCGCGGGCCCGGACGGGCGGCGTCGTCCCCTCCGGCGGTGAGCGGGAGCCTGCCGCGATCCCCCGCCAGAGCAACCGCCACGAGGGGGCGTCCCCCGTGCTCGCCCGCGCCCACCACGGCTCGGTGTCCAAGGACCAGCGCAGCCTGATCGAGGAGGACCTCAAGACCGGGCGGCTGCGCTGCGTGGTGGCCACCTCGTCCCTGGAGCTGGGGATCGACATGGGCCACGTGGACCTGGTGGTCCAGATCGAGTCCCCGCCCTCGGCGGCCTCGGGCCTGCAGCGCGTGGGGCGCGCCGGGCACCAGGTGGGCGAGGTGTCGATCGGGCGGATCTACCCCAAGCACCGCGGGGACGTGCGGGACGCCGCCGTGATCGCGGAGCAGATGCTCCAGGGGAACCTGGAACCGCTCTCGGTGCCCGCCAACCCCCTGGACATCCTGGCCCAGCAGACGGTCTCCGCGGTGGCCGCCGAGGACGTGGACGTGGAGGCCTGGTACGACACGGTGCGCCGCAGCGCGCCGTTCCGCTCCCTGCCGCGCTCCGCGTACGACGCCGTGCTGGACCTGCTCGCCGGGCGCTACCCCTCGGACGAGTTCGCCCAGCTGCGCCCGCGCCTGGTGTGGGACCGGGAGACGGGAACGCTGCAGGCCCGCCCCGGTGCGCTGCGCCTGGCCACCACGAGCGGCGGGACCATCCCGGATCGCGGGCTGTTCCCGGTGTTCCTGGTGGGCGAGCAGGACTCGAAGTCCCCCAAGCGCGTGGGCGAGCTGGACGAGGAGATGGTCTACGAGTCCCGCGTGGGGGACATCATCGCCCTGGGCGCCTCCAGCTGGCGGATCGAGGAGATCACGCACAACCGGGTGGTCGTGGCACCCGCCCCCGGGGTTCCGGGCAAGCTGCCGTTCTGGCACGGGGACGGGCTGGGGCGGCCCGTGGAGCTGGGGCGCGCCGTCGGCCGCTTCACCCGCGAGCTGGCCGGGGCCCCGGGCGGCGAGGCCCGCGAGCGCCTGGCGGTGTCCGGGCTGGACGAGTGGGCGCAGGACAACCTGCTGGCGTACCTCGCGGAGCAGCGCGAGGCCACGGAGCACGTGCCGGACGACCGCACGCTCATGGTGGAGCGGTTCCGGGACGAGCTCGGGGACTGGCGCGTGGTGCTGCACAGCCCGTTCGGCACACCCGTGCACGGGCCGTGGGCGCTGGCCGTGCGGGCCCGGCTGGACGAGCGCTGGGGTCTGGACGCGTCCGCCCAGGCCGCGGACGACGGCATCGTGCTGCGCGTGCCCGCCACGGACGAGGAGCCCCCCGGTGCGGAGCTGTTCCTGTTCGACCCCGAGGAGCTCGAGCGCACCGTGACCGAGGAGGTGGGCGGTTCCGCGCTGTTCGCGTCCCGGTTCCGGGAGAACGCGGCCCGCGCCCTGCTGCTGCCGCGCGCGGACCCCGGCAAGCGCACGCCGCTGTGGCAGCAGCGCCAGCGCTCGGCGCAGCTGCTGGACGTGGCCCGGAAGTACCCGCAGTTCCCGGTCATCCTGGAGACGGTGCGCGAGTGCCTCCAGGACGTGTACGACGTCCCCGCCCTGCTCCAGCTGCAGCGGGACCTGGCCGGGCGGAAGCTGCGGGTGGTGGAGACCACCACGGACTCCCCCTCGCCGTTCGCGCGCACCCTGCTGTTCGGGTACGTGGCCCAGTTCCTCTACGAGGGGGACTCCCCCCTGGCCGAGCGCAAGGCCGCAGCCTTGTCCCTGGACCCCGCGCTGCTCAACGAGCTGCTGGGCCGCGCCGAGCTGCGCGAGCTGCTGGACCCCGACGTCATCGAGACCACCGTCCTGCAGCTGCAGCGCCTCGCCCCGGACCGCCGGCTGCGCGGGGTGGAGGGCGCCGCGGACCTGCTGCGCCTGCTCGGGCCGATGACCGCCGACGACGCCGCGCTGCGCCTGCGCCTGCGCGCCGAGGGACCCGTTCCGGCGGGAACCGCATCCCCCGCGACCTCACCAGCTGCGCCCGACGCCGCGGGGTCGGGTGCGGTGGTGTCGGAAACGGCGGCACCGAGGACCGTGGACTCCACCTCCGCGCTGCCCACGGCCGCGGCGGAGGCCGCGAGCGCCACGGCCGACGCGGCCGACGGGCGCTCCGGTGACGCGGCGGCGTCGGACGATCCCGGTGCGGAGGAGGACCCGGAACGGTCCGAGGACCCGGCGTACCGAGCCATCTCCCCGGAGGCCGCGCGCGAGCTGCTGGACGCCCTCGTGGACAGCAACCGGGCGATCGTGCTGCGGGTGGGCGGGCGCGAGGTGTACTGCGCGGTGGAGGACGCCGCCCGGATGCGGGACGCACTCGGCCAGCCGCTGCCCATGGGGGTGCCGCTCGCGTTCCTGGAACCCGTGGCGGACCCCGTGGGGGACCTCGTGTCCCGGTACGCGCGCACCCACGGACCGTTCAGCGTGGCCGAGGCGGCGCAGGCCCTGAGCCTGGGCCCGGCCGTGGTGGAGTCCGCGCTGCGCGGTCTGGCCAAGCAGCGGCGCGTGAGCGAGGGGGCGTTCCGGCCGAGCGGTGACCCGGCGGCGTCGGACTCGGAGTGGTGCGACATCGAGGTGCTGCGGACCCTGCGGCGTCGTTCGCTCGCGGCGCTGCGCGCGGACGTGGAGCCCGTGGACCCGCAGGCGTACGCCACGTTCCTGCCCGCGTGGCAGCACGCCGCGAAGGGGCACCAGCTGCGCGGGCTGGACGGGGTGCTCACCGTGGTGGACCAGCTGGCCGGGGTGCCGATCCCGGCGTCCGCGTGGGAGCCGCTCGTGCTCGCGCAGCGCGTGGTGGACTACCGCCCGGCCATGCTGGACGAGCTCATGGCCACGGGCGAGGTGATCTTCTCCGGCGCCGGGTCCCTGGGCGGGGAGGACGGCTGGGTGGCGTTCCACCTGGCCGAGGCCGCGGAGCTGTCCCTGCCGCCCGTCGCGCAGCTGGACGCCGCAGCGGACGCGCTGGACTCCGCGCTCGAACGCGAGCTGCTCACCGTGCTGCAGGGCGGCGGCGCGTACTTCGCGTGGCAGCTGGTTCAACCCCTCGCGGCGGCGGGCGTCACCGTGGACATGGCCCAGCTGCGCACCGCGCTGTGGAACCTGCTGTGGGCCGGGCTCGTCACCAACGACACATACGCGCCCGTGCGCGCGCTGATCTCCGGCGGGCACTCGGCGCACAAGACCCCCAGGCGCCCGGCGCGCTCCCGCTCGGCGGGCCGGCGCGGGGCGGCCCGGCTGCGCGCGGTGGGGCGCGGCCCCGCTGGTTTCGACCCTGCGGGTTCCTCCGACGACGCCGCCCCGTCCGGCACGCGCGTGGTGCGCGCCTCCGGGGGTGGCGAGGACCGGGCGACGGCCGGGCGCTGGTCCGTGCTGCGCCCCGAGCCGCTGAACCCCACCGTGCGGGCCCAGGCCCAGGCGGAGCTGCTGCTGGACCGCTACGGCATCCTCACGCGCGGTCCCGTGGCGGTGGAGGACGTCCCCGGCGGGTTCTCCACGGTCTACAAGGTGCTGCGCGCCCTGGAGGACGCGGGGCGGGCACGCCGCGGCTACTTCATCGAGGGACTCGGGGCCGCCCAGTTCACGCAACCCGCGACGGTTGACGCGCTGCGCAGCTTCACGGACGACGACGCCGCCCGCAAGGGTGACCCCCAGGTCCTCGCCCTGGCGGCCACGGACCCGGCCAACCCGTACGGCGCGGCACTGGAGTGGCCGGAGGCCGTGGTGCTGGAGTCCAGCACCAAGCACCGCCCGGGCCGCAAGGCCGGTGCCGTGGTGGTGCTCGTGGACGGCGCGCTGACCCTGTACCTGGAGCGCGGCGGCAAGACGGCGCTGGCGTTCGTCTCGGACGCGGGTCTGCTGCACCTGGCTGCGGAAGCCGTGGCCGGTCTGGTGCAGCGCAAGGCCGTGGACTCGCTCGTGGTGGAGAAGGTCAATGGGGACTCGGTGCTCTCCTCGGAGGAACTCGTCACCGCGGTGCGGGACGGACTGCTCGCGGGCGGGTTCTACCAGACGCCGAAGGGCGTGCGGATGCGGGCGCCGGTGGGTGGGGGCAGGGGGTGAGGTACTGCAATCCCGCGCGGGTCCCCTCGTCGAAAGCGCTCCCACCCGGTTGATACCACCTTGATACCATGGCCCGCATGGCCATGACCTTGCGACTGACAGAAGATGACGAGCGCGTCCTGGCGGACCTCGCGGAGGCGGAGGGCATCAGCCGCCAAGAGGCGACGATCCGGGCCATCCGCGAGGTAGCCGCGCGCCGCGGCCACGAGCGCCGGGTGAGTGAGTCCTCGGCGCGCGCTCGGGCGCGGTACGCCGATGTGCTGGACCGGCTCGGACGGTGACGCAGCACCTCACCACGGAGGACCTGCTGGGGCTGGCCGAGGATCTCGGCGTGGGTCCCGTGCGGGACCTGGGCCTGCTGGATGCCGCCGCGCACCGCCCCACCACGGCACTGTGGGGCCGTGAGGCATATCCGCCGCTGGACGAGAAGGCTGCCGCACTGCTGGAGTCACTCGTCCATCACATGCCGCTGGTCGACGGGAACAAGCGTCTTGGCTGGCTGGCCACCGTGGTGTTCCTCGACCTCAACGGCGCCCGGATCGAAGCCCCGGACGACGACGCCTACGACCTCGTCATCGCCGTGGCGAGCGGGCGGAGCACCCTGCAGCACAGTGCGGAGATGCTGAGCCGCTGGCACTGATGTCGGCCGCGCACGCGGCGCAAAGCCACAACGGTCCTCCCTCGGTACATGGCCGCATCACCGATTACGGCGTCCGCCCGAGCACCAGCGCAAGAACCTCATCGCTCAGATCCCGGTCGGCGAGGACCAGGCGAACGGCCTGTTCATCGGGATTCCCTCGATCGGGCCCCCTGTACCTCAGGGACAGGCCGGCCTTCTTCGCCACTAAAACGGAGGGGGCGTTGTGCTCGAGAACTTTGGCCACAACGGGAAGGGCCGCCCGATTCCGTCTAGCTGCATCAACAGCTGCGCCCGCGAGTTCCGTGGCCAGACCTCTGCCTTGGGCCTCCGGCGCAAAGCGGTACCCCAGGTTCCAATAGCGATCTTTCTGACGCGTGCATCCACCGGTCCCCACCACCCGACCGCCCTCCCGCACTATCCAGGAGCCCAGGCCGTTTGCCTGCCAGTCCTCCATCCACCGCGTAAGCAGAGCGTTCGTCTGCTCACGAGAGGTGAGTCGACCGCTCGGGAAGTGGGTCCATGTCCGAGCGTCCGAATAGATGCGGTGGATGTCCTCGAGGTCGGACAGGGTCGGTGGATCGAGGCTAAGGCGAGCGGTGCTGTCCATGCGGCAAGCCTGCCACGGTGGAGCACATGAATCGGGCGTCTGCTCACCACCGCCCCAGGAATTCCGGAGCGCCCACCCGGAACGCCAGATCTGACAGGATGGCCGACATGGCCCCATTCAAGAACACGTCGCACACGTACCAGGTGGGAAAGTTCTTCATCGGGATCGGCGCGGTGGTGGCGGTCATCTTCTTCGTTCTCGACCCTCGGGCGAGCATCGTGAGCCCCGGCCTCGCCCTGATCGAGGTCGGATTGGTCCTACTCGTGATCGGGTGGTTCCGCCACCCTGGCCGCAGGCGATAGCGCTCCCCCTGCTGTGGGGCTGCCCACCCCTCAGATTGACCAGCATCATGAGTACGCAAACGTGTACACATAGACGTACACGTCACGTACACTCGTCCCATGGCATCACTCCTTTCCCATCCCCTCACCAGCCGCGAAGCGCGCGAAAGCCTCGGGGACACCCTCCAGCGCTTCCGTACCGAGGGGCTGACGGCTGAGCCGGTCACCTTCGGAGCGCAGCGCAAGCCAGAGGCGGTGATGATCCCCTACGAAGCCTTCGAAGCCATTGCTCCCCTCCTGGAGGACCTGGCCACGGCGGAGACCGCTCGGGCTCGCATTCGCGCCGGTGGAGCCTCCCCCCTGTCCGAAACCGCAGAGGCACTGGGCCTCGACCCCGCTGACTTCCAGTGACCCGTCGAGCGCTGAAGCTCACGAAGCTACCGGGCTTCGAGGAGGACGTTCTCGCGTTGCCTCGAAAGCCTCACGACATCGCCAAGATGGCGCTGGAAAGACTCGTCTTCATCCGCGACGGGACGATTCGTGGGGTTCCTCTCGAGGATCATGCTGGAACAGGTGATCTGTCGGACTGCTACAAGTTGTACTTCGACCCCGTCCCGACGAGAAAGCCGCGATACCGCCTGGTCTACCGCTACACACCCAACGAGGTTCAGGCTGTGGCGCTGGAGGCGGTGTCCGTGGGCGAACGCGAGGGGCTGGCGGTCTATCTGCAGGCCGCAAAGCGACTCGGACGAGACACGCACTGAGTCCAAAGCTTCCCCCGGGTCTCAGCCACTACTCAGGAGGCCCCCGTGCCCGAAGGTGATTCCGTCTACCGGCAGTGCAAGATGCTGCGTGAGGCGCTGGAGGGTGCGGTGGTCGAGAGCTCGGACTTCCGGGTGCCCGCGCTCGCCACCTCGGACGTCTCCGGGCGCACCGTGGTGGCCGTGGTGCCACGGGGGAAGCACATCCTCATCCGGCTCTCCGCCGCGCCGGACGCCGAGGAGATGCGCTCCGGCGCCGAGCCCCTCACCCTGCACTCGCACCTGATGATGGACGGCACCTGGCGGGTCTTCGACCGGCAGAGGGATGACGACGCCGCCCGCCCCGGCGACGCTCACACCACCGGCAGCGCTGCCGGGGAAAACGAGGCGCCGCGCAGGGGAACCGGTGCTGCGCCCCAGCCCGGCGCGCGCGGGCGGGGAGCTGCCCGTGCGGCGTCGTCGGCCGGCGGTGGCACGGGCAGCGTGCGGCGGAGCCGGCCCGGCGCGAGCCCCTACCGTCCGCGCGCCAGACGCGGTGGGAGCGTGCGGTCAGCCGCGGAGGCGCGGACCCGGATCAGCGCGGACGTGGCCATCGGGCAGGGCTCGCACACCATCCGCGCGATCCTGCGCACCCAGGACGTGGAGGCCGTGGGCTTCGACGTGAAGGACGTGCGCCTGGTGCCCACCCGGCTGGAGGACCAGGAGCTCGTGGGCTACCTGGGCCCGGACATCCTCGGCCCGGACTGGGACCTGGAGAAGGCGCTGGAGCGGCTGAGCGCGCAGCCGGACCGTGCGATCGGCACCGCGCTCATGGACCAGCGCAACCTCGCCGGGATCGGCAACGTGTACCGCGTGGAGACCCTGTTCATGTCCCGCACGAACCCCTGGGCCCGTGTGGACTCGCTGCCGGAGGGGAAGCTGCGGGAGATTGTCGTCCTCGCCCACAAGCTGCTGCACCTGAACAAGGACCGCTCCATGCGCTCCACCGTGGGCCAGGCGCCGCAGGGCCGCCCCCTGTTCTGGACGTACGGCAAGGACGGTCAGCCGTGCCGCCGCTGCGGGACCGTGCTGAAGCGCGGGGAGATCGACGACGCCCTGCTCACCGTGGATCCCGCACCGTCCCGCACCGCGGTGCAGCACCTGCGCACCATTGCGTGGTGCCCGCGGTGCCAGGCCGCGGAGTGACGGAACCGCCCCGCGGACCCGTGCCGAGGCAGGGAGTCCGCGGGGCGGCGTCGTCGGACGGGGCGCAGAGGTCAGCGGGTGACCCAGGTGCGGCCCGTGGTGCGGGACCAGTGCGCGGTGTACCCGTTGGAGAAGCGCTGCTGCACCTCGGAACCTGCGCTGTACTCCTCCGTGAGGGGGTAGCCCCAGCCGCGCTCGAAACCGGCGCGCTGCCACGCCTGGCCGATGCCGCCGGACTCCTTGACCGCGTGCGCACCGGTGCGGGCGGTCCACAGGATCTTGTGCCGGGCGCCGTTCGCAGCCCGGAAGTTCTGGTAGATGCCGCCGTCGACCAGTCCGCCGCGCTGGATGGCCACGGGCGCGCCCACCACGGGGGCGCCACCCATGGCGAGGTAGCGTGCGCGGATCCCGCCCGTCACCGGAGGAAGAGCGGCCGCGGCACCAGTGGGCGGCGCAGGCTTCATCTGTGGGGCCACGGCCCCACCCGTCACACTGCTGCGGGTGTCCGCCGGGGCCCCGGCACCCGGGAACCCGTAGGAGTCCACGGTGCCCACGAGCCGCCAGCCCTGCCCGTTGCCACCCAGCTGGCCGTCCACGTAGGTGAGGCCGATGCCCACCACCTCCATGCGCGGGTCCGTGAGCACCTTGTTGTGCGCGGGCGAGTTCTTCCACCACGTGGTGAGGTCCGTGACCGAGTTCTGCCAGGACAGGGCGTGGATCTCCCCGGCGGCGTCGTACCCGGCGGCACGGCGGTCCGTGAGGAACGTGTTCGAGTGGTCGATGACCTCCTGCCGGACCAGGCGGTCCGACTGCCCCTGCGCGATCCCGGACAGGGACGGGGAGTACTTCACGGGCTGCAGCCCGCGGGACGCGCGGTGGCTGTTGATCTGTCCGAGCATCTTCTGGGCGTCAGCGTTGCGGGTGCCCGAGGAGACGGAGACGATGTCCGACGGCGCGGCGTCGGCACCGGGGGCCGTCACGAGACTGCCGGTCACCAACACGGCGGCCGCGGCGCTCGCCGCGGTGAGGGTGGAGAGGGCACGGTGCAGGACGCCCGGACGGGTGCGGGCAGAGAGGTGGCGAGGGGGCATGGCGGGATCTTTTCGTCGTCGGGCGCGCATGCGACCCACCACGGGGTGCGGCGGGGGCGGTGCACGGTGCGGGGACAGCTCACGTCGGCAGGCACCGACCGGTGCGGCGCACACCGGGTGTCGGCGTGCGCGGCGTGGGCCCAGAAGGGGAGGAAAGACCCGCGGCCACGGTACCCCGGCGGGGCATGGGGCGGTGCCGCGCGTCACATATTACGCAATCGTTACGTTGTCGCCGCTCGTGGCCGCCGCGTGCCTGCTCGGCGTCAGGCGGGAGTCGATCCGCACGGGCTGTCCCGTCCTGGGGTGGATGAACTCGAGGGAGCGCGCGATCAGCTGCAGGGGGTTCTCCGGGTCCTCCACGTCGAAGTCCTCGCGCGGTGCGGGGTAGAGCTTGTCCCCGCGCAGCGGCAGACCCAGCGAGGTCATGTGCACCCGGATCTGGTGGGTGCGTCCGGTCAGCGGGGCGATCTCGTACAGCCCCCACCGCCCCTGCGCATCCGTGAACGTCTCCGCGCGCCGCACGTCCGTGACCGCGTTGACCTCCCCCGGCTCCTCGAAGGCCTGCACCACGCCCTGGATCTTGCGGATCCGGGACTCCACGCGCACGGGATCCTCCCCCACGCGCCCGTTCACCCCGGCCACGGCCCAGTACGTCTTGCGCACGGTGCGCTCCTGGAACATCCGGTGGAACGCCCCGCGGTCCTCGGCGTGCTTGCACAGCAGCAGCACCCCTCCGGTGGAGCGGTCCAGGCGGTGCAGCGCGGAGATCTCGTCGTTGCCGAACTGGCACCGTGCGGCCACCACCACCGACCGCCGCACGTTCTCGCCCTTGGGGGTGCTGCACAACCCGTGCGGCTTGTCCACGGCCAGGATCCAGTCGTCCTCGTGGAGCACGTCCAGGGTCACGGGAGCGGCGTCCTCGTCCGGGACCGGGCGGTGGAACCACACGGAGACCCCCGCCTCGTACGGGGTTTCCGGGGTCACGACGCCGCCGCCGTCCCCCAGCACCCGACCGGCCGCCACCTGCTCGCGGAACCAGGCGGCGTCGTCCGGGAAGCGGCGCTGCACGTACTCCACCGCGGTGGCGGGAAGGCCGGGCAGCGCGTCCAGCACGGGGTCCGGGGCGCCAGGGCCCGGCATCCGCACCCGGGCGGGGCCCACGCCGCGCACCGTGGGCAGCGGCGGGCTCACGCGGCGCCTCACGGGGTGTCCTCGCCTGTCGCTACCATGGGCGGGAACCTAACACACGACCGTGAGGCGGCCAGGTGGACCAGCACAGCACCCCGGAGCGCGTGATTCTCCTGGACGGCAAGCACCGCCCGGCCGGAACGGCCCTGAAGTCCGAGGTGCACACCGAGGACACCCCCCTGCATCTGGCGTTCTCCTGCCATGTGCTCGACGCGCGGGGCCAGGTGCTCGTGACCCGGCGCGCGCTGAGCAAGCGCACGTGGCCCGGCGTGTGGTCCAACAGCTTCTGCGGCCACCCCGGGCCGGACGAGTCCTTCGAGGACGCCATTGCGCGCCGCGCCCGCCAGGAGCTCGGGCTGGAGATCCGGGACCTCACCCTGGTGCTGCCCGAGTTCCAGTACCGTGCCACGGACGCCACCGGCGTGGTGGAGAACGAGTTCTGCCCGGTGTACGTGGCCGCCACGGACGCGGAGCCGCGCCCCGCGGAGACGGAGGTGGCGGAGTACGCCTGGACGGCCCCGCGGGACCTCACGGCCGCCGTGACCAGCGCGCCCTACGCGTTCAGCCCGTGGCTCGCGGACCAGCTCCGGGAGTCCGCGCTGCGGGAGGCGCTGGGCTGAGGGGGGCCCGCGGCGTCGTGCGTCAGGCGAGGTCCGCGAGGATCCGCTCCGCGAGCGCGTGCGCGGACTGCGGGTTCTGGCCCGTGTAGAGCGCGCCGTCCACCTCCACGAAGGGGCGCAGCGGCAGCAGCCCCTTGCGGTAGTCGATCCCGGCCTCGGTGAGCGCGTCCTGCAGGTACCACTTCGCCTTCCACCCGAAGGGGTTCAGCCGCTCCTCCGCGTTGGACAGCCCCGTCATCCGCCGTCCCGCGAAGGGGTTGCCGCCCTTCTCGTCCGCCGCGGCCAGCACGGCGACGGGCGCGTGGCACAGCAGTGCGAGCGGCTTGCCGGAGGCCAGCCGGTCCCGCAGCAACTCGCCCGAGACGGGGTCGAAGGCGAGATCCTCCATGGGCCCGTGGCCGCCGGGGTAGAACACGAGGTCGTACTCGGACTCCTCCACCTGGTCCAGGGCAACGGGGTGCTCCAGCTGCCCCTGAATGGAGTCGAGGTACGCACGGACCTCCTTGCGCCGCTTCGGGAGACCGCCCGCGCCCCCCAGGCTCAGCTCGTCCAGCGTGGGAGCGACTCCCCCGGGCGTGGCCACGGTGATGTTCCACCCCGCCTCGGTGAACAGCCGGTGCGGTTCCGCCAGTTCCTCGGCCCAGTAGCCGGTGGGGTGCACCGAGCCGTCCTTGAGCGTCCACCCGGTGGCGGCGGTGACGACGAAAAGCACCTCGGTCATGTGCGTGTCCTCTCGGTGGTGGTGCCGCGGCTCGACGGGTCCGTCCGCACCCGCGCCCGCGTGCGGTGGCGCGAACCGTCGGCCGACCCTAAAGTGTTCACCGTCAACTTTAGGCGGGGGAGCACCGGTGTCAACGACCACGCGCAAGCAGTCCCACCACCACGGCAACCTGCGAGAAGCCCTGGTGGAGGCCGGAATCGCCCTACTGGAGGCCGGGGACGCCTTCTCGCTGCGGGCCGTGGCGCGCCAGGTGGGCGTGTCCCAGACCGCCCCCTATCGGCACTTCCCCGACAGGTCCCACCTGGAGGCCGCCATGGCCACCACCGGTTTCGTGCGGCTGCGGCGGCGGCTCGAGGGCGTGCTGGCACACCCCGAGCCCGCCGCCTCCGTCCTCACGGGCCTGGCGGTGGCCACCGTGCGCTTCGCCGCGGAGAATCCCGCCCTCTACACCCTCATGTTCTCCCGGTACTGCGGGGCCGACGACGCCCGCCTCCCCGCGTCCGCCGAGGTCTTCGACCTGCTGCAGCGCGCCGCCACGCGGCACTTCCCCGGCGTGGACGCCCACCACCTGGCCACCGCGGGCTGGACCATGACGCACGGACTCGCCTCCCTCCACCTGAGCGGCCAGCTCCGCGCGGCAACCCCGTCCGAGCTGGACGACCGGGTGGCCGGCGCCTTCTCCGCCGTGCTGGCCGCCCACCCCTGACGCCCCACACCCCGTTGCGGCCGTGGAGCCGCACCGCGAACCACCACCCCGGAAGGACCACCCCATGCAGACCATCCTCGGAGCCGGCGGACCCATCGCCGATGAGCTCGCCCGCGAGCTGCACCGCGAGTTCACGCACGACATCCGCCTCGTGAGCCGCCACCCCTCCCTCGTCAACACCACCGACGAACTGGTGGCCGCGGACCTGACCGACGCGGAGGCGACCTCGCGCGCGGTGGCGGGCAGCGACGTCGTCTACCTCACAGTGGGGCTGCCCATGGACTCCGGGTTGTGGGAGGAGAAGTTCCCCGTGATGATGCACAACACCATCGCGGCGGTGAAGGAGCACGGCGCGAAGCTCGTGTACTTCGACAACACCTACATGTACGCGGGGACGCCCGAGCCGCAGACCGAGGACACCGCGTTCGCACCCAACGGGCGCAAGGGAGCAGTGCGCGCCGAGATCGCGACCCTGCTGCTCAAGGAGATGGAGACCGGGACGATCGACGCGCTGATCGGGCGTGCCCCGGAGTTCTACGGGCCCGGCAAGACCAAGAGCTGGACCAACACACTCGTCTTCGACCGCATCCGGGCGGGCAAGCGGCCGTTCGTGCCGGTCAGCGCGAGCACGCGTCGATCGCTGATCTGGACCCCGGACGCGAGCCGCGCGCTCGCCCTGATGGGCAACACCCCGGACGCGTTCGGACAGACCTGGCACCTGCCCATCGACCAGGACCGGCTCACCTACCGGCAGATGATCGAGATCGCCTCCCAGGTCACCGGCCGGAAGATCCGGTACACCGTGCTGCCGCGCGCCGTGTTCGTCGCGGGTGCGCGGTTCATTCCGACCCTGCGGGAGGCCAACGAGCTGCTGCCGCGCTACCGCGGGGACAACCTCTTCGACACATCCCGGTTCGCGGAACGCTTCCCCGAGTTCCAGGTCACCCCGTACCGTCGGGGCATCGAGGAGATCCTCGCGCAGGACTGAGCCGCGCTCAGGCGGGTTCTGGGGGCCGCCCCGCCCCCATCCGCCCCCGCCAGGGGCGGCCCCACCGCACCTACCCCCGGTAGGCTTCTGCCACACCCCACCAACCCCGCAGGAGCACCGCGATGCCCGAGTCCCCCGCCCACCGCGCCGCCACGGCCGCCCGCTCCGTGGACCGCCTGTTCGGCTCCCGCGCCTTCCGGGTTCCGGGCACGTACCTGGGCGCCGTCGCGTTCCCGCACCCCCGCCGGGGCCCGTGGCACTACTGGTGGCAGGCGCACCTGATGGAGGCGTTCGTGGACGCCGCCGCCCGCGAGCGCCTGGCCGGTCACCACGACGACGCCGCGCGCGCCCGGTCCCGCGCGCACCAGCTGCTGCGGGGCATTGCCGTGCACAGCGGCGGCCGGGTGACCAACAACGTGTTCTTCGACGACATGGCGTGGCTCGCCCTGGCCCTGGGCCGGCTGCGCCACGAGGACGTCACCGCCACGGGGGCCACCACGCGCGCGGTGCAGGACGACGGCGTGGCGCTGGCCAGGCGGCTGGACGCGGGGTGCGACGGCAACCTGGGCGGCGGTGCGTGGTGGAACATGACCCGCGACTACAAGAACACCGCCTCCACTGCGCCGGTGGCGCTCACCTTCCTGCGGATGCACCGCGTGGCGCAGGCCCGGGAGCTTCTGACGTGGCTCTTCGACACCCTCTTCGACGCCGAGCGCGGCGTGTTCCTGGACGGCATCCGCATGGTCGCCGCGGGCTCGGGCTCGGAGATCACGGCGGTGGACCCGCACGTGTACACCTACAACAGCGGCCCGGTGCTCGGTGCGGCCCTGGAGCTCGCGGAGGCCGTCACGGACCCGGACGAGAAGCAGCTGTGGCTCTCCCGCGCCGCGGCCCTCGTGCACGGCGCCGCCCGTGAGTTCACGGTCCCCGGACCCCACGACCGCCCGGTGCTGAAAGGCCAGGGCGGCGGGGACGCCGGACTGTTCACGGGGATCCTGGCGCGCTACCTGGGCGACGCGGCGGCGTCGTCCGCGCTGGACGCCGAGGCACGCGGGAACGCACGGGCCCTGGTGGCCGACACCGCGGACGCCCTGTGGGACGGACGCCGCGAGTTCGACCCGGACGAGGACTTCTCCCGGCCGGGCGCCACGGGGGGCGAGACCGTGGCGGTGTTCTCCCCGGAGCCGTCCCAGCACGCGAACCAGGCGCAGCGCACGGGCGCACCCGTGGAGCTGAGCACCCAGGTGCAGGCGTGGACCGTCCTGGAGGCGGCCGCGCGTTCGGCTGACCGCTGAACCAGCGGCGTCAGGGGCGTGATCCCTGGCACGCAGGGGTGTGGCGGGGGTAGAAACGAACCATGAGTTCAGTACGCACACCGGACCCGAACCCTGGCTGGCTCAGCGAGGAGGACCTCAACCGCGCCCGGGCGTCCCTGCCCATCGTGTACGTCCAGGCCATTCCCGTGCGCCTGGACCCGCTGGGCTGCCTGTCCGAGATCGGGCTGCTGCTCACCGCCACCGACGAGGGCCGCATGGTCCGCACGTTCGTCTCCGGGCGCGTGATGTACCGCGAGACCGTGCGCGCGGCCCTGCTGCGCCACCTGGAGAAGGACCTGGGACCGCTGGCCATGCCGCAGATGCCCTCCACCACCGTGCCGTTCGCGGTCTCCGAGTTCTTCCCCTCCCCCTCGGAGACGGGACTCACCGACGACCGCCAGCACGCCGTGGCGCTGAGCTACATCATCCCCGTGCGCGGCGAGTGCGAGCCCCGCCAGGACGCCCTGCAGCTGTCCTGGATGACCCCGGACGAGGCCCTGTCCCTGGACGTCCAGGAGGAGTTCGAGGGCGGGCGCGAGGACCTCATCCGCCAGGCCATCGCCCACGCCGGCTGGGGCCGCTAGCAAACCCGGCACAATGGTGGGGTGCCCACCACAGAACCCACACCCCCGTTCAGCTTCGAGCTCCACACGAGGTTGCGTGACAGCCCATCCGTCCCGCCGGAGCGGGTGGCGGAGAACGGCGGGCAGTTCCAGGCCAGGACGGGTACGATCACCACGCCGCACGGGCAGATCCGGACCCCGGCGTTCATCCCCGTGGCCACCCAGGCCGCCGTGAAGGCGGTGCTCCCGGAGTCCATGGCCGCGGAGGGTGCGCAGGCGATGCTCGCCAACGCCTACCACCTGTTCCTCGAGCCCGGGGACGACGTCCTGGACGAGGCCGGCGGGCTGAGCACCTTCATGAACTGGCCCGGACCCACGTTCACGGACTCCGGCGGGTTCCAGGTGATGTCCCTGGGCTCGGGGCTGGGCAAGGTGATCGACATGTCCACCGTGGCCAGTCCCCTGGGGGACTCCCAAATGGCACCGGGCCAGAAGCGCATGGCCCGCGTGGACAACGACGGCGTGTGGTTCCGCTCCTACCTCAACGGGGACCTGCACCGGTTCACCCCGGAGGTCTCCATGCGGGTGCAGCACAACATCGGCGCGGACATCATGTTCGCGTTCGACGAGCTCACCACCCTCCACAACACCCGCGAGTACCAGGAGATCGCCCTGGAGCGCACCCGCCAGTGGGCCCTGCGCTGCGTGGCGGAGCACCGGCGGCTCACGGAGGAGCGCGCCACCAAGCCGTACCAGGCGCTGTTCGGCGTGATCCAGGGCGCCCAGTACGAGGACTTCCGGCGGAAGGCGTGCCGCGACCTCTCGGAGATGGGCTTCGACGGCTTCGGCATCGGCGGCGCACTGGAGAAGTCGCAGCTGGGCACGATCGTGCGCTGGTGCACCGAGGAGCTGCCGGAGAACACTCCCAAGCACCTGCTGGGCATCTCCGAGCCGGACGACATCTTCACCGCGATCGACAACGGCGTGGACACCTTCGACTGCGTCTCCCCCACCCGCGTGGCCCGCTCCTCCGCCGTCTACACCCCCACGGGCCGGTTCAACCTCACGAACATCCGCTTCAAGCGGGATTTCACGCCCATCTCTGACACGTGCCCCTGCTACACGTGCACGCACTACACCCGCGCGTACCTGCGGCACCTGTTCAAGTCCAAGGAGCGCAACGCCGCCACGCTGGCGTCCATCCACAACGAGCGCTTCGTCCTGGACCTCGTGGCCGGCGCCCGCACCGCCATCGAGGCGGGCGACTACTTCGAGTACCGGGACGCGTTCCTGGGCACCTACTACGGCACCACCGAACCGGGCGCCTGAGCACGACGACGCCGCAGGGCCGGCTCCACGGCGTCGTCACCCGATCCCCGGACCGTCCGAGGGGCAGCAACACACCCGGGGCGGGAGGCCGGCTCGGCCGGGCCGTGAAACAATTCCGCGGTGGCCCCGTTCTCCCCCCGTCCCCTCCTCGCCCTGGCACTCGTGGTGGCCCTCGCCGGCTGCTCCGCTGGTTCGCCCCGCGGTGACGGCTCGTCCACCGCCTCCCCCGCCGCGACCCTGCCGGCGCCCGGCCCCGTGGTCCTGACGTCCTCGAGGCCCGCCGATGTGGTCCCGGCCCCGATCCACCTCTCCCCCGCGGACGCCCACGTGGAGACGTCCCGCGGCGCGCCGCGCTACGCCCTGCAGTGGCCCACGCTGGCGCAGGCGCCGGCCCTGACGAAGGCCCTGGCCTCTCGGGCCGGCGCCTGGCGGGACGAGTTCCTGACCGGGGCGGGTGGAAAGCGGCCCGCCGCTCCGGAGCTCCACGTGCGGTGGGAGCCCGTGGTGCATGCCGGTTCCCTCCACGGGGTGCGTCTGGTCAGCCGTCCGAGCACGAGCGGCGCCGCCACGCGGGAAACCACGGTGTACGGCGACGGCGACGCCAGCTGGTCCTCGGAGGACCTCGTTGCCGAGAAGTCCCGGCAGAGTCTGCTGAAAGCCGTCTCCCAGGCCGTGGCGCACGAATCCCACGAGAACGGGGCCGAGAGCCTCACCCCCTCGCGCGCACTGTCCGACGTGTCCTTCACGAGCACGGGGGACATGGTCGTGAACCTCTCCCACGGCCTGACCGGGCCCGCACCCAGGAGTGGACTCTCCGCCAGGATCTCCGATCCCCAGCGCTACCTGTCCGCGCGGGGGCGGCAGGTGCGTGCAGCCATGACCCGCCCGGTGGACGCCGCACCTACGACCCCCGTGCCGCGCCCCGCACACACGACGGACTGCACGAGGGCGAAGTGCATCGCCCTGACGTTCGACGACGGGCCCGGCCCCTTCACCTCGGCGATCCTGGATGCCCTGGAGAAGGCGAAGGCCCGCGCCAGCTTCTTCATGATCGGCTCCGCGATCACGACGGACCCCGGCATCGTGCGCCGCATGGCCGCCGCGGGCATGGGCGTGGGGAACCACACGTGGTCCCACCCGCAGGTCACGGCGCTGACTCCGGACCAGGTCACGGGGGAGATCACCCGGCAGTCTTCCGCCGTTGCCGCGGCCACGGGCCACGAGCCCTTCGCCGTGCGCCCCCCGTACGGCGCCTTCACGAGAAGCACCCCGCACGCCGGGCTCCCTTTCGTGCTGTGGGACGTGGACACGGAGGACTGGAAGAACCTCGACCCCACCCGCACGACGCAGCGAGCGCTCAGCGGCGCGCACCCCGGCGCAATCGTCCTGATGCACGACATCCACCCCTCCACCGCGAAGGCCCTGCCGGGGATCATCGCGGCGCTGCAGAAGCAGGGATACACGCTCGTCACCGTGGACGAGCTCCTGCCCGGGATGGACCCGTCCGGTTCGTACTACTCGGCGGGGTAGCCGCCCACTGGTCGGCGCCCCCGCCGCAATCGAGGCGGGGCCGGCTCCGCGTGCCCCGTTCTGCGCTCAGCCCAGCGGCCGCATGGTGGCCTCCACCCGTTCCGGCACCACGTGGACCTGCGGAACCAGGTCCTGTGGTGGGAAATCCGGGTCGATGCACTCTACGAGACCGGTTATCGGCGAGGTCCGGGGGTGCGCTCTCAGATGTCAGCCCGCATCGCAGGAAAGGTCGTCTCCGCGAATCCCGCGCGCGCGTACATGCCGCGCCCGGCCGCCGTGGCCATGAGTTCAGCCCGTGGAACTCCGGTCCGATGCGCCCACTCCAGCGCCGCGCTGAAAGCGCGCCGTCCGTACCCACTTCCGCGGTACTCAGGAAACGTGCACACATTGCTAATGAGCACATCACGTCCGTGCGGGTTGCCGGGGGATGGTGCAGCGTCCCGGATCGCTGCCACGGAGCAGGCCACGACGGACCCACCAGAGGCGACCACGAAGATTCCGAAGGCAGGATCGTGAATGCGCTCGGCAAACCACGACCGCGCGGCACTCACCCATGGCCCGTCAATGTTCTGGGTTCCCATGGCGCGGAACATCTCGGCGCGCAGGGCCACGAGTGCCTCGACATCCTGCTCCGAGGCGCGACGACAGGTGGTTAGTGTGACGTCCGACATGACCCCACCATAGGGACATCCGGTGCATGGACGGGCAGGCCACATGGAGCGGAGCCCCCTCCCCACCGCGCTGGAATACATCGAACTTCATCACTCCAGAGGAAGTCCTCTGCATGCGGATCCACGGCCCCGGTGGGTGTCAGGACGGCATCGGAACGCCCGCGACAGCCACGAGCCGCTGCTGAGTCATACTTTTCATGTCAATGATCGGCATTGCTCGCCCGATCCGAGCCTGCACCGCAGGAATCTGCAGCGACGCCTGGTGCGCATCTTCGCTGTCCCAGACTTCCGTGACCCACACGGCGTCTGCATCCCCTGGGTCACGAGCGACCAGGTAGAGACGGCATCCAGGCATCGGCTCGCTGCGGTCCTGCTCACTCAGGATGGCAGCCAGGGCGTCCCCCTCCCCTGGTATGGAGCGCAGGCGCCCGTGAAGCATGAACGCGGAACCGGTGGTCATGGTGTCGATGTCAGCCATGGCCTCACCGTAGGCTTCGGGAACCGGTGCAGGCTTGTAGATTCTTGCCATGGCCGAGGAAACCATTCCGAACGGGCGCGGGGTCCCTTTTCCGAAACGTCTCCCTGTCGCGTTCCGACGGCTGCCCGCCCAGCCGGACGCTACTGACCTCGTGGCGTGGTGGTGGTTGTGCGAGTGGGACCTGCCGGACGGCGAGCGCTCGGATCAGCGAGTCCTGGCGTTCCCTGCCCTGAACTTCACTGTCGACAATGAAGGGTCCGCGGTGGCCGGCCCGACCAGCACGGCCACCACGCGCATGCTGACGGGCAGCGGATGGGTCATCGGCGCACTGCTCAAGCCGGCCGCCACCCCGGTGTTCACTGCCGACCCGGGATCGCTGCGTGATCGTCTGGAACCGGTCGACCTGCCTGACCTTCACGCTCGTGTCGCGGAGTTGGCCGGGAGCGGTCACTTGGACGGGGCCACGGATGTCGTGTCGCAGTGGCTCGTGGGCCGCGCTGGAGACCTTGCCCACTCTGCTCGCGCAGCGAACCTCATGTGGCACCTCGCGACAACCGGCCGCCACATCACCTCGCTCACCAGCCTTGCCGGGGCTGTCGGCATCTCCCAGAGCGGCCTCTACCGGCTGGCTCGACGCTACGTCGGGGTCTCGCCCTATGACATGGTTCGGCGCCGCCGCCTGCAGGAGATCGCGGAGCACATCCGGGACAATCCGCAGGAGTCGCTGGCAGGCGTGGCAGGCCACTTCGGTTTGACCGATCAAGCCCACATGAACCGCGAGTTCAAGGCGGCGTTCGGCATCACCCCCGGCGACTACCGGTCCGAGTGCACGTCAACGAGAACGTAGGTCGACGCGAAACGTCCCCCACGATGAGCTTCGACCACCGATCCCCGCGGCCAGGCCCCCTCCGATGCGGGTCCACGAGCCAGGTCGACAGGGGTGCCTTTCCCCGCGTCAGACGGAGGAGAGCATGTCGTTGTTGCCAGGTGGCTCCGAGCAGGGGTCTCCGCTCCTGTCTCAACGGGGTGAGGGCGAACCATCGGCTGCCGGAAGAACATACGTGCATTCCGCGACTTCGCGCCCGTCCGCCGTCGTTCCCGTCGAAACCAGAGTCATACCCAGTCGCTTGCACAGCGCGCGGGACGCCGTGTTGGCGCGGTCCGTCTTCGCCATCACCTGGACGAACCCCCACTCATGGCGAGCCGCGTCCAACACCGCCGCCACAGCTTCCGTCGCCAAGCCTCTGCCGGTGTGAGTCGGGTTGAAGACATAGCCGATCTCGGTCGCGTTCCCGGCGAGCCACGTCAAACCCACTTCGCCCGCCACTTCACCGGTCTCGAGAATCTCGGCAAGGAGCACCAGCTCGTCTCCTGGCCCATCGAATCGAGCGACGGCATACCGGGACATCTCTCCCAGCGTGTGCTCCCGCGTCCACACGCCAACACTCAAGTACTGTGCAACATCGCGCCTCGAGCGATAGGCGAAGACCGCAGCGACATCGGTCTCGCGTGGCGGCCGGAGACAAAGTCGGGAGGTCTCAATCACACCGAAATCGTAGCCAAGAAGACACTGCGGAACTGCTTCCGGAGACCGGTTCAGCATCCGAGATGACCTCACCGGACCTCGATCTGCACAGCATCCCCTGCAGACCACAGTGACCGGCGCCTCTCTGCTGCGCGTTAGACTTCCTTGAACTTCGTCGCCCCGCCGGGAGTCCACTGCCTGCGGATCCACGGTCCCGGTGGGTGTCGAGGGGAGACGCTCCACGGTGCGTGCGGCGTTCCCGCGAACCGGCACGGCCCGCACGAGGGGCCGGCCGCGCAGCGCGAACGCGGCGCAGGCACCGAGCGGACGCCCGAGACACGATCCGCCCGACTCCCTCGCCCCCTTCGGCGGAGGACCCGGGATCCGCAGCTTCGAGGGCCTCACGTGTTGAGCGAGACCAGGTGCGTCCCCGCTGCGGGTTCGCTCAGCCGCACCCCGCGCACGTCGTCCCGAACCGCGCGAACCGGCCGCGGCGGCGTCGTTGAATCCCCGCGGGACCGGGGCGTCCGCTCGTGACCGCCGCGCAGCCCGAGTACGCGACCCCCGGCGTCCTGCGCCGCGTGAGCGCGTGCGCGGGCGTGGTCCTGGCCCCGAACCCCGGTCCCATGACCCTGGACGGCACCAACACCTGGATCCTCTCCGCGCCGGGCGCCGGCCCGGAGCACCCGAACTACGGGCAGCACCCGTCCGCGCAGGGGCGGGGCGAGTGGCCCGGCCCGGACGTCGTCGTCGTGGATCCGGGCCCCCTGGACGAGGAGCACCTGCAGGCGGTCGCGGCCACCGGCACCGTGGTGCTCATCCTGGTGACGCACCACCACGGTGACCACACGGACGGCATCGACCGGCTGCACGAGATCACCGGCGCCCCCGTCCGCGCGGCCCTGCCCGAGTTCTGCCGGGACAGCGGCGAGCCCCTGCGGGACGGCGACTGCGTGCTCGCGGCGGGCGTGAGCATCCGCGTGCTGGCCACCCCGGGGCACACCTCGGACTCCGTCTCGTTCCTGCTGCACCACGACGAACCCGAGACGATCCTCACCGGTGACACCGTCCTGGGCCGCGGCACCACCATGATCGACCACCCGGACGGCACCCTGGGTGACTACCTGCGCTCGCTCGAACGGCTCGCCCGGCGATCCGGCGCGATGGGCCTGCCCGCCCACGGCGCGCCGCTTCCGGAGCTGCAGGACGCGTGCGAGGAGCTCGCGGAGCACCGCCTGGAGCGCCTGGAGCAGGTGCGCGGCGTCGCCGCGGAGCTGGGTGAGCGCGTCAGCGTGGAGACGGTCACGGACGCCGTCTACGCGGACGTCCCCGCCGGGGTGCGCCGCGCCGCAGAGCACTCGATCGCCGCGCAGCTCGCCCACCTGGGCCTCTGAGCGCCGGGGACGACGACGCCGCACGCGCCCTCCCGCGCGGCACTCACCGCTGACCGCTGGGGCGCTCAGCCCTGCAGCGGGGCCGCCTCCGCGTAGCCCGGTTCGCGGCGCTTGACCCACGCGATCGCGGCGTAGGTGACCGGCATGATCACGACCTCCACGAGGCACTTGTACACGTAGCCCACCAGCACGTAGTTCAGGAACCCGGACCACGAGTCGATGCCGATCACGGGCGCCGCGATGGTGCAGAAGATGACGGTGTCCACCAGCTCGCCCACCATGGTGGAGGAGATCAGCCGCGCCCACAGGTGCCTCTCCTGGGTGCGCTCCTTGACCTTGACCATCACGTACGCGTTGAGCAGCTGCCCCACCAGGTAGCCCAGCAGGGACCCGGCCACGATCAGGGGCACCGGGCCCAGCACCGCCTCGAACGCGCTCTGGTTCTCGTAGAACGGTGCCGGAGGCAGGACGATCACGATCCAGAACACCAGGGATGAGAACGCTCCGAAGAAGAACGAGGTGAGGATCGCCTTGCGGGCGGCCCGGAAGCCGTAGACCTCCGAGACCACGTCCCCCAGGACGTAGGCGAGCGGGAACAGGAAGAACCCGCCGTCCGTGATGACCGGACCGAACTGCACACCCTTGGTGGCGCCGATGTTGGAGAGCACCAGGATCACGCAGTACGCCGCCAGGATGAGGTCGAAGTACGTGCGGGGCCGGCGCGCGAAAGCGGGCTCCGCGGGCGTGTGCTGCGTGGGGGCGCCCGGCACGGAGGTGGGCCGGGCGGCGGAGGTGGCCGCGGCGTCGTCGGCGGGTGCGGGGTGCGTGGAACCCTGGGCCGGGGTGGCATGGGGCGGGGTGGCGTGGGAAGACACGGGTGTCCTTCGGGTCGTCACGTGCGGTGAGGGGACGTCGCCTGCCACCCGACGTCGCGCCCCAGTGTAGTGGGAGCCCCGGGCCACAACTCGCGCCGGCGGCGGCGGGCGGCGCACAATACTGTGCATGAGCGAAACCACACGCAACCAGCCGCCCGTCGCCATGACCGTCGCGGGCTCCGAGGCCACCGGCGGTGCCGGCGCGCTCGCGGACATCAAGACCTTCACCTCTCTGGGGGTTTTCGGCTCCCTGGCGCTCACGTGCATCGTGGCGTTCGACCCCGAGAACGACTGGGGCCACCGCGTGACCCCCGTGGACCAGCAGACCCTGGCGAACCAGCTGCAGACCATCACCGCGGCCTACGACCTGGACGCCGTGAAGATCGGCATGCTCGGCCACCCGGACACCATCCGCACCGTGGCTGAGGCCATGAAGAAGCTGCAGCCCCAGCACCTGGTCCTGGACCCCGTGCTGATCTGCAAGGGCCAGGAGCCGGGCGCCGCGCTGGACACGGACCAGGCGCTGAAGGCCGAGGTGCTGCCGCTGGCCACGTTCGTGACCCCCAACCACTTCGAGTCCCTGTCCCTGTCCGGGATGGAGTCCATCGACTCGGTGGCGGACCTCAAGGAGGCGGCGCAGCGCATCCACGACTCCTCCGGCGCCACCGTGCTCGCGAAGGGTGGGGTGCGCCTGGCCGGGGCGGAGGCCGTGGACGTGTTCTACGACGGCTCCACCCTGGAGGTGCTCTCCGAGCCCAAGGTGGGCGAGGTTCCCGTCTCCGGCGCGGGCTGCTCGCTGGCCGCCGCCGTCACCGCTGAGCTCGCCAAGGGAGCCTCCCCGCTCGACGCCGCCCGCACCGCCAAGAGCTTCGTCTCCGCGGGCATCCGGCACCGGCTGGGATCCCACCTGCCGTTCGACTCCCTGTGGCAGGGCGGGTACGCCGCTGAGGCGTGACCGCACAGCGCCACCAAGGTTCCTGGGAGCCTTCGGGGAATGCCCTGTTCCGCAGGGCATTCCCCGTTTCCATGGGGTGGAATGGACACCGAACCCGCACGAGATGTCGGCAAGGCGCGATTTTTGCTGACAGAACAGGATATGGTGTCGTCATGCCCCGCATCACAGCCCCCAGCAACGCAGCCCAGAGAGAGCGCACCCAGCGTGCGATCCTGGACGCGTTCGGGGAGCTGCTGTACAGCAACGGGCTCACGGACCTCACCATGACCCGCGTGGCCAAGACCGCCGGGGTGGGCCGCACCGCGGTCTACAACTATTTCGCGGACATGGGCGAGCTGCTCGTGGCCTACGCCCTGGACAAGACCGAGCGCTTCGTGGCGGACCTCAACCGCGAGCTCGCGGAGACCGAGAACCCCGTGGATCAGCTGGGCGTCTACATCCAGCACCAGATCGAGGACCTCAGCCGCCGCCACCTGCCCCCAGGCCAGGCCATGCGCACCGTGCTCTCCCCCGAGGACTTCGCCAAGCTCGGGGAGCACGTGCAGAAGCTGCAGGGCGTGCTCGCGGGCATCCTCCGCCGGGCCATGGACGAGGGCTACCTCCCCGAGGGCGACACCCACGAGCTCTCCCAGCTGGTCCACGGCTCCCTGACCTCCACCGCGGACCGCAGCACCTGCCTGGAGAACTCCCGGACGCAGCAGGAGCGCACCCTGGCCACCGTCCGGTTCATCCAGCGCGGTCTGGGTGCCCAGTTCGACGCCCGGATGCGCCCCGTGCGCCTGCCCCAGCAGCCCCCGCGGCTCAGCGCGGTGTCCTGAGCAGGCTGGGCCGCCACCCGGTCGGCACAACGGCCACGACAGGCACTGCGCGCTTTCATTGCAAAATCATGCGTAATTTTCACGCGCAAACCTACCCGGGGGTCACCCCGGGGATACGATCCTGCTGTTCTCAAGCTTCATCTCCCTCGGGCGCAGGAACCGATCGGACGGGCCGTCGATCTCCGACCACTGCGGGACCCACAGCGCGCCCCCTTTCGAAAAGGACCCACCATGGTCACTGCTGCACCCCTGCGCCGTTCCCTCGCCACCGCGTTCGTGGCACTCGCCCTCACCGCCGGCGTCTCCCTCGCCGACGCCGCCCCGGCAGAGGCTGCCAGCCCCGCCAAGCCCTGCTCGGCGAGCGTCTCCGTGAAGAACCCCCGCCAGTGGACCACCACGGTGGTGAACGTGTCCCGCGTGGGCGCCAACGCCAAGGTCACCACTCGCGCGAAGTACAAGACCACCACCAACACGAAACAGGCCAAGGCCTCCACCCGTGGCACCGCTGCCGTGAAGTACCCGATCGCCGGCGCAACTCCGGGGCGCACCGTGCGGGTGGACATCACTGCGGTGTCCGGCAAGACCACATGGCAGTGCTCCACGTCCTTCACCCCGCGCCACAAGTAGGCCACCGGCCGGTCCAGGGGTCGTGCACGCCCCGGGTGTCCTGGCCGATGGACCTCCCGCACGAGAAAGCGCCGCGGGCCCCTGCGGGGGCCCGCGGCGCTGTCGTTGCGCCAACATCGCATCTCTCGCGCAGCCCTCATCCCGCGCCGCACGTCGTCCACCGTGGTCCGCGCTGCGAGCTCCGCCCCCCCCCAGAGTCGCAACCGCAATCGCAGCGTGCGAGAGGGAACCCTTCGTGAGGACGCTCATCACGGGAGCGAAGTCTCCGGTGAACCGGGCGTCGCCCTCCGCGACAAGGGGGATCGGAGATTGGGGTCCGGGCCACTGTGCTGCGCGATGCGCGGATCACCCGCGCATGGCTCATGGCGCACCGGATCTCCACTGGCGCGGGAGAGTGCTCGTCGAACTCGAGGAAACGCTCGGCATCGAAGTACGGAGTCCCGTCCTCGGTGGCGCTGCGGAAAGCGGCCAGGACCTCGAACATTTCACTCAGCGGCTGGGAGAGGAAACCCGGTCTGCGACAGCTGCCGGAAGGCTGCTGACAACCTCCCACGGCAGGCCGAAGGGAAGCTCCTCCATGGGGCGGACCAGACACAACCCGCAACCATTTCGGACCCCCCGCACGGGAACCCGGTGTACGAGCAAAGCCCCCGACCCGCCGTGTGGCGGATCAGGGGCTTCGTCATGCTGCGGAGGATGGGGGATTTGAACCCCCGAGGGCGTTAACCCAACACGCGTTCCAGGCGTGCGCCATAGGCCGCTAGGCGAATCCTCCAGGCAAGCACGCAACCCACTCATGCGGGGCACGTGCGGCAATCAGCATAGCGGAACTCCTGCCCGCGGCGCGAATCCGGTCCCGGTTCCGCGCCGCTCGGAGCATGGCAGAAGCGCGGGTTCTGTGGGGCCGCACCCTCGTCGGCAGGCCCGCCACGAACCCGGGGAGCCGGCAGCACGGGATTCCAGTGCGGCAGCCGGAACGGGTCCGTGCACGTGGGGCGGCGGGGCCGGGACGCGGGCTGGCGGCGTCGTGAGCAGAGCGCGCGCGCTGGGCGCCCACGGCACAGGCCGCCCGGCCGGTTCGAACTCCGCGTGCGCTTGGGCTAAAGTAGAGCCCAGCCCCTCGTGTGGCGCCATCTCGTAAAACTCCCCCAGGGCCGGAAGGCAGCAAGGGTATATGGGCTCTGGCGGGTGCACGGGGGGTCTTTTCTTTCCTCCCTCCCCAGCCACCCGGGCACGCTGTGCGCGTCCGAGGCCCCGGCTAAGGTGTGCTCTGTGACTACCGCCCTGTACCGCCGCTACCGCCCGGAGACCTTCGAGGACGTCATCGGTCAGGAGCACGTGACCGAGCCCCTGATGACCGCGCTGCGCAAGAACAGGGTCAACCACGCCTACCTCTTCTCCGGTCCGCGCGGCTGCGGCAAGACCACGTCCGCACGCATCCTCGCGCGCTGCCTCAACTGCGCGGAGGGCCCCACGGCCACACCGTGCGGACAGTGCGAGTCCTGCCGTGACCTGGCCCGGAACGGCGCCGGCTCCCTGGACGTCATCGAGATGGACGCCGCGTCCCACGGCGGCGTGGACCACGCCCGTGACCTGCGGGAGCGCGCCACCTTCGCCCCCGTGCGGGACCGCTACAAGATCTTCATCATCGACGAGGCCCACATGGTCACGCGCGAGGGCTTCAACGCGCTGCTGAAGATCGTGGAGGAGCCGCCGGAGCACGTGAAGTTCATCTTCGCCACCACGGAGCCCTCCAAGGTGCTCACCACCATCCGCTCCCGCACGCACCACTACCCGTTCCGCCTGGTGCCGCCCGAACCGCTCATGCGCTACCTGGAGCAGCTGTGCCAGGAGGAGGGGGTCACCACCGAACCCGGCGTCCTGTCCCTGGTGGTCCGCGCCGGCGGCGGTTCCGTGCGGGACTCCCTCTCCGTCCTGGACCAGCTCATGGCGGGCTCGGACGAGCGCGGTCTCACCTACGACCTCGCCGTCGCCCTGCTCGGCTACACCCACGCGGCCCTGCTGGACGACGTCGTGGACGCCTTCGCCGCCGGGGACGCCGCCACCGTGTTCTCCTCCGTGGACCGCGTGGTCCAGACCGGCCAGGACCCGCGCCGTTTCGTGGAGGACCTGCTGGAGCGATTCCGGGACCTCGTGGTGGTCAACGCGGTTCCCGACTCCGCGGCCAACATCCTGCACGGGATGCCCACGGACCAGATCAACCGGCTCCGCAACCAGGCCACCCAGCTGGGCGCCGCGGAGCTCTCCCGCTCGGCGGACATCACCAACGAGGCCCTCAACGAGATGACCGGGGCCACCTCCCCGCAGCTGCACCTGGAGCTGCTGTGCGCCCGCATCCTGCTGCCCTCCGCGGACCACACCACGCGCGGGATCACCTCGCGCGTGGACCGGTTGGAACGCCGTCTGAGCATTCCGCGCGGTGCCGGGATCCGGCAGAGCGCGCAGGACGGCACGGTTTCCGCCCCTGGCGCGGAGCCGACGCCACCCCCGTCCTCCGGCGCCTCGGAGCCGGTTCACGACGCCGCGCCCGCCCGCACCCCGAGCTCGTCCGGGGGTGCTGCCGGCCCCGAGACGTCGTCAGCGCCTCGGGCCTCGTCCTCGCCACGGCCAGCTGCTCCGGGGCGGACCGCCGAACCCGTGGGCGGGAACGGCCCGGTGGACGAGAGCGGCGAGGAGACGGTGGACACCGGCCCGGCCCCGTCGCGCCCCGTGCGGCAGGACGGCTCGGAGCCCGGCAGACCCGCGTTCGAGACCCCGGACGTCGCAGAACCCTCCGACCCCCAGGACGAGTCCGAGGAGCCGCAAGGCAGCGAGCACCCCGCCGCCGCTGACCCCGTCCCCGAGGACGAGCGCGGCCCCGACGCGGAGCACCCGCCCGCCGACGGCACCACCACCGATGTCGAGGCCGGGCAGTCGGAGACCGCCACGTCATCGGCACCCACGGGACAGCAGGACCGTGCGACCTCGAACGCCGCAGCGCGCCAGGACGCGCCCTCGTCCGCGGGGCAGCCCGCCCCGGACCTGCCCTCCGAGCGGGGCACCGGAGCAGCGGGCAACCCCCGGGAGACGAGCGCCCCGAGCGACGTCACCAGCGGGGAGCTCGAGCTGCTGCGCTCCTCGTGGCCGGAGATCGTCTCCGCACTGGCCGAGATCCGCCGCGTGGCGTGGGCCATCACGGTGCGCGGCACCCCCATCTCGTTCGAGAACAACACGCTGCGCATCGCCTTCGAGGGCGACGGCGACATCATGAACTTCCCCCGCTTCGAGGGGGACGTGCGCACTGCCATCCAAACCGTGGTGGGCCTGGACTGCGCGGTCGAGGCCGTGCGTCCCGGCGACACCCGCGGGCGCCAGGGCGGTCAGGACGCCGGCGGACCTCCGCACGGGTCCGGTCGCGGCCCGGGGCCGGGCCGGGGGCCGGGGTCCGGTGGCGGGCCCGCCTCGGACCGAGGGGTGTCGAGCGGCTCCCCCGGCTCGGGACGGGGTGCCCCGAGCGGTCGGGGCGCAGGTCCCGAGCGGCACTCCGGCGCCCAGCACGGTGAGGGTTCCCCATCCTCCGAGACACCGGACTACTTCCGCGAGCCCGAGGGGTTCGGGGTCAACCGTCGGCGCACCAGCGAGACCACCCCGGCCCCCACGCCCGGTCAGGCCCAGGACGCCGCGGGCGGGCAGAACCCGCGCCCCGCAGCGGGTGCCTGGGAGGGCCCCGGGGGCGAGCAGAGGGGCACCGGTGCAGGGGCCCCGGAGCACGCCCACGCTCAGGAGGAGCGCCGGGGACACGGCCAGGACCGCTCGCAGGGGCGCTCCTCCCAGCCGTCCCAGGGCCATGGCCGCCCGGAGGGCCCCACGTCCTCCCCCTCTGCAGATGACGACGAGCCCGTCACCTCGTGGTCGGTGGCCGCCATCCCCCAGCCGGGTGACTCCGCCGCGGACACGAGGCGGCCGGAGACCCCCGCGGTCGACGAGGTCCGAACGGGCACGCCGGACAGCACGGGCGGGGAAGCCACGACCGGAGCGGCGGGCTCGACCGCCGCTCCCACCGCGAACGAGAGCCCGGGAGCGCTCGACGGAGCCCCTGCCGCCCCCCGCAGCACTCCCGCCGCGGGATCTCCGAACCACCCATCCGATGACCGGGCGGGCGGGCGCCCCGATTCGAGCACCCGGAGGGCCTCGGCGCCGACTCCCGGAGCCGACACGGCAGCCGTCTCTAACGGTGCCGACCCTGCCCCCGGCGCATCCGCCGGTCCCAGCTCCGCGCGGCACGGCGGCCCCGACGAGGCAGGGGACTCCGAGCGCGCCGGCATCGCGGAACGTGCCGGGACCTCGGGGGACCCGGAGAGGTCCGCGCCCCGCTCCCCGCACGAGTCGCAGCGAGCAGCTTCCCACGCCCCCTCCTACGACCGCAGTCCCGAGTACTGGAGCCCCGAGGAGCCTCCTCCCCCGCCGGAGGACGAACCCCCGGCGGACATGTACGACGAACCGGGCCCTGCGCCGTCGTCCCACCGGCGGTCTCCGTCCCCGGTGGAGGGGGACGGCCCTGCTCCCGGGCAGAGCCGCGGTGCCGCCCGCGCGGGGGCGTCCGCTCAGGCACCGCTCGCCGGAAGGACGGGAGGTGAATCGCCCAACGGGCAGCCCACGGCTGCACCGGGCACGAACCGCCCCAGCTGGCGCGAGCGCCACGCCGCGGCCATTGCGGCGGCCGGCCGGACGCCCCCCGACATGGCCCCACCCAGCACCCGCGCGCCGGGAGCGGACGAGGAGGCCTTCGTCCCCGGGGCCGACGACGAGTCCCTGGAGGACTCCTCCCTGTACGGCAGGGCCGCCATCGAGCGCATCCTGGGCGGCATGCTGATCGACGAGCGCGCCCACGACACGGCACAGTGACCAGGGGCCCCGCCGCACCACCCCCGTGACACCGTGGTCCCCGGTGCAGACCCCGGCCACCTCCACGGACCCCGATCGAGGCCCCGGCTCCGGCCACGGCCTCGATCACGAGAATCTTCACGAAGGAGCACGGTGTACGAAGGACCGGTTCAGGACCTCATCGACGAGCTGGGGCGGCTGCCCGGCGTGGGCCCCAAGTCCGCCCAGCGCATCGCGTTCCACCTGCTGGACGCGGACAAGGACGAGGTCCAGCAGCTCGTGGACGCCATCTCCACGGTGAAGACCTCGGTGTCCTTCTGCGTGGTCTGCGGCAACGTGACCGAGCAGGAGGAGTGCGCCATCTGCCGTGACGCCCGCCGGGACCGCAGCGTGATCTGCGTGGTGGAGGAGTCCAAGGACGTCATGGCCATCGAACGCACGCGCAGCTACCGGGGGCTCTACCACGTGCTGGGCGGGGCCATCTCCCCGCTGCAGGGCGTGGGCCCGGACCAGCTGCGCATCCGCGAGCTGATGACCCGGCTCTCGGACGAGACGGTGCAGGAGATCGTGCTGGCCACGGATCCCAACCTGGAGGGCGAGGCCACCGCCACGTACCTGTCCCGCATGCTGAAGACCCTGGGGATCCGGGTCACCCGCCTCGCCTCGGGTCTCCCGGTGGGCGGGGACCTGGAGTACGCGGACGAGGTCACGCTGGGCCGGGCGTTCGAGGGCCGCACGGTGGTTGCCGAGGGGCGGTAGCCCCGTGGCCCCCCGCGGCCTGCGCGGCCCACCGGTGGCGGCGAGCCGCTAGCATTGAGCACTGAATCCCCGACCGAACCCGGCAAATACCCGCGCCCCGGCGCCGGGTCCCAGCCCGCGAGAGGAATGCATGAGCCTCATTGTCCAGAAGTTCGGCGGTTCGTCGGTCTCCGATGCCGACGGCATCCGCCGCGTCGCCCGGCGTGTGGCCGAGACCAGGAACGCCGGTCACCGGGTGGTCGTGGTGGTCTCCGCCATGGGTGACACCACGGACGACCTCCTGGACCTCGCCCGGGAGGTGGCCCGCAAGCCACCGGCCCGCGAGCTGGACATGCTGCTGACCTCCGGCGAGCGGATCTCCATGGCGCTGCTGGCCATGGCCATCTCGGACCTCGGCGTGCCCGCCCAGTCCTTCACCGGTTCCCAGGCCGGGATGATCACGGACGGCGCGCACGGTGCGGCCAAGCTCGTGGAGGTCAGCCCCCGGCGGGTGAGCGAGGCGCTGGAGAACGACAACGTGGCGATCATCGCCGGCTTCCAGGGTGTGCACCGTTCCACGAGCGACATCACCACGCTGGGCCGCGGCGGCTCGGACACCACCGCCGTGGCACTGGCCGCCGCCCTGGACGCGGACGTGTGCGAGATCTACTCGGACGTGGACGGCGTCTACACCGCGGACCCGCGGATCGTGCCCTCGGCCCAGAAGCTGGACCGGGTCTCCTCCGAGGAGATGCTGGAGCTGGCCGCGAACGGCGCGAAGATCCTGCACCTGCGCTGCGTGGAGTACGCCCGCCGCTTCAACGTGCCGCTGCACGTCCGCTCGTCCTTCACCCACAACGAGGGCACCTGGGTCATCCCCAGCCCCCACGAGAACCTCACGCCGCAGAAGGAGATCCCCTTGGAACAGCCGCTGATCGCCGGAATCGCCCATGATCGCAGCCAAGCCAAGATCACGATCGTGGGCGCACCGGACCACCCGGGCATCGCCTCCCGCATCTTCCGTCTGCTCGCGGACGCCGAGGTGTACGTGGACATGATCGTGCAGAACGTCTCCACGGGCGAGCACCCCCTCACGGACGTCTCCTTCACCCTGGACGAGTCCCAGGGCACCCTGGCCCTGAACCTGCTGCGCGCCGCCGAGGAGAAGATCGGCTACACCCGCCTGGACTACAACGACCAGGTGGGCAAGCTGTCCCTCGTGGGCGCCGGGATGAAGACCAACACGGGCGTGGCGTTCACGTTCTTCCAGGCGCTCGCGGATGCCAACATCAACGTGGACATGATCTCCACGTCCGAGGTCCGGATCTCGATCGTCACCTCCGTGGAGAAGCTGGACGACGCCGTGCGCGCCGTGCACACGGCCTTCGGCCTGGACTCCTCCGAGCAGGCCACGGTCTACGGAGGCACGGGTCGCTGACCCCGCGCACCCCATGACCAGCAGCACCTCATCCCCGGGTTCCCGGCAGGACGACGCCGCCGCGCCCGGTCCCGCACCAGCGGACGGTCCCGGTGCTCCCACCAACGTGGCCGCCGACAGGACCGCCGGCGGCCAGACGGGCGCCGGGCAGAACGCCCCGGGAGCGGCCGACTTCGGGGGCGGGGCCGCAGGCATCCCCACCGACGACCCCCTGGCCCTGGCCAACCAGCTGTGCTTCTCACTGTCCGTGGCCTCGCGCATGGTGGTGCAGAGCTACCGCCCGGTCCTGGAGCCGCTGGGGCTCACGCACCCGCAGTACCTGGTGATGCTGGCGCTGTGGGACTCCCAGCCGCGCACGGTCAAGGACCTGGGCGAGCAGCTGATGCAGGACTCGGCCACGCTGTCCCCGCTGCTCAAGCGCCTGGAGGCCCGCGGCTACCTCACCCGCGAACGGGATCCCCGCAATGAACGGGCGCTCGCGGTCTCCCTGACGGGGAAGGGCAGGGAGCTGCGGGAACGGGCCATGGCGGTGCCCACCCGGATGATGGACCGGCTGGACGTGTCCCGCGACCAGGTGCACCTGCTCAACGAGGGCATGCACCGGCTCATCTCCGCCGCGCAGGCGCTGGGCCCGGATGCCGAGCAGGGCCGGGCGCAGGACCCTTGCGATGAGTGAGTCAGCGACCAGGACGCGGCCCGAGGTGCTCACCCGGGAGCAGTGGACGCAGCGGGCACGGGCTCACGAGGATCGCGTCTCGCGCTACACCCAGCCGTTCCTGGACCGGCGGTTCCGAGGCGAGAAGCACCCCGTGGAGGACTTCCTCTTCACCTACTACACGCTCTCCCCCGCGCAGTTCACCCGCTGGCACCCGGGCCCCGGGGTCGTCCTCCTGGGCGCCCCCGAGCGGGCGGACTGGAAGTTCTACCGCCCGGCCACGCGCGCGGAGCTCACGGCGGCCGGCGCGCGGGAGGTCGCGGGCGGCGTCGTCGTGGACGCTGCGGCGTTCCTGACCAAGCGCGGGACGGCGGTGCGCTTCACGCGCGAGATCCTGGCGAACACCGCGGCGAGGAGCGGCACGTTCGACTGCTTCGGGCTGCACGAGTGGGCCATGGCGTACCGCGCGGAGGAGAACGGCGTGCGCCACGAGGACGCGGGCCTGCGCCTGGGCTCGCGCGGCACGGACGCCGTGGTGGAGGGCCACCGGATCCGCTGCTCGCACTTCGACGCGTTCCGCTTCTTCCAGCCCCAGGCCGTGGAGCGCAACGAGCTGCAGCCCACCCGGCAGGCCCAGCGCACCCTGGAGCAGCCGGGGTGCCTGCACGCCACCATGGACCTCTACAAGTGGGCGTACAAGCTGCTGCCCGCGGTGGACTCGGACCTGCTGGCGGTCTGCTTCGAGCTCGCGTGGGACGTGCGCCGCACGGACATGGAGGCCTCCCCCTACGACCTCGCGGACTGGGGCTACGAGCCGGTGCGGATCGAGACGCCCGAGGGCAAGGCCGAGTACGTGCGCCGGCAGCGGGCCTTCGCCGCGCGCGGCACCGCGCTGCGCGAGCGTCTGCTCGCCGCCACGGACCGGATCCTGGAGGCCGCCGCGTGAGCTGGCACCCGGTTCCCGACGCCGCCGCGCTCGCCCGGGCGCTCACGGCACCGGCCAGCGCGGTGCCCGTGCGGGTGGCCGGGATCCCCCTGGTCCTCACCCGCGGCGACGACGGCACACTGCGTGCGCTGTCCAACGAGTGCCCGCACCAGGGTGCCACGGTGTGCCGCGCCGCGGAGCACGGCGTGGCCTCCCTGGAGTGCCCCAACCACTACTGGGTCTTCGACCTCACGGGCACGTTCCAGGGCTCCCGGCTCGCCCTGGACAGGGGACGCACCGCCCCACCGGACCCGGCCGAGAACCTCCGGGAGCACCCGTGCCGGGAGACGGCCGGGTTCATCGAGGTCCAGCTCCAAGAGCGCTGACGCGGCACCGGGGCGGGCACCCACTAGAGTGGGGGGCGCAAGCTCGCGGAGCGTCGTCGTCGCCCGGGGAGATCCCCGGAAGGCGCCCGGCGTGAGACGGCACGGACTCCGCGCGCCGACCACTGCCACACCGCGTACAGGAGCGTTCCATGGCCCGAATCGTCGTCGACGTCATGCCCAAGCCGGAAATCCTCGACCCGCAGGGCAAGGCCATTGCGAACGAGCTGCCCCGCATCGGTCTCAGCGGCTTCACCGAGGTCCGCCAGGGCCGCCGTTTCGAGCTCACCGTGGAGGGCGAGGCCACCGAGCAGGTGCTGGCCCAGGCCCGCGAGGCGGCGGAGAAGCTGCTCTCCAACCCGGTGATCGAGGACGTGGTGAACGTCAGCGCACTGCCCGAGGAGCACTGAGCGTGGCGCAGCAGCCGAGCCCCGAGCAGACGCCCCTGGTGGCGGACCTCTCCCAGCCCGCGCCGGACTCCCGCCTCGCGGACGTGCGCGTGGGCGTGGTGACCTTCCCGGGCACCCTGGACGACCGCGACGCCGCCCGCGCCGTGGACATCGCCGGCGGCACCGCCGTACCGCTCTGGTACGCGGACGAGGACCTGCAGGGCGTGGACGCCGTGATCCTGCCCGGCGGCTTCTCCTACGGGGACTACCTGCGGGCCGGTGCGATCGCGCGCTTCGCCCCGCTGATGGACCGGATCGTGGACGCCGCGAGCTCCGACGGCGGGATGCCCGTGCTGGGGATCTGCAACGGCTTCCAGGTGCTCACCGAGGCCCACCTGCTGCCCGGGTCCATGATCAAGAACGAGCGGCTGAAGTTCATCTGCCGGGACCAGGCCCTGCGCGTGGAGAACACGGACACCGCGTGGACCGGGCGCTTCACCGCGGGCCAGGAGATCGTGGTGCCGCTGAAGAACCAGGACGGCCAGTACGTGGCGGGCCAGCGCACCCTGGACGAGCTCGAGGCCGAGCACCGCGTGGTGTTCCGCTACACCGGCGGCAACCCGAACGGCTCCCGCAACGACATCGCCGGGATCACCAACGCCCGGGGCAACGTGGTGGGCCTCATGCCCCACCCCGAGCACGCCGTGGAGCCCGGTTTCGGCGCGGATCTCTCCGGGGCCGGCCCCGTGGGCATGCGCGAGGGCACCGACGGGCTGGACGTGTTCGTCTCCGCTCTGGAGCACCTGCTCCGCTGACGCACTCACGCGGCCGACGCCGCCCGCGGCGGTTCGCGAGCGACGTCGTCCGCCGCGCGCAACGCCTCCGGGCCGCGTCCCGGGCGCGGCACCCGCGCCGCCACCGGCACGCCCCACCGACCCGCCAGCCCCCACCACGCACCGGCGTGGCACGCACCCCACGCCCCACCCAGTTCACGTAAGGGACCCCGCAGACGTCATGAGTGAAACGCACTTCAACCTGGACACCGTGGAGCACGCCGCCTCCACCCCGGACACCGAGCTGCCCTGGGCGGAGCTGGGCCTGAACGAGGCCGAGTTCGAGCGCATCAAGGAGATCCTGGGCCGGCGCCCCACCGCCGCGGAGCTCGCCATGTACTCCGTGATGTGGTCCGAGCACTGCTCCTACAAGTCCTCGAAGGTGCACCTGAAGCAGTTCGGCGAGAAGGTCACGGACGAGATGCGCAGGAACCTGATGGTGGGCATCGGGGAGAACGCGGGTGTCACGGACATCGGGGACGGCTGGGCCGTGACGTTCAAGATCGAGTCCCACAACCACCCCTCGTACGTGGAGCCCTACCAGGGCGCGGCCACGGGCGTGGGCGGGATCGTGCGGGACATCATCTCCATGGGCGCCCGCCCGGTGGCCGTGATGGACCCGCTGCGCTTCGGGGCGATCGACCACCCGGACACCCAGCGCGTGGTGCACGGGATCGTGGCCGGCGTGGGCGGCTACGGCAACTCGCTGGGGCTGCCGAACGTCGGCGGCGAGGTGGAGTTCGACCCGTGCTACCAGGGCAACCCCCTGGTCAACGCCCTGGCCGTGGGCGTGATGCGCCACGAGGACATCCGCCTGGCCAACGCCTCCGGCACCGGCAACAAGGTGGTGCTCTTCGGAGCCCGCACGGGCGGGGACGGCATCGGGGGCGCCTCCGTGCTGGCCTCCGAGTCCTTCGACGACTCCAAGCCCTCCAAGCGTCCCGCCGTGCAGGTGGGGGACCCGTTCGCGGAGAAGGTGCTCATCGAGTGCTGCCTGGAGCTGTTCAAGTCCTCGCTGGTGGAGGGCATCCAGGACCTCGGGGCGGCCGGCATCTCGTGCGCCACGTCCGAGCTGGCCTCCAACGGTGACGGCGGCATGCACGTGGACCTGACACAGGTGCTGCTGCGGGACCCCTCGCTCACGCCGGGCGAGATCCTCATGTCCGAGTCCCAGGAGCGGATGATGGCCGTGGTGACCCCGGAGAAGGTCGAGGCCTTCGAGGCGGTCATGGCCAGGTGGGACGTGGAGTACTCGTGGATCGGGGAGGTCACGGACACCGGGCGCCTGGTCATCGACCACCACGGCGAGGTCATCGTGGACGTGGACCCGCGCACCGTGGCCCACGACGGCCCGGTCTACGAACGCCCCTACGCCCGCCCGGAGTCCCAGGACGCGCTGCAGGAGGCCCACTTCACGGGCTCGCCCGAGGACGCCGCCCGCCCGTCCGGCGCGGAGCTCGGCCCGGCGCTGCTGGAACTCATGGGCTCCCCGAACCTGTGCTCCAAGGAGTGGGTGACCAGCCAGTACGACCGCTACGTGCAGGGCAACACCGCCATGGCCATGCCGGACGACGCCGGTGTGGTCCGCGTGGACGAGCGCACCAACCTGGGCGTGGCCCTGTCCACGGACTCCAACGGCCGCTACACCCGCCTGGACCCGTACCGCGGCGCGCAGCTGGCACTCGCGCAGGCCTACCGCAACGTGGCCACCGCGGGTGCCCGCCCGGCGGCCGTGTCCGACTGCCTGAACTTCGGCTCCCCGGAGGACCCGGACGTGATGTGGCAGTTCGCGGAGGCCGTGCGCGGGCTCTCGGACGGCTGCCAGGCGATCGGCGTGCCCGTGACCGGCGGCAACGTGTCCCTCTACAACCAGACGGGCGGTGTGGCCATCAACCCCACCCCGGTGGTCGCCATGCTGGGCGTGTTCGACGACGTCACGCGCCGCACCCCCTCCGGCTGGCGCGAGGACGGCCAGGCCGTCTACCTGCTGGGAGACACCGCGGACGAGCTGGACGGCTCGGAGTGGGCGCGACTGCGCGGGCACCTGGGCGGCACGCCCCCGCGCGTGGACCTGGAGCGTGAGCGCGTCCTCGGGGACATGCTCGTCAACATGTCCCGGGACGGCATGATCGACGCCGCCCACGACGTCGCCGAGGGCGGGCTGGGTGCCACGCTCGCCGAGATGGCGCTGCGCTTCGGTGTGGGGGCCCGGATCGGGCTGGGTGAGGTGGCCGAGCGCGATGGTGTGGACCTGTTCACGCTGCTGTTCTCCGAGACGCAGGGCCGCGCCGTCGTGGCCGTGCCGCGCTCCGAGGAGGTGCGATTCCGGGACATGTGCACCGTGCGCAACTACCCCTTCGCGCGGATCGGTGTGGTGGACACCGAGAGCGGCACCCTGGACTTCCAGGGCGAGTTCGCGGTGGACCTGGACGAGCTGCGCAGCGCGCACGAGTCCACGCTGCCCCGCCACTTCGGCTGAGGGCCGCGGCGGACCGGACACGACGAGATCTGATGGGAGACCCACGCCATGGAGGAGCTACTGCCGCAGCCGGAACCCCCGCGGCCGCTGCGCACCGAGCACCTGGAGCTGCGTCCGTTCACGCGTGGCGAACTGGAGGTGATGGCGGACGCCGCCACCATGCCCCACTTCGCGCAGGGTTTCCCCTCCGCGGAGAACACGGACTGGGCGCGCGGCGCGATCGAGGCCGGGGAGCACTTCTTCACGGAGTCCGAGCTCACGCGCCTGGCCGTGGTGGAGCGCACCTCAGAACAGGTGGTGGGCACCGCCGGGTTCTCGGGGCCCCTCATGGAGGGTGAGCTGGAGGTGGAGGGCTCCATGGTGCCGGGCGTGCGCCGTCGTGGCCTGGCCGGCGAGGCGCTGGACGCCCTGGTGGAGCGGGCCTTCGAGGACCCGGGAGTCCGGGCCGTGTGCGCCTCCGTGCCCGAGGACATGGTGGCCGCCCACCGTTTGCTGGTGGGCCGCGGCTTCGTGCGGCGCCCCTGCGCGGGTTCCGAGATCTCGTACCACCTGCCCCGCCCCTGACGAGCCGCGCCCGTGAACCCCTGGATACCCTTCGACCTGCTCCCGGCGGACACCGTCCCGGAGTGGACCCTGGTGACGCTGGCCGTGCTGGACCTGCTCCTCAAGCTCGTGGCCCTGGGCTGGATCCCCCACCAGAGGCGGCCCTCCGTGGCGCTCGCGTGGTTGCTCGCCATCTTCCTGGTGCCGTACGCGGGGATCGTGCTGTTCGTGGTGATCGGCTCGAGCCGCCTGCCACGGACCCGGATGGCCAAGCAGGCGCGGATGAACCATGTGATCCAGGAGAACACCCCCGAGGGCGTGGCGCTGGGTCCCGAGTTCGAGCGCTATCCGGAGTGGGTGCGCACCACCGCGGAGCTCAACCAGAATCTCGGATCGCTGCCCATGGTGGGCGGCAACGACTTCCAGATCCTCCCGGACAACCACGAGAGCATGGCGCGGATGGCCGCGGCGGTGGACGCCGCCACGACTACGTGCACTTCGAGTTCTACATCGTGGCCGTGGACCGGGTCTCCCGGGACCTGCTGAACGCGCTGATGCGGGCGCACGAGCGCGGGGTGCGGGTGCGCATCCTGATCGACCACGTGGGGTCCCTGGGCTACCCGGGCTATGCGGAGCTGGTCCGGGAGTTCGACCGCAGCGGTGTGCCCTGGCGCCGGATGCTGCCCATCCGCCCGTGGCGCGGGGAGTGGCAGCGCCCGGACCTGCGCAACCACCGCAAGATCCTGGTGGTGGACGGGCAGGTGGCCTACACGGGGTCGCAGAACATCATCCACCGCTCCTACAACAAGAAGAAGAATCTCCGCAGGGGCATGGAGTGGAAGGACCTCATGGTCCGGGCCACCGGCCCCGTGGTCACGGAGCTCAACGCCGTGTTCGTCTCGGACTGGTACTCGGAGACCGACGACCTGCTGCTGGACGAGTCCCCCGCCGCACTGGAGCAGACCTCCGGGCCCGCCTTCGCGCAGGTGGTGCCCTCCGGGCCGGGGTTCGAGACCGAGAACAACCTGCGCCTGTTCAACCACCTGATCTACAACGCGAACCACCGGGTGGTGATCTCCAGCCCGTACTTCGTGCCGGACGAGTCCCTGCTCCACGCACTCACCACGGAGGCCCAGGCCGGGGTGCGGATCCAGCTGTTCGTGGGCGAGACCTCGGACCAGTTCCTCGCGCAGCACGCCCAGAACTCGTACTACTCGGAGCTCGCCCGCGCCGGCGTGGAGATCTACCGGTACAGCTCCCCCACCGTGCTGCACGCCAAGTTCGTGCTGGTGGACGACATCGTCTCCGTGATCGGCTCCTCCAACATGGACGAGCGCTCCTTCGCCCTGGACCTGGAGGTCTCGGTGCTGATCGTGGACGAGACCTTCCGTGCCCGCATGGAGGAGGTGGTGGAGCAGTTCGCCGCCCACTCCACCCTGCTGGACGTCGCCGCCTGGGAGCAGCGCCCGCTGCCGCACAAGTTCCTGGAGAACGTCTGCCGCCTCACCTCCGGCCTGCTCTGAGCCCACTCCCGGACGACGACGCCGCCCGCCCGGGTACGCGAACGCCGTCGCCACCCCGGGGTGCACGAACGCCGCCGTCGCCCCTGGCTGTGCTGCGCACGCGGGGCGACGACGGCGTCGTCGTGGGGAGGGCGCTCAGGAGGCGACGAGCACCGCGCGGCCGTTGACGGTTCGGTTGCGCAGCCCGTCCAGGGCGGCGTTGACCTGCTGGGCGGTGAGCGGGAGCTCCTGGATGGGCGGCCTGGGCAGGTCCGTGTCCTGCGCGAGACGCACGAGCTCCTTGAGCTCCGGCAGGCTGCCCACGAAGTTGCCGCGGATGTTCAGCAGGTTGAACGCGACGAGCGCGGTGGGGAACGTGAACTGGCCGCCGAACAGGCCCACGCTCACCAGGGTGCCGCCGTTGGCCATGGCGAACAGGGCTGCGCTGGAGGTGTCCCCGTTGTTGACCAGGTCGATGGCCGCGGCGATCTTCTCCCCGCCGGCCGCCACGATGTCCTTGTGGGGGGCCTCGCCACCCGCGACCACGGTGGCCGTGGCACCCATGGCGGTGGCGTTCTGCAGGGCGGCCTCGCTCACGTCCACGGCCACGATGTTCTCGTGGCCCAGGGCCTTCAGCAGGGCGATCGTCATGAGCCCCACACCGCCCGCGCCGATCACCGCCACGGGCTTCTCCGCCGGCACGGGCATGATCTTCTGGATGGCGGAGTAGGACGTGAGCCCCGAGCAGGCCAGGGTGGCACCGAAGGACGGGTCGATGTCCCCGAGCGGCACCAGGTAGCGGTCTCCGGGAACCAGGACCTCCTCCGCGTAGCCGCCGTTGAGCGCCACCGAGAGGTTGCGCTTGGCGCCGCTGCAGTAGTTCTCGCGGTCCTCCCGGCAGGCCTGGCACTCACCGCAGCCGACCCAGGGGTAGACGATGTACTTGGTGTCCCCCGGCTGAACCGTGGCCTCCGGGCCCACCTCCACCACCTCTCCCACGATCTCGTGGCCCAGCACCACCGGGTACTGGGCACCCGAGGCGGTCAGCTCACGACGCCCCGCGCTGCCCAGGTCGAAGTACCCGTCCTGGCAGTGGACGTCCGAGTGGCACACCCCCGAGTGCGTGACGCGGACCAGCACCTCGGAGCCCGTCAGCTGGGGTTTCTCCAGCTCGATCTCCTCCGCCGGTGCACCGGGTTCTGCGTGACCGAAAACCTTCATGGCTACTCCTTCGCAGCACATCCGCATGTGCACTTCACATGTGGCCTGTGTCATCACTGTAGGCCGCGTCACAAAGAAGTCCACCGGCCCGCGGAAACACGTGAACTGGGGAGTAACATCGGCGCACGCGGTGGCCGCGGTCCAGCCCACGACGACGCCGCGAGGCCGCGGGCTTCGACGGAACGAGCGGGACTGCGGGGGCGGGTGGCGTCGTCCCGCCGGTGCGGCGCTCCACCCTGCTGGACGCCGCTTCGCTCAGCCGTTCCGCTCCAGCAGAGCCGCATAGCGCTCGGTGGCGAGCTTCGAGAAGAGCAGCACCACCAGGGCGGACACCGCGCTCGTCAGCACGAGCCCCAGGGACCAGGGCACCCACACGGAGAACAGGGCCGCGACCACCGCCACGAACACGGCGGCCGAGCAGATCTGGGTGGCCACACGGCTCCGGGTCAGGGCGAGGAACAGGGCATCCAGCAGGGTGTCCACCAGCATGAGGACCACGACGACCACGCAGACCCCCAGGAACTGCACTAGCAGTGTCAGCACCCCGACGCCCTGGTGCTCCCCGAGCACCTGCCACAGCACCTGGGGAGCCAGCACCGACAGCGGGAACCCCGCCACCACCAGGCACAGTTCCGCCAGCACGCCCCATTCCTTGACTTTGCCGCGCATCGCCGCCTCCTCCGTCGATCGTCCTTCGTGTCGCGCAGTGCCCCTCAGCCTTCACGCGATCCCGCGCGCCCGCCGGTCCGGTTCAGCAGCCGTCCACCGAGCAGCCCCGACCCACCGGAACCGGCGGGGCCTCGGCGGTCTCCTTGACCGCAAGCAGGTGGCACTCCGGAAAACGGTGCTCGGCATCCGGGCGGCTCACCGCGCGCCACCGCTCCGTGAACCCCGCGCGGTGGAGGTGGTCCGCCATGACGTCCGGGTGCCAGCGCCAGGCGGGGGCCACCGCGTGGTCGAAGGACACGACCGCCCGGCCGCCGTCCACGGCCTGGAACGCCACCAGCACCACGCCGCCCACCGGCAGCAGCTGCGCCCACGAGCGCACGACGCCCGGAACCCGGTCCGGAGCCAGGTGGATCAGGCTGAACCGGGCCAGCACGGCGGACGGCGCCTCTGCCTCCCCGAGCGCGTCCTGCCACGTGGTGGGGTCTGCGGTGCCCTGCACGAACCGCAATTGTGGGTGCGAGTCCCGCGCGATGCCCAGCATGGCCTCCGAGGGGTCCACACCGAGCACCGGAACACCGGCCGCCGCGAGCTCCGCGGTCACGTGTCCCGTGCCGCACCCCGCGTCCACCACGGGGCCGGGCAGTCCGGACTCCCGCACGCGCTCGGCGAACGCCGCCACGGCGTGCCGCTCCAGGGGCGTGCGGAACGGTTCGGGGAAAGCGTCCTCGTACTGCACGGCGAGACGGTCGTATCCGGGCTGCATGGGCTCCACGCTCACACACCGCGCCCGGCGCCACAACACCGCGCACCCGCATCGACCCCGGCCCCCAGGGCCGGAATGCTTCGCACCGCAAGGGCGTGGAACCGGATGACCGCAGAAGCAGAGACCTGCGGGACCGCTCCGGCGCGATGACCGCATGTGACTCCCGGAACTGCCCCGGCCCGCCCGAACTCCTAGGATTGGCGGGTGATGACTCCCGCCACGCCTCCCCAGCGAGACCGCGCGGCCGCGCCCGCCTCGCCCGGCTCCCCGGGCCGCGCACCCGCGGCCTCCCCCGCAGCGACCGGCGGGGCCGACGACGCCGCACCGGCACCCGCGGGCCTGTGGCAGCGGAGCGTGGGAGCGGCGTCGAACCCGGACCTCAAGCTTGCGATGGCCGCCTCCGGAACCGTGCTGAGCGTGTTCACCGCGGGGCACATGGCCGGGAACATGCAGGTCTACCTGGGCCGGGAGCGGTTCAACGGCTACGCCCGTCTGCTGCGCAGTGCCGGGGCACCGGTCCTGCCCCCGAACACGCTGCTCTGGGCGGCACGGACCGGGCTGCTCGCGAGCGCGGGCGTGCACGTGGCGGCGGGCACCGAGCTGACCGTGCGCGCGTGGCGGGCCGAGGGCCGCACCCCCGGGGACGTGGCCCGGCAGAGCGCCCGCAACGCCGCACGGCTGCTGCGGAGCGCGACCGCCCGGCTCCCCCGCCTCTACCTCTCGCCCGGACCCCGAGGGAGAGGCTACGCGGAGATGTACCGTGAGGCGCCCTTCAACGGTTTCTTCCTTCCCGGCTTCGATTCCGCCCACGACCCCCGCCGCCGCCCCCGGGGACGACGCCGCTCGGTCCACCGCATCATCGCCCGCTCCATGCGCTCCACGGGCGCGGTGCTGGGGCTCTTCGTGACCTACCACGTGCTGGATCTGACCACGGGAACCCGCCCGGCGGCGGCGCGCTCGTTCGAGCACGGGGACGCGTACGGGAACCTGGTGGGCAGCCTCTCCCGGCCGGTGACCGCAGCGTTCTACGCCGCGTCCATGGCCGCGCTCGCCGGGCACATGGTCCACGGCCTGCGCACGGCCGCGCTGGACACCGGACTCACGGGGACCGCGGAGCGCGTGCGCCGGGTGGACGTGGCCGCGAAGGCCGTGGGCGCCGTCGTGACCCTGGGTAACCTGAGTATTCCCGTGGCCGTACAGATCAAGGTGGTGCGCTGATGCTGCTGACCGTTCACGTGTGGCGTCAGGCGGACGCCGAGGAGCCGGGAGGGTTCCACACCGTCCACCCCGTGGAGGCGCGCGAGGACATGAGCATCCTCGAGCTGCTGGACGCCGTCAACGAAACCCTGGAGCACCAGGGGGACGAGCCCGTGAGCTTCGACGACGGCTGCCGCGAGGGGATCTGCGGCAAGTGCGGCGTGACCGTGGACGGTGTGCCGCACGGCCCGGACCGCAACCGGGCGTCCTGCATGCAGTCCCTGAACGCGTACCGGGACGGTGACGAGGTCTTCATCGAGCCCCTGCGTGCGGGGGCGCTGCCCGTGAAGAAGGATCTGGCCGTGGAGAAGAAGTCCCTCCGGCGGGTCTCCAAGGAGGCCAAGTTCCCGGTGGCCATGAAGGCGCTGAACACCGCCGGGTGCATCAGCTGCGGCGCGTGCATCGCCGCGTGCCCCAACGGCTCCGGGCAGCTGTTCGTGGGGACCATGCTCAAGCACCTCCCCCCGCTGGCCAAGAGCCCCGAGGAGCGCGACGAGCGCGCCGCCAAGGTCCTGGACGCCGCGGACCAGGAGTTCGGGCCGTGCTCCCTGCTGGGCGACTGCACCGAGGTGTGCCCCGCCGGGCTGCCCCTGGAGAACCTCACCGCCGTGACCCGCGAGAACCTGCACCGCCGGTTCCCGGAGCGCTACCCCGCACCGGAGGGGCCCGCAGAGTAGGCGGCTCGGATCAGGCGCCCCGCGGAGTAGGCGGCTTGCGCAGCAGGCGTCGCGCAGACGCGGTCTCACGCGGCCACAGGGAGGTTCCGCCCCGCGCTCACGTGAGCAGGCCTTCCCGGAGCCTGCCGCTTGCGGGCGCTCTTTCCCCTACCGGCGCGAGCCAGCGCGTCCGCGCAGACGCGGAAAGGGCAGCCACGAGACGGCCCCGGCACCAACGCCGTCTGCCGTGGCTGCGGTGGCCGCGGACCCGGCCGTCTCCACCACCATGGCCCGCGGGTCGTGCCGCCGCAGCGTGGTCTGGAACCGGTCCTGCAGCGTGCTCCTGGCCGCCGGACAGCCGTGGCACGCGCCGTCCAGCGCCACGGACACGGTGTGACCCGCCACCCGCACGATCCGGATGCGCCCGCCGTGGGCACCCGCCAAGGGTGCCACGTCCCGCTCCAAAACGGTCTCGGCCAGGTCCCGCAGGTCGTCCTCGGTGAGCTCGCGCGGAGCGGTGCCCGCCACGTGGTCCGTGACGGCGCGGCGAACGGTTGCCGCGGCGTCGCGCCACGAGCCCCCGGGCGCCAAGGTGGTCTCGATCCAGCCGACGCCGCCCGCGAGCCCCACGAGCACCCCGTCCCGCACGAGCGCCGCCAGCGCCGCGCCAGGGCTGCGGGCGACCTCGGTGAAGGAGTCCGTGCGTCCCGTGAGGACCCAGCGGACGACGTCCGGATCGGCCTGGACCTCCGGGTGCAGGGAAACCACCGGGGTGGTCATCGGGTCACCGCGGCCGTGATCTCGTGGCCGATCCACGCGGCCCCGTATGCCAGGACGAACATGTATGCCACCGCGATGGCCGGCCACTTCCACGAGTTGGTCTCCCGGCGCATGGTGGCCAGGGTGGACACGCACTGCATGGCGAACGCGAAGAAGATCATGAGCGCCACGATCGTGGGAGGCGTGAACATGGGCTCCCCCTGGTGCGGACCGTGGGTGTAGGTCAGCTGCTGCAGGGCCGCCCCGGGGTCCTCCGGGTCCTCCGCCGCGGCCACCTGACCCATGGTCGAGACGAACACCTCACGGGCGGCGAAGGAGGCGATCAGCCCGATGTCCACGCGCCAGTCGAAGCCGAGCGGCTCGAACACGGGTTCCACGGCCTTGCCCGCGGCACCCGCGAACGAGTTCTCCATGACGTAGGACTGCGCCTGGGCCTCGTCCATGTGCGCCGTCTCCGCATCCCGCGCCGGGAAGTTGATGAGCACCCACAGCACGGCGGTGACCACCAGGATGATGGTTCCCACCTTCCGCAGGAACATCCACACGGGAGTCCACACCGCGCGCAGGATGCCGCGCGGTGTTGGCAACCGGTAGGGCGGCATCTCCAGGTAGAACGGCAGCGCACCGTGGCGCAGCAGCGTGGCCTTGAAGACCCGGGCCACCACGAGGGACGCGAGCCCACCCAGCAGGTACATGCCGAACAGGGCGGCACCCTGCATCGAGAAGGGGCCCAGCCGTGCCTCCGCGGGCACCAGCAGGGAGATGAGCAGCAGGTACACCGGCAGCCGGGCCGAACAGGTCATGAGCGGGGCGGACATGATCGTGGCGATCCGGTCCCGGGAGGACGGCATGGTCCGCGTAGCCATGATCCCCGGCACGGCGCACGCCGTGGAGGACAGCATGGCCACGAAGGCCCGGCCGTCCAGGCCGCTGCGTGCCATGATGCGGTCCATGAGGAATGCCGCGCGGGACATGTACCCCACGGACTCCAGGACGGAGATCATCAGGTACAGCAGCAGGATCTGCGGCAGGAACACGAGCACACCGCCCACACCGCCGATCAGCGCCGTGCCCACGAAGTCCGCCAGGAAGCCCGATCCCAGGGTGTTCGCCGCCACCTCCCCCCAGTGGTCGAACACCGCCTGGATGGCGTCCTGGATGGGCGCGGCCACGGTGAAGATCACCTGGAAGAAGCAGAACATCACCGCCAGGAACACCAGGGCGCCCCACACCGGGTGCAGCAGCACCGCGTCGATCCTGCTGGTGGCCACGGAGGACCGCGGGGAGCGGTAGCGGGCGCTGTCCAGGACGGAACGGATCCACCCGCTGAGCTGCGCGGCGTCGTCGTGCGGGGGCGCGATCAGCGCCACGGGCCACGAGGCGGCCTCACCCAGGAGCTCCCGGACGTCCTCGAGACCGCGGCCCCGGTGGGCCACGGTTTCCACCACCGGCACGCCGAGCGCCCGGGAGAGACCGGTGACGTCCAGGTCCCCGCCGCGGGCCCGCAGCTCGTCCACCATGGTCAGCACCACAGCAGTGGGGCGGCCCAGGGCGAGCGCCTCGGCGCACAGTGCGAGGGAGCGGTAGAGGGTGGTGGAGTCCATGACCACGAGCAGTGCGTCCGGGGCGGTCTCGCTCTCCAGCCGCCCGGTGAGGTGGTCCAGAACCACGTCCTCGTCCGGGCTCGCGGGCTCCAGGGAGTAGGTGCCCGGCAGGTCCGTGACCGTCACCGAGCCGGACGAGGTGCGCGCGGTTCCGCGGGAGCGCGTCACCGTGACCCCGGGGTAGTTCCCGGTGGCGGCGGAGAGTCCCGTCAGCCGGTTGAACAGCGAGGACTTGCCGGTGTTCGGGGATCCGAGCAGCGCAACCTCGGTGGTCCTCCCGAGGGTCGCGACGTCGCCCTCCCCCGGTCCGTGGCAGCTCACGACACCGACGCCACCGGCGCCGGGGACCACTCACCGATCCGCACGGACCGCGCCTGCTCCTTGCGCAGGCACACCTCCGCGCCGCACACGCGGAAGAGGATGGGGCTGCCCATGGGCGCGCGCCGCAGGCACGTGACCTGCTCACCCTCACGGAAGCCGAGCGCCCCCAGACGACGCCGCACCACCGGGTCCAGCGCGTCCTCCACCAGGGCGATGCACGCGATCTCCCCCGGCTTCACATCACACAGGGTCACGGGCGACGGAGTGGCTGCCCCCTGCTTGCTGCGCTTCATGGCCCCGACCCCTCAGCTCGTCCTGCCGACCGGAGGGGCGCCGCAGGGCCCACCCGACATCTCTTACGTCAATTCTGCGTTGTAGAACTACGTAAGGCAAGGCTAACCTACAGCCCTCCGGGGTGGGATCGGGAGCGGGCATGCCCTCGTCGGCTCACTCCAGCCGCAGCACCACGGCTGCTCCTCCGCTCGTTGCCGATGTCCGTGCCGAGTATGCCACCGGGTCCCGGCTCAGCCCGGGGCACCCGTGTTCTCTATGCTTGGCCGAGAGGTTCGCCCGGCGCGGGGCACGTCAGCGCGCCATCCCACCACTTCCGAGGAGTCACTTCCGTGTCAGTCAAGAAAACCCTTCAGGTCGCCCTGGCCTTCATCGGCCTCATGGTGGGTGCAGGTTTCGCCACGGGCCAGGAAGTCATCCAGTACTTCGTGTCCTTCGGGGTGTGGGGCCTGGCGGGTGCGCTCGTCGCCGGGATCCTGATGATCACCGCCGGCGCGGTCATCATCAACATCGGCAGCTACTTCCTGGCGGACGAGCACCTGGGAGTGTTCCGCTCGGTCTCGGCGCCGGTGGTCTCCCGGTTCCTGGACATCACCGTCTCCCTGACGCTGCTGGCCATGGGCATCGTGATGCTCGCCGGCGCCGGGTCCACCCTGGAGCAGCAGTTCGGTCTGCCGGCGTGGATCGGGGCCCTGATCATGGTGGTCCTGGTGATGCTCACCGGGCTGCTGGACGTCAACAAGGTCACCAACATCATCTCCGCCGTCACCCCCGTGATCTTTCTGGCGGTCATCGTGGCGTTCGTCTACACCCTGATGCAGCTGCCCGTGGACCTGGGCGCCATGAGCGACCTGGCCGTCCAGGCGGACTCGCCCGTGAGCCCGTGGTGGTTCTCCGCCATCAACTACACCTGCATGGCGCTCATGCTGGGCGTCTCCATGTCCCTGATGATCGGTGGCAACACCCTGGACCCCCGGGACGCCGGGCGCGGCGGGCTGCTGGGCGGCGTGGTCTACACGGTCCTGCTGTGCATGAACGCGTTCGCGCTGCTCGTGAACTTCGATGCCGTGGGGGATGCAGACGTCCCCATGCTCAAGCTCTTCGAGACCATGCACCCCGTGGCCTCGATCGCCATGGTGTTCGTGACGTTCGTGATGATCTACAACACCACCATCAGTATGTTCTACGCCCTGGGCCGTCGCGTGACGGTCAACCACCGCAAGCGCTACGTCCCGGTGTTCCTGGGGATCTGCGCGGTGGGCTACGTGGTCAGCCTGGTGGGCTTCGGCACCCTCATGAGCGTGGTGTACCCGGTGATCGGCTACGTGGGCATGGTGCTGGTGGTCGTCATGTTCGTGTGGTGGTTCCGCAACCGCTCCAAGATCCGCGAGGAGGCCGGGCGGCGCACCCGCATCCGCGCGCTGCTCACCAAGCGCGGTGACGACAGCAAGGAGTTCTCCGAGTACAACGAGACCCAGCTTCGCGGCGCCACCGACGACTCCCCCGTGGACAACGAGGCCCTCACCGGCGCCATCGAGACCCAGGTCAAGCGTGACCTCGGGGAGGGCAAGCAGAAATCGTGAGCGCTCGGCACGGCCCCCCAGACGGCCGAGCCACGCCACACCGCTGAATGCGCGAAAGCCCCCGGCACCCGCCGGGGGCTTTCGCGTGGGGCGAGCGGGCGGCGTCGTCGTCCGGGGCGCGGAGGACGACGCCGCCCGGGCGGGTCAGCCGCGCGGGGCGGCCTTGTCGCGGTCGCGCTGCTCCCAAAAGATGGGCAGGGTCACGGTGTCCGTGCCGTCCCACGCGGAGAGGCCGCGGATGCCGGGGACGTCCCCCGCCTTGAACACGGGCTCCACACCGGCCTTGCGCTGCTCCATGTAGTTCTGCAGCACCTTCACCGCCACGCCCGCGAGCATGACCAGGGCGATCAGGTTCAGCGTGGCCATGAACGCCATGAACAGGTCCGCGAGCGACCACACGAGGTCCAGGGCCAGGACGGATCCCATGAACACGCTCACCAGCACGGCGAAGCGGTACACGTTCATGGCCAGCTTGGACGGGGTCATGAAGCGGACGTTGGACTCGCCGTAGTAGTAGTTCCCGATCACCGAGGACCACGCGAACATGAAGATCGCAATGGTCAGGAAGTGGACGGCCCAGTCCCCCAGCTGCATGCCCAGGGCGGTCTGCGTGAGGGACGCGCCCTGACGCTTGTCCCCGAACGCGGGGTTGGACAGCAGCACGATGAACGCGGTCACCGAGCACACGAGCATGGTGTCGAAGAAGACGCCCAGGGACTGCACGAAACCCTGCTTGGCGGGGTGGGAGATGGACGCGGTGGCGCCGGCGTTCGGGGCGGAGCCCATGCCGGCCTCGTTGGAGAACAGGCCGCGCTTCATGCCCTGGATGATCACGCCGATCAGACCGCCGGTCACGAACTCGCGGATGCCGAACGCGCCCTCGATGATCATGGCGAGCACGGCGGGGACCTCGGTGATGTTCAGGACCACCACGAGCAGGCCCAGGACCAGGTACAGCACCGCCATGACGGGGACCAGGACCTGGGTGACCGAGGAGATGGAGCGGATGCCGCCGAAGATCACGGCCGCGGTCAGCGCCACGACCGCGAGGCCCAGCACCACGCGCAGCCAGGTGTTCTGGCCGTCGCTCACGTCCACGTTGAAGGAACCGCTCACGGCGTCCACGATCGAGTTGGACTGCACGGAGTTGAACACGAAGCCGTAGGTCACGGTGATGATGACGGCGAAGAGCACGCCCATCCAGCGCTTGTTGAGCCCGCGCTCCATGTAGTACGCCGGGCCGCCCACGTAGCCGTCCGCGGTCTTGACCTTGTAGAGCTGGCCCAGCAGGGACTCCGCGAACGCGCTGGCCGCGCCGATTGCGGCAATGACCCACATCCAGAAGACGGCGCCGGGCCCGCCCAGGGTGATGGCGATGGCCACACCGGCGATGTTGCCGGTGCCCACACGGGCGGCCGCGGAGACCGTGAACGCCCGGAACGAGGAGATGCCCTTGCGGCCACCCTCCTCACCGGCGGGGTCCGTGAGGACGCGGAACATCTCCGGGATGCCGCGCAGCTGGATGGCCTTCGTGCGGATGGTCAGGTACAGGCCCACGCCGATGAGGACGGCGAAGACCACGTACCAGACGTATTCACCCACCGTTCCGACGAGTTCTGTCAGTGCTTCCATGAATGACTCCGGGATCTACGGGGAGCGCCCGGATCCCTGCGTGCGGCGTGCACGCGGCCCGGGCGGGAACGAGGAAAAGTGTGTGCTGTCGCACCGATTCAGGACACAGTATCGGATTCCCGCCCGGGCCGAGGTCATACCCCGGCGGCTGCGCGCGGGCTCAGTCCTCGACCACCCGCACCGCGCCCTTGTCCGCGCTGGTCACCATGGAGGCGTACGCCCGCAGCGCCTTGGAGACCCTGCGCTCCCGCGGCCTGGTGGGCTTCCAGGGGGCGTCCCCCTTCTCCTGCCGACGCCGCGCGAGCTCGGCATCGTCCACGTTGACCCGCAGCACCCGGTTCTCCACGTCGATCTCGATCTCGTCACCGTGCACGATGAGCCCCACGGCCCCGCCCGCGGCGGCCTCCGGGGAGATGTGCCCGATGGACAGCCCGGAGGTGCCGCCGGAGAACCGGCCGTCCGTGATGAGTGCGCACTTCTTCCCCAGGCCCAGGCCCTTGAGGTAGCTGGTGGGGTACAGCATCTCCTGCATCCCGGGCCCGCCCTTGGGGCCCTCGTACGCGATGACGACGATGTCCCCCTCCTTCACGTTCTTGGAGAGGATCTCGTGCACGGCCTCGTCCTGGGACTCCACCACGAACGCGCGGCCCGTGAAGTGGAACAGCTCCGGGTCGATGCCCGCGGTCTTGATGACGGCGCCGTCCTCCGCGATGTTGCCGAACAGCACGCACAGCCCGCCCTCCGCGGTGTAGGCGTGCGCCACGGAGCGGATGCAGCCCTCGGTGGCGTCCACGTCGTGATCCTCGTACTCGTTGGCCTGCGAGAACGCCTGGGTGGTGCGCACCCCGCCGGGCGCGGCCAGGAAGAACTCCCTGGCCTCCTCCGAGGCCTGGCCGGAGCGGATGTCCCACTCGTCCAGCCACTCGCCCATGGTCTGGGAGTGCACGGTGTGGACGTGCTCGTTGAGCAGCCCCCCGCGGCGCAGCTCGCCCAGGATCGCGGGGATGCCGCCCGCGCGGTGCACGTGCTCGATGTGGAACTTGGTGGAGTTCGGGGCCACCTTCGCGAGGCACGGGACGCGGCGGGAGAGGGCGTCGATGTCCGAGAGGGTGAAGTCCACCCCCGCCTCCTGCGCGGCGGCCAGGATGTGCAGCACGGTGTTGGTGGACCCGCCCATGGCCACGTCCAGGGCCATGGCGTTCTCGAACGCGGCCTTGGTGGCGATGCTGCGGGGCAGCACGGACTCATCGTCCTGCTCGTAGTACTTCGTGGCGGACTCCACCGCACGGCGTCCGGCCTCCAGGAACAGCCGCTTGCGGTTGACGTGGGTGGCCAGCGTGGTGCCGTTGCCGGGCAGGGAGAGCCCCAGCGCCTCGGTGAGGCAGTTCATGGAGTTGGCGGTGAACATCCCGGAGCACGAGCCGCACGTGGGGCACGCGTTCTCCTCGATCTGGGCCAGCTGCGCGTCCGTGACGGACTCGTCCACGGCCAGGGACATGGCGTCCACCAGGTCCACGCGGTGCTCCACCACGCCCTCCACGCCCTCGCCGGACTCCATGGGGCCGCCGGAGACGAACACCACGGGGATGTTCAGCCGCAGTGCCGCCATGAGCATGCCCGGGGTGATCTTGTCGCAGTTGGAGATGCACACCAGGGCGTCCGCGCAGTGCGCGTTGACCATGTACTCCACGGAGTCCGCGATGATGTCCCGCGAGGGCAGCGAGTACAGCATGCCGTCGTGGCCCATGGCGATGCCGTCATCCACCGCAATGGTGTTGAACTCCTTGGCCACGCCCCCGGCCTCCTGGACGGCGGACGCCACCAGGTCACCCATGTTCTTGAGGTGCACGTGGCCCGGGACGAACTGCGTGAAAGAGTTCGCGATCGCCACGATCGGCTTGCCGAAGTCCTCGCTCCCCATGCCGGTGGCACGCCAGAGAGCGCGCGCCCCCGCCATGTTGCGGCCGGTGGTGGACGTTGCTGAACGCAGCTGCGGCACTGCGACTCCTTCCCGAGGAACTGGCCGGGGCGGGCGCCTCACGGGCCGCCGCCTCCCGGCACACAGATTGCGTCCCAGACTACGCGCGGCCCCCGACCCGGTTTCACATTCCGGTCACACATCTCACATCCCGGACCTGCTTTCCTGCGCGCCCCGACTCCCCGCACGACGACGCCGCCCCGCCGGCTCCCCGGGGCAGCACCCTTCCCCACGGCGCGCCGACCCCGAAAGACCACACCCCTTCCCTCGCTGCACCGCGAACACCGGGGCCGAAGCAGCCCGTCACCCGCCCACCGCGCGGTGCGCAAAGAACCGAGGGGCCACGCCGACGACTGTGCGGTGCGCGGAGAGCCGGGGAGCGGCGTCGTCCGCCGTGCCGAGCGCGTGAGGTCCGCGAGCGGCGTCGTTCCCGGAGCCGTGGGCCGCGCCTGCCGGGGCCGTTCCTACACTGGACGGGAACCACAGCACCGAGGCGTACGCGCGGGGAGCAGGACGAGATGGGCAAGCACAGGAAGACGCCGCAGCCGGAGGACGGTGCGGACTTCGCCGTGGACCTGGGGGAGGCGAGGGACCCGCTGGTGATGACGCTGGACATCGGCTCCACCGCCACCCGCGGCTCGCTGTACGACGCCACGGGGACGCCCGTGCGCCACTACCGGGACAAGATCCCGCACGCGTTCACCACCACCGGGGACGGCACCTCGGTGATGGACCCGGACCAGGTCACCGGCGAGATCGCGGAGCTGCTGGACCGCGTGTGCGACCGGCCGGAGCTCGCGGGGCGGGTGCGCGGCGTCGGCCTGGACTCCTTCGCGTCCTCCCTGGTGGGCGTGGACGCCGAGGGCAGCGCGGTGACCGAGTGCTTCACGTACGCGGACTCCCGGTGCGCACCGCAGCTGGCGCGGCTGCGGGAGGAGCTGGACGAGCTCGAGGTGCAGCAGAAGATGGGCGCGCGGCTGCACACGAGCTACCTGGCGCCGCGCTTCCGGTGGCTCGCGGAGACCCGGCCGGAGGTGTTCGCGTCCGCCACGCGCTGGCTGAGCATCGGCGAGTACGCGTGGCTGCGGCTGCTCGGCACCACCGCCGCAGGGACAGCAACCGCCGCGTGGACGGGGCTGCTCAACCGACGCTCCGGAAACTGGGACCAGCGAATGCTGCGCGCGGCGGGGATTCCCGAGGAGAAGCTGTCCCCGATCCTCGAACCCCACGAGCCGCTGCCGGACGTGGACCCGGAGCGCACCGCCCGCTGGCGGGGACTGTCCGGGGCGCAGTGGTTCGCGCCGGTCGCGGACGGGCTGTGCGCGAACATCGGCGTGGGCGGTACGGACGAGCGCACCATCGTGGCGTCCGCCGCCACCTCCGGGGCCATGCGCGTGCTGCTGCACCACCGGCCGCAGGACATTCCGCCGGGACTGTGGTGCTACCGCATCGACTCCGCCCGCTGCCTGCTGGGCGGGGCGCTCAACGACGTGGGCCGGGCCGTCTCCTGGCTGCAGGACACCCTGGCGCTGGACGACGCGGTGCTCAACGACATCGCGGCGGCCCCTGTCTCCCCCGACACCCCGGGGGTGCTGCCCTTCCTCACCGGCGAGCGCTCCACGGGCTGGGCGGGCAGCGCCCGTGCGGTCTTCGCGGACGTCTCCGCGGCCACCGATGCACCGGCCATGGCCCGCGGGATGCTCGAGGGGATCGCAGGGTCCTACCGCCGTGTGTCCGACGAGCTGGGGCAGGCGGCACCGCATGTGGAGCGGGTCATCACGGCGGGACGGGTCACACAGGAGCTGCCGTCGTGGCTGCAGATCCTCGGCGACTACCTGGACACCCCGGTGATCCACCAGACCATGAAGCGCTCCACGTGCCGTGGGAACGCCCTGCTCATGCTGGAGTCCCTGGCCCCCGATGTGGAGCGCTCCGCCCCGGAACCAGCGGGCACATACTCCCCGCGCGAGGCGGCGCAGGAGCGCTACCGGGCGGTCCACGAACGCTTCGAGCGGCTCTACGACGCGCTGGTGGCGAGTCGCTGACCGCGGGGAGTGGCACTTCGGATCGGCAGGGAGCCGCGGCCACCGTCAGTTCGCGCTGTCTAGCGGAGTAAAAGCAGATCCGGGGCCGCGATCCTGCGTTTACTGAGTTAGTGCACCGGCACTCTGCATGCTGACGGGCGCGGACCGGGCCCTGCCGTCCACCCCAGGATCAAGTGCAGCTTCTGCCATCCGGGGCGAGATTCCTGGCAACAGCTGCACTTAAGACTGCCGTGTCAAGCACGGAGAGGACGCCCGACCCCATCACCGCCGGTCTTCGACGCTTTCTGGTGGAGCAAATGCGGATTCGCGACCGGTTTTCTGCATCAGCTCCGTTGGTGCAACGGGGGCTTGGCGGGGAGAGCGGGGACGACGACGCCGCTCCACGCCTCCCCGGGGTCAGCCGGCCTGCGAGCCCCAGCCCGTCGGCACCGCGCCCAGCAGCGGGATGTGATTCCCCTGGATGGCGGGCAGGTCCGCCAGGTACTCCCGGTTGGACTCCTGCACCCGGTCCGGCTCACCGGGCCAGCTGCCGAGCACCACACCGGCCACGGCGACCCCGCGGTGCAGCAGGGCTTCCAGGCTCAGCAGCGTGTGGTTCAGCGTGCCCAGGTCCGGGCGGGCCACCAGCACCGTGCTCACCGGCGCCGGGCCAGTGGTGTCAGGGGTGCCCACCCGCCCGTCGGCCGCATCAGCCTGACGCACGGGGGCCGTTCCCTGGTTCATCGGCCACTGATCCACCGTCCCCCACGGAGCCACCCCCTGCAGCGCCACCGCCAGGTCCGCAATGGTGTGCCGGTCCCCGTCCAGTTCCACGAGCACACCGCCGCTACCCTCGACCAGCACGAGGTCGTGGGATTCCTGTAGTTCCAGGATTTTCGCCACGTGGGCAGAGATCGCCAGCAGCTCCACCCCGTCGATGGCCGCCGCGGGGGGTGGCGCCATGGGTTCGGTCAGCCGCTGCCCCTCCACAGTGGTGAGTGCCTCGGGGGGCATGCCTGCCGCGCGAGCCAGCCGTGCGACGTCGTGGACGTCGCCAGGATCGTCGCCGTGCATGCCGGTCTGCTGGGGCTTGTAGACGGCGATCCGCCGCCGGCCCGCGCACCACCCGGCCACGGCGAGTGCGGCGGTGGCGTAGGTCTTGCCCACGTCCGTGTCCGTGCCGGTGACCAGGACGGTGCGGCCCAGCGAGTTGGTGCTTCCGCTCAGCGGATTGTTCATGGGATCTCCTGTGTACTCGTGGGTGGGGTATTCAGACGGCGCGCCCCGCTGGGGGCACCTCGACAGGACGCGGCTGCGCGCGGGACACTCCCCGCGCTTCCCCGGCGGCGGCCGCCCGGCCGCTCGACGGATGGGCCGCAGGGCACCGGGCCGCCCGACCGCCGGGACCCAGCGGTGCACCGGGGACAGCCCGAGGAACCGTCATCCTGCCCGCGACACGTTTCCGAGGACCTCGCGGACGGTCTCCAGTGCCCCCGCCAGTTCTTGTAATTCCATGTTTCCCGGCGCGGTGATCCGGAGCCTGCTGATCCCGTCCGGCACCGAGGGCGGGCGGAAGCAGCCCACGGCCACGCCCCGTGCGCGGAGCTCGTCCGCGGCGCGCACCGCCAGTTCAGGAGTGCTCAGCGGGACCGACTGCACCGCCGCGCGGGCCAGCGGAATGCCCAGGGTGGCGGCCACGAACCGTGCCCGCTCGTGCAGCCTCTTGGACAGCTCCGGCTGCTCCCGCACGATCCGCGCCGCCCGGGCCGCGGCGGCAGCACTCGTGGGGGCCAGTGCGGTGTCGAAGATGAACGGGCGCGCCGTGTTCACCAGGTGCTCCCGCAGCGCCTCGGCCCCGAGCACGGCCCCGCCCTGCGCGCCGAGCGCCTTGGACAGGGTCAGGGTGAGCGCCACGTGCGGCGATCCGGCAAGGCCCAGCTCGTGGACGAGCCCGCGCCCGTGGCCCGCCACGCCGATGCCGTGCGCCTCGTCCACGAGCAGCAGGGCATTCCATTTCTGGCATGTCTCGGCCAGCTCCAGCAGCGGGGCATGGTCGCCCCACACCGAGTACACGGACTCCACCACCACGAGCGCGCGCGGCTCCGTCCGCTCGGCCAGCAGCTGCGCCACGTGTGCGACGTCCGAGTGCCGCGCGATCCGAACCGGCGAGCGGGAGAGACGTGCGCCGTCCACGAGGGATGCGTGCGCGTGGGCGTCCGAGACGATCAGCGTGTCCGCGTCCCCGAGCGCCGTGAGCACGCCGGTGTTGGCCGCGTACCCGCTCGAGAACGCGAGCGCCGCGGGCTGCCCGGTGAGCTCGCACAGCTCCCGCTCCAGCACCTCGTGGATCCCCAGGGTCCCCGTGACCAGGCGGGATGCCCGAGCCCCCGCGCCGTGCACGTCCAGGGCCTCGCGCGCCGCCGCCACGACCCGCGGGTCCCGGGAGAGCCCCAGGTAGTCGTTCGAGGCGAGGTCCACGCAGCGCCCGGGAAGTGTCCGCGGTCGACGCCGCAGGCCCGCCTCCTCGCGCCGCTCACGTCGGTCCCGGAGCCAGTCGTCGAGCGGACCTTCGGCATCCGCGGAAGAAGTGGCCCGGAGCTGCGGAACGGCCGCGTCGTCCATCGGGGAGATCATGCGCGACCCTCCGCTCCCGGGACTGGACGTGCGGGCGGCGTCGTGAACGCGTCCAGGCGGTGGGCCTTCATGCGCCCATCCCGTTCCCCGACGGTGCATCCGCCCCGTGGAGCCCGGCACCCCGGCCTGTGCTCGTGAGTTCCACTTCCTGCGCCGCACGCAGCAGGGCGTAGGCGATGGTGCGGAGCTCCTCCTCGGTGCACACGTAGGGCGGCATCGTGTAGAGCAGCCTGCCGAAGGGCCGGAACCACACTCCCTGTTCCAGTGCGGTGCGCGTGAGCAGCGCGGGATCGGGGGCATGGTGGAACTCGATGACCCCCACCGCCCCGAGCACCCGCACGTCCTTGACCGCGCGCAGGTCCGCGGCCACGGGCAGGATCTCCCGCAGGGTGCGCTCCGCCCGGGCGACGTCGTCGCGCCAGGTGTCCCGGAGCATGCGCACGGACTGCAGGGCCACCGCGCACGCGAGGGGGTTGGCCATGAACGTGGGGCCGTGCATGAGGGCCCGCTGCTCGGAGTCCGTGATGACCGCGCCCACCGCCTCGGACACGAGCACCGCCGCGAGCGACATGTAGCCCCCGGCCAGCGCCTTGCCCACGCACATCACATCCGGGACCACGTCCGCCCACTCGCTCGCGAACCACCGTCCGGTGCGTCCGAACCCCGTGGCGATCTCGTCCACGATGAGCACGAGGTCCAGCTCGTCCGCCAGTTCCCGCAGCACCCGCAGGCACCGGGGGTCGTAGGTGCGCATCCCGCCCGCGCCCTGCAGCACGGGTTCCACGATGATTCCCGCGAGCTCGTCGCTGTGCCCCCGGGCCGTGGCGCGCACGTCCGCGATCCACCGCTGCACCGCCGCGTCGTCGGACTCCCAGGTCCGCCCGTCCGGGGTGGCCGCCGCGGGCGGGGGCGCCACGAACAGCTGCTCGGCCACGAGCCCCGAGAACTCGGCGTGCATCCCGCCCTCCGGGTCGCACACGCTCATGGCCCCGGTGGTGTCCCCGTGGTAGCCGCCGCGCACCGTGAGGATGCGGCGCCTCTCGGGGCGCCCCCGGGCTGCCTGGTACTGCACCGCCAGCTTCAGCGCGACCTCCACGCTCACGGACCCGGAGTCCGCGAAGAACACGTGCTGCAGCTCGGGAGGCGTGACCTCCACCAGCAGCTCCCCGAGCTCCACCGCGGGACGGTGCGTCAGACCTCCGAACATCACGTGCGAGAACTCGGTGATCTGGTCCACGGCCGCGCGATCCAGCTCGGGGTTGCGGTAGCCGTGGACCGCGCACCACCAGGACGCCATCCCGTCCAGGGCCTGCACCCGCTCCCCCTCCGGGGTCACGAGCGTGAGCGCCACGCCCTGCGCGGCCTCCACGGTGTACGGCGCGGGGCCGTCGAGCGCCTCGTAGGGGTGCCACAGCAGACCGCGGTCCCGCTCGGCAAGACTTTCCCCCGCAGGCATGTTGTCCGCCGTGCCGGGCTCAGGCATTCGGTGCCACCGACGTCCCGGCACCACGACGCCGCACGGTCGGGCTCAGCTCGAGCCTCACCCGGGTCTCGTCCTCGTCGCGCTCGGGACCGTCGCCGGAGCTCAGCAGGGCGGCGAGCGCCGGGGAGACCTTTGCGGCGGTCGGCACCGACGACGCCGCCGCGCCGCGTTCGGGAACCGTGCCGTCCGCATCACGGGAACCGCGGCTGGTCAGGCCGTCAGCGGTGGGAGCGGCTCCCTTCACGGACGCTTCAGCGGAGGCGTTCTCCCCACGGGGCGCGGCGCCGCTGTCGGCAGCCGTGGTGGACCCGTCAGCGGAGGAACCCACCCCGCCGGACACAGTGGCGCCCCCGGAACCGGGGGCCGAGCCGCACGCGGAACCGCACGGCGTCGTCGTCCGCTCCGCCCTGCCCTGCTCCGCACCGGCCCCGTGGGCGGCGCTTGCGGGCACGGCGTCGGAGGCCCGCTCAGCATCCGGGCGGGCGCCCAGGACGGTGAACCCGGCGTCGGCGATCATGTCCAGGTCCGCCTGCGCGGCCTGGCCCTCGGAGGTGAGGTAGTCACCCAGGAAGAGGGAGTTGACCACGTGCAGGGCGAGGGGCTGCAACGAGCGCAGGTGCATCTCGCGGCCACCGGCCATGCGGATCTCCTTGTCCGGGCACACGAAGCGCACCACGGCGAGGATCTTCAGGCACTTCTGGGGGCTGAGCTGCCACGTGCCGGCCAGGGGCGTGCCCTCGAACGGCATGAGGAAGTTGACGGGCACGGAGTCCGAGCCCAGGTCCCGCAGGGCGAACACCGCCTCGATGAGCTGCTCGTCCGTCTCCTTCATGCCCACGATCAGCCCGGAGCACGGGGAGAGCCCCGCGTCCTTGGCGCGCTCCACGGTGTCCACGCGGTCCTGGTAGGTGTGGGTGGAGCAGATGGACTCGTAGTTGGACTCGGCGGTGTTGAGGTTGTGGTTGTAGGCGTCCACGCCCGCGCCGCTGAGCGTCTCCGCCTGGCCGTCCTTGAGCAGACCCAGGCACGCGCAGACCTCCACGTCCGGGTGCTGCTCCTTGAGCGCCTCGACCGTGCGGGTCACGTTGCCCACCTCACGGTTGGAGGGGCCGCGTCCGCTGGCCACCAGACACACGCGGCTCGCGCCACCCTTGATGCCGTACTCGGCCTGCTCCACGGCCTGCTCGGGGCTCAGCCACGAGTACTTGAGGATGTCCGTTCCGGCGTTCAGACGCTGCGAGCAGTAGCCGCAGTCCTCGGCGCACAGCCCGGACTTCAGGTTGACCAGGTAGTTCACCTTCACGGTCATGCCGAAGTGCTCGCGGCGCAGCCGACCCGCGGCGGCCACGAGATCCAGCATGCCGGGGTCGTCGGTGTGCAGCAGCTCGAGGGCTTCGTCCGGGGTCACGGGGTGGCCGGCGAGAACGCGCTCAGCCAGCTCGGCGGGGTTCTTGAACATTGTTCAATTATTGAACGGTGTTCAGGAAAGTCAATTCTCGGTGCGCTCCGCGTGCCGCGCGCGACTCCGCCGACGCCGCTCCGCCGGGCCGGTGGGAATCCGCTCGGTAGAGTTTCCGCGTGACCCGCTCCGGGCACACGAGCAGGGAGGAACGCCGTGGCACTGGACCGCGCTCAGGTGGTGGATGCCGCGTGGCACATCCTGCAGACCTACGGCCTGGGTGACCTCTCCATGCGACGCCTGGCCCGGGAGCTGGGGGTGCAGCCCGGAGCGCTCTACTGGCACGTGGCCAACAAGCAGGAGCTGCTGGCGGTGCTGGCCCAGCGGATGGTCGGCCCGCTTGAGACCTCCTCGATTCGCCCCGCCGGAGCCGCGGGCGACGACGCCGCAGCCCTCCTCCTCGTCGCCCGGTTCCGTTCCCTGGTGCTCGCCGTGCGGGACGGTGCCGACGTGGTGAGCGTGGCCCACGCCCTGGACCCGCTGGGGATGCAGCCCGTGCCCCTGCTCGTGACGGCCCTGACCAGCCAGGGCAGGAGTCCGGAGAACGCCGAGACGGTGGCCCTCACGCTGACCCGCTTCACCCTGGGCTCCGTCACCGCTCAGCAGACCCGTGAGTCCATGGAGCTGCCCACCGCCACCATGAGGGAGGAGTTCGAGGCGGGCGTGCGCGCGATCCTGGCGTAGCGGCGTCGTCACCCCCGCGCACAGGCTGTGGGGTGGAGCAAGAGCGGACCGGCGGGGCGCCAAACGGCCTTTGCTCCGTCAGTGCAACGGGACGAGCAGGCCTGCGACACCCTCTCGCAGCAGACGTCAGTCACAGGGGCTGGCGTGCGGGCACTGTGAAGTGGAGCAAATGCAGCACGGCGGCCTCAAAACCGCATCTGCTCCGTTATTGCACGGGGGGGTCGGGGGGGCGGCAGCTCCGTTCCGCACCGGGCACGGGTTGCAGACGGGGGTGTCCCACTGGGCGGGCAGCGGCCAGAATGACCGCATGACCACCGATACACCTTTCACCCTGCGGACACCCACGCCCGAGGACACCCTGGAGATCGCGGCGGTGCACGTGCAGACCTGGCGGGAGACCTACGCGGGGCTGGTCCCCGAGCGATTCTTCGGTGACGCGGCCCGGCAGGCCCGGCAGAAGCTGTGGACCCAGCTGCTCGCGGACCCAGCCGTACGCAGGGGAATCCATGTGGCCGAGGCGAACAACGCGGTCATCGGATTCGCGGGCACCGGGCGCCCCGCTGAGCCGGACCCCGCCCGCGAACGGGCCCTCCGCATGCTCTACGTGCTCCGTGAGCACCACGGCACGGGCGTGGGGCAGGCGCTGCTCGACGCTGCGCTCGGTGACCAGCCTGCCCAGCTGTGGGTGGCGGAGGCCAACCCGCGCGCCATCCGCTTCTACCAGCGCAACGGCTTCCGCGCGGACGGAACCGACCTGGTGGACCCCGCACTGGAGAACCTGCGAGAGATCCGCCTGGTGCGCTGAGACAGGACCCCGCCAGGGGCAGAACAACACCACTCGCCCCTGGCCGCGTCCCGGCCACCGGGCGCCGCGCCGGGACCGGAACCGGGACCGCCGTCCAAGGTCGCAGGCGCACCACGCCGCCCCTCCGACGTCGCCAGCCGGGCCACTGGCACAAACCTGCTCCCGGACTGTCAACGGTCCTGCCGGACGTGACATGCGACTGCACGCTGCCGTGATGTGCCGGGCGATGAGTCCGCCGCGTGCCACACTGACCGTGATCAACATCACATGGCCAGCGGCAAGGAGCACGAGATGAGCACAGCGGACGGGGCAGCCCCGCCGGTCGACCTGGACCCCAACGACAACGCGGAGACCCGCAGCGGTCTCAAGCGCGTGGTGCTCGCCTCGATGGCGGGCACGGTGGTGGAGTGGTACGAGTTCTTCCTCTTCGCCACGGCCTCCACCCTGGTCTTCGGGCCGCTGTTCTTCGTGGACACGGGCAACCCGTTGGACGGGATCATCAAAGCGTTCCTGATCTACGCGGTGGGATTCATCGCGCGCCCACTGGGCGGCATCGTGTTCGGGCACTTCGGGGACAAGTTCGGCCGCAAGCACCTGCTGCAGGTGGCCATCCTCCTGGTGGGCACCACCACGTTCCTCATGGGCTGCCTGCCCACGTTCCACCAGGTGGGCTACTGGGCGCCGGCACTGCTCGTGGTGCTGCGCTTCGCGCAGGGCTTCGCCGTGGGCGGCGAGTGGGGCGGTGCCGTGCTGCTGGTCGCAGAGCACTCCCCCAACAAGGAGCGCGGCTTCTGGGCCAGCTGGCCCCAGGCCGCCGTGCCCATGGGCAATCTATTCGCCACCGTGGTGCTGCTCATCCTGTCCCGCACGCTGAGCGACGCCCAGTTCCTGTCGTGGGGCTGGCGGGTGGGCTTCTGGCTGTCCGTGGTGATCGTGGCCATCGGCTACTACATCCGCACCCGGGTGACGGACGCCGCCATCTTCACGGAGACCCAGGAGGAGCTGATTGAGGAGAAGGGCGCCTCCTATGGAGTGGCCGAGGTCTTCCGCCGCTACCCCCGCGGAGTGTTCGGCGCCATGGGCATCCGCTTCGCGGAGAACATCCTGTACTACATCGTGGTCACGTTCTCCATCACGTACCTCTCCACCCAGCTGAAGATGAACACCTCCAACATCCTGCTGCTCCTGCTGATCGCACACATCGTGCACGTGATCATGGTGCCGCTCGTGGGTCGGCTCTCGGACCGGGTGGGTCGCCGTCCGGTCTATGCCGCTGGCGCGCTGCTTGCCATGGGCTGGGCGTTCGTCGCGTTCCCGCTGTTCGACACCCGCAACCAGTGGTTCATTCTCTCAGCGATCATCCTGGGTCTCGTGATCCACGCGTTCATGTATGCCGGGCAGCCCGCCATCATGGCCGAGATGTTCCCCACCCGCATGCGCTACTCGGGCGTCTCGCTGGGCTACCAGGTCACCTCGATCGTTGCCGGATCCCTGGCCCCCATCATTGCGACGTCGCTGCTGCGCCGCTTCGACTCATGGGTCCCCATCGCGATCTACATCGCTCTCGCGTGCGTGATCACCCTCGTCTCGGTGCTCACGCTCCGCGAGACGAAGGGCGTGTCCCTGCACGTGATCGACGCCGAGGACCGACGCCGCCTGGACGCCGAGCGGACCGGGGCCACCGCTTCCTGAGCCGCACCGCAGCCCGGACCTCGACGTCGGGCCGGCACCACCCCTCGAACCGCACCACGGAAGGACCACCGTCATGAGCACCATCACCTGGATCGGCCTGGGCCACATGGGAGCCCCGATGTCCGCCAACCTCGTAGCAACAGGCCACGAGGTGCGCGGCTTCGATCTCAGCGAGGCCGCGATGGCCACTGCCCGTGAGGGCGGCGTACAGACTTTCACCACCATGGCAGAGGCCCTGGATGGCGCCGAGGTGGTGATCACCATGGTCCCCAAGGGCGAGCACTCTCGAGCGGTCTACCTCGGGGAGAACGGTGTCCTCGCCCTGGCTCCCCGGGACGCACTTCTGATCGACAGCTCGACCATCGACGTGGCCACCGCCGAGGACCTGCACCGCGCAGCGTCCGAGGCCGGCTTCGCCTTCGTGGATGCCCCGGTCTCCGGCGGCATCAGCGGCGCGGCGGCCGGAAGTCTCACGTTCATGATCGGCGGGGAGGACGAACCCGTCCGGCGGGCTGCCGAGATCGTGGAGCCCATGGCCGGCCGTGTGGTGCACACCGGTGCGGCGGGATCCGGCCAGGCCGCAAAAATCGTGAACAACATGATGCTGTTCATCTGCCTGGAGGCCTGCTCCGAGGGCTCCGTGCTCGCGGACCGACTGGGCTTGGACCCGAAGGTCTTCTGGGAGATCGCCTCGGCCTCCTCCGGCAACTCGTGGGCCCTGCAGACCTGGTACCCCGTGCCGGGAATGACGGACTCCGCAGCCGCGAACAACAACTTCGACGCCACGTTCTCGGCCGCGCTGGCCACAAAAGACATCGGGCTGGCGCTGGCCGCCGGTGAGCAGACGGGCGTGAACCTGCCCGCGGCGGAGGTCGTGGCGCAGCGCTTCCAGCAGCTCGTCACGGACGGACTGGCGGACAAGGACTGCAGCCTGATCGCCAAGTACGCCGCTCCGGACGGCACCATCCCCGGGTGGGACCCCGAGAAGGACTGACCCCCGCCGAGGCACCTCAACGCCCAGAACGAACGGACCCGCACGATCCTCGAACCGGGCGGGTCCGTTCGTTGTGCGGCACAGGTAGTTTCGGGGCGGCGCGCGTCCGACGCCGCCTTCTGACGGAACCGGCCACGGCTCGCCAGGACCCTCGATTGGCACGGTGCCGCCCGGGCAGCAGGGGTGACGGCGCCCACCGGAGCGGCCCGGCGGTGTCGTCAGGCCCCAGCGCCCACCACGAGCATGGTGGCGCCGAAGACCACACCGGAAACGAGCAGCACCACGGTGGTGTATCCCAGGATGTCCCGGATCTTGAGCCCGGCGATCGCCAGCAGGGGCAGGGCCCAGAACGGCTGGATCATGTTGGTCCACTGGTCGCCGTACGCCACGGACATGATGATCACGGAGGGGTCCACGCCCAGACGGGCCGCGGCGTCGAGGAGGATGGGCGCCTGGATGGCCACCTGGCCGCCGCCGGACGGGACGAAGAAGTTGACGAGCCCGGCGGACAGGAACGCGAGGAGCCCGAGGGTCTGCGGGGTGGCCACCGCGACGATGGAGTCCGAGAGCACCTGGATGAGCCCCGTGGCCGTCATGATGCCCATGATCCCGGCGTAGAGCGGGAACTGCAGCAGGATGTCCCCCACGTTCGCGGCGGCGTTCTTCACGAGAGCCATGACCTCGAACGTGTTGCGGGACAGCAGGAAGATCAGCGCCAGGAACATCCAGTTCACGATGTTCAGGGTCACGGTGCCGCCACCGGTGAAGTGGATGACCAGGTACGCCACGAGCGCCAGGCCCACGAAGAGGGTGGGAATCCGCGAGGCGTCCAGGCGGTCGGCCGGGGCCTCGATGGCGGGCTCGGGGATCTGCTGCTCGGACTGGGCGAGCGCCTCGGCGGTGATGGTGTGGGAGGCGGGCACCGAGCGCGGGGCCACGAGCCACAGGGCGAGCGCCACCAGCACCACGGTGGCCACCGCGGCCGTCATGTTCCACCAGGAGAACGTGGTCTCGGAGATGGGGATCACGTGCCCCACCTGCTTCTCGATGAACGACCCGGGGGTCGCGGCCGTGAGGGGGCCGGAGCCGGAGTAGCCCATGTGCCACACGACCATGCCGGAGAAGCCCGCGGCCACCAGCATGGGGAAGCTCACGGGCGCGCGTCGGCGGGAGAACTCCGCCGCGACCTCGCGCGCGAGGAGCCCGCCCACCACCAGGCCGAAGCCCCACGTGATGAGGCAGGCCACCGCGGACACCACGAAGACGAACACGTATGCGGCCAGCGCGGTGCGGGGAACGGCAGCGAGCCGTCCGAGCAGCGCCCGCACGGGCCGGGTGCTGGCCAGCGCGTGGCCCAGCAGCAGCACGAGCGCCATCTGCGTCATGAACTCCAGGAGCCCGGAGAGCCCCTTGCCCCAGCCCTCGACCACGGTCACCGGGCCGGCGTCCGTGAGGAGCAGCGCCATCACGCCCACCACCCCGGTCAGCACGATCGCGAAGATCAGGGCCGAGGGGATGAAGCGCTCCACCACGTAGTTCACGGGTCGCATGGCGCGGGCCAGTGCAGGTTCGGAGGCCGGTGCGGGTTCCACGGTCACGGTGCGGGCGGACGACGCCGCGGGGCGAGGGGCGCGCTCGGGAGAGCTCATGGGGTCACCTCGGGGGACGGGTCGGGATCGAATGGTGCTGCCCCAGACACTAGCGAACGTGACGTGCGTTACATGCGAGGCGCGCTGGATGCCGTCTTGACCCTCCCGGACGTGCGCGGCGCCGTGGCGTGGTGGTGCCCCAGGAACAGCAGGACGATCAGGGCCACGTCCACCACGTCCCCGCCGTAGTACATGAGCTGGGCTCCGACCCGCACGTCGTCGGCGGGAACCCCCACCGGAGGGTGCGCGTACAGCCACTTGGCCAGCACCGAGTGCGCGGCCATGAAGACCACGAGCACCGCGGCGCGCACCCGGAACGAGGACCTGTGGGGGTCCGGGTCCGGACCGGCAATGGCGGCCGTGAACACGTACCCGGCCAGGAAGATGTGCGCGTGGACCACCGCGTGCCCCAGCGCGGAGGCATGCATCCAGGGGAACAGCCCCGTGGTGTAGAGCAGCCACAGCCCGCCCACGTTGAGCACGGCGGCCACCACGGGGGTCGTGACGAACCGGAGGAGCGGGAACCGCAGCACCCGGGTGACCCGCCGCGCCGCCGCGGTGGACAGCCCGCGCAGCAGCACGCGCACCGGCGCTCCCAGCACCAGCAGCAGCGGGCCGAGCATCCCCACCAGCAGGTGCCCCACCATGTGGGCGGTGAAGCTCGCGTGGCCGGCCTGGGCCACGGGCCCCACGAGTCCCACCCCGGTGCACAGCAGGCCCGCGGAGAAGCTGACCGGTCGCCAGGGGCTCACGCGGCGTCGTCCGCGGCCCGCCCAGAGGGACCAGCCGTATCCGACGGCGCCGGCGGCCAGGAGCAGGAGGACGAGCCACTCGAAGGCCGACCACTCGGCCAGGGGCCAGGGCACCGGCAACCCGGACCCGGCGTGGCCGGACCCGTGGGCACCTCCGTGGTCCCCGGGTCCGGCGGGGTGCGCGTGTCTCGGGCCCGCCGCGAGTGCCTGCAGCGGGGACGCCGGGGGCACGGAAAGGCCCGCGAGCCACACGGCCGAGGCGGGCGTCATGCGCGCGGGTGGGCCCTGCCGCCCCGCCGCATCAGCACGTACCCCAGGAGGATCAGCAGCACCGCCGTGCCGTTCCACACGAGGTCGTAGGGCAGGAGGTCCACGCCGTAGCGGATCTGGTGGATCCCGAGCAGCTTGTGGTCCACGATGCCGTCGAAGAGCTGGAACGCCCCCACGCCCAGAACCACCGCACCCGCCCAGTACGGCCAGTGGACGCCGCCCCGGCGGCGCACGTCCGCGAGCAGGAAGAGCCCCCACACGGTGATGAACCAGCCGAACGCGTGGAAGAACCCGTCCGTCACGAGCGCCACCTCGTGCGTGGAGAGGTCGTAGAAGTGGTGCCACTGCAGGCCCAGGTGGAAGATGAACAGGTCGATCATGGCCGCCGCGATCCCGCAGCCGAACAGGAATCCCGACAGCCCCGCGCGCCTGCGGGTGCGGGCGGCGTCGGCGCCGGACGACGCGTGCGCTGCCGCGTGCTCGCCCGCCGGGGGTCCTGCGGGCGGCGTGGAGTGCGTTGCGGGCGTGGGTTCTGGGTGTGCCATGTCCCCTCCTGGAAGCTGTCCCTACCCGGCCCTCGGGGTTCGGCGCCCGGCCCGTACGAAGCCGAGCGGTGCCGCCCCGTGGGCCGCGTGACGTCATCAGCGTACTGAGCTGTCGAGCAGGGCGCACGGGGCCGCCCCGTTCTCAGCGGAGATGACCTCGGGCCGTGCCGGGGAGCCACGCGGCGGGGCCCGGGGCGCGCCGCGCCGCGCCGGGACACGACGCAGGGGGTGACCCGCCGCTCGGACGGGTCACCCCCTGGGGTGCACAGCGCCGCTGCACCGACCGTGCGGTCGCCGCAGCGGGATCCGCGTCAGCGGCTCAGCAGCAGCGCCTCGCCCTGACCACCGCCGCCGCACAGCGAGACGGCGGCCTTGCCGGATCCCCGCCGGGCGAGCTCCATGGCCGCGTGCAGCGCCAGCCGTGCACCGGAGGCCCCGATGGGGTGGCCCAGGGCAATGGCACCACCGTGGATGTTGACCTTGTCCATGTCCACGCCGAGGTCCCGCACGGACTGCACGGAGACTGCGGCGAACGCCTCGTTGATCTCGATGAAGTCCAGATCCGCCGCGGTCCACTCGGAACGGGACAGGGCGTGCTCGATCGCACGCGACGGCTGGGAGTGCAGGGATGTGTCGGGACCGGCCACCTGCCCCGGCTTGCCCACCACGGCAAGCCAGTCCAGGCCGTGCTCCTCCGCGTAGCCGCGCGTGGTCAGCACGAGGGCCGCGGCGCCGTCGGAGATGGGGCTGGAGTTGCCCGCGGTGATGGTGCCGTCCTTCGTGAAGGCGGCCCGCAGCTTGCCGAGCCCCTCCGCGGTGGACTCCGGGCGCACGCCCTGGTCCTCGGAGACGGTCACCGGGTCACCCTTGCGCTGCGGGATCTCGATCGGCGCGATCTCGTCCGCGAAGACCCCGTCCTGCTGCGCCCTGCCCGCGAGCTGGTGGCTGCGGGCGGCCACCTCGTCCTGCTCCTGGCGCGTGATGGAGCGCTCGGCGTTGCCCGTCTCGGTGAGCTCTCCCATGGGGATCTGCAGCTCCACGTCCACCAGTCCGTCGTGGGCCAGCGAGTCCGCGAGCGTCATGTCCCCGTACGCCTTGCCCTTGCGCGCTCCCAGGGCCAGGTGCGGCGCGTTGGTCATGGACTCCATGCCGCCGGCGACGACGACGTCCGCCTCGCCCGCGCGGATCATGCGGGCTCCCTCGGTCACGGCCACCAGCCCGGACAGGCACACCTTGTTCAAGCTCATGGCGGGGACGTTCAAGGGCAGCCCCGCGGCCACGGCGGCCTGCTTGGCGGGGTTCTGGCCGTTGCCGGCCTGCACCACGTTGCCCATGTAGACGTAGTCCACATCCTCGGGAGCCACCCCGGCACGCTGCAGCGCGTGCTTGATGGCGTGCGCGCCCAGGTCCACGGCGCTCTGCGAGGCCAGTGCCCCCAGCAGCTTGCCCTGCGGGGTGCGGGCCCCGTTGACGATCACGATGTCATTGGCGTTCTCGGTCACTGTTCCTCCTGAACGGGTACGGAATCGGGGGTCACGTCCACCAGTTCCACCCGGTAGTTCGCTTCGGTCTTCTCGGCCACTTCTGCTTCGGTCACGCCCGGGGCCAGGGTGCGCAGCACGAGCCCGGCGTCCTCGACGTCGAACACGCACAGGTCCGTGATGATCCGGTCCACCACCCCCACCCCGGTGAGGGGCAGGTCGCACTCGTGCCGGAGCTTCGGGGAGCCGTCCTTGGCCACGTGCTCGGTGAGCACGAGCACGCGCGGGGTGCCGGCCACGAGGTCCATGGCGCCGCCCATGCCCTTGACCATCTTGCCCGGGATCATCCAGTTGGCCAGGTCCCCCGTCTCGGAGACCTGCATGGCCCCCAGGATCGCCATCTTCACGTGCCCGCCGCGGATCATCCCGAAGGACGTGGCGGAGTCGAAGATCGCGGCCCCCGGCCGCAGCGTGATGGTCTGCTTCCCGGCGTTGATCAGGTCCGGGTCCTCGTCCCCCTCGTACGGGAACGGGCCCATGCCCAGCACACCGTTCTCGGACTGCAGCACCACGCTCACGCCCGGTGGCAGGTTGTTGGCCACGAGCGTGGGGATCCCGATCCCCAGGTTCACGTAGTCGCCGTCCGCCAGTTCCGACGCCGCAATGGCCGCCATCTCGTCCCGCGTCCAGCTCACGACGCCGCTCCTTCACTCTCGCGCGCACCCTGGGTCGCCGGTCGCGGGCGGGTGGTGCGCTGCTCGATCTCCTTGGGCGCCCCCGAGTACCGCACCACGTGCTGAACGTACACGCCGGGGGTCACGATGTGGTCCGGGTCCAGCTCGCCGGGGGCCACGATCTCCTCGACCTCCGCGAACGTGACCCGGCCGGACGCCGCGCACACCGGGTTGAAGTTGCGGGAGGTGCGGCGGTAGACCAGGTTGCCGTCCGTGTCCCCGCGCCAGGCGTGCACGAGCGCCACGTCCGCGACGATCCCGCGCTCCTGGAGGTACGTGCGGCCGTCGAACTCGGCGGTGGGCTTGCCCTCCGCCACGGGGGTGCCCACGCCGGTGGCGGTGTAGAACGCCGGGATCCCGGCACCGCCCGCCCGCAGCCGCTCGGCCAGGGTGCCCTGCGGGGTGAACTCCACCTCCAGCTCGCCCTCCAGGTACTGGCGCGCGAACTCCCTGTTCTCCCCCACGTAGGAGGACACGGCCTTGGCCACCTGCCGGTTCTCGAGCAGCAGCCCCAGCCCCTTGCCGTCCACGCCCATGTTGTTGGAGACCACGGTGAGGTCCTTCACGCCGCTCTCCCGCACGGCCTCGATGAGGTCCCGGGGGACGCCGGACAGCCCGAAGCCTCCCACCGCTATGGTCATGCCGTCCCGCAGGGTCTCGGCAAGGAGCCCCGTGACGTCCTCTCTGACTTTGGACATGGCCGCCCTTCCCGTTGTCTCCACCGTGTGATCTGCCTCTCAGGGTAGAGCAGTTCCCCTCCTGGTCAAAGATGGCGCGGACTCCGCCCGCCCGGCCAGGGGCGGAGGAGACGGTGGACGGGCGGGCGGCGTCGGCTCAGGACGCGGTCCAGCCGCCGTCCATCGTGTACGCCGCGCCGGTGACCATCCCGGCGAAGGGGCCGGCGAGGAAGGCGATCAGCTCTCCCACCTCCTCGGGCTCCACGAGCCGCTTGATGGCGGACTCGGTGAGCATGATCTTCTCGACCACCTCGTCCTCGGGGATGCCGTGGGTGGCCGCCTGGTCCGCGATCTGCTTGTCCACCAGCGGGGTGCGCACGTAGCTGGGGTTCACGCAGTTGCTCGTGACGCCGTGCGGCGCCCCCTCCAGGGCCACGGCCTTGGACAGTCCTTCCAGACCGTGCTTGGCGGCCACGTACGCGGACTTGAACGCGGAGGCCCGCAGTCCGTGCACCGAGGACACGTTGATGATCCGCCCCCACCCCTGCTCGTACATGTGGGGCACGGCGGCCCGGACCAGCAGGAACGGGGACTCCAGCATGAGCGTGAGGATCCGGTGCAGGTCCGCGGGGTCGACGTCCTGAATGGGTGCCACCTTCTGGATCCCCGCGTTGTTCACGAGCACGTCCACGTCCAGGCTCAGCTCCGCGAGGGCGGCGGTGTCCGTGAGGTCCACGGCCCACGCTTCCCCGGACACCTCGGCGGCGAGGCGCGCGGCGGCGTCGTGGTCGATGTCGGCAATGGTCACGTGCGCGCCGTGGGCTGCGAGCGCCCTGACGGCGGCGGCGCCGATGCCGCTCGCGCCGCCCGTCACGAGGGCCTTCCTGCCGGTGAGTGTGGCGTCGGTCATCGGGTGCTCCTTCACGCGGGTACGGCTTCCAGACGGAAGTATGCCCGGATTCCGCGCGCGGCGTGCGAGGTGCGCGCCGCGTAACATATACGATTTTGTACACGACGTGGGTGACGCGGTTCACATGCTCTCGTACACTCCGTACCAGAACGCTCGGTCGGTAAGTCCCCGAGCACCTCGCCACTGGCACCCCACGGACCCTGTCCGACGATCCTGGAGACACCGCATGGCATCCACCACCGCAGCGCCCGCGCAGGGCCACACCATGTCACGAGAAGAGCGCAAGGTCCTTGCGGGCACCCTCGTGGGCACCACCATCGAGTGGTACGACTTCTTCATCTACGCCCAGGCGGCCGCGTTCATCCTGGCCACCCACTTCTTCAAGCCCCTCAGCGCGGACAACCCCCAGCTGGCCCAGATCGTCACGTGGGCCACCCTGGGCATCAGCTTCCTGTTCCGCCCCCTGGGCGCCATCGTGGCCGGGCACATCGGTGACCGGTTCGGCCGCAAGATCACCCTGGTGATGACCCTGTTCGGCATGGGGGTGGCCACCACGCTCATCGGCCTGCTGCCCACCTACGGCCAGATCGGGGTGGCCGCACCCATCCTCCTGATCCTGCTGCGCGTCCTGCAGGGCTTCTCCGCCGGCGGCGAGTGGGGTGGCGCGGCGCTGATGTCCGTGGAGCACGCACCCGTGAACAAGCGCGGCCTGTTCGGTGCCTACCCGCAGATCGGCGTGCCCATCGGCATGCTCATGGCCACCCTGTTCATGTTCACGCTGACCACCACGCTCACCCCGGAGCAGTTCGAGTCCTGGGGCTGGCGCGTCCCGTTCCTGTTCTCCATCGTGCTGATCTTCGTGGGCTGGCTCATCCGCCGTTCCGTGGACGAGTCCCCCGTGTTCCTGGAGATGCAGCAGCGCGCCAAGGAGTCCTCCGCGCCCCTGGGCCAGCTGTTCCGCAAGAACCCCCGCGAGGTGGTCCTCGCGGCCCTGATCTTCGCGGGCAACAACGCCGCGGGCTACCTGGTGATCGCCTTCTTCGCGGCCTACGGCACCAAGGCGCTGCACATGTCCCGCCCGGAGACGCTCATCGCCTCCCTGGTGGGCGGCATCGGGTGGCTGATCTTCACCATGCTGGGCGGGTGGATGTCGGACAGGATCGGGCGCAGGCTGACCTTCCAGATCGGCTACGGCATCATCATCCTGTGGGCCATCCCCATGTGGTGGATGCTCAACACCGCGTCCCTGCCGCTGTTCGCGCTGGCCATCTTCATCCTGACCATGGGCCTGGGGCCCTCCTACGGTCCGCAGTCCGCGATGTACGCGGAGATGTTCCCGGCCCGCGTGCGCTACTCGGGCGTCTCCATCGGCTACGCCCTGGGCTCGATCATCGGCGGCGCGTTCGCCCCCATGATCGCCGAGCTGCTGCTGGGCCGCACGGGCCAGGCCTGGACCATCGGCCTCTACATCTCCCTGCTCTCCCTGGTCTCGTTCGTCGCCGTGTGCTTCGTCAGGAAGTCGGACCAGGGCAAGGACCTGCACGTGGCCGAGGTGCACGAGGAGTACGTGAAGTCCCACCCCGGCGAGATCGTGCCCCCGGTGGCCGGTGAGCCCGAGGACACCGCCCCCACGGGCACCACCCGGCACTGATCCGCACCCCGCACCCCGCGGGCGGCCCGCACGGGGCGGGTGACCCGCACGGGGCGTTCCCCGCTGGGTGATCCGCGGAGAGATGCCCCGCGACGGGGCGAACGCGCACCACGGACGGGCCCGGCATCCACAGCGATGCCGGGCCCGTTCGCCTCCGCACCGGATCCCGGAGCACTCCGCACCCGGCACCCCGCGCCCGGGCGGCACGTCACCAATTGACGTGGCTCACACGATCGGGGAACCTGAGCTTGAACGAACGGTCAGTTATTCCACACGGAGGAGACGCCATGTCCGAGATGCCGCAAGCCTTTCTCGTCGGAGGAGCCCGCACTCCCGTGGGCCGCTACGGAGGGGCCCTGTCCTCGGTGCGCCCGGACGACCTCGCCGCCCTCTGCATCCGCGCCGTCGTGGAGGACTCGGGCATCGACCCGGCACTCGTGGACGAGGTGATCCTGGGCAACGCGAACGGCGCGGGCGAGGAGAACCGCAACGTGGCCCGCATGGCGTGGCTGCTCAACGGCTACCCGGACACCGTTCCCGGCATCACCGTGAACCGGCTGTGCGCCTCGGGCATGTCCGCCATCACGATTGCCTCGCAGATGATCAAGTCCGGCGCGGCGGACATCGTGGTGGCCGGCGGCGTGGAGTCCATGTCCCGCGCCCCGTGGGTCATGGAGAAGCCCGCCACCGCGTTCGCCAAGCCCGGAGAGGTCTACGACACCTCGATCGGCTGGCGGTTCGCCAACCCCGCGTTCGTGGACGGCCCGCTGTCCCGCGACGGCAAGATGACCTACTCCATGCCGGAGACCGCCGAGGAAGTGGCCCGCGTGGACGGCATCTCCCGTGAGGACGCGGACGCGTTCGCCGCCCAGTCCCACGAGAAGGCGCTGGCCGCCATTCGCGCCGGGCACTTCGAGAAGGAGATCGTCCCCGTGGAGGTCAAGGGCCGCAAGGGCGCCGTCACCGTGGTGGACACGGACGAGGGCCCCCGCGAGGGCTCCACCACCGAGGTGCTGGCCAAGCTGCGTCCTGTGGTCAAGGGCGGTTCCGTGGTCACCGCGGGCAACTCGTCCTCGCTCAACGACGGTGCCTCCGCCGTGATCGTGGCCAGCGAGCGCGCCGTGACCAAGTACGGCCTCACCGCCCGTGCCCGTGTGGTGGACGGCACCTCCGCGGGCCTCGCCCCGGAGATCATGGGCCTGGGCCCGGTCCCCGCCTCGGAGAAGGTCCTCGAACGCGCCGGCTGGTCCGTGGGGGACCTCGGCTCCGTAGAGATCAACGAGGCCTTCGCCACCCAGTCCCTCGGTTCCATCCGCCGCCTGGGCCTGGACCCCGAGATCGTGAACCGGGACGGCGGGGCCATCGCCCTGGGCCACCCGCTGGGCTCCTCGGGCTCACGCATCGTCATCACGCTCATGGGCCGCATGGAGCGCGAGCGCGCCGGCAAGGGCCTCGCCACCATGTGCATCGGCGTGGGCCAGGGCGCCGCCCTGCTGATCGAGCGGGTGTGATCCGGCCGTGACGGACACGAGCTCCACCCACGACGACGCCGCACGCGACGCCCGTGCGCACGGCACCCCAGAGGCGTCGGCCCCCCACAACGGGAGCGCCATGAGCGGAGCCTCCACCGGCACCCCCGCAGGGAGCGAACCCCCCGCGCAGGCGACCCCCGAGGGCCGGACCCCCTCGTGGGCCGCGGACTTCGAGGCGCTGCGCGTGAGCGAGCACCCGGACCGCCTGCACGTGGCCCTGGACCGCCCGGAGGTGCGCAACGCGATCGACCAGGTCATGGTGGACGAGCTGCACACCGTGTGCGGGCACCTGGAGCGCGAGCCCAGGATCCTGGTGCTGAGCGGCACCCGCGTGAACGGCAAGGGAATCTTCGCCTCGGGTGCGGACATCGCCCAGCTGCGCGAGCGGCGTCGTGAGGACGCACTGCGCGGGGTGAACTCGCAGATCTTCGACCGGATCGCCAAGCTGCCCATGCCCGTGATCGCAGCACTGGACGGCTACGCCCTGGGCGGCGGAGCGGAGCTCGCGTGGGCGGCGGACTTCCGGATCGGCACCCCCCGCGTGAAGGTGGGGCAACCGGAGGCGGGGCTGGGCATCATCGCCGCGGCCGGCGCTCTGTGGCGGCTCAAGGAGCTCGCCGGGGAGGCCCTGGCCAAGGACATCCTCATGGCGGGTCGCATCCTGTCCGCCCAGGAGGCCCTGGACGCGCGGCTCATCACCGAGATCCACGAGCCGGACGAGCTGCTCGCCGCGGCGGACGCGCTCGCGGACCGGATCGCCGCGCAGGACCCGCTGGCGGTGCGCGTGAGCAAGCGCGTGTTCGCCATGCCCCGTGAGGCCCACCCGCACGTGGACGAGCTCGCGCAGGCCATCCTGTTCGAGTCCCAGGCCAAGTTCGACCGCATGCAGGCGTTCCTGGACTGCAAGAAGGAGTCGAAGAAATGAGCGAGAGCACCGCAGCAACCGTTCCCGGGACCGTGGGGGTGCTGGGCGGCGGGCGCATGGGCGCGGGAATCGCCCACGCGTTCCTGATCTCCGGCGCCCACGTGACCGTGGTGGAGGTGCACGCCCAGGCCGCCGAAGCCGCGAAGGAGCGCGTGGAGTCGGACCTCGCCAAGTCACTGGAGCGCGGGAAGATCGACGGCAACCTGGACGTGTGGACCGAGAACTTCGCGGTCAGCGTGGACTACACGGACTTCGCGGACTGCGAGCTGGTGGTCGAGGCCGTCCCGGAGATCTGGGACCTGAAGGTCTCGTCCCTGCAGAACGTGGAGGCCAACCTGCGCGAGGACGCGTGGCTCGCCTCGAACACGTCCTCGCTGTCCATCGACGGTCTCGCCGCCGAGCTGCAGCGCCCCGAACGGTTCTGCGGCATGCACTTCTTCAACCCGGTGCCCGCCTCCCAGCTCGTGGAGATCGTGGTGGGCGAGCGGACCGGCCAGCAGCTGCAGGACCTCACCCAGCAGTGGGTCGCGGGGATCGGCAAGACCCCGGTGACGGTCAAGGACGCACCCGGTTTCGCGTCCTCCCGCCTGGGCGTGGCGCTGGGCCTCGAGGCCATCCGCATGGTCGAGGAGGGAGTGGCGTCCGCCGAGGACATCGACAACGCCATGGTCCTCGGCTACAAGCACCCCGTGGGCCCGCTCGCGCTCACGGACATCGTGGGCCTGGACGTGCGCCTGGGCATCGCGGAGTACCTGGAGAAGGAGCTCGGCCCCCGCTTCGCTCCCCCGCAGCTCATGCGGGACATGGTGGAGCGCGGAGAGCTCGGCAAGAAGTCCGGCAAGGGCTTCTACGACTACTCCTGAGTGTCCCTCCTGGCCAGACCAGGAAAGCACGGCTGCGACCCGCTCCCCGGCACCCCCGGGCGGCGGGTCGCCCCACATCACGATTCGGTCACGCCTGATTGCAGTAGCAAAGACGGGTGGGCAGGGTGGGGGGTGTTGGCAGTCACACGGAACCACCCGAGAGGTGATCACGATGAACACCACCCAGCACACCCTCAAGACTCTTGCCGCCGTCGCAGTGGCCGCCCCGCTCCTCGTGGGCTGCGGGCAGGGCGGGCAGTCCGCCGAGGCGAGCACGCCGGCCACGTCGGGCGTCACGAGCGCGGCGGCGTCGTCCGCGCGGGCTCAGAGCCAGGCGGCACCCACGGCGGGCACCACCACCCCCGCCGCAGCCCCGGACGGCACCGCCACCGGCACCCCGTCCACCTCCCCGGGCGGCACGGGAGCCCCCGGAGCAGCCCTGCCCGCCGTGGATGACCCGTGCGCGGGGACCTGCACGGAGACGGTCCGCGTGCCGGTGAGGCACCCGACGTACGGGGCCATGGAGATCGTGGCCTACGAACGGGTCACCCAGCCGGACACCGCGCCCCAGGGCAAGCAGCCCAGCTACGCCGTGTACCAGGCCGGCAAGGCGGTGGGCTACGTGGCCTCCCCGCCCGAGAACCACGTGGTCTCGTTCGGCCCCGGCCCCGTGCTCGGCGACCAGACGTGGGAGGTGGCCGACGAGCCGAGGGACAGGTACGGCAACGTCTACCTGTCCGACGGCAGCGGTGTCACCGTCATCACCCCCTCCGCCGAGGGCTACGACTCGCACGGCACCATGCCCAACGTCAACCTCGTGCCCGACTACCCGTTCCAGCGCGCCGGGCTGAAGATCGACGCCGCCGGCGAACCCACGGTGGTGGTGCGCCAGGTGGACGAGAAGGGCACGGAGACGGGCAAGACCGTGAACTGGAGGTGGGAGGGCGGGAAGTTCGTGGCGCAGAAGTAGCCCGCCCCGGGCGCCCGGCCCGCCCCGGGACGGGGCGCTCAGCGCTCCACGAGGATCCCGTCCTCGTCCGCCCACAGGGTCTTGCCGGGGCGGAAGACCACACCGCCGAAGGTGACGACCACGTCCGTCTCGCCGTAGTCGTTGGGCGAGGACTTGCGGGGGTTGGTGCCCAGCGCCTTCACGCCGATCTCCAGCGTGCCGAGCTCCACGCGGTCCCGCACCGGGGCGTTGATCACGAGCCCGGCCCAGCCGTTCTCCATGGCGGTGCGGGCCACGTTGTCACCCAGTAGCGCGCAGTTCATGGAGCCCTGCCCGTCCACCACGAGCACCGCACCGTCCCCCGGGGTGGCCACGAGCTTCTTGACGTCCACGTTGGACTCGAAGCAGCGCACCGTGCGGATGGGCCCGGTGAAGCGGTGGACGCCGCCCACGGAGATGAACTGGGTGGTCACGGACTGCAGCTCGTCGCCGCGCTCGTCGTAGAGCTCGCACGTGGAGATGGTCATGGGTATGTCCTTTCGTCGTCCGGCCGGAGGCCGGGAGGGTTCCGTGGTGCCCGGAACCGGGATGGGTGCGGAGAGCGTCCGGTGCGGGCGAGGACGCAGGCAACGCCGGAGCCCTCCGCGGACCACCGCGCGCCGAACCCCGCGACGGTCTGCGCCACCGGCCACGATGCACGGCACGGGGACGCACGTTCAGGAACGGGCCGTGCGGCGTCGTCGTGGGGTGCCGCACCCCGCCGGGAACGGCGATCCGCCGCGATGCCGGGCTACGCGGCAGTAGGAACGTGATGGACGTTACGCGAGGTCCCCGTCCAGTTCAACGGTGGGCGCGTGGCGCTGCAGGAAGCGGAAGACCTCGGTCTCGTCCACCCCGGGGAACGCCCCGGCGGGCATGGCCGCGAGCATGTGCGTGGCGGGGCGGGCCGAGGGCCAGGCCTGCCCGTCCCACTGCTCGGCGAGCGCCGGGGAGGGCTGCTGGCAGCACGCGGGGTCCGGGCACGTGGAGGTGCGCCGGTAGGAGGTGGCGCGGCCGCGGAACCACTTGACGTGCTCGTAGGGCACGCCGAAGGAGATGGAGAACTCGCCGTGCTCGGAGCCCTCCACACGCGCCGAGCACCAGAACGTGCCGTGCGGGGTGTCCGTGTACTGGAAGTGGGAGAGCAGCCGGTTGGTGCCGGAGAACGCCTGGCGCGCGGAGAAGAACCGGCACGCCCGCTGGCCCTCCACCGCGCCGCTGTGGTCCGTGGGGAAGTGCAGGCCGTCGTTCTGCCAGGCCTTGTGGATGATCCCGGAGGAGTGCACCTTCTCGAAGTGCGTGGGGATGTCGAAGTGGTGGGTCATCAGGTTGGTCATCCGGTGCGCGGCCGTCTCGTGGGACACCGCGAACGCGTCCCGGAGGTCGTCCACGGACAGCTCGCGCTGGGACTTGGCGCGCGCCAGCAGGTCCACCGCGGAGGTCTCGGGGATCATCAGCGCCGCCGCGAAGTAGTTGGTCTCCACGCGCTGCTCCAGGAACTCGCCGTAGTTCGCGGGCCGGCGGTGCTCCAGCAGGTGGTGGCCCACGGCCTGCAGCAGCACGGACCACGGCGATCCCGCCCCCGCGCTGGAGGGCAGGTAGAACCGGCGGTTGCGCAGGTCCGTCACGGAGCGCGTGGAGTGCGGAAGGTCCGGGACCTGGTGGATCTCGAAGCCCACGTGCTCCACGAGCCGGGAGATGTGGTGCTCGGACAGCGGACCGCCCGTGTGCTGGATGGCCGTGAGCAGCTCCGCGGCCATGGTCTCGATCCGCTCGAAGTAGTTGTTGACCCCCTGCATGCGCGCGCGCAGCTGGGTGTTGGCGCGCCGGGCCTCCTCCGGGGTGGCGGCCTGCTCCTCGAGCCGCTGGCCGAGCTGCTGCTGCAGGGCCGCGAGCGCCTCCAGCGTCTCGGTGCTCATCCCCGGGCCCACGCGCACCGTGGGCAGCCCGAGGGCCGCGTACATGGGCCCGCGCTGCACGCGCTCCACCTGGATCTCCAGCTCCATACGGCGTGACGGCGCCTTGGACCCCAGCAGCTGCTCCACACCCATGTCCAGGGCACCGGCCAGGGCGGAGAGGGTGCTCAGCTTCGGCTCCCGCTTGCCGTTCTCGATCAGGGACAGCGCGGAGGGCGCCATCCCCACCGTGCGTGCGAGCTCCTCCAGCGTGATCCGCAGCCGCTTGCGCCGGTACCGGATGCGCCGTCCCAGCACGATCGGGTCGGTGGGGTCCCCCGCCTCGTCCTCGGGCACGGCGGATCCGGTGCGGCTCTGCGCGGCGGCCGCGGACCGTGCCCCACGACCACCGGACGACGACGCCGCCGCGCCACCGGGTGCCCCGCGGCCCGCCCCGCGGCCCGCTCCGGGGGCCGCCCCGCCCGGGGCGTGAGCGGCGGCGGACGGGGTGGGAGCGGCGTCGGGGGTGCGACGGCGCCTGCGGGGGCCTGTGGTGGGGGTCATAGGCCGAGTTTAGGACGATTTTTCTCATACGTGAAGAAAGTCATTTCTTCACACGGAAAACCCCTATGCGGGGATGCAGATCCCGGCAAAAGTAGAACTCATCAAGTTACCCGTGCGGAGCTTTCCCCGAGTCCGCCGGCTCGACCGATCGAAGGAGACCGAGATGAGCAACGACAGCAGCAACCTCCGCAGCGCCGCCGAACTGGCCCGTGACTGGGAGGAGAACCCCCGCTGGGCGGGCGTGACCCGTGACTACTCACCCGAGGAGGTCCTGCGTCTGCAGGGCTCGTTTCGAGAAGAGCACACCAACGCCCGGCGCGGCGCGGAACGACTCTGGCACCTGCTCAACTCGGAGGATTACATCAATGCTCTGGGCGCTCTGACCGGCAACCAGGCGGTTCAGCAGGTCAAGGCCGGTCTCAAGGCCATCTACCTCTCCGGCTGGCAGGTGGCCGGTGACGCCAACCTGGCGGGCCAGACCTACCCGGACCAGTCCCTGTACCCCGCGAACTCCGTCCCCCAGGTGGTGCGCCGGATCAACAACGCGCTCAAGCGCGCGGACCAGATCGAGCACGCCGAGGACGTCCACACCGTGGAGAACTGGATGGCGCCGATCGTCGCGGACGCGGAGGCCGGCTTCGGCGGACCGCTCAACGCGTTCGAGCTCATGAAGTCCATGATCGACGCCGGTGCGGCCGGTGTGCACTGGGAGGACCAGCTGGCCTCCGAGAAGAAGTGCGGCCACCTGGGCGGCAAGGTGCTGATCCCCACCCAGCAGCACGTGCGCACGCTCAACGCGGCCCGCCTCGCGGCGGACGTGGAGGACGTCCCCAGCATCATCATCGCCCGCACGGACGCCGAGGCGGCCACGCTGATCACCTCGGACGTGGACGAGCAGGACGCCGAGTTCATCACCGGCGAGCGCACCGCGGAGGGCTTCTACAAGGTCCGCAACGGCATCGAGCCCTGCATCGCCCGCGCCAAGGCGTACGCTCCGTACTCGGACCTCATCTGGATGGAGACCGGCACGCCGGACCTGGAGCTGGCCCGCAAGTTCGCGGAGGCCGTCCACGAGGAGTTCCCGGACCAGATGCTGGCGTACAACTGCTCGCCGTCCTTCAACTGGAAGAAGCACCTGGACGACGACACCATCGCCAAGTTCCAGCGCGAGCTCGCCGCCATGGGCTTCCGCTTCCAGTTCATCACCCTGGCGGGCTTCCACGCCCTGAACTACTCCATGTTCGACCTGGCCCACGGCTACGCCCGCAACCAGATGAGCGCGTACGTGGAGCTGCAGGAGCGCGAGTTCGCCGCCGAGGAGCGCGGGTACACCGCCACCAAGCACCAGCGCGAGGTGGGCACCGGCTACTTCGACCTGGTCTCCCAGGTGGTCAACCCCAACTCCTCGACCATCGCGCTCAAGGGCTCCACCGAGAGCGCCCAGTTCTGATCCGCACCGCGGTCACGAACTGACCCCGAACCCGTGGGGGTCGCGGCACGGTCACTGGGGCCGGTGACTCCGCGACCGCGACCCCCGCGTTCACGTCGTCCGGTGGAGGGGCTCCTCAGCCCTCCCACGGACGCAGAACCGCCCCGGCACCGCTCTCCAGCGGCGCCGGGGCGGTTCTGTGCCACCCGCCCGGCGCGTCCGGGCCCACCAGTCCGGCCGAGCCCACCGGTCCGTCCGGGCCCGGCGGCCCCGGGGAGCCCGCCGTGTCCCGCCCCGGTGAGGGAGCGGGCCCCGGCGGGGCCGCGTCACTCGCCCGGCGCGTCCTTGAGGTAGTTGGTGATCCGCACCGTGCACAGGCGGCGGCCGGTGTCGATGTGCGTGATGACCACCTCGTGGCTGGTCATGGTGCGGCCCAGCCGGATGGCGGTGGCCACGCCGCGCACCCGCCCGCTCGTGGCGGAGGCGTGGTGGGTGGCATTGATGTCCGTCCCCACGGCCACCTTGCCCATGGTGGAGCCGTGGATCACCGCGGCCCAGGACCCCAGCATCTCCCCCAGCGCCACGGACGCGCCGCCGTGCAGCAGACCCAGCGACTGCCGGTTGCCCTCCACGGGCATGGTGGCCACGATCCGCTCGGCGGACTGCTCCTCCACCTCCACACCCATCTTGCGGTCCAGCTCGCCCAGCTCGATGTTCCAGGGATCGAACGCCCTCCCCTCCTGCTCATCCGGCGACGCCGCGCGCCGTCCGTTCTCCACGCGTGCGTCCGCGGGGGTCGGGTCCTCGTGCATGGTCTGCTCCTTCGTTCCGTGTCTCTCGTCGTTGTCGAGCCGTTGCCGTTCCCGGCCTCCGCGCCGCCACGGGCGCTCCGTGGCCGCCACAGCTGCGCGGGTGCCGCCGACGGGGCCGTTCTCCCGCGAGCTCGCAGGGCGGGCGACGCCGCTCGGGTGCGTTCCGCACGGCAGGCCGCCGGGCGGCGTCGTGGGCCGGATGCCCGGGTGACGGCCATGGTGCCCCTGTGTGACCTAGGTTATCCTGGGGTCAATACTGACCGATCGTTCGGCTTGAGGCCGCGACCGTCCGGAGGACCCCGCGTGAGCACCCAGAACCAGGCATCCGAAACCCAGCAGCCGCAGCTCCTGCCCAGCTTCGTGAAGGGGCAGTGGTGGCGCCCGGAGGACCCGCAGAAGGTCGCGGAGGTGCGCGATGCCGCCACCGGGGAGCTCGTGGCCCGCGTGTGCGCGGACGGGATCGACACCGCCGGGGCCGTGGAGCACGCGCGCACCGTGGGGCAGGCGTCCCTGGGAACCCTGCGGATCCACGACCGTGCGCTGATCCTCAAGCAGCTCGCCCAGTACCTCGGGGAGCACAAGGAGGAGCTGTACGAGCTCTCCTACGCGACCGGTTCCACCGCCAAGGACCACCTGATCGACGTGGACGGCGGCATCGGCACCCTGTTCACCTTCTCCTCGAAGGGCCGCCGCGAACTGCCCAACGCGAACGTGATCGTGGACGGGCCCGTGGAGCAGCTCTCCCGGAACGGCTCCTTCCTGGGCGAGCACGTGTACACGCGGCTGCCGGGCGTGGCCGTGCAGATCAACGCGTTCAACTTCCCCGTGTGGGGCATGCTCGAGAAGTTCGCGCCCGCGTTCATTGCAGGGGTGCCCACCATCGTGAAGCCCGCGACCCCCACCGGGTACGTGACCGAGGCGTGCGTGCGGCTCATGCTGGACTCCGGCCTGCTGCCCGAGGGCTCCCTGCAGCTGATCTCCGGCTCCGCCCGGGACCTGCTGGACCACCTGGACGCCCGTGACCACGTGGCGTTCACCGGTTCCGCGGCCACCGCCCAGTCCCTGCGGGCGCACTCGAACGTCCAGGAGAAGGGTGTGCGGTTCACCGCGGAGACGGACTCCCTCAACGCCGCGATCATGGCGCCGGACGTCACCGAGGGCTCCCCCGAGTTCGAGGCGTTCGTGAAGTCCGTGGTCCTGGAGATCACCGCCAAGGCCGGGCAGAAGTGCACCGCCGTCCGCCGCGTGATCGTGCCCCAGCAGATGCGGGGGGCCGTGGTCGAGGCGCTCAAGGAGCGTGTGGCCGCGCGCGCCGTCGTGGGCGATCCCCGCGACGCCGCCACCACCGTGGGCCCCCTGGCGTCCGAGGACCAGTACTTCGAGGTGCTGCGTTCGGTGCGCACCTTGATCGACGCAGGGGCCCGTGTGGAGGTGGGTGGGCCCGAGGAGCTCTCCGCCGTGCCCCAGAACGGCGCGTTCTTCCCCGTCACCGTGCTCTCGTTCGACGACGCCCGCACCCCCGCCGTGCACGAGGTCGAGGCGTTCGGCCCGGTCACCTCCGTGCTCGGCTACTCGGGCGACGTTGCGGACGCCGTGGAGATCGCCGCGCTGGGCGGCGGCTCCCTGGTGGCCACCGTGTGCACCCACTCCCCCGAGCTCGCGGCGCAGTTCGCGTCCGGAATCGGCGCGTACCACGGCCGCGTGCTGTTCCTGGACCGCGACGACGCCAAGACCTCCACGGGCCACGGCTCCCCCGTGCCGCATCTGGTGCACGGCGGCCCCGGCCGCGCCGGAGGCGGCGAGGAGCTGGGCGGCGTGCGCGCCGTGAAGCACTACATGCAGCGCACCGCCGTGCAGGGCTCCCCGGACCTGCTGACCGGGATCACCGGCCAGTGGCACTGGGGCGCGGCCGCCAACACCGTGACCCGCGAGGACGTCGAGAACGGCACGGGCGAGCACCCCTTCCGGAAGTCGTTGCAGACCCTGCGGATCGGGGACCAGTTCGTCTCGGACCTGCGCACCGTGACGCTCGAGGACATCCTGGAGTTCGCGGAGAAGACCGGGGACACGTTCTACGCGCACACGGACGAGGAGGCCGCCACGGCCAACCCGTTCTTCCCGCGCCGGGTGGCCCACGGCTACCTGCTGGTCTCGTGGGCCGCCGGGCTGTTCGTGGAGCCCGCCCCGGGGCCCGTGCTCGCCAACTACGGGCTGGAGAACCTGCGCTTCATCACCCCGGTGACCTACGACGACGCGATCCGCGTGACCCTCACCGCCAAGAAGATCACCCCGCGCGTCACGGACGAGTACGGAGAGGTGGCGTGGGACGCCCGCCTGACCAACCAGAACGACGAGATCGTGGCCACCTACGACGTCCTCACCCTGGTGGCCAAGCAGTGGCCCACACCGGAGGTGTGAGCGGACGCCGAGCAGGACCGTCCGCAGCGACCTCGACAGCACGGAAGCCCCACGACATCGCGTCGCGGGGCCTCCGCCACCATCACCGCATGATCGCCAGCGTGGTGCCGCCCAGGTCCGGGGTGGGGCGGAAGCCCAGGGAGCGGTAGAGCTTCACCACGTGGCGGTTCCAGTCGGCGTCGTCCGTGGAGATGTAGATCTGGCGGATGTGGGACGTCTCGGCCAGCACCTCGGTGAGCAGCGCGCGGCCGATGCCACGTCGCTGGTGCGCCGGGTCCACCAGGAGATCCTGGATATAGGCCGCCGTGGCGCCGTCGCCCACCACGCGCGCCAGCCCCACGAGCTGGCCCGCGGCCCACGCGGAGAGCACCAGCCACGCATTCTCGATCATCGGCCCGAAGTCCTCCGGGCGCCGTGTGTAGGAGCTCCACCCCACGGCGTCGTACAGGCGGATCAGCGCGGCCCGGTCGAGGGTGCGGGTAGGTGAGATGTCCATGGGCACACCCTAGGCGGGTGCGCGGGCACGGCTCCGGCTACGCGCGCAGGCCCGCGAAGACCATGGTCACCACGGTGTCCGCGAGCTGGTCCACCGTGCCGGAACGCCCGGGCTGGTACCAGTCCACGATGGAGTTGACCATGCCCAGCATGAGGCGCGGCGCGGACTTCCCGGAGATGTCCGTGCGCAGCTCGCCACGCTCCTGCGCCTGGCGCACCAGGTCCTCCACGGTGTGGGTCAGGTGGCGACGCCGCTGCAGCGCCGCCTCCTCGACCTCCGAGTTCCCGCGCAGCCGCAGCAGCAGCGTCACGTACGGCATCTGCGCCACGAGCACCCGCACGGAGCCGTCCAGGATCTGCTCGAGCTTGTTCACCGGCCCGCTGCCGTTCGCGAGCACCTCCGAGAACACCGCTTCCAGCGCGTCCAGCGCGCGGTCCAGGGCCTGGCCCAGGATGGCCTCCTTGGACTCCACGTGGTGGTAGATCGCGGACTTCGAGATCCCCAGGTGCCTGGAGAGCGTGCCCATGGACGTGGCGTCGTAGCCGTAGCGGTTGAAGACCTCCACGCACACCGACAGCAGGGTCTCGCGGTCGTAGCCGGGACGGCCGCGCCGGGGTGCGGCAGCGGCGTCGTCGGCGGGGGCGTCGTCGGGGAGGAACTGCTGCTCGGTGGGCATGGACGCGGGCCTCGATCTTCCGGGGGGACGGGGTCTCCAGGCTACCGGCTCGTCACCTGGGCCCGTCCCCGCGGAGGACCGGGTGCCGCGCGGGACACTACTTGTCGCGGCGGTCGTACACGCGGCGCAGCTTGCCGGAGGAGCGCTCCAGGGTGCCGGGCTCGGCGATGTCGATCGCGGCACTGGAGCCGATCTTCGTCTTGATCTCGTGCTGCAGCCGGCGCCCGCCCTCCTGGGCGTCCTCCACCGTGGCGTCCTCGCGGCGCTCGATGTGGATGGTCATCTGGTCCATGCGGTTCGGCCGGGTGATCTCCAGCGTGAAGTGCGGGGACAGAGCCGGGATCTTCAGCGCGAGCTCCTCGATCTGCGAGGGGAACAGGTTCACGCCGCGCAGGATGATCATGTCGTCCGAGCGCCCCGTGATGCGGCCCATGCGCCGGTGACCGGGGCGGGCGGTGCCGGGCAGCAGCCGGGTGAGGTCGTGCGTGCGGTAGCGGATGATCGGCAGCGCCTGCTTGGTCAACGCGGTGAACACCAGCTCACCGGGGCGTCCGGTGGGCAGCACGGTGTCGTCGAAGGGGTCGATGATCTCCGGGCGGAAGTGGTCCTCCCAGATGTGCGAGCCGTCCTTCGACTCGCAGGACTCGCCGGCCACACCGGGGCCCATGACCTCGGACAATCCGTAGATGTCGCACGCGGTGATGTTGAACGTCTTCTCGATCTCGTGGCGCATCTCCTCCGTCCACGGCTCGGCCCCCAGCACGGCGTGCTTCAAGGAGGTCTCGCGCGGGTCCAGACCGAGTTTGCGGAACCCGTCCGCAATGGTCAGCAGGTAGGTGGGCGTGGAGAGGATGGCCTGCGGCTCGAAGTCGCGGATCAGCTGGACCTGCTTCTCGGTCTGCCCGCCGGACATGGGGATCACGGCGCACTTGAGCCGCTCGGCACCGTAGTGTGCACCCAGGCCGCCGGTGAACAGTCCGTAGCCGTACGCGTTGTGCACCTTGTCCCCCGGGGCGATCCCGGAGAGCCGGAAGCAGCGGGCCACCAGGGTGCCCCACGTCTGCAGGTCCTCCTCCGTGTACGCCACCACGGTGGGCTGGCCGGTGGTGCCCGACGACGCGTGGATCCGCCGGACCTCGGACATCGGCGTGGCCAGGGACTTGAACGGGTACGCCTTCCGCAGGAACTCCTTGTCCGTGTACGGGAACGTGGCGAGGTCCTCGAGCTCGTGGAAGTCGTCCGGGTGCACCCCGTGCTCATCGAAGAGCTCCTTGTAGGCGGTGACGTTCTCGTACGCGTAGTGCAGGGTCCAGTTCAGCCGCTCGGTCTGCAGCGCCTCGATCTGGTCCCGGCTCATCAGCTCCTCGGGATCCGGCTGCGATGGGTCCTGCGAGTCCACGGGGCGGTACGGGTTGGGCACGGAGCAGGTGGTCATGGCATTCACGCTTTCTGACGGCGGGGCACGGTGCGGCTGCGGCCGCGGAACTGGGCCACGAGCTCGCCGTCCGCGGTGGTGACGGTGATGTCGCACAGGCCGCTGCGTCCCGTGGTGGCGATCTGGCGGCCCTCCGCCACCAGGGTCTGCCCGGGCTGCGCGGAGCTGAGGAAGTTGATGTCCACGCCCTGCGCCACGGTCATGGTGGCGCCGTCCGGGTCCGGGTCGTTGCAGGTCATGGCGAAGCACGTGTCTGCCAGGGAGAAGATCATCCCGCCGTGGACGATCCCGAAGCCGTTGACCATCTCCTCCCGCACCACCATGGAGATCTCGCAGTGGCCAGGGTCCGCGCGCAGCACGGTGACGCCCAGCCACTCGGAGGCTCGGTCCCCCGTGAGGACAGGATGGTGTGGCACGGCGCGCTCCTCGAAACTTTTGTGAACGATCGGTCAGTAGACAACCCCGAAATGTGACGTGTGTCAATGAGTGGCGGCCGCGTTGCAGGGCCGCCGCCATTGACGGCCTCCTCCCCCGTGGGCGGAAAATGTGTTGACGGCCACACCGGGGGTCTATATTCTGAACGAGCGGTCAGTTATTATCGTCGGCAGCGTACAGAGTTCACCCTCCGCTCCCATCTCACCCGTGAACCGAGGACACACCATGACTGAGCAGACCACCACTGCGGACCAGGCGGCCACCACCGCCGAGCAGCAGCACTTCGAGCACCTCATCAGCGAGGACTCCCGCGTGGAGCCCCGCGACTGGATGCCGGAGGCCTACCGCAAGAGCCTGACCCGTCAGGTCTCCCAGCACGCGCACTCCGAGATCATCGGCATGCAGCCGGAGGCCAACTGGATCACCCGCGCCCCGAGCCTCAAGCGCAAGGCCGTGCTGATGGCCAAGGTCCAGGACGAGGCAGGCCACGGGCTGTACCTCTACTCCGCCGCGGAGACCCTGGGCACCCCGCGCTCCGTGCTCAACGAGCAGCTGCTCAGCGGCAAGGCCAAGTACTCCTCGATCTTCAACTACCCGGCCCGCACGTGGGCGGACATGGGCGCCATCGGCTGGCTCGTGGACGGCGCCGCGATCTGCAACCAGGTCCCGCTGTGCCGCGCCTCCTACGGCCCGTACGGCCGCGCCATGGTGCGCATCTGCAAGGAGGAGTCCTTCCACCAGCGCCAGGGCTGGGAGATCCTCTACGAGCTCTCCCACGGCACCGAGGCCCAGAAGCAGATGGCACAGGACGCCGTGAACCGCTTCTACGGCCCGGCCCTGCAGATGTTCGGCCCCCCGGACGCCGACTCCCCCAACTCGCAGCAGTCCATGCAGTGGAACATCAAGCGCTTCTCCAACGACGAGCTGCGCCAGCGCTTCGTGGACATGATCGTCCCGCAGGCCGAAGCCCTGGGCCTGACCCTGCCGGACCCGGACCTGACGTGGAACGAGGAGCGCGGGCACTACGACTACGGCCAGCTGGACTGGGACGAGTTCATGTCCGTGATCAAGGGCTCCGGCCCGTGCAACGTGCAGCGCATGAAGCGCCGCCGCGAGGCACACGCGCAGGGAGCCTGGGTGCGGGAGGCCGCCGAGGCCTACGCCCAGCGGCAGGCGCGCGAGGCCGCGGAAGCTGCCGCGGCGGCGTCGGCGACGGATGCCGAGGCCACCGAGGAATTCACCGTCGTGGCGGGCCGCGGCTCCGCCGAGCTGATCGGAGCCTGAGCATGAGCGAGAACCAGACTGGCAACTGGCCCCTCTGGGAGGTCTTCGTGCGCTCCTCGCGCGGGCTGTCCCACGTGCACGCGGGATCCCTGCACGCCCCGGACGCCACCATGGCCGTGCGCAACGCGCGTGACCTCTACACGCGCCGCAACGAGGGCACGAGCGTGTGGGTGGTCCCCGCGGACGCCATCACGGCCTCGGACCCGGACTCCAAGGGCGGGTACTTCGAGTCCGCGCAGGGCAAGAGCTACCGCCACGCCACGTACTACACCAAGAGCGAAGGGGTGAAGCACCTGTGAGCGCGTTCGCCTCCCACGACTCCGCCACCAAGCAGTCCGCGGGCGTCGCCATCACCGCCGAGGAGATCGCGGAGACGGGCGGCCGGGCCCCGGAGGCCGTGGCCCAGTACGCGCTGCGGCTCGGCGACGACGCCCTGATGCTGTCCCAGCGTCTGGGCTGGTGGATCTCGCGGGCCCCCGAGCTCGAGGAGGACATCGCGCTCGGCAACATCGCACTGGACCTGATCGGCCACGCACGGTTCCTGCTGACCTACGCGGGTTCGGCATGGGGCAAGACCGAGGACGAGCTCGCGTACTTCCGCAACGAGGAGGAGTTCCGCTCCGTGCGCCTCGTGGAGCAGGAGAACGGGGACTTCGGGCAGACCATCGCCCGCCAGCTGCTGTTCTCCTTCTACCAGTACGAGCTCTACTCGGCGCTGCAGTCCTCCACGGACCAGACGCTCGCGGCCATCGCGGACAAGGCCCTCAAGGAGGTGGAGTACCACCAGGACCACGCGGCCCAGTGGATCCTGCGCCTGGGGCTCGGCACCGAGGAGTCCAAGCGGCGCATCCAGGACGGGCTCTACTACATGTGGCCCTACCTGGACGAGCTGTTCGCGGACGAGCCGCTGCACGACGAGCTCGAGGGCATTGTCGTGCGCCCCTCCACGCTGCGCGAGCGGACCTTGGAGCGCGTGACCGCACTGCTGGCCGAGGCCGAGCTGGAGGTCCCGAACGTGGCCCAGGCGCGGCTGTCCGCGGCTCCGAGGGACGGCGCCTACTCCGAGTACCGCGGGTACATCCTCGCCGAGATGCAGTGGCTCGCCCGCCAGCATCCCGGCGCCACGTGGTGAGCACCGTGTTCTCCCGCGTTCCGCCCCGCTCGCTGCCGCCCACGGGTGGCGTGGCGCCCCGCGAGGTGCCCCTCGGCCCTTCGCAGCGACCGGACGATCCGCGCGACGCCACCCTGTGGGACGTCGCCGCCACCGTGTGCGACCCCGAGATCCCCGTGCTCACGCTCGAGGACCTCGGGGTGCTGCGGGACGCGGTGGCCGGGGAGGACGAGACGGTGGTGGTGATCACCCCCACCTACTCCGGGTGCCCCGCCATGGACACCATGGCCGCGGACCTCGAGGCCGCCGTCACCGCCGCGGGCTACGAGAACGTGCGCGTGGTGCAGGTGCTGCGCCCGGCGTGGACCACGGACTGGATGTCCCCCGAGGGCCGGGCGAAGCTCAGCGAGTACGGCATCGCCCCGCCCACCGGACGGACCGCCGCCGGGCACAACTCCGGGCCGGTGCGGCTGAGCCTCGCGGTGAAGTGCCCGCGGTGCGACTCCCTGCGCACGCACGAGATGACCCGCTTCGGGTCCACGTCCTGCAAGGCCCTGTGGGTCTGCGACGACTGCAAAGAACCCTTCGACTACTTCAAGGTGCACTGATCATGAGCGAAACCGCGGACACCTCCGCCCTGGAGGACGCCACCGAAGCCAGCGCGGGGGGCGGCAGGCGCCGCGCCACGTTCAACACCCTCACGGTCTCCGAGGTGCGCAAGCTGACCTCGGACTCCGTGGAGGTCACGTTCGACGTCCCCGAGGACCTCGTGGCGGACTACGACTACCTCCCGGGTCAGTACGTGGCCATCCGCGCCATGATCAACGGGCACGAGGTGCGCCGGTCCTACTCGATCTGCGCGGACCCCACCCCGGGCGAGATCCGCGTGGCCATCAAGAAGGACATGGGCGGCGTGTTCTCCACATGGGCCAACGAGCAGCTGGCCGCCGGGGACACCCTGGACGTGATGAACCCGCAGGGCGCGTTCACCTCCAAGGTCAACATCACCTCCATGAACGACCCCGAGAAGCTCGCGGAGAAGGAGGTGGCCAAGAAGCGCAACGTGCACCTGGTGGCCTTCGCCGCCGGTTCCGGGATCACGCCCATCATGGCGATCGCCCGCGCGCTGCTGCGCGCCTCGGACACCGCTCAGATGGACGTCGTCTACGCCAACCGCTCGTCCATGGACGTGATGTTCGCGGAGGAGCTGGGCGACCTCAAGGACAAGTACCCCGCGCGCCTGGCCGTGCACCACGTGCTCTCCCGCGAGCAGCGGATCTCCCCGCTGATGTCCGGGCGGATCGACCACGACAAGCTGGAGGAGCTGCTGGAGCACGTGATCCAGGTGGACTCCGCGGACGAGTGGTTCCTGTGCGGGCCGTTCGAGCTCGTGCAGCTGTGCCGGGACGTGCTCAAGGAGCGCGGCGTGGACGAGTCCCGTGTGCGCTTCGAGCTGTTCACCACGGGCAAGCCCACCGCACCCCAGGGCCAGCAGGGCCGCCCGGTCGTGGCGGACCCCAAGGGCGAGAACTACAAGATCGTCTTCACCCTGGACGGCACCTCCGCGCAGGTGGAGTCCCCGAAGTCCGCCGCGGAGACCGTGCTGAATGCCGCACTGCGTGTGCGCCCGGACGTCCCGTTCGCGTGCGCGGGCGGGGTGTGCGGCACGTGCCGCGCCAAGGTCACCAGGGGCGGGTTCGAGATGGAGGAGAACTTCGCGCTCGAGAAGGACGAGGTGGACGCCGGCTACGTGCTCACGTGCCAGACGCGCCCCACCTCGGACGAGCTGAGTGTGGACTTCGACGCCTGACCCACGTGCCGCCCTGTCGGCCGCACCGCTGCCCGGGTCCCGGCGCGCTGCCGGTGCGTGCTGCGGATTCCGCTCGCACCCACACCCCGCGGCAGCGCCGCCACGCACCCACGGCGACGACGCCGCACCGGCACCCGGGCGGCGCCGTCGCCGTCTCTGCCTGCCCACCCAGGCCACCGGCCCTGCCGCGCGCACGTCGCCCGGACCGCGCGGCCCGAACCGAAACCGCAAGGAGAACGCCGTGATCGAGCTGACCATCGAGGACGAGATCGCCCGCGTGGTGCTCAACGCGCCCCAGAAGATGAACTCGCTGGACGAGGACGCGCTGCGCGGGCTCGCCGCCGCGTACACCGAGGCGGAGGGGGCAGGGGTCCGTGCGCTGCTGCTCACCGGTGAGGGCCGGGGGTTCTGCGCCGGACGGGACATCTCCGGTGTGGACCCCGCCACGGACGACACCCAGGGGTACCTGGACGGGACCCTCGCACCCCTGCTGCGGCAGATGTCGAGCTTCCCGGCACCCACCTTCGCCGCGGTGCAGGGGGCGTGCCTGGGCGTGGGGCTGGGGCTGGCGATTGCCACGGACGTGGTCTACGTGGCGGAGAACGCGAAGATCGGCTCACCGTTCGCGAACCTGGGGGCCACGCTGGACTCCGGCGGGCACGCGCTGTTCACCGAGCGCCTCGGCGCGCATCGCACGCTGGACCTGATCTACACGGCCGAGCTGATGAGCGGCGCGGAGGCCGTGGCGGCGGGGCTGTTCTCCCGTGCCGTGCCCGCGGCCGAGCTCCTGGACTTCACCGTGTCCCGGGTGGAGAAGGTTGCCCGCGGTGCCACGCAGTCGTTCGTGGCGTCCAAGCAGCTCGTGGCGCAGATCCGGGACGAGCGGATCGGACTGTGGGAGTCCATGACCGCCGAGAACGCCGCCCAGACCGCACTGTGCGCCACCGCCGACTACCGCGAGGGCTTCAAGGCGTTCCAGGAGAAGCGGACACCGCGCTTCACCGGCAAGGGCTGACAGCGGAGGCTTCCGGGAGTTGCGCCGCTACTTTTGCTCCGTTGATGCAGCTTTTCACTGCCATGGGCTGCGTTTGCTCCGCTATTGCACCCTGCGGACCTCCGGGCCGCGTTTGCTCCGTTATTGCGGTGCCCGGCACCCCGGAGCTGCATCTGCTCCGACACTGCCGCGTGCAGGTTACCGGGCTGCATCTGCTCCGTTTCTGCAGCTTTCCGACGCCGCGGCCTGCACTTGCTCCGCCAGGCAGCAACTTCTGCGTGGGCGGGCGGGCGCACCCCGTGCCCTACGCTGAACCGCATGGCAGAGACCCGCGACAGCGAGACCGCACGGCGTTCCTCCGGGCGCACGGACCAGCCCCTCGAGGACGAGCTGGTCGAGGAGTTCCAGAACACCGTCCAGGAGGGTGCGGACCGGCTGCACCGCACCTGGCGAGCGCTGGTGGTCACGGGGCTGTTCGGCGGGATCGACGTGGGGCTCGGCATCATGGCCATGCTCGCCGTCATGGATGCCACCGGCTCCAAGCTGCTGGCAGGCACGGCGTTCGGCGTCGGCCTGCTGGCGCTGCGGCTGGCCCACTCCGAACTGTTCACCGAGGACTTCCTGCTGCCCATCAACGCGGTGGTCGCGGGGCACGGCACGTGGTGGTCCCTGCTGCGGCTGTGGGTTGTCACGCTGGTGACCAACCTCGTGGGCGGCTGGGCGTTCATGTGGGTGGTCGTGGCGGCGTTCCCGGACTTCTCCGCCACGCTCGTGGAGGTCGCCACAGGGTACGTCTCGGACGGCTTCGGCATGGAGACCGTGTGCCTCGCGCTGTTGGCCGGGTCCACGATCACCCTGATGACCCGCATGCAGCAGGGCACGGGCAGCGACATGATGACCGCCGTGATCTCGCTGATCGGCGGCTTCCTGGTGGTGGGCCTCGGGATGCTCCACGGCGCCCTGAACTCCATCGTGATGTTCGGCGCCATGCACGCCGGGTGGGACTACTCCTACCTGGACTGGCTCGGCTGGTTCGCGTGGGTGATCCCGTTCAACATGCTCGGCGGGCTGCTGATCATCTCGTTGCCCCGGCTCTTCCGCACGTGGGAGCTGCTCATGGCCGAACGACGCGGGGAGAAGATCTCGGGCGCGTCCTCCGGGGATGCCTGACCCCCTACGACGACGCCGCTCCGCCCACGTGTGCCCGCTGCGTCCGGACGGCGCCCCCTCCGGACGCGCAGCTCCCGTGGTGCGCCGCGACATGCGCCCTGGGACGCTGCGGGGTGGAGCAAAGGCACAGATCCGACCGCTGAACCGCATCTGCTCCGTTGTTGCAGCCGACCGAGAGCACGGGGCCGGCAGCAGAGGCCGACGCCGCCCCGGCCCGGTGCCGCGCGGGTGACGCCTGCCCCGCTCCGGCCCTCACCCGTTTAGCTGTCCGAAAAAGCCCCGCGCACCCGTGGAGCCGCACCGCGCGCGTGGTTAGCATGTGATCATGACAACTTCTGTGTTCGACCTCGACGCCTTCGACCCCTCGGTCCGCCCGCAGGACGACCTCTTCCGCCACGTCAACGGCACGTGGCTGCGCACTGCGCGGATCCCCGACGACAAGCCCGGCACCGGCGCGTTCGTCGAGCTGCGGGACCAGGCGGAGCAGGCGGTGCGCGAGATCATCACGGGCGCGAGCGCGGAGGGTGAGCAGGCGGCGTCGTCCGGGGAGCAGAGCGCGGAGACGAAGATCGCGCTGCTGTACCGGTCCTTCATGGACACCGAGCGGATCGAGGCGCTGGGCACCGAGCCGCTGCGCGAGGACCTGGACGCCGTGGCCGCGATCGACTCGCCGCGCGCGCTGTCCCGGTGGTTCGGCACGGCCATGCGCCGCGGTGTTGGTGCCGCGCTGGACATCGACCTGGACTCGGACCCGGGTGACCCGCAGCGCAACCTGGTGTTCGTGGGCCAGTCCGGGCTGGGCCTGCCGGACGAGGAGTACTACCGCGAGGAGCAGTACGCGCCGATCCGCGAGAAGTACCTGGCGCACGTCCAGAAGATGCTGGAGCTCGCCGGGTTCGACGACGCCGCGAGCCAGGCCCGCGCGGCCGTGGACCTGGAGACGCGCATCGCCTCCCACCACTGGGACAAGGTCACGGTCCGGGACCTCACCAAGATGTACAACCCCATGGAGTACACGGAGCTCGCGGGGCAGGTGCAGAACCTGGACTGGGACGCCGTGCTGGAGGGCGTGGGCCTGACGCCGGAGCACCTGGCCACCGTGGTCAACGCGCAGCCCAGCTTCTTCACCGGCCTGGACGGGCTGCTCACCCAGGACGAGCTGGAGGCGTGGAAGTCCTGGGCCCGCTGGCACGTGGTCTCCGCGCGCGCGGCATACCTCCCGGAGGCCTTCGTGGCGGAGAACTTCGCGTTCTACGGCACGGTGCTCTCCGGTACCCCGCAGCTGCGCGAGCGCTGGAAGCGCGGCGTCGGGCTGGTCAACGGGGCCCTGGGGGAGGCCGTGGGCAAGCTGTACGTCGCGGAGCACTTCTCCCCCACCGCCAAGGCCCGCATGGACGAGCTCGTGGCCAACCTGCTGGACGCCTACCGGGACTCCATCGAGCACCTGGACTGGATGACCGAGGACACCCGGGCGGAGGCCCTGAAGAAGCTCTCCGGGTTCACCCCCAAGATCGGCTACCCGGAGAAGTGGAAGGACTACTCCGCGCTGGAGATCCGCGGGGAGGACCTCGTGGGCAACGTGGTGCGGACCACCGAGTTCGCCGTGGCGGAGCTCGCACGCAAGGCCGGCAGGCCCGTGGAGAAGCACGAGTGGCTCATGACGCCGCAGACCGTGAACGCCTACTACCACCCGCTGCGCAACGAGATCGTCTTCCCCGCAGCCATCCTGCAGCCCCCGTTCTTCGACGAGGCGGCCGACGACGCCGTGAACTACGGCGGCATCGGCTCCGTGATCGGCCACGAGATCGGCCACGGCTTCGACGACAAGGGCTCCACGTGCGACGGCGAGGGCAAGCTGCGCAACTGGTGGACGGACGCGGACCGCGAGGCCTTCGAGGAGCGCACGGCCCGTCTGGTGGGCCAGTACGCGGCACTGTCCCCCGCCCAGTTCGGGGGCGCCGACGACGCTCCCCACGTCAACGGCGAGCTCACCCTGGGCGAGAACATCGGTGACCTGGGCGGCCTCTCCATTGCCTACAAGGCATGGAAGCGGGCCCAGGGGAAGATGACCACACCGGACACCGAGAGCATCGACGGGTACACCCCAGCGCAGCGCCTCTTCATCTCCTGGAGCTACGTGTGGCAGGAGAAGTCCCGGGACGAGGCCCTGCGCACGCGCATCGCCACGGATCCGCACTCCCCCGCGGAGTTCCGGGCAGGTCAGACCCCGCGCAACGTGGCGGCGTTCTACGAGGCGTTCGACGTCACCGAGGGCGACGGCATGTGGCTCCCCGAGGAGGAGCGCGTCACCATCTGGTAACACCCGCCCGCGCACGACGACGGCGGCCGACCACCTTATCGAGAGGGGGTCGGCCGCCGTGCGTCGCGGTCCGTGCTGGAGGGGGCGGACGCCCGGTCAGGTGTTCACCACGCCCTCGTTCACGATCTGCGTGAACATCACGCCCCAGAGGGTGAAGATCAGCACGAGCCACACGACCATGAGAACCAGCATGACGATGCCCACCCAGCCCAGGACCTTGCCCGCGGTGGCCCGGCCACCGAGCTCCTCCGCCTTCGTGGCCTGCCACAGGGCGAAGGGTCCGAGGAACGGGAGAACGGTGACGCCCAGGATCCCCAGGATGAGGGAGAGGTCGGTGCTCCTGGAGGCCTCGGCGTAGCGCTGGGCGTCCTGGGGGCTGCCAGGGACGTACTCCCAGCGACCGGCCGGCGGGGTGTACTGCTGCGTCTGCTGGCGGGCCCGGGGGTCCTCGGCCGACTGGTTGCTCGAGCTCACGATCTGGCCTCCGTGTGGTGGGGGGGGGAACGAGTCCAGCCATCCTCTCCCAGCCCGTGCCCAGGGACAAGGAGCCGCGGGGTCGGCAGCCTGCCGCCGACCGCCCCTCCAGCGCATACGATCGGGGAACAACCACCCCGAGGAGAACCGTGAGCGACCCCCAAGACCCGGCCGAGCGGCGTCGTGGTGCGCTGAGCGAGCGGCTGCTGCGCGGCGGAGCGGAACCCGACCCCCGCTTCACGCTGGCCAACGAGCGCACGTTCCTGGCCTGGATCCGCACGTCCCTGGCCTTCCTGGCGGGAGGCATCGCCGTGGAGGCGTTCACCGGCGACATCTTCGACGTGGCCGTGCGCACGTTCCTGGCAGTGGTGCTGCTCCTCCTGGGCATGCTGCTGAGCGCGGGTGCCGCCGTGCGCTGGCTCAACGTGGAGCGCTCCATGCGGCACAGTGCTCCCCTGCCGCTGCCCCTGATCGCGCCGCTCGTGGCCGTGGGCGGGGCCATTGCCTCGGGGGTGCTCGTCGTGGTGGTCCTGACCCAATGAGCCCCGCCCCGGCCCCGGCCGGTCGCGGGCACGAGGACCCCGGACTGCAGCCCGAGCGGACCGTCCTCTCCTGGGGCCGCACCATGCTGGCCCTGTGCACCGCGGCCGCCGTCTACCTCAAGTGGCTGCCCATGCACGGGGTGTTCGTGCTCTGCCTGTTCACCGTGGCCCTGTGCCTGGCCGGTGGCATCTATGCCACCCAGCGCTTGCGCTACCGCAGGTCGGCCACGGGAATCGCCGGGGAGCGGATCACGCCGGACGCGGTGTCCGTCCTCCTGACCTCCGGGGCGTGCGTACTCTTGGGGGTGCTGGGGATCACCACCCTGCTTCTTTTCTGAGGAGTTGTCGCCATTTCGGCGGCTGCTGCCGTGGAAACGACCCGTTCAACCGGCGAACACCGCATAATTGCGGTCAGTCGCAGCACACCTGCTCGGCACCGGACCAACACTTCCTGGGAGGACCCAGTGACTCCATCTTCGTCCGGTCGGGGACGCGCGGAGGCGGCCACCGCCCCGCCCCGCGCGAGTGATTCCCACCTCTCCGACCCGCAGCGCGCCCGTCATGACGGCCCCGACGACGGTTCGCTCCAGCGCACTCTGAAGTCCCGCCACCTGACCATGATCGCCATGGGTGGGGCCATCGGCACCGGCCTGTTCGTGGCCTCCGGCAACTCCATCAACACCGCCGGACCGGGCGGCGCACTGGTGGCCTACGCCGCGATCGGGCTGATGGTCTTCCTGCTCATGCAGTCCCTGGGCGAGATGGCCACGCACCTGCCCGTTGCGGGCTCCTTCGAGGAGTACTCCACCCGGTACATCAGCCGCTCCTTCGGCTTCGCCATCGGCTGGAACTACTGGTACAACTGGGCGATCACCGTGGCCGCGGAGCTGGTGGCGGCCGCCCTGGTGATGCGGTACTGGTTCCCGGACGTGCCCGCCTGGATCTGGTCCGCAGCGTTCCTGGTGATCCTGTTCGCCCTCAATGCGCTCAGCGCGCGCGCCTACGGCGAGGGCGAGTTCTGGTTCTCGCTCATCAAGGTGATCACGGTGGTGGTGTTCCTGGTGCTGGGTGTCCTCATGATCCTGGGGATCCTGGGCGGGCCCTCCCCCGGCTTCCACAACTGGACCGCGGGTGAGGCGCCGTTCGTGAACGGTTTCACGGGCATCATGTCCATCTTCATGGTGGCCGGCTTCTCCTTCCAGGGCACCGAGCTGGTGGGTGTGGCCGCCGGTGAGGCCGAGAACCCCGGCAAGACGGTCCCCAAGGCCATCCGCACCGTGTTCGTGCGCATCCTGCTCTTCTACATCGGTGCGATTGCCGTGATCGGTTTCCTGATCCCCTACACCGATCCCCACCTGCTGGCGAGCGAGGTGGAGGACGTCTCCATCTCCCCGTTCACCCTGGTCTTCGAGCACGCGGGCGTGCTGGCCGCGGCGTCCGTGATGAACGCCGTGATCCTCACCGCCATCCTCTCCGCAGGCAACTCGGGGCTTTATGCCTCAACCCGCATGCTCTACGCGCTGGCGAAGACCGGCAAGGCCCCGCGTTTCCTCGCCCGGGTCAACCGACGCGGCGTACCCATGTACGCCCTGCTGGCCACCACGCTGATCGGCATGTCCTGCTTCCTCACCACCCTGATCGGTGAGGGAGAGGCCTACGTGTGGCTCATCAACGCCTCGGGCCTGGCGGGCTTCATCGTGTGGATGGGCATTGCGTGGAGCCACTACCGCTTCCGCAAGGCCTACGTGCTGCAGGGCGGGGACCCCAAAGACCTCACCTACCGCGCCCGGTTCTTCCCCGTGGGGCCCATCGTGGCGCTCGTGATGTGCGCCATCGTGATCGTGGGCCAGGGCTACAGCATCTTCACCTCCGGGGACGTCAACCCCCTGAGCCTGCTGTCCTCCTACCTGGGCCTGCCGATCTTCCTGGCCCTGTGGCTCGGCCACAAGCTGGCCACCAAGGACAAGCCCGTGGACCTGCGCACCGCGGACGTGACCCCCGGGCACTGACCCCGGCACCCGGCGCGCCGTGGCACTGCACGGTGCGCGGGCGTCGTCGTACGACGGCGGCCGCGCACCCACCCGGGCCGCGCACCCACCCAGCCCGCTCATCCGCTGGGCTGCGCACCGGCCCCGGGGGAAACGTCCCGTCACAGGGGAACCGCCCCGCTCTCCCGGGGGAGAGCGGGGCGGTTCCGTGTCCGCGGGCGGACGGGTCAGTCAGCGATGAGGTCCCGCACCACGATGGTGTCGTCGCGGTCCGGGCCCACACCGATCGCGGAGATCCGGCACCCGGACATGGCCTCCAGCGCCTGGACGTAGTCCCGCGCATTCTGCGGCAGGTCCTCCAGGGCGCGCGCGCCGGTGATGTCCTCGGTCCAGCCCGGAAAGGTCTCGTAGACCGGCTTGGCATGGTGGAAGTCGGACTGGGTCATGGGCATCTCGTCGAAGCGCTGGCCGTCCACCTCGTAGGCCACGCACACCGGGATCTCCCGCAGCCCGGTGAGCACGTCCAGCTTGGTCACGAACAGGTCCGTGAAGCCGTTGATCCGGGCGGCCTGGCGCGCCATCACGGCGTCGTACCAGCCCGTGCGGCGCGGGCGGCCGGTGTTGACGCCGAACTCGCCGCCCGTGGTGCGCAGCCGCTCACCCATCTCGTCGAAGAGCTCCGTGGGGAACGGGCCCGCACCCACACGCGTGGTGTACGCCTTCTGGATCCCGATCACACGGGTGATGCGCGTGGGGCCCACACCGGAGCCCACGGACGCGCCGCCCGCAGTGGGGTTCGAGGAGGTGACGAACGGGTAGGTGCCGTGGTCCACGTCCAGGTAGGTGGCCTGGCCGCCCTCCATGAGGACCACCTCGTCCCGGTCCAGCGCCTCGTTGAGCAGCCGCGTGGAGTCCACGATCATGGGCGCCAGCCGGTCCGCGAAGCCCAGGAAGTACTCGGCGATCTCGTCCACCTCGAACGCGCGGCGGTTGTAGAGCTTCACCAGCAGCTCGTTCTTCTGCCGCAGGGCCCCCTCGATCTTCTGGCGCAGGATGGACTCGTCCAGGATGTCCTGCACGCGGATGCCCAGGCGCCCCACCTTGTCCATGTAGGTGGGACCGATGCCCCGGCCCGTGGTACCGATGGCGCGCTTGCCCAGGAACCGTTCGCTGACCTGGTCCAGCGTCTGGTGGTACGGGGCCACCAGGTGCGCGTTGGCGGAGATCCGCAAGTGGGAGGTGTCCGCTCCGCGCGCCTCGAGGCCGTCGATCTCCTCGAACAGGGCCTGCGGGTTGATGACCACGCCGTTGCCGATCACGGAGGTGGCGTTGGGGCTGAGGATGCCCGCCGGGAGGAGCTTGAGCTCGAACTTCTCCCCGCCCACCACCACGGTGTGCCCCGCGTTGTTGCCGCCGTTGGGCTTGACCACGTAGTCCACGCGGCCACCCAGGAGATCCGTGGCCTTGCCCTTGCCCTCATCGCCCCACTGGGCGCCGACGATCACGATTGCTGGCATGGAAGCACTCTCTATCCGGGTGTGGCCCGATGGGTGGAAGGAACCGAGAGCCAAGTCTACCCGGCGCCGTCCGCGGCGATCCGGTGGCCACGGTACTGAGTTCGGGGAACGGGACGGACCTCCGCGGGGCGCGAGATGGGCCGCCGGAACGGCGGCCACCACCGGGGGCCTGGCGGTCAGAGCCGGAGAACAGTAGCGGATGACCTGCTCAAACGTCCCGTGCCCACCGTTTCCAGGTGCAACACAGGGACTTTTGACGAAATCGTTGCTTTTCAATGATTCAGGGCTCAGGCTGAGGCCATTGTGATGCGCCTCACGGCATCCCCCGAATGTCAAAGGAAGACCCATGAATCACGAGACACGCCCCGGGCGAGGCAGGGCCGTCAAGACCTGCCTGGCCACCACACTGGGCCTCACACTGGCGCTGGGCACGGTGCTGCCGGCCAGCGCCGTGGAGATCCCACCCGCCCCCACCACGGATGACCTCAACCCCCAGAACCCCGACAACCTCATCGACTCCGAGCTGAAGAAGGCGGAGGGGCAGGTGGCGGTGTTCGTGCAGCTGAAGGGCCCCGGTGCGTTCGAGGCCACTCAACCGGCGGGCGTCCGCTCCGGGGTCCAGAACCCGGTGCAGGCCGCTGCGCAGGTCAGGGCCATCCGCCAGTCCGTGGACCAGGCCGCCACGTCCCTGGCCTCCGAGTCCCGGGCGAACCTCATGTACACCACGGCCAACGCGATGCGCGGCGCAGCCCTCAAGGGCGACGCCGCGCAGCTGCGTGAGCTGGCCAAGCGCTCCGACGTGGTCAAGATCTCCAAGATCGTCCCCAAGTACCGCAACAACGCGGGTTCGGTCATCGACACCAAGGCCCTCAACGCGTGGACCCAGACCGGCCAGACCGGCAAGGGAGTCAAGGTCGCCGTCATCGACTCCGGTCTCGACTACACCCACGCCGACTTCGGCGGGCCGGGCACCGCGGACGGCTACAAGAAGGCCAAAGCCTCGACCGACCTGCCGGCCAAGGACTCGGGTCTGTACGACCCCGCCAAGTTCCTGGGCGGCTACGACCTCGCCGGCGACGACTACGACGCCCGGGTGGCCAGCAGCACACCGAAGCCGGACACCAACCCCCTGGACTGCGAACTGGGCGGCCACGGCACCCACGTGGCCGGCACCACGGCGGGCTACGGCGTGGGCGCGGACGGCAAGACGTTCAAGGGCGACTTCACCAAGCTCACCGCCGAACAGGTGGGGAAGATGAAGATCGGCCCGGGCACCGCACCCGAGGCCCAGTTGATGAGCTTCCGCGTCTTCGGCTGCGAGGGTTCCACCAACCTGACCATGGAGGCGCTGGACCGCACCCTGGATCCCAACATGGACGGGAACTTCGCGGACAAGGCGGACATCGTCAACATGTCTCTGGGCTCCGACTTCGGACCGGCCGCGGATCCTCAGAACGACCTCATCGATGCCCTGTCCCGCCAGGGCATCCTCTCCGTGATCGCCGCCGGCAACGCCGGGGACTTCCACGAGATCTCCGGGTCCCCGGGCAGCGCCCGCTCCGCTCTGACGGTTGCCAACTCGCAGGGCAGCACCGCTGTGCAGGACAAGGCCGAGGGCCTCTCCCCGGACAGCGCCAAGGGTGAGCTGACCGGTTCCTACAGCGGCAGCTACGACTACCGGGGTGCCAAGCCCGAGGACCTGCAGGGTGACGTGGTGGCGGCACCCGCCGACAACAAGTTCGGCTGCACCCCCTTCTCGCAGAACTTCGCGGGCAAGTGGGTCATGCTCGACTGGGAGGACAACGGTCCGTTCCCGTGCGGCTCGAAGGTCCGCTTCGACAACGTGGCGGCCGCCGGCGGCAAGGGCGTCGTCCTCGAGTCCGACTACACGGTGGACCCCTCGGCCATCGCGGGCAACGCCAAGATCCCGGGGCTGCTCATGGGCAAGAAGTCCGTGGACAAGATCAAGCCCGCGGTCCAGGCCGGCGGGGCGAAGATCAAGCTGGCCCCCGAGTGGATCGGTGCCGCCCGGGCGGAAACCGGTCACAAGGACCAGGTCAACGACTCCACCTCTCGCGGCCAGCACGGCAGCAACGGCGTCATCAAGCCGGACGTCGCGGCTCCCGGCACGAACATCGGCTCCGCCGGTGTGGCCCAGGGCAACGGCGTGGCGGTCATGACCGGCACCTCGATGGCCACCCCGCACGTGGCGGGCATCGCCGCGCTGGTGCAACAGAAGCACCAGAACTACAGCGTCCAGAACGTCAAGGCCGCCATCATGAACTCGGCCGTCCAGGACGTGCACGCCGCGAACGGCAAGACCTCCGCCGTGGACCGCGTGGGCTCCGGCCGCGTGGATGCGCTGCGCGCCGTGAACCAGGACGTGATGGTCTACGACAAGGCGGACGCCTCGGTGGTCTCCTCGACCTTCGGGGTCACCGAGATCAAGGACGGCAAGGAGACCTTTGCCCGGGAGCTGGTGCTGGACAACACCGGCGCTGCCGCCCACACCTACAAGGTGCGCTTCGACGCCTCCACGGACGTCCCGGGAGTGACCATCTCCGCTCCCGCGTCCGTGACCGTGCCCAAGGGTGGCAAGACCACCGTCAAGGTGACGGCCACCGTGGACCGGGCGCAGCTCGAGAAGACCCACGACCCCTCGGAGGCCGTGACCCAGCTGGGTCTCGCACGCCAGTTCCTGGCCTCCGAGTCCGGCCGCCTGGTGCTGACCGAGAACGGGCAGGACATGCGCCTGCCCATGTCGATCGCCCCGAAGCCCGCCGCGGACATGCGCGTGGACAACGCCAAGCTGGACCAGTGGGACAAGGACGGCAAGACGTCCGTGTCCCTGAGCGGCACCGGGCTGGACCAGGGTGGCTGGAAGTCCGCCGTGGGTGCCTTCGAACTGGGTGGGAAGTCGGACCGTCTGGACTCCACCAAGCTGGCGGGCGGCAACTCCCAGTTCGCCGACCTGCAGTACGTGGGCGCCTCCTCCAACCTCCCGCAGCTGAAGGCGGAAGGCGGGGACGCCGCCAAGAACGGCATGATCAACTTCGGCATCTCCAGCTGGGGCAACGCTTCCACGATGAAGCCCGACACGGAGATGGAGATCGCCATCGACTCCACCGGTGACGGCCGGCCCGACAACTACGTGGCCCTGGGCCGAGTGGACGGTCTGGACTACCCGGTGGCGAACCTCTACGGCTTCGTCAACGGCGAGCTCAAGGTGATCGACCGCCAGCCGGTCAACGGCTCCTGGGGCGACACCGACACCAACACGTTCGACACCAACGCCGTGGTGCTGCCGGCCAGCGCCTCGAAGCTGGGCATCGACCCCGCCAAGAAGGACACCAAGCTGAGCTACCGGGTGGCCACGTACTCCGCGAACATCGACGGCGCGGTGGACCGCTCGAACACGATCAGCTTCAACCCGGTCAACCCCAAGGTGTCCTTCACCGGCGAGAAGTTCAACGACTCCCTGTTCACGGACCTGCCCGGCAAGAAGCTGACCGCGCAGCGCGGCTCGGCCACCGCCGAGGGCGAGGCCCTGTTCCTGCACCTGCACAACGGCACCGGTGACCTGGCCGGTATCCACAAGGGTGAGGACGGCGCCAAGGCCGAGGTGAAGCGCATCGAGCCGGCCGCGAAGGCCCCCGACACGCAGAACCCCATGTTCAAGGACGTCCCGAAGGACTACGTCTTCTACTCGGAGATCTCCTGGCTGGCGAACAAGGGCATCACCAAGGGTTGGCCGGACGGCACCTTCCGCCCCACCCAGGCTGTGCAGCGTGACCAGATGGCCGCGTTCCTCTACCGCATGGCCGGTTCCCCGCAGTACACCGCTCCCTCCAAGTCCCCCTTCAAGGACGTGCCCACCAACCACGTGTTCTACAAGGAGATCTCCTGGCTGAGTGAGCAGGGCATCACCAAGGGCTGGTCGGACGGCACCTTCCGCCCCACCCAGCAGATCAGCCGCGAGCAGATGGCGGCGTTCTTCTACCGGATGGCGGGCTCCCCGGCGTACACCGCCCCGAAGGTCTCCCCCTTCAAGGACGTGCCCACCCACCACGTGTTCTACAAGGAGATCTCGTGGATGAACAGCCAGGGCATCGCCAAGGGCTGGCCGGACGGCACCTTCCGTCCCACCCAGGCCGTGAAGCGCGACCAGATGGCCGCGTTCCTCTTCCGCTACGACCAGCTGAAGTAGGCACCGTGGGTGGGAGTCGGCCGCACCGCTGACTCCCGGTCGCCAAGGGCCCCGTTCCATCCACAGTGGATGGAACGGGGCCCTTGTTCGTGCCCTGCGCTGCGGGCGCACCGGCTTCCGGGGTCCCCGAGCGACGGCGCCCCCCTGCCCCGGTGCGGCGGCGCCCCGTCAGCGGCTCGACGGCGCTGCATTGGCCCGGGGGCTTGAGGCTCGAGGCTTGAGGCTTGAGGCTTGAGGCCGCAGCGTCCCGGTGACCCGTCAGCGGCCGTAGAGGGTGACCGCCTCGTCCCGCTTGGCCCGCACCGCCTCGGCGAATCCCGCCGGGACCCGCAGCCGCTCCAGGCCCACGGTCGCCATCTCCGGGCCGGCGTGGACCACGGACCAGCGGGAACCGGCATCGACCACGGAACGGTGCTTGACGTCGTAGTACCCGGGCTTGCCGCTGAGCGCCACACCCCGGGCCCCGTGCAGTGCACCCACCAGGTGGTGGTGGAAGCGCGTGGTCAGCCACACCTGGTGCGGGCCGAGGGTGAAGTCCCCGTCCCACGCGGCCTGGAAGGGGATGAAACCGTCCGGGGCGACGACGTCGCGCAGCCGGTCGTAGCCCACGTGATCGTCCCCGGGGATCGCCTCCAGGTAGCGCACGGACTCGCGGGGAAGGTCCCACTGCCGCAGCTGGGCCCTGGTGAAGTCCAGCATGCGCTCGAAGGCTCCTTCACCCAGGGTGTTGGACTGCACGCACACCACCACCTCGCTCGGCGTGCCCCCGGCAGCGCGCCGGTGGCGGGAACCGGCTCCCCGGTGCCCGGCGAGCATGCCGTGGGCGCGTGCGTGGCGCGGGTCCTCGGCCAGGAGGAAGGCGTCGTCGAAGCCCAGGGGAACTCCCGCGGCCTCCGCGCTGGGGCTGTCCCGCACGCTGAGGTGGTCCAGGTCCGAGAGGGGATCCCCGGCGAACGGCATGAGCCCCTGGCCGGTGGCGAACAGCCGTGCCCCGGTGAGATCGCGCACCGCGCGCATGGCCTCCACGATCCGCAGGTTCTTGGGCCAGTCCCGGTGCAGCACCCCGCCGCCCAGCAGGTGCAGGGTGCCGGCCGCGCGCAGGGCGAGCAGCCCGGCGTCGTACTTGGGGGAGCCGAGGTCCTCGACGAGGCTGCGCAGGGAGCGCTCCGAGCCGTGGTCCATCTCGTGCAGGGCGCGGAAGAGCGTGTTGACCACGTGCAGGCGCGGGTGGAGGCCGCGCAGCAGGGCCGTGACGGTCCCCGGTTCGCGCACGTCCAGCCAGACGTCCGTGGTGGGTGCGACCTTCGCGAGGTGGTTGACCCACGTGGCCGCGATCAGTTCGTCCCCGAAGTTCGGGAAGCCCGCCCACGAGATCAGGTAGACGGGGGGCTTGCGGGTGGGAGGCACGCGCCGGTGGTCCGGGAGGAGGTTGCGCATGGACGCAGGGTACCCGTGGGCCGGTGTGCCCGGACGAGGATGACGAGCCACCGCCCGGACGGAACAGCTCGGCGACGGCGCCGCGGCACGGCCCACGGGTGCGTCCCGCTCCCACGCGGAGCCGGGATGTGGCTGCCCCGGGTGAGTCCGCCAGGGCCCCGGGCAGCCGGTAACCTTTTCTCCCATGACCACGCCCCATTCCTCCCAGGACGCCGCCCCCGCCCACGGGTCGTCCAGTGTGACCCAGGGAGGCAACCGCGAGCACACCCCGCACGTGCCCCCGAAGCCCGAGCAGGGCAACTACCTCAAGCCCCGTCACCTGGTGATGATGGCACTCGGCTCCGCGATCGGCACCGGGCTGTTCGTGGGCACGGGGGCCGCGATCAGGACGGCGGGCCCCGCGGTGCTGATCTCGTACCTCGTGGCGTGCACGCTGCTGGTACTCGTGATGCGGGCCCTGGGCGAGATGGCGGCGGCGGACCCGTCCTCCGGGGCGTTCTCCACCTACGCGGGCAAGGCGCTGGGTCCCACGGCCGGCCGCGCGCTCGGGTGGCTGTGGTGGGCGCAGATCGTGGTGGTCGTGGCCGCGGAGGCCACCGCCGCCGCCCAACTCGTGACGGAGCTGTGGCCCGGCCTGCCCCAGTGGGCGTGGGCGCTGGTCTTCATGGTCGGGTTCACCGTGGTCAACCTGGTGCGCGTGGGCACCCTGGGCGAGGCCGAGTTCTGGTTCGCCCTGCTCAAGGTGGCCGCCGTGGTGGGCTTCCTGCTGGTGGGCATCCTCTTCCTCGTGGACGTGCTGCCCGCCCCCAGCCCGGGGCTGTCCAACCTCACGGCGCACGGCGGGTTCATGCCCAACGGACTCACGGGGGTGGCCTCCGCGCTGCTCGTTGTGGTCTTCGCGTTCGGGGGCACCGAGCTCGTCACCATTGCCGCGGCGGAGACCGAGGACCCACAGAAGAACGTGGCGGATGCCATCCGCACCATCCTGGTGCGCATCCTGATCTTCTACGTGGGCTCCGTGTCCGTGATGGTTCTGGTGCTGCCGTGGAACAACGAGGGCCTCTCCTCCAGTCCCTTCGTGGCAGTCCTGGCGGAGGCCGGGATCCCCGGCGCGGACGTCCTGATGACCGTGGTGATCATCCTGGCGCTGCTCTCGGCGCTGAACGCCAACATCTACGGCAGTTCGCGCATGCTCTTCTCCCTGGCCCGCCGCGGCTCCGCCCCGCGCCTCCTGGGCGCCACCACGGACCGCGGTGTGCCCCGCGCCGCCGTGGTCACGTCCGTGGTGTTCGGCTTCGTCGCGGTGGTGCTCAACTACCTGTGGCCGGAGACCGTGCTGAATGCGATGCTCAACCTGCTCGGCTCCACGTGCCTGGTGGTCTGGGGCGTCGCGCTGGTCTCCCAGATCATTCTCCGCAGGCGTGCGGACCGCGCCGGGGTCTCCTCACCACTGAAGATGTGGGCCTTCCCGTGGCTGTCCTACGTGGCCCTGGCACTGCTCGCGGCCATCGTGGTGCTGGGCCTGCTGGACTCCGCGGTGCGCATCCAGTTCATCGCCACGTTCATCCTGGTCTGCCTGATCGCGCTGGCCTGCAAGCTGCTCATCCGGGGTGACGACGACGCCGCGGCGCCCCGGAGCGCGACGTCCGTCGAGGACGACGTCGCACCCCGGGTCTAGCGGAGCATCACCCGGCGGCAGGCAGATCCGGGAAGGCCGCGGCCACACCCGGCGAGTGGAGCCGGCCGGCGCGGGTCGAGAGCCCGGTGGCGAGAGCGGCGTCGTCGGCCAGGGCGGCGTCGATGCCGCCTGCGAGGCGCATGACGTACGGCGTGGTGGCGTGCGTGAGCGCCTGCGTGGCCGTGACGGGGACCGCGCCCGGGAGGTTGGCCACGCAGTAGTGACGGATGCCGTCCACGGAATACACGGGGTCGTGGTAGGAGGTGGGCTGCGTGGTCTCGAAGCAGCCACCCTGGTCCACGGCCACGTCCACCATGAGGGCGTGGGGCTTGAGCAGGGGCAGGTGCTCGCGCCGCACGAGCTTGGGTGCGGCGGCGCCGGGGATGAGGACGGAACCCACGACCACGTCCGCGCGCGGCAGCTCCTCCTCGATCCGGTGGGCGTCGCTCATGAGCACGCGGGCGTTCGGGAACAGCGCATCGAGCTGGCGCAGGCGGTCGCCGTTGGCCTCCAGGATGGTGACGTCCGCGCCGGCGCCCACCGCGGCCCGGGCGACGTGCTCGCCCACCGTGCCGCCGCCGATCACCAGGACCGTGGCGGGCACCACGCCCGGCACGCGGCCCAGCAGGATGCCGGGCCCGCCCGCGTGGAACTGCAGGTGGTGCGCGGCGTTCGCAATGGCCAGGCGCCCCGCGATCTCGGACATCGGGCGCAGCAGCGGCAGTGTGCGGCCCACGCGGACGGTCTCGTAGGCGATGCCGGTGACGCCGCTGTCCAGCATGGCCTCCGTGAGGGGCCTGCTCGCGGCCAGGTGGAGGTAGGTGAAGAGGGTGAGGTCCGGGCGGAGGAAGCCGTACTCGGGGCCCACCGGTTCCTTGACCTTGACCAGCAGCTCGGCCCGGGCCCAGGCGTCCTCCTGGGTGGTGAGCCGGGCGCCGGCGGCGGTGTAGTCGTCGTCGGAGAAGCCCGCGCCCAGACCGGCGCCCTCCTCCACGAAGACCTCGTGGCCCTGCGCCGTGAGGGAGGTGACCATGGTGGGCGTGAGGCCCACGCGGGCCTCCTCGGGCTTGATCTCGCGGGGTACGGAGATTCTCATGAGTGCGTGCTCCTTAATGGGGCGCGCGTACCCGAGGGGATGTGCTCGGGCTCGGCGGTGAGCCCCGTGCGGTGTCCCCATTGTCTCGCGCGGCACCGGGCGCTGCCAGGGAGCGCGCGAACATGACCGGGCGCCCGTCCTCGTGAGGTCGGGCGCCCGGGAGTGCGGTCTGAGGCTCAGCGGGCCTGGATCTGGGCGGCGGCCTCCGGGTCCGAGTCGTTGAGGAACTTCTCGATCCGCGCGGCCTCGTCCGTCTCGCCGATCTGCGCGGCGGCCTGGCCGAGCGCGGCGAGCGCCCGCAGGAACCCGCGGTTGGGCTCGTGGGCATAGGGCACCGCACCGTGGCCCTTCCAGCCGTGGGCCCGCAGGGAGTCCAGGCCGCGGTGGTAGCCCACGCGCGCGTACGCATAGCCCTCCAGGGTGCGGCCGTCCGCGAGCGCCTCCTCCGCGAGGATCGCCCACGGCAGCTGCTCCTTGGGGAACGCGGCGGCGAGGTCCTCGGCCTCGTCCCCGGCCTCGAAGCGCGCGGTGAGCTCCTGGTTCTCCTCCAGGTGGGTGGGAGCGGGTTCGTCCAGCAGGTTCTTGCCGAGCAGTGCCACGGTGGTTCCTTTCCACGGTCGTGCGGGGTTCGCTGCCACTGTACGCACGGCGGACGACGCCGCTCCACAGCACAGCGGTGCCCCGCACGACGTCGTGCGGGGCACCGGGTGTGGCGCGGAGCGGGACCTACTTGATGGAGGTGCCCGCCGAGCCGAGGTTCTGGCAGGCCTCCACCACGCGGGCGGCCATGCCGGCTTCGGCGTCGGCACCCCACACGCGGGGGTCGTACTTCTTCTTGTTGCCGACCTCGCCGTCGATCTTCAGGACGCCGTCGTAGTTGCTCAGCATGAAGCCGGCCACGGGGCGGGTGAACGCGTACTGGGTGTCCGTGTCCACGTTCATCTTGATCACGCCGTAGGACACCGCGTCCGCGATCTCCTGGGCGGTGGAGCCGGAGCCGCCGTGGAACACGAGGTCGAACGGGCGGTCCTTGCCGATCTGCTTGCCCACCTCGTCCTGGATCTCCTTGAGCAGCTCCGGGCGCAGGCGCACGTTGCCGGGCTTGTAGACGCCGTGGACGTTGCCGAAGGTCAGGGCGGTGATGTAGCGGCCCTTCTCACCGGCACCGAGCGCCTCGATGGTCTTCATGCCGTCCGCCACGGTGGTGTAGAGCGAGTCGTTGATCTCACCGACCACGCCGTCCTCCTCGCCGCCGACGGCGCCGATCTCCACCTCCAGGATGATGTGCGCCTTGTTCGTGCGCTCGAGCAGCTCCTGGGCGATCTTCAGGTTCTCGTCCAGGGCGATCGCGGAGCCGTCCCACATGTGGGACTGGAAGATGGGGTCCTCGCCGCGGGCCACGGCCTTCTCGGACTCGGCCAGCAGCGGGAGGACGAAGCCCTCGAGCTTGTCCTGCGGGCAGTGGTCGGTGTGCAGGGCGATGTTGACGTCGTACTTCTTGGCCACCTCGCGGGCGAACGCGGCCATGGCGAGCGAACCGGTGACCATGTCCTTCACGGAGGATCCGGACCAGTACGCGGCGCCACCGGTGGACGCCTGGATGATGCCGTCCGAGCCGGCCTCGGCGAAACCGCGGATCGCGGCGTTGAGCGTCTGCGAGGAGGTCACGTTGATGGCCGGGTACGCGAAGCCCTTCTCCTTGGCCCGGTCGATCATCTCGGAGTAAACGTCAGGGGTTGCGATGGGCATGGAGTGCTCCTTCTTCTGGGTTCCCGATGCACGGTTGGACCGTGGCCTGAGGCCTCTTCCCAGTCTAGTGCGCGGGTCTGCTCACGGGCCGGGAGGGCACCGGGAACCGCAGTGATTTCCTGGGCGGGGACCAGCCGCGGACCGGGGCCGAGTGGCTCCGGTCCGCGGCGTCAGCTCCGGTCAGAGCCGCCAGCACGAGCTGGTCTGAGGGATGCCGTTGAAGCGGGCGTCCAGGTAGGCGAGCATCGAGGGGATGCCCTCCACGTAGCCGCCCAGGTGGGTGGGTGTGGCGAGGGTCTGCATCGAGACGTTGCTCCCGGAGGCGCACCAGTCCTTGGCGAGGTTACGTCCCGCCTGGTAGGGCACGACGTCGTCGGTCAGGCCGTGCGCGATGCGCACCGGGACGCGCGGGTGGCGGCCCGCCGCGCCGTTGGTCTGCTCGTCCAGGTACGCCTTCAGCTCAGGGTCACCCAGCAGCTGGGAGAACGAGCGGCCGTCCGTGGTGAGCTTCGTGGAGCGCACCAGGGCCTCCCCCAGGACGGTGCCGATCACACAGCTGTCCTGTGCCTTGTCGTAGCGCCGCTGGCCGTCCGCGTTGAGCTTGCCGCGCACGTCCACCCCGGAGTCCTGGGCGGCGCCCATCACGTAGAGGGACAGGCCCGTGAACAGGGTGGAGTCGATCTTCTTGCCGGTGGCGGCCAGGCCTGCCGGGGGCGCACCCACCCACGCGCTCTTGAGCTGCAGCTCGGGCGCGTACTCGGAGGCACTCTCCACTGCCGACGCCGTGGCCCCGCCGCCCTGCGAGTACCCCACCGCGGCCACGGGGGTGGTGGCGTCCATGCCCTTCACCCCGAGGCGTTGCGCGGCACGCACCGCGTCCAGGACGGCGTGGGCCTGGTCCACGCGGTTCATGTAGGTGTGGGTGCCCTCGGTGCCCAACCCGATGTAGTCCGGCACCACCACGTTGTACCCGGCGTTGACCAGCCCGGAGACATTGATGCCCTCGTAGTTGGTGCCCATGGCGAGCTGGCGGGAGGGCGCACACGAGTCACCCATGCCCTGGGTGCCCGGGGACAGCACCACGAGCGGGCGCGGGCTGGACTTGCGCCACGCGTTCTTGGACTGCAGCACGGTGCCGCTCGCGGGCACGGCCTGGTTCTTGCTGTTCGTGGTCTTGTACATGACGCGCGTGGCGGACGCATTCGGCTTGATGAGCTTCACCGGGTCTACGTAGAAGGTGGAGGGCTCGGAGCGCACCACGTCCCCGTTGGTGGCCGGCAGCTGGGCCGGGGTGCTGTAGAAGTCCGCGTCCGTGGAGCCGCGCAGCTTCTGCAGGGCGTCCTCACGGGTCACGTCCCCGCGCGTGAGGCCCTCGTCCTTGAGCACCTGGTCCTGTTCGCTGCGGGGCAGCTCGGAGAAGCCCCCGTCCGGGGTGGTCTCCGCGTGGGCGGGCTGCAGTCCTGCGAGCAGCAGCCCGGCGCCGAGCGCCAGCGCACCCGCCGATCGTCGAAGGGGCAGGGGCCGTGTGGTCGATCGTGACATGGTCGTGTGACCCTTTCGTAGTGTGATGCGACTCACAGGACCCTACGGTAACTTCCCACCCCTGGCCATAGCCGCTCGGGCAGGCCTGCCCGCAACCCCCGCGCCGGTGACGTGGCACGACGCCGCCTCTCCCCACCGCCCGCACGCCACCATCCGCCCGTCCTGGGCGCGACGCACGGGCCATCCGCCGGTTCCAGTGCCACCGTCTGCATGTGCTGATGGTGAAGTAAGTACGGCCACTGACGTCCCAAAAATCCCGCTTTTCTTGTGCTTTCTGCCCCGGGGGCATGGAGGCATGACCTCGACACAGACCGCCGCCCCGTACCTCAACCCCCGCGCCGCCCAATGGCGTACATCCGCCACGACGGCCTGCGCCCTCGGCCTGCACCGGAGCATGACCGGCTACGCCCCCACCACCCTGCGCGAGCTGCCCGGGCTCGCGCGGGAGCTCGGCGTGGGCCGCGTGGTCGTGAAGGACGAGTCCGACCGGCTGGGACTGCCGGCGTTCAAGATCCTCGGGGCGTCCTGGGCGGTGTGCCGCGTCGTCGCCCGGCGCATCGACCTCCCCGCCGCGCACCTCACCGTGGAGTCCCTGCGCGCCGCGCTGGACGCCGCCGGCTCCCCGGAGCTCACCGTCGTGACGGCGACGGACGGCAACCACGGCCGCGCCGTGGCCCGCATGGCCTCGATGCTGGGGCTGCGGGCGCGCGTGTACATCCCGCGCGGCGTCGGCGAGTCCGCCGTCCGGGCCATCGAGGCGGAGGGCGCCCCGGTGCTGCCCGGCGGGCCCACGTACGACGACGCCGTGGCCACCGCCGCCGCCTCGGCCACCGGCCCCGACCAGTTGCTGGTGCAGGACACCTCCTGGCCCGGCTACGAGGAGGTGCCGCGCTGGATCGTGGAGGGCTACACCGCCCTGTTCGCGGAGGCGGACGAGCAGCTCGCCGCCCTCGGAGCCCACGGCGCGGACCTGGTGGCCTGCCCGGTGGGTGTCGGAGCACTCGCCCACGCCATGGTGGAGCACTACCGGGGCACCACCCGCGGCGGCGCGGCACTGCTGACCGTGGAGCCGCGCACCGCGGACTGCGTGGCCCAGTCCCTGAAGGCCGGGGAGCCCGTCACCGTGGACACCTCCGCCCACACGGTGATGGCCGGACTCAACTGCGGGACCCCCTCCGGCATCGGGTGGCCCGCACTGCGGGACGGCGTGAGCGCGGCCGTCTCCGTGACGGAGGAGGAGTGCCGCCGCGCCGTGGCCGACCTGCAGGAGCTGGGGCAGGACTCGGGACCGTGCGGAGCGGCGTCGTTGGCGGGGGTGCGGGAGCTGCTGGCCACCCCCGGTGCCCGGGAGGAGCTGGGGCTGGACGGCGGCTCCACCGTGCTGCTCATCAGCACGGAGGGCCTGAGCGCCAACCCCCTGCCCGCCGCGTGACACACTGACCGGGACCGTTTCCCACGAAGGAGGTCCGCCGTGCTGAATGCGGACCGGCTCAGGATCCTGGCCGAGCTCAGCCGCCGTGGCACGCTGCGCGCCGTGGCCGAGTCCCTGTCCTACAGCACGTCCGCGGTTTCCCAGCAGCTGCACCAGCTCGAGAAGGACGTGGGGGTCCCGCTCGTGGCGCGCGCGGGACGACGCCTCGTGCTCACGGACCAGGGCACGGTCCTGGCCGCACACGCCCGCACGATCCTCGCGGACATGGAGCGCGCGGAGGCCGATGTCCTCGCCGCCGGCACCGAGCCGCGCGGCACGGTGACCGTGGCCGGGTTCCAGTCCGCCGCCGTGACCCTGGTGCCCGCCGCGCTGAGCGATCTGCACACCCGGCACCCCGGGGTGGACGTGGTCTTCCGGCTCGGGGAGACGGACGAGGCGCTCGCAGCCCTGCCCGGTGCGGGCGTGGACGTGGTGCTCGCGGAGAGCTACCCGGGGGCGGTCGTCCCGCCCGCGCCCGGTGTGGTGCTGGTGCCGCTGCTGCGCGACCCGCTGCGGCTGGCCGTGGGGGCGGAGCGCGCGGCGTCGTTGGACCAGGAGGGGGACGTCCTCGCCCAGCTGGCCGACGCCGCGTGGGCCGCCGACCCGGAGCACACCCCGCCGCGCGCGTGGCTGGGCGAGCAGTGCCGACGCCGCGGCTACGAACCGCGCGTCACGTGCGTCTCCGAGGACCTCGCGGTGCAGGCGGCGTTCGTGGCGGGCGGTCACGCGGTGGCCGTGCTCCCGGAGCTGGCGCTGGACTCCGCCCCCGAGGGGATCGTGACCCTGCCCCTGGGCGATCCCCCGCCGTGCCGCACGGTCACGGCGGCGTGGCGGGAGAGTGCGCGGAACCACCGCGCGGCCCAGGCGGTGCTGGAGGCGCTGCGACGGGCGGCTGACGCGGTCGCGGGACCGGGTGCGGCACCGGTGCGGACACCCCGCACCGTTCCGGAGCGCTGACGGTCGATGATGAGAGCCCCGGGCCCGGGGTTCGCGTCAGCGCGGTGGGCCCGCGCCATCCAGCGCCGTGCTGCACCCTGCCGCGCCATGCCCCCCCCCCGCGCCGTCTCGTGCCGCGCCCCACCCAGCGGTGATGTGCCGTGCCGCGGCGGGCTGCTCAGTCCTCCGCCACCCGCTGGCCGAAGACGTGCCGCCGGATCCAGGCGTGCATGGTCACCGCGGCGGCCGCGCCCGCGTTGATGGAGCGGGTGGAGCCGAACTGCTCGATGGCCAGAACGGCATCCGCCCGCGCCACCAGCTCCTCCGAGACCCCCGGGCCCTCCTGGCCGAACACCAGCACGCAGTGCTCGGGGAGGTCGAACGTCTCGATCAGCTGCGAGCCGGGGACGTTGTCGATCGCGAGCACCGCCAGCCCCTCCCCGCGGGCCCAGTCCATGAACTCGGCGACGCTCGCGTGGTGGCGCACGTGCTGGTAGCGGTCCGTGACCATGGCCCCGCGGCGGTTCCAGCGGCGCCGCCCGATGATGTGCACCTCCCGCGCCAGGAACGCGTTCGCGGTGCGCACCACGGAGCCGATGTTGAAGTCGTGCTCCCAGTTCTCCACCGCCACGTGGAACGCGTGCCGCCGGGAGTCCAGGTCCGCGATGATCGCGTCCATGCGCCAGTAGCGGTACCGGTCCGCCACGTTGCGGCGGTCGCCCTCGCGCAGCAGCTCGGGGTCCCAGTGCTCCCCGGTGGGCCAGTCACCCTGCCACGGGCCGACCCCGACCACGCGGTCCGCAGGCGCGGGTCCGGGGCCCAGGGGCTCGCCCGGCGCCCGGTGGGCCGCAGCGGCGTCGCCCTCGGCCGACCGTGGGCCGGACACGTGCGAGCGGTCCGGGTCAGTCAAGCCCCAGCTCGTCCTTGGAGTAGGCGTACAGGCACGGGACGCCCGCGGTCTCCTCGATGCGCTCCTTGGCGCCGGTGCGGCGGTCCACGATCACGGCCACGGCCACGACGTTCGCGCCCGCCTTCTGCAGCGCCTCCACCGCGGTGAGCGCGGAACCGCCCGTGGTGGAGGTGTCCTCCACGACCACCACGTTGCGGCCCACCACGCTGGGGCCCTCCACCTGGCGGCCCATGCCGTAGGACTTCTGGGCCTTGCGCACCACGAACGTGTCGATCGCCCGGTCCTGGTCCCCGGCGGTGCGCATGATGGCGTTGCCCACGGGGTCCGCGCCCATGGTGAGGCCGCCGGCGGCGTCGAACGCGATGCCCGCCTCGTCCAGCAGGCCCAGCATCACCTGGCCCACGTACCGGGAGGCCTCGTGGTGCAGGGTCACCCGCCGCAGGTCCACGTAGTAGTCCGCCTCGATGCCGCTGGCCAGCGTGACCCTGCCCCGCACCACGGCGAGGTCCTTGATGAGGTCGCGCAGGTGCTCGCGGGCGGTGTCCAGGTCCACGGGGGTGAAGTCGGTGCTCATGGCTCCAGCTTACGGGGCGGCAGGCCAGGACAGCGGGGACGACGACGCCCGGTCACCCCGCGCGGGCCCCCGCGGCCGCCACGGTGCCGGGTTCCGGGAGCGGCCCCGTGGCGGGGCCAGGGCGAGACCGCACACCCGCCCCGCGGGGAGGTGCCGTGCCCGCGGACCCGGCGCAGCGGCGTCGTCAGCGCGGGTCTCAGCCCAGCCGGCCGCCGGACTCGCGCAGGTAGCACGCCGCGCACAGCGACTCGTAGGTCACGGCCACGCCGTCGATGGCCACTTGGTCCCCCTCGAAGACGAAGTCCTCGCCCACGCGCCGCGTGTTGAACAGGGCCTTGCGGCCGCAGCGGCAGATGGTCTTGAGCTCCTCGAGCGAGTGGGCGAGCTCCATGAGGCGCTCGGAGCCCGGGAACGAGCGGGTGCGGAAGTCCGTGCGGATGCCGTACGCCATCACCGGAACCTCCAGGAGCACGGCGATGCGCAGCAGGTCGTCCACCTGCTCGGCTTCCAGGAACTGCGCCTCGTCCACCAGCAGGCACGCCACGGGCTGGGCCGCCACGTGCTCGAGCAGGGCATCGGGGTCATCACCCAGGGCATGACGCTTGAACAGGCCCATGGCGCTCTCACCCGGCGGAATCAGGAAGTCCACCGTGCGGGTGACACCCAGCCGGGAGAGGATCTGGTCCTCGCCCTTGGTGTCCACCTGGGGCTTGGCCAGCAGCACGCGCTGCCCGCGCTCCTCGTAGTTGTAGGCGGCCTGGAGCAGCGCCGTGGATTTCCCGGAGTTCATCGCGCCGTAGCGGAAGTAGAGCTTGGCCACGGTCGGTCAGTCTATCGGCGCCGCGGCCACGACCCCGCCCCGCCCCGCCACCGCGGGGACGACGCCGCAGGGCCGGGTTCCGCGGCCCCCGCACCGGGTGCGTCGGGCCACGCACCCGCCCGCGCGGGAGGCTGTCTGCGAGGCCTCAACCACGCGACGTCGCCCGCAGCCACGCGTCCGACGGGCGCGGCCAGCGCTGCACCCGGCCGTCCTCGGTGCGGACCTCCACGGCGTAGTCGAGCGCCTCGGCGTCCGGCGTGAACGGCAGGTGGGCCGTGTGCTCGCCGTTGAGTGCGGTCTCCGGCATGGGGGTGCGGGTGGTCTGCGTGCCCCCGGTCCGAGCGGCGTGGGGCTCCCGGCTCAGCAGCATCACCGCCTTCACCCGGGTGCCGCCGCAGCCCTCAGCGCGCACGCGCACCAGGGAGGGGTTCTCGGGCCCGGGGCGGCGCACGGAGACGTGCACCATCCTCGGGTCGAACACCCCGCGGACCCGGCAGTGCAGCACGTCCCCGTCCCGCCAGCCGGTGGGGCCCGGGTTGCGCGGGTTGCGCACCGCGTGGGGCTCCTTGTCGACGGAGAACGTGTACCCGCGGACCTCGTACCCGGGCATGGCGGCACGCCACTGCTCGAGGGCGGTCTCGTCCTCGGGGATGCCGTAGGACGGCACGTAGACGATCTTGTTGAGGATCACGGAGTTCACGTAGGGCGCCAACCCGCCGTGGGGGCTGATGCCGGTGTCCATGCGCAGGATCTCGAAGGGACGCCCGTACCGGGTGAGCAGGGGTTCCAGGTGCTCGGTCACGATCGCGTCGTAGCGCTCCCGCAGCGGGTGGTCCGCGGGCGGGCGCAGCACCAAAAGCCGCTCCTCGTCCAGAACCTTGAGCAGGCAGTCCGCGTGCTGGATGCCCCAGTTCTCGTAGTCGGGCAGCACCACGTGCTCGCTCATGCCCGTGGCCGCGGAGGCGTCCTGGCGCACCTCGTCCCACGTGGCGCCGTCGAACGCGTTCTCCGCGGCGAGCACCTCGGTGCTGAGGAGCATGTCGTGCCCGTCCGAGAGCACGTTGCCCCCGGTGAAGGCGTGCGGGAGCCGCTCGAACGGCAGCCCCAGGGCCCTCGCGAGGGCGGGCTGGGCGCGCTGGTCGAGCGGTTCGTACTCCAGGGCCGCGAGAGGCGCACGGTCCGCGGTCTCCAACGGCGCCCCCGGCTCGTGGGCGGTGAACGGTGTGGCGTACACGTACCGCGGGCCCACGCACCACAGCTGCCCGTGCTCGTCCATCACGGGGTGCGGGCCCCAGTCGCGCACCCACACGGCGTCGTCGCCCTGCGGGGCGCGCACGAACGTGACCCGGTCCGGGGCCACACCCTGGGACGCGAACCACGCGGCGGCGTCGGTCTCCGAGGCGGAGTCCGTCACGAGGACCCACAGGTGCTCGTCCAGCGCGAGGTCCCGCAGCAGGGCCCCGGGCAGCGCCGCGGGCCAGGTGACGAAGGCCCCGAGCGCGGGCTCCCATTCGGCAACGAGTCGTTTCTTCACAGTGCGGCCTTCCGAAGCGGTCGTCGTGCGGTTCGACGGAGGGATCGGCCACAGCGGCGCGACGCCCCGGCGCCTGAGCACCCCTCGACCTTACAGGCGCCGCCCGCTCCCGGGGGAGCGGGCGGCGGGACCGTCACCGAGGACCTCAGACGCGCGGTCGGCCGGTCGGCGAGTGGCGGCGCCGTCCCACGACCACCAGGACGACCGAGCCGATGATGAACATGACCAGGGGAATGACGGAGCCCTCCAGGCCGAAGGGCCCGCCGGTGAGCAGGGCGGAGCTGGCCTCGTCCGGGGTGTAGTGGCCCACGGCGGTGCCCACGCGGGTGTGGGAGACGGGAGCCCCCCACAGGTTGCCCTGGCTCCAGTTCCAGACGGTGTGGAAAGCGCAGGCACCCCACAGGCTGCCGGAGACCCACACCCAGAGGCCCAGGAACACGGAGACGCCGCAGAGGTTGGCCCAGGCCACCCAGGTGAGACCGCCGTTGGCGCCGTGCAGCACGGCGAACACCACGGTCTGGACGACGATGGCCGCCACCAGGCCCCAGCGGGGTGCCACGGCCTGCATGAGGTAGCCGCGATCCGCGATCTCCTCGGTGGAGGCCTGGATGGCGAAGCCGATGAGCAGCACCAGTGCCGGCAGCAGCATGCCCCACGTGGGGGTGCCGAGGGTCGCGGTTCCCATGGCCACGTTGACCAGTACGGTGACGGTGGTCATGACAAGGCCCAGGGCCGCCCCGAGCACGACGCCGCGGCCCAGCCCACCCCGGAAGCCGAGGGAGGAGACGGGACGCTTCTCCTTGAACTTCACCCAGGCGAAGAACAGCAGCATGGGGATCAGGAAGGACGAGGTCAGCAACAGCTGCCCACCGAACGAATCCGTGGGCAGCATGGTGGCGAGGGGCGCCACGGGAAGCTGGCCGAGAAGCATGATGAGCAGCGTGACCACGATCGCCAGGATCGGGCCGGTGGGGCGCCGGGCTTCGGACATGCCCTCCAGCGCGGGACGGGCGGGGCGGGACCGCAGGGGCGGTTCCGTGCTCCGGGCACTTTCAGCGGGGGATGCGGGCATGGTCTGCTCCTGAGTTGTCGGTGACACGGCAAGTACTCGACGCTGATCATAGAGGACCGGCGCCCACCATCCCCAGGTGGCGCGGGTGAGGCAGAGCAGCGCGCCGGACTGGTCTGTGAGCGCCCCCCTCAGAAACCCGCCTCGCAGGTCAGGCCTCCGCGTCCGCCTGCCCGGTCGCGGACCTCTTCCGGCGCGCCGCGAGGCCCGCGAGCAGCAGCGAGACGAGGGCGACGCCGAGCATCGTGACGGCCCAGGCCCAGGAGGCGGCGGAGGCGGGGAAGGCGATGAGCGCCGTCGTCAGCGCGCCGGCGAGGAACTGGGTGGCGCCCAGCAGTGCAGAGGCCGCACCCACGTTCTCGATGGCCGAGGACATGCACAGGGACATGAACGCGGGTTCGCACGCCCCCAGGCCCAGCAGCCCGAAGCCCACGCCGAGGGCCAGCAGGAGCAGCGAGTCGGTGAAGAGGGCCGCGGCGGTGGAGAGGACGCCACCGGCCACCATGACGAGCACGCCGAGCACACCGAGCCTGCCCGTGCTCATCCGGTACGCCAGCCGGTGGCCCATGACCGCGCCCAGCACCGAGGCGATGCCGGTGACCCCGAAGATCATGCCGAACTGCGCCTGCCCCACCCCGTAGTGGCCCTGGTACACGTAGGAGGCCCCGCCCAGGTAGCAGAACAGGTAGACGAAGCTGCCGGCGAGCGCCCCCAGCGGCAGCAGCATGCGCCACGAGCCCAGGTGCCCGGCGTACGCGCGCAGCACGGGGCCGAAGTTCAGGGCCACCCGCCGCTGCGGCGGCAGCGACTCCGGCAGCCACCGGAGCACCACGCCCAGTGCGGTGAGCCCGATCAGCGCGAGCACCAGGAAGACCGGGCGCCACCCGAAGAACTGGCCCACCCAGCCGCCCACGGCCGGGGAGATCATGGGCACCACCGAGGTCACGGTGACGAGGACCGCGAAGGCCTGGGTGGCGGCGTCGCCCGTCACGCGGTCCCGCACGGCGCTGTTGATGACCACGAACGCCATGGCGGCACCCGCGCCCTGCAGCATGCGGGCGACCACCAGGACGGCCATGCTCGGGGCCGCCGCCGCCAGCAGGCAGCTCGCGATGAACACCGCGAGGCCCAGCAGCAGGGGACGACGCCGCCCGAACGCGTCCGTCACGGGCCCCGCCACGAGCTGCCCGGCACCGAGCATCACGAGGTAGCCGGTGAGGGTGAGCTGCACGGTCCAGGACGGGGCGGCGAAGTCAGCGCCGATCTGGGGAAGAGACGCGAGGTACATGTCGATGGCGAACGGCCCCACGCCCAGGACGGCGGCGAGGGAGAGCAGGAAGGAGCGCGAGGCCCCGTCCTGGGCCGTGCTCTCCTGGGAGGTGTCAAGGGTGGCTGTCATGGCGGCGCTGGCCTTCTCGCTGTCTCTGCCCGCACGGCGGGTGGCACGGGACGAGGATATAGCATAGTTGTACGCTCGTACTAGTTTTTGGAGTGATGACCATGACCGGCACCCAGGCCCGCGCCGTGGAGCGCCGGGCGGACATCCTCGCCGCCGCGTGCGAGCTGCTGGCGCGCGGCGGGACGGCCGCCGTGACCCACCGCCAGGTGGCCGAGCGGGCGGGTGTGCCCCACGGCTCCATCCGCTACTACTTCGCCACCCGGGACGCCCTGCTGCGCGCCTGCGTGGAGGACATCGAGACCCGCCGGGACGCCGAGGCGCAGCGCGTCCTGCGGGAGGCCGCCGAGGACGCCGCCCGCCCGGACGCGGAGCTCACCGCGCACCGCATGCTGCGGGTCATCACCGGCAGCGCCCTGGGGGACGAGGACCTGCGGGGCACCCTGTGCTGGCTCGTGGACACCACCCGGGAGAACGCGGAGCTCGCCACCGTGCTGGCGGCGGAGCGCGTGCGGCTCGAGGCGCAGGCCCGTGAGCTGCTCAGGCTCAGTGGGCGCACCACGATTCCCGCGGAGCTGGTCATCTCCCTGGGCGAGGGGGTCATGTTCAAGCTGCACGTGGAGAACAGGACGGACATCGCCCGCCAGACGGTCGCGGCCATGGCCGAGCTCATGACGCTCCGGGGCGAGTGAGCAGCACCGGAGTTCACGAACCGTTCACCCGGGGGTCGGGGTGCAGCCACCTCCTGCTGACACACTTCGCCACCCGGTTGGCCCCGGCCCTTCCCCGTGCGCTCCAATGGTGGTGATGTCGACTCTCAGCGTCTCCCTCATCCTGCTGGCCGCCGTGGTGCACGCCGTGTGGAACATCCTCGCCAAGGGGGTCCGCGGCAACGGAACGCTGTTCGTGTGGTGGTACGGGCTCGTCTCGGCAATCGTGCTCGTTCCCGTGAGCCTGCTGGAGCCCGGCGCGTGGCAGTCCTGGGGGTGGCCGCTCGTGGGCGCTGCCGTGGTCTCCGGGCTGCTGCACACCGTCTACGGGATCGCCCTGCAGACCGGCTACGACCGCGCGCCCCTGGGCGTGGTCTACGCCGTGGCCCGCGGCACCGGGCCCATGATCACGATGTTCGTGGCGGTGCTGCTCCTGGGCGAGCAGCTCTCCCTCACCGCCGCGGCGGGCGCCGTCGCGGTCCTGGTGGGCGTGGCCGTGGTGGCCACGTTCGGCACTCCCACCTCCCCTGCCGCCGCCTCCTCCGAGGACGACGCCGCGGCCGCCGGTGGCGCTGCTGGCGACACCGCCGGGGGCAGCCCCTCCGCACCGCACGACGACGCCGCACCCGCCCCGAGGCGCGGCTCCGCCCTGACCGGCGTGCTCTGGGGTGCCGCGGTGGGTGCGTGCATTGCCGGGTACACCCTGTGGGATGACCACTCGATGACCGCCCTGGACCTTCCGCCCGTGCTGTACTTCGCGCTCACCTCCGTGGTGCTCGTGCTGACCCTGACCCCCAAGGCGTGGCGGCAGCGGGAGCAGATGGTGGAGTCCTGGAGGCTGGACCGGGGGAAGGTCGTGTCCGTGGGGCTGCTGTCCCCGCTCGCGTACATCCTGGTGCTGTTCGCCATGCAGTCCACGCCGGTGGCGCTGGTGGCACCGTTGCGGGAGTCGAGCATCGTGGTGGGTTCACTGCTCGCCTGGTGGATCCACAAGGAGAACCGCCTGGTCCCGCGGCTCGTCGGCTGCGCGGCGGTGCTCACGGGGATTGCGCTGATCAGCGCCTGAGACGCGAGGGCCGGGACCGGGACCGGGGCGACCGTGCGACGTCGCCAGGCGGACAGCGCAGGGAGCGCGCCCCGCGCACGGAAGAACTTGCCGCGGCATGGAATAAGGCTCCCGCCCGATCCCGTTGAGTCGGACATGACCACGATGAAGGCACAGACCTATCAGCAGTACGGCGACCCGTCCGTCCTGGAGCTCACCGACCAGCCCCTGCCCAAGGTGGGGCCCGGCGAGGTCCTGGTGCGGGTCAAGGCGGCGGGGATCAACCCCGTGGACTGGAAGGTGATGTCCGGCGGGCTGGACCCCGTGATGAACGCACAGTTCCCGGTGGTTCCGGGCTGGGACGTCGCCGGTGTGGTGACGCAGAAGGGCTTCGACACCCCCGGCGTCTCCGAGGGGGACGAGGTGATCGCCTACGCCCGCAAGGACTGGGTCCACGGCGGCACGTTCGCGCAGTACGTCTCCGTGCCCGTGCGGGCGCTCGCCCCCAAGCCGGAGGCCATGTCCTGGGAGGAGGCCGGTGGCCTGCCGCTCGCGGGGCTCACCGCGTACCAGGTGCTCACCCGGCTGGGCCTCGCGGAGGGCAAGACCGTGCTGATCCACGCGGCCTCCGGCGGGGTGGGCAGCATGGGTGTGCAGATCGCCAAGGCGTTCGGCGCCCGCGTGATCGGCACCGCGTCCGCCAAGAACCACGACTACGTGCGCGAGCTCGGCGCCGAGCCCGTGGAGTACGGCGAGGGCCTCGCGGAGCGCGTGCGGGAGCTCGCCCCGAATGGCGTGGACGTCGTCGCGGACTTCGTGGGCGGCGTCCTGGAGGACACCCTGGCCGTGCTCGCCGAGGGCGCCCAGCACGGCTCCATCGCGGACCCCTCGGTGGCGGAGAACGGCGGCCACTACCTGTGGGTCACCCCGGACTCCGAGCAGCTCACCGAGCTCGCCCGCCTGGCCGACGCCGGCAAGCTCGCCGTCCGCGTGGACCGCACATTCCCGCTCGAGCAGCTCCCGGAGGCGTTCGCCGCAAGCCAGGAGGGCCACGCCGTGGGCAAGATCGTGCTCACGGTCGACTGAGCTGCATCCTGCTCCCCGGGGGCCGCGCCGACCTCAGCGGCACGACCCCCCCGGGGCCCCGCGCAGGTCAGGACCTCGGGGTTCTGATGGCCACATGACGATGCCTCGTCACGGGTGGACCGTGACGAGGCATCGTCATGTGCGGGACCGTGCGGCGTCATCGCCCGGGGGTGCCCGTCTGGGGCGAGGCAAGCGCGCGGCAGCGCGGATCAGCGCGGCGCCATGCGCAGCGCGCCGTCCATGCGGATGGTCTCGCCGTTGAGGTAGTCGTGCTCCACGATCATCCCGGCCAGCTGCGCGAACTCCGCGGGCTGCGCGAGGCGGTGCGGGAAGGGCACGGACTCGGCGAGCGCGGAACGGAAGTCCTCGCCCACGCTGCCGAGCATGGGGGTGTCCACGATGCCGGGGGCGATCGTCATCACGCGCACACCCTTGGAGGAGAGGTCGCGCGCGGCGGCAATGGTCAGGGAGTGCACCCCACCCTTGGACGCGGCGTACGCGGCCTGCCCGATCTGCCCCTCGAACGCGGCCACGGACGCGGTGTTGATGACCACGCCGCGCTGCCCGGCCTCGTCCACGGGCTCCTGGGCGGTCATCACCTCGGCGGCGAGCGCGAGCACCGTGAACGTGCCCACCAGGTTGATGCGCACCACGCGGTCGAACAGCGCGAGGTCGTGCACGCCGTTGCGGCCCACCACGCGCGCGGAGGGCCCGATGCCGGCGCAGTTCACCACGGTGCGCAGCGGGGCGATCTCCGCGGCCCGGGCGACGGCGGCCCGCACCTCGTCCTCGTTCGTCACGTCCGCGGCCACGTACGCGAGCCCCTCCACCTGAGGAGCCTTCTCGATGCCGCCCGGCAGGTCGATGCCCACCACGTGCGCGCCGAGCGCGATGAGCCGCGCCGCGGTGGCCGCTCCCAGCCCGGAGGCCGCTCCCGTGACGATGGCCGAGGTTCCCGTGATCTCCATGCTCGCTCCTGCGCTCGTGCGTTCCCGGCGTCGGACGACGCCGCGTGGTTGCTGTCCCGGCCGATCGTACGGGCCCGCGCGGAGTTGTTCACGTCACAGCCGTTCCTGGATTGCAGGGGCAGACTGCAGCGGGCACCCATCCGCTGCGGGATCCTTCCGACCGTGCCGCGCGGTCCGCTCATGGCGGGCGGGTCCGCAACGTCCCTCGACCCTCACTGCAGCGCCTTGCCGTGCGGAGCGCACTCCCCAGCGAGACCCGACCGGCACGTTCCCTCGACCCCTCGATATTTCCCGTGACACGGACCACATCTCCACGCATTCCTGCAGTACCTTGGGGGAAAGTTCGCCCCCGGACCCCTGGCAGCCGCATGGTCACCGTGCCGCTCGCGGTTCGCCAGCGCGGCACCGGGGCCTGCACCTGGAACGAGGAGCCCATGAGCGAGTCCACCGCACCCGAGCAGTCCGTCACCGAGCGCTTCCGCGCCGCCCGGGACCAGCTGGTCCGGCTGCGCACCGATCTGGACGCCGCGCACGCCGAGTTCGAGTGGCCGCGGTACACACACTTCAACTTCGCCCTGGACTGGTTCGACGCCCTCGGTACGGGCGAGGAGGCAGACCGCGAGGCGCTGGTGATCGTGGAGGAGGACGGCACCCAGACGCGCCGCACCTACGCCGAGCTCTCCCGGCGCTCCTCCCAGCTGGCCACGTGGCTGCGGGAGCAGGGCGTGCGGCGCGGGGACCGGGTGATTCTCATGCTCGGCAACCAGGTGGAGCTGTGGGAGACGATGCTCGCGTGCACCAAGCTCGGTGCGCCAATGATTCCCACCACCGTGATGCTCGGGGAGAACGACCTGCGGGACCGCGTGGACCGCGGCAATGCCTCCTGGGTGGTCACCTCCCGCGGCAACGCCCTGAAGTTCGCGGAGGTCCCCGGGGACTTCACGCTGGTGGTGGTCCCGGACCAGCCCGACCACCGGGTGCGCCCGACCTCTAATGCCTTCGCCTCCCCCGCCATGGACCCGGCGCACGACGACGCCGCCCCGGCCGGCTCCGCGTCCGCCGCCGAGTCCAGCTCCGGGTCAGCCCGTGAGGGCGCAGCCGCGAGCACCCCGAACGGTGCGGCGGGCGGGGAAGGCGGCGCAGCGACGTCGTCGTCCGGAGGGTCGGAGCTGGAACCGATCGGCGGGCACCGTGTGCTGGACTACGCGCGGTCCTTTGACGGGCCGGAGACGTTCGAGGTGCTGGAGCCTTCCCCCGCGGACGCCACCCTGCTGCTGTACTTCACGTCCGGGACCACGTCCCTGCCCAAGCTCGTGGAGCACACCAACACGTCCTACCCGGTGGGGCACCTGTCCACGATGTACTGGATCGGCCTGGAGCCGGGGGACGTGCACCTGAACGTGGCGTCCCCGGGGTGGGCCAAGCACGCGTGGTCCAACTTCTTCGCGCCGTTCATCGCCGGGGCCACCGTGTTCCTCTACAACTACACGCGCTTCAACGCGGTGGCGCTCATGGACCAGATGGAGCGCGAGCACGTGACCTCGTTCTGCGCGCCGCCCACGGTGTGGCGCATGCTCATCCAGTCGGACCTGGGCCACCTCAAGAACCCGCCGCGCAAGACCGTGTCCGCCGGGGAGCCGCTGAATCCCGAGATCATCTCGCGCGTGAAGGCCGCGTGGGGCACGGACATCCGGGACGGGTTCGGTCAGACCGAGTCCTCCCTGCAGATCGCCAACACCCCGGGGATGCCCGTGAAGCCCGGGGCCATGGGCCGTGCGCTGCCGGGCTACGACGTGGTGCTGATCGACCCGAACACCGACGAGGAGAACGAGACCGAGGGCGAGCTGTGCCTGCGGCTGGACCCCCGGCCCGTGGGGCTCACCCCCGGCTACTACGGGGACCCGCGGAAGACGGCGGACGCGTTCCGGGACGGCGTCTACCACACGGGTGACGTGGTCTCCCGGGACGCCCACGGGGTGTTCACGTACGTGGGCCGCGCGGACGACGTGTTCAAGGCGTCCGACTACCGGCTCTCCCCGTTCGAGCTGGAGTCCGTGGTGATCGAGCACCCCGCCGTGGTGGAGGTGGCCGTGGTTCCCTCCCCGGACCCCATCCGCCTGGCCGTGCCCAAGGCGTACGTGGTGCTCGCGGACGGCCACGAGCCCACCGCGGAGACCGCCGAGAGCATCCTGCACCACTGCCGGGTCAATCTCGCGGCCTACAAGCGCATCCGCCGCCTGGAGTTCGCCGAGCTGCCCAAGACCATCTCCGGCAAGATCCGCCGCGTGGAGCTGCGCCGCCGGGAGGCGTTGCTGCACCCGGACACGCTGGAGGGCGCTGGTACGACGCCGGGCGGGCCCGAGGCGGCGGCGAAGGGTTCCGGGTCCGGCGAGTCCGTGGAGTACGCGGACACGGACTTCCCGTCGCTGCGGGGTGAGTGAGGGGCGGGGCGCCCGTTCCTGCGGCGCAGAGCCCGGATACTTCGAGCGCAGAACTCAACCAGCAGTCGCGGACCTTCACCGTGGAGCAGAGGACCAGGGAGGACCCATGGGCCACGGGCACAGCTTTTATCACCGCGCCTGCGACGTCGCCGCCGGGGAGGACATCGTGGGCATCACCGTGGCGGGGGATGGACGGGTGGCACTGGAGTACGGCGAGTTCCCGGAGAACCTGCGATGCAACTGGGCGGGGTTCCTTTACGACCTGTCGCTGACCCCTGCAATGCTGGACGACCTGTACCCGGACCTGCGGGTCGTCTCGGCGCGTCTGCATGAGGGGTACGGACACGTCGTCGTGTCGGGCGGAACCGCGCGGCGTGAGTACCGGCGCGAGATCACGCCCGTGGACCGCGGGCCCGCGGCCCTCGAGGTCGTGCCCTTCGACCCTACTGTCGAGCCACAGAGCATCAGCCACTTCTGGGACGGTTCGTCTCCAAGCGGCTTCATAGAAGAGCTGAGAGGCAACTTCCCCGATGGGGAGCCCCTGGGGCCGTACCTGAGCTCGGTGTGAGCGCCGCGCCTCCCGGCCGCCGAAGGATAGCGCCGGGCGTAGGCTGGCCCGGCGTCGTCGTCCCCCGGTGACGACGACGCGCACAGCCCCCGCTTCGAAAGGCCCCCGTGAGCACGACCGCGCCCGTCAAAACCCCCGAGACCGCCACCCCCGAGAAGCGCCTGGGCTGGGCGGGGCTCGCGCTCACCCTGGGGATCCTGGTGGCCGGGCTGATGTGGGCCAAGTGGCTCCCGTACGACCTCAAGGCCCACAAGCTGGCTGAGACCGGCGTGTGGGACGGGAAGGCGATCTTCGGCGCGGCCGGATCCACGCCGTCCCTGCAGGGCGCGTTCGACTTCACCGTCGTGTACCTCAAGGCCGTGTGGAAGGCCGCGCTCGTCGCCCTCCTGGTGGCCGCCGCGCTGGAGTCCCTGGTGCCGCGCCGCTGGCTGCTCCGGGTGCTGAGCCGCAGGACCTCCTGGGGGCAGGGCATCTCGGGAGCGCTGCTCGCTCTGCCCAGCATGATGTGCACGTGTTGCACGGCCCCCGTGGCCATCGGCCTGCGCCGCTCCGGCGCGCCCGCGGGCGCGACCGTGGCCTACTGGCTGGCCAACCCCCTGCTCAACCCCGCGGTGCTCGTGTTCCTGGGGCTCACCATGCCCTGGCCGTTCGTGACCACGCGCGTGGTCGTGGGCGTGGTGGTGGTCCTGGTCGCGGCCGTGCTCGTGAGCCGGCGCTTCTCCACGGTGCAGGTGGAGACGCCCGACGCCCTGCCCGCCGATCCGCGGACCTGGGGTGAGATGCTCGTCCGCTTCGGGAAGGCCCTGGGCCGCTACCTGGTGGTCCTGGTCCCGGAGTACGTGGTGCTCGTCCTGCTCGTCGGGTTCTTCTCCGGGTGGCTCTCGAACGTTGCCGTCCTGAGCCAGCACGCCGGGCCGCTCGCCCTGCTCCTGGTGGGTGTGATCGGTGCGGCGCTGGTGATCCCCACGGGCGGCGAGATTCCCGTGCTCGTGGGTCTCACCGCCGCGGGGGCCAGCTATGGCGTCGCCGGGGTCCTGCTCATCACCCTGCCCGCGCTGAGCATCCCGTCCATCGTGATGGTCGCCCGCCACTTCGGGGTGCGCACCACACTGCTGGTGACGGGGTGGGTCGTCGTGGGCGGTCTGCTCGCGGCCGGGTTGCTCACGGTCCTGACCTGACGACGCCGCTTACTCCCTCCCCGTGCGGGCTCGCCCCCGGCGCACCCCACCCCGTGCCCCGGCCACGCACCCCGGGTATCGTCCCTCGCATGGACGATTCCAGCGCAGGAGCCCTCATCGGCATCGTCATGTCCGTGGTGGTGCTCGGCATCCTCTTCATGGTCACCCGCATGGGGGCCAGCGGGGAGATGGGACGGAACGGCGCCGTGGGCATCCGCACCAAAGCCACGAAGCGCAGTGACGCCGCCTGGCGCGCAGGTCACGCCGCAGCCCTCCCGGTGGCCAGAACCGCGTGTCTGGCGATCCTCGTTCTCGACCTGGTGTGTCTGGCCCTGGTCTTCCTGGGCCCCGCGGGGCTGGTTCCGTGGCTCGGGGTCATCCCGTCGGTGGCCATCCTGGCCGCCGCGGTTCCCCTTGTTCTCGCGGCCAAGAAGGGTGCCGACGGCGCCGCCTGAGTCCCAGCGCCGCACTCGCCGTGCGGTGGCGGCGGCGTCGTGATCCGGAGCGGCCTGTCCGGGCGGGGCGCGGCGTCGTCGTGGTCCGGGACGGCGCGGCAGGATCAACCCGCGGCGAGGGCGTAGATCCCGCCCAGGAACACCACCCCGTAGGCGGAACCCGCCACCAGCTGCGGCCACGTGTGCGCGCCCAGGACGCGGCGGCTCACGCAGACGGCCACCGCGACCGGGACGAAGAGCAAACCCCACGGCCCCCACGCCAGGGGCAGGATCGCCGCGGTGCCGCCCATCATCATGCCGTGCACCGAGATCTTCCACCACGGGCTCACCAGGGCCACCACGGCGCTGGCCGCGAGCGTGGCGGTGAGCAGGCCCGTGATCTCCACGGGCCCGTGGAACGCGAGGTTGACGGCCAGGAACGCGGCCACCAGCAGGAACGTGCCGGCCATGACCGGGCGGCGGTGCTCCTTGACGCTCACGTGGTGGTCGGTGAGCACACCCCGGCGCGCCAGCACCGTCACCGTGGCGAGCGAGACCCCGCAGACCGTCAGCGCCGCGGCCACGCCCCACAGCAGTGCCCCGACGCTCCCGTGCGCGGTCCACGGCAGGACCACCAGCAGCGCGGCCAGCACGAGCGGCGCCTGGAAGACCTCGCTGAGGACCACGGCCCAGGCAGGGTCCGGGCGTAGCGGCGGCGTCGTCCCGTCGTGGTTGGTCACGCGCGGCCCGTCAGAAATCGAGCGTCTGGTACGTCTCGTGCTCGTTGCTCTCCAGCGCGGGGAGCGCCTGTCCCACGCCCCAGCGGGCGAAGTGCTCGGAGTTCACGTGGGCTGTGAAGGCGTCCTTGTCCGTGTAGACCTCGAAGATGCGGAACACGGCGGGCTCCTCCGGGCTCTGGTACGCCTGGTAGTAGAGGTTGCCGGGCTCCTGGCGGGCCGCCGGGGAGAGCTGGGCGAGCGCGTCCCGCACGGTCCCTTCCTCGCCGGGCTTCGCGGTCCAGGTGGCGCTGCAGACGAAGGCCATGGGGTGTCCTCTCTCGACGTCGACGCCGGGCGGTCACCGGCCCGGCTCATGCTACCGATCCGCGTGGGCGGGGTGTGGTGGGCACCCCTCCGGGCTGGCGCGGTTCGGCAGGGAGGGCTCCGAGCGGCGTCGTACCGCGGGCCCGCCTTCGGTGGCTCAGCCGGCGACCGCAGCGGGCGTGGAACCGCCGACCGCGCCCGGTCCTGCGGTGCGGGACCGGCGCTTCCTCCGCCCCCCGCCGTCCACGATCCGCGAGCCGGCGAGGTCGCCGGTGACGTTGCACAGGGAGCGGATCATGTCGAGGAAGGCGTCGATGCCGGCCACCAGGGCCACCGGACCGAACGGCAGACCCGCCTGGGTGATGGCGAGCGAGAGCATGATGAGTCCCGCCCCGGGCACACCCGCCGTTCCCACGGAGGCGAGCACCCCCACGAGGGCCACGCTGACCAGTTCCGTGAGGCTCAGGTCCACCCCGGCGACGTTCGCCACGAAGATGACGGAGGCCCCCACGTAGACCGCGGTGCCGTCCATGTTGATGGTGGCGCCCAGGGGCAGCGTGAAGCCGTAGACACCCTCGTCCACGCCCATCTTCTCCGCCGCGCGCATGGACACGGGCAGGGTCCCGCTGCTCGAACGCGTCACGAAGGACATGAGCATGGGCTCCTTGGCTGCGGAGAAGAACCGGCGGAGCGAGTGGCCGAACAGCAGCAGGAGCACGCAGTACAGCAGAACCTGGACGGCCACCCCGCCGTAGACCGTGGCGGTGAGCATGGCCAGGGGCGCCACGGCGTCCACGCCCGTCTCGCCCAGGGTGACGGCCAGCAGCGCGAACACGCCGATGGGCGCGTACTCCAGGATCCCGCGGATCGCGATGAAGGTGACCTCCGCGCCCGCCTCGAAGAACCGGCGCATGTTCTCACCGAGACCGGCCAGCCGCTCGTCCTCGCTGTTCCGCAGGACGCCCAGGGCCAGCCCGAAGACCAGGGCGAAGAACAGGACGGCCAGCATGTCCCCCTCGACCATGGCGCTGAGGGGGTTGGTGGGCACGATGTTGATCAGCACCTCCTTCAGAGGAGGTGCCTCCTTCGGTTCCGCCCCTGCACCGTCCGGCAGCACGAGTCCCGCGCCGGGCTGCACCAGGGAGGCCAGCGCGAGCCCCAGGGTGATGGCTACCACGGTGGTGAGCATGTAGTAGACCATGATCTTCACCCCCACGCGGCCGAACTGTCCTGCACTGCCGGACGACACACCGACCACCAGGGTGAACACCACCACGGGAACGACCATCATCTGCAGCAGCCGGAGGAAGACCGTCCCCAGCGGCTCGATGACCGCGATGTCCGGACCCACCAGCAGACCCACCACAGCACCCAGCACCAGGGCGATGGCGAGCTTGTAGATCAACGGGAACGCCAGATAGCGCCGCCACCAGCTCCGGTTCTTCTCGGCAGACACAGTCACAGGTCCTTTCGTCGCCCCGGTTCGGGGCAGGCAGGGCAGGGCCATGGCCTGCTATCACACGGTGGGCCCCTCACGGTGGCCCCGGTCACGGTAGCAGGGGCCGGGTCCCCTCCTGCCCAGGGCATCGGAACGGGCGAGGTGTCATCCCGGGAACCCGCGGTGGGCACCTGGGGGATCAGACGCCTGTCATCGACCGACGGAACGCACTGACCGCTTGGCTGTTGTTTTCCGCTGCACGTGCCGGGAAAATCAACACACCACGCGTCGACGGAAGAAGGGGCGGTATGACGACCAAACCCACCATCCGCATGTTCAACGAGTACGGATGCCCCTGGCCCTTCTGGGGAGAGGGTGGCCTTCTGGCTGAGGAGGACTTCCAGCTGCCACCCGACCTCGCTGCGGACATCCTGGTCTGGACCCGGAACTTCGACGAGCACTTCGACCCCTTCGAGGGCCGGCCCACGGAAGAGCAGCGCGAGGCCCACCGTCGTGAGGGCGAGCGCCTCGCGGAGCGGGTGCAGGACGCGGTGGGCCCGGGAATCAGCATCGACTTCGACGCGTGGGAGTCGGCCGCCGGTGGGCCGGACCGTCCCTGGTGGAAGCGGATCTTCCGCTCACGCGTCGAGCGCGCATGAGAACCCTGTCCGCCTGATCGCGTAGACGCTTCATCCCTGCCGCGGAGCCCCACGGGACTCGCCTGCATCCCCCACCTCCGCGGTCTCGCCCCGTCCAACCGTCAGGATGGAGGGCATGATTCGGATCGAGCACCTGACCAAGCGCTACGGCGGGTTCACCGCGGTGGACGACATCTCGTTCACGGCGCAGCCCGGCCGGGTCACCGGGTTCCTGGGGCCCAACGGCGCGGGCAAGTCCACCGCCCTGCGCATGCTCACCCACCTCACGCCCGCCACGTCCGGCAGCGCCCTGGTGCTGGGCCGCCGCTACGAGGACCTCCCCAACCCGAGCCGCCACGTGGGCGTCATGCTCGACGCCGCCGCCCAGCACCCCGGGCGCACCGGCCGGGAGGTGCTGCAGCTCGCGGCCACGATCACCGGGATGGGCCGGTCCCGTGTGGACGAAATGCTGGACCTGGTGGGCCTGGAACGCTCCGAGGCCTCCCGCCGGGTCAAGAACTACTCCCTGGGCATGCGTCAGCGCCTCGGCCTCGCGGGGGCGCTCATGGGCCGCCCGCAGGTGCTCGTCCTGGACGAGCCGGCCAACGGCCTGGACCCGGCCGGCATCCACTGGATGCGCGGGCTGCTGCGGGACTTCGCGGACCGGGGCGGCACCGTGCTGCTGAGTTCTCACCTGCTGCACGAGGTGGAGCTCATCGCGGACGACCTCGTGATGATCGGCCACGGCCGCATCGTGGCGCAGGGCCGCATGACGGACCTGCTCACCACCCGCCCGGGCTGCGTGGCCGACGCCGAGGACCGGACGGCCTTCGCGAACGCGCTGAGCGCCGTCGGCATCTGCTTCTCGGGACGCACGGACGGTGCCGCGGAGATCGAGGCCGACGCCGCCCGCGTGGGTCGCGTGGCCCTCGACGCCGGGGTGCCCCTCACCCTGCTGCGCCCCGCGGACAGCACGCGCCTGGAGGACATGTTCCTGCGGCTCACCGCGGACACCGCCCGCGGCGGGCCGAGCGAAAGCACCCCGCCCCAGAGCCTCCCGTCCCAGAGCCTCCCGTCCCAGCACACCCCCGAGCAGGATGCGCCCGCCCGCACGGCCCCCGCCCGAGAGGAGACCCGCGCATGAGCACGGCACCCACCACCCCGAAGACCGCGGCGCCCTGGACGCAGCCCCAGCTGGAGGGCCGCGGGCTCTCCTTCCTCACCCTGCTGCGCGTGGAGCTGCGCAAGCAGGTGGACACCCGCGCGGGCCGAGGCCTGCTGATCGCCATCGGCGTGCTCACCGCCCTCGTGCTCGGACTCACCACGTGGATGACCCGCGAGGAGGGCGCCGAGCTCCCCGGGCTCTTCGTCCTGACGATGACGCCGCAGGGGTTGCTGCTGCCCGTGCTGGGGATCATCACGGCGTGCAACGAGTGGAGTCAGCGAACCGCCCTGATCACGTTCACCCAGGAACCCCGCCGACTCCGTGTGGTGCTCGCCAAGCTCCTCGCCGCGCTGGTCCTGGGAACGGTGGCCTTCGCGGCGGCGTGGGTCCTGGCACTGATCGCACACCTGATCTCGGCCGGTCTCTCCGGCAGTCCCGTGAGCATCGATTCCGATTCCGGGCAGCTGGCGGGCCAGTGGCTCACCCAGATGCTCGCACTCTTGCAGGGTGTGGCATTCGGCCTGGCGCTGCTGTCCGTACCCCTGGCGATCGTCGCCTACTTCGTCCTGCCGACCCTGTACTCGGCAGTCGCGCTGATGGTGCCTGCCCTGCGGGATCTCGGCGCGTGGGTGAACATGACCGCAGCCTCCTCTCCGCTCATGGAGGGCGTAGACCTCACCGCCACGCAGTGGGGGCAGCTGGGCACCTCCTCGCTGCTGTGGATCGGCCTGCCCCTGGTGATCGGCATCTGGCGGGTGCTCACCCGCGAGGTGAAGTAGGGTCCGAGCGGGGGTCTTCCCAGACCCGGGAAGCGGCCCGCTCCATCCGCACCACCCGGTCCGCGAGCTCGGCCACGTCCGCGCCGTCGTGGGTGACGACCACCGCCGTCCTCCCCGCGAGCACCCGGCGCAGCACCGCGCGCATCCGGGGCCGGGCGGCCACGTCCAGCGCGCTGAGGGGCTCGTCCAGCAGGACCACCCGGGGTTCCGCGGCCAGCACGCGCGCGATGGCCACCCGCTGGGCCTGACCACCCGAGAGCTCGTCCGGGTGCCGGTCCGCGAACTGCTCCGCCCCCACCTCCCGCAGCCACACCAGCGCACGACGCCGCCCTTCCGCCCTCCCGGCACCCCTCGCCCGGGGGCCGAACGCCACGTTCTCCAGGACACTGAGGTGGGGGAACAGCAACGGCTCCTGGGCCATGAGAGCCACCCCGCGGCGGTGGGCGGGAACCCACACGGGACGCTCCCCCGAGCCGCCGCTCACCATGCACCGGAAACCCACGTGCACGCTGCCGTGGTCCGGGGCGATCAGGCCCGCGACCACGCCGAGCACGGTGGACTTCCCCACCCCGTTCTCCCCGAGCAGCGCCACGGTCTCCCCCGGTTCCACGGTGAACTCGGCGGCCACCCGCCGCTGCTCCTGGGCCACCGCCACCCGCAGCCCGGTGACCTCGTGCGCATCCTTCGTCAGGACCTCGGCGGAGCTCGAGGACGACGGCGCGTCGTCGGGTCTTCGCGGAACGCCGCCTTCGCGGGGACGTCCGGCGTCGGCGCCTTCACCGGGTGCACGAGTCTCGGCAGCACCGCGATCCGCCTGCGCAACAAGCGACGTCCCGGGACGGCCCCCAGGCGCCGGGTCCCCCGCGGGTGAACTCTCAGCGCCGGGGGCGACACCCGTCGGGGCGTCGCCCCCGAGCCGTTCCTCACGGCCGTGACCAGTCACCTCATGCGTTGCGTCGCCCGGGGCCTCGGCGCGGTCCCGCTCGAACCACCCGGTGAGGTTGCTGCGGAAGCCGGCGCCGCGGCGTCGTCGTGCGGGGGTGCTGAGACCCACGACCAGCAGCGCGACCAGGACGAGGAGGAGGGAGAGAGCCACGGCGGCGTCCGGGTCCGTCTCGCGCTGGAGGTAGATCTCCAGCGGCAGGGTGCGGGTGACGCCCTCCAGGCTGCCCGCGAACGTGAGCGTGGCGCCGAACTCCCCCAGGCAGCGGGCGAACGAGAGGGCCGCGCCGGAGAGCACCGCGGGGAGGGCCAGCGGGAGGGTGACGCGGAAGAGCGTGCGCGTGGGGGATGCCCCCAGCCCGGCGGCGACCTGTTCGTGGCGGGTGCCCGCGGTGCGCAGGGCACCCTCCAGGGAGACCACCAGGAACGGCAGGGCCACGAACGTCTGCGCGAGCACCACGGCCGCGGTGGAGAACGCGATGTCCACGCCCAGGGCGGCGAGCGGACGGCCCAGCAGGCCCGTGCGGCCGAACGTGTAGAGCAGGGCGATGCCGCCCACCACCGGGGGCAGCACCAGCGGCAGGAGCACCAATGAGCGCAGAACGGTGACCGCGCGGGCGGTAGAGCGTGCGAGCACGAGTGCCAGCGGGCACCCCAGCACCATGCACAGCGCCGTGGAGACCACCGCCGTGCGCAGGCTCAGGGACAGCGCCGCGAGCGAGGACTCGCTGGTGAGCAGCTCCTCCAGGTGCACCCAGTCGATGCGCAGCAGCAGGCCCACCAGCGGCAGGAGGATCAGCAGTGCCCCCAGCACGGCGGGCAGCAGCACCCACCGCGGTGCGGCGGAGAAACCGCGCCTCACGGTGCGCCGAAGCCCGCGTCCACCAGGACCTTCTGACCGCGCTCGCCGGTGACCAGGTCCACGAACTCACCGGCCAGTTCCGGGTTCTTTGCCTTGCCCAGGGCCACGATGGGGTACGTGTTGACTGCCTCCCCCGTCCTGGGGATCTCGATGCTCTTCACCGCGTCCACCGCGGACTTCGCGTCCGTGACGTAGACGATTCCGGCGTCCGCCTGGCCGCTGGTGACCTTGCCGAGCACGTCCGTGACCGCGTTCTCCTGGCTGACGGGCTGGAGCGTGACACCGTTGGCCTTCTCGATCTCCTGGGTCGCGGCACCGCACGGCACCTCCGGGGCGCACGTGACCAGCTTGACGTCCTGGTCCACCACGTCCTGGAAACTCTCGATCCCCGCCGGGTTGTCCTTCGGCACCACGAGCGTGAGCACGTTGGTGGCGAAAACCTGTGGCTCGCCCTTCGTGAGGCCCGCCTCCGTGAGCTTTGCCATGTTCTTCTGGTCCGCGGAGGCGAACACGTCCGCCGGCGCACCCGCCGTGAGCTGCTGCACCAGGCCCGAGGATCCGCCGTAGTTCACGCTCACGTCCACTCCCGGGTGGTCCTTCTCGAAGTCCTCGGCCAGCGTGTCGAAGGACTTGGTCAGGGACGCCGCCGCGGACACCCGCAGGGTCTTCTCCCCGCCCCCGCTCCCGCTTCCGGCGGACGACGCCACCGCGCCCCCTCCCCCGCTCTGCCCACCGCAGCCGGTGAGCACCAGGGCGCTCAGACCCACCGCGGCAGCGAGTGCCGTGAGGCGCCGACGGGCCGGCCGACCGGTCCCCGACTCGTGCCTGTTGCTCAGCACGTGCGCCCCTCCGTCTCCACGATCACCGCGGTGGACTTCACCACGGCCGTGGCCACGGACCCCGGTTCCAGCCCGAGGTCCTGCACCGCCTCCGTGCTCATGAGGGACACGATCCGGTGCGGTCCGCACTGCAGCTCCACCTGGGACATCACGCGGTCCGAGGTCACGGCCGTCACCAGCCCCACCAGCCTGTTCCGGGCCGAGCTGCCCACCTTCGCGGGGTCCTCGGGATTCACGGCGTTGCGGCGGACGAGCTGCGCGAGCTCCGACCCGTCCACCACGGTGTGCCCCGCGGGGTTCTTGTGCCCGGTGAGCGCACCCTGCTCGATCCACCGCCGGACGGTGTCGTCGCTGACGCCCAGGAAGGTGGCCGCCTGGGCCACACGGAGAGAGGTCATGGGCACACTTTATCCGCAGCTGCGGATGCCCCATCGGCTTTCGACCGCACATGCGGGTAGGTGGCCCGTGAGGGTGCCCACCTCTCCCCTCCGCCTCTGCGCAATAACGGAGCAAACGCACCAGAACCGCTCGATTTCTGCATCTGCTCCGTTATTGCAACCGCGCTCCGGGCAGCACGACGGCGCCGCTCCCGGGTTTCCCCCGGAACGGCGCCGTCGGTGCGTGTCACCGGGCGGGCACCACCCCGCGCGGTTCCCTGCTGGTGCTCACTCGTGCGAGAAGTTCGGCTTGCGCTTCTCCGTGAAGGCTGCCATGCCCTCCTTCTGGTCGGCCGTGGAGAACAGCCCGTGGAACACCCGGCGCTCGTACTGCAGCCCGGCGGCCAGGGTGGTCTCGTACGCGGTGTTGACCGTCTCCACGGCGTGCTGGGCCACCGGCTTGGACATGCTCGCGATCTTCCCGGCGACCTCCAGCACGGTGTCCATGAGGGAGTCCGCGGGAACCACGCGGGAGACGAGCCCGGAGCGCTCGGCCTCCTCGGCATCCATCTGGCGACCGGTGAGGATGAGGTCCATGGCCTTGGCCTTGCCCACCGCGCGGGTGAGCCGCTGCGTGCCGCCCATGCCCGGGATGACGCCCAGGGTGATCTCGGGCTGGCCGAACTTGGCGGTGTCCGCGGCAATGATCATGTCGCACATCATGGCCGCCTCGCAGCCACCGCCGAGCGCGTAGCCGGCCACCGCGGCGATCTTGGGGGTGCGCAGCCGGGCAAAGGTGTCCCACGCGGAGAAGAAGTCCTCGCGGTACATGTCCGAGCCGGTCTTGGAGGCCATCTCCTTGATGTCCGCGCCCGCGGCGAACGCCTTCTCGGAGCCGGTCAGCACGATCGCTCCGATCTCCGGATCGCGGTCCAGCTCGGTGGCCGCCGCCACGAGCTCGGTCATGGTCTGCACGTTCAGCGCATTGAGCGCCTTGGGGCGGTTCAGCGTGATCACGCCCACGCGTCCCTCGCGGCGGACCAGGATGGTTTCGTAGCTGTTTTCGCTCATGCGGCCAGCATCTCACGACGCCGCTGTGCCCCGCCTCACACGCGCGGGCGGCGGTCCCCGCGGAGGCGACCCAGCGGCGTCGTGGGCCGGGGGTCCGTCACACCCTTGAAACACGCGCTCGATACGATGACCGCATGCGTGAATTGCAGGCACAGATCATTGCCGAGCTCGGCGTCTCCCCGCAGATCGACCCGGCGCAGGAGGTGGCCCGGCGGGTCGACTTCCTGTGCGACTACCTCCGGGCGACGCACACCAGGGGCTTCGTGCTGGGCATCAGCGGCGGCGTGGACTCCACCCTGGCCGGCCGACTCGCGCAGCTGGCCGTGGAGAAGCTGCGCGAGGACGGTGTGGCCGCGGAGTTCGTGGCCATGCGCCTGCCCTACCGCACGCAGCAGGACGAGGACCACGCCCAGGCCGCCCTCGCGTTCATCGCACCGGACCGGGTGATCACGTACGACGTCGCTCCGGCCGTGGACGGGTTCGAGGCCGCCTACGCCGCGGCGACGGGCGAGCAGCTCACCGACTTCACGCGCGGCAACACCAAGGCCCGCGTGCGCATGACCGCGCAGTACGCGGTGGGCGGGGACCACAGCCTGCTGGTGATCGGCACGGACCACGCCGCGGAGTCCATCACCGGGTTCTTCACGAAGTTCGGGGACGGCGGCGCGGACCTCCTGCCCCTGGCCGGGCTGGACAAGCGCCAGATCCGGCAGCTGCTGGAGCACCTGGGGGCGTCGGAGCGGCTCGTCGGCAAGGTCCCCACTGCGGACCTGCTCAACGACAACCCCGGCCGCACGGACGAGGACGAGCTGGGCCTCACGTACGAGGACATCGACGACTACCTGGAGGGCAAGGACGTCCCCGAGCAGGTGGCGGAGAAGCTGGAGCAGATCTTCCTGCGCTCCCGCCACAAGCGCACCGTGCCGGTGACCCCGGCGGATGCGTGGTGGCGGGAGGGCTGAGCCTGCTGGCGCCCGGGCGAGCCCCGCCGCGGAAACACATCAGCGAACCCTCGCAATCACAAGTAGGGTGATAGTTGCGTCCTCGTGAGACGACGTACCCCTATCGAAGGAGAATTCACCATGCGTAAGACCGCAGCTACCGCCGCTCTGTCCCTGGCCATCCTGTCCGGCCTGTCCGCCCCGGCCATGGCCGCCACGGAGAGCCCCGCTCCCGCCTCCACCCAGCAGGAGGACGAAGGCCACGGCAACGCCGGCCTGTGGGGCCTGCTCGGTCTCGCCGGACTGGGCGGCCTGCTGAAGAAGAACAAGACCGTCCACACGGACCGCACCCACGATGCCCGGCCCGCCGACCGGACCCACACCGCCGGCTCCACGGATCGCGGCCACACCACGGGCACCACCAACGTGGACGGCGCCGACCGCGCCGGTCGCTGATCGACACTGAGTTGCGCAGTTTCTGAGATCCGGAACTGCACCTAGGGGTCCACCCGGTCACGGGCGGGCCCCTAGCCTGTTTCTGGGAGCGCCGTCCCGCGCGGGTCCGCGCGGATCCGCCCCCGCGAACTGCGCTGGAGCGGCCGGGAAAGGTCCGGATGGAAAGGGCGCGGCCATGAGACCCTTCCGGGGCGGCGCGGGGTGCGGCGGGTCAGGACGCGGCCGGCGACGTCACGCCAGCAGGGTTGTCCCGGTAGCGGCGGTTCCGGACGGCCAGCAGTCCACCGGCCAGCACCGCCGCCAGCACCGAGGCGGTCAGGACGGCCACCTTGGCCTGGTCCCCGGCCGCAGCGGCCGGGTCGAAGCTCAGCTCGGAGATCAGCAGGGAGACCGTGAAGCCGATGCCCGCGAGCAGCGCGACCCCCAGCAGGTCGATCCACTGGAACGAGGCGTCGAGCTTGCGCCCCGTGAGCTTCGTGGTGAGCCACGTGGCACCCATGATCCCGAGCGGTTTGCCCACCACGAGGCCCGCAATGGTGCCGAGGGTGACCGGGGCCGCGAGCGCCGTCGTCAGCCCGTCCCAGCCGCCCACCGCCACGCCCGCGGAGAAGAACGCGAAGACCGGCACCGCGAACCCAGCGGACAGGGGCCGGACGCGGTGCTCCAGATGCTCGGCGAGTTCCACCGGCTCCCCGCTCGCCTTGGCCCCCATGACCGGAACCGCGAAGCCCAGCAGGACGCCCGCCACCGTGGCGTGGATCCCGGCCTCGTGCACCAGAGCCCACGTGACCGCGGCCAGCGGCACCAGGATGACCCACGCGGCCCAGGTGCGGCGGGCGAAGAAGCGCGGGAACCGGTGCGTCACGAGACCGAACACGGCCAGCGGGACGAGCGCGAGGAGCAGCGGCAGCACGTGCACGTCGTCGGCGTAGAAGACGGCGATGATCGTGATGGCGAGCAGGTCGTCCACCACGGCGAGCGTGAGCAGGAACAGCCGCAGCGCGCTGGGCAGGTGTGAGCCCACGATCGCGAGCACCGCCACGGCGAACGCGATGTCCGTGGCTGTGGGGATGGCCCAGCCGCCCAGGGTCTCGGGGCCCGCCAGGTTGACCGCCGCGTAGATCAGCGCGGGCACGACGACGCCGCCCACGGCCGCCGCGATCGGCACCGCCGCCTTGCCCAGGTCCCGCAGGTCACCGGCAACGAACTCGCGCTTGAGCTCAAGGCCCACGAGGAAGAAGAAGATGGCGAGCAGACCGTCCGCGGCCCAGGTGCCGAGGCTGAGGTTCAGGTGCCACGGCTCGTAACCCACCTTGAGGTCCCGCAGGGCGAAGTAGTTGTCCGCAAAAGGAGAGTTGGCCCAGAGGATCGCGAGGACGGCGGCGACCACCAGGAGAACACCGGCCACGGTCTCCTCGCGGAGGAAGGCCAGCAGGCGGGAGAGGCGCGAGGGCTTCCGGTTCTCCGGGGCGTTCTCGGGAGAAAGGGTCTGGGCGGCACCTGCAGAGCCGTCGGCGGCGAGCGCATCAACGGCGCCGGACGTGTCCAGGGCAGGAGTGAGCGAGGAATGAGGGGGCAAAGGGGCCTCCGGGAGTCGACGGGCAACATGAGATTTCCGCCGACCAGACTTCCCGGCACACCAGCCATCAAGGGTAGCAGGTGGGGGTTGCGGGCACTCGGGGCGGTCACCCGGCACAGCCACCAGGCCGGGGCGGACCAGGGTCCGGGGCGTGGCCCGGACGGGGCCACGCCCCAGGATTCCCGGCACCTGACATGCGACCCCTGGGTGCGTACGGTGGGCAGATGCTCAAGCGGAAATCGGTGGGTTACCTGATCCAGGGATCGGTCATGCTGGCCCTCTTCGTGATCACCATCATCGGCGCCAGGGAATCGTGGCTCCTCATGACAGCGGAACTCTTGTTCGCGTTCATCTTCTTCCGCAGAGCATGGCAGGAACGTCGAGCGGAGACCGCCGCCGATCAGAACAGGGCCGAGCGCGAAGCACAGGACCCCACCCGCCCGTGAGAGCGGTGCCAGGGGCTCGGGCGATCGCGGCTCTACGACCCCGTTCCAACCATTGGCCCATGGAAAGGTCTGACTCTCGGGCGTGGGCGGGCATGGATGAACTACTCAGCCCGATTCCGGTAACGCCCCCAGAGCCAACCGGAGCGGCCAACCATAAGACTGGCTCCCCACAGGAGCAGGATCACGGGTGGAATCAGCGTCATCATGGGCGGTTGGTCCACGACCGTCATTGCACCGCCGACATTGCGCCAGGTGCACGTGTGGCCCAGCGGCACCCAGCTCCACCCCGGTTCGCCGAACACCGATCCTCCGTCCGCGAGTTCACAAGAGGTCGGCCCAGAATAGACAAGGCGCTCCGCAATCAGTGCCGCCATCCAGAGCAGCGTCGCGGCGAGCCACAATATCCATCCTGTGCGCCGGGCGCGCGTCATGGGAACGTTCCTTGCCATCCGCTCATCCTCACTGCGGGCCTACGAACCGGGACCATTTCCAGGGCGCATTCCTCGATGCAAACATTGTGTCCAGCTCTAGCATCTGCCGCTGAGCGAGGACTGGTCGTGCGACAGCCCCTTCCCCTTCACCGCCCCTGGCTACACTGGCCCCAGTGACACGGGGTGCCGTTGCCCGTTCCCTCGCTCGCGCGCTCGATGCAGCGCACCGCGGGGACCGCCGCGGCTGAGATGACACCCGTCGAACCTGTCCAGTTAGTACTGGCGAAGGGATGTCACGGTGGCTCCGCGCAGGTGGTGCACCGCGTTCTTCGCCGTGAGCCACACAGGAGTGAGCATGCGGATCGACAACACCATCGTCCTGGTCACCGGAGGCGCCCGTGGCCTGGGGGAGCACCTCAGCAGGGCGTTCGCGCGGGAGGGCGCGCGCGTCGTCGTCAACTACCACGCGAGCGAGGACCTCGCCCGGGCGCTGGTACGTGAGCTCGGGGAGGACCGGGCACTGGCGGTCCAGGCGGACGTGCGGGACGCGCAACAGGTGCGGGACATGGTCGCCCGGGCGCGGGAGCACTTCGGGGCGCCCGTCACGGTGGCCGTGAACAACGCGCTGGTGGACTTCAGCTTCAACGGGGACGCCCGCCCCACGCTGGAGGACCTGACCGCGGAGGACCTGACGCGGCAGTTCGAGGGTGCCGTGGTGGGTGCCCTCAACGTGATGCAGGCGGTGGCCCCCGGCATGGCGGAGACGGGCCGCGGGCGCATCATCAACATCGGCACCAACCTCTTCCAGAACCCCGTGGTCCCCTACCACGACTACACCGCCGCGAAGGCCGCCCTGCTCTCCCTCACGCGCACCGCCGCCAAGGACCTGGGCCCGCAGGGCATCACGGTGAACATGCTCTCCGGCGGCCTGCTCCGCACCACGGATGCGAGCGCCGCCACCCCGGACGAGGTCTTCGACGTCATTGCCGCCGGCACTCCCCTGGGCCGCGTGACCACCCCCGAGGAGTTCGCGGACACCGCCCTGTTCTTCGCCTCGGACTGGTCGCGCGGGGTCACCGGGCAGAACCTCGTGGTCGACGGCGGACTGGTGATGGACTGACATGACGGCATCCTCCGAGCACGACGACGACGCCGCGCCGGGTCCCGCTGCCACGGCGGGTTCCGCGGCGCGTCCTGCCGCGGCCGACGACGATCATTCCCCGGGCACGCGCGCTCGGGCCGCGAGCGGTGCGGACACGCAAGACCGCTCCGGCCGCCGACTGCACCTCAACGCCTTCCTCTACGGCACGGGCCACCACCAGGCGGCGTGGCGTGCACCGGACTCCGCGGTGCACCGGCTCACGGACATCGGCTACTACGAGGAGCTGGCCCGGACGGCGGAGCGCGGCCTGTTCGACGCCGTGTTCTTCGCGGACGGCCACAGCGTGGGGGACGTCTCCGGCGGGCCCCACTGGTCCCTGGAACCGCTGACCGCACTGTCCGCGATGGCGCGCGTCACCGACCGCATCGGCCTGGTGTGCACGGTGTCCTCCACCTTCTTCACCCCGTTCCACGCGGCCCGGATGCTGGCCTCCCTGGACCACATCTCGGGCGGGCGCGCGGGGTGGAACGTGGTGACCTCCATGTGGGACGCGGAGGCCCGTAACCACGGTTACGAGGCCATGCCGCCCAAGGACGAGCGGTACGAGCGCGCCCGCGAGTTCGTGGCGGTCGCCCGCGCCCTGTGGGCCAGCTGGGACTCGGACGCAGTCACCGCAAACCGGGACGGCCAGTGGGCGAACCCGGCCAAGCTGCACCCGGTGCACCACCAGGGCAAGCACTTCCTGGTGGACGGCCCCCTCACGGTGCCGCGCTGCCCGCAGGGTGAGCCGGTGCTCTTCCAGGCGGGAGCCTCGGGGCCCGGGAAGGCCCTGGCGGGGGACGTTGCCGAGGGGATCTACGCCGTGGCCTACGACCTCCCGGCAGCCCAGGGGTACTACGCGGACGTGAAGTCCCACGTGGCCGCAGCGGGCCGGGACCCGGACTCCGTGGTGGTCATGCCCGGTCTGGTGACCTACGTGGGCCGCACCCACGAGGAGGCACGGGCCAAGCAGGAGCGCGTGGACCGGCTCCTGCCGGTGGAGCAGTCACTGGCGCAGCTCTCCACGTTCGTGGAGCAGGACTGCTCGGGCTGGGACCTGGACGCGCCCGTCCCCGACCTGGCCCCGCTGGAGGAGTTCACCGGACCGCAGGGCCGCTACGGCACCATCCTGCGCATCGTGGAGGCCGAGAACCCCACGGTCCGCCAGCTGCTCGGACGCCTGGCCGCAGGCGGCGGGCACTGCACCATGGTGGGCACCCCCGAGTCCATCGCGGACCGGATGCAGGAGTGGTTCGAGAACGGCGGCGCGGACGGCTTCAACCTCATGCCGCCCGTGCAGCCGGACGCCCTCACGGACTTCGTGGACCTCGTGGTCCCCGAGCTGCAACGCCGCGGCCTGTTCCGCACCAAGTACACCGCCACCACCCTGCGCGGGCACCTCACGCAGGCCTGACGCCCCACCCCACGACCCTCGGGATCAAGTGCAGAAATTGCCGCTCTGGGGCTGATCGGCGGCATGATCTGCACTTGATCCCAGTGAGAGGGCGCGCGGGTGAGGGTGGCAGGTGACGGGGCAGGGGTAAGGCGAGGGGTGTCGGTGGCACCCAGGGTGGTGACGGGCGTGGGGAAGCCGGCCGTGCGGCGTCGTCGGGCCCCACGAACCCCGGTCTCAAGTGCAGCAACTGCCATTTTCGGGCCGATCGGCGGCACTATCTGTACTTAATACCGCGATGAGAGACGAGGGGCGCGGAACGGTCAGAGCAGGGGGCGCAGGGGAACCAGCAGGACCTCCGCGACCCGCGCCATGGGGTGGCGCTCACGCCACCGCGGGGAGGTGAGCTCCTCGCAGTGCTCGCTGTCCGACAGGAAGACCTTCTCCATCTGCGCCGCGAAGTCCGGGTCCACGATCTCCACGTTGGTCTCGTAGTTGAAGGACAGGGAGAGGCGGTCCAGGTTGGCGGTGCCCACGGTGGACCACTCGCCGTCGATCGTGGCGGTCTTGGCGTGGATCATGCACGCGCCGTAGAGCAGGATGGTCACCCCGCCGCGCAGCAGCTGCCCGTAGAACCCGCGGGAGACCCAGTCCGCCAGGATGTGGTTGGAGTCCTTGGGGACCATGATCCGCACATCCACCCCGCGGGCGGCCGCGTCCAGGAGGGTGTCCAGGATCTGCTGGTCCGGGATGAAGTAGGGGGTGTTGATCCAGATGTGGTGCTGGGCCCGGTCGATCGCGTTCATGTACATCTCGCGGATGGGGTACACGATCTGGATGGGCAGGTTCGCGTTCACCCGCACCTCCGGGTCCCAGCTCTTGGGCGCAATCCACTCGATCGACGTGCCCGGCTCGCGGTCCTCGTTCCACACCGTGGCCACCGCGTTGCGCAGCCCCCACACCGCCGGGCCGACCTCCCGGACGTGCGTGTCCCGCCACTGCCGGGAGTACAGGGAGCCGATGTTGAACCCGCCCACGAAGCCGATCTCGTCGTCCACCACCAGGATCTTGGAGTGGTTCAGCCCCGAGAACCGCAGGGGCCCCTTCCAGAACGGGCGGCGCAGGAACGGCATCCGGAACACGTTGACCTTGCTGTCGAAGCTGTAGAAGGTCCGCGGGACCACCAGGTTGGCGAAGCCGTCGTAGATCACGAACACGTCCACACCGCGCTCGGCCGCACGGTTCATGGCGTCCAGGAACCGCTGGCCGAGCTCGTCGTTCTTCCAGATGAACGTCTCCATGTGGATGGCCCGCTCGGCGCCCTCGATGGCTTCCAGCATGTCCTCGTACACGTCCTGACCGGAGGTGTACACGGTCAGCGCCGAGTCCTGCACCTGTGCGGTGTACGTGCCGGGGCGGGGAGCATCACGCTGCTTGCGCCCGCGCTGCTTCCACCAGTCGATGCCCGCGAGCGACGCCACCACCACGGCCTGCGCCCCCAGCAGGGACCCGGCACCCACACCGGCGGCCTTGAGGAGGATCCGGTGTTCTCTGATCTCGGACAGCACCCGCGTTGCGCTCATGGGCTCACACTACTTGGCCCCCACCACCCCGCGGGGTGCCGCGCCGGGTGGCGGGTGGGAGCACGTGGCGCGCGGGCGCGGCCCCGCCGCGTGACGGGCCCACCACGTGAGCGGCCCCGAGCGGCGTCGTCCAGGGACCGGACCCGCCCAGCCTCCTGGAACGGGCGGGCGGCAGGCCGGGGACAGCGCCGTCGTCGGGGCCGGGAACCGGGTGCCGCGCCGGTTTCTCCCCCGGCCCGCGGGGTGGCTACGGTGGTCCCCATGAGAATCGCCACGTGGAACGTGAACTCCATCCGCGCCCGCGCAGACCGCATCGAGGCGTGGCTCGACCGCTCGGACGTGGACGTCCTGGCCATCCAGGAGACCAAGGCCAAGGACGAGAACTTCCCGTGGGAGCTCTTCGAGTTCGCGGGCTACGAGGTGGCGCACTTCGGCGTGAACCAGTGGAACGGCGTGGCGATCGCGTCCCGCGTGGGCCTGAAGGACGTGGAGCGCACGTTCCCGGACCAGCCCTCGTTCGGCAAGCCGGGACAGGAACCCGCGCAGGAGGCCCGCGCGATCGCGGCCACGTGCGACGGCGTGCGCGTGTGGTCCCTCTACGTGCCCAACGGCCGCGGCCTGGAGGACCCCCACATGCCGTACAAGCTCGAGTGGCTGAAGGTGCTGGAGGGCCACGCCAAGCAGTGGCTGCAGGACGACCCCGAGGCGCAGATCGCCCTGGTGGGCGACTGGAACGTGGCCCCGCGGGACGAGGACGTGTGGGACATCCAGCTCTTCCAGGAGGGCGGCTACACGCACGTCTCACCGCCGGAGCGCGCCGCGTTCCACGCCTTCCTCGAGGACGCCGGCTACCGGGACGTCGTCCGCGAGCGCCACCCCGGCCCCGGCGTGTACACCTACTGGGACTACACGCAGCTGCGCTTTCCCAAGAAGGAGGGCATGCGCATCGACTTCCAGCTGTGCTCTCCGGCGCTCGCGGACCGCGTCACGGACGCCTGGATCGACCGCGACGAGCGCAAGGGCAAGGGCGCCTCGGACCACGCGCCCGTCGTGATCGAGATCGACTGACGCCGTGCCCCTCCTCAACGCGGGCAGCGCGTACCGCAGCATCACGGGCCCGCCCCACCGGTTCGCGCTGCGCGTCTACGTCCCCCAGCAGGAGCTCGACGCGGTCTACGCCCCCGGCATCACCCGCGCCCTGGACCCCTTCACCGCCGGCGTGCACGAGCTCTCCGAGCAGCTGGCCCGCCTGTGCGACACGTCCCAGCCCCTGCTCCCGCCCGCCCAGGACCCGATGTGGCGCATGCCGTTCTCCACGGCTCCCGCGGGTGCGCGGCGGCTGGGCGGTTTGTCGGGCGGTGGCGCGCCGGGGCTGCGGGGGGCTTCGGCAGGTGGCGCCCAGGGCGTCGGAGCGTCGGGCGGCGATGCCTCGGGCAGTGGCGCCCCGGGAGGTGGTGCCTCGGGCGGCGGTGCGTCGCAGAACGGCCCATCCCAGAACGGCCCGCTGCAGGACGGCGCGCCTCGTGTGCCCGGCACGCCACCCGTCCCGGCTCCTGCGGGGGACTTCCCCGTGTTCCACCCCACCCAGCGCCTGCGCCGCTCCCTGCGCCTGTTCACGGCCGCCGAGAACGAGGACAGCGCCCAGCTGCTGCCGCTGCTGGTCCCCGAGGGCCAGGTGGACGACGCCGCCCGCGCCACCTCCCGGGAGAGCTTCCTCCCCGTCTACACCCGAGAGTCCTCGTACGTGGTGCCGCTGGCGTGGTTCGCCGCGTTCGCCCCCGAGGACCGCGTGACGTCCCGGCACTCCGGGCACGAGGTGCACCGGCTCGTGGCCCCCGCGGACGCCGCCGCCCGCCGCGCCCTCCGGGCCGCGCAGACCGTCGACGACGCCGGACGGGCCGTCTCCGGCGACGCCCCCGAGGAGGACCTCCCCGACGAGGCCCGGCAGGCCGCCGCGTTCGCCCACGACCTCACCCGGCTGGGCCGCTGGCTGGACTCCTTCAGCCCCGCCTCCCTGGTGAGCCTGGACTACGGCGCCCTGGCGGACCGGATCCAGCCGGACGAGTCTCCGCAGGACATGTCCGACGCCGTGGAGCTCCTCCGCGAGGGGGACTTCGGGTCCGCCACTGCGGCGCTGCGCCGAATCTTCATGCGCTGGGCCCCGCTGGCGCAGCTGCAGCAGGCGAACTGAGGAGCGCCGTAGCGAGGCTGCTGTGGTGCCCTGATGCCCTGATGCCCTGATGCCCTGATGCCGCATTTACTCCGTTATTGCAGATTTCGCGGCACTGCGGTGCATTTGCTCCACCAGAAACCACTGCAGAACCTGTGGCACCGCCCCCACCCGCTTCGCCCCTGCCCCTGCCCCGCTCCCTGCCCGCCCGCTCGGTCCGTTGCATCTGCTCCGTTATTGCAGAATCCGGTGCGCTGGCGTGCACTTGCTCCACACGACAGCATGGAGATCAGCCCAGTGTGCGGCGGAGACGGGCCAGCCATGTCTCCCGCCTGGCCGGGTTGCGGAGATCGTCCCAGGTGAGCACGGTGACGTCCCACCCCGCGTCACGCAGGAGGGACAGGCGGTACATCTCATCCCGGTACTGACCAATCTCCTGCGCATGCACGGCGCCGTTGTACTCGAGGGCGACCCGAGCGCCAGGCCATGCCAGGTCGAGGATGAAAGTGCGACCTGCCACGTCCACCGCGTGATTGAGTGCGGGCTCGGGCAGACCGTGACGGTCGATGACCAGGCGGGCCAGAGTCTCCGCCGGCGACCAGCAGGGGGATCGGGCATCCCGCCACGCCCGGTGCAGCCGAATGACCCCGCGGGCGTGAGGAGGGAGGGACTGCAAACACTCTTCCAGATGTCCTCGGGAGAACGTCAGGGGTTGTGAGGTCCCCAGAACGCAGAATCGAGTGGAGAGCAGCGCGTCCAGACAGGCCGTGATGCGCCACGGCGGGAGTATCAGGGCAAGCCGGGCCAGGGATTCCAGGGGATGGGCGATGCGGCTCCCCCACGGCCCCTCGAGATCCGGGAGGCCGTGCGACTTGGCGATTCTGATGCCTTCCTGCTGCGACTGGACCCGGTGGTCCGTCCACAGGAGCTCCACTCGCTGCTGCGCGGCAACGAGACCGTCGGCCGCAGACCGCGGGGCCACCTGCTTCCTCGGCTGTCGCCCTCGGCTGAGAACACCGAGCACCCACGGCTCGGTCCCGCCCACGGGGAGTCGTAGCAGCTCCAGCCCCCGCACACCGCTCACCACGAGCCCAGCCTGAGGACCGCACAGGTGCTTCTGCAGGAGAACTGCGCGCTCCACGTCCGTGAGCGGCTGGTCCTGGAGCACCCACAGTCCTCGTGCGAGTCGCTGGATGCCCGGTGCTCCGAGCAGCTGGGAGGCCCGGCCACCCGCTTCTGAGGTGCTCACCACCGCGGGTTCGGAGGGGAACGGAACGGGTCGCTGCTGGTAGAACACCATGACCGGACTCTAGGAAAAATCGCTCCTGAGCGCGGCGGGTTGTCCACAGCCCTCGCCGGACGCCCGCGGAGGTTCCCGGACGCCGTCGGCCGGAGCAAATGCGCCGGAGAGGCCGGAAATCTGCAACAACGGAGCAAATGCAGCGCGGCGTTGCCCGAGCAGGTGAGCCCACGCCTCGGCAGATGTGGCTGCGGACATGGCGGTGGCGGGCGTATTGCGGTCCCTGGTGTGGTTTCTGGTGGAGCAAATGCAGCGCGGCTCACTCACAACAGCATTAGCGGAGCAATTGCAACGGGGCATGGACGCGGGGCGGGAGCGCCGGTGGGTAGCCTGGGGCGGTGACTTCTTCCCAGACCGTCTTCTGCGCCCCGTCCGGTTCCGAGTGGTGGCGCGACGCCGTCATTTACCAGGTCTACCCGCGCTCCTTCAAGGACTCCAACGGTGACGGCATGGGTGATCTGGGCGGCGTGACCCAGAAGCTCCCCTACCTGCAGCGCCTGGGCGTGGATGCCGTGTGGCTCTCCCCGTTCTACCTCTCGCCGCAGCACGACGCCGGGTACGACGTCGCGGACTACCGCACCGTGGACCCCCGCTTCGGCACGCTCGAGGACTTCGACCGGATGCGCGAGGAAGCCCAGCGCCTGGGGCTGAAGGTGATCGTGGACCTGGTGCCCAACCACACCTCCGAGGACCACGAGTGGTTCCGGGCCGCTCTGGCCTCCGCACCCGGCTCCCCCGAGCGCGAGCGCTACATCTTCCGCGACGGCACCGGCGAGAACGGTGAGCAGCCGCCCAACAACTGGAACTCCGTCTTCGGCGGACGTGCGTGGACCCGGGTGCCGGACGGCCAGTGGTACCTGCACCTCTTCGACTCCTCCCAGCCGGACCTGAACTGGGAGAATTCGGAGGTCTGGGAGGAGTTCCGCGCCATCCTGCGGTTCTGGCTGGACCGCGGCGCGGACGGCTTCCGCGTGGACGTGGCCCACGGCATGATCAAGGCGGACGGCCTCCCGGACTGGGACGAGCAGGTCCACATGGTGGAGGGCACCACGGAGGACGACGACGCCCCGGCCACCGGCACCGCGCAGGCCACCTCCTCGGCGGCCACCGCCCAGGACACCCTCGGCCCGGAGACGGTGGGCACGGAGCAGGGCACCTCCCCCACCGGCGACTCCCCGACGGACACCCCTCTCGCCGCCGCGCCCGGCCCCGAAACCGTGGGCGCCGAGCAGGGGGCGGCCTCCGGCGTGGAGGGTGCGGGCGGCGTCGTGCCCGGCGACGACACCGGGGAGCCCGAGAAGACCATGGACACCGGCCCGTACTTCGACCAGGAGGGCGTGCACGAGATCTACCGCGACTGGCACCGCATCCTGGAGGAGTACCCCGGGGACCGGATGCTCGTGGTGGAGGCGTGGGTGGGCCCGCCGCCGCGCCTGGCCCGCTACGTACGCCCGGACGAGGCGCAGCAGGCCTTCAACTTCGACTTCCTGGTGGCGGGCTGGCACCGGGACCGGATGCGGAACGTCATCGACGACTCCCTGCGTGCCAACTACGAGGTGGGTGCCCCCTGCACCTGGGTGCTCTCCAACCACGACACCGTGCGCCACGCCTCCCGCTACGGGCTGGGCTCCCGCACGGCGTACCCCAACGGCATCGGGGCGCAGGACGAGCAGCCGCTCCACGGCCAGGGCCTGCGCCGGGCCCGCGCCGCGGCGCTGGTGGAGCTCTCCCTGCCCGGTTCCGCGTACGTCTACCAGGGCGACGAGCTGGGCCTGCCGGAGCACACCGCGCTTCCCGACGACGCCCGCGAGGACCCCGCGTTCCACCGCACCGGGGGCGCGGAGCTGGGGCGCGACGGCGCTCGCGTGCCGCTGCCCTGGTCTCCGGTGGGCGAGGGGCTGGGCTTCGGTCCGAACCCGTGGCTGCCGCAGCCGGAGTCTTTCAACGGGATCACCGTGGACCACCAGGAGGGCGATCCGCAGTCCACGCTGAACCTGTACCGGCGGGCCCTGCGGCTGCGCTCGGAGCTGGGGCTGGGCACCGCGGACTTCGCGTGGCACCCGCTGAGCGAGGACCGGGCCAACGTCCTCGCCTACATGCTGAGCACGGCGGACGGCCGCACGGTGATGGTCGCGGCGAACCTCGGGGAGGACGCCGTGGGCTTCGAGGAGCTCACCCGCGGCACGCAGCTGCTCACGAGCGGGCAGGACGCCGTGGTCACCGGCCGGCTCACGGTGGACAGCGCGGTGTGGCTCGCCCTCTGAGCCTCAGCGCGGGGACGCGGTGGCGCAGTGGGACTGCAGCCAGGCCTCTGCGGGCGCCAGCGCCTCGTGGACCTGCACGACCTCGGCCGGCTGCAGGGTGTCCCCCGCGTCCGCGAGGACCTTTCCGGCCTCCGCGAACGCGGGACGCACGGCGGCGGGCAGCTGGTCCTGCAGCTCGGTGAGGGACTCGCGGGCCTGGCGCACGGCGTCGTCGTCCGGGTGCTCGTCCTCCGCGTCGCCCGTGAGGGGGAGCAGCTCCAGCCCGCTGTAGGCCTCGGCGACGTCGAAGCAGGACTGCGTGTCCACCGGGGCGCCGGATGCGCTGGCCCCGGAGGGCGTGGGGGTGGGCGTCACGGGGGAGAGCTCGATCGCGGTGCTCCTGGTGGGGTGCTGCCCGCATCCGGTGAGCGCCAGGGAGAGGACCAGGGCGGCGAGTCCACCGAGCATGCGCCTGCGGTGCGTCATGGCGGCGCCCCTCCCGGTCGTGCGCGCGGCCCGCGCGCTGGTTCTCGTGGGCGGCCGGGTCCCCGGCACGGGGCCGCCCCGGAGACGCGGCACCGGAACGCCCGCGGTGGGGGACGGTACCGCCAGCAGACCCCACGGTAGAGCCGCAACCTCGGCGCAGGCTGAGGGTGCGGGGCGAGCCCACGATGTGTGGCCCGGGTGGACGAGTGCCCGCCGCGGCGGAGGAACGGGGCCAGCAGAACGGCCCCCGGACGGCACGAGCGGCCCCAGGGGCCCGGACAGCAAAGAACCCCCGCGTGTAGAAGCCACGCGGGGGTTCAGTGGCTCCGACCGGCGTCGATCCGGTGACCTTACGATTTTCAGTCGTACGCTCTACCAACTGAGCTACAGAGCCAGGCACTCCCGGGAGCAGAACTCTCGGTGATATGCCGCGACGGCGCGAAAAGTTGCCTTTTCATCGCCGTCTGAGCGACCCTGACGGGACTTGAACCCGCGACCTCCGCCGTGACAGGGCGGCGCGCTAACCAACTGCGCTACAGGGCCTTGGTTGTTTCCAACGAGTGGATATCCTACCAGGTCCAACGCTTCGCTGTGCAAATCGAGCGCCTGGCGGGCTTCCCCGTGGAAAACGTACCCCCAACGGGATTCGAACCCGTGCCGCCGCCGTGAAAGGGCGGTGTCCTAGGCCGCTAGACGATGGGGGCCAGAACCTCGTCCGGGCACTGCGCAGGCAGCACGGACGATGGACCTCCAGTAGCTTAGAGCCAAAGACCCCGTTCCACAAACGGTCGTGGTATGGGGCGGTGCGGCGCCACGGGCTCTCAGACCGCCACGTCCGGGCGGTCCCCCAGCCGGGGATCCTCGAACCGCGGGACGATCATCGCGGGCCCGGTGCAGCTGTGGAGCACGCCCTGGGAGGTGGAGCCCAGCAGCATGCCCGCGAAGCCACCGCGGCCCCGGGTCCCCGTGACCACCAGCTGGTTCTGCGCGGAGCGCGCCACGAGCGTGTCGATGGGCGCCCCGTCCACCAGCTCGCCGGTGATCTCCAGCCCCGGGAAGTGTCCGCGCAGCCAGGCCACGCACGCCTCGAGCGCCGCGCGGACCTCTCCGCGCAGGTCGTCGAAGTCCACCGGCGAGGGCAGCCAGGCGTAGGACGCGGTCTCCGACGGCGCCGCGCACACCACGTGCAGGGGCACCCCCAGCTGCTCGGCCTCGTCCGCGGCCCACAGCATCGCGGAGCTCGCGTGCGCGGAGCCGTCCGAGCCCACGGTCACGCCGTCCACGAAAGCCCGGTGGCGGCCCACGTTCTCGCTCACCCGGTAGTCGATCCCCCACTGCAGGGGAATGATGCCCACGGGGCAGTGGGCGTGGGCGGGCACCGCGGTGGACACCGAGCCCAGCAGGCGCCCGAGGAACCCGCCGCGACCGCTCGATCCCAGGACGAGTAACTGCGCGTGGCGGCTGAGCTCCACGAGCACCCCGGAGGGGTCCCCGGCCTCCACCGTGGAGAGGACCTCCACGTCCAGCTCTGCCACGCGGCGTCGGGCGTCCGCCACGAGCTCCTGGACGGCGCGGTTCACGGCGGCGTCGTCGAACGCGGCGTAGCCCACGTCGAAGGTGGAGCCGCCGACCATGGGGACCGTGTAGGCGGCGACCACGTGCAGCGGTGCGTCGCGGCGGCGGGCCTCCCGGGCCGCCCAGTGCAGGGCGCCCAGGCTCTGCTCGGAGCCGTCCACCCCCACGACGATCTCGGACTCGCGTGCGCTCATGGTGTTCCCTCCCGGACCGCGGACTGCTGCTTCCAGCCTAGCCCCGGCGGTGCCGATGGGAGGGGCGGCAGTGAGATGATGGGAGCGCCTGGAACCAGGGGATCGACGGCGCCTCGCCACCGCCCCCCGCCGCGCAGCCCTCCGCACCCGAGACGGGTCGCGGCGCGCACCGGACAGCAGCCGAGGGGGCACCCGTGCCCCGGAACGGAGACGGACCGTGAGCACACACGAAGCATCGGACGGGACCATGCCTGCCCGGGTCAGGGGCGGCACGTGGCGCTCGTGGGGCGGCAACCTCAGCGCGGAGCCCGCCGTCACCGTGCGCCCCGCGGGCTCGGACCAGGTGCTGGCCGTGCTGGCCGACGCCGCCCGCACCGGACTGCGGGTGCGTCCGGCCGGTTCGGGCCACAGCTGCAGTCCCCTGGTGCCCACCGGGGACGCCCTCCTGGACACCTCCGCCCTCACCGGTCTGGTGTCCGTGGACGAGGAGCACCAGCGCGTCACCGTCTTCGCCGGGACCACGCTGCAGGAGCTGAACCTGGTGCTGGAGGAGCACGGGCTCGCACTGGCGAACCTGCCGGACTCCTCCCACATGACCGTGGGCGGCGCGATCGCCACGGGAACGCACGGCACCGGCCTGGGCCAGCCGTCCCTGGGTGGCCAGGTGATCGGGGTCAGCATGGTCACACCCGGCGGTGACGTGGTTTCGTGCTCCGAGTCCCACCGCCCGGACCTGCTCGCGGCGGCCCGCACGCACCTCGGGGTGCTGGGCGTGCTCGTCTCGGTGACCCTGCAGTGCGTGAACGCGTTCCGGCTGCACTGCGCGGAGTTCCGCGAGCCCCTGGACCCCCTGCTGGACACCCTGCAGGAGCGGATGTCCGCGGCGGACCACGTGGAGTTCTCCTGGATGCCTGGCACCACCACGGCCCACACCCGCATCCTGAGCCGCCTGCACCGGCTCCCGGACGAGTACACCCGCCCGGCCTCCCCGATCTCCCGTGCCCTGCGCCGCGCGGACGACGCCGTTCTGCGCACCTCCCTGACCGCCGGCCTGGGCCGCGTGGGGAACCTGCTGCCGCGCGCCGTGAACGGGCTCAACAGGATCGAGTCCCTCGCGGAGAGCTCACGGCGCTACACGGACGTCTCCTACCGGGTGTTCACCGTGGCCCGCCCCGTGCGCTACGTCTCCGCCGAGTACGGACTGCCCCTGGAGAACACGGTCCCCGCCTTCCGGGAGCTGCGCACGCTCGTGGAAGCCCACGGCTACGACCTCTCGTTCCCGCTGACCGTGCGCTGCTCCCCGCCGGACCCGGCGCTGCTCTCCCCCGCCGCGGGGCGGTACACGGGCTGGATCAACCTGCGCCAGTACGGGAAACGGCCCCGCCAGAGCTTCCTCACCGCGGCCGAGCAGATCCTGGTGGACCACGGTGGCCGCCCCCACTGGGGCACGCTGCACACCCGCACCGCCGCGGACCTCGCCCCCTGCTACCCGCGCTGGGAGGACTTCCTGGCGGCGCGCGCGGAGCTGGACCCCGAGGGGCTGCTGCTCAACGAGCACACGCGCACCCTGCTGGGGGTCTGAGCACCGGGGCCGGGGGCCCGCCACCACATGCCCGACGCACCGTCCCACCGGCCACCAGGGGACGGTGCGTCGTCGCGGGGTGCGCCCCCGGCCGGCGCCTGCCCGGTGGGGCTACTGCCCCGCGCCGCTGCGGGACACGGAGATCATCTCGTCCCGCTCCACCACCTTGACGCGTTCACGGGGGTTGCCCTCGGCGTCGTGGGAGGACTGCCCCAGGCTCTGCTCGTACTCGTCCAGGGCCAGCCAGCCGTCCCACGTGGTGTACGCGACGCCCTTGCCGTCCAGCAGCTCCACCACGGCCTGCGGGTCCGGGTTCTCGGGATCCGCGAGCGCCGCCCGGTCCTCCACCAGGTGGGTGACGGTCTCCAGGGCGTCGGACTTGGTGGCGCCGATCAGACCCACGGGGCCGCGCTTGATCCAGCCGGTGGCGTACACGCCGGGGACGGGAGCGCCGTCGGCGTCCACCACACGGCCCTCCTGGTTGAGGATCACGCCGCGTTCGGGGTCGAACGGGAGCTCGGGCAGCGGCGAGCCCAGGTAGCCGATCGCGTGGTAGACGGCCTGCACCGGGTACTCGGTGTACTCGCCGGTGCCCGTGACGGAGGCGTCCCCGTTGAGCCGGGTGCGCTCCATGCGGATGGCCCGGACCTTGCCGTCCTCGTCCCCGAGGATCTCGTCCGGGGTCTGCAGGAAGTGCAGGTGCAGCCGGCGGGAGGCCGTCCTGGGCGAGTCGTCCTCGCGCCACTTCTGCAGGGTCTTCATCATGACCTTGGTCTGGTTGTTCTCGGTCATCGCCTTCTCGGAGGCCTCGTCGAACTGGAAGTCCTCGTCGTAGACCACGATGTCCACGTCCCGGGACTTGGCCAGCTCGCGCAGCTCCAGCGGCGTGAACTTGATCTGGGCGGGGCCGCGGCGGCCGAAGATGTGCACGTCCGTGACGGGGGACTCCTTCAGCCCCTGGTACACGTTGCCCGGGATCTCGGTCACGAGCATGTCGTCCGCGTGCTTGGAGAGCACCCGTGCCACGTCCAGGGCCACGTTGCCGTTGCCGATGACCGCGATCTCCTTCGCGTTCAGGGGCCACGTGCGGGGGTAGTCCGGGTGGCCGTCGTACCACGCCACGAAGCGCGCGGCGCCGTAGGAGCCGTCCAGGTCCGCACCGGGGATGTCCAGCGGAGCGTCGTTGACCGCGCCCGTGGCGAAGATGACGGCGTCGTAGTGCGTGAGGAACTCGCCCAGGGTGAGGTCCTTGCCGTACTCCACGTTGCCGAAGAACCGGATGTCCCCGCGGCCCAGGATGGAGCGCAGCGCCGTGATGATGCCCTTGATGCGGGGGTGGTCCGGGGCCACGCCGTAGCGGATGAGTCCGAACGGGGTGGGGTAGCGGTCGAACAGGTCCACGCTGACCTCGAGCTCGCCCTCACGCACCGCGTCGGTCTTGGTGAGCATGTCCGCGGCGTAGATCCCGGCCGGTCCGGCGCCGATCACGGCCACGCGCAGCGGACGCGGGGAGGAGGGGGTTGTCACGGTGGTGATTCCTTTCGACGCGCACGCGGGATGGGCGTGCTGGCAGGGACTGGGATCAACGGTAGTGAACCGTGGTCAGTCTTGCCTAACCACGGCTCCGCCCACGGCGGGCGGGCAGGGGACCGGAGCCCGCGGGCGCGGGGTGGGACAGCGGCGTCGGCGTAGTATTTCTACACAAACGCCCCCACCTGTTTCCCAAGGTGCCCCGCGCGCACCCACCCGTGAGGATCCGCATGTCGTCAGCCACCCCGCCCACCACTCGCAGCGAGCCCCGTGGCGGGCTGGACCGCTTCTTCTCCATCACCCGGCGCGGCTCCACCGTGGGCCGGGAGGTCCGCGGCGGCGTGGCCACGTTCATCGCCATGAGCTACATCGTGGTGCTCAACCCCCTGGTGCTCGGCCACGGCCCGGACGGTGCGGGCAACGTGCTGGGCGGCGAGCGCGTGGCCGCCATGACCGCGCTGGTGGCCGGTGTGCTCACCATCCTCATGGGCGTGTGGGCCAAGTCCCCGTTCGGTCTGGCCACGGGGCTGGGGGTGAACGCGTTCCTGGCCGTCACGATCGCCACCAACCCCGGGCTCACGTGGCCGCAGGTGATGGGCCTGGTGATCTGGGCCGGTGTGATCATGGTGGTGCTGGTGCTCACCGGGTTCCGCACCGCCGTGTTCAACGCGGTGCCGGACTCGCTGAAGACGGCCATCGTGGTGGGGATCGGGCTGTTCATCGCGCTGATCGGGTTCGTGAACGCAGGGTTCGTGCGCCGCATCCCGGACGCCGCCCACACCACGGTGCCCGTGCAGCTGGGCGTGGGCGGTGAGCTGTTCGGCTGGCCCACCCTCACCTTCGTGGTGGGGCTGCTGCTGACGGTCGCCCTCATGGTGCGCAACGTCAAGGGCGGGATCCTGATCTCCGTGGTGCTGACCACCGTCCTGGCGCACGTCCTGGAAGCGGTCTCCCCCAGTGGCTCCTCGGTGGACGACCCGCACGGGTGGTCGCTCGTGGTGCCCGCCACCCCCGAGAGCCTCTTCGCGGTCCCGGACCTCTCCCTGCTGGGCTCCGCGGCTCCGATCGACGCGTTCCGCCAGCTCGGGGGGATCGCCTGCCTGCTGCTGGTCTTCACCATCCTGCTGTCCATCTTCTTCGATGCGATGGGCACCATGGTGGGGCTCTCCCAGCAGGCCGGCCTGGTGGCGGAGGACGGGCAGATCGAGAACATCAACCGCGTGCTGCTCGTGGATGCCGTGGGTGCCGTGGCGGGTGGCGCGGGGTCCGTGTCCTCCAACCAGATCTTCGTGGAGTCCTCCACGGGCATTGCCGAGGGTGCCCGCACCGGGCTGGCCAACGTGGTCACCGGTGCGCTGTTCCTGGCCGCCATGTTCCTCACACCGCTGGTCAACGTGGTGCCCTTCGAGGCCGTGGCCCCCGCCATGGTGGTGGTGGGCTTCCTGATGGCCAAGAACGTGGTGGCCGTCGACTGGAACGACTGGGGTGTGGCCGTCCCCGCGTTCCTCACCTTCGCGGTCATGCCCTTCACGTACTCGATCGCCAACGGCATCGGCGCGGGCTTCGTCTCCTACGTGTTCATCCGCCTGGTCCAGGGCCGTGCGAAGGACGTGCACCCGCTCATGTACGTGGTGGCCCTGGCGTTCGTGGCGTTCTTCGGGATCGGCGTGATCGAGGGCTGGGCGGGCTGATCCCGCTCCCCCGACGACGCCGCCGCGCGCCGCCTGGCGTCACACCCCCGGCCCCTCCGGCACCGGGTCCGCGGGCTTGTCGTGCCACGGGCCGGTGTCCCCCGCGAGCTCACGGCACCACGCCGTGTCCTTGTACTGGGCCGGCAGGGAGCCGCCGAGCAGCTCGCGTCCCAGCGCGGCGGCGTCGGCGGACCCGGCAGCAGGAAGCGGTGCGTGGGACGCCGCGAGCACCACGTTGCCGTAGCGACGGCCCTTGAGCATGGCGGGATCCGCCACGGCGGCCACGTGCTCGAAGACCTCCAGCAGCGCCGCGATCTCCGCGCGCGCGCCCTTGAGGTTGCGGGTGTCCCCCACGTTCAGCAGGTACAGCCCGCTCGGGGCGAGCACCCGGTCCACGTGCCGCGCGAACTCCACCGTGCGCAGGTGCCCCGGGGTCTGCTCCCCGGCGAAGACGTCCCGGATCACGACGTCCCGCGAGCCCGCCGTGAGGGACTCCGTGACCGCGCGCGCCTCCCCCGGGCGGATCCGCAGCAGCGGTGCGCGGGGCAGGTCCAGCCACTCGCGCACCAGGGTGGCCAGGGCGGCGTCGAGCTCCACGACCACCTGGCGCGCCTGCGGGTAGCGCCACGCGAGGTAGCGGGCCATGGTGCACGCCCCGCCGCCCAGGTGCAGCACGCGCAGCGCGGTGGGGTCCAGGTGGGCGCAGACGTGCTCCTCCAGCACCGTGGAGAACCAGCGCATGTACTCGAACTCCAGCTGGTCCGGGCGGTCCGGGACGATGTGCGAGGACGGCACCCCGTTCACCCGCAGCACCCACGCGCCCGGCACGTAGGCGTCCTGCTGCAGCTCCACCGTGCCCGTGTCCGTGACCCAGGTGCGCTCCATGAGGCCCGGTGCGTCCGACGACGCCGCTGCGCCGGCTTCCGCCCGCCCGTCCCGCTTCGAGTTCTTGCCGTGCTTCTTCCTGCTCACGGGGTGGGCAGCACCGTCACGACTGGGGCGCGGTGTCCGCGGCGCCGGACGTGATGCCGCGGCGCTCCTGCGAACGGCCGAGCTCGTGGCTGTGCAGCGCGGACTCCAGGCGTTCCAGCTTGCCCGTCAGCTCCCCCGTGTGGCCCGGGCGGATGTCCGCCTTGAGCACCAGGGACACCCGCGGACCGTACTCCGCCACTGCCGCGGTGGCCTCCTTGACCACGGCCATGCACTCGTCCCACTCACCCTCGATGGTGGTGAACATGGAATCGGTGCGGTTGGGCAGCCCGGACTCGCGCACCACGTGCACGGCTGCGGCCACGGCGTCGTGCACCGAGGCGTCCGGGTTGTCCCCGCCACTGGGCGAGACTGAGAAGGCGACCAACATGTGACCAGTGTGGCACCGGGGTGGCGGGAGCGCGACCCCCGGCGTGGGGTGTGGAGTTCCTAGACTGGGGGCACCACCGGTCGACCACGCAAGGGAGCACGTTCCATGACCCAGGGCATCTACATCTCCGCCATGACCCCGCTGAGCGGCAAGACGCTGGTGGCCCTGGGCCTCACGGACACCATGTTCCAGCGCACGGACGCGCTGGGCTTCTTCCGCCCGGTCTTCGACGGCGCGGCACCGGAGGAGGACTCCGTCCTGCAGCTCATGAAGCGCACGTTCGACCTCCCGGACTCCCGCTGCCGGGGCGCGGTCTCCCTGGAGCGCACGCGCGAGATCCTGGCGTCCGGAGAGCACGACGAGCTCGACTCCGAGGCCATGGCGGTGTACTCCGAGATGGCGCGGGAGTGCGACGTGATCGTGGTGGACGGCACGGACCTGGTGGCGCACAACGCGGTCACGGCGGAGTTCGACCTCAACGCCCGCCTGGCCAACAACATGGGCTGCTCGGTGGCCGCCGTGATCAGCGCGCACGGGTCCGGGCGGGTCGAAGACGTGCTCAACGCGATCGACGTGACCCGCACGGAGCTGCGCCAGGCGGGGTGCGACATCTACGCCGTGATCGTGAACCGCGCGGACCCCGCCCAGGCGGAGCAGATCAGGCGGCAGGCCAAGCCCGGCAACCACAATCTCCCGGCATACGTGATCCCGGAGATCCCCGCGATCTCCAACCCCACCGTGGCGGAGCTCGTGGACGCCCACGGCTACGGCGCGGCCGTCAACGCCAGCTCCCTGGACCGCGACATCAAGGCCGTGAAGGTGGCCGCGATGACCGCCGGGAACTTCCTGGACCAGATCGCGGACGGGGACCTGGTGATCACCCCCGGGGACCGGACGGACGTGGTCTCGGCGACCCTGGCGTCGTCGTTGGCCCCCACGCTCCCGGCACCGGCCGGAATGCTGCTGACCGGCGGCTTCCAGCCCACCGGCGCGGTGGCGTCCCTGCTGAGCGCAGCACCGTTCCCCGTGCTCAGCACCGAGCAGGACACCTTCACCACGGCGCAGGCCGTGGCCTCCACGCGCGGCACCCTGGCCGGGGCGCACTCCCGCAAGATCGCCGCGGCGCGCGGCGCGTGGGCCGAGTACATCGACAGCGACGAGCTCTCCGGGCGCCTCACCCTCCCCCGCCCGGTCCGGCGCACGCCGCTGCGGTTCCTGCACGAGCTCGTGGAGTCGGCGCGCGCGGACCGCAAGCACATCGTGCTGCCCGAGGGCGACGACCCGCGCATCCTGCGTGCCGCCGAGCTGATCCACCGCCGCAACTTCTGCGACCTCACGGTGCTGGGCGAGCCCGACGCCGTCCGCACGCTCGCGCAGTCCGAGGGCATCGAGCTGGACTTCGACGCCGAGGACCTGAACCTCGTGGACTTCCAGCGCGACGACGCCCTGCGCAACCGGTACGCGGACGAGTACGTGCGGCTGCGCGCCCACAAGGGTGTGAGCAAGGACCAGGCGCTGGAGCGGATGACGGACGGCTCATACTTCGGCACCATGATGGTCCAGGTGGGGGACGTGGACGGGATGGTCTCCGGTGCGGCCCACACCACCGCGAACACCATCCGCCCGGCCCTAGAGTTCGTGAAGACCCGCGAGGGCGTGAACATCGTCTCCTCGGTGTTCTTCATGCTGCTCGCGGACCGGGTGCTCGTGTACGGCGACTGCGCGGTGAACCCCAACCCGGACGAGCAGCAGCTCGCGGACATCGCCCTGGCATCGGCCCAGACCGCCCGCGAGTTCGGCGTGGACCCCCGCGTGGCCATGCTCTCCTACTCCACCGGCGGCTCCGGCTCCGGCGCGGACGTGGAACGGGTGCGCGCCGCCACGGAGATCGTGCGCTCCGCGGACCCGGACTTCGAGGTGGAGGGCCCCATCCAGTACGACGCCGCCGTGGACGCCTCGATCGCCAGGTCCAAGCTCCCCGGTTCCCACGTGGCGGGGAAAGCCACCGTGTTCGTGTTCCCGGACCTGAACACCGGCAACAACACCTACAAGGCCGTGCAGCAGTCCGCCGGCGCCGTGGCCGTGGGCCCCGTGCTGCAGGGGCTGCGCAAGCCCGTGAACGACCTCTCCCGCGGCTGCACCGTGGACGACATCGTCAACACCGTGGCCATCACGGCCATCCAGGCGCAGACGCTGTAGCCGCCCCGGGGCGCGGCAGCACCGGCGAACGGCCCCCGAGAGGCCGCGGCGCGGCGTCGTCGTCCGCCACGGCGTACTCCACCGCCGAGACCAGGATCCTCCACAACCCGCGGCGTCCGCGCCGCTGAAGGGACACACCATGCTCGTGCTCGTCGTCAACTGCGGCTCCTCCTCCATCAAGTACCAGGTGCGGGAGGTCACCCCGGAGGGCTCCGAGCCCAGCACCTACACGTCCTCCATGCCCGCGATCAACGAGAACGTGCCGCTGGCCACCGCCACGGCGGGCATGGCCGGCGGCGAGGTGGTCACCAAGGGGCTGATCGAGAACATCGGCACGTCCGAGATCGAGGACCACACCCAGGCGCTCGAGATCCTCGCGCAGCGCCTGGACGAGGAGCTCGGCGGGCGCACCATTGACGCCGCGGGCCACCGGGTGGTGCACGGTGGCGAACGCTTCTCCGCCCCCGTGCTGGTGAACAACGAGATCATCCGGGCCATTGAGCGGCTCGCGCCCCTGGCCCCGCTGCACAACCCCGCCCACGCGCTGGGGCTGCGCGCCATCCAGAGGACGTACCCGGGCATGCCCCAGGTGTGCGTGTTCGACACCGCGTTCCACCGGACCATGCCGGAGAAGGCCTGGCGATACGCCGTCCCCGAGGACTGGTACGAGATGCACGGGATGCGCCGCTACGGCTTCCACGGCACGTCCCACGACTACGTCACCGGCAAGGCGTGCGAGTTCCTGGGCATCCCGCGGGAGCAGTTCAACGCCGTGGTGGCCCACCTGGGCAACGGGGCCTCGGCCACCGCCATCCGCGGGGGCCGCTCCTTCGACACCTCCATGGGCTACACCCCCCTGGCCGGGTTGGTCATGGGCACCCGCAGCGGTGACCTGGACCCCTCCGTGGTCACCGCCATGCTCGAGCGCAACCCGGAGATGAGCGCCCAGGAGATGAACCGGATCCTCAACAACGAGTCCGGCCTGCAGGGCGTGTGCGGGGACTCGGACATGCGCGCCGTGCAGCAGCGCGCGGACTCCGGGGACCAGCGGGCACAGCTGGCCCTGGAGATGGCCGCGTACCGGCTGGCCAAGTACGTCGGCGGCTACCACGTGGCCGTGGGCGGGGCGCAGGCGCTGATCTTCACCGCGGGGATCGGGGAGAACTCCCCCGCGTTCCGCGCCCTGGTGTGCGACCAGCTCGGTGCACTCGGCATCACCCTGAACCCGGCGCTCAATGAGCACCCCGAGGGGGACGTGGCCCGCGTGAGCGCACCCGGTTCGGCCATCGAGGTCCTGGTGGTGGCCACGGATGAGGAGCGCGCCATTGCCGAGGCCACCGCGGCACTGGTGTGGGAGCGCGTGAAGAACTGAGGCGCCGGTGCCGGGACCGGGGAGCGCTGTGACGGTCACCCGGCGGTCTCCCGGCCGGCCCCGGTTCTGGTTCCACGGCGGCGGCCGGTGCTGGCGCTGCCTCTGCTTCTGCTTCTGCTCTTAAGTGCAGCTCATGCCGCCTACTGAGCGGTAGGCGGCATGAGCTGCACTTGAAACTTGGGGAGTCCCGCGGACCGGCCGGTCAGCGGGACTTGGTGACCGGTTCCTCCGCGGACCACGGGAACACGATCCACTCGTCCGTGGACTTCCAGGAGAAGTCGGGGCGAACCTCCGAGCGCGGCTTCTCGTAGATCACGGCGGAACGGCACTCGGCGCCGTAGCCGCGCAGCAGTTCGAGGACCAGCGCGAGGGTGCGCCCGGAGTCCACGACGTCGTCCACCACCAGGACCTTCTTGTCGCTGATCGACTCGGTGTCCAGCATGGGCGCGAGCAGCACCGGGTCCGGCAGGGTCTCGTGGACGTCCGTGTAGAACTCGACGTTCACGGCGTCGGAGAGCTTCACGCCCATGGCATAGGACAGGGCGCCGGCGGGCAGCAGACCACCACGGGCCACCGCGATGATGATGTCCGGCTCGAAGTCCGAGTCCACGATCTGCTGGGCGAGTTCCCGGCTGGCAACGCCGAACCCCTCCCAGGTGAGGATTTCCTTGTTGTCCAGTTCGGTGGAGTCCGCGTGAAAGGCCATTCCCGTAGATTAGTCGGTTTTCGGGTCCCGGGCGCGCAGCACCGGCCCGGCGGCACGCGGGCACAGCCCCGGCCCGGGCGCCCACCCGCCTACACTGTGCGTGAGTCCACGTCTCCGTCCCCACCGAGGATCTCCATGTCCAGCAGCGCGCCGTCCGTCCTGTCCGATGAGCGGGGGTCCCGCCCCGAGGACGAACGGCTCGGCGCCGGGCGCACCGTGGTCTACGCCGTGCAGCACATCCTCACGATGTACGGCGGGCTCATCGCCGTCCCGCTGGTGGTCTCCAGTGCCGCGGGATACGACGCCGCCACCACCGCCCTGCTCGTGGCCGCGGCCCTGTTCGTGGGCGGGTTCGCCACGTTCCTGCAGGCGTGGGGGCTGCCGCGGATCGGATCTCAGCTCCCGCTCGTGCAGGGTGTCTCCTTCACGGGCATCGCCACGATGCTCTCGGTGCTCGCCACGGGCGGCGGCATCCAGTCCGTGATGGGCTCCATCATGGTGGCGTCCGCGTTCGGCTTCCTGGTGGCCCCCTTCTTCGCGCGCGTGCTGCGTTTCTTCCCTCCCGTGGTGACGGGCTCCATCATCACGACCATCGGCATCACCCTGGTGCCCGTGGCGGCGTCGTGGTCCATGGGCGGGAACGAGAAGGCCCCGGACTTCGGCGCCCTGCCCAACATCGCCCTGGCCGGGTTCACCCTGCTGGCCGTGCTGCTGCTCTCCAAGTTCGGCGGCGCGGTGCTCTCCCGGCTGGCCATCCTGGTGGCCATCGTGGCGGGCACGCTGCTCGCCTGGGCCCTCGGCATGGCCGACTTCTCACACGTGGGCGACGGCGCGTGGGTGGCCCTGCCCTCCCCGTTCCACTTCGGTGCGCCCACGTTCCACCTGGCGGCGATCGCGGCCATGGCCATCGTGATCCTGGTGAACATGGCGGAGACCACCGCGGACATCCTGGCGCTGTCCGAGGTCACGGGCTCCCGCATCAACTCGGCCCGCATCGCGGACGGGCTGCGCGCAGACATGCTGTCCTCCGCCGTGGCCCCCGTGTTCAACTCCTTCACGCAGACGGCCTTCGTGCAGAACGTGGGTCTCGTGGCCATCACCAAGGTCAAGAGCCGCTACGTGGTGGCCCTGGGCGGCGTGTTCATGGTGCTGCTGGGGCTGCTGCCCGTGCTCGGCCGGGTGATCGCCGCCATCCCGCTGCCCGTGATGGGCGGTGCCGGGTTCGTGCTGTTCGGCACGGTGATGTCCTCCGGCATCCGCACGCTGGCCCGCGTGGACTACCGCGGCGGCATGAACCTCATCATCGTGGCGGTCTCCCTGTCCTTCGGCATGGTGCCCATCGTGGCCCCGGACTTCTACGCCGCGTTCCCGTCCTGGGTGGGCATCATCTTCTCCTCCGGGATCTCCTCCGCCGCCGTGGCGGCGCTCGTGATGAACTTCTTCTTCAACGAGCTGAGCGTCCACAAGAGTTCCACCGAGGCCATGGGAATGGGCACCGTGGGTCTGCGCGTCCTGTCCCCGCGGGAGGCCGGTGCCCTGCAGGACGGCGACCAGTTCGTCGACGGCCGCCTGCTGGACGCCCAGGGGCGGGAGATCCCGTTCGCGACGTCCCAGGAGCAGTACGAGTCCGTGCGCGAGCGCATCAACGCGGGCGAGCTGACCTCCCTGGACGACATCCGCCGCGCCCTGGACGACTAGCGCACGACGCCGCAGCCCCACCACAGAGCGCCCCGCCCTTCCCTGCCCGCCCCGCCCTGCCCCGCACGCCGCCTCTCCCCTCCTCGCAATTGCTCCGTTGGTGCAGATTTCAGGGCCGAAATCGGCAATAACGGAGCAATTGCAGAGGGGTCCGGGCGCCCTACCCCCTCCTCCTGCCCCCGCAATTGCTCCGCTGATGCAGATTCCAGGGCCGAAATCGGCAACAACGGAGCAATTGCACGGGGGTAACAGGGGGTAACGGGCGGGATGGGCAGGAGGTAGGAGGATGAAGGGGGGCGGCAGGGGCCGGTCAGCTCAGCGGCGCACCCGGTGGTAGGCCGCCGCCACGTCCTGCGCACGGGGCAGGGCCAGGTGGCCCGGGTGGCCGCGGTGGTGCGCGAGGGCGTCCAGACCCTCACGGACCACCCGCTCCAGGGCGGCATCCACCAGCTCGGTCAGAGGAGTGCGGCCGTCCGCGGTGCGCTCCACCTCGTCCAGCAGCCGCGCGATCGCCTCGGTCTGGGAAGCGTCCACCAGCTGGCTGAGGGCGGAGAGGTCCACGTGCTCGCGGCCCAGCTGAACGGTGTCCAGTCCCCTGGCACGCGCCGGTTTCTCCCGGTCACCACGCCAGCCGGAGCCGCGCGCCGCTCCGCCTCGGCTGCCGTACCCGCGGCCACTGTGGTCACTGCCACCGCCGCGTCCACCGTGGGCGCCGGATGCACCCCCGGAACCGGACCGGGCGGCGTCGTACCCCGAGGCCGCGGCGGGGCCGGCACCCGGGTGGGGTGCCGCGCCCGGGACGTGCGGGCGGATCTCCCCGAAGGTGCCTGCCGGGCGCATCCCCTCGGGGCGCGGGAACTCGTGCACCACGCGGGCGGCGCGGTCGGTGACGTCGTGCGCGTGGTAGGCGTCCATGGCGATCACCAGGTCCGCGACGTCCAGGAACGCGCCGGACCCGCCCGTGACCAGGATGGAGGAGACTCCACGCTCGGCGTAGAGGGCGCCCACCCGGTCCACGAACGGCGTGATGGGCTCGCGGTCCCCGGGCACCATGGCGCGCATGCGTTCGTCCCGGACCATGAGGTTGGTGGCGCACGTGTCCTCGTCCAGCAGCAGCACCGCCGCCTCCGCCTCGACGGCCTCCACGGTGGCGGCGGCCTGGGACGTGGAGCCGGAGGCGTTGGACGTGCTGAAGTCGCGGGTGTCTGCGCCGGTGGGGAGGTTGGTGATGAACGGTGAGACGTCCGTGTGGGACACCGCCCGCCCGTCCTCCGCGCGCACGGACACGGCACTCGGCAGGGTGACCACGCGCTCGCGACCGTCGCCGGGGACGTGGCTGTAGACCCCGCGCTCGAGCGCCTGCAGCAGGGTGGACTTGCCGTGGTAGCCGCCGCCCACGACCACCGTGACGCCCTCCGGGATGCCCATGCCGCTCACCGTGGAGCCGTCCTCGAGCTCGAGCTCCACCCGCAGCTGCTGCGGGGACTCAAACGGCACGGCTCCGTGGGCGAGCGGTTCGTCCCGGTGACCCGAGGCGCGGGGCAGCACGGCGCCGTCGGCCACGAACGCCACGAGTCCGCGCTGGGGCAGCTGGGCACGCAGGTGCTGGGCGTCCAGGTGGGCGGTGACGTGGGCCTCCAGTGCGCGCGCGTCCAGGTTCTTGTAACGCAGGGCGCGCTCGACGACGTTCGGCAGCACCTCGGTCAGCAGCCGTTCGGCCGCGCGCCCCTTGATGCGACGGCCCGCGGCGGGCAGGGCGATCTCGCAGCGCACCTCCACGGCTCCCGGGTCAGCGCTCGACGACGCCGCACGGCCGGCCCCGCGCCCCCGGTCCCCCGTTCCGGCGTCTCCCGTCCGGTGCATCCCGGACTCGCGTGCCGAGGCGGGATCCGCCGCATTCCCGGGATCCGGCACGATCACGGAGGAGCGTTCCAGGATCTCCTGGCCCGTGCACTGGATGGAGATCCCACCGGAGTCCTTGCCCCCGCGCGGCCCCAGCTCACGGGCGGCGCGCGCGAACTCGCGGGTCAGGAAGTCCCCGGCGGCCACCCGCCGGTCCCGCGTGGCGATCACCGCGGCGGGGATCCCGGAGACGTCCAGCGGCAGGCGCACGCGTGCCAGGGACGGCGGCGCGTACGGGTCCGACTGCACGCGGTCCAGGACCAGCTCGGCATCCCCCAGGCGCCACGAGCCCTTGAGCTGCTTGTAGGCGCCGTAGCTGCTGCCGTCCAGGCGGCGGAGGGTCTGGGCGAGGTCCGTGCGGGGTGTGCTCATGGGTCCATGGCACCACATGTGCCGGGGGCATGGCACGGTCAGGGCTCGACGGACCGCGGACCGACCCAGCTGGGCGCGGGGCGCTTTGAGCGCTGGGCGTTGCGCAGAAGCCTTCCCGCCGGGACGGGCACCCCGATGGGAACCTGCGGCCGCCCTCCAGTCCCGCGCTCAGCCCGTCCTGGGCCCTGCCGCCTGCACCCGCCCCAGCACCACCGCCGCCACGAAGCACAGCACGTACGCTCCGGCCACCGCTGCCCATCCGGCGGTGAACGCCCCCGTGAGATCCACGAGCTGACCGACCACCACCGGGCCCAGCGCGAAGCCCAGGTACATGCCTGTGGCCACGAGCCCGGACGCCACACCGATCCGTTCCCGCGGCACGGCGGCCACGATGCCCGAGTTGATCACCACGTTCGCCGCCAGGGGCAGCGCGGCGTGGAAGGCCACGCCCAGCCACATGAGCCAGTGCTGCTGCGTGGTCTCCGCGAGGACCAGCAGCACGAGCCCGGCGATCCCGCCAAGGCTCATGAGCTGGATCAGCGGCGCGGGGCGCCCCAGCCGCCCGGACACCCGCCCCCAGCCGATGCGGCTCCCGATCCCGATCACCCCCATGACACCCAGCAGGACCCCCGCCACGGTCACGTTGTACCCCATCGCCCGCACCGCGAACAGGGACGCGTACACGTTCACGCCCTGCGTCCCCACCGCGTTCAGGAAGGACGTCACGGTGAACAGCCACACCGCCGCGGGCAGCTTCCCGCTGGACGACGACGCCGCCGCGCCAGCTCCCGCGCCCGCCCGCGCCTCTGCTGCCGGGCGGCTCTCCGGGCCCGACGCACCCGGAGTGGTGGGGCCGGGGAGCGCGGGCCGGGACGCGAGCGGCGGCGTCGGCGTCGTGGCGGGGTAGGTGATGGCGCGGCGCTGCAGGCGCGTGACCACGAACCACCCCGCGAGCAGGGCGGGAACGCACAGCGCCGCCCCGAACAGGGCCGCACCGCGCCAGCCGGCGGCCGCGCCGATCACGGGGAACGTGAGCCCGGAGACCAGCAGGCCCACCTGCACGCCGGACTGCTTCCAACCCATCCACGTGGCGCGCTGGGACAGGGGCACGTTCCGCGCAACGATCCGGTTGGTCACGGGGTTGGAGAAGGACTGGGAGACCCCGGCGATCAGTGCGGAGACCAGCAGCACGGCGTAGGACTGCCACGTGGCGCTGAGCAGGAACGCGGCGAGCACCCGCCGAAGATCAGGGCGAGCTGCACGCGGGTGTCGATGCGGTCCGCGAGCACACCGAGCACCGGCGCGGTGATCCCGGCCAGCAGGAACACGGCGGTGATGATGTACCCGTACTGCCCCTCGGTGACCCCGTAGCTGTCCACGATGGTGGCGCTCAGCGCCCCGACCCCGTAGTTGAACACGGGCCCGGCGGCCATCGCGGCCATGAGCACCGCGAGCAGGATGCCCGGGGCCCTACGCGGTGCCGCGGGTGTGGAGTGGGTCATAGCGGTTCACCCTAGCGGCGTGCCCGGCCCGCCACGCCTCGGCGCCACCCCACGACACTGCGCCCGCACCGCCTGGCCGCCCTCCAACGGGTCCAGCCTGGGGGAGCGTCGTGGCGGTTCCGCGTGTCGCCCTGCCGTCGCTGCGGCGCGCCTGTCGTGATGCCGCCGCCCCGCTGCCCGGTGCCGGTGCGGAGGACTCACGTAGGCTCGTGGCAGCGAACACGCAGCACCACGGAAGGCGGCCGTCATGAGCGACTCACTGGATCCGGGGCTCGCACACGCCCTGCAGGAACCCGCGCGGATGGTGCGCGCCGATCCCGGGCAGCTGGAGGCCGTGCGCCGTGCCGGCACCCCTGCCCAGGCGGAACTGATGCGCCGCGCCTCGGACGCCGCCTCCGTGGAGGACCGGTACGCCGCGGCGGCCATGCTCGCCGCTCTTTTCAACCACCGCGGCCCGCTGGACCAGGCCGCCCACGGCTACGGCGGCACACCTCCGACCGAGCTGCTCGACCTCGCGGACGTCCCCGCGTTGCGCCCCGCCCTGCGGCAGACGCTGTCCTCACCGGTGCGCACGGGTCTGCTGGAGTGGGCCACCACGGCGGACCCCGCGCGACCTCCCCTCGAACTCGCCATGGCCGCCCGTGATCTGGGGCTCGACGACGCCGCGGTGCTGCGTTCCGTGGCCGACCGCGCGGACCAGGTGGCCCGCCAGGACACCTCGGGCGCCCACCGTGGCCCGCTCGTGCGCTTCTCGGAGGTGCTGCGCCAGGCCGCGGACGCGGAACCGGAGGGCGCGGTACCGGGCGACGCGGCGTCGTCGTCCGCCAGGCCCGCCGCGCAGGAGCCCACGTTCGCAAGCGGCCCCGCCGTGACCACCACGGGCATCCCGGCCGCGGAGCTGCTGGACGACGACGAACGCGACGCCCCGGCCACCGGCTCCCGCTATCCCGGTGAGGGCGTGCCCGTGCGCGACTCCATCGCGGGCCCCGGCGGGATCGGCACCTACGACACGCCCCGCTTCCCGCAGCCGGACAGCGACCCCCGCGCCGCGGACGACGACGCCGCCCGCCCCGGCACCGCGCCCGGCGGCGGGTGGGGCGGCGGGGACCGCCCGGGCCCCGACTCCTACGGCCCGGGCGGTCCGCCCCGGCAGCCGTCGACGAACGACCTCTACTACGGGGCGGGCAGCGAGCGCTGGGCGGACCGGGATCCGAACAGCGAGGAGTCCCGCGCGGAGGACCGCCACGCGGGGCGCAACCTGGCGATCGTGTTCGCGGTGATCATGGCGATCATCGTGGTGCTGGTGATGGTGCTCTGAGGCCCGACCCCGCGGCGTCGTCCCCCGCGGGTAGCGTGGCTCGGGTGACTACCGAGCAGACGGAGACCGGATCCTGGCAGCACGGCGTGGTGGTGCGCGGCGCGCGGCAGAACAACCTCAAGGACGTGGCGCTGGACCTGCCGCGGGACGCCATCGTGGTGTTCACGGGGGTCTCGGGGTCCGGGAAGTCGTCCCTGGCGTTCGGCACGCTGTTCGCGGAGTCGCAGCGGCGCTACCTGGAGTCCGTGGCACCGTACGCGCGGCGGCTGATCGACCAGGCGGGCGTCCCGGACGTGGACGCGGTGGAGGGGCTGCCGCCCGCCGTGGCCCTGCAGCAGCAGCGCGGCGGGGGTGGGGCGCGCTCGGACGTGGCCACCATGACCACGCTGTCCAGCCTGGTGCGCATGCTGTACTCCCGTGCGGGCTGGTACCCGCAGGGCCAGCCCATGCTCTACGCCGAGGACTTCTCCGCGAACACCGTGCAGGGTGCGTGCCCCGAGTGCCACGGCATCGGGCGGGTGTACGAGGTCACCGAGCGCAGCATGGTCCCGGACCCGTCCCTGACCATCCGTGAGCGCGCCGTCGCCTCCTGGCCCGTGGCCTGGGCGGGACAGAACCAGCGGGACATCCTGGTCTCCCTGGGCTACGACGTGGACACCCCCTGGAAGGACCTGCCGCGGCAGGACCGGGACTGGATCCTCTACACCGAGGACCGCCCCACGGTGGGCGTGTACCGGGGGCTGAGCCCGAACGAGACGCGCCGGGCGCAGAAGGACGGCGTGCCGGCCACGTACCAGGGAACGTTCGTCGGAGCCCGCCGCTACGTGCTGGACACGTTCGCCAACGCCAAGAGCCCGAGCACCAAGAAGCGCGTGTCCCAGTACCTCACGAGCGAGCCGTGCCCCGCGTGCCACGGCAGGAAGATCAAGGCGGAGGCGCTGTCGGTCACGTTCGAGGGCCTGGACATCGCCGAGTTCTCGCACCTGCCGCTGGCCCGGCTCGCGGAGATCGCGCGTTCCGTGACCGCCGAGGACTGGCGGCCCAGCGAGGCGGAGCACCTCCCGGACCACGTGCTGGACGCCGAGTCGCGCGCCGCCTCCACCGCGGCACGGGTCGCGGAGGGCGGTGCCTCGCACGACGCCGCCCCGGACGTCCGCCGCACCCCGAACCTCTCCATGGAGAAGCGTGCCGCCGCCCAGCGCCTCGCGGCGGACCTCGCGGCGCGACTGCAGCCCATGAGCGACCTGGGGCTCGGCTACCTCTCCCTGGACCGCACCACCCCCACGCTCTCCGGCGGGGAGCGGCAGCGGCTGCGCCTGGCCACGCAGCTGTCCTCGCAGCTCTTCGGGGTGGTCTACGTGCTGGACGAGCCCTCCGCCGGGCTGCACCCCCGTGACCTGGACGCCCTCATCCGCATCCTGCACGGGCTCAAGGAGCGCGGCAACAGCGTGTTCGTGGTGGAGCACTCCCTCGCGGTGATCCACGAGGCGGACTGGCTCGTGGACATCGGACCCGAGGCCGGCGAGCGCGGCGGGCGGGTGCTCTACAGCGGCTCGCCGGACGGGTTGGCGGAGGTCTCCGAGTCCGCCACACGCCGCTACCTCTTCGCGGAGCACGCCGTGGCCCGTGCGCCCCGGGAGCGCCGCACACCGCAGGGGTGGCTCACGCTGGAGGGGGTCACGCGCAACAACCTCCGGGGGCTGGACGTGAGCTTCCCCGCCGGATGCCTCACCGCCGTCACGGGCATCTCGGGGTCCGGCAAGTCCAGTCTGGTCAGTCAGGCCCTGCCGGTGCTCGTGCGCGACCGGCTGGGTCAGCGCACTGGTGAAAGCACCGAGCTCACGGGGGACCCGGAGTCGGACCTGCTGGCCGCCGACGACGCCGCGGACGACGTGCGCGGCGAGGTGACCTCCGTGCCGGACGGGGTGCGCCGCGTCGTCGTGATCGACCAGAAGCCGATCGGCCGCACGCCGCGCTCGAACGTGGCCACCTACACGGGGCTGTTCGACCACGTGCGCCGGCTCTACGCCGCCACGGACGAGGCGCAGCGGCGCGGGTACCGGGCCGGGCGGTTCTCGTTCAACGTGGTGGGCGGGCGCTGCCCCACGTGCGAGGGGGAGGGTAGCGTGATGGTGGAGCTGCTGTTCCTGCCCAGCGTGTACGCGCCGTGCCCGGACTGCCAGGGCACCCGGTACAAGGACAGCACCCTGGAGGTGCTGTGGCGGGACCGCTCCGTGGCGGACGTGCTGGCCATGAGCGTGGACGAGGCGCATGCGTTCTTCGAGGGCGAGGACTCCGTGCACCACAGCCTCGCCGTGCTGCGGGACGTGGGGCTGGGCTACCTCCGCCTGGGTCAGCCCGCCACGGAGCTCTCCGGCGGTGAGGCGCAGCGCGTCAAGCTCGCGTCCGAGCTGCAGCGCGCCTCCCGCGGGGACACCCTCTACGTGCTGGACGAGCCCACCGCCGGGCTGCACCCCGCGGACAGCGACCGGCTGCTGAGCCACCTGCAGGGCCTGGCGGACGCCGGGAACACGGTCATCATGGCGGAGCTGGACATGCGCGTGGTCGCCCAGGCGGACCACGTGGTGGACCTGGGCCCGGGCGCCGGGGTGGACGGCGGGCAGGTGGTGGCGGCGGGCACCCCGCACGACGTCGCCGCACACCCGGACAGCGCCACCGCACCGTACCTGCGGGGCGAGGTGGGCTGACACCGGCAGACTCGGCCCGCCACTGGGGTTGCCGGTCCTGGTCCGACCGCGTCGCTGCTGGGCCACGCTCCACCGTGTGAGGCGCCCCACACCGTAGGGTGGTTCCCACCAGGGACGTCGGGGCGTGGCAGCACCTCGGCACGGGGGTCCTGACACGGCTGCCGCGTGCGGGGGCGCGCCGGGAGTGACCGTTCGAGGTCGTCCACCCGGGTGGCTCGCGCGGGACGGGGGAACTCCGAGATGACCGAACCAGGCAAGCACCGCGCCACCCACCGAGCCGAGCGCGGGGGACGGAGCAGGGTGCCCCTGTGGATCGCCCTCGCCGCGGCAGCGCTGGTGCTGGCCCTGTCCACGGTCTTCACGCTCTCCCGCCTGAGCCCGGACGACGACGCCGCCGACAGCTCCGGGGCGAGCGGCGCCTCCGGTGCGGCGAGCGCGGGAGGGGACGAGCCCGTCGTCGTCGGAGCGGCCAAGACCGGGGCCGGAACGTGGGCCGCCGTGCTGCAGGACCCGGCGGTGGAACTGGGGCGGCCGGGCGAGGACACCGGGACCCGCGAGCTGATCTCCCGCGCACTGGGCGAGGCGCAGGCCGGGCGGGCGGACCGCGCGGCCACCGAGCAGGCCATGAAACGGCGCGCCCGCACGGAGGGGGATGCCGCACCCATCCGCAGTGCGTCGCAGCGCCTGGATCAGGTGGCCGCGGATCCCGCCCCGAGCACCGCACCCGCCGCGGACCCGAGCGCTCCCGCCTACGCCGCGGGCGCCGAGCACGCCACGGCCACCGTGGTCACGCGCGCCGAGTGGGAGGACTACCGCGGGAAGCACGCGAACACGGCGCTGGTGGCGAGCACCCCGGGCGACCGCCCGGCGTCGGAGGCCCCCACCGCGGACGACGCCGCCCTGACCCAGGCCCTGGGCGAGTGGCAGCACCTCGCGGAGCCGTTCCACGCGCTCGTGGCCATCGACACCTCCGGTTCCATGGGCGAGCAGGCCTCCCCGGACGGCGCCACGCGGATGGACCTCACGAAGGCCGCGGCCGCCACCGCCGTGGGGCTGTTCCCCGAGCACGACGCACTCGGGCTGTGGACGTTCGAGCGGCACCTGGACGGGGCCAAGGACTACCGGTCCCTGACCCCGGTGCGCGAGCTCTCCGCCCCGGTGGACGGCGGCACCCAGCGGGGCCGGCTCACGCAGGAGGCACAGTCTCTGACCTTCTCCCCGGACGGCTACACGGGCCTGTACGACACTACGCTGGCCGCCTACCGCCAGATGCTCCACGACGACGCCCCCGGTCACCTGCGCACGGTGATCGTCCTGACCGACGGCATGAACCACGACCCCGGCTCCGTGGGGCTGGAGGAGCTGCTCGCCACCCTCAAGGAGGAGCAGGACCCGGAGGACCCCGTGCGCATCATCACCGTGGGCATCTCCCAAGACGCGGACGCGAAGGTCCTGAAGCAGATCGCGGAGACCACGGGCGGCACCTCGCACATCGCCCGCGCCCCGGAGGACATCCAGAAGGTGTTCGTGGACGCGCTGACGGGGGCGTGAGGGGCAGGGGCGGAGCCCGCTGTGGATCACGGTGGTGCTGGCCAGGGTTCCTGCTGAAGTGACCGCACCCGTCACATCATTCCGTCAGAGGGCCTCGGCAAGGACATCACCTACATTAGGTGGATGAGAAAGACTGAGGAGCAGCTGGTTGCATCTTGGCGCGCTGAGGAGCGTCCGCAACCAGAGGGGTGGGATTTCTCCGATTTAGCCGATCGGATGACGGAGTCGCAGGTGCCCTGGAACCTTACGGCGATTTACCGGGCATCACTGGCCGACGCGACGAGCGTTCTCGACATGGGAACCGGCGGAGGCGAGTTCTTGAGGTCTTTTGGGGACGCCCTGCCACCCGACACGACGGCAACGGAGGGGTGGTCCCCCAACCTGGCAGCCGCCCGAGAAGCTCTTGGGCCTCTGGCCATAGAAGTCTTGGAGTACACAGCGCCAGACGAAGACGTCGACTCAGTCGACATGCCGTTTTCGAGCAATCGCTTTGACCTTGTTCTCAACCGACACGAGTCGTTCTCCCCTCGTGAACTCGCACGGGTGCTGGCCGAAAGAGGGCAATTCATCACACAGCAAGTCGGTGGCGACGAGGCGCATGAGCTGGAGGCGTGGCTCGGACACCACCGTGAATTGCCGCATGTCAACCTCGCGACCATGCGGCGGGAACTTGAGACTGCTGGATTCCAGGTGGTCGAGGGAGCTGAGCACGAAGGGGCCTACGAGTTCCGGGACGTTGCCGCGCTCGTGGCGTACCTGCAACTGGTGCCGTGGGAGACACCGGATGACTTCACCGTGGACCGCTACGCAGACCAACTTCTGGCGCTCCACCGAGAGACCGCTGGCGGACCGGTGCGGCTCACGCGCAAGAGGTTTTGGTTACGAGCGGTCCGTCAGTAACCTTTTTCCACCCCCTGGCCTCCTGAAACGCCCTCCCGTCTATCCGACGTGCAGAGTCGCGAGGGTCTCAGATGCCGAGTTCTCGCCGCAGGTCCTCGTGGGAGACCCGTAGCTCCTGCTCGGCACGCGCTTCTGCCGCCGCCAGAGCATCGGCCAGATCCTCAAGAGCCGCCACCGCGCGGTCGTAGAACTCGGGCGAGACCACCACGGCGCGCCGTCCCGCGCCCCTCGAGGTGATCTCAACAGGCTCGCGCTGAGCAGCCGCGATATAGGTGCGTTGCTGATCGCGGAACTGGGAGGGCGTTACCGAGGTCATACTCGAAACGTACAATTTGTACGTTCGCACGGCCACGACCTGGGGCAACAGTTTATGGAATCGCACCTGATGAGCACTTCGGTCCTGTCTCCACGGACTAGCATGCGGGCATGATAGAGACCCTTCGTCTCCTACTTCGCCGACCCCGTCCCGCTGATGTTGATGCCGTCCATGCATACCGGTCCCGAGCAGATGTCGCCCGTTACCTGAGCGCAGGAACATGGAGCCAGCAAAAAACTGACGAGGAACTCCGCGCCTATGCCACTGCACAGCTGAATGGACCCGGCGACGAGTTGGTGCTCCTGGCCGAGCTCCGTACCACACGGGAAATCGTGGGTGAGGTCGGACTGACATGGGCCGATTCGCACGACGCCGCCGAAATCGGGTACGTGTTCAACCCTGCATTCGGGGGGCGAGGCCTGGCCACCGAAGCTGTCTCCGGCGTCATCTCTACCGCCCTTGGCGCGTGGGGGTTTACTCAGGTGAGTGCGCGAACCGATGCTGACAACCGGACCTCCCGCCTGTTGTGCGAGCGGGTGGGAATGACGCTCACCGCCCACTCCCTGAGCACGGATGGGCGAAATGTGGAGGAAGTCACCTACACCACGTCCGACGTGCGGTGATCGGTGTGTGGGGGCAGGACCCAATTACGCCTGCACGGCCACAAGTTCGGCTTTGAATCCTGCGGAGTTCTCCAGCCATCCGGCATAGTGCCCAGAACCACCTGCGTGGGGATAGCGTTCCTGGTACAGCGGTCTCCAGCCGTTCTGGGGAGCAACCCTCATGATCTCATCCACGCGTTCGGGTTGGCCCGCCACGAACGCGAGATGGTTCACTCCCGGAGCGCGCCGGTCGTGAACAGTACCGGAGAGGTTTGGCGAGGTGGTCAGCGTGAGGTAAGCGCCTCCTGCTGACCAGGACTCACCCTCAACCCACTCACCCGACTTGCTGAACCCCAGTTCGTCGAGGAGCCAACCCCATTCAGACCGCGCCTGCACAAGATCCGCGACCCACACCTCGACATGATGAAATCCCGTCATGGATCCATAGTGCCAGTCGTCAAATTCTGGCCGTTCGACCATGGTGCCGCCCCTCCGGGCACTTCTACCGTGGTGGGATGGCTACCACCACTTCACCCCGGACTCCCTGGCTGTACTTCACCGGCTCCATCCTCATGGTGCTCGCGGCGTGCCTCATCACGTTCACGGACCTGGCGTGGCGCGGCCTCCTCGGGTGGGCCCTGCTGCTGGTGGCCCTGGGGCTGACTCTCACCGGCGGCGCCCAGTGGCGGCGACAGAGGGTGAGTTCCGAGAGCCAGTAGGCCGCAACGGGCTCCGGCACCCGTAACCGGTTCATCCTGGGGTGCAGTTCTGACAGCACAACCCGCGCTCCGGGTGTCGGAACTGCACCTCAGAGTGCTTTGGGCAGCCCGCTCCGCCGGGGCCGGACCTCTGGGGGATGACGTGCAACGGGCCGCGGCCCCGGTCTCCCGGGGGCGCGGCCCGCTGCACGTGCGCGGTCCGTGGATCAGCGCACCAGCTCGTCCACCACCCGCTGCATGGACTGGCTGTGGTTGCCGAAGCGGTGCATGGTGATGGACACGGCCTGCTCGGCCAGCATGTACATCATCTCCACGCGCCCGGTGCCCACCACGTCCTCGGTGATCAGGGCGATGTCCGGGTGCTCGGCGCGCACCGCGTAGAGGTCCTTGAGGTCCTCCTCGGAACCGTCCCAGGGGGTGATCACGCGGACGCGCGCTCCGTGGCGGACGTCCAGGGCGGCGTCGTCCAGGGAGCGCAGGTCCGAGAGCTGACCCAGCGGGCCCAGCGAGCCCGTGCCCAGGGCGTGCGCGAACTCCTCGTCCGTGGCCGGGTTCAGCACGGTGGCGAACAGGCCGTTCACGGCGGCCGGCACCTCCGAGGCGGCGCTGAGCACCACCTGCGAGCCCGAGCGCACGGCCGCGAGGCCCACGCGCAGGACGTCCGTGAGGGAGGCGCCCTCCTGGGCGCGGACCACCACGGTGCGGGGGCGGTAGCGGAACAGGTTGGCCTCGCTGCGCAGGGCCGTGGGGTCCTTGACCTGGCCGAACTCGCGCTGCCACTCGGACTGGTCCGACTGCGCGGCGCGGCGCAGCCACACGAGGTCCTCGTCCGAGACCAGCGGGGTCACGGCGTCCAGGGCGCGGTGCACGCGCGGGTCCAGGACCCACGCGCCGGACGCACCGCGGTCCGTGCTGGAGGACGAGAAGCCCGAGCGCTTCCAGCGACCCAGGGAAGCCAGGTAGTTGGGGCCACCGGCCTTGGCGCCGAGGCCCACGGAGGAGCGCTTCCAGCCGCCGAACGGCTGACGCTGCACGATCGCACCCGTGATGCCACGGTTCACGTAGAGGTTCCCGGCCTGGACGGAGTCCACCCAGCGCAGGATTTCGTCCGCGTCCAGCGAGTGGATGCCCGCGGTGAGCCCGTAGTCCGTGGCGTTCTGCAGCTCCACGGCCTGCTCCAGGCTGTCCGCGGCCATGAGGCCGAGCACGGGGCCGAAGCACTCCGTGAGGTGGAAGAACGAGCCGGGCTTCACGCCGGTGCGGATGCCGGGACGCCACAGCCGCCCGGAGTCGTCCAGCTGCTTCGGCTCGATCAGCCACTGCTCACCCGGCTCCAGCTGGGTGAGGGCGCGGCGGAGCTTGTCGGAGGGCTGCTCCACGGTGGGGCCCACGGTGGCCTGCAGGTTCACGGGCCAGTCCACCACCATGGAGGAGGCGGCGTCCACGAGCTGACGGCGGAACCGCTCGGACGTGGCCACGGAACCCACCAGGATGCCCAGCGACGCCGCGGAGCACTTCTGCCCTGCGTGCCCGAAGGCGCTGGAGACGAGGTCCCACACGGCCTGGTCGCGGTCCGCGCTGGGGGTGATCACCAGGGAGTTCTTGCCGGAGGTCTCCGCGGTGAGCGGGCGCTGCGGATCCCAGGACGCGAACAGCTGCGCGGTCTCGTACGCACCGGTGAGCACCACGCGCTCCACGTCCGGGTGGGAGATCAGCGTCCTGCCGGCCTCACCCTCCACGGCGTCCACGAGCTGCAGCACGTCGCGCGGCACACCGGCCTCCCACAGTGCCTCGCACACCGCGGTGGAGCAGCGGCGGGACTCGGGGGACGGCTTGTGGATCACGGCGGAACCGGTGGCCAGGGGCGCCACGGTGGTGCCCGTGGGGATGGCCAGCGGGAAGTTCCACGGCGGGGTCACCACGGTCACGGCGTGCGGCACGAACTCGCCGCCGTCCACGAACTCCAGCTCGAGGGCCCGGCGGGCGTAGTAGCGGCAGAAGTCCACGGCCTCGGAGACCTCGGGATCGCTCTGCTCCAGCACCTTGCCGGTCTCCGCACCCGCCACGGCCATGAGGTGGCCGCGGCGCGCGGCGAGGATGTCCGCGGCGCGGTTGAGGATCTCCGCGCGCTCACGGGCGGGGGTGTCCGCCCAGCGCTTCCCGGCGGTCTTGGCGGTGGCCACGACGTCGTTCACGGCCTGCACGGCCTCGTCCGAGTCCTGGTCCATGCCCTTGAGCAGCTCCGGGACGGCCACGGACTCGTACCACTCGGCGCTGGCGATCTTCTCCGCGAGCGTCTCCGCCCAGCGCTGGTTCGCGGGCACGGAGACGTCCGTGTCCGCCTCGTTGCGGAACGGCTCGTCCAGCGGGAGGGTGGGGTTCTCCCCCACGGTCTCCGCGCTGCGGTCCTGGTTGCGCCGCGGGGCGAGTGCCTCCGGCTCCGCCTCCAGCGCCGCGAGCGCGGCCCGGAAGCGGCCCTCCTCGCGCTGGAACACCCAGTTGTCCGGGCCCAGGTCGAAGATCCCGGCCATGAAGTTCTCACTCGCGGAGTTCTCCTCGAGCCGGCGCACCAGGTAGGACACGGCGACGTCGAACTCCGCGGGCTTCACGGCCGGCACGTAGAGCAGCAGCTGGCCCACGTCCGTGGACACGGCCTCGCTCTGGTTGGTGGCCATGCCCTGGAGCATTTCGAACTCGATGCGGTCCGTGACCCCGCGCTCCCCCGCGAGCAGGTGGGCGAAGGCGATGTCGAACAGGTTGTGCCCGGCCACACCCAGGCGCATGCCTGTCATGCGCTCGGGGTGGAACAGCCAGGACAGCACGCGCTTGTAGTTGGTGTCCGTGGCCTGCTTGGACTCCATGGTGGCCAGCGGCCAGCCGTGCATCTCCGCGTCCACGTTCTCCATGGCGAGGTTCGCGCCCTTGACCAGGCGGACCTTGATCTGGGCACCGCCGTCCGTCACGCGCTGCGCGGACCACTCGGAGAGCCGTTCGATGGCGCTCAGGGCGTCCGGGAGGTAGGCCTGCACCACGATGCCGGCCTCGAGGTTCTTCAGCTGCGGCTTGTCGAGTAGCCGCTTGAAGACCTCGATGGTCAGCTCCAGGTCCGAGTAGACCTCCATGTCCAGGTTGATGAACATGGTGCCCGTGCCCTTGGTGGCGGCGGTCTCGTACAGCGGCAGCAGCCGCTCCACCACGCGCTCGGCGGTGCGCTCGAAGCCCCAGTGGGACAGCTGCGGCACCACGGAGGAGACCTTCAGCGAGACGTAGTCCACGTCCTCGCGGCGCAGCAGGCCCTCGGCGTCCGCGAGGTGCTTCTTGGCCTCGTCCTCGCCCAGCACCTCCTCGCCCAGCAGGTTGATGTTCAGGCGGTGGCCGTGCAGCTTGAGGTTCTTCACGGACTTGCCGAACGGGCCGGGCCGGGCGTCCACCACCATGTGGCCCACCATCTGGCGCAGCCGCGTGCGGGCCGCGGGGACCACCACGGAGGGCAGCGCGCCGGAGAGCACGGTACCCGCCTGGATCTGCGCACGGTCCGCCACCGGCATGGACTGGGGGGCCAGTTTCGCGATGTCCTGCAGCGCCTTCGCCGCAGCTTTCGTGTCCTCGGTGCGGATCACGCGGTCCACGAAGCCCACCGTGAACTCCAGCCCGTTGGGGTCCTGGAGCACGGCGGCCAGACGGTCCTCCGCGGGGTTCTTCTGCTTGCCCTTCAGCTGGTTCTGCTGCGCCCGCTGCAGCCAGGTGCGCACGAGGTCCACGGCGGGATCGGCGAGGGCGTGGGGATCAGTTCCGGCATTGACGGTGCGTGCCATTGCAGCGCCTCCAAAAGTCTCGGCCCGGGGAAGGTGCCGAGGCACTCCCTCGGCCACCAGCCGAGTCTCACCGGGCCCGGCATGGCTGGTGGCATCACGCTACCGTGCGCCTGCGGGGTGCCCGTAATCGCGGTCACGTTCCGCGCCCAACATGACGCGCCGCGGTGCTCCCCGCTCCTGGGAGGGACCACGACGACGCCGCACGGCCACCTCCCGCGCGGCCCGCGCCCGGGTGGGGGGCCGCCACCGGAGCAGCCGCCCCTGCACTGTCCGGGGCCGCCGAACGGGCCCTGGCGGAGTGCTCCGGATCCGAACGCGGCACACGGGGGGTCCGGGCACAGCGGCGTCGTGCTCCGGTGGGTCAGGAGGCGTCCGGGGCGGTCTCCGCCTGCAGGATGTCCAGCACGCGGATGAGGTGCAGGTGCGCCTCCACCTGGGGGAAGTTGCCGGTGGCCCGCTGCTGGGCGGGCGAGTAGGTGGAGGGCAGCAGGCCCAGCTCGTTGGCGGTGCCGAGCGCCACGTCCGTGACCCGCACGGCGTCCTCCACCTGCCCGCACAGCGCGAGCTGCTCCGCGAGCTGGAGGGTCGCGGAGACCGAGGGCGCGGACTGGCCCGCGAACCCGTCCTGGCCGATCGAGGAGGCGAACGCCTCGACGTCGTCCAGGTCGGTGAGCTGCGGCAGGTTGCGGTAGCGGTGCAGCAGCCCGGAGCTGTCCGTGAGCTCCTGGCGGATGCGGGCCACGGTGCCGAGCATGCGCTCGTCGTCGTAGGCCACGAAGCCCACCGTGGGCAGCTGCAGCAGGGAGGCGTCCACGTCCGTGGAGCCGTAGTACTGCACGAACGAGCCCACCTGGGGGTCGTAGCCGCTGGTCCAGATCTCGTGCGCGAGCTGGTCCCGGTGCTCCTCCCAGGTCTCCACGTCCCCGGGCAGGCCGTGGATGCGCACCGCGTCCACACCCGCCTGCATGGCGGCCCACATCATCACGCGGGAGTGCGTGTAGTACTGGGGTTCGCCGCGCATCTCCCAGATGCCCTGGTCCTTCTCCTCGTAGTTGGCCACCACGGCGCGCAGCAGCGCCTGCTGCAGCGGCCACGAGAGGTGGTCCTCCTGCACGCCGCGCCGGCGCAGCATCTCGAAGACCCGCAGCACGTGACCGGCCACGTCCGACTGGTAGTGGCTGCCGGAGGAGTTCCCGTCACGCACCGGCCGCGAGCGCTCGTAGCCCGGCATGTCCACGAGGCGCTCACGGATCTGGGGGGAGCCGTCCAGCGTGTAGATGTTGGAGGGGTGGTCCACGTCCCCGGCCACCGCCCTCAGCAGCCAGTTGCGCAGCTGCGCGGCCTCACGGTCGTGGCCGTGGTCCAGCATGACCTCCAGGGCCGACGCCGCGTCCCGGGGCCACGCGAGGCGGTGGTCCCAGTTGCGCTCCGCCCCCACGACCTCCGGCAGGGACGTGGTGGGAGCACCCACCAGCCCACCCGTGGCCTGGTGCATGAGCCCACGCACCACCAGCAGACTGCGGCGCACGAGGTCCGCGGGGTCGTCGTCCGTGGCGGTGAGGGTGAAGCCGCCCGCAGCGGTGCCCTCCTGGTGGGGGCGGTCGCCGTGGCGTCCCACGTCCCGGGCCGACGGGCGCGCGGCCGTCTCCCCCGCGCCGTGCCCGTCCACGACGGGAAGGGTGCCCGTCTGCGCCGGGGGCTGCTCCGCGGGGTCCGTGTGGTTCAGGGCCGTGGGATCGGTGAGCGGGTCGTAGGGCTCGTAGCGCTCCGTCCACTCCTGCCACAGGTTCACCGTGGTGGTCAGGGTCTCGTTCACGTCCACGGCCTCCGGGGGCACGCCGTGGGACGGGAACCACGTGAGCGTGAAGTCACGGGTCTGGCCAGCGGCCACCGTGAAGGACCCGGCGTGGCGGCGCTTGGACCGGTCCGGGTCCGCCTCCGGCAGCGGGTCGCCGTGGAAGACCACGGAGTCCGGCCCGGCCATGCCCACCAGCACGTTCTCCGTGGCGGCCTCCTCCGACTCGTCCTCCAGCACCTCGAAGCGGCTCAGCCACGGCACCGAGGACCCGTAGTTGAAGCGCAGCCGGATGTCCTGGAACATTTCCACCTCGCCCGTGAGGCCCTCCACCCGGCGGATCAGCTCGGAGCGGGAGTTCAGCGGCATGAAGTCCGTGACGCGCACCGTGCCGGTGTCCGTGGACCACACCGTGTGCAGCACGAAGGTGTTCTCGGCGTAGAAGCGTTCCACCGCGATGACGCCGGGCAGGGACATGTCCACCGCGGCGTCGTCGTCCACCGCGCAGTACGGGGCGAGCAGCCAGCGGCCGTGGTCCGGGGTGCCCAACAGGGCCCCGAACAGCGCGGGCGAGTCGAAGCGCGGGACGCACCACCAGTCCACCGAACCGTGCCGGGAGACCAGCGGGCCGCTGCGCATGTTGGACAACAGGGCGTAGTCCTCGATTCTGGAAGCCATGCCCCCCAGAATCTCACGAACGCCCGAGCGGCTCACGCCGCACGGAACTCTGGCCGTTCGGCCGATGACCCGTGGGCGCCGCCTCGGTACGGTGGATGGTTCACCCGCTTCCGGCCGCGCGGTGCCCGGACCTCCGGGGCTGCACGCGGACGGGGCCACGACCGACCCAGGAGGACACCCCCTATGCCCACGCTCTACCACCCCGCCCTCGTGGCCACGCAGCCCGGTGAGCCCGTGGGACCGCTCAGGGCCATCGGCAACTTCGTCCGGAAGGGGACCACGTTCTCCGGGCGGGCCTCCCGGTCCGAGTACTGGTGGGTCGCGCTGGTCACGACCCTCATCGCGGGGCCTCTCTACTACGCGAGCGAGAACGATCTGCTGGAGTGGCCGAACGCCACCGGCGCCGCCGGGATCGTGGTGCTCGTGCTCGTGCTGCTCTCGCTGCTCCTGACCGCGCTGGTGGTGGTCTTCTCCATCGCCCTGTCCGTCCGGCGCCTGCACGACAGCAACCTCTCGGGCTGGTGGTACCTGCTGATCATGCTCCCCGTCTTCGGCCAGTTCGCGCTCCTGATCCTCGCCGCGCTCCCTCCGGACCCGCACGGGGTGCGCTTCGACCCGCAGCCGCGGCCCGTTCGCACCCCGGCCGCCCGCGCCTGACCGGGCTCGGCCCCGCCCACGACGCCGCCCTGACTTCCCCCGGCGCGCCCACTTCTGTCCCGTCTCTCGCCGCCTCGACCGCAGCGCCGGACGACGCGCCCCCACCCGGATGCTTGCCCCGCACTCCCCCTCGGCCTAAAGTTCGGTACACCGAACTATTGGATTCATCGAGGCGTAGGAGTGGTCGTGGCGGGACGTGCACGGGGATGGCGGGCAGCGGCTGTGGCGGCGGTGGGGGTGCTCGCCCTGACGGGGTGCGGGCCCAACCCCCTCCAGAACGCGGACTCGGGCAAGCCCACCGTCCTGACCACGTTCACGGTGCTGCAGGACATAGCCTCCGTGGTGGCCGGGGACCACGTGAACGTGGAGTCCATCACCAAACCGGGCGCGGAGATCCACGACTACGAGCCCACCCCGCAGGACGTCACCAAGGCCTCCCAGGCGCAGCTGGTCCTGGACAACGGCCTGCACCTGGAGCAGTGGCTCGAGCAGTTCACCTCCTCCGCGAACATCCCCCACAAGGTGGTCTCGGAGGGGGTGGAGGTCATGGACATCTCGGGCGCCCCCGGCAAGCCCAACCCGCACGCGTGGATGAGCCCCGCCAACGCCCAGCGCTACGTGGACAACATCGTCACGGCGCTGAGCGAGCTGGACCCTGAGCACACCCAGCAGTTCCGGGACAACGGGGAGAAGTACAAGGCGCAGCTGCGTGAGATCGGGGACGGGCTCAGGAAGGAGCTGGATGCACTGCCCCGCAACCACCGCTCGCTCGTCACGTGCGAGGGCGCCTTCTCCTACCTGGCCCGGGACGCCGGCCTGACGGAGAAGTACATCTGGCCCGTGAACGCCGAGCAGGAGGCGACCCCGCAGCAGGTCAGCTCGGCCATCGAGTTCGTGGACCAGCACCACGTGCCCGCCGTGTTCTGCGAGTCCACCGTCTCGGACAAGCCCATGCGCCAGGTCGCGGAGGCCACCGGCGCCCGCTACGGCGGCACGCTCTACGTGGACTCCCTCTCCGAGAAGGACGGCCCGGTGCCCACCTACCTGGACCTGCTGCGCCACGACGCGGACACCATCTCCCGGGGCCTGTCCGGGAAGGCGCGGTGACGGCGGCGATCCGGGCGCGCGGCGTCGTCGTCGACTACGGCAGCGTGTGCGCGCTGGACGGGGTGGACCTGGAGATCGAGCCCGGGCACGTGACCGGGCTGGTGGGGATGAACGGCTCCGGGAAGTCCACGCTGCTCAAAGCGCTCACGGGCACGGTGGCGCTCACCGCGGGCGAGGTGCGGCTGCAGGGCATGGAGCCGCGCGCGGCCCGGGCGCGCGGGCTGGTGGGGTACGTGCCGCAGAGCGAGGACGTGGACTGGACGTTCCCGCTGTCCGTGCGGGACGTGGTCACCACGGGACGCTACGGGCGCATGGGCCCCACCCGGCGGGCCCGCGCCGCGGACCGGGCCGCCGTGGCCGAGGCGCTCGAGCGCGTGGACCTCACGGGGCTCGCGGGGCGGCAGATCGGGCAGCTCTCCGGCGGGCAGCGCAAGCGCGTGTTCGTGGCGCGTGCCATTGCCCAGGGCGCGCGGATCATGCTCCTGGACGAGCCCTTCGCCGGGGTGGACAAGCGCAGCGAGGCGACGATCGTGCGGCTGCTGCACGAGCTCGCCGACCAGGGCTGCGCGGTGGTGGTCGCCACGCACGACCTCCAGGCCCTCCCGGACCTCGCCCGGCACGTGGTGCTGCTGCGGCGCGCGGTGCTGTTCCACGGACCCGTGGCCCAGGGGCTGGCGCCCGAGCACCTGGTGCGCACCTTCGGCCTGGACGTGATGGCACGGACCCGGGCGGACGACGTCGCTCCCCCGGGCGCCGGACCCGACCCCGGGGCGTCGTCGACCACCCCCGAGAACGGAGCTCCCGCATGAGCCTGCTGGACCTGCTCACCCAGCCGCTGCAGTACGACTTCATGGCGCGCGCGCTCGTGACCACCGTGGCGGCCGCGGCGGTGTGCTCGGTGCTCTCGTGCTGGCTGGTGCTCGTGGGGTGGTCGCTCATGGGGGACGCGGTGTCCCACGCGGTGCTGCCCGGCGTGGTGCTCGCCTACATCCTGGGGATCCCGTTCACCGTGGGGGCGCTGGTGGCGGGTGTGCTCGCGGTGGTGCTCATCGGCGGGCTGCGCGGGACCAGCAGGATCAAGGAGGACGCGTCCATCGGGATCGTGTTCACCGCGCTGTTCGCCCTGGGGCTCGTGCTGATCTCCGTGACGCCCAGCCAGACGAACCTCACGCACATCATCTTCGGCAACGTGCTGGGCATCTCCGGGGCGGAGCAGGTGCAGATCGTCGCGCTGTCCCTGGTGGCGCTGAGCATCATGGTGCTCAAGCGGCGGGACCTGACCCTCTACGCATTCGACCCCCTGCACGCCCACGCGATCGGACTCTCCCCCAAGCTGCTGGGCGCGCTGCTGCTGGGCCTGCTCGCGGTGACCTCGGTGGCCGCCCTGCAGGTGGTGGGGGTGGTGCTGGTGGTCGCCATGCTCATCATTCCGGGCGCCACCGCGCACCTGCTCACGGACCGCTTCGGGGCCATGCTCGTGATCGCGCCCGCCGCCTCCACCGCCTCCTCCGTGGTGGGCATCTACCTCAGCTACTGGCTCAACGCCTCCCCCGGCGGGCTGGTGGTGCTGGTGCACGCGGCGGTTTTCGCGCTGGCGTACCTGCTCAGCCCCACACACGGGGTACTGGGTGGCAGGCTCGCGGCACGACGACGCCGGCGGGCGCTGGTGGGGTAGGGCGCCTTGGCGGTCAGCGGCGTCAGGATCGCGGTGTAACCCTTTGCTGTGCTGTCGGTGCAACGAAACGGGCATCAAGTGTGTCCGGGGGAGGCCCTCACTCTTGGCGCCACTGCCGCGCAGAAGGGTCCCACGTGCCGCTCGTCTGTGCCCCTGACAGGATGGGGTTCAGACAGCGTCCTGCGCAGTGGAGGGAAGCCTCCAGGGGACGAAGCTGTTCCGGGAATCCGGAGAAGGCACGGGCGGCGCGAGGGTACTCCTTGACCCACAATTCATGGGGCGGGACGAGTTCCCGGGGGAGTTCAGCCATCCGACGGCGATGCGCTTCATGGCGCAGCATGGCGGCAAGCCGCTCCTCGTCAATGCTGAGATCACTCACCATCCGCACGAGATCTGCAAGATCTCGGTAGCGCGTAGAAAATGGGTGGGGCCCGGCATGTCGTTCGTACATGGCGCAGACCTTGTCCGCCATGTGGTTCTCGACCGGGACCACCGGAATGGGTGGCAGCTCATTCAAGACCTTGTGCTCGATCACGGGCTGAGGAGTGACGTACTGGACCGGCCACTGAACGTGACGACGCTGAGTGATGTCGATCGTGAAACGGTCGAACTCCAGCCCTCCCACGTGCACCGCGAGGTACGCCTTTGCAGTTTTCGTGCCGTATCCGTGGACGTCCCTGCGGTCGTGGTCCTGAACCCGGATCACGGTGATCCTGTAGGGATCTGTGACATTCCGAGTGACAGTCTCCGAGAGCTCAGCCTGCAACGCTTCCGGGCTTTCCCATTCCTGATCGCGAGCGAGATCGACGTCTTGAGTGAAACGCCCTCCTCCCGTCCGGAGGAGCAGGGCATTGCCTCCGAGCACCATCCACCGGCCCGTGTCCTCCTCGAACAAGTGACGGAAGAGCAGTGCGAAGGAGAACTGCTTCCGGAGATCAGCCGCGGAGACCCCTCGCCTCTGTGCCTCGGTACGCAGTTTGGATGACACCGAAGCGCGTTCAGCTTGAGGCGTCGCTGGGCGTCCTCGTGGTTTCATGCCCCGCTCCCCTGATCCTCGAGACGACAATCCCCGTCAGATTTGTCCGCCGACGAGCAGCCGTGCTCAGAACTTTTCTCGACGAGGTTCCGAGTCTGCGGGCTCGTTGACGGTACGAGTGCTCGGAAACCAGCGCCCTCCGCGATCAGTCGTCCCATCTCCCGGCCGAGGTCGGCCATGAACTCGGAAGTCTGGGCGCCCTGGGGCATGGAGTCCAGGACGCCGTGGTTGAACGCAGTCACCCACTGGCGGCTCAGCATCCTGAACGAGCTGGACGACTCCGCAAGGTTCGCGAACACCTCGGGCAGCCCCGCCTGCTCCACACTGCTGTCGACCAGTTCGGAACCCTGGTCGTATCCATAACGCCCAGCCACCTGGTCGAGCTGTGTCGCCAGATCACGCCATCGAACGCCAGGGGAGCTCAGCGCATCTCGGATGATGTCGGCCAGATGGTCGAAATCCACGCTGGCGGCCGCCAGGTCTCCCACCGTCCTGGGGATCGACGTCACCGGCAACCCCTCGACGATCTTGACGTCCCCGGCCAGCTCGCCGCGGTGGAAGAACACGTCGTCATGCGTCGTCTGACGGCGTTTTTCCACCGTGAACTCATGACGGGAGGGAATCAGGTCCCCGAGGGAGTGCGCCGCGGCGGCAGAAACGTGTGAAACCGCCACCTCCACATCCGCTCCACGCCGGTCTGCCGCAAGACGTTTCGAGTCGGTTGCCAACCATGCGGCACGCAGCTCCTGCAGTGGGCCGTGGTCAGCCGAGGGCAGGGCCCACACGCCGCGGCGCAGTGGGTGGATGACCCCGGCGTCCCGGAGGCGGCCAAGAGCAACCCGTGAGATCTCGTATGCACCAGCCTGAGCCGTGGTGATCAGGCCCCACTGGGAAGCGCCCAGTTCCTCCATGGTGGTGATCGCGTCCACTGTCCTCACGGGTCACCTCCAGATTGCTTGGTTTGTAACATCTAGATGTTACAAACCAAGCTTATAGGACCCACAGCCGGGGGAATTTGTTACATCCCCGTTCAGGACCCCGCACCCGCCAGCGACACCCACACGGCGTCGGTGGCGGTCTGTCCGAGGGCGACGCTGCGGGCGCCGTCGTCCAGCACGGCCTGGACCGAACCGGAGTAGGGCCCGCCAGAGTAGATCGCCAGGGGCACGCCCACCCCGATGCCGTGCTCGGCGAAGAAGCGCAGCAGCTCCGAGTCCCGGTCGGAGATGCGCTCCACACGCACGCGGGCGCCGTCGGCAACGGTGGAGAGCGAGACCGCGTCCGGGGAGGCGATGGAGCCGTCCCGGGCGGGGATCGGATCGCCGTGGGGGTCGCGGTCGGGGTGGCCCAGAAGGTCGTCCAGCCGGTCGACCATGAAGTCCGAGACAGCGTGCTCCAGGTGCTCGGCCTCTTCGTGCACCTGGTCCCAGCGGTACCCGAGCATCTCCACCAAGAAGGTCTCGATCAGCCGGTGCCGCCGCGCCATCTCCACGGCGAGCGCCCGGCCCTGCTCGGTGAGCTCGATGGCGCCGTACGGGCTGTGCGCCACCAGACCCTGCTCCGTGAGCTTCTTGAGCGCGTCCGAGACGGTGGACAGGCGCAGACCCACTTTCTGGGCCACGGCGGAGGTGGTGACGGGCTCCGCAGACCACTCCCCCAGGATCCAGATGGCCCTCAGGTAGTTCTGGTGGCTCACCGACAGTTTCGCGACGGACATGATGGGGAGACTAACAAAGCGGGCGGGAGTGCCGGTCCGCGCGTCAGGGCCCGGGAGTCGGCTCGGCGGGCTGGGTCACCCCGTCGATCATCCGCCGCAGGAAGGTGGCCACCACGTCCCTCTCCGAGGTGGACATGTCGTTGACCACCGCCACCATCCGCCCGTGCATGTCCCGCAGGGTGGTGCGCACCTCGTGCTTGCCGTGCTCGGCGGGGACCACGACCACGAAGCGCCGGTCCTCGGGATGGGTCACGCGTTAGGCGTAGCCGTCCCGCACGAGCCGACCCACCAGGATGCTCGTGGAGGCGTTGGTGATGCCCAGCAACGAGACGATGTCTTTCTGACGCATCACCGCACCCCTGCCCTCCGCGGAGATCAGGTGCCGCAGCGCCAGGATGTCCTTCTCCCCCATGTCCATGTCCGCCCGCACGCCGGTGCGCATGGTGGTCTCGGCGTCGCGGTACTGCCGCAGGAGCTTCAGCACGTCGACGCCGCTCGCGGACTCCTGGGAGTCGTCGTACCAGCAGTGCCGGGGGCGTTCGACATCCGTCGTCATAATCCCGATCCCTCGTCGCGCCGCGGGGTGGTGCCTCGAGGGGTTCTCACAGGTTCAGGTAGATTGACCAACTGTTAGTCGACCCATCAATCCGCGGCAGTTCACTATCCGAGCTCACGCAGAGCGGAGCCCCCCATGCTGCTCGCCCCTGATCCGGCACCGGAAACCACGGCGGTGCCCGTCAAGGACGTGGACCTCCCAGGGGCGACGTACGCCCCGGATGTCTCCCTGGCCTCCGTGGCCCGCGCGGCCACGCTGGGTGTTCAGGTGTACCCGTCGGTGGCGTCCGCTGACTTCGCCATCACGGGCGATCTGGACGACATGCATCTCACGGTCTCCCTCGCCTTCACCCCCAGCCCCGAGAACCAGCGCATCAAGGACGAGATCAGCACCGAGCTCATCCCCGGCCTGGAGATCATCCTGGGCACCTCCTTCGCCCGCACCACCCTGGACTACGCGGTCGCGGCGCCGACCCTCACCACCGCCCCGGTCGACGCAGCGTGAGCACCCCGGCGGACGACGCCGCCCGCGCCCTCGTCCGCTGACGCGCACCTCGATCACGTCACCGTTCACGTTCCCGTCTGGAGGACACTAGTGCGCAGAGGTGAGGGAAAGTCCATCCTGCTGGATCTTGTGAGCAAGGCGTGCTTCGTCGGCGCGGTTGCCCTGTTCGTCAACCACCACCTGCTGCTGGCAGGTGCTGCAGTCGTGGGATCCTTCGCGCTGAGCAGCTGGTCCGGGCGCGCCTCCGAGAACGGCCGGATCGATGAGGCCCTCACCGCGAAGGCGGAATGGGACCGGCTCCACCCGCCCGAGGAGGAATCCGAGAACCTCCCGAGTTGGAAGCGGCCCTGCGCCCCGGATACGGATACGGAGACGTCGCCGAGGCCGGAGGACGAGGACCGGCCGCCCAGCGCGCCGCGTAGAAACCGCTGAGAAGCTGCCCCTGCCGGATCGTGGGCCCTGCACACCGGACGTCCCCTCACCCGCCTCGCCCACCGGAACGCAGGCGCCCGCCCGCGGCTGACGTGCCACCGGGCCCGGGGGGAACTCACACCGACGCCGCCGCTGCCGCCGCCGCGGTGCTCGCCTCTTCCCGTTCGCTCAGGATGGCGAAGAGGTGGCGGCGCTTCTGCCGCAGGGTGCCCAGCACGGCCAGGGCGATGCCCCCGGCGATCCACGCACTCATGATCCACACCGGGGCCGCGAGGGAGACGTCCTGGAAGTAGATGGCGTCCCGGATGGCGGCCACGCCCTGGGGCGCGTAGAGCCACTCGTGGACCCAGCCGTAGAACCCGCCCACCATGTCCAGCGGCGCGGTCAGCCCGGAGGCGCTGAGCCCCAGCAGCGGCATGAGGAAGATGCACAACGGCATGGCCACCGGACCCAGCACCAGCATGAGTCCCGTGGTCACGGTGACGCAGGACAGGCACAGCAGGTAGAGCATGCACCACGGCACGAATGCGCTGCCGCTGAACATCCCGAACACGGCCCACCCGTAGACCACCATGCCGGTGGCCACCACGGCGGGCATGAGGAACCACAGCAGCACGCGCAGCTTGGTGCCGGTGGGCATGAGGCTGCTGACCACTCCGGTCATGAACCCGCCCAGGATGGCACCGAGGGCCAGGTAGGTGATCGTGGTCCCGTTGGGATCCCCGTCCACCACCGCCGCGACGTCCTCCGTGTGCAGCTGCTTCTGCCCCTTCTGCGCCACAGGTGTAAACAGCTGGGTCACCGCGGCGTTCACCTGACGGCCGTTGGCACCCGCCGTGTAGAGGGTCCCGGTGGCGGGGTCGAAGGCCGCGCGGGCGTCGTGGGTCCGCACCTCGTTCCTGCCGTCGTCCACGGTGTCCACCCGGTGGGCGTCGAAGTCCCCGGCGGAGCTGTCCGTGAGCTGCCGGGCCAGGTCCGAGGCCTGCGCCCCGGTGCCGATCACAGCCACCTTCATGTCCCGGGGCGTGACGTCCACGGTGGTGCCCACCATGAGCATGGGCATCACGAGCATCATGAACAGCGGCAGCAGCATGCCCACCGTGATCATGCGCTTCTGCGTGAGCTTGGCGTCCACGGTGCGCCGGGGCGGAGCCGCGGGGTTCTGCATCGCGCCGATGGCCGAGGCCGGGGGCATCTGGGCCATGCGGTTGATGAAACCGTCCTCCAGCGGGCGCTCGGAGTCCGGCACGGCCGTGGAGCCCTCGGCACCCGCGTCCCGCGCGGCTGAAACCGTGTCCGCCGGATCGACGGACCGGGTGGGGTTCTGGTCGCTCATGCGTGCTTCACTTCCTGGGCCCGGTGACGCCCGCGAGCAGGCCGTGCGGCGTCGTCGTCGTCCGAATCGTGGGAGTCGTAGGCGGTGAGGAGGGGCTCGTCCGGGTGCTTGCGGGCGTGGTCCACCTGGTCCGCGATCACACCGCGGTCCTCCCCGGGGTGCGGCGAGCGCAGCGACCCGAGCCACAGCAGGCCCGCACCGAGCATGAGCCAGGTGGCCAGCAGGAGGATCCAGGGCCCCACGCCGTGGCCGTCGAAGTAGATGACGCGCTGCAGCAGCTCGCCGATGGCCCCGGTGGGCATCATGCGGTGGGTGACCTGGAAGAACCCGGGCATCATGTCCGGGCTGGTGGCGATCCCCGAGGCGGGGATGCCCAGGATCACGAACACGGTGATGCCCACGATCGTGGCGGCCTGGCCCAGGAGCCCGCCCACCCCCAGCTGGAAGACGGCGGCCGTGAAGTAGGCGGCCATGGCCACGAGACCCGCGGTGACCAGGTGCGCGTCGTAGACACCGTAGAAGCCCCACGTGACGCCCACCGTGAGCACCGCGGCGACCACCGAGAGCATTCCGATCAGCCCCAGCCGGGAGCGCAGGCGCATCCCCTTGCCCAGGTTGCCGAGCATCGTGGAGGTCACGTACCCGGCGGTCACGCACGCCGTCATGACGTACATGTACGCGATCCCCAGGGTGTCCTTGGGAGCGGGCTTCTTCAGGTCCTGCACGGCCAGCGGCACACCGACCTGCTGCGCCACCTGCTGGAACACGGACTGCGCCGCGGCCTTGGCCTGGCGACCGCCGGCGGTGGCCACGTAGAGCTTGCCGTCCGAGGGGTCGAAGGCCGCGCGGGTCTCGCGGTCCATCACGTCCTCGCGGGCGGTGGGCGCGTCCGCCACGGTGCTGACGTCCAGTGCGTCACCGCCCTGGGCGGCCACCTGGCAGGCCAGCTGCTGCGTGGAGTCGGAGGTGCCGATGACCTCCACCTCCATGTGGTGCGGCACGGGCTGGTGCATGGCCGAGACGTAGGAGGCGGGATAGGCGAACGCCATGAACACGGGGAAGAGCATGGCCACGAGGATCATCCCGGTGGAGATCCTGGCGCCGGCTCCGGGTGGTTGAGGTGAAGACACGAGCGCTTACATTACACCTGTAAACATCCCTGTCAAATGTAAGATAACCGTTCGCAACTGCTATCCTGGGTTCATGGACGTCACGGCCGCCGACCCCCCGCAGCACTCCCCCCGGTGCGCCCCCCTGGACGTGCGCGTGGCCCACACCCTCTCCGCCGTTCGCACCGCCGCACTCGAGCTGCTGGAGGCCCAGGACGCCCGGAGCATCACCATCTCCCAGCTGTGCAAGAAGGCCTCGATCTCCCGCCCCACCTTCTACCAGCACTACTCGGGGCTCGACGACGTCTACGCGGACATCGTGCGCCAGGAGCTCTCCCGCACGGCGCGCGAGTTCGAGGGCTTCGAGGGCTCCGGGATCGAGAAGCCCCTGGAACGGCTGATCGCCTTCGTGCACACCCACGGCATGGGGAACCTGGCCACGGTGGGCAACCGTCAGCTCGCCTCGCGCGTGCGTCCCATCGTGGAGCTGTGGCTCGCCGAGCGCGTGGCGCGTGCCGCCTACGACGCCGAGCTGGACGCCCTCGACCCCGACCAGTGGATGCGCACCTACTTCGTGGCCGGCGGGCTCATGACAGTGCTGCGGCAGCAGGCCGCGGACTCCCCCGCCTCCGGGGTGGGCGCCGAGGAGATGGCCCACGCCCTGCAGCGCACCATGAGCACCGTGCTGCGCACCACCTCCTGACCTTCCCCACCTCCGCAGGCCGCTCGCACGACGCCGCCCGGCCGCACCACCCTCTCTGCGCACCTGGTGTCCGGCATCACGTTGAACAGATACCCCCTAGGGGTATAGAATGAATGCCATGAGCACCCAGGACACCCCCTCCCGCGGCTACGCGCAGGACAAGGCCGCCTACGCCCGGCGCCTCAAGCGCATCGAGGGCCAGGTGCGCGGCATCCAGCGCATGATCGACGAGGACACCTACTGCATCGACGTCCTCACGCAGATCTCCGCCATCCAGTCCGCCCTGAAGTCCGTGAGCCTGGGGCTCATGGAGGAGCACCTGGGCCACTGCGTCAAGCACGCCGTGGAGCACGCCCACGACACCGGGGACACCTCCGAGATGGACGCCAAGCTCGCGGAGGCCAACGCCACCATCGCCCGCCTGGTCAAGAGCTGACCCCGATCTGCAGCTCGTTCTGCCCCCTGCTTTCCCGCCCCGCGCCGAGAGGCCTGCGCCTCCGGGCCCTGCGGGCCACCCACGACCGAAGGAGAAATCCATGAACACCACCGTGAACGTTTCCGGCATGACCTGCGGCCACTGCGTGTCCTCCGTGCAGGAGGAGCTGTCCGAGATCCCCGGCGTGACCGCCGTGGACGTGGAGCTCAACGCGGGCGGCACGTCCCCCGTGACCATCACCAGCTCCCGCGAGCTGTCCCCCGAGGAGATCTCCGCGGCCGTGGCGGAAGCGGGGTACACCGTTGAGTGAGCCCTCCGCACCCACCACCACCCTCGACCCGGAGGTCCACGGCCCCCTGCGCGAGCTGGAGCTGGAGATCACCGGCATGACGTGCGCCTCGTGCGTGGGTCGGATCGAGCGCAAGCTCCGCAAGCTGGACGACGTGGAGCCCGCCGTGAACCTGGCCCTGGAGTCCGCCTCCGTGCAGGTTCCGGCGGACGTCTCCGACCAGGACATCGTGGACACCGTCCAGCGCGCCGGGTACGGGGCCCGCATCACGGGCGGCGCGCAGCAGGCGGCGTCCGAGCCCCAGGACGGGGCAGACTCCGACCCCGGGGCAGGAACAGCGGGTACGACGTCGTCGGGCGCCTCCCCTGCCGTGCCCTCAGCAGGTGCCGTGCCCGGCGATGCGCGGGACCGCGCCGCAACGCCCGCCACGGACGGTGCCCGCCACGAGGACGGCGCGGAGCAGAACGAGCACCGGGACCCGGCGCTCGAGACCACCCCGGCCCAGCGGCGCATGGCGGACCTGAAGAAGCGCTTCTGGGTGGCGGCCGCGTTCTCCGCACCCGTGTTCGTGGTGTCCATGGTGCCCGGGGCGCAGTTCCCGCACTGGGGCTGGGTGGCCGCCCTGCTGGCGCTGCCCGTGGTCACGTGGGCGGCGTGGCCGTTCCACCGCGCCACCGCGGTGAACGCCCGGCACCTGTCCACGACCATGGACACCCTGGTGTCCCTCGGCGTGGCCGCGGCGTACCTGTTCTCCCTGTGGCACCTGGTCGCGGACCCGAGCATGACCGCCCACGCCCATCCCGGCGCGGGCATGGACATGTCCGGGCACCAGCTCTACTTCGAGTCCGCGGCCCTCGTGACCACGTTCCTGCTGCTGGGCCGCTGGCTCGAGGCTCGCGCGAAGTCCCGCTCCGGCGAGGCGCTCAAGGCACTGCTGGACCTGGGCGCGCAGCAGGCCACCGTGGTGGCGGAGGACGGCACCGAGCACACCGTGCCGGTCTCGGAGCTCGCCGTGGGGGACACCTTCGTGGTGCGCCCGGGCGAGAAGGTCGCCACGGACGCCGTGGTCCTGGAGGGTGGCTCCGCCGTGGACGCCTCCATGCTCACCGGCGAGTCCGTGCCGGTGGAGGTGGGCCCGGGGGACGAGCTGACCGGCGCCACCGTGAACACCACGGGGCGGCTGCTCGCCCGCGCCACCCACGTGGGGGCGGACACCGTACTCGCCTCGATGGGCCGCACCGTGGCCCGCGCCCAGGCCACCAAGGCACCCGTGGCGCGGCTCGCGGACCGCATCTCCTCGGTGTTCGTGCCCGTGGTCATGGGCATCGCGCTGGTGACCCTCGCGGTGTGGCTGCTGGTGACCGGCGACCTCAACCGCGCCTTCGTGGCGGCCGTCTCCGTGCTGGTCATCGCGTGCCCGTGCGCCCTGGGGCTTGCCACCTCCACGGCCATGCTGACCGGCACCGGGCGCGGCGCCCAGCTGGGCATCCTCATCACCTCCGCGGAGGTCCTGGAGGACACCCGCTCCGTGGACACCGTGGTGCTGGACAAGACCGGCACCGTGACCCACGGGAACATGGCCGTGAGCACCGTGACCCCGCTCAACGCGTGGTCCCGGGACCAGGTGCTGGACCTGGCCGCGGCCGTGGAGCGCTACTCGGAGCACCCCATTGCCCAGGCCATTGCGGCGGCCACACCCCACCGGTACCAGGTGACCCGCTTCGAGTCCGCCCCGGGCGGCGGCGTGCGGGGCTATGTGCCGGACGGAATGAACGCCCGTTTCGTGGTGGTGGGCCGCTCTTCCTGGCTGCACGAGAACGGGGTTCGGCTGAACGCCGAGGAGACCGAGGCCCTGGAGCACGCCCGCGCCGGGGGTTCCACCACCATCCTCGTGGCCGTGGACGGCCGCCTGGCCGGGTTCATCGACCTGCGGGACACCGTGAAGGACGAGGCCCCTGCCGCCATCGCCGAGCTGAAGGAGCTGGGGCTGCGCCCCGTCCTGCTCACCGGCGACAACGCCGCCGTGGCCCGCTCCGTGGCCGCGCAGGTGGGGATCGCCCCCGAGGACGTGGTTGCGGACGTGACCCCGGACGGCAAGGTGCAGGCCGTCGAGTCGCTGCGCTCGGGGGGTCATGTGGTGGCCATGGCGGGGGACGGCGTCAACGACGCCCCCGCGCTGACCACGGCGGACCTCGGGATCGCCATGGGTTCCGGGACGGACGCGGCCATGCAGGCCGCGGACATCACGGTGGTCCGCAGCGAACTCACCGCCATCCCCTTGGCCATCCGGCTCTCCCGGGCGACGCTCTCGACCATCAAGTCCAACCTGTTCTGGGCGTTCGCGTACAACACGGTGGCCATTCCGGTGGCCGCCCTGGGACTGCTGAACCCGATGGTGGCCGGTGCGGCCATGGCGTTCAGCTCCGTGTTCGTGGTGCTGAACTCGTTGCGGCTGCGGCGCTTCGCGCGCTGAGCCCGCCTGCTGGGCGGGCGGCTGGGCGAGTCGGCGGCGGCCACCGTCACATGCCCCGCAGGCACCACACGCCCAGGACGACGTGCCGCGCAGGACGAGGCCCCGGGGACCACATGGTCCCCGGGGCCTCGTTGCACGCCGGGACCGCTGCCCCGCGCGAAGATCAGCGAGCGCTCGAGCCCGGCTTCTCGCCGGTGGTGTCCGGGTGGACGCGCTGGCCGAACTCGGGCTCGTCCGCGGCGCGGGAAGCGGTGCCGCCCTGCTCCGTGCTGCGTGCCCGCTCGGCCTCGCGGCGCGCCTTGTTCTCCGCGAAGATCTTGGCGGAGGAACGGTTCACGCCGGTGCCCTGGCCGAGCTCCTCGGCGTTGGGCTTCTCCAGCAGCATGAGGGTGGCGCACACCACCACGGAGGCGATGAACGTGATGCCGGCGGCAATCAGTCCCAGCCCCACACGGGCCGCGTTGTCGGAACCGCCGGCGGCCACCACGGAGACGATCACGAACGCCACGACGGCCAGGACGGCCGAGATGACCAGGGGCCCCTTGATGTCCGTTGTGCGCCGGCCGTTGTGCTCAGTGCGCTGGGCCACGTGATTCCTCCTGGCAGTGTTCGGGGTGCGAGGCGGCGGAGTCCCGTCCGCCGGTTCAACCTGTGAGTCTACGCCGTCAGCCCTCACGGGAAGGGTGGGCGGCAGTGCCGTCCGCGGCCCGGGCGTCGTGGCGCAGGCTCAGCGCGGCAATGAGCTGGGTGACGCCGATCAGGATGGCCGCACCACCCACCACGCCGAGCTCCGCCTTGGTCCCGAGCGTCTCCACGAGCACCATGCCCATGGCCGCGAACACGGTGATCGCGCCGCACAGCGTCCAGTCCCTCCCCAGAGGGAACTCCCCCCGGAACCGCATGCCGAGCACCAGCTCCGTGATCCCGCACAGTCCCAGGACCACGGCGGAGAGCAGCACGAACACCCAGTTGCTCGTGGCCACCACAGCCGTGAGCGCGCCGCCCAGGACGTAGAGCACCCCGTAGGACTGGGGGATGCCGCGGCTCGCCCCGAGGTCCACGGACTCGTTCCGGTTCAGGCGCACCTGCAGGAAGAGCGCGGAGAGGCCCGTGCCCACGAGGAACAGGGCCATGACCCAGCGCCCCGCGGCGGGGGACGGTTCCTGCCAGAACACGGTGATCGCGGCGAAGACCAGCGCCACCACGGCACGCACCAGCGTGGGCGCCCACAGGTCGTGGCGCACGTCGGCGCGGCGGGGGCCCGGGCGGCTCTCGTCGCCGTGCGGTGCGGGAATGGACTGGGGCACGCGGGAACTCCTGGGATCGCGGCGGGTGTTTCGCCCAGTCTATCGAGCCCCCCTGACGGGATCCCCGGCACCTGCCCCCTCCGGCCCGCCACCGCCCAAAGGGTCTGCGCCGGGGCCCGGCGTCGAGTCACCGCGCCGACGTTCTGCACCACCGCTGCACGGCACCCGCCCCGCAGCACCCCCACACCGCTCCGCTCCTCAGCCCCCAGCCTTGCGGCCCCGCAGCCCCTCAGCCTCCCAGCACGTCCCGCAGCACGCGGGTGCCGCGCACGAGGTCCTCGTCCCGCGCCGTGAGCCCCAGCACCAGTCCCTCCCCGGGTGACGACGCCGCACCCCGCCGCTCCGGGGCACCCGCAGCGGCCCCGCCGGCCCAGTAGTCCCGCAGCCCGCTCACGAGCACCCCGCGCTCCCGCGCTCCCGCCACCGCGGCGGCCTCGTCCGGCACCTCGACCACGGCGTGCGCGCCCCCGGCCATCGGGGCCACGACCACCCCGGGGAGGGGGTCCAGCGCGTCCGAGACGAGCGAGCGGCGTCGGCGGAAGGAGCGGCGCATGCGGGCGGTGTGGCGCTGGAACTCGCCCGCGTCCATGAACCGGGCGATGGCGTCCTGGGCCACGCGGGACACGGGCGATCCCAGGTCCGCCCGGGCCCGCAGGAGCTCCGGGAGCAGGGGCGCGGGGGCCACGAGGTGCCCCACTCCCACCGCGCTGCCCAGCACCTTGGCGAAGCTGCCGAGCGTCACCACGGTGTCGCGGGCGGTGTCCAGTGCCCCGAGGGCGGGCAGGGGCTGGCCGGTGTGGCGCAGCTCGGAGTCGTAGTCGTCCTCGATGACCACCGCACCGTGCTCGCGCGCCCAGGACAGCAGCTCCGCGCGGCGGCTCACCGGCATGGTGCCGCCCAGCGGGTACTGGTGGCCGGGGGTGAGCACCAGGACGTCCGGCGGCGCGGCCACGTCCCAGCGGCCCGCCCCGGACCAGCTCCCGGCGGGCAGCACCGCGGGGTCCAGCCCGTGCGCGTCCACGGGGATGGGCAGCGCGGTGTGCCCGGTGGCCGCCACCACCCGGCGCAGCGCGGGGTAGCCCGGGTTCTCCACCGCCACCCGCAGGGTCCGACGCCGCGCCAGGCCCAGGACCCGCAGCACCAGCTGCAGCCCGTCCCGGACCCCGGCGGTGACGAGGATCTCCTCCGGAGCGCGCACGATCCCGCGACTGAGCCGCAGGTAGGCGGAAAGATGCCCCTGGAGGGATGTATCCGCGGTCTCCCCGGTGGCCGCGGCGCCCGCGGCGTTCCGCCACGCCCCGCGCCACGCGGGGGTGTCCAGCGAGGTGACGGGACCCGCACCCGGGCGCAGGTCGAAGAGGCCCTCCTCGTGGGGGGTGGCCGCGCCTCGCGCGTCCGGCGGGGTCCGGTGCGGTACCACCGGGGCCGCGAGGGACGGCGCGGCACCCGGGCGACCGGGCGACGTCGTGCAGGGCGTGGTCGTGCGGGCAGGCCTTGGGCGGGCCGGGGGCGGGGCAAGCGGCGCAGCGGACGGTGGCGTGGGACGCGCGGGCTCCCGGTCCAGGTGCAGGGACGGTGTGATCCGTGTGGCACCGCGGTCCGCCACGAGGTATCCCTCCCCCGCGAGGACGTCCCACGCCGCGGTCACGGTGCCGCGGGAGATGCCCAGGCGGGCGGCGAGCGCCCGGGAGGACGGCAGCGGGTCACCGGGGCGCAGGACGCCGCGCGCCACGAGGTCGCGGACCCGGCGCACGAGCTGCTCACCCAGGGCCACCCCGGAGGTGCGGTCCACGGTGAGGGGCAGGTCGATGTCCCGGGGGTGGCGCACCAGATCCTCCTGACGTGGGGCCGCTCCTGCGTGGACCAGCCATTTCCCCCAATTATGGCTCTGTTCCTGGGCCACTCAGGGCGTCAGGATGAACCGCATGACTGACACCACGCAGACCTCCGTCCAGAACCCCGCTCCCGTGACCGGTTCGCGCCTCGTGAAGCGCGGGCTCGCGGACATGCTCAAGGGCGGCGTGATCATGGACGTGGTCACCGCCGAGCAGGCACGGATCGCCGAGGATGCCGGCGCGGTGGCCGTGATGGCCCTGGAGCGCGTGCCCGCAGACATCCGCTCGCAGGGCGGCGTGGCCCGCATGAGCGATCCGGACCTCATCGAGTCCATCATCGACACCGTCTCCATCCCGGTGATGGCCAAGGCGCGGATCGGGCACTTCGTGGAGGCGCAGGTGCTGCAGCACCTCAAGGTGGACTACATCGACGAGTCCGAGGTGCTCTCCCCCGCGGACTACGCCAACCACATCGACAAGCACCGCTTCGACGTCCCCTTCGTGTGCGGCGCCACCAACCTCGGTGAGGCGCTGCGCCGGATCACCGAGGGCGCGGCCATGATCCGCTCCAAGGGCGAGGCGGGCACGGGTGACGTCTCCGAGGCCACCAAGCACATCCGCACCATCCGCGCGCAGATCGCGGAGCTGCAGGCCCTCCACACCGCCGCCCCGGACGCCCTGTACGTCAAGGCCAAGGAGCTGCAGGCGCCCTACGAACTCGTGGCCGAGGTGGCGCGCACGGGCTCGCTGCCGGTCGTGATGTTCACCGCCGGTGGCGTGGCCACCCCCGCGGACGCCGCCATGATGATGCAGCTGGGCGCGGACGGCGTGTTCGTGGGCTCGGGCATCTTCAAGTCCGGCAACCCGGCCGAGCGTGCCCGCGCCATCGTGGCCGCCACCGCGTACTACGACGACCCCGCCCGCATCGCGGACGCCTCCCGCGGGCTGGGCGAGGCCATGGTGGGCATCAACGTGGCGGACCTCCCCGCCCCGCACCGCCTCGCGGAGCGCGGTTGGTGAGCGAGCCCCCCTCGCAGCACCGCACGCCCGACGAAGCCGCCCGCCCGGACACCGCCGCCCGCCCCACCGCGGGCGGGCAGGGCGGGGGTGCGGCGTCGCCGCCGTCCGCCCCCGGCCGGGACGCCGGTGAGCGGTCCGCGCAGGATGCCCCCCTGGACCGTGGCCCGTCCTCGCAGGCCCCGACATCGCACGAAGCGAGCGAGCCGACAACCCCGGTGGTCGGCGTGCTCGCGCTGCAGGGCGGCGTGGTGGAGCACGTGCGCGCCGTGGAGTCCCTGGGCGCCCGCGCCGTGAAGGTGCGCGCTCCGGAGGACCTGGCGGGCCTCGACGCCCTGATCCTGCCCGGCGGAGAGTCCTCCACGGTGGACCGGCTGTGCCGCACGTTCGGGCTGTTCGAGCCGCTGCGGGGCGCGATCCGCGGCGGTCTCCCCACGCTCGGGACCTGCGCGGGGCTCATCATGCTGGCCACGCAGATCGAGGACCCGGCACCCGGCCAGCAGTCACTGGGTGTGCTGGACGTGAGCGTGAACCGCAACGCGTTCGGCTCGCAGGTGGCGTCCGCGGAGGTGGACCTGGCGTGGCTGGGCCCGGCGAGCGGCGTCGTGGGCCCCGGCGACCACCTGAAGGCCGCGTTCATCCGCGCGCCCGAGGTCACCCGGGCGGGGGACGGCGTGGAGGTCCTGGCCCGCCACCGCGGGGCCGTGGTGGCCGTGCGGCAGGACAACGTGCTGGGCATCAGCTTCCACCCCGAGCTCATGGGGGACACCACACTGCACCGGCTGCTGCTGGACAGCGCGAGGTGACCGGGCGGCGGCGTCGAGAACGTCCCGAGGCGCCGCCTCCGCCCGCGGAGACTTCGACACACCGCCCCTGCGGAGACACGGCGCGCCCACCTCTCACCTGGCCCTCGCCCACGCTGGCTCGAATACCGCAGCGCCGGCGGTGCGGGCGGCACCCGAGCACGACGCCGCACCACGTCTTCTGACGCAACACATCTCGCCTTCCGGTGCTGAAACGGTGTAGACCTGACTCCCTTGACCACTTCGACGGAGGACCTCTTGGCCGGCTTCACCACTCGCACCATCCACGCACTGCACGACGTCGCCCTGGGCGCCGTGGTGCCCCCGATCCACACGGCCTCCACCTTCCTGCAGCCCACCGAGGGCGGGGAGGGTCCGTTCGAGTACCAGCGCGGGTCCAACCCCACCCGCACCGACGCCGAGACCACCCTCGCGGCCCTGGAGGGCGCCCGGCACTCGTTCGCGTTCTCCACCGGCATGGCCGCCACCGGTGCCGTGCTGGGCACCCTGCACTCCGGGGACTCCGTGATCATGGGCCTGCCCGTGTACGGCGGCAACTACCGCTGGGCCACCATCGAGCTGCCCAAGCGCGGTGTGACCACGCACTTCCACGACGACCTCAACCAGCTCACGGACGAGGACTTCGACGAGAGCACCCGCATCGTGTTCCTGGAGACCCCGAGCAACCCCACCCTGCGCGTGACCGACATCCGCCGCGTGGTGGAGCTGGCGCACCGCCACGGCGCCCTGGTGGTCGTGGACAACACGTTCCTCACCCCCTACCTGCAGCGGCCGCTGGAGCTGGGCGCGGACGTCACCGTCCAGTCCGCCACCAAGTACCTGGGCGGGCACGGGGACCTGCTGGGCGGCGTCGTGAGCACGAACGACGACGAGCTGGCCGAGCAGGTGCACCTGGCCCAGATGGTCTCCGGCGGGGTGCTCTCCCCCATCGACTCCTACCGCCTGATCCAGTCCGTGAAGACCCTCGGCATCCGGCTGGACCGGCAGCAGGAGAACGCCCGGAAGATCGTGGAGTTCCTGCGCGGGCGCGAGGAGGTCGCTCGCGTCCTGGTCCCCGGCTCGTACGACGAGACGGAGGCCCGGATCCAGGAGTCCCAGGCGGACGGCCCCGGGGGCCTGTTCTCCTTCGAGCTCGTGCCGGGCAAGGATGTCCGCGCGTTCCTGGGTGCCCTGAGGATCTTCGGCTTCGCCGTGAGCCTGGGCGGGATCGAGTCCCTGATCTGCCTCCCCACCTCCATGACCCACGGGGCGTACTCCCCCGAGGACCGGGAGACCGCCCACCTGACCGAGAACCTGCTGCGCGTGGCCGTGGGCATCGAGGACGTCGAGGACCTGCTCGCGGACCTCGCCCAGGCCCTCGACGCCGCGTGAGCCCCGGATTCCCCATGACACCGCAGCTGCCGAGCCGACGAGCTCTCCTGAGCGCCACAGGGCTGGTGGGGTTCAGCGCCGTCCTGGCGGCCTGCTCCCCGGACGACGGCGCACCGGAGGGTTCCGCAGCCATGCCCGCCGGGGACGCCCTGCAGCGGATCCAGGACGCGGGCGAGGTGCGCATCGGCATGGAGGGCACGTTCCGCCCCTACGGCTACCACGACGGCTCCGGCGCGCTGGTGGGCTTCGAGAAGGAGATCGGGGACCTCGTGGCCCGTGACCTCGGGGTGCGCGCCACCTTCGTGGAGACCCAGTGGGACTCGCTGATCGCGGGGGTGGACGCGGGCCGCTACGACCTGGTCATGAACAACATCGCCCCCACCGCCAAGCGCAAGGAGGCGTTCGACTTCTCCGTCCCCTACGCCGTCTCCCAGGGGCGGGTGGGGGTGGCGAAGGACTCGCCGTTGACCTCCGTGGACCAGGTCTCCGGTCACTCGGCGGCCCAGACCGAGACCTCGAACTTCGGCCAGAGCATGGCCAGGGCCGGCGCCCAGCTGGTTCCCGTCACGGGCTTCGACGAGGCGGTCATGCTCGTGGCCTTCGGGCGCGTGGACATGACCGGCAACGACTTCGTGACCTTCCAGTCCTTCTTCGAGCAGCGCCCCGACGCCGGCATCCGTCTCCTGGACGGGCCGCTCGGCGAGGCCTCGGAGTCCGCGGTCCTCATGGCCCGCAACCAGCCGCGGTTGCGCGCGGCCGTGGACCAGTCCCTGAACCACCGCATGGACACCGGAGATCTGAGGAAGATCTACGAGAAGTACGTGTCCACCGACCTCACCCCGGAGCCATGACCGATTTCCTGAGCCTGTGGGCCGACTCCCTTCCCCAGCTGCTGGCGGCCACCGTGAAGGTGACCGTTCCGCTGAGCATCATCGCCTTCGTCCTGGCCCTGGCGGTCGCGGTGCTCGCCACCGCCATGCGGCTCAGCCGCATCCGCCCCCTGCAGTGGCTGTCCCGGTTCTACGTGTGGCTGTTCCGTGGCACGCCCATCCTGGTGCAGCTGTTCATCATCTTCTACGGCCTGCCCGCCGCGGGCATCACGCTCTCCGCGTGGACCTCGGCCATCATCGCGTTCACACTGAACACCGGCGCGTACGCCGCGGAGACGCTGCGGGCCTCCGTGCAGTCCATTCCCCGGGGCCAGCTGGAGGCCGCCCGGACCCTGAACTACACCGGGTGGCAGACGGTCCGCCACGTGATCGCACCCCAGGCGCTGCGGATCGCGCTGCCCCCGCTGGGCAACGACCTGATCGACCTCGTCAAGGGCACCTCACTGGTCATGGTGATCACCCTGGCGGACGTGTTCCAGGTGGGCCGCCAGATCGCCGCGACCACCTTCCAGCCCCTGGCGCTCTACGCGGAGGTGGCCGTGGTCTACCTGGCGATCTTCACCGTCCTGTCCTTCCTGCAGTCCCGCCTGGAGCGGGTGTCGAACCGCTACATCAGGAGCTCCCGTGCTTGAGCTGAACGACGTCTCCAAGAGCTTCGGCGGGACCCCTGTCCTGAAGCAGGTCTCCCTGCAGCTGCGGGGCGGGGAGACCACCGTGGTGCTGGGGCCCTCCGGCTCCGGCAAGTCCACGCTGCTGCGCACCATGAACCTGCTGGAGGTCCCGGAGTCCGGGTGCTTGAGCATCAACGGGGACTCGGTGACCTTCGGCGCCACGCTCACCCGCAAGCAGGTGGCGGCCATCCGGCGGCGCTCGGCCATGGTGTTCCAGGGGTACAACCTGTTCCCCCACGAGACGGTGCTGGAGAACGTGGCCATGCCCCCGGTGCTCAACGGCAAGGCGGACCGCGCCACCGCCCGGGCCCGCGCCACGGAGCTGCTGGGCAAGGTGGGCATGGACCACCGGCTGCAGGAGTACCCGGACAACCTCTCGGGCGGTCAGCAGCAGCGCGTGGCGATCGCCCGGGCACTGGCGGTGGAACCCGACTACCTGCTCTTCGACGAACCCACCTCCGCCCTGGACCCCGAGCTGGAGGCCGAGGTCATCAAGGTCATGGTGGACCTGGCCCGGGAACGCCGCTCCCTGGTGGTGGTGACCCACAACATCGGGTTCGCCCGCCGGGTCGCGGACCGCATCGTCTTCCTCGCGGACGGCGGCATCGGCTTCGACGGCACGCCGGAGGGCTTCTTCGCGTCCGACAACGAGCGGATCCGCCGCTACCTCAACGTCTTCGACGCCGTGTGAGCGGACGCCGTCCCGGGGTCAGAAGCTCCCGGACGCCCCGCCGCCGCTGAACCCGCCGCCACCGCCGAACGAGCTGGACGCGCCACCGCCGTAGTTCGACCCGCCCGAGGTCGAGGAGTGGGACGCCCCGCTGTACACGGCCGGGTACATCACGTACAGCGGCAGCCAGCTCTGGAACGTGGGCGCGTACTGGATCTCGCGCTCCACGCCGTCCTTGTCCTTGGCCTTTCCGGGGGTCGCGTTGAGGCCCGGGGCCTTGGGGTTCTGCTGCCGGTAGCGGTAGTAGGCGCGGCGCATGCCCTCGGTGATGTTCTCCTCCGGGTGTTCGCGCTGGAACTGCTCGATCTCCCGGTCCGCCTGCTCCCGGATCTTCTTGGTGCGGCGGCTGCGGCGCCAGGCCAGGAGTCCGGCCACCACACCGCCCAGGCCCAGCAGTCCGAAGATCACACCCATGATGGTGTTGCTGCGGACCTCCCGCTCGTGCGCGGCCTGCGGGTTCGCCTGGTCGTAGACCTCGGTGAGGGTGTTCGTGAACGCCTCGGCATACTTCTCGTCCTTGAAGCCGGGCTGCAGCTCGTCCTTCATGATGGACTCGGCGTCCCCGTCCGAGAGCACCTCCCGGGCGCCGTCCGCCACCTCGATGCGCAGCTCCCGCTCGCCCATGTCCGCGACCACGAGCACGCCGTTGTTCCGGCCGTCGTCCCCCACGCCCCAGTCCGTGGCGACCTTCCGGGAGTAGTCCTCGATGCTCTCGCCCTGGGTGCCGTCCACGGTGAGCACCGCGGCGCGGATGTACTCGTTGTCCTTGTTCTTCTGCCCGATCAGGCGGTTGAGGTCCGCCTCCTCCTGCGTGCTCAGCAGGTCCGCCTGATCCTGCACCGCACCCTCGCTGGGCCGGGGTGGGATGTCCAGTGCCCGGGCGGGCAAGGCCGTGCCCGCCACCAGAGCCGATCCCAGCGCTGCCGTCAGCAGCACTCTGCGCGCAGCGGGCAGGGTTGCGTTCGAGGTGGTCACAGGGTCCTCCCGGGGCTCGACGACCGGCGCAGCGCGCCGTTTCCTGCGGTCCAGGCTACGTGGCGCACGTGGCGCGGCACACACCCCCGCCGCCCTCGGCGCGGCGTCCCCCGGTGCGGGCACGACGCCGCCCGGGTCGCCTCCGCAGCCCCACTCGCCGCCCCTGGGACGCGCTACTGCGCCTCCCGCGCCCCACGGCGACGCATGTATGTCCCCGGGGACGCAGCGCCCTCCCCCGCAGGCCCCGGACATGGCGCGGGCCGGCTCCCCCGGAGAGGGAACCGGCCCGCGGGGCGGCGCCGTGCGGCGTCGTCGAGTGGTGGACTCAGTGCTGGGCGGTGGGGACCACCATCACGGGGGACTCCGTGTCCGCGAGGACGGCCTGGGAGACCGAGCCCATGAGCAGACCGCGGAAGCCGCCGTAGCCGCGCGTGCCCATCACCAGGAGGTCCGCGGTGCGGGAGGCGTCCACCAGGGCGTCCGCGGGACGACCGTCGAGCACGCGAGTGATGATCTCGAGGTCCGGGAAGTCCCCGCGCAGCTCCTGGGCCACGGACTCGGTGAGCTCCTTTGCCGGGGCCTTCAGCTGCTCCTGGACCGCGCGCTCCAGCTCGTAGGAGTTCATGGGCAGGTAGCTGGTGGTGGGAACCACGCTCACCACGGCGAGGCGAAGACCGTGCTCGGTGGCGTAGCGGGCGGCCAGCGGGACGGCCCTGTTCTGGGCGCCGAGCTTGTCCACGCCCACCACCACGCACCCGGCGAAGCTCTCACCCTCGGCGCGGGACTCCCGCTCCTGCGGGTTCCAGCTCTCGGGGAGGATCACCACGGGGGCGCTCGAGTGCGAGGCGACGGCCGCGGAGACCGAGCCCACCCGACCGCGCACCCCGTGGTGGCCGCGCTTGCCCATGACCACCACGGCGGCGTCCTTGGCCTCGTACACGATCACACCGGCGGCGTCCCCGCGCTCGATGATGCCCTGCGCACTGACCCCGGCCGCCTTGGCCTTCTCCACGGCGGTCCTGGCGAGCCGTTCGGACTCCTCCTGGAGGGCCTCCGCGAACGCGCCGTAGAGGGACTGGTCCAGGCCGGTCTGCCGGCCCGTGGAGAGCACGATCTTCAGCGGCAGCTGACGCTGCTGCGCCTCGGCGACCGCCCAGTCCAGCGCTCGCTCGCTGTGGTCGGAGCCGTCGTACGCAACCACGATGTTCTGTGTCATCTTCTGCACCTGCCTGTCGGTAGTTGTGGGTGTTCTCGGGAGGGCGCTGGATCTCAGCGGGCGTTGGGGACCACCATCACGGGACCGGCCGCACCGGCCAGCACCGCCTGGGACACGGACCCCAGCAGCAGCCCCGTGAAGCCGCCGACGCCGCGCGAGCCCACCACCACGAGCTCCGCGGTGCGCGTGGCCTGCACCAGCACCCGCCCGGGGCGGCCCAGGAAGGCGTGGTCGCTCACCTGCACCTCCGGAGCCCGCTGGGCAATGCTGCGCGTGAGCCCGGAGAGCTTCTTGAGGGACTCCTCGAAGTAATAGGTCTGGTTGTACTGGTCCTGGAACCACTCGGGCGTTCCGGACAGGGCACCGTTCACGGACACCAGGCTCAGCCCCAGGCCGTGGGCGGCGGCGTACTCGATGGCCTGTGCCACGGCGGGGTTCTCGTCCCCGGAGGCGTCCACGCCCACCACCACGGTCCCGGAGAAGTCCGTCTCCGAGGCCGGGACGCGGTGCGGCTGCCCGATCCCGTCCTGGTTCCCGGCGAGCTGCACGTCCTGGGCCTCCCGGACAACGGTGCGGGCTTGGTCCTGGTCCGCGCCGTCCTGCTGCTCACCGGGCGGAACCACCACCACGGGAACCGGGCTGTGGGCCGCCACCGCGGCGGAGACCGAACCCAGGCGGCCGCGCAGTGCGCCGCCCCGGCCGCGCTTGCCCATGACCACCAGGCAGCAGTCCTTCGCGGCGCGCAGCACGGACCGGGCGGCGTCCCCCTCGGCGGTGACCGTGTCGATCTCCACCTCCGGGGCCTGCGCGCGGGCGTGCTCCACGGCGGCCATGAGGTTGGACTCGCACTCCTGGGTGACGGCCTCGCGGAAACGCATCTCCAGACCGGGATCACCCACCACGGCCACGGGGTACGCGCCGATCAGCCGCACGGGAACGTGGCGTGCGCGGGCCTCCGTGAGTGCGCGGTCCAGTGCCCGGAGGGCGATCTCGGAACCGTCGATGCCCACCAGCACGGGAGCGTTGGACGAGGTGTTCAGAACGTCTTTGTTCATGCCTTAAGAATAGTCCCGCAGGGCTCTTTCGGCGCGGTTCACCACACGCGCGGGAGGGCCTTCCACCCCGGGCCGCGGGACTCCGGGGCAGGTGCCGGTGCGGGTGGCGCCGGCGGGCCGTCACGCCATGGCGAGCATCCACCGCGACCCGCGGATGCGCCACCCCAGCGTCGCGGCGCGGGCACCCGTGTAGCCACCGGCGTACGCGAGCCACAGCCACACGGCCCCGGCCGCACCGGAGCCGCCCCACTGCCCCACCGCCCACAGCAGCGGGAGGTAGACCGCCAGGTTCACCACCCCGGCCAGGGCGAGGTAGCGCGCGTCCCCCGCGCCGATCAGCACGCCGTCGAGCACGAACACGAACGCCGCGAGCGGCTGGCCCACCGCCACCACCAGCAGGGAGACGCCGAACAGCGCCTGCACGTCCTGGGAGTCCGTGAACAGGAAGCCCAGCCGAGGCCCCAGGACACCCACCAGCAGGCCGGTCACCACGCCGAATCCGAGCCCCCAGCGCAGCAGCCGGCGCATGAGCAGCCGCACGGCCTCCCGGTCCTCGTCCCGCCGCAGGTCCCGCGCGCCCAGCTCCTTGCCGAGCAGCGCCTGCGCGGCGATCGCGAGCGCGTCCAGGGCGAAGGCGAGGAAGTTGAAGATGGTCATGGTCAGCTGGTACGCGGCGAGGTTCTCGGCCCCCTGCGCGGTGGCCACCACCACGGTCAGCAGGATGGCCACGCGCAGGGACAGGGTGCGCAGCATGAGCCAGGAGCCCACGGTGAGGTGCGCGCGGATCCCCGCCCAGGAGGTCCGCGCGGCCACGCCCTCGGCGCGGAGCCGGCGTCCCAGCATCACCAGGTAGGTCAGGGCCATGCCCCACTGGGTGAGGCTCGTGCCGATTGCCGCACCGGCCACCCCGAGGTCCGCGCCGTAGACCAGCGCGAGGTTCAGTCCGGCGTTCACGGCCGCGCCCACGCCCGCCACGACCAGCGGAGTGGTGGTGTCCTGCAGTCCGCGCAGCACCCCCACGGCGGCCAGCACCACGAGCATGGCCACCAGCCCGGGCAGGGACCACAGGGCGTACGACGTCGCGTGGTCCAGCACCTCGCCCTGCGCCCCCATCGCCCGCAGCAGGGGCCGCATCACCACCGCACCCACCGCGGCCAGGACCACGCCCAGACCCGCGGCAGTCCAGAGGCCGTCGCGGCCCACGCGCAGGGCCTCGCCCATCCGCCCCGCCCCCAGGTGGCGGGCCACGGCGGGGGTGGTGCTGTATGCCAGGAACACCATGAGCCCCACCACGGTCTGCACCACCGTGGAGGCAATCCCCACGCCCGCGAGCTGCGCGGTCCCCAGGTGCCCGATGATCGCCGAGTCCGCGAGCAGGAACAGCGGCTCCGCGATCAGCGCCCCGAACGCGGGCACGGCGAGCGCCAGGATCTGACGGTTCAGGCCCGGCCCGGAGGAGGGGGACGACGCCGCTGGGCCACCCGGGGTGCCTGGGTGGCCGTCGGGGACGGGCACGTCAGCGGCGTCGCCGTGTGAGGTGTTCGCAGATGAGGAGGGCACCGCACCAGACTAGGCGGGCGGGGGTCGGTGCTCACGGTTTCCCGGCGTCCCGGGCGCGGGGTGGGCCGGGGCAGCGTCGTCCGGCTCCGCTTCTCACGGCTGCGGGTCCCGCGCGTCGTAGCGCAGGAAGCCGGGGAACGCGCGCACCAGGACGAGCACGAGCACCAGGCAGACGGCCGCGCCGGCGAGGGCGGCCCAGCCGGGACCGAGCAACTGGCCGCCGGCACCCAGGACGGCGTCGCCCAGGCGGGGTCCTCCGGCCACCACCACGATGAAAATGCCCTGCAGGCGGCTGCGCAGCGAGTCCGGGGTGGCGGCCTGCAGGATGGTGGTGCGGAACAGCATGGACACCGAGTCCATGACCCCGGCGGCCACGAGGGTCGCGCAGGAGAGCACCAGTGGCCAGGCGGTGTCCGCTCCCAGGCCCCGGGACGCGAGCAGGACCACCGCGCCGAACACCATGATGCACACGGCCCAGCCCGCCACTGCGGCGGCGCAGGCCCTGCCGTGATGGTTGATGCGTATGAATGTGCCTGAGAACACCCCCGAGATCACCGAGCCCGCCGCGAGGGACGCGGTGAGCAGACCCACCGTGAGCTGGTCCCCGCCCAGGACGGAGGCCCCGAGCACGGGGAACAGCACGCGCGGCATGGCGAAGACCATGGCGGCGATGTCCAGCAGGAACGTCATGCGCAGGTTGGGGCGGGTGGCCAGGAAGCGGAAGCCCTCCACCACCGAGCGGAACCCGGCCCGGGTGGCACCGCCCTCGCCCGGTTCGGGAGGCAGGGGCGGGAGCTTGTACATGGCCCACAGGCTCACCGCGAAGCTCAGGGCGTCCAGCGTGTACGCCCACGCGAAGCCGAGCCCGGCCACCGTGAACGCCCCGAGCAGCGGCCCCACCATGAGGCACGAGCCCATGGTCAGCTGAAACAGGGCGTTGGCCGCGGGCAGCTGACGAGCGGGGACCAGCCGGGGGACGATCGCGCCGCGCACGGGCTGGCCCAGTCCCTGCGCGAACGAGTGCAGGGCCACGATCCCGTAGAGCACCCCCACGCTGCGCACGTCCAGCCACGCGTGCGCGGCGAGCGCCACGGTCATGGCGAACAGCCCCACCGTGGTCCACAGCCCGGCCAGCCGCCGGTCCGAGGCGTCCCCGATGGACCCGCCGTACAGTCCCGCCACGATCAGCGGCACGAGCGCGAACACCCCCACCATTCCCACGGCGAACGTGGAGCGGGTGAGCTCGAAGACCTCCAGACTGATGGCGATCACCGTGAACTGGCTGCCGAGCATGGACAGCGTGGAGCCCATCCAGAGCCGACGGAAGTCGGGGATCTCGCGCACGGGGGAGATGTCCAGGAGGAAGCGGGCCACGGGTTGATCCTAGGATGCGCCCGGGGCCTGGCCTGCTGTGCGTGTCCGCGGCAGCGCTTACCCTGAGACCACCCCCCGTCCCCGGGATCCCAGGAGCAGCCATGCGCACACGCGAACAGCGCTGGGCCGCGCGCTCTGCCCGCGGCTGGCCGCGGCTGCGCGTGCACGCGGTGCTCAACGGCCTCGGGGCGCTGCTCGCCGGGGCGGGTCTGCTGTGGTTCACGCGCGGCCCCCTGCACTTCCAGAACTTCCCCGCGGGGGACGTCGCCTGGTTCTGGCGGGCGGTCACCCTCGCCCTGGCGGTCCTGGTGCCGTACGTGCTGCTCTCCATGGGCCTCCACCTGCTCCTCGCGGGTGCCACCGCCACCCAGCGGGCCGCCCTGGCCGCGGGCCGCTCCCGCACGGTGGTGCTCAACCCCGATGACCCGGACGAGCCGCCCGTCACCGTCCAGAAGCTCACGGAGCACACTCCGCCGGGCGTGAAGATACGCGCCCACGCCCTGCACGGCCGGCGCCACGACAGCCGCTACACCCGGGACCTGCTGGGCCTGCTGCCCGTCCAGTCCCCCGCCGCGCTCGTGCCCCTGGGGGCGGGCATCCTGGCGCTGGTCGTGGCCACCGTGTACTACGCCACGGGATATGCCGAACCGGCCATGGTTCTGCTGCTGGGCACCCTCTACCTGGGGTGGAAGCTCTTCCGCGGCTGGCGCAGCCACCGCATCTTCGCGGACACCCGCTGGGAGACCCCCGCGGAGGTCGTGGTGGACACCGGGCCCGTCCCGCGCGTCACCCCCCTGCGGGACGAGGACACGGAGACCGGGCCCACCGCCCGGGTCACCCGCTCCCCGGACGACGCCGCCGCGCCGGTCCCGCGCGAACGGGCGCGGGCGACGTCGTCCCACCGCGCGGACGTGGAGTACGAGGACGAGCCGTACGAGATCACGGACGAGCTGCCCGTGATCGAGCAGATCCGCGACCGCTACGCCGCGCCCAGGAAGCAGAGCGCCTCCCAGCGGCGGCTGGCCGAACGCGCCGAGCGGGAGGCGATCCGCCGCCGCCTCCCGCGGGTCGTCTCCGCCGAGCGCACACAGGACCCGCCCACCGCTCCCATCACCCGCGTGACTCCGCAGGGACGCGGGGCGGCGTTCGCGGAGGACCCGCAGACGGAGGCCGCCGAGCAGCAGGAGCAGCGCCTCCAGCAGAAGCGCTACGAAGACCACATGCAGCGCCACCGCGAGAAGCGCGAGGACCGGTTGCGCAGCGCAGAGGCCCGGGAGCCGGAAGAGGCCCCCTCGCTGCTGGGGTACGCCGTGAACCGGCTGAAGCGCCGGGGCGACGGTTCCTGACGGGCCCTCCGCCGCGCCCGTTCCCTCTCGCGGGCACGAGGGCGGGATTCGTTCCACGGTGCCGGGACGTTCCCGTGCCGTCTCGCGCAGCACGGCGACGCCGCTCGCGCCCCTCGGTGCCGCGCGGCGTCATCACGTCGGTGGCAGACTGCCGGGAGGGCGCGCGTCCGGAACCTGCTCTCCGCCGCGCGCCCCAGTGGGCGTGCGCTCAGGAGGCGGGAACGGCGTCGTCGCCCTCGCACCCCGGAAGCTCCGCGAGCACCCGGGCCTCGTGATCGGCACCCGCGCTCAGCTCGAAGGCCGCCACCGTGATCCACGGGACGAGCGTGCACAGCGCGAGCACCACGGTCAGGGGCACGTTCAGCACCGCGAGGACCACCGCCACCGCGAGCACCACCAGGCTGCTCGTGAGGATCGCGGTGTGCAGCCCGGCCCAGAAGCGCGTGGTGAGGTAGTGCGCGGTGAACAGTCCGACGGTGAAGACCCCCACCGGGATGGCGAGCGCGCACGCCGCCACCACGTGGTCGACGTGCAGGTCCTCACTGTGCTCGAAGGACAGTGCCATGAGGTGCAGACCCCCGCCCACGGCGGCGAGCGCGGGCCAGATCAGGAAGTGGCTGTAGCCGAAACCGAACGAGCGGCGCCGGTGGTGGTGCAGCACCTCCGCGAACCGGGGGATGAAGTAGGCCCACCAGAACCCGAAGGCGATCGCCGTCCCGCACACCGCCACAAGGATCGTGTCGCCCCAGTCGATGTGCTGCTCGTCGGAGCCGAGGATGTTCTGCAGGGTGATGACGGTGCCGGTCACCACCTCGCCGATGGTGATGATGGTGAGCAGACCGTGACGCTCCGTGATGTGACCTGCGTGCCACGGTGTGCCGGTGCCCGAGCCCCGTTCGGCGAGGAACGGCCCGGTCAGCTCCACGAGGGCGATCAGGGCGGTGACCCCGAGGAGCACCGGCAGCGGCAGCCCGGTCGTCTGCAGGAAGATCGTGGCGACCCACAGGGCCTGGGCGATGACCAGCGTGCTCAGGTAGAAGCGGATGGCCGGCCGGTGCTCGCCGTCGGTGCGGTGGGCACGCCCCCACTGCACCAGCATGGCCACGCGCATGATCACGTACCCGGTGACGCTCACCGTGTTGTCCAGCTCGCCGTGCGCCGCGGCGTGGAAGATGTCCGGGATGCCCAGCGTCAGCACCACCACGCCGATCATCTGCAGCAGCGTGAGCAGCCGGTACAGCCAGTCGTCCGTGTCGTAGGCGCTCGCGAACCACGAGTAGTTGATCCAGGCCCAGATGATCCCGAAGCTCGTGAGGCAGAAGGCCGCGATCCCCGAGCCCACGTGACCCTCCGCCAGCGCCTCGGCGAGCTGCGAGGCGCTCTGTGCGACCGCCACCACGAAGGTCAGGTCGAACAGCAGCTCCAGCGTGCTCGCGGCCCGCTCGCGCTCGCGGGGATCCCGCCCGGTCATGGACCGCAATCGGGAACGCAGATCGTTCGGGTCGACATCCCCACGGGGTGAAGTACTCATGCCGCACATTTTCACCCATGAGGGCGTGAGGACCTACCAGGGCGGAAACCGTTCCGGGCCGGGCGCGGCCGCCGCGCCCCGGACGCCCCGGGGGGGGAAGGGCTGTCCGCTCCTCCCCGAGGCGGTCCCGGGACACGGAAGACGGAGGGGGACGAGCGTCTACACCAGGCGCGGCAGCGGACGCCCGAGGGCCACGGCCCCGGAGGGGATCGCGTCCACCATGAGCTTCGCGCCGAAGCCGATCAGCACCGTCCCGGTGATCCGGTCGATGATCCGCAGGGCCCGCGGGTCCGCGAGCCAGCGCCGGGCGTAGCCGCCGCCCAGGATGATGAGCGCGAACCACGCCATGGTGAGCGCGCCGTGCACCCCTGCGAGCAGCGCGCCCATGAGCAACGGGGAGACCCCCTCGGGGAGGAACTGCGGGATCGTGGCGATGTAGAACACCCCCACCTTGGGGTTGAGCAGGTTGGTGCCGGCACCGGTGGCCACGCCCCCGGCGGTCGCCCACGCGTAAGGGCGCGTGCGGGTCAGGGAGGAGCGCAGCACGAGGGCGGTGTCCAGACCGGGGACGAGGGTCAGCAGCCCGGCCACCACGGCGAAGGCCAGGACGGCGTCGAGTACGGTCATGCCTCCAGGGTAGGGCCCGGGGCACGACGCTGCCCGCTCGTGTGGGCGTCCACCGGGGCCCGGCTGCCGAGCTGCCAGATCCGCCGGGCCGTCCACAGCAGCAGGGCCACGAGCAGCACGTTGCGCACGGTGAGCACCGCGGCCATGACCGGGTTCGCGTGGATCAGCGGCGTGTAGAACAGCGGGTAGATCACGAACGTGGTGGCCGCGATCCCCAGCACCAGCAGCGCGGGGGTGCGCCAGCGCACGCGGTCGTGCAGCAGCCCCACCATGATCACCGGCGCGAGCCACACCATGAACTGGGGCGAGCCCACCTTGTTGAACACGATCAGCACGGTGGTCAGCAGCAGGGTGCCCGCGTAGACCAGCCGTCCGCGGTCCGCGCCGCGCCGCAGGGCGCGGAGGAGCAGGGCCGCGGCACCGGCCACGGCGAGCAGCAGCAGGGGCTGCATGAGGGAGGCCATCACGTCCACGCCGGGCCCGTAGACCTCGGTGGAGTTGATCGCGGTGTTGTCCGCGATCTTGGAGCCACCGATGCCCAGCACCGCCGCCCACACCCACGGCGTGGAGAACGTGGCCTCGAGCTGCATCCCGCGGGAGCCCTGGTTGAGGGCGAAGTCCGCAATGTGCTCGATCCCGCCGAGGGCCAGCACACCGGCGACCACCAGAGCGGTCACCACCACTCCGGTGAGCACAATCCGCACGCGCTGGCGCAGCGCGATCACCATTGCCAGGACGGTTGCGGCCGGCCACACCTTGATCCAGGTGGCCACGCTCAGCAGCGCCGCACCCACCACGGGCTGGCGCACTGCGTAGAGCAGGCCGAGGAACACGATGGGCGCGGCCACGCCCTCCACGCGCGCAAAGCTCAGGTAGCCCAGGAACACGGTGAACACCACCCACCACCACCCGGCCACCGCGGCCGAGCGCTGCCGGCTCAGCACCGCCGAGCTCCCGCGCGGAGCCTGCGGGGACGACGCCGCCGCGCGGCCCTGTCCCGCGGCTCCCGGCGCCTGCACGCCGTCGCCCGAGCCGGGCTGCTCGTGCCGCGCGACGGACGGGGCGTCTGCCGCCGCTGGGCGCCCGTTGCGCGCCCCGGCGCCGTCGGCCGCCGAAAGGTCCCCGACCGGCCCGGGCAGCTCCCCCACCGCCGGGCGGTGCGCCCGGTGCAGCAGGAACCACATGGCCGCCGCGTTGAGCACGGTGATCATCAGGGTCCAGGCGAGCAGGTAGAGGTCGTGCCCGGCGATCCGCGGGAGCATGATCGGGAGCTGTGCGAGCACGGGGTACACCCAGGGGCTCACGGCATCCGTCACGGGCGCGTTGTACCCGGCCATGGCCCACTCGCGGTACTGCTCGGTGTCGCTGAACGCCCAGCCGTGCAGGAAGAAGGAGGCCATCCACCCCAGGAAGTAGAGGTGCACCACGGCGAAGCCGCACCACACGGCGGTGGGGCGCAGCAACCGCTCGCGCAGGCCACGGTGCACCGCGCCGGGAGTCCCCGGCACCGGGGCCCCGGACGCAGAGGTCCCAGCAGCCCCGGTCCCAGCAGCCCCGGACCCGTGGGCCCCGAACCCGGACGCCGAAGCTCCGGGTGCGGACGCCGGGGAGGCAGCGGCAGCGGCGTCGTCGTCAGGCCCGGGGCGCTGCAACCGCGGCCTCCTTCGGGGCGGAGCCCAGGCGGTGGAGCCCGCGGGCGGACCACCACATGAGGACCACGAGCAGGGCGTTGCGCACCGTGAGCACGAGCGCCATGGCCGGGTTGTTGTGGCTGAGCGCGGTGTAGAAGAGCGGGTAGATGAAGAACGTGGCGATCCCGATCAGCACGGCGAGCAGCGCGGGCGTGCGCCAGGCGCGGCGGTCGTGCACGAGCCCCACGGCGATCACGGGGCCGAGCCACACCATGAACTGGGGCGAGCCCACCTTGTTGAACACGATGAACGCGGTGACCATGGTGAGCGACCCGGCGAGGAACAGTGCGGTGCGGTCCAGACCGCCGGCGCGCAGGCCGTGGCGCAGACCCCGCACGATGAGCACCACCACCACCACGGCGGCCACGGCGAACAGCGGCTGCATCAGCTTGGACATCACGTCCGAGCCGGGGCCGTCCACCTGCATGGAGTTGATGTCCGTGTTCATGTACATGTGCGAGTCGCCGATGTGCAGCACGGACAGCCACAGCCACGGCGTGGTGAACGTGGCCTCGAGCTGCATCCCGCGGTCTCCCTGCTGGGTCGCGAAGTCCGCGATCTTGTGCAGCGAGCCGGTGGACGCCGCCACGAGCACCGCGATCAGCGTGGCCAGGACGCCCGCGAGCAGGACGGCCCCGCGGCGTCGTGCGGCGCTCAGCAGGGCGAGGACCACGGCGGCGGGCCACACCTTGGTCCAGGTGGCGATGCTCAGCAGCAGGGATGCGACGAACGGGTGCGCCACCCCGTAGACCATGGCGATCAGCACCACCGGTGCCGTGACGCCGTCCATGCGGGCGAAGCCCAGCCATCCCATCAGGAGGATGAAGCCGAGCCACCACCAGCCGGCGGACAGCGCGGCGCGGTTGCGACCCCAGTCGGTGAGCTTGCCCATGGCCAGGGCGTTGAGCACGCAGATGATGAGGACCCAGAGGACGAAGAACGGGCCGGGACCGAACAGGCCCGCGATCGCCATGGGTACCTGCGCGAGCACGGGGTACACCCACGGACTCGGACCGGAGGAGAGGTTGGCCTCGTCGAAGCCCGCCTCCGCCCACGCGCGGTAGATGTTGGTGTCACTGAACGCGTTGCCCTGCAGGGACACGATCAGCGCGAAGACCAGGAACCCCAGGTGCACCACCAGGAATCCCGTGAGCAGCCCGCGCGGGGTCATCAGGCGCTCCTGCCAGCGCCGGGGGATCACGGCATCGCGCGCCCGGGTGAGGGTGGCGAAGTAACGGTCGGTGGGCACGGGGCGGTCCTTGTCCGAATGCGCGGGATTCTGGTCTGGCTCGGGTGCTCCGTGGCGGGGAGCACCGGCGCGTGGCTTGCAGTGGCACGGAAGACCGCTCGGCGGCCCGGGAACGTCGGCGTGACGCGCACCCCGGGTCCGCGGGCGCCGTTCCACTCGTCCGATTCTATGGGGCGGGGCCGGAGCAGGGGCCCAAGCACCGCACGAGCCCCGCGCCACCCGGGGCGTCGGCCCGCCCCCGGGTGGCAGACCACCCCGGTGCTGGACGACGCCGCCGGGGAGCCGGCCCTGCCGCGCGGAACCGCCACGCCGCGGCGTCGCGGTCCCCTGCAGGCCCGGCGGTGCGGGAGGGGCGGTCCTGTAAAGTCGGGGGGCGGAGCCGCGAACACCTCGGCTCGCCCACCACTGGTTGGCTGAGGGGGCTGGAGACCATGACCGCACCGGGTCCTGCCGTCCCCACCGCGGAGCTGCACACCGGGTCCACCGCCACCGTGGAGCTGAGGGCGCGTGTGGCCGTGGTCCAGGGCGTCATCGGCTCGCTGATGATGTTCCTGGGGTCCCTGGGAACCGGGTGGATCGCCAACGGCTCCCCCATGGTGCGCCACCCCCTCGTCATCGAGCTGCGGGTCAACGCGTGGGGCGTGTACACGTGCACCGTGCTGCTGACCCTGGGAGCCATGCTGCTCATCCGCTCGTGGCTCAGGCTCGGGCAGCGGCTACGCGGCTGGCCACCGGGATCGCTCAAGACGGTGACGATGGCCGTGATCGCATGGTCCGTGCCGATGCTCTTCTGCGTGCCCATCTACTCGCGGGACGTCTACGCGTACATCGGCCAGGGCCGGCTCATGCTGGCAGGCAAGGACCCGTACGTGGAGGGCATCTCCTCCCTGGACAACTGGTTCATGCTGGGCGCGGACCCCGAGTGGGCGCAGGCCCGCACACCCTACGGGCCGTACTTCCTGTGGATCGCGGCCGCCGTGGTCCGCCTGACGGATGCGCAGCCGGACCTGTCCGTGATGCTGTTCCGCGCGGCGGCGTACGTGGGCGTGGTGCTGTGCCTGGTCTACGTGCCCAAGCTCGCCGGACTGCACAACCTCAACGGGGCACGGGCCCTGTGGATCTCCGTGGCCAACCCCCTGTTCCTCATCAGCTTCGTGGCCAGCGCACACAACGACGCCCTCATGGTGGGGCTGGCCGTGGCGGGCGTGTACTTCGCGGCCACGAAACATCCACTGCTGGGAATACTCCTGGTCACGGGGTCCATCGGGATCAAACCCATCACCATCCTGCTGCTGCCGTTCATCGGCCTGCTGTGGGCGGGCAGGAACGCCTCCTGGCTGCGGCGCTTCGTGATCTGGGCGGCCACCGCCTCACTCAGCTTCGGCATCCTCGCCCTGAGCGGCATGGTGGACGGGCTGGGGCTCGGCTGGGCGTGGGCGCTGCTGGACCCCACCCCCGGTTACACCGGCTACTCGCCCTCCGGGTTCCTGGGTCAGCAGGTGGAGCGCATCGGCAACCACTTCGACCTGCACGGCGACCAGATGGCCGCCACCTTCAGGCGCGCGCTGCAGGGCGGGGCCATCCTGCTGGTCCTCGTGCTCATGTTCGTGGGAGGGGACCGGAAGATCGTGCGCCGCATGGCCGTGGCGTTCGCCGCCGTGGTGCTGCTCTCCCCCATCATCCAGCCCTGGTACATCCTGTGGTTCCTGCCGCTACTGGCCGCCACCGGCATCAAGGACAACTGGCAGATCCGCAGCATCTACATCGTGATCACGTTCTTCGTGGTCTTCGGCGCCCAGGACCAGCTGTCCGTGTGGCCGTTCATCAACCTCAGCGTGAGCGTGTCCCAGGTGGCCTTCGTGATCGCCGTGGCGTTCACGCTCTACCTCGCGCTCATCGACCCCCGTACCCGCACCCTGCTCACGCACGGCGGGTGGCGGGGCTGGTTCGGTCACGGGCCCGCGTGGCCGTCCACCGAGCTGCGCCCCTCGCGGTGACGCTGCAACTCCGACCGCTCAGCGAGCATGTACCGCCCGGGTTCCCGGGCGGTACATGCTCCCTCTCGGCACCCCTGTCAGAGCGGGGTGACGTACGCCCCCGAGATGCCGCCGTCCACCAGAAACGTGGAGGCCGTCATAAAGGAAGAGTCGTCACTTGCCAGGAATGCGACCGCCGCCGCCAGCTCCTCAGCCTCAGCGAATCGCCCCAGGGGAACGTGCACCAGGCGGCGGGCCGCCTTCTCCGGGTCCTTGGCGAACAGCTCCTTCAGGAGAGGGGTATTGACCGGACCGGGGCACAGTGCGTTTACCCGAATTCCTTGACGGGCGAACTCAACCCCCAGTTCACGGCTCATCGCCAGCACGCCCCCCTTCGACGCACTGTAGGAGATCTGTGAAGTGGCCGCGCCCATCACCGCCACGAACGATGCCGTATTGATGATCGAGCCCTTACCCTGTTCTTTCATGTAGGGAATCGCATACTTGCAGCAGTAGTACACGGAGGTGAGGTTCACCTCTTGAACCCTCCGCCAGGCGTCGATCTCGGTGTCGAGGATGGAGGCGTCATCCGCCGGAGAGATCCCCGCGTTGTTGAAAGCGATGTCGACGGAGCCGAACTCCTCGTGAGTCCGCGCATACAGGGCCTCCACCTCTTCCTTGTTCGTCACATCGACCCGGACGAACAGGCCGTCGACCTCGGCCGCAGCCTTTTCACCGGTGGCCGGATCGATGTCCGCGATCACCACGCGGGCCCCCTCGGCGGAGAGCCTGCGGGCCGTGGCGAGACCGATGCCGCTGGCACCTCCCGTGATGACGGCGCTTCGGTCGACCAGACGACGGGCATTGACATCCATGAAATCTCCTTGTTTCGACTTGTGAACTGGTACGGCGAAGGGGGTTCCCGCTCCGTTTATTGGTGAGAAATGAAGACGTTCTTCGTCTCCGTGAAAGCATCGGGCGCGTCGGGCCCGAGCTCCCGCCCGAACCCGGACTGCTTGAAGCCGCCGAAGGGGGTCCAGTAGCGCACCGAGGCATGGGTGTTGACGGACAGGTTCCCCGCGTCCACCCCGCGGGACACCCGCAGGGCCCGACCGACGTCGCGGGTCCAGATCGACCCCGACAGGCCGTACTCGGTGTCATTGGCCACCCTGACCGCGTCCACCTCGTCCTCGAACGGCACCACCGAGATGATCGGCCCGAAGATCTCCTCCTGGAACACCCGCGAGGTCGTCGACGGCAGCAGCACTGTGGGAGGGAACCAGAACCCGGCACCGGACGGGGCAGACCCCTGGAAGGCGACCGGGGCGTCGGAGTCCAGGAAGGATGCCACGGAATCCCTGTGGTGCGCCGAGACCAGCGGCCCCATCTCAGTGCCCTCATCCCAGGGGTCCCCGCACGTGAAGTCCTTGACGGCCGGTTCGAGCAGTTCCAGGAACCGGTCCAGTACCGAGCGCTGCACCAGGACCCTCGAGCGGGAACAGCAGTCCTGCCCTGCGTTGTCGAAGGCACCACCCGGCGTGGCGGCCGCGGCCGCTTCCAGATCCGCGTCCGCAAAGACGATGTTGGAGTTCTTGCCCCCGAGTTCCAGGGTCACGCGCTTCACCTGCTCGGAGCAGCCCGCCATGATCTTCTTCCCCACACCGGTGGAGCCGGTGAACACCACCTTCCGGACCGCCGGATGGGTGACGAACAGCTCCCCCACCACGGAACCCTTGCCGGGGAGCACGGTGAAAACGCCCTCGGGGACACCCGCTTCGAGTGCCAGTTCTCCCAATCGGATGGCCGTCAGAGGTGTGATCTCGGCCGGCTTGAGAACCACGGTGTTCCCGGCGGCGAGCGCCGGCGCGAACCCCCACCCGGCGATCGGCATCGGGAAGTTCCACGGCACGATGATCCCGACGACCCCCAGCGGTTCGTGGAAGGTGATGTTGACGCCCCCCGGCGCGGGGATCTGACGCCCAGAGAGGCGTTCCGGTGACCCCGCGTAGTAGGTAAGCACGTCCCGCACATTGCCAGCTTCCCACCGCGCATTGCCAATGGTGTGCCCGGCGTTGCGCACCTCCAGCGCCGCGAGGTTCTCGATGTCCGCGTCCACGGCATCCGCGAAACGGCGCAACAGACGAGCACGGTCCGCAGGATGCACAGCCCGCCAGGTGGCGAAGGCCCGTTGCGCGCGCTCGATGGCGGCGTCCGTCTCCTCCAGCGAGGCCATCTCGACGGACTCCACGACCTCTTCCGTGGCGGGGTTGATGATGTTCGTTGCGCTCATGAGATCGGAGCGTCCTTTCGGTCTGGGGAAATCCGGTTGCTGGTCTGGCGCTGGTGTGCGTACTCGCGGGCCGAGGCGAGGAACCCGTCAAAGAGCCGTACGTCCTGACGGTTCTCCTCGGGATGGAACTGCACGCCCAGGGTCCAGCCACCGGTTGCGGTCTCCACGGCTTCCACTGTTCCGTCCTCCGCGCGGGCTGTGACGACGAGGCTGTCGGCCACCCGGTCCAGCGCCTGGTGGTGGTAACAGGGTGAGTCGGCCGACTCCCCCAGAAGTTCCGCACACCGGCTGCCGGGAACCGTGGCGAAGTGCACGCGTCCGTACACACCGGGTTCGGGCTGGTACTGGGTGGCACGAGGATTGACGTCCGGCAGGTGCTGTTCGAGCGTGCCCCCCAGGGCGACGTTCAGGACCTGTGCGCCGCGGCAGATCGCGAACAGCGGCAACTCCATCTCGAGAGCCCTTCGGGTCAGGGCGATGTCGTGCTCGTCCCGAGAAGGTTGCGACTTCGTTGTCGGGTGAAGCTCCGCACCGTAGAACGAGGGGTCCACGTCAACGCCGCCGATCACCACCAGGCCGTCGACGAGATCCAGGACGTCAGGGTCCGTGCCCAGGGGCGGAAGCAGCAGTGGCACACCCCCGGCGCGGACGATCCCCTCCACGTAGGCCCCGGGGACGATCGCCGCCGTGGCATTCCACACCCCCCAGGAGCCCTCCTGGTAGTACGTGGTCACGGCGATCCGCGGGCGCCTGGCACCCTCCTGCTCCGCCACCTCAGAGCCTCTCGAAGCCACGGCGCAGCTCCCAGTCGGTGATCGCCGCCTCGAAGGCGGCCAGCTCCACGTCCGCGTAGTGGACGTAGTGCTCCACAACCTCCTCGCCGAACAGCTCCCGGGCAAGCTCCGAACCGGCCAGCAGGTCCCGGGCCTCTCGCATGGTGGAGGGCACCACGGGCGCGTCCGACTCGTACGCGTTGCCCTCCATCATGGGCTCCAGCTCGAGCTCGTGCTCGATGCCGTAGAGACCCGAGGCCAGCATGGCCGACAGAGCCAGGTACGGGTTGACGTCGCCCCCGGGCAGGCGGTTCTCCATGCGAGCCGACTGGCCGCTGCCCACCAGACGCACCGAGCAGGAGCGGTTGTCCATGCCCCAGGCAACCGCGGTGGGAGCGAAGCTGCCCTTGACGAAGCGCTTATAGGAGTTGATGTTCGGTGCGTAAAAGATAGTCAGCTCCCGCATGCCCTTGAGAACACCGGCGATGAAGTGGTCGTAGACCGCGGTCCGTTCATCCTTCTCCTTGTCCCAGAACACCAGTTCACCGTCGAGTCCCCGCAGTGACATGTGGATGTGGCACGAGCTGCCTTCGCGTTCATTCGGCTTGGCCATGAACGTCACCGATTTGCCCTGCTCGTGCGCTATCTGCTTGGAGGACAGCTTGTACACCACATGGTTGTCCGCCGTGACCATTCCGTCGTCGTACCTGAACGCGATCTCGTGCTGGCCGAAGTTGCACTCGCCCTTGGCGTTCTCCACGGTCAGCCCGGCCGTGTACATGGCGTTCCGCACCTCGCGCAGCAGCGGTTCGACGCGCTGCGATCCGAGCAGGTTGTAGTCCACGTTGTACTTGTTTGCCGGTTCCAGGTTCCGGTAGTCGGAGTCCCAGGCATCCTCGTAGCTGGTGTTGTAGATGCAGAACTCCAGCTCGGTACCGGTCAGCATTGTGAATCCCATGTCCTTGGCACGGTCGAGCTGACGGCGGAGCATGGCCCGGGGCGACATGGGGATCGGCTGCCCGTCGTGTCCCACGAGATCGCACTGGATCATCACCTGACCCGGGTTGTGGGGCATCAGACGGATGGTGTCCAGGTCCATGTCGAAGCTCATGTCTCCGTACCCCGCCTCCCAGCTGCTGATGGCGTACCCGGCCGGGGTGTTCATTTCTGTGTCCACCGCCAGGAGGTAGTTGCAGCCCTCCGCGCCCTCATCGAGGATCGCGTCCAGGAAGAACTGGGCGTGATTGAGCTTTCCCTGCAACCGGCCCTGCATGTCCGTGAAGGCCAGCACCACGGTGTCGATTTCCTTGTCCAGGATCTTCTCCCGCAGTTGGCCCACGGTGAGCATTCGATCGTTTCGGGGGTGCTTTGCTGCTGCGCTCATGTCATTCATTCCTCAGTGGATGTCAGTGATGCGTCGGTCGGTGCGAATTCATTGGAGAGACGTTTCGGCGCTCTGGACGAGGGCGAACTCCTCCTCCGGGGCGTTCGCCACCAGGTGGTGGCGGCTGTAGAACCAGAAGTAGGCCACGAACACCACAAACACGCCTGCTGTGATGGACGCAGCGGTGACGTCCACCAGGAACGTGGCGACCACCGCGACAAGAGCGAGAACCATGGCAACGCCCGTCGTCACCACCCCACCGGGCGTCCGGTAGCCGCGCGGGAGATCGGGCTCGCGGAGCCGCAGGACGATGTGGGAGAGGTTCAGCAGAACATAGGAGACCGTGGCACCGAAAACAGCGATGTTGATGAGGAGGCCGCCGTTCTTGGTGGCGGCCGCCAGGATGAAGCCAATCGTGCCCGGCACCAGCAGGGCGACCCAGGGGGTCCGCCGCTTCCCGGTCAGCGAGAGGAACCGCGGTAGGTAGCCCGCGCGTGACAGGGCGAACAGCTGCCGGGAGTAGGCGTACATAATGGAGAAGAAGCTCGCAACCAGGCCGGCCAATCCTGCGTAGTTGACCACGCTCGCCATGATGCTGCCCGGCCCGGCGACGGCGCGGATGGCTTCCGGCAGAGGGTTGTCAGAGGTGCTCATGGCCTGAGCGCCACCGGCCCCCGGCACCAGGACCAGCATGGCTGCCCCGCTCACTAGGAGGAAGAGCATAGCCACGATGATGCCCCTGGGCATGTCCCGCTTGGGGTCGGTCGTCTCCTCCGCCGCCAGCGGGACGCCCTCCACCGCAAGGAAGAACCAGATCCCGTACACCAGCGACGCCAGGACCCCCGTGTACCCCATGGGCAGAAAAGCGCTCGACCCCGCTGAACCGTTCGGGATGATGTCGAAGAGGTTGGACACTTCGAAGTGCGGGACAAGGGCAGCGACCGCGACGACGAGGGCGAGCACGGCGACTACCGTGATCCCGAACATCAGCTTGAGCGCCTCACCCACGCCACGCATGTGGATGCCCATGAAGACCAGGTACGTCACCAGGTAGACGGGCCACGAATTGGTCAGTCCGAACAGTCCGAGCGCTTCGATGTACCCGCCGATGAACGTGGCGATGGCAGCGGGTGCCACCGCGTATTCGATGAGCACCGCGGTGCCCGTCGCAAAACCACCGAGAGGCCCCAACGCCCGGCGGGCGAACCCGTAGCCTGCGCCGGCTGTGGGCAGCGTGGAGGACATCTCCGCGAGGCCGAAGACCATGCACGTGTACATCAGTCCCATCAGCACGAACGCGATTAGCAGCCCGCCCCAACCGCCCTGGCCCAGACCGATGTTCCATCCGGCGAAGTCACCGGAGATCACGTAGGAGACTCCGAGTCCGGCGAGCAGCACCCATCCGGCTGCCCCGGCCTTCAACGTCCGGTGCTCCAAGTAACTGGAGTCCGCGACATACCCTGTGGTCTGCTCTTGCGGCATAGGATTCCACCTCTGGATTTCGGAGCTCGCAAACTCGTAAGTAAAGGACTATTTTCAGTCCATACGATTCCTTGAAGTGTTGCAGGACACACAGGGAGCGTCAAGGGGCAGAACCAGTTCTCCACCTGGGCGTGTGATTATCCAGAGATCAGCAGGCGCTCGTAGGGTGGGACTGTTTGCCACAGTCGAGGAGAAGGAGTCCGGTGGTGGAGTTCGGGCACCCCTACGCGATTCTGCGCCCCGTTCGGTCGGGCAACACTTTTGAGGAGACCATCGAGCACCTTCTCCAGGCCATCAAGCTCGGTCTCTTCCCCCGAGGAGAGAAGCTCCCCCCGGAGCGAGATCTGGCGCTGCACTTGGGGGTTTCCCGAGCCACCCTGCGCGATGCGCTCGCGGAACTGCAGAGAGCCGGGTATCTCGAGATACGCCGCGGTCGATACGGGGGCACCTACATCCTGGGTAGTCCCCGCCTCGCCGAGGACGGAGAAACCCCCCTGGATCCGGAGGCATGCCAGGACGTACTGGTGTTCCGCTCCGTGGTTGAACCTGCAGCCGCAGCGCTGGCGGCCACGGCCGACCTGTCAGCCCCCGCCCGACAGCACCTGCAGTCATGTCTCACAGATGTGCAGCAAGCCGACGAAAGCACCTACCGCACTCGGGACGCCAGGTTTCATATCGCTGTAGCCGAACTTGCCGGGAGCCCGTCTCTGGTGGCAGCCGTCGCCGATGTGCGAGCACGAGCAAGCGCTTTGCTGGACCAGATCCCGTTGCTCTCCACCAATCTGGAGCACTCCAACGCTCAGCACGGCGCCCTCGCCGAGGCGATACTTCACGGGGACCCAGTCCGGGCCGAGTCCCTCATGAGAAACCATCTCGAAGGGACCGCGTCCCTGCTACGAGGCTTCCTGCCCTGACTGCGCACGTTGACACCGGCACAGGCCCGCTATCAGTGCTCCCCGCGCAGCTTTTCCAGCTCCCGCCGGTCCTTCTTGGTGGGGCGCCCCGCGCCGCGGTCCCGGCGTGCCACGGGGACGCTGAGCTCAGCGGGGCGCGGCGGGGAGTGGTCGATGTAGCACTCGGCGGCCACCGGTGCCCCCACGCGCTTGACGATTAGACGCCGGACCTCGAACTCCTGCTGCCACCCCGGACGCTTCACGCTCACCCGGTCACCCACCCGCACCGACTGCGCCGCCTTCACAGGAGCGCCGTTCAGCCGGACGTGCCCCGCCCGGCACCCCTGGGTGGCCGCGGAACGCGTCTTGAAGAGCCGGACGGACCAGAGCCACACATCCAGCCGGGCACTCGCGGGGGCGTTGGTGTCGGAAGGCATGGGGCCACGGTACCCGGGCAAGCAAGCACCCTTCCCACTGCTGGGACTGCCGAGCCTCCTCGGATACTCTGGGTGATGGGGATCACAGCGTCGTGGTCCTCCCGTCTGTCAGATCCGCAGACGTCGTTGAGACCGGAGGGTGAGCCACCATGCTCAAGAACTTCATCAACAACACCTACGTGGAATCCACGTCATCCGAGTCATTCGACCTCGTAAATCCAGCCACGGGTGAGGTGACCGGAAAGTCGCCTGTTTCGAGTGCCGAGGACGTGGAAGCCGCCTACCGCGCAGCAAAGGCTGCCACGAAGACTTGGGGGCGGATGACTCCCAGTGCCCGTCAACTGGCCATGTTGAAAATCGCCGACGCTGTGCAGGCCCGCGGTGACGAGCTCGTTGAGGCGCAGTCCCGCAACACGGGACAGCCCAAGTACCTGATCCAGAGTGAGGAAGTGGACGTCTCCGCAGACCAGATCCGCTTCTTCGCGGGCGCCGCGAGGCTCATGGAGGGCTTGGCCAGTGGCGAGTACATGGAGGGCCTGAACTCCGTGATCCGTCGGGAGCCCATTGGCGTGGTAGGCCAGGTGACCCCGTGGAACTATCCCCTCATGATGGCGGTGTGGAAGGTCGGGCCTGCCCTGGCTGCGGGCAACACGATCGTCCTCAAGCCCTCGGACACCACGCCCGAGTCCACTCTTCTGTTCGCAGAAATCGCCTCCGAGTACCTCCCGGAAGGAACGTTCAACGTTGTGCTCGGGGCTGCGAAGACGGGTGAGCTAGTGGTCTCGAACCCGGAGGCTGGCCTGGTGTCCATCACGGGATCCGTTCGTGCAGGACTGGCTGTGGCCGCTTCTGCCGCCAAGAACCTCACCCGCGCCCACCTTGAGCTCGGCGGCAAGGCGCCGTGTGTGGTCTTCGAGGATGCAGATCTCGACGCCGCTGCAAGCACCCTTGCCGAAGCAGGCCTGTTCAATGCCGGGCAGGACTGCACAGCCTCCACCCGCATTCTGGTGGCCGAATCCGTGAAGGAAGAGTTCCTCGCCAAGCTCACGGACGCCGCAAAGGAGACCGCCTTCGGCACACCTGAGAAGGAAGACATCCTCTACGGCCCGCTCAACAACGAGCGACAGCTGGCGCAGGTCAGCGGCTTCATCGAGCGTCTCCCCGAGCACGCCCGCGTGACCACCGGGGGCAAGAGAGCAGAGGGCCCCGGGTTCTTCTTCGAGCCCACGGTGATTACTGACCTGCATCAGGACGACGAAGCGATCCAGAGCGAGATCTTCGGTCCCGTTCTCACCGTCCAGACCTTTGCGGACGAAGATCAGGCTGTGGAGATGGCCAACGGTGTGGAGTACGGGCTCGCTTCCTCCGTGTGGACCAAGGACCACGGTCGCGCCCTGCGAATGTCCCGCGACCTGGACTACGGCTGCGTGTGGATCAACACCCACATCCCGCTCGTGGCGGAAATGCCGCATGGTGGCTTCAAGCACTCCGGCTACGGCAAGGACCTCTCCAAGTACGCGGTGGAGGAGTACACCCGCGTAAAGCACGTGATGAGCTCCATGGACTGAACGGCGCAGGGCACCTGGACATTACCGAACACGGACATGAACGGAGCACATCATGAGTGACATTCGAGAGCTGGTCCTCACCGCGGACCGAGCACTGTTCACCGATCACGACCTCAGCAGCCTGGACCGGTACTTCTCGGAGGACTACGTAGAGCACTCCCCACTGGTCGAGAATGGCAAGGACGGATTGCTTGAGATGGTCTCGGGAGCGGGAGACGGGCTGCGTCACGAGGTCGTACGCGTCTTGGTTGACGATGCCAGAGGCCTGGTGGCCCTGCACGGTTCCTATCCGGGTCTGGACCCTGAAAAGCTGTACGTGGGCTTCGACATCTACCGCGTAGCGGACGGAAAGATTGTGGAGCACTGGAACGGGCTGGTCACTGAGACTCAGCCCAACGAGTCCGGCCACACGCAGCTGGACGGCTGCACGGAGGTGGACCGCTCGGCGGACACGGAGCGGAATCGCGAGTTCGTGACCGGCGCGTGGAGGACGTTCCTCCAGGGGCAGGACTACGACGCCGCAGGCCGGTTCACGCGCGAGGACGATCAGTTCACCCAGCACTCCGCTGACATCCCGGACGGGGTGCAGAAGATGGTCGACTTCCTCAAGCAGCTGAAAGAAGATGGCTCTCCGCTGACGTACGACACCCTGCACCGCACTGTGGCTGATGGAAACTTCGTGCTGACGTTCTCAGAAGGCTCCATCAGCGGTGAGCGCCACTTCTTCTGCGAGCTGTGGCGGATCGAGGATGGGCGATGGGTGGAACTGTGGGATGCCATTGGCCCGGTGCCCCCGGATGACCAGCTGGCCCATCCGCACGGGGCGTTCAAGAGCGCCCAGAGCGACTAATCTCCCGCAGCAGAGACGACGACAGCGGCGATGACCTGGTTTCATCGCCGCTGTCGTTTTCTCACCCCGAGGTCTCGAATGGCATCCGGGGAAAATTGACCACTACTGGCGCACGGGACATCTGCACTTGCAAGCACATCAGATTTACTGACCGGAAACCATGAGGGGTGTTCATTTTGTGGTCGTGTGCCGCGTTCCGGCACATCTACTGTGGAGTCCGTGGGAGGCAGACGGCAGCGAGGAGGAGGTCCGGTGGAGCAGGAACGCCCCGTGCGCCGTCGTGGAAGGCCGCGCAGCCCGGTGCTGACGCAGCGCAAGATCGCGAACGCCGCCCTGTCCCTGATCCAGGACCGCGGCTACCGCGGCCTGACGATGTCCGCGCTGGCGCAGCGCCTGGGCGTCTCCGCCTCTGCTCTCTACAACCACGTGGGCTCCAAACGGGACATCATGATCCTGGTCCAGGACCGGGTGAACAGGGAGATCGACTGCTCCGCCTTCGGGACGGAGGACTGGGACGTGGCCCTGGCACGCTGGGCCCGCTCCTACCGGGACGTCTACGCCCGCAACATCCCCCTGATCCCCGTGATGGCGGTGCTGCCGGTGGCAAATTCCCCGCACACGCTGAGGATGTACGAGAGGGTCACCGCGGGTCTGGTGGAGGCCGGGTGGCCGGAGTCCAGGGTGGTCAGTGCGGTGACGGCCGTGGAGTCTCTGGTCTTCGGATCGGCCTACGATGCCACGGCTCCCGATGACATCTTCGACCCCGGGGACCTCGACGACGTCGCACCAGTGTTTTCGTCGGCCGTGGCACGGCGGAACCTGTCGCTCGCGGTCGACGACGACGCCGCGGAGGGAAGCCGCGCAGCGGACGCGGCCTTCGACCTCGGCCTGCGCTGCCTCCTCGCCGGGTTCCGTCAGGAGCTGGCGGTCCTGCGCCAGGCCTGACGCAGGACCCGCACCTCAGACCTCGAGGGAGTGCATCACGTGCTTCACCCGGGTGTACTCCTCCACGGAGTACAGGGAGAGGTCCTTGCCGTAGCCGGAGTGCTTGAAACCGCCGTGGGGCATCTCCGAGACGAGCAGCATGTGGGTGTTGACCCACACGCAGCCGAAGTCCAGGTCCCGGCTGACCCTCATGGCCGTGCCGTGGTCGGACGTCCACACGCTGGAGGCCAGCGCGTAGAGGACGTCGTTCGCGAGCTCCACCGCCTCCTCCTCCGAGCTGAACGTCTGGACCGTGAGCACGGGTCCGAAGGTCTCCTCCTGCACGAGGGCGTCGTCCTGGTGCATGCCCGTGATCACGGTGGGCTCCACGAAGAAGCCGTCCGTGCCCTCCACCGGCTTGCCCCCGGCCACCACGGTCGCGTGTGCCGGGATGTTCTCGAGCTTCGTGCGGACGTCCTCGAAGTGACGGACGTTGTTCAGCGGGCCGAAGTCGTTCTTGGACTCGTCCTCGTTGCCCGTGACCGTCTTCTCGGCCTGCTCCGCGAGCAGCTTCACGAACTTCTCCTCGACGCTCTTCTCCACGAGGATGCGCGTGACCGCGGTGCAGTCCTGGCCGGCGTTGAACGTGCCGTACTGGACGAGCTGCTCGGCGGCGCGTTCGAGGTCCGCGTCGGCGAAGACGATGGCGGGCGCCTTGCCACCGAGCTCCAGGTGGGTGCGCTTGAGTCCCTGGGCGGCGCTGCGGGCGACGGCCTGTCCCGCCCGCACCGAGCCGGTGATGGAGACCATCCCGGGCACGTGGTGCGTGGTGAGCAGCTCACCGGTCGCGGCGTTGCCGAGCACCACGTTGAGGACGCCCGGGGGCAGGATCTCACCGGCGATGCGGGCCAGCACGAGCGTGGACTCGGGCGTGGTGTCACTCGGCTTGAGCACGATGGTGTTGCCGGCCGCGAGTGCGGGGCCGATCTTCCAGATGCCCATCAGCAGGGGGTAGTTCCAGGGTGCGACCTGCGCGACGACACCTACCGGCTCGCGGCGGACGTACGAGGTGTGCTCGGACATGTACTCCGTGGCGGCGCGGCCCTCGAGCGTGCGGGCGGCACCGGCGAAGAAGCGGAGGTTGTCCACACCGGCGTCGACCTCTTCCGAGCCGATCTGCGCCTTGGGCTGGCCCGTGTTGCGGTGCTGCGCCTCGACGATCTCGCCCTTGTGCTCCTGCAGGGCGTCCGCAAGCTTAAGCAGGGCTTCCTGGCGCTCCCCCGGCGTGGCCCTGTTCCAGGTCTTGGCGGCCGCGGCGGCGGCCTCGAAGGCGGCGTCGACGTCCTGCTCGTCCGAGACGGGCGAGGTGGCGACGACCTTCCCGTCAGACGGGTTGACGATCTCGATGGTCTCCTGACCGTGGGCGGCCACGAACCGCCCGTTGATGTAGTTCTGCAGCGTCTCGGCCATGGGTGTCTCCTTACCCGAACGAGGGATCGACGGAACGCTCGGCCCGTGGTGATCCCGGGCCGCGCCAGTCGCCTGTAGTCTAGATCACCCTAAATGATCGTCATTCATTTATGAACCCCTCGGAGAACTGTTGCGCACGGGGTCACCGGTGCCGGTGGCTGCGCCGGTTCCGTGGTCATGGCGGACAAGACCCCCAAGGTCGTGGCCCACGACCACACGACCTCCGCCCACGCGAGCTGCGTGCACAAGAACATCGCCGCGTACCTGGGCGGCGCCCACGCCACTGGCACGCGCTCCGTGCTGGGCGGCCCCATCCTCGACGCCGCCCGCCGCCTCGTGGACGACGGCCCGGGCGAGCGCGACTCCGCCGTCTTCCCGCAGTGGGTGGCCGATCAGGACCAGCGCCCGAGGATCTGACATCATGCCGGGTATGAGCGCCGACACCCCCCAGGATCCACTGCACTTCTACCTGGACAAGTCCAACCCCGCGGCGTGGAAGGCCATCGGGGCGCTCTCCGACGCCGCCACGGAGCAGGCGCAGCAGGCTGGACTGGACCCGCAGCTCGTGGAGCTCGTGATGCTGCGCGTGTCCCAGATCAACGGCTGCTCGTACTGCCTGGACGTGCACACCAGGCGCGCCGTCAAGGCCGGTGTGAGCGACCAGCGCCGCGGGCTGCTCCCCACGTGGGAGGACGCCGCCGTGTACTCGGAGCAGGAGAAGGCAGCTCTCGCCCTGGCGGAGACCGTCACCCGGCTGCCCGACCCCGAGGACCGCGACGCGTGCCAGGTGGTGAGCCACGGGGTGCTGACGGACGAGCAGTACTCCGCGGTGCAGTGGCTCGCCATCACCATCAACACGACCAACCGCATCTCCATCATGTCGCACCACCCGGTCCGCCGTGAGAAGGACAGGTCATGACCAACCCCGAGAAGAACCCGCAGCCCACGGTGTGCACCAACCACCCGGACCGCTCCGCGTCCGGAACCGGACTGAGCAACGGGGTCACGGTGGTGGCCGGGGAGAACGGGCCCGTGGAGCTGCTGCACCCGCGCGCCGTCCCCCTGGGCGGCCCGCGCGGCATGACGGTCCAGCGCACCCTGCCCCAGAAGGCCCGTTCGCTGATCGGCGCGTGGTGCTTCCTGGACGCCTACGGCCCGGACGACGTCGCCGCGACCGGCGGCATGAAGGTCGCCCGCCACCCGCACACGGGCCTGGCCACGGTGTCGTGGCTGTTCGAGGGGCACATCGACCACATCGACTCCGCCGGCAACTGGGCCACGGTCCGCCCGGGCGAGGTGGACCTCATGAACGCCGGGCGCGGGATCACCCACTCCGAGTTCTCCACGCAGGACACCACCGTGCTGCACGGCGTGCAGCTCTGGTACGCGTTCCCTGAAGCGGACCGTTTCGGTGAGCCGAGCCTCGACAGCCACCGGCCGGAGCTCGTCACCGGGAAGGGTTTCTCCGCCCGGGTCTTCCTGGGATCGCTGCTCGGGGTGACCTCCCCGGTGGCCACCCGCCTGCCGCTGACCGGCGTGGAGCTGCACCTGGAGCCGGGAGCCTCCCTGGAGGTCGACGTCCCCGCGGACCACGAGCACGGGCTGCTGCGCGTCACCGGCCCCCTCGCGCTCGACGGCGTGGAGATCCCCCGGCACGCGATCGCCTACACCGCCCCCGGGCGCACCACTCTGCGGATCACCGCCGGTGACGAGCCCGCCCTGGCCGTGCTGATCGGAGGGCAGCCGCTCAACGAGCAGATCGTGATGTGGTGGAACTTCGTGGGCCGCTCGCACGAGGAGATCGAGACCTGGCGGCGCACCTACATGGAAGAGATGGGCTTCACGGAACCCTCGGCGGACTCACCGCTGCCCGCGGGACGCGCGGGCACGGCCACGGGCGGCTTCGAGGTCGACGAGCTGCTCGGCAGCTCCTACGGGGACGGCCGCCCCTTCCCACAGTTCGGCACGTTCCCGCCGGGTCAGCCGGCTCCCCTGCCAGCCCCCGAACTCCCGAACACCACCTTGCGCGCGCGGGGGTGAGCGGGCGGCGTCGTCGGGCGAACCGCGCGGACGACGACGCCGCACGCCCCCTCCTGCGCCGGCCGGGGCCGTGCGGCGTCGTCGCCCCACGTCCCTCCGGAATCCACGCACGGCGCGAGCACCCGGCCCAGTGCCCCTGGCCCCACCAGAACCAAGCACCACACCGACCGTCCGAGGAGGACGCCATGAGCGAGAACCCCACCCTCGAGAACCCCCAGGTCTCCCTGGGCACCGACGAGCAGGGCACCCAGCGCTTCGAGATCCGCGTGGGTGACCCCGCAGACCCCGTGGGCTTCACCGTGGCGATCGACCACCAGGTCGGGGAGAAGAAGCAGCGGATCTTCCCGCACACGGAGGTGGACGACGCCTTCGGCGGGCACGGGCTGGCCTCCACCCTGGTGCGCGAGGCGCTGGATGCCACCATCGCGGACGGCTACGAGCTCGTGGTCTTCTGCCCGTACATCAAGGCCTGGATCACCAAGCATCCCGAGTACGAGCAGCACACGGTCAAGCCGACCACGGACCACCTCGCGGCGCTGCGCGGCTGATTCGGGCCCGCTGCCACCTCAGCGGTCCGAGAGGCTCCCGCCCGTGCCGTGGACCGCACGGCTGCGTTCGAAGTGGTCGTTGATGACCGCGCGGAACTTGTCCGCGTCCTCACGCGCCCAGTTGCGCATGAGCTCGGAGCCCACGGCCACGGACGTGGTGGGCTGCGCCCCGGCCTGCACCATGCGCGTGATCGCGGACTCGTGGGAGACGGTGGAGACACCTCCCACGGCGTCGACCACGGGGTAGATCTCGTATCCCTCCCGCAGCATGTCCAGCGTGGGGAACGCCAGGCAGACCTCGGTCCACAGCCCGGCCATGATGATCTTGCGGCGCCCGGTGGCGCGGACCGCGGCGCGGAAGTCCGCGTCCTCCCACGAGTTCACGCCCGTGCGGTCGATCTCCTCGACGCCCTGCAGCTCGGCCATGAGCTCGGGAATGGTGCCCTCGTTGACACCCAGGTCCACGCCCACGGTGGAGACGATCGTGGGGACCTCGTACGCCCGGGCCAGCTTGGCCAGGGTGATCGCGCCCAGGTTGATCTCCTCCTTGGTGGTGGAGCCGATGGTCGCGTACTGGCCGGGCTGGAAGTCGATGAAGACGATCGCGCTGTTCTGCGGTGTGAGCAGGTGGTCGCCCTGCGGATCGCGGACGGGTTCGGGCTGGGTCTTCGACACGGGGTCCTCCTTGACGCCGCCGAGTGCTGGCACCTCCAACGTAGTCGCCGACCGTGCCCCCGGCCAGGGTGCACCAGCGGAGCAAAGGCATCCAAGAGACTCTCACGCGTGCACTGGCGGAGCAGCTGCACGCGCCTGCACGGGCCGCAGGGGCCGCAGGGGCCGCAGGGACCGCAGGGGCCGCAGGGACCGGTGTACTCCGGAAGCATGTACGTTGTGGTGAAACGGATCTACGACGAGCCCGCCCAGAGCGCCGGCACCCGTGTGCTGGTGGACCGCGTCCGGCCCCGGGGCATCCGCAAGGCGGCGGACATCAGCCAGGCGGCCGTGCTGCAGAAGATCCTCTCGGGCTGAGTCCACCCGCGCCTCTCCGCATCGCCACAACCGCCCGCCGTCCTCCTCCTGCGCCGACGACGCCCCGCCGCCGGCACGCGACATCACCCCCGCCCCTCGACACCGCGTCGGTTCCTGCAGCCCTCTCCCGCGGCACGCCGCTCCACCGCTCCACCGACCCGACCGCGTACCGTGGTTCCCGGTAGTGAATCCCTGTCACACCGGACCTTTCCCCCACCACGATCGAGGTCACGTTCCATGCGTTCCCGTTCCGCCACTCTCGCCTCCGCACTCTGCTCCCTCCTGCTGCTGACCGGCTGCGGCGCGGGCTCCACGGAGGGCGACGACGCCGCGGACGGCGGGGCGGCGGCGTCGTCCCAGAGCACCCAGCCGGAATCCGCTCCTTCTCCCACCCAGCCCGCGGAGCTGATCGGCGGGGGCACCACCCTGTTCCCGGACCGCCGGTTCGTGGCGCTCTACGGCCACCCGGGCACACCCGGCCTGGGGGCGCTGGGTGAGCAGGGGCCGCAGGAATCCGTGGGGCGGGTCAAGGAGCTGGCGAAGAGCTACGAGCCCCACAGCAAGGAGAAGGTGGTCCCGGCGTTCGAGATCATCGCCACCACCGCGTCCGCCGATCCCGGCCCGGACGGCAACTACTCCACCGAGTCCACCGTGGAGCAGCTCAAGCCGTACGTGGAGGCCGCGGAGAAGAACGACGTGTACGTGGTGCTGGACCTGCAGCCCGGCCAGGCGGACTTCCTCAGCCAGGCCAAGCAGTACGAGGAGCTGCTCAAGCGCCCGAACGTGGGCCTCGCCCTGGACCCGGAGTGGCGCCTGGCACCGGGCCAGCTGCCCCTGCAGCAGATCGGCTCCGTGGGGGCCGGGGAGATCAACGAGACCACGGAGTGGCTGGCGCAGCTCACCCGGGACAACCAGCTGCCCCAGAAGGCACTGATCCTGCACCAGTTCTCCATGCCCATGATCGAGAACCGGGAGGCGGTCAACACCCAGCACCCCGAACTGGCGCTCGTGCTGCACGCGGACGGCCACGGCACCCCGGACCTGAAGACCGGCACCTGGAAGACCCTGCAGGAAGGCCTGCCCCAGGGCATCCGCATGGCGTGGAAGAACTTCTACGACGAGGACACTCCCATGTACACCCCCCAGCAGACCTACGCGCTGGACCCGAAGCCGTGGTTCGTCTCCTACCAGTGACCGCGGTTCGCCCCCGGAGGAATTTCCCGTCCCGTGTCTTCCCATCGAATCGGTGCGGGACTACATTGTGAGCACCTGTTCGCTCCACGGAAGGAAATGCTTATGGGACTCGGTGACAAGATCAGCAATGCTGCGGAGAAGGCAACCGGTGCCGCCAAGGAGAAGGTCGGCGACGCCACGGACAACAAGGATCTGCAGGCTGAAGGCGCTGCGGACAAGATGTCCGGTGGCGCCAAGCAGTCCGTGGAGAACGTCAAGGACGCCGGCAAGAACCTGAAGGACGGGCTGGGCTGAGCTCCGCACCCGCAACCCTTTGACCGGAAGGCCCCCGTCGAGACACGACGGGGGCTTTCCGCATGCCCGGGGAGGGGCGGCTCGCGTGCTCAGCGCACCGCGTACCGCTTTCGCGCGACCACCAGGCTCACCAGCGACAGCAGGGCCACCGCGGCGTAGTAGATGCTCGGTGCGGTGAGGGAGCCCGTGGCGGAGACGAGCCACGCCAGCGCCAGGGGCGCGAAGCCCCCGAACACCGTGACGCCCAGGTTGTAGGCCACGGACATGCCCGTGGTGCGGATCTCGGTGGGGAACATCTCGGTGAGCAGAGCGGGCAGCGGCCCGAAGTACAGAGCCATGACCACGCCCAGCACGGCCTGCACCGCGGTCAGGGTGGCGACCGTGGGGACGGCCACGAGCCACAGGAACAGCGGGTACACGGCCACCACGCCCAGGACGGCGGCCGCCAGCATCACCTTCCCGGGGCCCACCCGGTCCGCGAGGTGCCCCACGAACGGGGAGCCCACCAGGGTCACCAGTCCGGCCACCACACCGCCCAGGTACGCGGCCCACGAGGGCAGGTCCAGGTTCTGGATGGAGAAGGTGGGCATGAACAGGATCGTGTAGACGGACATCGAGGCCAGCCCCACCACCCCGGAGGCCGTGAGCCACCGTCCGGCGGAGTGCACGATGGTCTGGGCCAGGGGGCCGCGCCAGGGGGAGGCGCGCGGCGTCGCCGTCCCCGGGGCCGCAGCCCGCTCCGAGGCGGTGGGAGACGACGCCGCCCGCTCGCGCTCGTCCTGCAGCGCCTCGAAGTCCGGGGTCTCGTCCATGCGAAGCCGGATGAACAGGCCCACCGGGCCGATGAGCAGACCGAAGACGTAGGGCACGCGCCAGCCCCACGAGTAGAGGGCGTCGTGGCTCAGCAGGGTGGTGAGCACGAAGCCGAATCCCGAGGCCAGGAGGATCGCGAGCCCCTGGGTGGCCACCTGCCACGAGCCGTAGAAAGCGCGCCGGTCCGGGGCGTTCTCGATCAGGAACGCGGTGGCAGTGCCGAACTCCCCGCCCGCGGAGAAGCCCTGGACGAGCCGTGCCAGCAGGATGAGCAGCGCGGCGGCGGGCCCGATCACCGCGGACGTGGGCGCCACGACCATGATGAGCGTGCCCAGCATCATGAGCGCAATGGTGATGGTCAGCGCAGGGCGGCGGCCGTGGCGGTCCGCGTAGGAGCCCAGGACCAGGGCGCCGAGCGGGCGGATCAGGTAGGAGACGGCGAACGTGCCGAAGGTCAGCAGGGTGCCGGTCACGCGGTCCACGCCGTCGTGCTCGAAGAACAGGGTGGAGATCACCACGGCCAGGGACGAGTAGACGATGATGTCGAACCACTCGAGCGCGTTGCCGATCGAGGACGCCACCACCGCGCGGCGTGCGGTGACGCGCTGCTCGTGGGAGACCTCGGGGGAGGCGGGGGTGCTGGCGGTCGCGGTGCTCATCCTTGCACCGTAAACCATCCCCTCCGGCAGCACCCGGGCCCGTGACGCCGCGTGACACGCAGGCCGCGGTCCTATGCTGGACCGCGGAAAACCGTTCCGACGAGGCAGCAGGAGGACCCTTCATGATCTTCATCGTGGTCAAGTTCGAGGCGAAGGACGAGTACGTGGAGCGCTGGCCGGAGCTCGTGGCCGAGTTCACCGAGGCCACCCGCCAGGAGCCCGGCAACAAGTGGTTCGAGTGGTCCCGCAGCCTGGAGAACCCCCGTGAGTTCGTGCTCGTGGAGGCCTTCGAGGAGGACGCCGCGGAGGCCCACGTGAACTCCCCGCACTTCCAGAAGATGACCGAGCAGTTCCCGCAGTACCTCGTGAAGACCCCGCGCATCATCTCCCGCCAGATCGAGGGCGACGGCTGGGAGGAGATGGGCGAGATCCAGGTCTCCGAGTAGTCCGTGACCACGGAGCTGGTGGGCCTGGACATCGGCGGGTCCCACACGCGCGGCGTCCTGTTCCGGGACGGCACCCCCGTGCTCAAGGCCCGGTCCGGGTCCGCGAACGTGCAGAACGTCCCCGCGGAGCAGGCTCGCGCGTGCCTGGTCTCCGTCCTGTCCGAGCTGAGGGCTTCCCCCGCCACACCGGTGGTCGCGGGCTCCGGGGGTGTGGACACCGCCCACGACGCCGCCCGGCTGGCCGGTCTCATCCGTTCCGCCGGTTCCCTGGACCCGGGCACTCCCGTGACGGCGGTGCACGACACCCGGCTGATCCTCGCCGCGGGTGGCCACACCACCGGGATCGCGCTGATCGCCGGCACCGGGTCGGTGGCCTGGGGTGTGGACGCCTCCGGGCGCGAAGTGCGCGCCGGCGGGTGGGGCTACCTGCTGGGCGACGAGGGCAGCGGGTACTGGATCGGACGGGAAGCCGTGCGCCGGGTGCTGCGGCTGTCCCAGCAGGCCGGTGCCGCTGAGCGCACCGCCCCGGAGGGGCCCGGGCGCTCCGCGCGATCCGGCGGATTCGTCGAGGCAGGTGGATCCTCCCGCGCAGAGGGGCCCACCACAGTGGCCGCGGCCGGAGGACCGGACCGTGCGGCGTCGTCCGCCGGGTGTGAGGGAGAGGCGCTCACCCGGGCCGTGCTGGAGCACGCCGGGGTGGCCGAGCCCACCGACCTGATCGGGGCCTTTCACGAGCACCCGGACCGGACCCACTGGGCCGGGCTGGCGCGGCCCGTGTGCGAGCTCGCCGCCTCCGGGGATGCCGCGGCGTCCGAACTGGTGGCGGTGGCCGCGGGGCACCTGGCGGAGCTCGTGCTCACGGTGGCGCACGCCATGGACGAGCCCCTGCCCGTGGTCGTGGGCGGTGGGCTCACCGGGTCCGAGGTGGGAGACCGGGTGGCGCAACTGCTGCGGCAGCACGGACTGTCGGTGACTCTCCTGGACCGTGAGCCGGTGCTGGGAGCGCCGCTGCTCGCGCGTTCGGACCCGACCTGATCCTTCCCGCGAGGTGCCCGCTCCCAGGAACGGGTGGCCCGGCGTCGTCGTCCCGAGATAATCATGCGTACGCATGAAAGAGCCGGGTGCCTCCCCGCGCGGGGAGGCACCCGGTTCAGGACGCGAGGACTCAGCGGAAGGCGCCCACGCCCGTGAGCTGCTGCCCCAGGATCAGGGAGTGCACCTCGTCCGTGCCCTCGTAGGTGCGTACCGACTCCAGGTTGTTGGCGTGACGCAGCGGCGAGTAGTCCAGGGTGACGCCGTTGCCGCCCAGGATGGTGCGGGCCTCGCGGGCGATCTTGATGGCCTCGCGGCAGTTGTTCAGCTTGCCCACCGAGATCTGGTGGTTCTGCAGCTTCCCGGCATCCTTGAGGCGGCCGAGCTGCAGGGCGAGCAGGAAGCCCTTGTCGATCTCCAGGGCCATGTTCACGAGCTTCTGCTGCGTGAGCTGGTACCCGGACAGGGGGCGGTCGAACTGCATGCGCTGCTGGGAGTAGGCGAGCGCCGCCTCGAAGGAGTCCCGGGCGGCGCCCATGGCACCCCAGATGATGCCGTAGCGGGCCTCGTTGAGGCACGAGAACGGGCCGCGCAGACCCTGGGCCGCGGGCAGCATGGCGGAGGCGGGCAGGCGAACGTCCGTGAGCTCGATGTCGCACTGGATGGACGCACGCATGGACAGCTTGCTCGTGATGGGCGTGGCCTGGAAGCCCGTGGTGTCCGTGGGGACCACGAAGCCGCGGATGCCGTCCTCGGTCTGCGCCCAGATCACGGCCACCCTGGCCACGCTGGCGAGGCCGATCCAGCGCTTGGCGCCGTTGAGCACCCAGTCGTCCCCGTCCCTGCGGGCGAAGGTCTGCATGGACGAGGGGTCGGAGCCCGCGGTGGGCTCGGTGAGGCCGAAGCAGCCAATGGCCTCACCCGCGGCCATCTGCGGCAGCCACTCCTGCTTCTGCTCCTCGGAGCCCCACTTGTAGATGGCGCTCATGGCCAGCGAGCCCTGCACGGACACGAACGTCCGCAGGCCCGAGTCACCGGCCTCGAGCTCCGCACCGGCCAGACCGTATTCCACGGCGGAGCGGCCCGCGCAGCCGTAGCCCTTGAGGTGCATGCCCAGCAGGCCCAGCTTGGCCATTTCCGGGACGATCTCCAGGGGGAACACGGCGTTGTCGTACCATTCGGCGATGTTCGGCTTGATGGCGGTGTCCACGAACTCGCGCACGGTGGCGCGCAGTGCGATTTCTTCTTCGGACAGCAGGGAGTCGAAGCTCACCAGGTCCATGACGTCCACGGGATTCAGTTCACTCATGGGACCACTGTATGACTGCGGACACACTGCGCGAAGCCAGGGGCGGAGCCTGATTTCTCACACCGCGCGGCCCCGCGGCTCCCGCAGCCACTGCACCACGGTGTCCGTGTCCTCCCCCAGCTGCGGCGGTGCCTGCGTAGGAGAGGCCAGGGGCGGGGTCCACTGCGCCGGGTGGCGGAACTGGCGGCCCACGGTCTCCCCGGTGCGGTCCTGCACGTCCACGGTGGGTTCCAGGCCGAGCTCCTCGGCCAGGGCCACCCCCTCGTCGATCCCGGCCACCTTGCCCGCGGGGACGCCCGCCTCGGTCAGCGCCTGCTGCCACTCGGACGCGGTCCTCGCGGCGAGCGCCTGTTCCAGCACGGCCGCGAGCTCCGTGCGGTGGGCCACGCGCGCGGAGTTCGTGGCGTAGTCCTCGTCCTCGGCCACCTCGGGGATCCCCAGCACCTCCGTGAAGCGGCGGAACTGGCCGTCGTTGCCCACCGTGACCGTGAGCGGCGCGTCCGCGCACTGCAGCATCTGGTACGGCACGATCGAGGGGTGGTCGTTGCCCATCCGCTGCGGCACCTTCCCGGCGCCCAGGTACGCCTGGCCCTGGTTGACCAGCGCGCCCTGCAGGCTGGACAGCAGGCTGACGTCGATGTGCGCGCCGCGGCCCGTGCGGCGTCGTTGCTCCAGCGCGGCGAGCGCACCGATGGTCGCGTCCTTGGCGGTGAGGACGTCCACGAGCGCGACCCCCGCCTTGGTGGGCTCACCGTCCGCGGGGCCTGTGATGCTCATGAGTCCGCCCACGGCCTGCACCAGGAAGTCGTAGCCGGGCATGTGCGCGCCGCCTGCGGTGCCGAAGCCGGACACGGACACGTAGACCACCCCGGGGTTCTCGGCGGAGATCTCGTCGTAGCCCAGACCCAGCTTGGCCATGCCGCCGGGCTTGAAGTTCTCCACCACCACGTCCGCGCGCAGGGCCAGCTCACGGGCCAGCTCGCGGCCCTCGTCCTCCCGCAGGTCCAGGCACACGGACTCCTTGTTTCGGTTCACGGACTCGTAGTACGTGGGCCCGGTCTCGGAGAACGGCGGGCCCCACTGCCGGGTGTCGTCCCCGGTGCCGGGGCGCTCCACCTTGACCACGCGCGCCCCCAGGTCCGCCAGGGTCATGGTGCACAGCGGACCCGCGAGCACGCGGGAGAAGTCGGCGACGAGCACGCCGTCCAGGGGCAGGGGGTCGGTCACGGGGTCCTCCTCGGGTCGGGGGTTTCTCCCCACTCTATGACCGGGGGCACACCCGTCGGGCGCGCGTCTGGAATGGCGGGAACGACGACGCCGTGTGGCACCTAATCTCCCAGGCTGTCCGGGAGCGTGGCGTCGAGCGGAAAGGAGAAGGCTTCGAGCCCCCGGGGTATGAAGTGCCGGATGTAGTCATCCGCGGCCACCGTCATGACGCCCCAGTCCGGATACAGGGGTGCACCCCACCCGAACTGGCAAGTCGAAGACCACATGAAGTCCGGCATCCCCAGCTCACCGATGCTGGTCATCGTGTCGTCGAGGTTCAGGACCTGCTGCACACAGTTCAGATCTCCGACGGTCACAAGGGCGGCGCCCACCAGTTCGTGCCGATAACCCCGCCACCGCGTCACGGTCCAGGTGGCATCAGCGGGCACGAACCCACCCAGCGCCTCTCGGAGGGTCCACACGAAATCTTCGGAAACCCTGCCCCGTGATGAATCCCAGCCGGTCATGTCCGCGCCCGCGTCCGCCGCACGGTGCCGCAGGTCATAGAGGTCGATGGTCCGCAGCTGCTCCCCTTCAGTCACGCCGCCGGGGAGGAACGCAGACCACGGGCTGTAAGCGCCGTCTTCCTCATGGCGCAGCGGCAGAAGGAGCCGGTAGTGAGCCATGCCCCTTCCTGCCAGCGCCGGAGGGACCAGATCGGCTGTGACCGGGTTGCCGTTCTGCATCGCGTACCGCCTATTTGAGCACTTTGCCAGGGTCATCGGGATTCGAGTGGAGGGGCTCCATCGTCGAGCAGAACAGCGGGCTCCACAGCCCCTAGCCGCGTGACCGCACGTCTTCCTGCATCTTGCGCTCCAGCCGACGATCGGAGGCCCTCATGACGAGCCGGAGCGGCCACGCCAGAACAAGGCTGATGACCACCATCGCCAACAGGCGCCACCAGAAGTTCTCCATGCCAGCGGTCAGCGTCTGGCCAATGGCGACGATGACCGCAATACCGATCAAGAAAATTGGGCTTGTTGCCGGGTTCAGAGGTCGTTCCATCACTTCACCGTACGACTCGCCCGGAACAGGTTCCAGTGTTCCAAGGTCATTTTCGGAAACTCTGGCCGGCTGGCCAGTCTGGGGCCGCACTCCAGCACATTCTTAACATTTCAATTGACGGGGACGCAGTACCCCCGGAATCCCGCGCCTGTAGTGTCGCCACATGAGACGAACCACCTGGCTCCGCGCCTTGGCCGCATTACTCCTGGCGGTGGCGCTCGTGTGGTTTTGGGGACGCTACGCCCTGTTTCCAGCGGAGATGACCACCGGGAACGCGCGCTTCATCGGCTGGGGCCTCGCGCTGCTGGCAGGGTTCGGCAGCTACCGGCTCTGGCTGAAGGCCGCGGAACTGAGCGAGGACGGCGAGGGCACTGCACCCACACACAAGCGATGACATGACAGGAACCTCGGACAGACCCGGGATCCTTGTTTCGCCCACGTCGCTGCGGACACGCACGAACACCCCTCTGTGCAAAGTTGTCATACCACCAGTCGCCAGAAGGCTGTCCCCTAATGGCCGCGCGCGCCCTGATACCGGCGCGCCTCTCGCCTCACCCCAGCTCCCCCTGCGCCACCCGCCGCAGGGTGGCGGTGAGCATCTCCAGCCCGGCGAGCATGTCCTCGTCCGAGGTGAACTCGTACTCGTTGTGGGTGATGCCCTGGTGGGAGGGGACGAACAGCATCACGGTGGGCAGCACGTCCTTCACGTTGGTGGAGTCGTGCCCGGCGAGCGTCATGATCCGGGTGTGGGGCAGGTCCAGCTCCGCCACGACCTCCTGGGCGAGCGCCAGTCCTTCAGGGGCGTACTCCAGCACGTCCCATGCGTGGCGGTTCACGGTCTGGATCTCCACGTTCGCGGCCCGCGCAGCCTCCTCCACCTCCTGGGCGAAGTGCTTGTCCGCGGCATTCAGCCGCTCGGTGTCCGGGCTGCGGAGATCGATCACCAGTCGGGCCTCGCGCGCCACCGCCACGGGCGAGTTGGGCTCGATCAGCAGCTCCCCGCACGAGGTGATGACGTCGTGCTCCAGTGCAACCTTCCGGGCCGACGCGATCAGCAGGGAGGCCCCGAGCAGCGCATCCTTGCGGTCCTCGATCAGCGTGGACCCGGTGTGCGCCTGCTCCCCGAGCACCAGGAACTCGTACTTGCGCACGCCCCATGTGGCCTCCACCAGTCCGATCGTGAAGCCGTCCTGCTCCATGGACTTGCCCTGCTGGATGTGCAGCTCCACGTACGCGGTGGCCTCCGGGATGCTGTCCTCGCCGCGCTGGCCCAGGGCATCGAGCGCCTCGCGGACGCTCACGCCGGCGGTGTCCCGGACCTCGAGCGTCTCCTCCAGGTCCCGCTTGCCGGTGTACACCGAGCTGCCCATCATGGAGGGCTTGAACCGGCAGCCCTCCTCGTTGAACCAGTTCACGACGCACAGGTTCCGGCTCAGCTCCACCTCCCCCGACGACGCCGCACGGAACAGTTCCGCGCACGCGTGCGCCCCGGCAAGGACGCCGTACGCGCCGTCGAACCGCCCCGCCCGCGGCTGCGAGTCCAGGTGCGATCCCACCAGCACGTACGGCGCGCCGGGGGTGTGCTCGAAGAGACCGAACTGGTTGCCGATCGCGTCGTAGTGCACGGTGGCCCCGCGTGCCGTGAGCCACCCGGCGAACCACTGCCGGTTCAGTCCGTCCGCCTCGGTGGCGGCCTGGCGCTCCACGCCGCCGGACTCGAGCCCGCCGTTGCGGGACATCTGCGCGAACGCGTCCAGGAAGTCGGAGCTGCTGTGCTGGGTCATGGGCGTGCCTCCCGGGGCGTGTGCGGAGCCGGGACCGACCCGGCGGATGCTCGTGGGGCCATGCTACGGCGCGGGTGTGACGCGCATCTCGCCAGCCGCGCGCCCCAGGGTCGGCACACGCGGTCGCACCACCCCGGCCGCCCTCTGGTGCTTCGACGCACCCCCTGCACGGACGGGCAGTTCCCCGCCCGCGCATTCCGGACGACGACGCCGCACTACGCCTTGCGCGGGCCCCGCACCGCCTTCTCCACACCGCTGGCGAGCAGCAGCGCGCACGTGAGCCAGATGGCTCCGCCCGGACCGAACGGCGCGGCCACCGCACCGGCGGCGACCGGGAGGATCACCTGGCCCAGCCGGTTGCCCATGAGCCGCACGGCGAGCGCGGAGCCGCGCCACGTGCCGGGCACGGACGTGGAGATCAGGGTCATGGTCAGTGGCTGGCCCAGGCCCAGGAAGAACCCACCCACGGCCAGGAAGAGGGAGGCCCACCAGAAGCTGTCCAGGAACAGCGGAGGAACGATCAGCGCCAGTCCGGAGGCCAGCAGGCTCGCGATCAGCAGCGCCCGGCGCGAGTACCTTCCGGACAGCCACGGCAGCAGCAGGCGGGAGGCGATGGATGCCAGCCCCCGAACCCCCAGGAGCACGCCCACCACGGACGGAGCCACTCCCGCGTCCTCCCCCACCAGCGGCAGGAACGCGGTGAGGATGTCGATCATGGCCAGCAGGGACAGCGAGGCCACCATGTTGGACATGATCCCGGGGGTGCGCAGGATGCGCAAGACGTCCGGGCGCTCGTCGGCTCGCGGTGCGTTATGGGCGGGGTCCGACGTCGCGGGTGGTGAGGTGTCCGGCGCGATGGTGCCCTGGGGCGCGGTGGGTGCCGCGGCGTCGTCGTCCGGGGTGCTGGCGGCATCTGCGCTCCGGGGGCTGCCCGCCGCGACCGGACCACAACGGAAGACCAGCAGCGGAGCGGCGAGGACCGTCACGAGCACGCCGATCCACAGGCTCTCGTTCACGGCCGCGAGGCGTTCGGGGGAGGCGATGTCCGAGCCGTGGCCCACGATCCACCCGCCGAGCGCCGGGCCGATCATCTGGCCCGCGGAGAAAGCTGCGGTGAACCACCCGAAGCCCTTGTCCAGGTCCCGGTCCGCGGCGTAGCGCGCGATCGCGGTCTGCCCGCCGATCGTGAAACAGAGGTGGCCCATGCCCAGGACGGCACTCGCGGCGAAGACCAGCCCCACGGAGTTCGCCAGCGCCAGGCCCACCCCGGCGAGGGCGAGCAGCCCCACCCCGGAGAGGATCAGCAGGCGCAGCTGGGGAATCCGGTCCGACATGCGGCCCAGCCACACCGCGCTGACCAGGGGCAGCAGGGCGTAGGCGGCGGTGGTGAGGCCGATGACCACGGGATCCGCGCCGAGCCCCAGCAGCTTGTACGAGGTGATGGGACGGAACAGGTTCAGCCCGGACTGGGTGAGCACCGCGCACGCCACCAGGATCCACAGCCACGTGCTGGACCGGGGCGCGCGGGTGGTCTGGGACATGGGGTCCACACTAGATGGACTGACCGGAGACGTTGATCGCCATCCCCGGGACGGGTCAGGAGAAAGACCTGGTAGACGCCCTCCGTCCACTCCCTGCTCCGCGAAGCCCGGATCACCGAGGCAATCCTTCGGTCCTCCCTGTCTCCTGCAGACAGCTCCACCGCGTGCTCCACGTGTACAGCTCGAGGGCGGCCCTCTCGTCACCTCCCGCCTCTCGCAGGTACGGCGCGAAGCGGGGATCGGAGATGGCCTGCCGGATGGCCGGAAGAGTGTAGCCACTGGTCACGAGGCAATGCCAGCCAGGACGAGAACGCCCCGGTGCCGCCTCTGTCCTGCATGCGCCCGGGGCTTTTTCTGTGTCCACGCTCCGCGAATCCTCCGAACAGGTGCGTGCCGACTCCGCACTGGACATGTCCGCTCGGCACAACTGGACGTTCGGCAGGTGCACCGGTCAGGCACCCGTGAGAACGTACCGGTCCATGTCGGTGTGCAGCGCCCCTCCCGAACGCCCCTCCCCCAGCACGGAGGACACCAGGCGGATCTCCCCCAGGGTCCACTCGGGGCCCTCATAGACGGACAGTGCGTGCACCACGTGGGCGAGCTCGGGGCCGCTGTGCGCGCGGACGCGTGAGCCGCGGCGTCGTTCCTTGGCCTGGCGGGTGCGCTCGGTGCGTGAGGTACGGGCGACGGTGAGGTGGGCGCGCTGGCGGGAGCGCTCCTCGGGGTTCAGGGAGCACCCGTGCATGAGGTCCGCGAGCGCCGCGGTGTCCCCGCCGAGTCCGATCCACAGCGTGGTGCCGGAGAACGATCCCGCCCCGTGCAGGCCCACCCGCAGCGGCGGGAACCCGCGGGCCACCTCCTGCAGGTGCTCCGCGAGATCGGGGACCGCGCCCTCCGGCTGCTCGCCGTAGAACCCCAGGGTCACGTGCCACTGCTCGGGATCGCCCCAGCGCAGGGTGGTGCCGGTCAGGGCGCGCACCTCGGCCAGCGCGTGCACCAGGTGCTCACGGGCGGCGCGGGGAGGGTATGCGGCGGCGAAAAGCCTCATGCGCCCACTCTAGGAGCGGGGGCACCGGAGGACTACCCTGAACCACACCCCACTGTGAGGAGCCGCCGTGCAACCCGCCATGAAGATCTCCCTGTCGCTCACCGCCGTGGGCCTGATCGGTTTCGCGGTGTTCCTCACGTGGCTCCAGGTGGAAGCCATCGACCCCTCCGGCGGTGTTCCCATCGGGCTGGCCATGCTGTGCATGGTCACCGCCCTGCTGGCGATCGGCGGGGTGCTGTGCGTGCTGGCCACCTGGTTGTCGCGCTTCATCGTGGGCAGGGACGACTGACTCCCCGGTGACGGACCCGCCGACGGCGCGCAACCCCGCGCCGTCGGCGTCTCACCGTAGCCGTGACCGCGACCGCAGCCTCACCCGACGAACAGCGTGTCCACCACCCGTTGCAGGTCCGTGCGGTGGGACATCTCCTCCTCGGTGTCCTTGACCTGCGTGACGTGGTCCGTGATCAGCCCGTCCGCCTCCGATCCCAGGAACTTCTCCATGGACTCCTTGGTGTTCACCGTCCACACGATGGCCTTCTTGCCGCCGGCGTGGATCCGGGCGATCCGGTCCGGGGTGGCGGCGTCCTCCTCCAGAATGAGGTAGTCGCCCACGAGCATGTCCGCCTCACCCACGCTGAAGTAGAACAGGTAGCCGGTCTGGATCTCCGGGTGCTTCTCCTCGATGTACGTGATGAGGTCGTAGTCCAGGGACAGCAGCACGGACTGGTCCTCCATGCCCTTCTCCCGGATGGTGCGGATCACGTCCTCCACCATCTGGTGGTCCGCCGTGGGGCCCTTGAGCTCCACGAACATCCCGATCTCGTCCTTCTTCCCGGCGTCCAGGATCTGGTCCAGGGTGGGCACCGGCGCCTCGGAGGGCTGGCTGCCGAACTGGTTGTGGATCTTCAGCCCGGCAATCTGCTCGGACGTCATCTCCTCCATGGTCCGGGAGTCCCCGGTCACGCGCTTGAGGTTGGGGTCGTGGTTGATCATGTACGCGCCGTCCGCGGTGCGCCGCACGTCGAACTCGGAGAACGCCGCCCCCGCCTTGGCTGCGGCGTCCACACCCGCCACGGAGTTCTCCGGGGCCAGGTCCCCGCCGGTGCGGTGGGCCACGACCGCCATGTCGCGGCGCTGCGCGAAGACGTCGTCGAAGTTCGCCGCGAGCAGCGCGGCCAGGCCCACGCACAGCGTCAGCACCAGCGCAACGACTCCCGTGACCAGCCGACGACGACGCCGCGGGGCCTGGTCCCCGGCGTGCCGCACGTCCTCGGCGGTGGGGGCCGGGGTGAACGGCGAGGAACCGCCGGCCTTCTGCACATCCCTCGCCGTCTGCTCCACGTGCGGCGCGGCCACCACGAAGAACGCCGTCTGCACGTAGATGGCGAAGGGCGCCAGGACGAAACCGGCCACCGCCAGCACCACGGCCGCCAGCAGCAGTCCGGTCAGCAGCGCGAAGCGCGCGCCGAAGCTCTGGGGCTCCAGCAGCTCTCCCGGCAGCGCGGCGAGGACCAGGAACACCGCGGCGACCGCACCGGCGATGAGGAACAGCACGAGCAGACGGGGCAGCAGCCCCACGAAGAACAGCCGCGCCTGCTGGCGCACGAGCCGCCACGAGAAGCGGAAGCCGCCCCACACGGTGCTTCCCCGCAGCAGCACCGAGTGGAAGACGAAGATGCTGAGCACCCCGACCACTGCTAGGAGAATGATCAGCACCGTGTACCCGGTCAGGTAGAGCGGGTTCGCGTAGATCACGCTCGTGATGAAGTTCGGGATGCGCAGACCGCTCAGCGCGGAGAGACCGAACCCCATGCCCGTCAGCGGCACCACCAGCCCCACGTACGCCAGGATGAGCAGGCCAGCCGGCTGCACGAAGCGGGGGAACGAGGCCAGAGCGGCCTTGAGGTCCCCCCACAGAGTGCCCTTCCGGTGGCCCTTGAGGCTGTCCGCTGCGATCAGCATGAGGCCGTTGATGTTGATGACGACCAGCAGGCTCAGGACCAGCAGTCCCACGAGCACCAGCACAATGCCCTGCACGGAGAGCAGGAAGGAGAGGTAGTCTCCGCTGGAGATCGCCCTGCGCCCGGACCAGCGGATCAGCCCGGTCAGTGCCAGCCGGAACAGCGGCAGGATCACCAGTCCCACCAGGAGCGCGGCCAGGACCTGGTACTGCAGGAATCGGCCGATCGTGGAGCGGAATCCACCTACCAGACCGCCCAGCGTGAGCTGCCGGGGGAGGTTGCTGCGCGGTCGGCGCGGTGCCGCGGTGGAGGGTGCGGTCGAGGAGGCGACGTCGGTGGACGCACCCGGGGTTTCGGCGGGCATGTGGTGCTCCTGGGGTGTGGGCTCAGTGGGCATCGGCAGGGACCGCCGTGAGGCGTGCGCCCAGCCTACCCACCCGAGGAATGATCTGCGTCACACCCGCGGGGTGGCACCGCTGTCGCCTCAGCGCCGGGGCAGCTCCACGAGCTGCACGTCCGTCAGCCGCCCGGCGTCCGCCGTGACCCGCATGTACGTGCAGTGCGGCTGCCGTCTGCGGTCCGTGGGTGAGCCGGGGTTGAGCAGCCGCATCCCGGAGGGGGCCACGGTGTCCCACGGGATGTGGCTGTGGCCGAACACCAGCACGTCCGTGTCCGGGAACGCGGCGTCCATGCGCTTCTCCCGGCCCTGCTTCGCGCCGGTCTCGTGGGTCATGGCCCAGCGCAGGCCCTCCAGCTCCCACCGGGCGGTCTCCGGCATCTGCGCGCGCAGCTCGGGGCCGTCGTTGTTGCCCCACACGCACACCAGGCGGCGGGAGCGCTCCCGCAGCGCCTCGAACGTGGCCAGGTCCACCCAGTCACCGGCGTGCACGACGACGTCCGCGGCCTCCACCTCGTCCCACACCTGCGTGGGCAGGTCCTTGGCGCGCTTGGGCAGGTGGGTGTCCGCGAGCAGCAGCAGAGAAGTGGTCATGGCTCCATTCTCGCGCGCTCGTGGACGGCCCCGGTTCCCGCAGCGCAGAGCCCCGCGGCCCAGGGGGACGAGCCGGAGGGTGGAACCCCGGGGGCGGCGGCGTCGTCGTGCTCGGCAAGGGCCGGGCGGCCCGAGGGCCCGGCTGCCGGCACCTCAGCGGGAGGGGACGGTGGGGTCGCCCGGGAAGAGACGGGGACCCAGCCAGACCGAGACGTAGACCAGTGCCACGAGCACCGGGACCTCGATCAGCGGACCCACCACTCCGGCCAGCGCCTGGCCGGAGGTGACCCCGAACGTCCCGATGGCCACCGCGATGGCGAGCTCGAAGTTGTTGCCCGCGGCGGTGAACGCCACGGTGGTGGACCTGGCGTAGCCCAGCCCGGCGGCGCGGGAGCCGAACATCCCCAGCGCGAACATGATGGCGAAGTAGCACAGCAGGGGAAGGGCGATCCGGGCCACGTCCCACGGCTGCGAGATGACGGCTTCCCCCTGGAGCGCGAAGAGCACCACGATGGTGAACAGCAGCCCGTACAGTGCCCAGGGTCCGATCCGAGGCAGGAAGCGCTCCTCGTACCACTGCCGTCCCTTGGCCCGCTCGCCCAGCACGCGGGTGAGGAACCCGGCGAGCAGCGGGATGCCCAGGAACACGAGCACGGAGACCACGATGGCCCCCACCGAGAACTCGGCGGACGTGGTGGGCAGGCCCAGCCAGGCGGGCAGCACCTGCAGGTAGAACCACCCCAGCAGGCCGAACGCGAGCACCTGGAACACGGAGTTGACGGCCACCAGCACCGCGGCGGCCTCCCGGTCACCGCACGCCAGGTCGTTCCAGATCAGCACCATGGCAATGCACCGGGCCAGACCCACGATCACCAGTCCCGTGCGGTACTCGGGCAGCTCCGGCAGCAGCAGCCACGCGAGCGCGAACATCACCGCCGGGCCCACCACCCAATTGAGCAGCAGGGAGAGGACCAGCAGGCGCCGGTCCCCGGTGACCCGGGAGGTCTCGTCGTAGCGGACCTTGGCCAGGACCGGGTACATCATCACCAGCAGACCCAGGGCGATGGGCAGGGAGACCTGACCCACCCTCACGGACTCCAGGGCCGTTCCCAGGGCGGGGACGAAGCGCCCGAGCAGCAGCCCTGCCGCCATGGCCACCAGGATCCACACGGGAAGCCAGCGGTCCAGGAAGGACATCTCCCGCAGCACCGAGGGGCTCTCGCCGGGCCGGGTGGACGGGGAGGCGGTCATGGGTGGGAGGTCCTTCGCGTGGCGGGTGTGCGGGAGCCGAGGGCGCTCAGCACTCGATGACGTTCACGGCCAGACCGCCGCGGGAGGTCTCCTTGTACTTGATCTTCATGTCCGCGCCGGTCTCGCGCATGGTCTTGACCACTTGGTCCAGGGAGACCTTGTGGATGCCGTCGCCCTGCATGGACAGCCGCGCGGAGTTGATGGCCTTGACGCTGGCGATCGCGTTGCGCTCGATGCACGGGATCTGCACGAGCCCACCCACGGGGTCGCACGTGAGGCCCAGGTTGTGCTCGATGCCCATCTCCGCGGCGCACTCCACCTGGCGGGCGCTGCCGCCGAGCACGGCACACAGTCCGGCCGCCGCCATGGAGCACGCGGAGCCCACCTCACCCTGGCAGCCCACCTCGGCGCCGGAGATGGACGCATTCTCCTTGATCACGATCCCGATCGCGGCGGCGGTGAGCAGGAAGTCCACGATCTTGTCGTCGCACGCGTCCTCCATGAACCGCGTGTAGAAGTGCAGCACCGCCGGGATGATCCCGGCCGCGCCATTGGTGGGGGCCGTGACGATCCGCCCGCCGGACGCGTTCTCCTCGTTCACCGCGAGCGCATACAGGTTCACCCAGTCCATGCCGTACAGGGGATCGTTGCCGGGCTCCTTGGTCAGCAGGCGCTTGCGCATCTCCGGCGCACGACGCCGCACCTTCAGTCCCCCGGGCAGGGTCTTCTCCTCGCGGGTGCAGCCGTTCTCCACGCACTCCTGCATGACGGACCAGATGTGCAGCAGCTGGTCCCGGGTCTCCTGGGCGGGCCGCCACGAGAGCTCGTTGGCGGCCATGACCTGTGCGATGGACAGGTTCTCGGTCTCGCAGATGGCCAGCAGCTCGTCACCCGTGCTGAACGGGTACTTCACCGGGGTGGTGTCCTCCACGATCTTGTCCGCGCTGCTCTTGGAGTCGTCCACCACGAAGCCGCCGCCCACCGAGTAGTAGACGCTGTCGCGGACGACGTCCCCGGCGTCGTCGTACGCCGTGAAGCTCATGCCATTGGGGTGGGTGGGCAGGGATTTGCGGCGGTGCATGACCACGTCCTGCGCGCGGTCGAACGCGATGGGGTGCTGGCCGTCCAGCAACAACTCCCCCTTCTCGCTCGCGAGCGCGACCATCTCGTCCGCGCGGTCGGTGTCCACGGTCTCAGGGTCCTCACCCATGAGTCCCAGGACCACGGCCTTGTCCGAGCCGTGGCCCCACCCGGTGGCACCCAGGGAGCCGAAGAGCTGGGAGTGCACACGGGTCACGGAGCCCAGCAGGGCGTCGTCGGCGAGGCCCGCCACGAAGAGCCGGGCGGCCCGCATGGGGCCCACCGTGTGGGAGGACGACGGTCCGATACCCACCGAGAACAAATCAAGAGCACTGAGCGCCATGGCCACATCTCCCCACTGTCGAACGTCACCGGCGGCACGGATGAGCGGCCGGGAGTCGTGCGATCCTGCGGGGCGCGTGAGCCCGCACGGAACGGACCCACGGTACGTGGGAGGCAGGGGGTGGGCAACCTCCGAAAGGAGGGGGGCCCACCCCCTCGGCGGGGCGAGCAGGCGTACGCTGCGGGGTCGGCGGACGACGCCGCAGAGCCAAGGCGCGCGACGTCGGGGCCCGGGCTTCCGGCGGTCCGGTCAGAACTCCCAGTCCGCGTCGGTGGTGTCCTCCCCCTTGCCCATCACGTAGCTGGAGCCCGAGCCGCTGAAGAAGTCGTGGTTCTCGTCGCTGCCCGGGGACAGGGCGGCCAGGATCTCGGGGTTCACGCGGGTCTCCTCCGCAGAGAAGCGTTCGGGGTAGCCCAGGTTCATGAGCGCCTTGTTGGCGTTGTACCGCACGAACACGGCCACGTCGTCCATCAGCCCCAGCGGTTCATAGAGCGCACCCGAGTAGCGCAGCTCCAGGTCGTAGAGCGTCTCCAGCAGCCCGAACGTGAACTCCTGCATCTCCGCCCGCTCGGCGGCGGTGTGCTCCTCGAGCCCCCGCTGGTACTTGTAGCCGGAGTAGTAGCCGTGCACGGCCTTGTCCCGCAGGATCAGCCGGATCATGTCCGCGGTGTTCGTGAGCGTGGCGTGCACGGAGAAGTGCAGCGGCAGGTAGAAGCCCGCGTACAGCAGCAGGGAGGACAGCAGGGTGGAGGAGACCTTGCGCTTGAGCGGGTCCTCCCCCGCGTAGTGCCGCAGCACCTGCTTGCAGCGCTGCTGCAGCAGGTCGTTGCCAACGGCCCACTCGTACGCGGCCTCGATCTCCGGGGTGGTGGCGAGCGTGGAGAACACGGAGGAGTAGGAGCGGGCGTGCACCGACTGCATGAACGCGATGTTCGTGTACACCGCCTCCTCGTGCTCGGTGCGGGCGTCCTGGATCTGGCAGATCTCCCCCACCGTGGCCTGCACGGTGTCCAGCATGGTCAGCCCGGTGAACACCTGCATGGTCAGGGTCCGCTCCTCCTCCCGCATCCGCTGCCACGCGGGGATGTCGTTGGACAGCGGAACCTTCTCCGGGAGCCAGAAGTTCGCGGTCAGCCGGTTCCACACCTCCAGGTCCTTGCCGTCCGGCACACGGTTCCAGTTCACCGGGCGCAGGCGCGCGGACGGGTTCTTCCGGTAGGCGGGCGGGGTGATCGAGTGCTGCGGGTACAGGGGTTCGGTGCTCATGCGGGGTCCGTTCTGTCGTGTGCGGGGGGTTCGACGGGTGCGGGGGACGACGTCGCCCGCGCACCCGGGGGGCCGCGTCACCCGCCCGGGGTGGGCGGCGCAGCCGGCCCAGGAGGGCGACGTCGCCCCATGAGCCGAGCGGGCGGCGTCGTCAGCGGGGCGGCGGCGCCACCGGCGAGGCGCGGGGTTTCAGAGGGCGCAGGACACGCAGCCCTCCACGGCGGTGCCCTCCAGGGCAAGCTGGCGCAGCCGGATGTAGTAGAGGGTCTTGATGCCCCGGCGCCACGCGTGGATCTGGGCGCGGTTGATGTCCCGGGTGGTCGCGGTGTCCTCGAAGAACAGGGTCAGGGAGAGCCCCTGGTCCACGTGCCGGGTGGCGGCGGCGTAGGTGTCGATGATCTTCTCGGGGCCGATCTCGTAGGCATCCCGGAAGTACTCCGCGTTCTCGTTGCTCAGGTGCGGCGCCGGGTAGTAGACCCGCCCGAGCCTGCCCTCCTTGCGGATCTCGATCTTCGCCGCCACCGGGTGGATGGAGGCGGTGGCGTGGTTGATGTAGCTGATGGACCCGGTGGGCGGCACCGCTTGCAGGTAGGCGTTGTAGATGCCGTGCTCCCGTACCGAGTCCCGCAGCTGCTCCCACTGGGCCACCGTGGGCAGGGAGATCCCGGCGTCCCGGAACAGCCCCCGCACCCGCTGCGTGGCGGGCTCCCACGGCTCGGCCACGTACGGCTCGAAGTAGCTGCCGTCCGCGTAGGAGCTGCGCTCGAAGCCCTCGAACCGCTCGCCCCGCTCGATGGCGAGCCGGTTGGAGGCGCTCAGGGCATGGAACGCGACGGTGCGGAAGTAGGCGTCCGTGAAGTCGACCCCCTCCTCGCTGCCGTAGTGGATCCGCTGCGAGGCCAGGTAGCCGTGCAGGTTCATCTGCCCCAGCCCGATCGCGTGCGACGCCGCGTTGCCGGCCGCGACCGAGGGCACCGCGGCCACGTCCGTCTGCTCGGACACGCTGGTCAGCGCCCGCACGGCCGTCTCCACCGATCCCCCGAAGTCCGGGGCGGCCATCATCCGGGCGATATTGAGCGAGCCCAGGTTGCAGGAGATGTCGTGGCCCACGGTCTCGTAGCCCAGCGCGGCGTCGTACTCGGAGGCCGTGTTCACCTGCAGGATCTCCGAGCACAGGTTGGACATGTTCACGTGGCCGTCCAGGGGGTTCGCGCGGTTCACGGTGTCCTCGAACAGCACGTAGGGGTATCCGGACTCGAACTGCAGCTCCGCCAGGGTCTTGAAGAACTCGCGGGCGCTGATGGTCGTGGAGCGGATGCGGGGGTTGGCCACGAACTCGTCGTAGTGCTCGGTCACGGACTGGTCGGACAGCGGCACGCCCGTCTCCCGCAGCACGTCGTAGGGGCTGAACAGGTGCATCTCCCGGTTCTGCTTCGCGAGCTCGAACGTGATGTCCGGGATGACCACGCCCAGGGACAGGGTCTTGATGCGGACCTTCTCGTCCGCGTTCTCCCGCTTGGTGTCCAGGAAGGCCATGATGTCCGGGTGGTGGGCGTGCAGGTACACCGCGCCCGCCCCCTGCCGCGCGCCCAGCTGGTTCGCGTAGCTGAACGAGTCCTCCAGGATCTTCATCACCGGCACCACCCCGGACGCCTGGTGCTGCACCTTCTTGATGGGCGCCCCGGCCTCGCGCAGGTTGCTCAGCAGCAGGGCCACTCCGCCCCCGCGCTTGGACAGCTGCAGCGCCGAGTTCACGCTGCACCCGATGGACTCCAGGTTGTCCTCCAGCCGCAGCAGGAAGCAGGAGACGAGCTCGCCCCGCTGGGCCTTGCCCGCGTTCAGGAACGTGGGCGTGGCTGGCTGGAACCTCCCGGACAGCATCTCGGCCACGAGCTGCTCCGCCATCTCCTCGTCCCCCCGCCCCAGGTACAGGGCGGTGGCGACGACGCGCTGGCCGAAGTCCTCCAGGTACGCCGCGCCGTCGAACGTGGTCAGGGCGTAGGACGTGAAGAACTTGAACGCCCCCAGGAACGTCTGGAACCGGTGGTCCGCGTCCCGCGCAGTGTGGTGCAGCCGCTCCACGAACTCGCGGGGGTAGGCGCGCAGGAACTGCTCCTCGTAGTACTCGTGGGCCACGAGCCACTCGAGCCGGTCCCACACGGAGTCGAAGTGGCGGGTGCGCGGGGCCACGTGCTGCGCGAGGTAGGCCGCCACGGCCTCCCGGTCCTTCTCGAACTGGATGGAGCCGTCCGGGGCGAAGAGGTTCAGCTGCGCGTTCAGGGCGTGGTAGTCCCGGCGGGTGCCGATCCCCTCCTGCGCCGGCAACCGGTCGGTGCCGTCCTGCCGGTGGGCGCCGTCCTGCGGGTCGGAGAGTTGCTCTGCGCTGGGGGTGCCGTGCGGGACGGGGGCCTCCTGCGTCGTGGTGGCGGGGCGGGTCATACGGGGTCCTTCCTGGGGGTGGGCACGGGGATGGTGTGGAGCGCGTCCACGGGGCTCTGCTGCCGGGACCAGAACTCGTCCAGCCCCTCGCCGACCCGGGCGACGTCCTGCGACGTCCCCAGCAGCTCGAAGCGGTACAGCTCCGGCACGCGGCACTTGGCGGAGACGATGGGCCCGGCGAGGCAGTAGTACGGCCCGAAGTTCGTGTTGCCGGAAGTGATCACGCCGCGGATCAGTGCGCGGTTGACGGGGTCGTTCAGGAACTGGACCACCTGCTTGGGCACTGCCCCGGAGCGCTCTCCGCCGCCGTAGGTGGGCAGCACCAGGACGTAGGGGCGGGCCACGCGGATCATGCCCTCCACCCCCGGGCGCAGGGGGATCCGCACGGCGGCCCGGTCCAGGCGCTCCACGAAGCGGCGCGTGTTCTCGGAGACGCTCGAGAAGTAGACCAGGTCCGGTGACTCGTCCTCGCCGAGGTCGCGGAACCGCAGCACTCTCCGCCCGGTCCGCACGATTCCTGCGCTCATGCGGTGCCACCCTTCCGTTCTCAGGTGCGCCTCGGGCAGTGAGCCCGAGACACAAGATGTAGTTACTGACGTGCCGACCAGCACTACATCTAGTGGTACCACGGGAAAGTCCTCAGCGCTACGTTATGGCGTAGTCAATTGTTCGTGTTGACGAACTGGGCCCCTCGCACCCCTGTCCCGGACCGCCACGAAGGTGTCGCCCCCTTCACGAGGACCGGGGGCGTACCCACCCACCGGAGAGGATGCGAACTTTCCCCACCCGCTTCTTAGTCCCCCTATCATTTTCCCCGCACAGAATGGTCAACCGGCCAGGAAAAGACTGGCCATTTGGCCATTGTCCTGCTGATAACGATCGGATTACGGTGAGAAGGCACTCGTTGACCCGCCTCTGACCTGCGGCGATGGGCCACCACGTGTCGACAGGTGCACGAGTGGTATCCGCTGGACCGGCGCTGCACGGCGCGGGAACCGGCGTGTCCTTGTCATTGGTGAAATCCCCCCGGATTTCCACAGGAGCAGATCGAAGGTTCCCCTCATGAAGAAGCAGAACGCGTTTTTCGCAACAGCAGCGGCAGCGGCGGTCGTCCTGGGCACCGTCTCCCCCGGCATGGCCACCCCGGCCCCCGCCCCCGCGCCGGCGAGCAGCACCATCAACCAGCAGGCCAAGGTTCTGGACGTCACCGGCGGCGAGTACGTGGTCATGCTGGAGCTGCCGGCCTCGGCCTCCGGTGCCACCACCAGCGCTGCCGCCAAGTCCGCCGTGGCCAGCACCACCCAGAAGCAGACCGCCAAGTGGCAGTCCAAGGGCGTGAAGGTCAAGCAGCAGTTCAAGAACATCGGCGGCTTCACCGCTGACCTCACCCCCGCCCAGGTCAAGGCCCTGGACGCCGATCCCGGCGTGGCCGTGGTGGAGAAGAACAAGACGGTCCGCGCGAGCGCCACGCAGTCCGGCGCCACCTGGGGCCTGGACCGTTCGGACCAGAAGGACCTGCCGCTCAACGGCTCCTACTCCTACAGCGCCACGGGCCAGGGAGTCACCGCGTTCATCATCGACACCGGCGTGCGGGCCTCCCACTCGGAGTTCCGGGGTCGCATTGATCCCGGTGTCACGGCCGTCGATGATGGCCGAGGCAGCAGCGACTGCAACGGCCACGGCACGCACGTGGCCGGCACCACGGCGGGCACCAAGTACGGCGTGGCCAAGTCCGCGAAAGTGGTCCCCGTGCGTGTGCTGGGCTGCGACGGCGTAGGCTCCACCGCGGGCATCGTGGCCGGCATGGACTGGGTCTCCTCCAACGCGAAGGGCCCCTCCGTGGCGAACATGAGCCTGGGCGGCGACACCTCCGCGGCCCTCGACAACGCCATCGGGCGGATGTCCCGCGCCGGCGTGGTGCCCCTGGTCGCGGCGGGCAACGACTACGAGAACGCGTGCAACTTCTCCCCGGCGCGCGCGAGCGCCGGCATCACCGTGGGCTCCACGGACCGCCGGGACCAGCTCTCCGAGTTCTCCAACTGGGGCTCGTGCGTGGACATCCTGGCCCCCGGCACGGACATCACCTCCGCGTGGCCGTCCAGCGACTCGGGGACCAACACGATCTCCGGCACCTCCATGGCCACTCCCCACGTGGCGGGCGCGGCAGCCCTGTACTTGCAGCAGCACCCCAACGCGAGTGTCGGTGAGGTGGAGCGCGCCCTCAAGAACAGCGCCACGCCCAACACCATCGACTACGTCAACGGGTCCCCGAACCTCATGCTGAACACCACGGTGCTCACCGGCGGCCGCTGACCGGTTCTCCCACGGCCCCCGGTCTCAGACCGCCGGGTGGTCCGTGAGAGCGTGCGGCGCGGCACGGCGGAGCTCACCGAACGCCGCACCGCCGCGCTGACGGGAGAGGCCCACCCCGCTCGGGGTGGGCCTCTCCTGCGTCTGGTGCCCAGCGCTCACGGCCGCCATCCCCGGTGCCCTCGGCCCGGTGCACCCGCGTTCGGGGACGACGACGCCGCTGCGCCCAGCTCCGGCCTCTCCGCACCGCACAGGGTCACCGGGCCACACCGCCCCAGGTCCCCTCGCAGCACCGTGCCACCGGGTCGCACCGGGTTCACCTGTCCCCGCGGCGTGCCTCCTCCAGGGCGTCCGCGGCGCGGATGAGCCCCAGGTGGCTGAACGCCTGGGGGAAGTTGCCCGCGAGCCGCCCCCGTGCGACGTCGTACTCCTCGGAGAGCAGACCGAGGTCCGAGGCGAAACCCACCGTGGTGCGCATGAGCTGCGCGGCGTCCTGGACCCGGCCGCAGCGCGCGTACTGCTCCACGAGCCAGAAGGTGCAGATCACGAACGGCGCCTCCTCGCCGGAGAGCCCGTCCGCGGACTGCCCGCCCGCGGCGGTGCGGTACCGGCGCAGCTGCCCGTGCTCCACCTGCAGATCGCGTTCGATCCGCTCCACGGTGCGCAGCATCGCCGGGTGGTCCGGGGCGATGAAGCCCGTGTGGGGCAGCTGCAGCAGGGACGCGTCCACCTCGGTGCCGCCGTAGGTCTGGGTGAAGATGCCCAACTCCTGGTTGTAGCCCTTCTCCCAGATCTCGGTGTGCAGCCGGTCCCGCAGCCGGGTCCAGCGCTCCACGTCCCCCGCGAGGCCGTGCTCGCGCACCGCCCGCAGGCCCTCGTTGAACGCGGTCCACATCATCACGCGCCCGTGGGTGAAGAACTGCGGCTCCCCGCGCATCTCCCAGATCCCGTTGTCCGGGGTGTCCATGTGGAGCTCGCAGAAGGACATGAGGTTGCACTGCAGCCCCCACGAGTAGTCGTTCTCCTCCTGGCCCGCGTCCCGCAGGGTGGCCAGGGCCATCATGACCTCACCGGCCACATCCGCCTGGTACTGGTCCTCCGCGCCGTTGCCGATCCGCACCGGACGGGAGCCCTCGTAGCCGCTCAGGTGGTCCAGCTCGGACTCGGTGATGTTGCGGCGCCCGTCCACGCCGTAGAGGATCTTCAGCTGGTCCGGGTTCCCGGCGACCGCCCGCAGCAGCCAGTCCCGCCACAGCAGCGCGCCGTGCTGGTGGCCGCGCTTCACGAGCGCCCCGATGGTCAGCGCGGCGTCCCGCAGCCACGTGTGGCGGTAGTCCCAGTTGCGCTCGCCCCCGAAGTCCTCCGGCAGAGCGGCCGTGGGCGCCGCCACGATCCCCCCGGTCTCGGAGTGGGTCAGGGCGCGCAGCACCAGCAGGGAGCGCTTGATGATCTCGTGGTACTCGCCGTCGCAGTCCACCGCGGAGGCCCAGTCGGTCCAGAAGGTGTGGGTGGCCTGCTGCGCGCGGTCGGGATCCGCGGGCACCAGCAGCTCGCGGTAGGACTCGCTCCACGTGAGCACCCAGTCCAGCTGCTCGCCGGCCTGCATGCGGAACGTGCCACGGTGGCCCCGGCGCAGGCCCTCCAGCACGCGGATGTCCGCGCCCGGTCCGTGGGCGGCGTCGTGGTCCACCGCCACGTCCTCACCGTCCCGGCCCAGCTGGTAGGGCTGCAGCTGCGGGCCCGTGAGCAGCAGCGCGTCCGGGCCGGCGACGGCGAGCAGGCCCTTCCCGTCCGTCTCCCCGGAGCGCGCCTCGCGCGCGGCGCGGTGCACGCGCTCCCGGAAGTGGCGGTACCAGTGCGCGGCGCGGGGCTCTCCCGCCGCGTCCTCGGCGGGCGTGTCCCCTGTGGCGTCCCCCGCATCCCGGGTGCCGGTCTCCGGGTCGTGCGCGGACGACGTCGCTCCCCGCGTGCCGTCCGCCGCGTGCGGGGCGTGGCTGGTGCCCACCGGGTGCGGCTCGGAGGGTGAGTCCTGCATGTGCGCGCAGTCGTCCCCGTTGGAGTGGCTGTCCAGGTCCACGCGGCGCACCCACGGGGTGATGCGCCCGTAGTCGAAGCGGATCCGCAGGTCGTGCTCCACCTCCACGGTGCCCTCCAGGCACTTCACCCGGCGCACGAGGTCCGCGTGGTCGTCACTGGGCGGCAGGAAGTCCGTGACGAGCACCCGGCCCGTGGGGGTCTGCCACTCGGTCTCCAGGATGAACGTCTCCGGGACGTACCGGCGAGAGACCACCTCTCCGTCCACCGCGCTGAGCTTCCAGCGGCCGTTGTCCTCGTCCCCCAGCAGCGCGCAGAACACGGCGGGAGAGTCGAAGCGCGGGAAGCACAGCCAGTCGATGCTGCCCTCCCGGGAGACCAGCGGTCCCGTGTGCAGATCGGCCAGCAGGGCGTAGTCCTCCAAGGGGGTGCTCATGCGGGCCATTCAAGCACCACGGCGGCTGGCTTCCGCACCCACTGCACGCGGTGGACCTCGCCCGTCCTCGCATCGCGCCACTGGTGAGACCGGGGGCAACCCATCCGAGGGTGCCGTGACCCGGACTCACGCTGGAGGAGAGCCCCTGCGGCCGTCGCGGGGTCCCGGAGGAGAGCTCCGTCCGTCCCGGACGGGACGCGGCTGGCCGGATGCGCGCCGAACGGTCCACATGACCAGGCGGGCCGTCTCGTCCGGCACGTCGATCATGGGGAAGTGCCCGCAGTTCTCGAGCTCGACCCATGCGATGCCCGGTGTCCTTGCCGCCGCTCGGCGCAGACCGCCCGAGTCGAGAATGAGGTCGCGATCACCCCATGCCACGGTGGCCGGGACCGTCAGCTCATCGTGGAAGCGCGCGACGAAGGCTTGAGGGAGGAATCCTGCGAAACCTGCCCAGCTGTGCAGCGAGCGCAGGCGCCGGACGAAACTGGTGCGGTCCCCGGGTGAACTGGTGGACAGGGGGCGGTCGGCGTCGTCGGCTGCCGAGGTGGCGAAAGGGCTGCGGGCGAAGTTGATCCGGTTTGCCAGCAGAGCCGCGCCTGCTTTGAGCAGGTGGAGCGGGGGAGAGAAGCCGGCCGGAGCGAGCGCGGTGACGCTGCGCCCGTACCCGCGCGCGGCAAGCTCCAGAACAATGAGGCCCCCCAGCGAGTTGCCCACCAGGTGGGGCCGCTCCACACCGAGAGAGTCCATCGTCTCCACGATCCGGGAGACGGTCGCGTCGATCGAGTACGACCACGGCAGCCACGACCTGCTGGACAGCCCGTGTCCTGGCAGGTCGATCGAGATGACCCGCATGCCCTCGGGAACAAGACGTTCTGTCAGCTCCCGCCACACCTGGTGCCGGTGGCCCAGCCCGTGAATCAGCACGACGGGCTCGCCCCGGCCAGCGGTCGTCGAATGCAGGACACTCATGCCCCAGTATGAGCACGCCTCCCCCGCTGCGGAAGCAGCCAGAGGCTTGGACCCGCAGCACACCGGAGGTGTTCTGCACCCGGGTCGATCACCGCGGAGAGTAGGGGAGTGCCAGTGTGCTCGGACTCCCCCTCTGCCGGGTGCCCCATCCCGCCCTCGGGTGCGCAGGCCGGGGCTCGTCATCACGGTTGCCCCCGCGGAGCACGCGGGGGCGTGATGGGGCGTTACCTGCGCAGCCCGCACCCCCTTTCCACCCCCTACCCTGATCCCATGGACAACATCAGGACCCTTGTGATTCTCGGCGCCTCCGGTGACCTCACCGCGCGCCTCCTGCTCCCGGGGCTGGGCTCCCTGCTCGCCATGCAGCCCGAGCGGGAGATCACGGTCATCGGCTCCGCCCGGGACGACTTCCCGGGTCCGCTCGGCCCGGACGACGACGTGCGCGCGGAGACCTGGGAGGAGACCGTCGCCAAGGCGTTCGCGTCCGTGGCCGCCACCGGTCCCGCCGTGGACCACACACGGGAAAACACTCACTGGGTCTCGTGCGACGTGACCGAGGCCGCGGACCTCGAGAAGCTGCTGGGCGACGTCGTGGGCCCGGTCTGTCTGTACTTCGCCCTGGCCCCGGCCATCACCAAGAAGGCGTGCGCGGCCCTGGCCGAGCTGGACTCCCTGCCCGAGGACCTCTACCTGGCCCTGGAGAAGCCCGTGGGCACGGACCTGGGCTCCGCGCGGGCACTCAACGCGCAGGTGTCGCAGCTGGTGGACGAGGAGCACACGTTCCGCGTGGACCACTTCCTGGGGATGCCCGGTGTGCTGGACATCGTGGGGCTGCGCTTCGCCAACCGGCTGTTCGAACCCGTGTGGGACCGGCGGCACATCGAGTCCATCGAGATCGTCTTCGACGAGACCCTCGCGCTGGAGGGCCGCGGCGAGTTCTACGACTCCACGGGTGCCGCTCGGGACATGCTGCAGTCCCACCTGCTGCAGGTCATGGCGCTGACCATGATGGACCCGCCTTCGCGCTTCGACGCCGTGGAGGTGCCCGCGAACACCGCGCACATCCTGCGGGCCACACGGCTGTGGGACGAGGAATCCGCGACGCACGCCGCCGAGCACCCGGGCATCACCCCGGTGGTCCGCGGCCGCTACACCGCCGGGACCGTGGGCGGGCACGAGGTGCCCGACTACGCGCGGGAGCAGGACGTGGACCCGAACCGGGAGACCGAGACGTTCGTGCAGGTCACCCTGGAGGTGGACACGTGGCGCTGGAACGGCGTGCCCGTGACACTGCGGTCGGGCAAGGCGATCGGCAATCCCGCCCAGCACATCCGCGTGACCTTCCGCCGCCCGCCGCACGAGTACGCCGGCTGGCCGCACCCCACCGCCCCCAACGCGCTCACCGTGGGTTTCGAGGAGGAGCACGTGCAGCTGGAGACCAACGTGGGCAGCCCCTTCGACTCGCGCGGGATGAACCGGCTCACCCTCTCCAGCGGCGTGCCGGAGCCCGGGCTCACCGCGTACGGCTCCGTGATGCGCTGGATCCTGGACGGGGACCCCACCTTCACGGTGCGCGCGGACGCCACCGAGGAGGGCTGGCGGATCATCAACCTCATCCAGCACGCCTACGACACGTGCGCCCCTCTGCAGGAGTACCCCGCCGGTTCGGAGGGACCGCGCCCGGCCTGAGCGGGTAACCTCGAACGTCCCTTCTCGACCGCCACACGGCGACGGCGCCGGAATGGCGGCTGGTCAGGACTCCGTCCCTCCGTTCGATCCCCAGGAGCACCGTGTCCACCACTGTCGCCACGCCGCCCGTCAGCCCTGTCCAACGCCAGTCCGTGCTGCGCACGCTCCGCACACCGGCGTGGCTCAGGGTGGAAGTGCTGGGTGCCCTCGTGGTGGGCCTGGCCCTGATTCCCGAGGCCATTGCGTTCTCCGTGATCGCCGGTGTGGATCCGCAGGTGGGACTGTTCGCGGCCGCGATCATGGCCATGTCGCTCGCGCTCACCGGCGGCCGCCCCGCCATGATCTCCGCGGCCACCGGCGCAACCGCGCTGGTCATGGCCCCGCTGGTCGCCTCCCACGGAGTGGACCACCTGGTGGCCGCCGTGCTGCTGGCCGGGGTTTTCCAGGTGGTGCTCGGCGCTCTGGGGTTCGCCCGCGTCATGCGCTTCGTTCCCCGGGCGGTCATGGTCGGATTCGTCAACGCCCTCGGCATCCTGCTCTTCGTGCCGCAGCTGCAGGAGCTGATCGGTGTGCCGTGGGCTGTCTACCCCGTGGCGGCCGTGGCCCTGCTGATCGTCTTCGGACTGCCCCGGTTCACCACCGCCGTGCCCGCTCCGCTCGTGGCCATCCTGGTACTCACTCCCGCGGTGCTGCTGCTGGGCTGGCACGTTCCCTCCGTGACGGACAAGGGGCAGCTCCCCAGTGCATGGCCTCACCTGGTCCTCCCCTCCGTTCCTCTCACCTGGGACACCCTGCGGATCCTGACCCCCTATGCCCTCACCATGGCGGTGGTGGGCATCATGGAGTCTCTGATGACGGCCAAGCTGGTGGACGACATCACGGACACCCCCTCCTCCAAGACCCGCGAGACATGGGGCCAGGGCGTGGGCAACATGGTGAGCGCCCTCTTCGGCACCATGGGCGGCTGCGGAATGATCGGGCAGACCATGATCAACGTGCGCTCCTCCGGGGCGCGCACACGGATCTCCACGTTCCTCTCCGGCGTCTTCCTGCTGGTGTTCGTGGTGCTCCTGGGGGACGTGGTGGGAACCATCCCCATGGCCGCGCTGGCGGCCATCATGATCTTCGTGGCATGGGCCACCTTCGACTGGCAGTCCGTCCGCCCCTCCACCCTGCGGCGGATGCCACTGTCCGAAACGACGGTCATGCTCGTGACCGTGGCCGTCACGGTCGGCACCCACAACCTGGCACTGGGGGTCGCCGCGGGCGTCCTCGCCGCGGTCATCGCCTTCGCGCGGCGCGTGGCCCACGTGGTCTCCGTGGAGCGCTCCCTGGACGACGACGCCGCAGTGGCCACCTACCGCGTGCACGGCGCACTGTTCTTCGCCTCCTCCAACGACCTCTACGCCCAGTTCCGGTACGCGGAGGATCCGCAGCGGGTGGTGATCGACTTCGCGGACTCGCACATCTGGGATGCCTCCACCGTGGCGGCACTGGACTCCGTGGTGCAGAAGTACCAGCGGCACGGCACGCGGGTGGAGGTGGTGAATCTCAACCCCGAGAGTCGCCGGCTGCGAGTCCGGCTCTCGGGGTCCCTGTCCTGAGGAGTTGCCTCAGCCAGCGTCGTAGTGCAGACATATTCAAAGAATTGTCCCCCTGGATGTGGTGTCCTCCCAGGTTCAGCGAGATGCCTCTGATATTCAGGGTTTACCCAGGTTCCACCCTGGGCATTGGCTGACCACCCCAGGGGAGAGACCACCATGCCTTCATCGGCGCACGATCCGGCGGGCGAGGCCCGAGAACCGGACCCGCACACCACCGGGGGTGTTCCCGCCGCAGACGGCGCGGCGCACCACCCCGAGCAGAGCACCCGCACCACCGGCGGCGCGGAGGAGACCTGCGCCATGCCGCCCGTCACGAACACCGACCCCTCCGGTGCTCCCACCCGGGCCACCGAGACACCGGGCGCCGCAGCCGCCGGGCAGGGCGGCGCTCCGGCCTACACACCGCCCGCCGCGCTGGCGAGCATGACCGGGCGCCACTGGTGGGTCCCCGTGGTCGCCGGGCTGGGCGGCTACGCGGGCATGCTGGTGGGCACGGCCATTGCCCTGCTGCTGAGCGTGCTGGGCCTGGCGATCGCGGACGACTCCTCCGGAAGTGTGACCGACCAGTTCAACGAACAGATCAAGGACACCACCGGGGTGGACGCGGACACCTCCGGAATCGGGATGATCCTCTCCATCCCGTTCCAGCTCGCCGCCATGGCCGCGCTCGTGCCGCTGCGCGTGGTCATGAGCTTCGGGGAGGACGGTGGCTCTGCGGGCATCACCGTGCCCCAGTACTTCGCCCTCGCGTGCGGCATCCTCACGGCCTGGTTCCTGGCCCGCAAGCTCTCCACCCGCATGCGCGTGGAGACCCGCGCGGTGCAGTGGGTCATGGCCGCGGTGGCGGGCCTCACCTGGGGTGCCGTGGCGCTGATCCTCACCGCTCTCACGGTGCTGCGCATGGACATCCCCGTGTTCTACTCGAACGTCCAGCTGCGCGTGACCGCGGTGGGTGGGCTGCTGTTCCCGGTGCTGTTCGTGGTGGGCCTGCTCACCACAGCCGCCGCGTTCAACGCCCGCTCCACCCAGACCTCCCCCGGCCGTGTGGTGACCGGTGCGGAGCGCACCGCTCCCGGCCTGCTGCAGGTGCTGCGCCCCGTGGCGGTGCAGGTCGCGGTGTTCGGCGCGGTGGCCGGGCTCGGGCTGCTGATCACCGCGTTCGTCCAGGGCGGCGCCGCGGCCGGCTTCTCCGCACTGCTGTGGCTGCCCCTGGCCGTGGGGTGGCTGCTCGTGCTGTCCCTGCTGTCGGCGATGTACACGGGCGGCGCGGCTGCCTCCTGGGCCGACCTCACGGGCCGCTCCCACGCGGCGTACCTGTGGACGGACGGCGCCGTGCCCCCGTGGGCCGTGGTCCTGTGCATCCTGCTCGCCGTCCTCTCCGTGGTGTGCGCGGCCCTCGCATGGGCCCACGTGCGTCCCCTGGACCAGCGGGTGGCCCGCAACCCGTTCGCGTGGGCGGTGCTGCCCGTGACCTACTTCCTGCTGGGCCTGCTGCTCATGTGGCTGCTGAACGTGGGCGGCTACATGGCGGAGGACGGCGGCCGCGCGAGCGCTGCGGCCTTCAGCGTCCGCCCGGCCGGCTGGACCTGCCTGGTGTTCCTGCTGTGGGGCGTGGTCATCGAGCTCCTGGCCCGTTTCGTGGCCCCCGCGTTCATGCACTCCCTGCCCGCTCCCCTGACCCGCGCACTGCGCGGATCGGACCGGGCCCGCAACCGCGCCGCCGTGGTGGCCTCCGCCGCCGCGATGGGCGGCGCCGGGGTGGCCGCGGCCACCGCGCACCGTGCCCCGGCCCAGGAACCGCAGCGGGCGACGTCGCCCGGGCAGTACCCGGCCGATGAGACCGTGAGCGCGCAGCAGGAGGTCCCCGCGGCACCTGCCGCGGGCGAGCAGACCCGGACGCTGCCGAGCTACGACGACCCCACGTCCACCGCGAGCCTGCCCGTGCAGCGCACGCCCATGGATCCGGCGAAGAAGAAGCGGATCCGGCTGATCGCGATCATCGTGGGCGCACTGGTCCTGCTGGGTGTGGTGGCCGCGGTGGTGTTCTCCATCCTGAGCCGCACCGTGTTCGGCCCGGACAACCAGGCCGAGGAGCTGCTGCAGTCCGTGCAGAACGGCAAGGCCTCCGCGGTGACGGACGCGGCGAACCCCAACGTGAACACCGGCCAGCGCGCGCTGCTCACGGACGGGGTCTACGGCGCGGCCCAGAACCGGATCTCTTCCTACGAGGTCAAGGACACGGAGATCAACGGAGACCACGCCACGGTCCACGCGAACGTCACCCAGGACGGTGTGACCACCCCCGTGGACGTGCCCATGGTCAGCGACTCCCGCAACGGGCTGTTCAAGTCCTGGCGCGTGGACGACGCCGCCGGGGTGCCGCTGTACCAGACGTTCAGCGTGGAGATCCCCGCGGGAGTGGGCGAGCTGACCGTGAACGACCAGAAGATCACGGTGGACACGCAGAACGGCACCCACACCCAGCAGTTCACCGTGCTCCCGGGCGACTACGCCGTGGGCGTGGCCTCCCCGGGCAAGTACGTGACCTACGGCGGCAAGCAGGTGGCGGAGATCCGCGCCGGGGCGCAGTCGATGGAGTCGAGCATGGCCTTCAGCCGGTCCTTCACCCCCGCGCTGGAGCAGGACCTGACCAAGCAGCTCAACGCCAAGCTGGACACGTGCGCCAAGAGCGCGGACTTCGAGCCGCAGGGCTGCCCGTTCGAGTACTCGATCTTCGGGGACAAGAAGGACTACCAGAACCCCTCGTGGACCATCGAGCGCTATCCCACGTACTCGGTGTCCTCCCCCTCGGAGACGAGCGACGAGATCTCCTACTCCACCTCCAAGTCCGGCAAGGTGCGGCTGGACTACCAGTACAACGAGCAGTGGGACGAGGAGAAGTCTCCCAAGTGGAAGGACAAGGACACCACCTCGAGCATCTACGGCTCGGGCACGGTGACCGTCTCCGGGGACAAGCTCACCGTGAAGTCTTCGGACTGAGCCCCCTGCCCCGGCCCGGTTCCCACCGGTGACCGACGGACGGCGCCCCTCCCCTGTGCGGGGAGGGGCGCCGTTCTGCGTGGTGCGAGGCGTCAGAGGTCCTGCGGCCCCAGCGGCAGGCCCAGCAGGTACCAGACCACGAAGAGCAGGAACCAGCCCACCAGCATGGCGATCGAGACCGGGAGCACCAGCGAGATGAGCGTCCCCACGCCGGCCTCCTTCTGGTAGCGGCGCAGGTAGCCGAGCACGAGCGCGAAGTACGGGCTCACGGGGCTGATCACGTTGGTGGGGGAGTCGCCGATGCGGAACAGCGCCTGGGTCATCTCCGGGGAGACGTTGAGCAGCATGAGCATGGGGACCATCACCGGCGCCAGCAGGGTCCACTGGGCGGAGCCGGAAGTGATGAGCAGGTTCATCACGGCCACGATCACCACGATGCCCGCGAACGTGAGCACGGGGCTCAGCCCCAGAGAGCCGATGAAGTCCGCGCCGTACACGGCGAGCACCGGGCCGATGCCGGACCACTGGAAGTAGGCGGTGAACTGCGCGGCCGCGAAGAACAGCACGAGCACGGGCGTGACCCCGGCGAGCCCCTTGGCCATGGCCTCGGGCACCTCGCGCGCGGTGGTCATGGTCCCGGCGGCGCGGCCGTAGACCCAGCCCACCACGGCGAACACGATGGCGATCACGATGCCCACGTTGAGCAGCAGCGGGGACATCAGGATGGAGCCGTCCTCCGCGCGCAGGGGCGAGCCGGGGATGAGCAGCAGGGCCAGGTAGATGGCCAGCATGATCAGGAACGCGATCCCGGAGTTGCGCAGGCCGCGCTTCTCGCGGGGCTTCAGGCGCATGTCGTTGAAGTCGCCCATGTCCTGCTGCTTGGTGTCCGTGTCCTCGGCGAGCGCCTCCCCGCGCTTGGAGAGCACGGCCTCGGTCACCAGGGTGATGATCGCGGCGAGCACCAGGGAGGAGACGAACGTGAAGAAGTAGTTGGACACCGGGGTGACCAGCACGCTCTTGTCGATCAGCCCGGCCGCCGCGGTGGTGATGCCACCCAGCAGGGCGTCGGACGCCGTGGGCAGCAGGGACGCGTTGAAGCCCGCCGCCACGGAGGTGAACGCGACGATCAGGCCCACCACCGGCGAGCGCCCGGCGGCCTTGAACGCGAGCGCGCCCAGGGGGATGAGCACCACGTACATGGCGTCCGAGGCGATGGATCCGGTGATCCCGGTCAGCGCGAGCACGAACGTGAGCCACTTGGGCCCCACCCGTGCCACGGAACCGCGCAGGGCGGCGGAGAGCATGCCGGACTGCTCGGCCACAGCCACGCCCAGCAGCACCACGATCACCAGGCCCAGCGGCGGGAACTCCACGAAGTTGGTGACGGACTCGGACACCATCTTGCGCAGACCGTCCGGGGCCAGCAGGTTGGTGACCGCCACGGTCTCGCCGGTGGCGGGGTTCACGGCGCTGAGCCCCACTGCGGAGAGGATCCAGCTCAGCAGCAGCACGATGGCCGCGAGCATCAGGAACAGCCAGAACGGGTCCGGGAGCTTGTTGCCCAGCCACTCGATCCAGTTCAGGACACGGAGCAGGACACCTGTTCCCCTGGTCCCGGAGCCTTTCGGGCGGGCGCTGGGCGCGGATGACGACATGGCGGTTTCCGTTCTGACGGCTGCGGCGGACGTGTGATCTGCCCAACGTACGCAACCGCGGGGCCGCGAAGGGTGAGGACACGGGGACGCCGGGAATGTGGCGCCGGGAACCCAGCCGCAACGGCGCCGCTCGATGGCCTCTGAGCGGCTCCCTCTCGCCCTGTGGGCCTCACCTCAGACGGGGTGGCCCTTGAATGCCCTCACCACAGCGGCCATGGCGGCCTCCACGGGCGCACGTCCCCGTTGACCTGCTGGGCAAAGACCTCTTCGGGGTTCATCGGCGGGCTGGGATCCGGGCGCCACACCAGGTACACCTGCCCGTACTGCGTGCTCAACCGCCCGTCCCACAGGGTTTCGCCGTTCTGAGGATCGTTCACCGGGTCCCGCGATCGTGTGTTCCCGAGATCATGATCGTGGAATCACGCCCTCCTGCAGCTAGGCACCCACCGGGTACGGCGGACGCTCCCCGCGGGCCATGGCGACGGCGTTCTCCGCGGCCATCCGGGCCATGCCCGCCCGGGTGCCGGCCTCCGCGGAGCCCACGTGCGGGAGCAGGAACGCGTTGGGCAGCTCCAGCAGACCGGGCTCCACGGCGGGCTCGTGCTCGAACACGTCCAGGCCCGCGGCGAAGATCTCGCCCTCGCGCAGGGCCTGCACCAGGGCCTTCTCGTCCACCACGGGCCCGCGCGCGGTGTTCACGAGCACCGCGGTGGGCTTCATGGCGCGCAGCACCTCGGCGTCCACCAGGTGCGTGGTGCTCTCCGTGAGCGGCACGTGCAGCGAGAGGTAGTCGCTCTCGCGCACCAGCTCGTCCCACGGCACCTGGGTCACGCGTCCGGCGAGGTCCCCGAGTTCGTCGTCGGAGACCGTGCGGTCCTGCGGGGGACGCTGGGTGAACACAACCTTCATGCCGAACCCGAGCGCGCGCCGGGCCACCGCCTTGCCGATCCGGCCCATCCCGGCGATCCCGAGGGTGGCACCCGTGATGTCCTGACCCACAAGGAGGTCTGGCCGCAGCCCCGTGAAGTGCCCGCCGCGCAGGTACCCGGACGCCTCGTGGGCCCGTCGGGCGGCGCCCAGGAGCAGCAGCACGGCGACGTTCGCCGTGGCGTCGTCGAGCACGTCCGGGGTGTTGCCCACCGCGATCCCGTGCTCCGCGGCGGCCGGGACGTCCACGTTGTTGTAACCCACCGCGTAGTTCGCGATCCCCCTGATCCTGGCCCGCGCCAGCAGGGAGGCGTCGAAACGGTCCGAGACCTGGGCGAGCACCACGTCGTAGTCCCCGCTCGTGACCGCCTCCTCCAGCTGCGCGGCACTCATACCGTGGCGCACGTCCACCTCTCCGGCCTCACGCAGGATGCTCGGTCCGGGCTCGGGAATCTCCTGGGTCACCAGGAAGCGCGGGGTGCTCATGGGTGGTTCTCCTCTGGGTCGTGAGGGGGACGGCAGTCCGGGGACGGCACGGGACGACGACGCCGGCCGCCTCCGGCACGAAGCTGCGGCCCCGGGCGGCGCGGCGACGCCGGGCACCCCAGCCGGCCGCGCAGCGTCGTCGTCCCCGCCGGGGAGCACGAGACCCCGCCCGGCAGGGGCCGGAGCGGGGTCTCTGGGAGCGTGGCACCGCGCCGAGCGGGGCGTCACGCGGTGATCACACGGGTGATCAGATGAGGGACTTGGCCCCGGCACGCGCCTTCTCGAAGCGCTCGGTGACGTCCGCCCAGTTGACGATGTTCCAGAAGGCCTTGACGTAGTCCGCCTTGACGTTCTGGTAGTCCAGGTAGAAGGCGTGCTCCCACATGTCCAGCTGCAGCAGCGGGATGGTGGCCACGGGCACACCGTTCTGCTGGTCGTACATCTGCTCGATCACCAGGTTGCCGGCAATGGGCTCGTACGCGAGGATCGCCCAGCCGGAACCCTGGATGGTGGTGGCCACGGCCGTGAACTGGTCACGGAACGCGTCGAAGGAGCCGAAGAACTCGTCGATCGCGGCGGCCAGCTCACCGGTGGGCTTGTCGCCGCCCTCGGGGGAGAGGTTCTTCCAGAAGATCGAGTGGTTGATGTGACCGCCCAGGTTGAACTGGAGGTCCTTGGAGAGCTTCGCGGCGCCGGCGGCGTCACCGTTGGCGCGGGCCTCCTCCATCTTCTCGAGCGCGGTGTTCGCACCGGTCACGTAGGTGTTGTGGTGCTTGTCGTGGTGCAGCTGCATGATCTGCGCCGAGATGTGGGGCTCGAGGGCGGCGTAGTCGTACGGGAGGTCGGGGAGAGTGAACTTCTCAGCCATGGTGGAGCATCCTTCCAGTTGCGGGCGTGATGGCTCCACTGTCCAACGCTCCCGTTCCGCGGGTCAAGGACGTTCAGCCACCGGCGTACGGTGCCGGGCGTCCCGTCACGTTCCGTCACACCGCGTCTCCCCGGGGACGCGTCTGCCCTAGTCTCGGGGCATGCCAGCCGACGACGCCGCCCGCCCCGTCCCGCACCTCGCCCCCGGCGTCACCGTGGACCCGAGCACGCTGGAGATCCTGCCCGCGGAGCCCCACCACGCACGGGGCGTCGTGGAGCTGCGAGACGCCCTGGCGCGCTGGATGCAGGCTCGCGGCATCGACCAGTGGCGCGAGGGGGAGTTCGCCCAGCAGCATGTGGAGCAGGAGATCGCCCGGGGCGAGTGGTGGGTCATGACGGACCCCCGGGAACCCGAGCGCGTCCTCGCGAGCGTCCGCGTGATCTGGGAGGACCTGCCCATCTGGGGCGAGCAGCCCGAGCCCGCCGGGTACATCCACGGCGTGGCCGTGGACCGTGCCCTGCGCGGCACCGGAACCGGAACGCGGCTGATCCGCGTGGCGGAACGCGCCATCGCGGCTTCGGGGCGCTCGATCTCCCGGCTGGACTGTGACGAGTCCAACCCCGTGCTCGAACCGTTCTACGCGGGCCTCGGCTACACACCCCGCGGGGCCGTGGACTTCGACGTGCCCGGCATGGACTACCGCGTACGGGTGCTGCGCATGGAGCGCACGCTGCGCCCGGGTGGCGGCCCCGTCACGAAGCACGGCGCCTCGGCGCCCAGGTGATGCGGGCGCCGAGGAGCCTCGCGCTGCCGACGGATCGAATGGTCCCCTCAGGCGCTCTGGGGGCGGCGCAACCGGGGCACCCCGGTGCACGAGGCGACCGGCTGCGTTCGGGGCGACCCTCCCGGCCGGTGCGTCACCTCGTGGCGCGCCCCGAGCCGAGTCTCCCGGGCGGCGGCCGTACCCGCGCGGCCGAGCACGTCCTCGCGCATGCATTCCAGCCCCCTGGTGACGGCACGTCGGACCAGTGCCCGGGTCAGGGGACACCGCCACCACAGCGCGCCCCGCATCCGCACCTCGTTGCGCAACCGCACCAGTACGCCACCGTCCACGCTGCGCCACGTGAACTCCGCCGTGACGTCCACGGTCCCCTTGGTGGTTCGCAGCAGGAGCGATTCACCGGGGACACGGTCCGCCACGATCATGATGAATTCGCACGGCAACACCCCTCCGGAGGGCGTGAACTCCAGTGCTGCCCCCACCTCCAGCGGCGTTTCCAGGCACGTGGGCCAGTGGAACGTGACCCCGAACCAGCGCCCCATGGCGTCTGGCCGGCTGACCAACTCGTCGAACTGCTCCCGGCTCACCGGAACCTCCTGCTCCGCGAGCAGGCTGAAACCGTGGCCGGTGTTCTTCATCTGGGCTATCCGAACTGACATTTTTCCCCCTAGGCGCGTGCTTCTCCCCATGCCGCTCGTCCCACCGAGCGGCCCTTGCACGCAAGTAACCAGTGCTTTCAGTCTTATGCAAAGGGGAAGAATCTTCACCCCGCTCGGGGGACGTGACTCGTGCACAGCCGGTGGACAAGAGTTATCCACAGGCGTGGAGAAACCTGTGCATGATTCGAACACGTCTTCGACGGTGACCGGCCATCATGGCGCTGCGAGCCTTGGAATGCTGCGTGACGTGCAGGAATACCGAACAATCGTCCGGTCGGCACCTGGGACGACAGCCGTGTAACTTATCCACGCCTGTGGACAAAAGCTGTGGAAAAGACCGAATGCCCACCCTTTCGGATGTACGCACCCCCACTTAGGGGGACAGTTATGTGACAGCGTTATTCCTGGCTCTCGGGGGCACCCGGCGCCCACCCTGTATCCGGGTGCCTCCCCCAGCGCGAAAGTGGCGTGCACATGACCGCGGGGGCACCTGCCGTTCACTGCACAGCTTGTGCACAGAGTTATCCACGGGTGTGGAAAGGGGGTGGGCGGCCGCGGCGCCACATGGGGCGATACCCCCGTTTCCGCAGGTCAGCGCCGTGCTGCGGATATCCCCACGGTCTGTGGAGAACCCTGTGCACACCGCTGCGCACGGGCCTCCGCACGCCGTCAGGTGAACGGGTCGTGAAGAACGCCCGGCGGTTCCCCGGTTCGGGGAGCCGCCGGGCGTTCCGGGCGCGGGCGGACTCAGGAGGCCTTGCCGTACCCGTGGTCCGTGAGCCACTGCTTCGCGGCGTCCGCGGGGTTCTGCTGTTCGTTCCCGCTGACCTTGCGGTTGAGGTCGATCAGGTCCTGCGTGGTGAGCTTGCCGGAGAGCTCGTCGAGCGCGTCCACGGCATTCCGGGGCAGCCGGTCCGGAGCCGTGAGCGGCAGCACCTGCTGGGCGATGAAGTTGTTCTTCGGGTCGTCCAGCACCACGAGCTTCTCGTCCTGGATGGCCGGGGTGGTGGTGAAGATGTCCGCCACCTGCGCGTCCCCCTTGGTGAGGGCCTGCACGGTGAGGGGGCCGCCGCCGTCGTTGATGGGCTGGAAGGACTTGAAGGAGCAGTCGTACTTCTGCTTCAGCCCGCTCGTGCCGTAGGCGCGCTCCTGGAACTCGGGCGGACCCGCCATGACCAGGTCCTTGCACACGGAGGAGAGGTCCGCCACGGACTTCAGCCCGTACTTGTCCGCGGTGGCCTGGGTGACCACCAGCGCGTCCTTGTCCTCGGCTTGGGAGGCCTTCAGCACCGAGAGGTCCTGGCTCTTGAGCTTCTCGGGCAGCGCCTTCATGATGTCCTGCGCAGAAGCGGCCGTGGCGTTCTTGTCCGCGAACAGCAGCAGGTTGCCGGAGTAGTCCGGAACCACGTCCACGGAACCGTCCTTGACCGCCCCCACGTACGCCTCGCGCGCTCCGATCCCCGGCTTGGTCTCCACCTGGACCCCGGCGTCCCGCAGCACCCCGGCGTAGAGCTCCGCCACCACCTGCGACTCGGGGAAGTCCGCCGAGCCCACGGTGACCGTGTCCGAGGAGCCGCCCGAGGCGGCGTCGTTCTTGTCCGCGAGGGGATCCGAGCCACCACCGCACGCGGTGAGGGCGAACACGGCCGTAGTGGCCGCGGCCACCCGGGCCGCGGGGCGCCAGGAGGCGCGCAGGGAGGAGTGCTGCGATGTCATGGTCGATCTCCTGTCAGTGTGAGACCCGGCGAGGTCACCAGGCGTTGGAAGAGCGCGAGAACGGCGTCCGCGGCGAGCGCGAGAACGGCCACGAGCACCACGGACGCGAGCATGCGCGAGTAGTCCCGCACCGCGAGCCCGTCGATCAGGTAGCGGCCCAGGCCGCCCAGGTTGATGTAGGCCACGATGGTCACGGTCGCGAGCACCTGCAGTGCGGCGTTGCGGATCCCGCCCAGGATCACGGGCAGCGCCACGGGGATCTCCACGCGCAAGAGGGTCTGGGACTCCGTCATGCCCATCGAGCGCGCGGAGTCCACCAGCGCCGGGGACACCGCCGCGATCCCGGAGTACGTCCCGGAGAGGATGGGAGGAATGGCCAGCAGCACGAGCGCCAGGATGGGTGGCATGAGGCCCAGCCCCATGAGCAGGGTGAACAGCGTGAGCAGACCCAGGGTGGGCAGGGAGCGCAGCGCCCCCGCCAGACCCACGACCACGCCCCCGCCGCGGCCGGTGTGGCCCACCCAGAGCCCCAGCGGGACGGCGACCACCAGGGCGATCGCCATGGTCAGCGCGCTGTAGCCCACGTGCTCGAGCAGGCGCACGGGAATCCCCGTGGGGCCGGCCCAGTTGGCCGGGTCGGTCAGGAACTGGGCGGCCTGTGCGAAGAGGTTCATGCGGGGGCACCTCTCGATTCCACGGTGGCCAGGGCACCGGCACCACCGCGCGCACCGCCGGTCCCGTTCTTGTCACGACGCCGCTCGGCCGGACGCCGGGCGCCGGCCCCCGTGCGCTGCCAGCGGGTCAGCGCGTGACCGAGCAGACGCAGCAGCTGGTCCAGCACCACGGCGATCACCACGGTGGCCACGATGCCCACCACGATCTCGGAGATGATCGAGCGGCGCAGCCCGTCCGTGAACAGAGTGCCCAGGGACTGGATGCCGATCACGGCACCCACCGAGACCATGGAGATGTTGGAGACCGTGGCCACGCGCAGCCCCGCGACCATCACGGGCACCGCGAGCGGCAGCTCCACGCCGAAGAAGCGGCGGACCGGCTTGTACCCCATGGCCGTGGCGGCCTGCAGGACGTCCCGGTCCAGCGACTCGAAGGCGTCCACGCACGAGCGCACCAGGATGGCGACCACGTACAGGGTCAGCGCCACGACCACGTTGCCCACGGACGTGATCTGCGTGCCCAGGATCAGGGGCAGCACCACGAACAGGGTGAGGGAGGGGATGGTGTAGAGCAGCGAGGAGCCGGTGACGAGCACGGGGCGCAGCCACCTGCTCCCGGCGGCCGCGCGGGCGAGCGGCACACTGACGAGCAGACCGATGACCACCGGGACCACCGACTGCACCAGGTGCGAGCCCGCGAGCTCCAGCACCGAGGACCAGTTGTTCGCCAGCCAGTTCACGCGCTCTCCACCCAGTCGTGGCGTGCCGCGCGCTGCGCCTCGATCGCGCGCATCACGTCCTCGCCGGGGACCACACCGGCCACTGCGCCGTCCTCCGAGACCGCCACGGCCTGCCCGGAGGGGGAGGACAGCGCGGCGTCGAGCGCGGTGCGCAACGAGTCCCCGCGGTGCCACAGGGTGCCGCCCACCCGCAGCTCCTCGCGTCCGGCGGCCTCGCCGCGCTCGTCCACGGGCAACCAGCCCACGGGGTGGTGGCGCGCGTCCACGGCAAGCACCCAGCCCGACGACGCCGCGGCGCCCGCTCCCTGCCACGGGGCCGGGTTCGCGCTGCCCGGGCCCACGACGGTGCGCTCACCGGTGTCCGCGTTCAGCACCGTGACGGGCTGCAGGTCCACGGGGGCATTCTCGAAGCTCAGGGAGCGGAAACCGCGGTCCCGGCCGATGAAGTCCGCCACGAAGTCGTCCGCGGGAGCACGCAGCAGCTCCTCGGGGGTCGCGTACTGGGCCAGGCGGCCACCGCGGGCGAAGACCGCCACGCGGTTACCCAGCAGGATGGCCTCGTCGATGTCGTGGGTCACGAACACGATGGTGCGGTGCAGCCGCTGCTGCAGATCCAGCAGCTCACGCTGCAGGTCCTGGCGCACCACCGGGTCCACCGCGGAGAACGGCTCGTCCATGAGGAGCACGGGCGGGTCCGCGGCAAGCGCGCGGGCAACTCCCACGCGCTGCTGCTGCCCGCCGGAGAGCTGGGCCGGATACCGGGTGGCCAGGGACTCGTCCAGGCCCACCGAGCCGAGCAGCTCGCGGGCGTTCGCGCGGGCCTCCCGCTTGGACACCCCGTTCAGCCGGGGCACGGTGGCGATGTTGTCCTCCACCGTCCTGTGGGGCATCAGACCGGACTGCTGCATCACGTAGCCCATGGAGCGGCGCAGCTGGGCGGCGGGGATGCTCGAGACGTCCCGGCCGTTGACCTCCACCACGCCCGAGGTGGGCTCCACCATGCGGTTCAGCATGCGCAGGGACGTGGTCTTGCCGCAGCCGGAGGGGCCCACGAACACCGTGAGGGATCCGGCGGGAACGTCCAGGTCCAGGTTGTCCACCGCTGCGGTGCCGTCCGGATAGACCTTGCTCACTCCGCGGTAGCGGATGGCCATGTCGGTCATGGGGTCCGTGTCCCTTCGTAGGCGTGGCACCATCCTAGTCACGCGCAACAATCAGTGAGCGAACTAATCAGTGCCCTCCGGAGCCAGGAACTCGTCCGGGATCCGCTCCGCGCCGGCCACGTCCGAGAGCAGGTGGCGGTCGATGGGTACGCCCCGGCGCAGCACGCTGATGCCGCCCCCGGGCTCGTGCAGCACGCACGCCACCTCCGCGTAGGAGCGCACACCTGCGCGGCGCAGCGCCCCGTGCAGCTCCGAGCGGGTGATGTGCGAACGCCGCAGGGCCTGCTCGTCCACCTCGTCCCCGGTCATCAGGATCCGCGCCGGGGCGTTGAAGAGCCGCTGCAGCCGCGGGCGCGTGCCCAGCTGTCCGAACACCACCTCCAGCAGGAACAGGGTGGCCAGGCCCAGCACACCGCTCGCGAGGGTGGGCGGGTGTCCCAGGATCACGCGCCCGGCCACGGCCCCGAGCATCACGGTGACCACCACGTCGAACGTGGACATGGCGGTGAGCACCCGCTGGCCGAGGAGGCGCACGAACACCAGGAACACCACGTAGATGCCCACTGCGGAGAGCACCACCCCCACCGCGTACGGCAGGGTGATGCCGAGCTCCGCCCACAGGCCGTTCCATCCGGTCACGCAGCACTCCTGGGGCTCGGGGAAAACGACTGGTCCGCCGGGAACGCTACCGGGCGGCGTCGTGGTCCTGGCCGCCGGCGGCGAACTGGGTGGCGTGCAGCTCGGCGTAGCGCCCGCCGCGCGCCAGCAGCTCCGCGTGGGAGCCGCGCTCCACGATCCGCCCCGCCTCCACCACCAGGATCTGGTCCGCCTTGCGGATGGTGGAGAGCCGGTGGGCGATCACCACGGCGGTGCGCCCGGACATCGCCTCGTCCAGGGCCGCCTGCACGTGCGCCTCGTTGGTGGAGTCCAGGGCGGAGGTGGCCTCGTCCAGGATGACCACGCGCGGCCGGGCCAGGAGCAGACGCGCAATGGTGAGGCGCTGGCGCTCGCCCCCGGAGAGGCGGTAGCCGCGCTCTCCCACCACGGTGTCCAGCCCGTCCGGCAGGGACTCGATCACGTGGCGCAGCCGCGAGCGCTCCAGGGCATCCCACAGCTCGGCGTCCGTGACACCCTCCCGCGCCACGCCCAGGTTGGCCCGGATGGTGTCGTGGAAGAGGTGGCCGTCCTGCATGACCATGCCCACGGTGTGGCGCAGGGACTCGAAAGTGGTCTCGCGGACGTCCTGGCCGCCGATGCGCACGGCACCGGAGTCCACGTCGTAGAGCCGCGCCACCAGCTGCGCGATCGTGGACTTGCCCGCACCGGAGGAGCCCACGAGCGCCACGGTGTGTCCTGCGGCGGCGCGGAAGCCGACGTCGTGCAGCACCTCCTCCCCGCCGCGCGAGTCCAGCACCGGGACATCCTCCAGGGAGGCCAGCGAGACCTTGTCCGCGGAGGGGTAGGAGAAGGTGACGTGGTCGAACTCCACGTCCACCGGGCCCTCGGGCAGCGCACGGGCCGTGGGGCTCTGCGTGATCAGGGGCTTGATGTCCAGGACCTCGAAGACCCGTTCGAAGCTCACCACCGCGCTCATGATGTCCATGTGCGCGTTCGCGAGCATGGTCAGCGGAGTGTAGAGCCGGGTCAGCAGCATGCCCAGGGCCACCACGGAGCCGGCGTCGAGGTGCCCCAGCAGGGCCTGCGTGCCGCCCACCCCGTAGACCAGGGCGAGCGCGAGGGCGGAGACCAGCGTGAGGGCCGTGACGAACGTGGTCTGCAGCATGGTGGCGCGGATGCCGATGCCCCGCACGTCGTCCGCGCGCGCCGCGAACTCACGGGACTCCTCCGCGGGGTCGCTGTAGAGCTTCACCAGGGTGGCCCCACCGGCGGAGAAGCGCTCGGTCATCCGTGTGGACATCTGCGCGTTGTACTGGGCGGACTGGCGCTGCAGGGCGGCCAGCTTGCCGCCCATGGCGCGCGCGGGAACCAGGAAGATGGGCAGCAGCAGCAGGGACAGCACGGTCACCTGCCACGAAATGGTGACCATGACGCCCACCGTGAGCAGCAGGGAGACCAGGTTGGAGACCACCCCGGACAGCGTGCCTGCAAAGGCACGCTGCGCGCCGATCACGTCCGTGTTCAGCCGGGACACCAGGGCGCCCGTGCGCGTGCGGGTGAAGAACGCGAGCGGCATGGTCTGCACGTGGTCGTAGACCGCGGTGCGCAGGTCGTAGATCAGGCCCTCGCCGATCCGCGAGGACTGCAGGCGGCTGAGCAGGGACAGTCCGGCGTCCGCCACGGCCACCACTGCGATGGCAACGGCCAGCCACACCACCACGGAGATGTCGTGGCCGCCCGTGATGGCGTTGACCACGCGCCCGGCGAGCACGGGGGTGACGACCCCCAGGACGGCGAGCACCACGGAGACCAGGACGAACGCGATGATCGCGCCGCGGTGGGGCCTGGCGAAAGTGGCGATCCGCCGCACCGTCTCCCCGCTGATCCGGCGGCCCTTGTTCTCCTGGCCCTTCATGGTCTGCCACATGGCCATGTGCGCGCTCTGCATACTCACGCGCCACACTGTAGACCCGTGCTCAGACTCCCACAGCGGGCACAGCGGGGCTGCGGACGCCGGGGCCGCGGTGCCCCGGTTCCGCGCGGTCAGTCGGTCATTCGCCCGGTCGGACGTTCAGGACTTCCAGCGTTCAGGCCGAGCAGTCCAGTCCCAGAACGCTGCGGGCGGAGGCGCCGCAGTTCAGCGCACGGCCGATCTCCCTCAGCTGGCCCACCTGCTCGTCGCTCAGCCGGTCGAAGACGATCTCCCGCACGTGGCGCACGTGCGCCGGGGCGGCCTCCTTGACCCGTTCCAGGCCGGCGGGCGTGATCTCGGCGATCACCACGCGACGGTCGTCCTGCCGACCCTCCCGCGTGACCAGCCCGTCCTTCTCCATGCGCGCGACGATGCGCGAGAGCCGGGACTGCGAAGTGTTCGTGGCGGTGGCCAGAGCTGACATCCGGTGCCGGTGGTCGGGCGCCTCGGACAGCATGGCGAGCACCAGGTACTCCGCCAGGGACATGCCCTCCTCGCTGCGCAGCTGACCCTCCACCGTTCCCGGCAGCCTGAACATGATCGACACGAGCGCAAGCCACGCCTCGCGCTCGTCCTCCGACAGCCACTTCGTCTCACTCATGGGAGAGATTCTAGTGAGCATATATTGACGCAGCAAATGTTTCCGGGCCGTCATGTCAGGCCGTACCTGGTACTCGGCCACGTGGAAGGCGCCCTTGGCTGATTCATAATGGACCCATGGACTCCCTCGCCACCTGGCCCTCGCCCCTGTCTCTCGACGACCGCGGTTTCGACGCCGCCGCGATGCGCCAGCTGGGGCGGGCGTCGTCGTCCTCCGAACGCAGCACGCGGGCCGAGGCCGCGGAGGGTGTCCAGGTCGAGACCGCGGAGGAGTCCGCAGCACAGGGCGCCGTCCCCTCGAAAGCGTCGCTCGGGGAGAAGCTGACCGCGTCCCTGCTGCTGGTGATCCCGCTGGTCTCCGCCACCGTGGTGGTGCTCAGCGCGCTGCGCTGGGCGGACAGCCACAACGGCTGGTGGCTCGGGGTCGTCGCGGCGGTGCTGGTGCTCGCCGCGGTCTCCTGGGTCGCGGTGCTGCGGCGCTCGTTCGCCAGGGCGCAGGGCCACCTGGCGGCGCGGCTACCGGGAGTGGTGGGGCACGGTGTGGGCATCATCCGCGAGCTGGACGTGGAGTCCCCGTTCGACGAGAACGGCGTCTCGGACACCGTGACCGCGCACCTCACCCTGCGGGTCAACCCCACTCAGGGCCCCGCGTTCACCGGTTCCGTGGACGCGGTGTACCGGGCGGCGGACGCGGAGAAGCTCGAGGTGGGGGCGCACGGACCCGTCCGCTACCTGCGCTCGGACCCGGAGGCCTCCGTCACCATCGACACCCGGCTGGACGCCGGGAAGGTGCAGCAGATCTACCGCGCGGCGGCCATGAACTGACACCCGCGCGGGGCGACGCCCCCGGGGGCTCAGGACGCGGAGTTCTCCCGCTCCTTGCGAGCCCCCTCCGCGGCGCCACGCGCGGGGGCACGCAGGGCGGCGGACCCGCCGCGCGCCACCGCAGCGGGCGGGACGACCTCGTGCTGGTCCGTCTCCGCCTCGGGCTCGGTGACCACTCGGGTCCCGGTGCCCCGGGCACGAGCGGGGGACCCGGTGATCTGGGTGATGCTCACGGCCATCACGTTGAGCACGATGCCCAGGATGGTGACGATCCATGCCAGAACGGACATGGACCCCACGGCGAAGAGCAGACCGATCACCACGAGTGCGAGCGAGGTGAGGTATGCGGGGGTCTTGGCGCGCCGGAAGTTGAACTGCATTCCCCTATTTCACCATGTTTCCGCACGGGGTCGCCCCCGCCCACGGGCGCCCTCCCGACACTTCACCCAGAACTTAACCGCTTGTCAGACCCACCCGCGGCGCAGTTGACTGTGAGGTAGTTGTCAACGAAAGGACTGACGGAACATGACTAGGAACCAGACCCTGCAGCTCAACGACGGCCACTCGATCCCCCAGCTGGGCTTCGGCGTGTGGCAGGTGGACGCGGACGTGGCCGAGGACGTGGTGAGCCAGGCACTGAAGATCGGCTACCGCCACATCGACACCGCCAAGATCTACGGCAACGAGGAAGGTGTGGGGCGCGCGATCGCCAGCAGCGGCATCCCGCGCGAGGAGCTGTTCGTCACCACCAAGCTGTGGAACGACGACCAGGGCTACGAGTCCGCCCTGGAGGCCGTGGACAAGTCCCTGGAACGCCTGGGCCTGGACTACGTGGACCTGTACCTCATCCACTGGTCCCAGCCGGAGAAGGGCAAGTACCTGGACACCTGGAAGGCGTTCCAGGAGATCAAGGCGTCCGGCAAGGCACGCTCCATCGGCGTCTCGAACTTCACCGAGAAGGCCCTGCAGGACGTCCTGGACACCGGCGTGGTCCCCGCCGCGCACCAGATCGAGCTGCACCCGTACTTCACCCAGCAGGCCATGCGGGAGCTGGACTCCCGGCACGGGATCGTCACCGAGGCGTGGTCCCCGCTGGGCCAGGGCAAGGCGGAACTGCAGGACGAGATGATCGGGAAGATCGCCGAGGCGCACGGCGCCACCCCGGCGCAGGTGATCATCGCGTGGCACCTGGCCATCGGCAACGTGGTGTTCCCCAAGTCCGTCACCCCGCAGCGCATCCAGGAGAACTGGGACGCCCAGGACGTCACCCTCAGCCAGGACGAGGTACAGCAGATCAGCGCGCTGACCCGCGTCGACGGGCGCATCGGCCCGGACCCCGCGGACTTCAACGACTGATCCCGGCCGCCGTGCACACCGCGCCGGGGTGACCCGCAGCGGATCCCCGGCCAACGCCCCCGAGCCCCTCTCCGCAGGGACTCGGGGGCGTTCCTGCGGTGCGTCGAAGATCAGTTCACTGGACGTCCGGGTGCATCATGGTGAGTTATGAGTCAGCACACCCCGGCAGACGGCCCCCTCAGCGGCACGCCTGACCGCACCGCAGCACCCGTGGACCCGCACAACCCCGCGGGCAGGAAAACCTTCTTCGGCCAGCCCGGCATGCTGGCCAACCTCTTCTCCGTGGAGATGTGGGAGCGCTTCTCCTTCTACGGAATGCAGGCCCTGGTCCTGTACTACATGTACTACCCCGCAGCTCAGGGTGGTCTGGGCATCGACGAGGGCGTGGCCGCCGGCATCGTGGGTGCCTACGGGGGCACGGTGTACCTGTGCTCCATCCTGGGCGGCTGGGTTGCGGACCGCCTGCTCGGCTCCGAGCGCACCATGCTCTCCTCGGCCGTGCTGATCATGCTCGGCCACATCGCCCTGGCCTTCATCCCGGGAGTGGCGGGGCTGACCATCGGCCTGCTGAGCATTGCGATCGGCTCCGGCGGCCTCAAGACCACGTGCGTGAACCTCGTGGGCACCCTCTACGAGCGTGACGACCCCCGCCGCGACGCAGGCTTCTCCCTCTACTACATGGGCGTGAACATCGGCGCCCTCTTCGGCCCGCTGCTCACGAGCTTCGCGTGGGGCACGTGGGGCTTCCACGCCGGGTTCGGCATCGCGGCGGTCTTCATGGCCCTCGGCCTCCTGCAGTACATCCTCACCCGCAAGGGCCTGCCCGAGACCGTCCACACCGTGGCCAACCGCCTGCCCCGCTCGCAGTACGGCAAGTGGGTCGGGATCGCCCTGGCGTTCGTCGCCGTGGTCCTGGTCCTGCTGTTCACGGGGATCCTCAACCCCGGCAACCTCTCGAACGCGGTGATCCTGGTGGTCGTGGTGGCCGCCATCCTGCTGTTCGCCACCATGCTCCGGGACAAGGGCCTCTCCTCGGACGAGCACTCCCGAGTCCTGGCGTTCATTCCCCTGTTCATTGCCACTGCGGCATTCTTCGCCCTCTTCCAGCAGCAGTTCACGGTGCTGGCCATCTACGCGGACACGCGCCTGAACCTGTCCCTCTTCGGCATGGACTTCAAGCCGTCGGCCGTGCAGTCCATCAACCCGGTGTTCATCATCGTGATGGGCATGGTCTTCGCCGCCGCGTGGACCAAGCTGGGCACCCGCCAGCCCAGCACCCCGGTCAAGTTCGGCATCGCGCTGCTGCTGATCGGTGTGGCGTTCCTGCTGTTCATCACCCAGGCCCAGACGGCCTCCGTGTTCGTCGGCTGGATCGTCCTCGTGCTGTTCTTCGCCACCCTCGGTGAGCTCTTCCTCTCCCCCGTGGGCCTGTCCCTGGCCACCAAGCTCGCGCCGCGGAAGTTCCCGGTGCAGATGGTGGCCCTGTACAACCTCTCGGTGGCGCTGGGCACCGCTCTCTCCGGCTCTCTCGCGGAGTTCTACTCCCGCGAGAACGAGGTGGGCTACTTCGGCACCATGGGCGCGATCACCATCGTGCTCGGCATCGTCATGCTGCTCGTGGCCAAGCCCGTCCTGAAGCTGATGCGCGGCATCCGCTGAGCGGACTGCCCACCTCCGGCACGCCGAGCGCCCCGTCATCCCCCGTGGATGCGGGGCGCTCGGCGCATCCGGGCCTGCGCGGCGTCGTCGTGGGTGCCGGCCGGCACCACTGGCCCCGGGACTCCCCGCCCGGTTCCCCAGCCCCGCGCTCCGAGCGGGCAGGACGACGACGCCGCGCGCGCCCCGGGTGCCGATGACCCCCACGGGCGCCCGGCATACCTTAGGGTTGCCTGTACGCATGAGCCGCGAGTCACAGTTCACGCCCTGGAGGGTCCGACGGTGCGCGGCACGAGAAGGGCCAACCCCGGAGGAACACATGAGCGATTCCACGACACCGCGCGGTGCCACCTCGGCATCCAGCACGCCGAGCCGCGGCGTGGCCACGGCCGACCCCGCGACCGGAGGCACCGACCCCTCGGGGGAGAACCACGAGCTGAAGCGGGTCATGGGCCCGGGACTGCTCCTGCTGTTCATCGTGGGGGACATCCTGGGCACGGGCGTGTACGCCCTCACGGGCAACATCGCCGGTGAGATCGGCGGCGCGGCCTGGGCCCCCATCCTGGTGGCGTTCGTGGTGGCCACCATCACCGCGTTCTCCTACCTGGAGCTCGTGACCAAGTACCCCGGCGCCTCGGGTGCCGCGCTCTACACGCACAAGGCCTTCGGGATCCACTTCCTCACGTTCCTGGTGACGTTCGCGGTGCTGTGCTCGGGGCTCACCTCCGCGGCCACCGCCTCCAGCACCGTGGCCGCGAACTTCGCCAAGGGCTTCCACCTGCAGATCAGCCCCCTCGGGATCACCCTCGTGGCGGTGGGCTTCATGGCGCTGCTCGCGATCATCAACCTGCGCGGTGTGTCCGAGTCCGTGAAGCTGAACGTGGTGCTCACCTGCATCGAGCTCACGGGCCTGCTCATCGTGATCCTCGTGGGCTTCTGGGCCGCCGCCCAGGGCAACGCGGACTTCAGCCGCACGGTCATCTTCGAGACCTCGGACGACAAGGGCATGTTCCTGGCCCTGACCTCCGTGACCTCCCTGGCGTTCTTCTCCTTCGTGGGCTTCGAGGACTCGGTCAACATGGTCGAGGAGACCAAGGACCCCACCCGGAACTTCCCCCGCGTGATGCTGTTCGGTCTGTGCATCACGGGCGTGATCTACGTGCTGGTCTCCCTGTTCACCGTGGCGATCGTGCCCATCGGCCAGCTCGGCGAGTCCACCACCCCGCTGCTGGACGTGGTCAAGATCGGTGCGCCGAACATCCCCATCGACACCATCTACCCGTTCCTCACCATCTTCGCGGTGGCCAACACCGCCCTGATCAACATGCTCATGGCGTCCCGTCTGCTCTACGGCATGGCCAAGCAGGGCGTGATCCCGGGCGTGCTCGCCAAGGTGCTGCCCGGTCGCCGCACCCCCTGGACGGCCATCCTCTTCACCACCGTCCTGGGCATGGTGCTGATCGTGATCGTGAACAATGCGATGGGCAAGAGCACCGCCTCCGCCCTGGGCGGCACCACCGCTCTGCTGCTGCTCGGCGTGTTCACCGTGGTCAACGTGGCCGCGATCATCCTGCGGCGGGACCGTTCCCAGGAGGGCCACAAGTACTTCCACGCCCCGAAGGTGCTCCCCTACCTCGGCGCCGTCACGTGCGCGTTCCTGCTGGGGCCGTGGGCCCAGGACACCATCGAGTACCAGATCGCCCTGGTGCTGATCGCGCTCGGCGTGGTGCTGTGGCTCGTGAACTTCCTGTACGCGCGCCTGTTCACCGGTCGCCGCACACGCTTCCAGCACCCCGAGGACATCGCCCACCTGGAGGACGTGGACCAGTGAGTCCGCTCCCCCAGATCCACCCCCACCCCGCCACGGACCCGGAGAAGCCATGAACATCGTCGTCGGTTACCTGCCCACACCCGCCGGACGCGCCGCCCTGCGCGCCGCCATGGACGAGGCCACGCTGCGTTCGGCGGACCTCGTGGTGGTGCAGGGCCACCACACCAGGCGCTGGGGCCGCCACACCGGTCCCGAGGAGACGGAGACCGCCGTCCGTGAGGACCGCGCCGCCCTGGAGGCCAGTGGTCTGTCCTTCGAGCTGGTGCCCATGGCGGACGACGCCGATCCCGCGGACGTCATCCTGGACGTCACCGACCGCACCCACACCCAGCTGCTGGTCATCGGCACCCGGCGTCGCACGCCGGTGGGCAAGCTCATCATGGCCCCCACCACGCAGCGTCTGCTACTCGAGGCCGGCTGCCCCGTGCTGTGCGTCAAGGCGGACTACGGCACGGACTGAGCGCGGCAGTCCCCGTGAACGACGGCGGGCCGGACCTTGCGAGGTCCGGCCCGCCGTCGTTCGTGGTGGGAGGGGTATCGGGTCAGGCGGCGCGGTCCGTCCGTTCCTCGTGGTGGGCGGTTGCCGCACGGGAGCCGGCCCGTGCGGCCGGTGCCGTCCTGGCGGGTGCCGTGGCCGCGGGGCGCGAGCGGGCGGCGTCGGCGTGGGCTGCCTGTGCGGGGGCGCGACGGGTGGCTGGGGCGTCAACGGTGACGCCCTCCTGCTGCCACGAGAAGCCGAAGGCCAGTGCCGGGACCACCTTGTTGGCGAGGGACGCTCCTGCCATGACCCCCACGAACGCCACCGGCACCGCAGCCACGACGTCCAGGGGGTAGTGGGCCCCGGAGTACATGCGGGCCAGGCCCACCAGCGCCACGCCCAGGGAACCCCAGAGCAGGATGGTGCGCCGGCTGCGGGCGCGCGAGGCCACGAGGCTCAGGGCCAGGACGATGGCCACCACGGCGCCCGTGTGCGAGGAGGGGAAGGACAGGGAGCCGGTGACCGCGCCCAGGGGGTCGCCGGAGAGCTCGGGACGCGGTCGCTCCACCGCGACCTTGACGAGCCCGACGGCCGCCCACCCTGCCAGGGCGGTGATGCCGAAGCCCACGGCATCCAGGGGCCGACGCCGGATCACGGCCAACCACCCGATGACGGCCGCGATGATCAGGACCACGGCCCCGTTGGACAGGGCCATCTGCACCACGGTGGCCACGGTGTCCAGAAGAACGTTGCGATGCTGGGAGATCCCCTCGAGCAACGCGGTCTCCCCGGCGGTGATCTGCGGTGACAGCACCAGCAGACGACCGATTGTCGCTGTCAGCAGCACCACGACCAGGGGAACGGCCACGCGGTGACGCAACTGCGGCAACTGCCACGGGGACCCGCCCGGCGAGGGGGAAGAATACTGCGCCGGATTGGTCATGCACCAATGGTGACACGAGACACCGAGTGATTCCTGAACCGGGCGTGTCGTGAGCTGTGTGGCGGACACGGCGGACAGTTTCACGTGAAACGTTTGTGGTAAAACAACCCATATTCTTTTGATACCTAGATATTCATATGTAATGGGATACAAGACAGGGGTTGCGGCCGCGTGAGCCCGGCCTTTCCTGGGAACTCCGTGTGTCGAATGCACCGCCCGAACGATGACTACACTCAGGCGTCACGAAGTGTTCGGGAACGGAAGGGACGCCGATGTCCTCCATGTCGTCTCACCCCACCACCGCGCCGGGGGGTCCCGCAGCCCCCGGCTCACAGGCGGCCCTGCGCGTGGCGAACCGTCGTCGCGTGGTGGACGCGGTGCGGTCCCTGGGGGACGTCACCCAGGCGGGCATCGCACGCGAGACGGCACTGGCGCCGTCGACGGTCTCCTCGATCGTCAAGGAGCTCACCGCGTGCGACCTCCTCGCCGTCGAGGGTGAGCACGGGGGCAGGCGGGGACAGCGCGTGCGGTTCAGCGCGAGCGCCGGCTTCCTGCTGGGGGTGGACGTGGGCCACCGTCACGTGGAGGTGGCGGTGGCGGACCTGAACCTCACCATCCGCGCCCGACGCCGCACGGACCTGCCCGCGGGGCACCGCGCCACCGAGGTGCTCGCCACCGCACGCGAGATCCTCTCCGAGCTGCGCACCGGGCTGGGGATCACCGCGGACAGGGTGCTGCGGGCGGGCCTCACCCTGCCCGCCCCCGTGGACGCGGACGGAAAGGGCCTCGACTCGCGGGCGATCCTGCCGCACTGGGCGGGGCTCGACGTGCAGGCCACCGCCTCACGTGTCCTGGACTGCCCGGTGGTCGTGGAGAACGACGCGAACGCCGGTGCCGTGGGCGAGCACACCCTGGGTGCGGGGCGAGGCGTGCAGGACATGGCCTACCTCAAGGTCTCGCACGGCGTGGGCGCCGGTCTCGTGCTGGGAGGGCGGCTCTACCGCGGAGCCAGCGGAGCCGCCGGGGAGATCGGGCACGTCACCCTGGACGAGCGGGCCGGGCTGTGCCGCTGCGGCAACCGGGGGTGCCTGGAGACCTTCGTCTCCAGCTCGGCGGTGCTGGAGCTCGTCCGCCCCTCGGGTCGGCAGCCCCGCAGCGTGCGGGACGTGGTGGACGCCGCCCTGGCGGGGGACCCCGGGTGCAGCCGGGTGGTCGCGGACACCGGGAGGCTGCTCGGCGGCGCAGTGGCGCAGCTGTGCAACCTTCTGAACCCGGAGCTCGTGGTGCTGGGAGGGGACCTCTCCCGGGCGGGCGAGCTCGTGCTGGCCCCCCTGGACGAGTCCGTCCGGCGCTACGCCCTGCACGGCGGCACGCAGCCGCGGACGATGGCGTCCGAACTGGGGCCGCAGGCGCACCTCCTGGGGGCCCTGGTCCTCGCCCGCAGCAAGACCCCGCTGCCCGTCTGATCCTCCCGGCCCACGGTCCGCGCTCTCTGCGGGGCAACCCCTTTCCCTCCCTGACCCTGACCCTGACCCTGACGAACGATGGCACGACATGGCTCCCATTTGTGTTCGACTCATGGACATTCTGTGATGCGAGTCCTACTCTTGGGGCACTGTCCTTCCCCGACAGCCGCCACCCCTCCCGGCAGGTCCCGCTCGCAGCTCTCTCGGAGCACCCCGCGGTCACAGTTCCCGGCAGCCACGGTGTCATCGGGCGGGGGACTCTCGAGCGTTGAAATTCAGGACAGCAAGGGAGCTGCGGGATGAGCCATCCAGCGCAAGCACACTCACCGGAGCATCATCAGACGAACACCGGTGCCGTCGTACGAATCACCACCGTGGCCGCGTTCGGCGGCCTCCTCTTCGGGTACGACTCCGCCGTGATCAACGGCGCGGTCTCCTCCATCCAGTCCTCGTTCGACGTGGGGCCCGGTCCGCTCGGCTTCGCCGTCGCGGCGGCCCTGCTGGGTGCCGCGGTGGGCGCGTTCTTCGGGTCGCGGATCGCGGACCGCACGGGGCGCATCCCCATCATGAAGATCGCGGCGGTGCTGTTCCTGCTCTCCGCCATCGGCTGCGCCCTCACGCAGAGCATCGAGTGGCTCATCTTCTGGCGCGTGGTGGGCGGCGTCGGCGTGGGCGTGGCCTCCGTGATCGCCCCCGCCTACATCGCCGAGGTCTCTCCGGCGCACCTACGCGGCCGTCTGGGCTCGCTGCAGCAGATGGGCATCGTGCTCGGCATCTTCCTGTCCCTGCTCGTGGACGCCCTGCTGGCCAACTGGGCCGGAGGCGCCTCCCAGGAGCTGTGGCTCGGGCTGGCGGCCTGGCGCTGGATGTTCCTCATCATGGCCGTGCCCGCAGTGCTCTACGGCATCGGCTCCTTCCTGATCCCCGAGTCCCCGCGCTTCCTGGTCTCCGCCGGCCGCGAGGACGAGGCCACGGCGGTGCTCTCCCGCATCCACGGCGACGACGCCGTCGCGAGCCGCGTGGAGAAGATCCGCACCACCGTCAACAACGAGCGCAAGCCCCGCTTCTCGGACCTGCGCGGCTCCATGGCCGGACTCAAGCCCGTGGTGTGGGTGGGCATCGGCCTGGCCGCGCTGCAGCAGTTCGTGGGCATCAACGTGATCTTCTACTACTCCAACGTGCTGTGGGAGTCGGTGGGCTTCAAGGAGTCCGACTCCTTCACGATCTCCGTGGCCACGTCCGTGGTCAACGTGCTGGTGACCATCGTGGCCATCTTCCTGGTGGACCGCATCGGCCGCCGCCCGCTGCTGCTCGTGGGCTCCGCCGGAATGGCGCTCTCCCTGGGTGTGATGGCCGTGGTGTTCGCCACCGCCAGCAAGGTCATGGTGGACGGCCAGCTCACCCCGGACCTCGGCCCCGTGGCCGGGCCGGTGGCACTGATCGCCGCCAACCTCTTCGTGGTGTTCTTCGGCGTCTCGTGGGGCCCGCTCATGTGGGTGCTGCTGGGGGAGATGTTCCCCAACCACATCCGCGGCGCCGCCCTGGCCGTGGCCGGTGCAGTGCAGTGGATCGCCAACTGGGCGGTGACCGTCACGTTCCCCTCCTTGTCCAACTACTCGCTGGGCCTCACCTACGGCATCTACGCGTTCTTCGCCCTGGTCTCGCTGATCTTCACCATCAAGATGGTGCGGGAGACCACCAACGTGGAGCTCGAGGACATGCACGAGTAGCCCTCACACGCTCCACCCACGACGACGCCCCGGCCCGCGGCCCGCACCGCACCGGGGCGTCGTCGTCCCCCGTGACGCGTGCATCCCGGATGCTGGACGCATTGCGGGACGGAGACCGACGGTCGGGTATTTTCGAGACACCTGTGCAGGCGCCCGGGTGTCGGGACCCGGTGCGCCCCCTGTTTTCGACGGCGAAAAGAGACTCCCATGATCCAGCAGACCGCCACCGCAGCTCCGGGACGCAAGTCCGCGGGCCACGTGATCGTCGACTCCCTTGCGGCCCACGGCGTGGAGCGTGCCTACGTGGTTCCCGGTGAGAGCTACCTGGACGTGCTGGACGGGCTCCACGACTCCCCCATCCAGACCGTGGTGTGCCGGCAGGAGGGCGGCGCCGCGTACATGGCGGAGGCGGAGGGGAAGATGAACGAGGTCCCCGGCGTGGCCATGGTGACCCGCGGCCCCGGCGCCGCCAACGCGCACGTGGGTCTGCACACCGCGTGGCAGGACTCCACCCCTATGGTGCTGTTCGTGGGGCTCATCCCCTTCGAGCACCGCGAGAAGGAGGCGTTCCAGGAGTTCGACCCGCACCAGTGGTTCGCGTCCGGCGCCAAGCGCGTGATGGTCCTGGACCACGCGGAGCGGGCTTCCGAGTACGTGGCGGAGGCCATGTTCGCGGCGCGTTCCGGGCGCCCGGGCCCCGTGGTGGTGGGGCTGCCCGAGGACGTCATCACCCGCGAGATCGAGCCCACCCTCCACCCGGTGATCCCTGTGGCGGGCGGCGGCATGACCGTGGACGACTGGAAGGCCCTGGAGGCCGCACTGAAGCAGTCCCTGAAACCGCTGTTCGTCTTCGGCGGCAACGACTGGACCGTGGAGGGCGCGGAACGCTTCACCCAGTGGCTGGAGGAGCACCACATCCCCGCGGCCGCGGAGTGGCGCTGCGAGGGCACCGTGCCGTTCGGCTCGCCGTCCTACGTGGGGCCCATCGGCTACGGCCGGCCCAAGCCCACCGTGGACCTGCTGGAGGAGACGGACCTGCTCGTCTTCGTGGGCACCGTCCCCGGGGACGTGATCACCAACGGGTTCCTGGTGCGCCAGGACTGGTCCAAGAAGAACTTCATCGTCACCATGGACCCCTCCATGCGGGGCCGCTCCGGCGCGGTGACGTACCAGATCGTGGCCAAGCCGGACGTGTTCGTGCGGGACCTGGTGCGGATGACCCTGCCCGTCAAGGACACGTGGCGGGACTGGTGCCGCCGCATGCGCCGGCAGCAGGAGGAGTTCTGCGCACCGCAGCCCGCTCCGGAGCAGGACGGTCCGGCCACGATGGACACCATGATGAGCGAGCTGGTGAAGACCCTGCCCGAGGACGCCATGGTCACGTTCGGCGCGGGCGAGCACACCAACTGGGCGCACCGGTACTTCCCCACGAACGGCTACGCTTCCATGATCTCGGCGCGCAACGGCTCCATGGGCTACTCGGTGCCCTCCGCCGTGGCCGCCTCGCTGAACTTCCCGGGCCGTCGCGTCATCTCGATCGCCGGGGACGGCGAGTTCCTCATGAACGGCCAGGAGCTGGCCACTGCCGCGCAGTACGGCGCCACGCCCCTGGTGATCGTGATGGACAACCAGGAGTACGGCACCATCCGCACCCACCAGGAGCGCCAGTACCCGGGCCACGTGTCCGGAACCCAGCTGAAGAACCCGGACTTCGCAGCCATGGCGGACGCCTTCCACGGGTTCGGGGCGCGCGTGGAGCGGGAGTCGGAGATCCCCGGCGCCCTGGAGCAGGCCTTCCGTGCCATCGACGAGGACCACACGTTCGCTCTCATCCACCTGGTGGTGGAGCAGCGCAACAAGGCATACTGATCCAGGCATAGGCACGGGTCAGAAGCCCGATCGTCAGCACTTCCCGTCCTGCCGCCCGGGGCGCCGCGAGGGCGCGGACGCGATCTCGTCGACCTCGGCGCTCCGGACCGGGACGACGCCGCGCGCGCTCAGTGCAGCGGGTGCGCCTGCTGGTCCGCGCGCATCCGGCCCGCCACCACCGCGAGCACACCCAGTGCGGGGGTCAGCACGGCCACACCCCAGAAGATGGTGACCGGGGGCAGGACCTCCGCGACAGGACCTGCCACCGCCATGGAGATGGGCATGAGCAGGAGTGAGACGAAGAAGTCCAGGGACGAGATCCGGCCCAGCATGTGCCCCGGGACGCGCCGCTGCAGCAGCGTTCCCCAGATGACCTGACCCGCTCCCCCGGTGGCGCCGAAGACGCACAGGGCCAGCGCCATGACCCACCATGAGCCGGTCATTCCCACGAGTCCGAACGGCAGCGTGCCGAAACCCCACAGCCACACCATGGTGGTCAGGTAGTTCCGGGGCAGCCGGAAGGACGCCATGAGGCTGGATCCCACGGCCGTGGCGATCCCGTACAGCCCCAGCATGGCGCCGTAGCCGGCCACCGTGCCGCCCAGCCGGTCCACCACGAGGAACGGCACCAGCACCTCCAGGGGACCGGTGAAGAGGAAGATCGCGCTCATGGCCCACAGCAGGGTCCACAGCAGCCACGGCGTGCGGAGGCAGTAGCGGAAGCCGTCCAGCATGTCCCGGAGGATGGTCGCCCGGGGTGCGGCCGCGGCGTCGTCGTGCCCCGGAGCGTCCTGCGGGTCGTCCCGCTCGGGCAGTCGCAGCCGCAGCATGAGGACCAGGGCGCCGGCGTGGCACACCGCGATGGCCAGGACGGAGGCGCCGGGCAGTGCGAGCGACGTGAGCGCGCCCCCCACGGCGGGGCCCGCGGCGAGCTGGAGCAGCGGCCGGGCAGTGCCCTCCACCCCGTTGGCCGCGAGCAGCTGGGCCGGTGGCAGGATGCGCGGCAGTGCCGCCGAGTACGCGGGGTAGAAGAATCCCACGGCGCCCGAGAACACGAAGGCCGCTGCACCCAGGTGCCACAGGGCAAGCGCGTCCGTCCAGGTGAGGACCACGACGGTCAGGGCCGTGGCCAGATTGGTCAGCTCCACGCAGCGCAGGATCACCGGTAGCCGGAACCGGTCCGCGGCCACGCCCCCGAGCAGCACGAAGATCACCATGCCCACAGCGCCCGCGGCGGTGACGAGCGAGAGGTCCACGGCGGAACCACCCAGGGCCATCACGCGGGCCACCATGGCCACGGCCCACAGTCCGGAGCCGAACACGCTCACGCCCATGGCCAGCGCGAGCACCCTGTAGGCGGGGGAGGAGAAGGGCCTGAGGGCGCGGGGAAGCTGCACCGCCCCAGGCTACCGGGCGCCGGCCCCGGTCCGGTGGCGGTGGTCCCGTGGTCGGCCCCCGGGAAGAGGGACCCCGTGGCAGGAGACCCGCGCCCGCGTTCCGCGCCCCGGCAGCCCTGGTTCGGGTCTTGTCGTGGCGTACCGTGGAACGTCAGGAACTCTCGACCTCCCGGGCCCGTTCGAAGGAGAACCGCATGCGAGCCACCCACGTCCCCGCCACCGGAACCGTCCTGGTGAAGGAGTGGCCGGATCCGCACCCCACACGGGACGGTGAGTTCGTGGTGCGGCTCGTCGCGGCCTCCGTGTGCGGCTCGGACCTGCACTCCGTCCTGCACGGCACCATGCACCCCACCGCCCCTGAGCGCGCGGGGTATCCCGGGCACGAAGGCGTGGGCGTGGTCACGGAGTCCCGCTCCGAGACGTTCCCGGTGGGAACCGCGGTGCTGTGCGTGCCGCCCGGGGAGCTCGGCGGGACGTTCGCCGAGTTCATGCTCCTGGACGACCTCCACGCGGTGGCCCTGCCCGAGCACGTGGATCCGGACGACCTCACCGAGATGCGCCGCTACATGATGGCCCAGCAGATGGGCACGTGCCTCTACGCGATGAACCTGTACTGGCCCACCGAGGTCCCGGCCCGCCGGGCGGGGACCTGCGTGATCATGGGGGCGGGCTCTGCGGGGCTGTTCTTCCTGCAGGATGCCCTGCTGCGGGGCTTCGAGCAGGTGATCGTCTCCGACAAGGAGGAGTCACGCCTGCAGATCGCACGGGAGCTGGGCGCCCACACGGTGAGGGTGCCGCAGGAGAACCTCCCGGACGTGGTCTCCGAGCTCACCCGCGGCGAGGGCGCGGACCTCGTGATCGAGGCCGTGGGCTCCGACGCCCTGCGGGCCGAGGCCGTGGAGATCGTGGCCAACCGCGGCATCGTGGGGTGGTTCGGGCTGTACGAGAGCTTCGACCCTGCCCCCGTGCCGGTCTACGAGGTCTTCCGGAAGTCCGTGCGGCTCCAGGGATCGGTGGCAGCCCAGTCCGAACCAGGGCTGGTGTCCTTCCACGAGGCCGTGCGTCGCATCCGCGACGGTGAGGTCTCCGTGGACTACTGCCTCGGCAGCGTGCACACACTCGAGGAGACCGAGGACGTGCTGCGGCTCGCCGAGCGCGGCGGTGAGGGGACCGTCAAGTTCACCATCGTCCCCTGAGACGCCGTTGCTCCAGAGTCACCACCGCTTTCGGGGATGCTGCGGTTCCAGGGACGCCGCGCCCCGACGGTGCCGCGTCCCGGCCGTGCTCCCGGCTGGCGCGACCGCCTCAGCGGCCTGCACCGTCCTCCGGCTCCCTGTTCCGCAGGCTCGTGATGATCTGGATGCCCACCGGGATCAGGGACAGGAGCACGATGAGGATGGCGATCAGGTCCACGTTGTCGCGGATGAACGGGATGCCGCCCAGGAGGGATCCCGCAACCACCATGATGGTGACCCACAGGAAGCCGCCCAGCACGTTCCAGCCCACGAACGCGCGGTAGGGGTGCTTCGCGGTGCCCGCCACGAGCGGCACGTAGGTGCGCACGATGGGGACGAAGCGCGCCAGCACGATCGAACGGCCTCCGTACTTGCGGAAGAAGTCCTCGGTCTGGGTGAGGTACTTGGTCTTCAGGAACCGTGCGTCGTCGGAGAAGAAGCGCCGCCCGAACCGGTGCCCCAGGTAGTACCCCACCTGGTCGCCCGCGACTGCCGCGATGAACGGCACCACGATCATGAGCCACAGCGGGATGTGCAGCGCCTGGTGCAGCAGACCTCCCGTGAACAGCAGCGAGTCGCCGGGCAGGAACGGGAACAGCAGACCCGATTCGATGAACACGATGAGCGTCATGCCCGCGAGCGCCCAGGGCCCCAGTTGCTCGAGCAGTTGGGCGGGGTCCCCCAGGGGGAGCAGCTGCGGGGCGAGGAGCCCGGCCGTGTGGATCACTTCTGGCGTCATGGTGTCCAAGTATGCCCTCCACCCGCGGCCCCCGCGGCATCGGTCCGGGTGACGACGGCGCCCGGCCCGGTTCCCCCGCCGGGCATGTTCCACAGGCGTCCGGGGCCGCCCTGTGTTCCCTCTCCCACCGCCCCGTTGACCTGTCCCGCGCCGAAGCGCGGCGCAGCTGCCCGCCGGCCGGATGCCGGCTGGGGACCTCCCCGCAACTCGCCGGGACACCGGGCAGTGGGTCCCTGCAGCCGCGCGCGGTCCCTATGCTGTCCCCGTGCGGACTCCGCGCGGCGGCCTCACGGCCCGGTCGCGGCGGGGGACGCGCGGTCGTCCGACACTCCATGGGAAACGAGCAGTCTGCAATGGCGTTCTTCGAACTCACAGGGTGGCCACTCCTCATCCTGGTCACCGTGCTGGCGGTCTTCCTCCTGGCCGTCACCGTGGTGGTGCTGCCCAGGAACCGCCGCCCGGGCCTGCGCAAGTACGTGGTCCAGCTCGTGTGCGTGCTGCTCGTGGTCACGCTCGCGCTGGCCGGGATCTTCCTGAAGATGAACATGGACAACCAGTGGTACTCGAGCTGGGGTGACCTCTTCTCCGACGGCGGGGGTCCCGTGGCCACAGCCACCGTGGGCACGGTTCCCGTGGCCGCGAAGGCCCTTCAGGACCTGCCCCATGAGAAGTTCACCACCGTGCAGTCGGACCCGGTGAAGAACCCCGCGTTCGGCGCCCAGCTGGATCCCGCCAACACCTCGGGGCAGTGGGTGAACGTCAAGATTCCGGGACCGCAGTCCGGTCTCACACAGGAGGCCACGGCGTGGCTTCCGCCCTCCTACATGTCGCAGCCGCAGCGGAGCTACCCCGTGATCACGGCCTTCACGGGCTTCCCCGGGGACGTCCGGACCTACACCAAGGCCATGAACATCGCGCAGCACATCCGCACGGCGGTGTCCGAGGGCGCCATGCGCGAGGCCGTCGTGGTGATCCCGGACGTCTACCCCGGCAACAACGACACCGAGTGCGTGGACAGCACGCACGGCCGCTGGGACACGTACGTGAGCCGGGATGTGGTCTCCTGGATCCGCACGAACCTGCGGGTCTCCACGGACCGGCGGGCGTGGTCCACACTCGGCTACAGCGCCGGGGGCTGGTGCTCCTCCATGCACACCGTGCGCCACCCGGAGATCTGGGCCACGAGCATCAACCTCGCCGGCTACTTCGTCCCCATGTACAGTCCTGGGCAGCAGTGGAAGACCGCTGACCCCGAGTCCTACGACCTTGCACGGGTGGTCCGGCGGGAGAAGCCGGACGTGGACATCTGGTTCTTCACGGGTGGGGAGGACACCATCTCCCTGCGGGCGGTCAAGGCCTTCGCGCCGGCCGTCACGGGGCCCACCGGTCTGGTGTCCAACATCTCCGAGAGCGGCGGGCACCGGGTGGCACTGTGGGAGGCCCAGCTGAACCCTGCCCTGACGTGGCTGGGCCGGACGTCGCCCGGTTTCGCCCCCCTGCCCGCCTGAGATTGGACACCTGCTGATGAATGTCGCGGAATATGCCGCCACTGTCCTGGCCACAGCCGCGGGCGGCTTCGATCCCGCCCCGATGGTCATCATGGCGGCCGCGCTGGGGGCGGGGTTGCGGCGTCGTCACGTCGTGGGGGCTTCGGCGCTGCTCCTGGGTGGCACCGTCCTCCTGGGGCTCGGGCTCACGCTCCTGGTGGGCCCGGTCCTGCAGAGCGTGGACTGGTGGGGGCTGGTCCGCCACGGTGCCGTGGCGGCATGGGTGGAGCTTGCCCTGGGCGTTGCCATCGGGGTGTTCGCGGCGATGCGCGCCGTCTCCCGGCGCAGGGGCACCGCCCCCGAGGAGGAGAAGCCGCCGGCCAGGAACGCGTGGGCCCTCTACGTCACGGCGCTGGTGTTCGTGGGCATCGTGGTGTTCGACCCGCCCTTCGACATCCACGTGGCGGTGGCCGCCGCCCAGCCCCTTCCGGTCATGGTGCTCGGCTGGGTGGCGTGGGCGCTCATCAGCCAGATCGCGCTCACGCTGCTGCTTCTGCTCACCGTGCTGGGCAGGCAGGAGCGGTTCTCCGCCGTCATGCAGCGCGCGTGGGCCAGGATCTCACCGTGGGTCGGCGTGGCGGTCACCGTGCTGCTGGGTCTCGCGGCGCTGTTCCTGGTCCTGGACGCCGGCCGGTTCCTGCTCCTGGGGCACTTCCTCGTCGGCTGACGCGCCGCACGGCGGCCTGTTCCCTCGCCCACGACGCCGCTCCCACCCGTCCGGAGGACGACGCCGCTCCCACGTCCTCCGGAGGATGCTGCCGCCGGACCCCGCCACCGTCCGCACCGCCCGCGTCCCCTCGACCTGCAACGCACACGTCCGTCACCGCCGCACCGGCGCGACCCCGGGACGGCCGCGAGGACTCAGACGGCCGTCTGCGATGCGGTGACCGGGTGGCCGGAGGCGAGGCGGCGCCGTCGGTCCAGCTTCTGCCGGTGGACCCCCGCGAGCGCGAGGAGAGCTCCCGCCACCGCCAGGACACAGGCCACGAGGGCCGGCGAGCGGTAGCCGAAGCCGGCCGAGATGACGGTCCCTCCCAGGAGCGCACCGATGGAGTTGGCCACGTTGAAGGCGGCGTGGTTCAGGGAGGCACCCATGAGCTCCGCCGGGCCCGCCGCCGTGATGAGCCAGCTCTGGATGCTGGGCATGATGTAGGAGTTGACGAGCGACATCACGAAACCGGCGACGAAGATCCCCACGGGGGAACCCGCCAGGGCACCCATGAGGAGCAGAGCCGCGGCGAGGGCGGGGAAACCCACGGCCATGGTGCGACGCGCACTGCGGTCCGCGCTGATCCCCCCGATCACGTTGCCGATGGTCATCCCCACGCCCACCACGGCGAGCAGCCACGGGATGGCACCAGCGGGAAGCCTGGCGAGCTCGCGGCCCATCTGGGAGAGGTACGTGTAGATCGCGAAGAACCCACCGAAGCCCACGGCGGCCACGCCCATGACGATCCACACCTGCGGCCGCGCGAAGGCGAGGAGCTCACCGCGGTGGCTGGCAGCGGGATGGGGCGGCTGGTGCGGGACCGTGAGCCACAGCCCGAGCACCGTGAGCGCGAAGACCACGGCCACCGCGGCGTACGCCATGCGCCACCCGTACGCCTGCCCGATGGCCGTCATGACCGGCACTCCCACCACGTTGGCCACCGTGAGACCGGACAGCGCGAGCGCCACGCCCTTGGCCTGGTTCCCCGGTCCCATCACCGTGGCGGCCACGAGGGACGCGAGGCCGAAGTACGCACCGTGGGGCAGACCGGCCAGGAAGCGCATCGCCAGGAGGGTCTCGAAGCTCGGCACGAGGGCCGAAGCAAGGTTGCCCAGCATCAGCGCGGCCGCCATCACCAGCAGCATCACGGTGCGGGAGGACCTCGCCGCCAGGAACGAGATCAGCGGGGCCCCCACCACCACGCCCACCGCATACGCACTCACGAGCCAGCCCGCGCGTGCGATGCCCGTCTCGGGGGACCCGCCGAAGAGCTCCGGCAGCAGGCCCTGGGCGATCTGGGGAAGCAGCCCCATGGACGCGAACTCGGTGCAGCCGATCCCGAAACCGCCCAGGGCCAGGGCGAAGAGGGCAAGTCGACGGCGGGCGGGCGTCAGGTGGGTCATGACGACGCGGCCTTTCCAGGAACGGGGGTGGACAGCCCCTGCCGTGGCGCGGCGGGACGGTGGACGGAACGCTCGTGCGGGCGGAAGCGGGGTGCAACCCTGGCGGCACCGACCGGCCCGGGAGCCGACTGACCAGGACGGCGGGGAGGGCGGTGCCCACCCGTCGCGGACGCGGTGGTCCTCGAGCACAAAAGATGGCAACGCCGTGCTGCACCGATTTATTCGCCGACCGGAACCCGTGTGGGTGACATCACCGGGGGTGGGTTCTCCCCACCCGGTGCAGGAAAGTTATCCACAGGTGTGGAGAAATGTGTGAATATCGTCCGGAACATGTGTCCTCCCGGGGCTGGGTGAGCCTGATCCGCCTGTCCACAGGGATGTTCACAGCTGTGGAATTACAACTCTGTAAGTTGTTAACAGGTGTGGAGAACTGCTGTGGACAACTCGTGGCCGGGGTGCCTCACCGGTGTCCGCGCAGACCCGGAAGCATGAGCAGGCCCGTGAGCGCCCCCATGACCAGACCTCCCACGTGGGCCTGCCAGGCAATGCCACCCACCAGGAAACCGAACACCAGGTTGATGCCGATCAGCACCAGGATGGACGTGACGCTGTTCCGGAAGTGGCGCATGAACACGAACATGGCACCGAACAGCCCGAAGATGCCGCCGGAGGCACCGATCACCAGGACCCACGGGTCACCGAGCAGCAGCACTCCCACCGAGCCGCCCAGGACGGAGAGCAGGAACAGCACCGCGAACCGCCACCCTCCGAGCAGGGGCTCGAGCATGCGGCCGAAGAGGTACAGCGTGTACATGTTCAGCAGCAGGTGCACGGGCGAGGGCATGGCGTGCACGAACCCGCTCGTGAGCATCCGCCACGGCTGGGTGTCCGTGAGGGCGGGAGCGTAGCCCAGGATCGTGGACAGGTCGTAGGGGGTGACCAGGCGGGTGACCCACTGGGCCGCCCACACCAGCACGCAGATGCCGATCACGGTCCACGTGACGGGCCATCCGGTGCGTCGGCGGACTCCCTGCATCCCGCGGCCCGGAAGCGGGGGCGCGGGGCTGTGCGCGGCGGCGTCGGACGCCCAGGAACCGGGGAACCCGGTACCGCCACCACGCGACGGGCCGTCGGCGGACGGGCCGCCGCCCGGCAGGAACTGGCCGTAGCGCGGGGCCGGGAGCGGTTCGCCACCTCCTGCCCCGCCGGGGCCGCGGTGGGGACCGCCCCTGGCTCGAGAATCCTGGGACGGGAACTCGCCGCTCGGGTCGTGGGGCTGGTTGCTCATGTCTGCTCCGGCATGTGGTCTGGTCAGCGGGGATTTCTCCACCGAATACGAGCGAAGCCCACCCGGACATCGGGTGGGCTTCGCCTCAGGACGGGAGGTGGTGGATCAGAGCGCTTCCACGTCGATGGAGGAGATCACGCAGTCCTCCACGGGGCGGTCCTGGCCCCCGGTGCGGACGTCGTTGAGCTCGTCCACCACCTTCTTGGAGGCGTCATCGGCAACCTCCCCGAAGATGGTGTGCTTGCCCTGCAGCCACGTGGTGGGCGCGGTGGTGATGAAGAACTGCGAGCCGTTGGTGCCGCGGCCGTTGCGGGTGCCGGCGTTGGCCATGGCCAGCATGTAGGGAGCGTTGAAGTTGAGCTCCGGGTGGATCTCGTCGTCGAAGTTGTAGCCGGGGCCGCCGATGCCCTGGCCCAGCGGGTCGCCGCCCTGGATCATGAAGTCCTTGATGATGCGGTGGAAGACGACGTCCTTGTACAGCGGGCCGTCCTGCTTCTCACCGGTGCGAGGATCCGCCCACTCCTGGGTCCCGTCCGAGAGGCCCACGAAGTTCTTGACGGTCTTGGGCGCGTGGTTGCCGAAGAGCTCCACCACGATGTCCCCGTGGTTGGTGTGGATGGTGGCCTTGTGCGTTGCATTGGCGGAAGTCATGGCTGTCATTCTGGCACGGGGCTCCGCAGCGCGTCAGGACGGTGGGAAGTTGTTCAGCGCACAGTGAAAAGGACCGTGACCGCTGCAACTCCCGGGGCCCGTCCAGGACGCAGAACGTATGCTGGGGGTGGAGATGTACATGATCACCACCGTAGGAGGGAGACATCATGAGCCTGTTCAAGAGCAAGGCCCAGAAGCAGGTCGAGGCCGCCAACAAGGCCGCCGAGTCCAAGGTCGTCAACGCCGGGGAGTGGCTCTCCACCGAGATCGGTGAGCTCGGGGAGAAGCTGCAGCACGGTGTGCAGGCGGGTGCCTCGGCGCTGGCCAGCGGCGTGGAGGCCACGGGCCCCTACGTCCAGGACGGCCTCGGCCGGGCGCAGGGCCTCGGCGAGGACGTCAAGAAGCGCAGCGAGAAGGCCAAGGCTGCCAGCGCCGCAGCTGCCGCACCCCTGGCCGCCAAGGCGGCGAAGAAGACGGCCGAGGGCCGTGCCGCCGCCCAGGAGAAGTACTCCGGCGCCGTCGCCGCGCTGGCCGGCAAGGTCGCGAACGCGGACACCTCGGACCAGTTCGACGCCCTCGTGGCCAAGCTGACCGGTGACAAGAAGACCGTGAAGCGCATCCAGAAGGCCGCGAAGAACTCCGCCAAGGAGTACGCCAAGCAGCAGAAGAAGGCCCAGGGCGGCCACAAGGGTCTGCTGGTCCTCGGTCTGCTCGTGGCCGGCGGTGTGGCAGGCGTTGCCGCGTGGCGCGCCTCCCGCCCCGTCCAGGACCCCTGGAAGACCCCCGCCACGGCGTCGCCGCGCGTCTCGGCCTCGCCCGTCAACAACAACTCCACCGTGGCCGCAGGCGCCGGTGTGAAGGTGGACGACGTCAAGGACCCCGCCTCCTCCGTGCACAAGGAGGGCACCGCCACTCAGGCCGCCCACCGCGCCACGGACAGCGTGAAGTCGGTGGCGGAGGACGCCAAGCAGACCGTCAACGAGGTCAAGGAGCAGATCAAGGGCTCCAAGACGGATGACACCAAGCTGGGCTCCGCGGACAACGGCTCCAAGCACAACCCGGGCAACGGCCCGAAGCACTGAGGTCACGCCGCTCACCCTCACGGGTGACGGACCCCGACCACGACGCCGCCGCGCCCCTCCGAGCGAGGGGCGCGGCGGCGTCGTCGTGCGGGGCGGCAGAACGGCGCGGACCGGCCGCACGGCTCCCGCGTCAGGCGAAGAGGCCCGCGATCGTGTCGTAGGTCTGGTAGATCCCGAGGATGACGAACAGCACCGCACACACCACGAGCACGGCGTTGGTGAACATGCCGTTGCGCCACTTCCTGGGCGTGCGGGACGTGTTCAGCAGACCCAGCAGCGTGACGGCGAGGAACGGCATGAACAGCGCCCCGAGCACCCCGTAGAGCAGGATCAGGAAGACGGGCTTGTCCAGCATCAGGAGCAGCATGGGCGGGAACGTGAGCCACAGCAGGTAGAACTTGAAGTACTTCCCGCCGTTCACCGTGTCCGGGTGGCCGCTGGGCTTGTGCCGCACGTTGCCCCAGTAGTCCGCGAACATGAGGGACACCCCGGACCACACACCCACGACCGACGAGAACGAGGCCGCCCAGAAGCCCACGAGGAACGTGGTGCCGATGACGTCCCCGAAGCGCTCGCGCAGCACCGTGTCCAGATCCAGCAGGCCCTTGTCCCCGGCGCTGATCGCGTACCCCGCGGAGTAGAGCACCTCTGCCCCCACCACGAGCATGGCGAGCACGAAGATGCCGGTCACCGCGTAGGCCACGGTGTTGTCCAGCTGCATCACCCGCATCCACCGGGGCTGGTGCCAGCCCTTCTCGCGCAGCCAGTAGCCGTAGGCCGCCAGGGTGATGGTGCCGCCCACGCCCCCCGCCAGCGCCAGCGTGTAGACCACTCCGCCCTGCGGGATCACGGGGATCAGCCCGGTGAGCATCCGCGGGATGTCCGGCAGGGTGATGATCGCAAGCCCCACCATCACCAGGAACATGAGACCCACCATGGCGGCGGTGATCTTCTCGATGACCGCGTACCGCCCGGCCCACACGATCCCGAAGCCCAGCAGACCCATGATGATGGCCCACGCCCACAGCGGCAGGAACGGGAAGAGCGCGGCCAGCGGCAGCGCGGAGGAGGACATGGCCGTGGCTCCGTACACGAAACCCCAGATCAGGATGTACGGGCCGAAGTACCAGGAGGTCCAGCGGCCCAGGGAGCGCCAGCCCTCGAAGATCGTGCGCCCGCTCGCGAGCGAGTACCGCCCGGCGCCCTCCACGAGCACGATCTTCATGATGGTGCCCGCAACCACGGCCCAGAGCAGCGTGTAGCCGTAGCGCGAGCCCGCGGTCAGGGTAGCCACCATGTCTGCGGCGCCCACACCGGTGGCGGCCACCACGAGCCCCGGCCCGATCAGCCTCCACCGCTCGATGCGCTCCAGGGGCTCGTGGGGATTGACCGAGGCCAGCGGCTGCAGGGGAGTCTTCTCGCGCATTCAGGTGCTCCGCACTTCCGGTATGGGGGACGTCACACCAAGTCTGACATGCTCCGGCGCCCTCGGATCCCGTGTCACGAAGTGTGCCGGACGCACCGGGGGCGCGGGCGCACCACCGGCACGGAAAAACCTCCGGGTCCCTGCTCTCGCAGAGACCCGGAGGTCGGGGTGTGGAGCCTAGGAGATTCGAACTCCTGACATCTGCCTTGCAAAGGCAGCGCTCTACCAACTGAGCTAAGGCCCCGTATTCAGTTGCGGCGTTCTCTCCCGGGGGAGGAACGCCGTACCCGTGGATCTCAGTCCACGGAGTCCACTGCCGAATTCCAGGCTTCTCGCTTGGCCTCGGCCTCGCGCCAGGACTTGAGGGCCGCGACGGACAGGCCGGCCACGGCGATCAGGGCTGCGATGCGGGACTTCACGGGGGCCTCCGGACGAGTGGTGACTCGCGGTGGTGGGAATTCGAGGGGTGGGCGTACCAGGAATTGAACCTGGGACCTCTTCGTTATCAGCGAAGCGCTCTAACCGTCTGAGCTATACGCCCTCAGCGTGCGCCAACGAGAGCATCCTCTGGCTGGCCACGCCAAGACTTTACCGGAGTTCCGGCTCCCGCACCAAATTCGGCACCGGTGGGAGCCGCCTCCTGGCTCAGTCGTCGGTGAGGGTCACCCCGATGCCGCCGATCAGCGACGCCGCGATGTTGTAGAGGATCGCTGCCAGCACCGACAGCACGGACAGCAGGATCACGTTCACCACGGAGATCAGCGTGGAGATCAGCGCCACGTTGCCGAGCGAGAGGATCTTGCGGATGTCCGCCCCCTGGGCGGTGCCACCGAGCATGGACAGCAGCTCGTTGATGCCCTCGAACATGCCGGTCAGGCTCAGGACGATCCACAGCACCATGGAGGCGACCACCGTGATGATGCCCAGGGCCACGGAGAGCAGGAACGCCAGTTTGAGCACGGACCAGGTGTCCACCTTGGAGACCACCAGGCGGGCGCGGCGCACCTTCGCCCGGGGCGCGGGACGCACGAGGCCCTTGGAGGACTTCGTGCTGGCCTGCGCCGGCGACTTCTTGGACGGCGACTTCCTGGGGGAAGAAGTCTTGGCGGGTTGACCCGCCTTCGAGGCCGAGCTCGCGCTCATGCGTTACCTCCGTTGTCGTTGTGGTCCAACGCTACTGCATCGCCGTCCTCGGAGGACGCAGCGTCGGGGCTCCCGGTGTCCTGCGCGCGGCCTTCCCCGGCCACTACTTCTGCGCCGTCGACGACGCCGCCCGCCGCCTCGTCCGCGGCGGCGTCCTCCTCCGCCACTTCCTTCTCGATCTCGCGCTCCGCGTTGCGGGCCACGCCCACGATGGTGTCGTTGGCACCGGGCTTGGCGAAGATCACTCCCATGGTGTCGCGCCCGCGGGCCGGGACCTCGCTCACGGTGGAGCGCACCACCTTGCCGCTCTCCATGACCACGAGCACCTCGTCGTTCTCACCCACGATCAGGCCGCCCACGAGGCCACCGCGCACCTCGGCGAGCTTGGCCACCTTGATGCCCAGGCCACCGCGGCCCTGCACGCGGTACTCCTGGACCGAGGTGCGCTTGGCGTAACCGCCCTCGGTCACCACGAACACGTGCGAGTCGTCGCTGACCACGTTCGCGGACAGCAGCTCGTCGCCGGAACGGAACTTCATGCCCGTGACACCCGAGGTCGCGCGGCCCATGGGGCGCAGGGCGTCGTCGTCCGCGGTGAAGCGCAGGGACTGGCCGTGGCGGGAGATCAGCATGACGTCATCGTCCGTGTCCACCAGCATGGCGGAGACGAGCTCGTCGTCCTCGCGCAGGTTGATGGCGATCACGCCGGCGGAGCGGTTGGTGTCGTAGTCCGTGAGCCGGGACTTCTTGACCAGGCCGTTGCGCGTGGCGAGCACCAGGTATGGCGCGTCCTGGTAGGAGTGCAGCTCCATGACCTTCGCAATGCGCTCCTCGGGCTGGAACTCCATGAGGTTCGCCACGTGCTGGCCCTTGGCGTCCCGCCCGGCCTCCGCGAACTCGTAGGCCTTGACCCGGTAGACCCGGCCCAGCGTGGTGAAGAACAGGATCCAGTTGTGGGTGTTCGTCACGAAGAAGTGCTCCACGACGTCGTCCCCGCGCAGCTGCGCGCCCTTGATGCCCCGGCCGCCGCGGTGCTGCGCACGGTACTCGTCCGCGCGCGTGCGCTTGACGTAGCCGTCGCGGGTGATGGTCACCACCACCTGCTGCTGCGGGATGAGGTCCTCCATGGAGACATCCCCGTCGAAGCCGTAGAGCACCTCAGTGCGGCGGTCGTCCCCGTAGCGCTCCACGATCTCCCCGAGCTCGTCGGAGATGATCTCGCGCTGGCGGTCCTCGGACGCGATGATCGCCTCGTACTCGGCGATCAGCCGCTGCAGCTCGGCGTGGCGGTCCTGGATCTTCTGGCGCTCCAGGGCGGCCAGCCGGCGCAGCTGCATGTTGAGGATCGCCTGGGCCTGGGCCTCGTCGATCTCCAGCAGCTCCATGAGACCGGAGCGCGCCTCCTCCACCGTGGGCGAGCGCCGGATCAGGGCGATGACCTCGTCCAGGGCGTCCAGCGCCTTGAGCAGGCCCAGCAGGATGTGCGCCTCCTCCTGCGCCTGCTTGAGGCGGAACCGGGTGCGCCGCACGATGACGTCCATCTGGTGCGCGACCCAGTGGTGCACGAACGCGTCCAGGGACAGCGTGCGGGGCACCCCGTCCACGAGCGCGAGCATGTTCGCGGAGAAATTCTCCTGCAGCTGCGTGTGCTTGTAGAGGTTGTTGAGCACCACCTTGGGCACGGCGTCCCGCTTGAGCACGATCACCAGGCGCTGGCCCGTGCGGCCCGAGGTCTCGTCCCGCATGTCGGCAATGCCCTGGACCTTGCCGTCCTTGACCAGGTCCGCGATCTTGATGGCCAGGTTGTCCGGGTTGACCTGGTACGGCAGCTCCGTGACCACCAGGCACGTGCGGTTGTGGATCTCCTCCACGCTGACCACCGCGCGCTGCGTGATGGAGCCGCGGCCCGTGCGGTACGCCTGCTCGATGCCCTTGTGGCCCAGGATCTGCGCACCGGACGGGAAGTCCGGGCCCTTGATCCGCTTGATGAGCTCTTCCAGCAGGGTCTCGCGGTCCGCGCCCGGGTGCTGCAGGTACCACTGCACGCCGTCCGCGACCTCGCGCAGGTTGTGCGGCGGGATGTTCGTGGCCATGCCCACGGCGATGCCGGCGGAGCCGTTGACCAGCAGGTTCGGGAACCGCGCCGGCAGCACGGTGGGCTCCTGCTGCTTGCCGTCGTAGTTGTCCTGGAAGTCCACCGTGTCCTCGTGGATGTCCCGGACCATCTCCATGGCCAGCGGCGCCATCTTGGTCTCGGTGTACCGGGGCGCGGCCGCGCCGTCGTTGCCCGGGGAGCCGAAGTTGCCCTGTCCCAGCGCCAGCGGGTAGCGCATGGTCCAGTTCTGGATCAGGCGCACCAGGGCGTCGTAGATCGCGGAGTCGCCGTGGGGATGGTAGTTGCCCATCACGTCGCCGACGACGCGCGCGCACTTGTTGAACGAGCGGTCCGGCCGGTAGCCGCCGTCGTACATCGTGTAGAGCACGCGGCGGTGCACGGGCTTGAGACCGTCCCGCACGTCCGGCAGGGCGCGGCCCACGATCACGGCCATGGCGTAGTCCAGGTAGGACCGCTGCATCTCCGTCTGCAGGTCGATCTGCTCCACGCGGTCCCCGACGGTCTCCACGTCCTGCACCACCACGCCCTCGACGGCCTCGGGGGTGTTCTCCGGGTCCACGGGAGCGTTGCCGTCCTGCGTCTCGTCACTCATGCGTTGCTGTCCGTTCCTTCTGAGCTCTCACGGTCCACTGTTCATGCCGGGGAGGGAATGTCCGGCGGGTGACATGCCTAGATGTCGAGGAACCGAATGTCCTTGGCGTTCTGCTGGATGAACTCGCGGCGGGATTCCACGTCCTCGCCCATGAGGACCGAGAAGACCTGGTCCGCCGCGGCGGCGTCGTCCATGGTGACCTGCAGCAGCGTGCGGTGTTCCGGGTCCATGGTGGTGTCCCACAGCTCGGTGTAGTCCATCTCGCCCAGGCCCTTGTAGCGCTGGATGCCGTTGTCCTTGGGCAGCCGCCGGTTCTCGGCGAGACCCTTGGCCAGGGCGGCGTCCCGCTCCGCGTCCGAGAACACGTAGTCGTGCGGGGCGTTGGACCACTTGATGCGGTACAGCGGCGGCTGCGCGAGGTACACGTAGCCGTGCTCGATGAGCGGACGCATGAACCGGAACAGCAGGGTGAGCAGCAGCGTGGTGATGTGCTGGCCGTCCACGTCCGCATCCGCCATGAGCACGATCTTGTGGTACCGGGCCTTCTCGATGTCGAAGTCGTCCCCGATCCCGGCGCCGAAGGCCGTGATCATCGACTGCACCTCGGCGTTGGACAGGGCCCGGTCCAGGCGGGCACGCTCCACGTTCAGGATCTTGCCGCGCAGCGGGAGGATCGCCTGGTGGGCGGGGTCCCGCCCCTGCACCGCCGAGCCGCCGGCGGAGTCACCCTCCACGATGTAGATCTCCGAGAGCGTGGGGTCCTTGGAGGAGCAGTCCTTGAGCTTGCCGGGCATCCCGCCGGACTCCAGCAGGCCCTTGCGCCGCGTGGTCTCCCGGGCCTTGCGCGCCGCGAGCCGCGCCTGGGACGCGTAGATCGCCTTGCGGATGATGTCCTTGGCCGGGTTCGGGTTGCGCTCGAGCCACGCGCCGAACAGCTCGAACATCTCGCGCTGCACGAAGGTCTTGGCCTCGGAGTTGCCCAGCTTGGTCTTGGTCTGGCCCTCGAACTGCGGCTCGGAGAGCTTGATGGAGATCACCGCGGTGAGCCCCTCGCGGACATCCTCGCCCGTGAGGTTGTCGTCCTTGTCCCGCAGCAGCTTGTTCTCCCGCGCGTAGCGGTTGATGAGGGTGGTCAGCGCGGTGCGGAAGCCCTCCTCGTGGGTGCCGCCCTCGTGCGTGTTGATGGTGTTGGCGTACGTGTGCACGGACTCGTTGAACGCCGTGGTCCACTGCATGGCCAGCTCCAGGGACATCTTCTTGTCCGGGTCGTCCACCTCCAGGGAGATCACGTCCTGGTGGATCAGGTCCGCCTTCTTGGAGGCGTTCAGGAACGTGACGTAGTCCAGCAAGCCGTCCTCGTAGCAGTAGACCACCTGCCGCGCCCCGGAGACCACTGCGGCGTCGTCGGCCCCGACCGTGCCGCCGTCCTGGCCCTCGAGCGGGCCCGAGGCGTCCGCGGGGGTGTCTCCGGCGATCTCCTCGCCCGTCTCGTCCGAGGCGCGCTCGTCCGTGAGGGTGATCCGCAACCCCTTGTTCAGGAAGGCCATCTGCTGGAAACGGGCCCGCAGGGTCTCGAAGTCGAAGTCCACGGTCTCGAAGATCTCGGCGTCCGGGTAGAAGACCTGCGTGGTCCCGGTCTCCTCCGTCTCCTCGCCGCGCACCAGCTCGCCCTGGGGGCGCCCGCCGTTCGCGAAGCTCATGCGCCACGCGTACCCCTGCCGGCGCACCTCGGTGTCCACGCGCGAGGACAGCGCGTTGACCACGGAGATGCCCACGCCGTGCAGACCGCCGGAGACCGCGTACCCGCCGCCGCCGAACTTGCCACCGGCGTGCAGGATGGTCATCACGACCTCCACGGTGGGCTTGCCCTCGGTGGGGTGCATGTCCACGGGGATGCCGCGCCCGTTGTCGGACACACGGACCCCGCCGTCCGCCTGCAGGGTCACCTCGATGTGGTCGCAGTAGCCGGCGAGCGCCTCGTCCACGGAGTTGTCGACAACCTCGTAGACCAGGTGGTGCAGGCCCCGGGGACCCGTGGAGCCGATGTACATTCCCGGGCGTTTCCTGACGGCCTCGAGGCCTTCCAGGACGGTGATGTCGCTCGCGCCGTACTCGTGCGGTAGGGGATCCTCTGTAGCCACGGGGTCTCCGGTCCTCCTGCGTCGTCTCTGGCGATCATCGCCCGGCCCACATGAGTACAGCCGATGAGACGGCTCGCGGCTCATCGGCTGGCGGGACGAAAAGATCTGTGAGTTTCCATTCTAGCGGATGTTCCGGCAGATCAAGCGCTCAACGGCCTCCAGACGCCCCGGGACCCCGTGGCGCTGGGTGGAGCCATTTTCGGGGTGCGGACCGGCTCGCGGGATTCTGGCGGGTTTTGGAGGATCTGGGAGGGTGGCTCACCCGTAGGTGTCGCGCGGGCCCCTGCCCTGCACCGCCCACCGGCCGCGCTTCCAGCTGGGCCCCACAGGACCGTGGATCTCGAGCTTCGTGACGATCCCCTCCCCCAGCTTCGCCGCGAAGTTCCGCAGGATCTCGGACTGGATGAGCCGCAGCTGGGTGGCGTACGCCGTGGAGTCGCAGCGCACCCGCACCACCGTGTCCTCGAAGTGCTCCGGCCAGGTGTGCTCCGCATTGCGCTCGCCCACCAGCGAAGCCCAGTCCGCGAGCACGCTGCTCACGTTCACGGGGGTCTTCCACCCCCGGTGGGTCATCAGCTTGTCCACCACGGCGGACAGCGGGCGGGGATCGCGGGCGGAGCGCCCCGGTCCCGAGAAGCCGCCCATCTGACGGGGATCCGTGCCGAGGCGATCGGGGCGGCGCAGCGCCGGAGAACCGGTGCCCTCCTCCATGGCGGTGCCGAAGGCCCGCATGTTCTTGGCTGCTGCCGCCGAGGACAGGGGTTTGTCCCCCCGGTCCTGCGCGGCCTTGCGCGCACGTTGCAGGGCCACGGCTGCGGCGTCCACCACGTCGCGGTGGACAGGGCGGCTCGTCACGGCCGGGTCCCCGGGGGCGGCTCGTCACGGCCGGAGTCCCCGTCACACCGGCGATCCTCGTCCGGTCCCGGCCCGGGCACCGCCGGGGCACGGCCACTCGTGACCCGGTGGTCGTCGTGCGGCGCTTCGGCGACCACGGCAGATTCCGTCGCCGCGGAATCTGCGGTGTCGGACTCTGCGGCCGCCCCCGCCGCGGATGACGACGCCGTCTCCCGAACGTGCGCGGCGCCGGGGACCACGTCGATCACGGTGTGGTTGCCCTCGAGCAGCACGGCGGGGAGGTCCTCGTCCACGGCGGCCGTGACGAGCACCTGTTCCGCCTGCCGCACGAGTTCCGCGAGCCGACGACGGCGCCGGGCGTCGAGCTCCGCGAAGACGTCGTCGAGGATCAGCACCGGTGCGGCGCCGCGTCCTGGATCGTCCGCGAGGTGGACGTACCAGGAGCCCAGGCGCAGGGCGAGGGCGGTGGACCAGGTCTCACCGTGGGACGCATACCCCTTGGCGGGGGTGTCCCCGAGACGGATCACGAGGTCGTCGCGGTGCGGGCCCACCAGTGTGAGCCCGCGCTCCCGCTCCTGGCGTTCCATGCGCTCGAAGGCCTGCATCATGAGGTCGTAGAGGTCCGCCACGCCGAAGTGCTCGAGGGCCTGCTGCTCCGCCCCCGGGGCCACCGAGGAGCTCTCGTAGCCGAGCGAGACGTGCTTCGGGCCGTTGGTGAGCTGCTGGTACGCGCGGTCCACCTCGGGCTCGAGGGCCTTGAGCAGCTGCAGCCGCGCTCCCATGACGGCGGCGCCGGCGCGGGCCAGCTGCTCGTTCCACACCGCGAGGGTGGCCCTGTCCGAGTCCGAGAAACCGCGTGAGCGGCGCGCGGACTTCAGCAGGGCGTTGCGCTGCTTGAGCGCACGTTCGTAGTCGGAACGCGCCGCCGAGAGGACCGGCCGCATGGCCGTGGCGAGCTCGTCCAGGAAACGGCGGCGGTGGGACGGATCTCCCTTGACCAGCGCGAGGTCCTCCGGGGAGAAGAGCACGGTGTGCAGGGTCCCCACCGCTTCACGGGCACGGACCGGCGCTGCACGGTTGATCTGCACGCGGTTCGCCCGCGCGGCATTGAGTTCGTACTCGAGCACCGTGGGCTGACCCCCGCGGTCCACGCGGACACGAATGATGGCGCGCTCGGATCCGGTGGCGATCAGCGGACCGTTGCCCGAGACGCGGTGCGAGCCGAGCGTCGCCGCCCAGTCCACGGCCTCGACGATGTTCGTCTTCCCCACGCCGTTGGGGCCCACGAAGATCGTGAGCCCCGGGGTGAGCGGGAGGTCCAGACCGTGGTAGGTCCGGAAGTCCAGCAGCGACAGGTGGTCTACGAACACACGATCACTGGTTGGGCAGGCGCACCGGCATCAGCAGGTACTTGTAGTTCACGTCGTCGTCGCCCTCGGGCTCGGCCTGGGCCGAGAGCACGGCGGGCTTCGGCGGCGCGGTGAAGGAGAACCGCACGTACGCGGAGTCGAAGGCGTGGAGCCCCTCGGAGAGGTACGTGGGGTTGAACGCCACGGTGATGTCCTCCCCGTTGAGCTGCGCATCCAGGACCTCGGAGGCCTGTGCGTCCTCTCCTGTCCCCGCGTCCAGGACTACCTGGCCCTCGCTGAAAGCGAGGCGGACCGGGGTGTTGCGCTCGGCCACCAGGGACACACGCCGCACGGCCTCCACCAGTTCGGAGGTGCGCACCACCGCGGTGATGGGGGTGTTCTCCGGGAACAGCGAGCGGATCTTGGGGTACTCACCGTCGATCAGCAGGCTCGTGGTGCGGCGGCCGCCGGACTCGAATCCCACGAGTTCGGTGTTCTCCGCGAGGGCCATGTTCACGTCCCCGGAGGATCCCAGGGTCTTGGCGATGTCGTTCAGCGTCTTGGCCTTGATGAGCGCGGCCGTGGAGATGGTGGGATCCGTGGGGCGCCACGTGAGTTCGCGCATGGCCAGGCGGTACCGGTCCGTGGCCAGCAGGGTCATCTTCTCGCCCTCGATCTCCATCCGGATGCCGGTGAGGATGGGCAGGGTGTCGTCCTTGGAGGCCGCGATGTTCACCTGGGCCACGGCGTGGGCGAACTCGTCCCCGGCCACCACTCCGGAGAGCTCGGGGAGGCCTGGCAACTGGGGGTAATCCTCCACCGGCATGGCGGCGAGGTTGAACTTGGAGGACCGGCACATGAGCGTGACCTTCCCGCCCTCGGCCTCCAGCTGCACCGGTGCGGAGGGCAGCGAACGGCAGATGTCAGCGAGAAGCCGGCCGGAGACGAGCGTGGTGCCCTCCTCCATGACGTCTGCGCTGATGGTGAGGCGTGCGGAGATCTCGTAGTCGAAGCTCGCGATGGAGAGGGACCCGCCCTCGGCCTTGATGAGCAGACCCGAGAGCACGGGAACGGGGGGCCGCGGGGACAGCGAACGGGCAGTCCAGGTGACTGCTTCAGCCAGTACGTCGCGCTCGACCGAGAACTTCACGAAGGTGCCCCTCTGTAGGAGTTGGACGGAGGTGTCTTCCTGCATCGTATCCGGCGGAACGGACGGGATCCGAACAGTGGGAGTGGTCTGTGCAGGGCGGGCAGCCCCGGCACTGCCCGGATTTGTGTAATTACAGAGATCCAGCGCGTGGGGCGAGGGCGAGCGGGGCAGGATTTTTGTTGTTCGGTGGATCTTCTCTTTAAGGGTGGAAGTGTTAACAACCCCTGTGGAACTTGTGGATAACCGCCCGCTTCCCAGCGGCTGCAGGCATCGTGGGTGTTGACCGGGTGTGGATGGCGGAACACTGTCCTGTGAGCGCGGAGTGCACATCTTCCGCGTGATTCCGGGGCTTCCACAGCCCTGCCCACCGTTTGTGGGGAGTTCTCCACCGGCGGCCGTCGGTTGTCCACAGATTTTTCCACATGACGTGTTTTCCACCCGTGCACAGTCCATCCACAAGCGCCCTCCCGCCTGGGGAGGAGTCGGGTCGAGTCCCGTGTTCCCGCGGTGGCAGCTGTGGACGGCCCGTTCGGGTGAATGACAAGAACGGGCCCCGGACGGCGTGTCCGGGGCCCCGCGGGGTGTTGACGCGTGCGGAGGGTCTGTCAGCCCTCGCGCGACTGCTGCTTGATCCGGTTGGTCAGCTCCGTGACCTGGTCGAAGATCTGACGTCGCTCGGCCATGAGGGTGCGGATCTTGCGGTCCGCGTGCATCACCGTGGTGTGGTCGCGGCCTCCCAGTTCCTGCCCGATCTTGGGAAGCGACATGTCCGTGAGCTCGCGCAGCAGGTACATGGCGATCTGCCGCGCGGTGACCAGCGTGCGGGTGCGGGACTTGGACTTCAGCTCGTCCAGGGTGATGTTGAAGAACGCCGCGGTCTGTCCCAGGATCGAGGCCGCCGTGATCTCCTGGCCGCCGTCGTCCGTGATCAGGTCCTTGAGCACGAGCTCCGCGAGCGGCAGGTCCACGGCCTGCTTGTTCAGGGAGGCGAACGCCGTGACGCGGATCAGCGCACCCTCCAGCTCGCGGATGTTGGTGGAGATGTGCGAGGCGATGTACTCCATGACGTCGTCCGGCGCGTCCATGCCCTCGCTGATCGCCTTCTTGCGGAGGATTGCGATGCGCGTCTCCAGCTCGGGCGGCTGCACGTCCGTGATCAGACCCCACTCGAAGCGGGACCGCATGCGCTCGGCGAACCCGGTGAGCTGCTTGGGCGGCATGTCGGAGGTGATCACGATCTGTTTCTCGTGGTTGTGCAGCGCGTTGAACGTGTGGAAGAACTCCTCCTGCGTGTGCTCCTTGCCGGCGAGGAACTGGATGTCGTCGATCAGCAGCAGGTCCACGTTGCGGTAGATGCCCTTGAAGGAAGACCCCTCGTCGTCCCGGATGGAGTTGATGAAGTCGTTGGTGAACTCCTCGGAGTTCACGTACCGCACCCGCAGCTTGGGGTAGAGCCGTTTGGCGTAGTGACCGATCGCGTGCAGCAGGTGGGTCTTGCCGAGCCCGGAGTCCCCGTAGATGAACAGCGGGTTATATGCCTTGGCGGGGGTCTCCGCCACGGCGAACGCTGCCGCGTGGGCAAAACGGTTGGACTGGCCGATCACGAAGGAGTCGAAGACGTACTTGGGGTTCAGCCGTGCGGAGCTGTCCCACTCCGAGTCGGCGGGGCTCGTGTCGGAGCCGCTTCCCGTGGTCAGCACTTCGCGAGGTTGCTGCACGGGGGACGCGGCGGGCGTGCGCCGCGGGGGGAGGCCACCGAGATCGGAGGCGGACCCGGAGCCGCCCGGGGCTCGGCCCTCCGAGTCGGTGTGCAGCACCTGCGCACGATCCGCTTCGTGAGCCTCCGCGGCAGGCGCGTGGGTCGGGGGGGTCGGGAACGAGCCGGGACCGCGCTCGGCCTCGATCTCGTCGATCGACGGGACGGCGGAGTCCGCACGGTGGGGGTCGGAGGCGGGTGCCACCGACCGCGGCTGCAGCTCGAGCTCGGGATCCACGACGAAGGCCACCAGGGTGTCCGGGCCGAAGACCGTGCTCACGGTCTGGTCCAGCACCTCGGACATGGGCTTCTGCTGGAGGAAGCCCCGGGTGGCTTCGCTGGGCACGGCCACCAGGAGTGTGGTTCCCATCAGGCCCCGGGGGTCGCACACGGCGATGTTGCCCCGTGACCGCCCGGAGACGCGGGGGTCGGCGCGCATGATGCGGAGGCACTCTGCCCACTGTTCGAGCAAAGCCTGGTTCTCCTGCTGCATGGGCAACTCCTGACGTGATGGACCGGGACGGCCCAGTTTTCCACAGAGTTGTGCACAGCGGTGGATAAACCTCGTGGGGGCGGCCGCGGGATCCAGCCTAGAACACGTGTCGCGGCCCTTCATAGCCCGGTTTCGCGCCCGATCAGAACTACACAAGTGTAGTTCCGGGCTGGGGATAACCCGCTCCTGCGGCGGTCTCGGCGGCCGTTTTCCACACCCCGGGGGCGGCGTGTGTGCACAGCTGTGGAGGGCGGCGGAAGGGCAGAGTGATTTGACCGGGGAGAGCGCATTGACTACTGTGAATCAGTCTTGTGCGTGTAGGATCGCGATTTTGCGTGCCCGCACGCCCCCAGAAACCTACCGCGTGCGCCCCCTGCGTCCCATCGCAGTTGGCACACCGTAGTCCAACCTCATGGAGTGACTAATGCCCAAGCGGACTTTCCAGCCGAACAACCGCCGCCGCGCCCGCAAGCACGGCTTCCGCGCTCGCATGCGCACCCGCGCCGGCCGCGCCATCATCGGTGCCCGCCGCAGCAAGGGTCGCGCCAGCCTGTCGGCCTGAGCGCTTCCCACCCCGCGAGGTTCGCATCGTGCTGCCCACCAGGCATCGGATGCGGACCTCTGCGCAATTCTCGACCACCGTACGTTCCGGGGCCCGCAGCGGCCGCCGGAACGTCGTCGTATCCGTGCGGGGCGGCACCGGGGAGCCGTCACGCGTGGGATTCGTGGTCTCCAAGGCCGTGGGGAACGCGGTGACCCGCAACAAGGTCAAGCGGAGGCTGCGCGAGCTCAGTGCGCAGACCGTCCGCGAGCGTCCCCACGGGGTCGACCTGGTGGTGCGCGCGCTGCCCCCGGCCGCGGCGGCGTCGTGGGAGGAGCTGGGCCGCGACTACCGCTCCGCCCTGGACACCGCGCTCCGCCGGGTTCGATGATGCTCCCAGGGACGCGCAGGGCGCATGCCGTAACGTTCCCCGCAGGAAGTCCGGAAGGAGGCGCTGGCGTGACAGCACGGGTGACTCCTGAACAGCTGCTGGCCCAGGCGCCGCACGAGTACTGCCTTCCGGGCGGGGTCCTGCGAACGCTCACCCGGGTCCCGCAGAACGTGTGCATTGCGCTGCTCAAGCTCTACCGGGCGATCGTCTCACCGCTCTACGGGGACGTGTGCCGCTACTTCCCCTCCTGCTCCGCCTACGCGCTGGAGGCGTTCACCGTCCACGGAGCCGTGCGGGGGCTGGGTCTGACCGTGAGTCGGCTGCTGCGCTGCCATCCCTGGGCCGCCGGCGGGATCGACAGGGTTCCGGCGGGGGGCCGGGAGTTTCCCTCGCCGGCCGCGACCCCCAAAATCGTTCTGCTCAACCACCCGAACCTCGCGCGTGAGTCCACGCACGACTGCCCGGCCCGCCACGGCGCGGCTCAAGGAGCCAACGCTCGATGAATTTCTTCGACCTCATCCTCTTGCCCTTCAAATGGATCGTCTCCGCGGTCCTGTGGGTGTTCCACGAGCTGTTCACCCTGATCGGTGCCGACCCCACGTCCGGTCTCACCTGGGTGCTGTGCATCGTGGGCCTCACCCTCGTGATGCGCACGCTGACCATCCCGCTGTTCCTCAAGCAGATCAAGTCCATGCGCGGCATGCAGGAGCTGCAGCCGGAGATGGCCAAGCTGCAGGCCAAGTACAAGGGCAAGAAGGACCAGCTCTCCCGCCAGGCCATGGCGGAGGAGCAGATGGCCCTGTACAAGGAGCACGGCTCCAACCCGTTCGCGGCGTGCCTGCCGATCATCGTGCAGATGCCCATCTTCTTCGCCCTGTTCCAGGTGCTGCGCTCCGTGCCCCAGGCCGCGCAGAACAACGAGGCCATCCACCTCCTCACCCCGGAGATGGTGCACCAGTTCAACGAGTCCACGATCTTCGGCGCTCCCCTGTTCTCCACCCTGATGCAGCCGGGCAACGGCAACCACGCGGCCACCATCATCCTGGCCCTCGTGATGATCGTGGCCATGAGCGCCACCCAGTTCATCACGCAGCGCCAGCTGACCGCGCGCAACATGAGCGACTCCGCCAAGGAGTCCCCCATGTACCGCCAGCAGCAGATGATGCTCTACCTGTTCCCTATCATCTTCGCGATCGGCGGCATCAACTTCCCGCTCGGTGTGCTCGTCTACTGGACGGTCTCCAACCTGTGGTCCATGGGCCAGCAGTGGTGGGTCATCCGCAACAACCCCACCAAGGGATCGCAGGCGGAGCGTGAGCTCAACGAGCGCCGTGCCGCCAAGGGCCTGCCCCCCGTGGGAATGACCAAGAAGGAGCACGAGGAGAAGCTCGTGGAGCAGCGCGAGCGTGCGGCTGCGGGTCAGCGCACGCAGCCGGTGTCCAAGAAGCGCCAGAAGCAGCAGTCCAAGAAGAACAACGGCTGAGAGGTCTCATCCCATGAACGAGACGGACAACGCCCAGGATCCCACGGCCCAGGACGCGGCGGAGCCCTCTGACGCGGCGCAGCTTTCCCCGCTCGAGGAAGAGGGCGAGATCGCGGCCGACTACATCGAGGAGCTCCTCGACACCGCGGACATCGACGGGGACATCGAGATCGAGGTTCGGGACGGGCGCACCTACGTCTCCGTGGTGGCCGAGGACGACGACGCTGATCTGGCGGCACTCGTGGGCGAGCACGGTGAGACCGTGGAAGCCCTGCAGGAACTCGCACGGCTGTCCGTTCTCGGCGCCACGCAGCGCCGCAGCAGGCTCATCCTGGACGTGGCCGGGCACCGCGATGAACGCGCGGCCCAGCTGCGCACCATGGCCGACGACGCCGTGGCCCGGGTGGCGCAGGACGGTGGCCGCGTGCACCTGCCGCCGCTGTCCCCCTACGAGCGCAAGCTCGTCCACGACGCCGTGGCAGAGGCCGGTCTGGTCTCCGTCTCGGAGGGCGACGGCGCGGAGCGCCACATCGTGGTCTCGGCCGGCGAATGAGCGGGAACCGTTCCACACCTCGTCACCGTGACGCCGCTCGGGAGGAGACGGGGCCCCGGTCCGAGGAACGTCGCGCTCCTCGAGCGGCCCCTGAACCGCAGCCTGCTCCCCCGCTGGGGGATCTCGAGGAGGCGGCCCAGCAGATCTTCGGTGAGCGGTTGGACGTCGCGCGCAGATACACCGAGCACCTGGCGTCCTCGGGCATCGTGCGTGGTCTCATCGGACCGCGGGAGGCACCTCGGCTGTGGGAGCGGCACGTCCTGAACTGCGCCGTGGTCGAGGCGCTGATTCCGCCGCAGGCCCGTGTGGTGGACGTCGGGTCCGGAGCGGGTCTGCCGGGGCTGTGCCTGGCAATTGCCCGCCCGGACCTCACGATCACCCTGGTGGAACCCCTGGAGCGCCGGGTGACGTGGCTCGAGGAGGTCATTGCGGACCTCTCGTTGGACGGCGTGCGAGTGGTGCGCGCCCGTGCGGAGCAGGCCAAGAAGGACGTGGGCCCCGTGGACGTGGTGACCGCCCGAGCGGTGTCCGCGCTGGTGGGACTCATGGACATCACGCTGCCGCTGCTCAAGGGTTCCGGCGAGCTCCTCGCTCTCAAGGGCCGTTCCGCCGAGGAGGAGCTCGAGAAGGCGTCGAAGAAGTTCTCGCGCTTCGGGGTCCGTTCCGCCGAGGTCCTCACCGTGGGTGGGGAGCTGCTGAGCGAGCCGACCACCGTGGCGCGGCTGGTGCTGTGAGCGCCGCCCCGCGTCGGCTGCGGGGTGCGGGGATGTCGATAGGCTATGGAGTGCACCGCATCAGACACGGAAGGGACCGTCGATGACCACCCCTGAGCAGACAGGCACGTCCGCACCCCGCGGACACGACTTTGGTCTCCCGCCGGATCCCGTTTCCCAAGCTCAAAAGGTTGTTCCTGATCGCGGAAAACATGTTTCACGTGAAACAGACGGCCATGCAGGTGCCGCAGCACAAGACGCGGTGGCGGATACCGCCCTGGGGAGGAAACTCGTGGAAGAGAACAAGCGCCGCGCCAAGCTCAAGAACGTGCAGCTGGACCACCCGGCGGACACCCGCTTCATCACCATCAGCAATCAGAAGGGTGGTGTGGGCAAGACCAGCACGTCGGTGAATCTGGCCGTGGCACTGGCCCAGCAGGGCCAGCACGTGCTCGTGGTGGACAACGACCCCCAGGGCAATGCCTCCACCGCTCTGGGCATACCCCACGGTGCGGAGGCCGACTCCGTGTACGACATCCTCATCGACGAGGTGCCGGTGGCGGACGTCGTCACCAAGTCCCCCGAGATGGAGAATCTGTGGGTGCTGCCGGCGACCATCGACCTCGCCGGGGCCGAGATCGAGCTCGTGTCCGTAGTGGCCCGCGAGCAGCGGCTTCAGCGAGCTCTGCGCGAATACGCCACAGCCCGCGAAGAGCAGAACCTGCCTCGACTCGACTACGTGTTCATCGACTGCCCTCCAAGCCTGGGCCTCCTGACCATCAACGCGTTCGTGGCGGCCACCGAGGTGCTCATCCCCATTCAGTGCGAGTACTACGCACTGGAGGGTCTCAGCCAGCTGCTGAACAACATCAAGATGATTCAGAAGCACCTCAATCCGGACCTCAAGGTCTCCTCCATCCTCCTGACCATGTACGACGGACGCACCAACCTCGCCTCCCAGGTGGCGGATGAGGTGCGCGCGCACTTCCCGGCCGAGGTCATGGAGACCATGATTCCGCGGTCTGTGCGCATTTCCGAGGCCCCCAGCTACCAGCAGAGCGTGATCACCTACGATCCCAGCTCCACGGGCGCCCTGTCCTACCTCGAAGCGGCCGCGGAGCTGGCAAGCCGGGATCCTCGAGCCTGAGCACAGCAGACATGTGACGCCCCGTCATCGCCCCGCGTCCCGAAGGCCCCGATGTTTCACGTGAAACATCGGGGCCTTTTCGCTGAGCCGGGGACGGAAGCCGCGGAGCACCGGGCCTCACTGTCTTGGAGACGGGCCCGCCCGCCCCGACGCCTTCTGTCCTTCGTTCATGGGCGCGCAGGTGGACGATCACAGGTAACACGTTCCAACAGGTCGAGGGCGCCATGGCCCGAGACAGCCGCGAGGTCAGGCGTGCAACACGCTCGATGATCCGCGCACGTCGTGGACTCAGTGGCAGGGGGAAATGACTTTACGCGGTGGCCGTGACTGCTGATCCATGGGACTCTGAGCGGTGTTCTCACGACTACGATGGGGTGAAACATCAGCGTGTGAAAGGACTGTCCAGTGGCTGAACGACGTCGGGGATTGGGTCGGGGGCTCGGGGCTCTCATCCCGAGCGAGGCACCGCAAGACGCTGCCCACTCAGAGGGCGCTGATCCTGCGGCCCAGAAGGAGCCGGGAGGGACGCCCACCGCACGGTCAGCTGGAGGGGCCGGCGGCACCGACTCGAAGGGCACATCATCGAGCACGCGCCGCGTGGCCTCGAGTGATGCGAAAGCCAACACAGGCGAGGGGGCGACTCACGACGTCGGCACGGGCCCCAAGGAGGCCCCGCCGTCTACCGGGTCGGACGGGCTCGAACAGCGGCGTGCGTCGAAGGCACAGAAGGCGCCCACGTCTCCCACTTCGTCATCTCAGCACGCTACGAATGCTGAGAAGAAGAGCGCTCGTCAGAACGCGGGGAGCGCAGACGCCGAGGCTCCACGCCGCCAAACACGCGCTTCCGCCGATGGCTCAGTGCGGTCTGCCACGTCGCGTGGTGCGAAGGATCAGGCGGTGCCCGTCGAGGAAGGGGCCGTTGCAGGAGCCGATACCTCGTCCGCAAGTCCCACTCGGCGCGATGTTTCACGTGAAACATCGAAGAAGGACGCCGCAGCCCCCGTCAGCGGTGGGCGATCTGGGCGTACGACCGGCCGTGGGCGACGTGACATGGTGCAGGCCTTGAGAAGCACCACGTCAGTGAGTCGCCCGGTGGATATGTTCTTCCTGCCCTCGGATTCGGCGGCTGCCACGGAGGTCGAGTCCGGTCGACCGGGTCCCAACGGGGGGAGAAACCACGCGCAGTCGCTCACAGGGGCAGCTCCTACGAAGTCCCCCACACGGTCCGAGGCCGTGCCGGGGGGTGCCCGGGAGATGGTAGCGGACTCCACGCCCTCCAACGGCGGAGACGAGGCGACAGCGGGGTCGTCGTCGGAGGAAAAGAGGTCCGGCAAGACCGCCCAGGATGCAGAGGTGCCCCGCTCGACGACTCGCCGCTCCATGGCCCCGCGCGAGCACTCGGGGGAGGCAGGCGCCCGCGATGTTTCACGTGAAACATCGCGAGCATCGCTGAAGGCCGAAGATAGCCCCGCCTCTTCTGCCACACATGATGGAGGCGCAGGGGGCAATGCTGACGGCAACAACGGGGAGTCGGGTCGGACACGCAGGTCATCTGCGGTCGAGCGTCAGGATCCTGCGGGCACTTTGACGCCGAAGGGAGGGAAAAACATTCCTGAACACGGCGCCGGAGACCCGGGGTCGTCCTCTGCAACGGAGCCGACAGAGCTTCAAGCCGTGCCGGGTGCCGTGTTCGCGGAACTCAGTGTCACGGACATCCACCCCAACCGCAAGCAGCCCCGCCAGGTTTTCGACGAGGACGAGCTCGCCGAGCTGGCCTTTTCGGTCAAGGAGCTGGGGGTCCTGCAGCCCATCGTCGTGCGCCCGAGCCAGGACGGGGGTGCGGAGTCGTACGAACTGGTCATGGGTGAACGCCGGTGGCGGGCGGTCCAGGAGGCGGGCCTGACCACGATCCCGGCCATCATCCGCGACACTGCGGACAACGACCTGCTGCGCGACGCGCTCCTGGAGAACCTGCACCGCGCCCAGCTGAACCCGTTGGAGGAGGCTGCGGCCTACCAGCAGCTGATGGAGGAGTTCGGCGCCACCCAGGAGCAGCTGTCGGAACGAATTGGTCGCTCACGGCCTCAGATCTCGAACACGCTGCGCCTGCTGCGGCTGCCCGCTCTCGTGCAGCGCCGAGTGGCTGCTGGTGTTCTCAGCTCCGGCCACGCTCGGGCCCTTCTCGCTCTGACGGATCCTGCGGAGATGGAAAGGCTGGCGCAGCGAATCGTGGCGGAGGGGCTCTCGGTGCGCGCCACGGAGGAGGCCGTGGCGCTGTCGGACGGGGCCAAGCGTCACGCGGGGAGCCGCAAGGCGCCTACCACGCGGCACGATGACAGGCTGGGGTACATTGCGGACGCCTTCTCGGACAAGCTGGACACGAGCGTCAAGATCCAGCTGGGTGCTCGCAAGGGCAAGATGACCATTGAGTTCGCCTCGGTGGAGGATCTCAATCGCATCATTGATGTCCTGGACCCCAAACTGGAGTCGGACAAGTGAAGCCCAGAGGCACGGTGCCGCCGATGGTTGAGTGACGGAGCCGATTTCCGAACGCAGAACGGCCGCGATGTTTCACGTGAAACATCGCGGCCGTTCACTGCGCGGTAAAGCTTTCTGCCCCGTGCACGAACGCCGGCGGCGGTTCCGACCCGCCCCCGACTCAGGGGTTCTGGTGGTAGTAGCTCTGGATGTCGGCAAGGCTCATGGTGCCCGTGGCCGTCGAGGCGGCGTCGGTGGAGGGCGCGAGGACACGCTGGAGGCCGCACAGCAGGGACTCCGCCAGGCGAGCTCGGTACGTGTCATCCTGCAGCTTTGCCCGCTCTCCACCGTTGGACAGGTAGCCCAGGGCCACCCAGGCGGCCGCGGTCCCTGCGGCACGGAGTTCGCTCCACTGACGAGCGTGTGCACCGAGATCCTGCGCCCCGGTCCTGGCCACGAGTTCCCGGAGGATCATGGTGGACGCCATCTGCCCAATGGGTGCATGGGGCTGACCGGTGCTGGGGTCACCCCAGAAGAACGTGGCCACACCCTCCGCGTGCGGCGAGGAGTTCCAGTCGCACTGCAGACAGAGCACAAGGGCCGAGGGATGCGACGTCAAGGCCTCACGGGGGTCGGTCACCACGGTGCGCTCGTTCTCCACCGTGCGTGCCTCCCCGTAGGGCGCAGGGCAAGGATCCACGAGCACCGGGGCGGCCCCCACGTTGCGGAGCAGATCGTGCACTTTCACGGCCACGTCCAGGGAGATCCGGTCCTGATCCTCGGCGAAATCCTCGGGGGCACCCTGGGGAGTTTCCTGCGCAATGGCGCCTGAGGGGATCAGGATGACGTCCCGCTCCCGCAGGGCCTCGTGGAGCATCCCCAGCCGACGGTGGTCGCGCAGGGAGAACGCCTTGGCGGAGGTGATCTTCTTGCTCACCCGTGCCAGACCCGCGAGTGTTTCCAACGCGACTTCCCCGTCCACACGAACACCCAGGCTGCTCTGCAGCTCTCGCACGGCGAACTCGGTCTGACGGTTGAAGGTGCCGTCCAGGTGACCGTAGTAGAAACCCAACAGAGAGAGGTTGTTCTGGAGCTCCTCGACGTCGTCACCGTGCAACGGCTGCGACTCGTCGAAGGCAAGGGGACGGTCACCCAGGGTGTATTGGGCGTCGTTGAGCGCGGCCTCGGTCTCGGGTCCCACGACGCCGTCCACGATGAGCCCCTTGTGCTGCTGGAACGCCCTGACGGCGTGGTCCACGCCGCGGTCGAACACGGAGGGGTCCGGCACGGCGTCGGGCGCGATGCCCGGGTCCGTGACACCTGCTCGGACCAGGCGATCCCTGAGCCCGGTGACCCGTCGATCGGTCGCGCCGTGTCGGAGAGCAGCTCCGGGAGGGGGTTGCAGCACGTGGTTCTCCCTTGGGTAGTGGCCCGTCCCTGGAGGACGGGACGTCAGGATGGCATCGTCTCAGAAAAAACCCGGGTCCAGCGCACTCCGTGTGCGCCGGACCCGGGCTGTGCACCTCAGGCGGAGGGGGTGAGGTACTCCGCGAATTCCTTCTCCAGGGCGGACTTGGGCTTGGCGCCGATGGAGGTCTTGGCCACCTCGCCGTCGGCGAAGAGGTAGACGGCCGGGATGGAGGTGATGCCGTACTGGGACGCGATCGCGGGGTTGTCGTCCACGTTGACCTTCACCACGTCCACCTGGTCCGCGTGCTCCGCGGCCAGTGCGTCGAGGACCGGGCCGAGCTGGCGGCACGGGCCGCACCACTCAGCCCAGAAGTCCACGATGGTGGGCTTAGAGTTCTCCAGGACCTCCGCCTGGAAGGTGGCGTCCGTGACGTCCTTGGCTGCGCTCATGGTGATTCCTTTCAACGGGGCCGTCCGGAGGGCTCCGAGCGGCCGTGGGGAGCGGGGATGAGGGTGATCAGCTGTCCAGCGCCGCGAGGTAGTGCTCCACGTCCACGGCGGCCACGCAGCCGGAGCCGGCGGCGGTGATGGCCTGGCGATAGGTGGGGTCCACCACGTCGCCGGCGGCGAACACCCCGGGCAGGGACGTGGTGGAGGAGCGTCCGTCCACGGCGATCGTGCTGTCCACCGTGAGCTCCAGCTGGTCCTTGACCAGATCCACGCGGGGATCGGAGCCGATGGCCACGAACACGCCGGTCACGGGCAGCTCGGAGGCCTCCCCCGTGACGGTGTCCTCCAGTTCGAGGGCCTCCACCTTGTTCTCCCCGCGGATGCCGGAGACCCGGGTGTTCCAGAGGATCTCGATCTTGGGGTCGTCGAGGGCGCGCTGCTTCATGATGTCCGAGGCCCGGAACTGGTCACGGCGGTGGATCAGGGTGACCTTGTCCGCGAACTTGGTGAGGAAGGTGGCCTCCTCGATCGCGGAGTCCCCGCCGCCCACCACGGCCACGTTCTGGCCCTTGAAGAAGAAGCCGTCGCACGTGGCGCACCAGGACACGCCGTGCCCGGACAGCCGCTCCTCGTCCGGGAGTCCCAGCTTGCGGTACGCGGAGCCGGTGGAGATCACCACGGCGCGTGCCCGCAGGACGGTTCCGTCCTCGGTGGTCACGGTCTTGACCTCACCGTCCAGCTCCACGGAGACCACGTCCTCGTAGCGGATGTCCGCCCCGAAGCGCTCGGCCTGCTGCTGCATGTTGTCCATGAGCTCGGGGCCCATGATGCCGTCGATGAAACCGGGGTAGTTCTCCACCTCGGTGGTGTTCATGAGCTCGCCGCCGGCGGTCACGGACCCGGCCAGGACCACGGGCTTGAGGTTCGCCCGAGCGGTGTAGATCGCGGCCGTGTAGCCCGCGGGACCGGAACCCACGATGACGACGTCGTGGACGGCGTCGTCGCCCGCGTCCGCCGCAGGGTGCGAGACGTCCGCCGGGGCGGACCGGGCCGCGCCGGTGACGCCGAGGTTCACAGCACTCGAGAAGATGCCGGACTGATTGCTCACTGGTGGAACGCCTTTCCCTGGATCGCCGCGTGCCGCGGAGGTGGACTACACCCCAGAACGTGGGGAGGTCGTGCAGATATTCCGTGCCCGTTCCGCGGGGCCGCGCGGCACGGGAGGCGGTGACGAGCTGTGCGCGGCAGGCACGTCCGACCTGACCGGGCCGACCGTCGGAGCGGTGGGTCACCGGAGGGAGATTTCCCCGATGCGCAGGCCGTAGGGGTAGCCGCCGATGGGGCTCGTGAGCTGCGGCAGCTCCGTCCACACCACGAGCACGAAGCGGTGCGGGGTGCTGCGCGCGGCGTCCGAGAGCGGGACGCGGATCTCGGGGCCCGTGAACGAGCCCTTGCCCACCTCCTGTGCGCCCTCCAGGCCGGGCTGGTCCGAGACGTACACGGTGAACCGGCCACCGGTGCCGTTCGCCTGCTGGACGGTGAGCTCCTGGGCCGTGGCGGGCTCCTTCAGCTGGGCCGCGAGTCCCACGGAGTCAGCGAGGCTGCCGAACGTGGCGTTCGAGAACCCGTAGCTGAGCCAGTACGTGGCGGGGTTGCCGTCCGTGGCCTGGTTCAGCGTGGCGTCCGTGTCCGCCATGAACTCCGGGTCCGAGGTCACGCGGGTCACGGACCCAATCGCCGGTGCGGCCGTGGCGCTCGGGGACACCGACGCCGCCGGGGTTCCCTCCTGAGGTCCGGTGGCCGCACTCTGCTGCGGCGGTCCCTGCTGGGCGAAGTGCGAGGTGAGCGAACCGAGACCGCGGAAACCGAGCACGATGGCCCCGATCAGCACCAGGGCCAGGAGCATCAGCAGCAGCCAGCGCAGCGGTCCCCTGCGGTTCTCCCCCTCCGCAGCCGCGGTGGCGCCGCCGGAACCGCCCTCCTCCGGCTCCGATTCCGGCGTGGGCCCGGTCGGCTCCTCCGCAGCTCCCGCTGCGGCACCCGTGCTCTGCTCGGCCACTGCGGCGTCCGGGCCGCCGCCTGTTGCAGGGGCCGACGCCGCGGGGTCCGCCGCCCCGTGCCCGGCACCTCCGGAGGGGGCCGGCTGCAGGTCCACGGGGGCGGTGTCCTCGTGGTCGAGGTCGGCCTCCGGGAGGTCGCCCCGGTGGAGGTCCTCCCGGGGTGCGGTCCGGGACGAGGAGGTGCGGTCGTCCAGGCGGTCGGGTTTGCCCTCGGTGCGCTCGAAGCTCTCGTAGCGGTTGTCGCCGTCGTAGGTGGGGTCGATGGCGCCCGCGGCCACGGTGGCCCCGGCCGAACCGCCCCGGGAGGCGGCGCGGTCGAAGAGGGTGGAGCGCACGGCGGCGGGACGGACCTTGCGGGCCATCCCCAGACGGTTGCGCACGGACGGGGCGGCGGGTGCGTCGTCGTAGCTGTCGTCGTCGGGGCCGTCCCAGCGCGTGACGGCCGGGACATCCGGCTCCGAGTCCTCGCCATGGCGGGAGACGCGCTGCTGGGACTGCGTGGGGTCCGGCTCCTGGTAGATGTAGGAGGAGGAGGACGCGGTGCGGGGGTTGCCGAAGATGTCGTCGGAGAGCGAGTAGTCGTCGGAGTCCTCGTCCGTGAACAGGAGGGCGTCCAGCAGGTCCGAGGCCGGGGTGTAGGAGGTGACCAGGTAGGTGGTGTCCTCCGTCTGGCCCATGTCCAGGACCTGGAAGCCGCTGTGCCCCGCGCCGGCGGCCAGCGCGCGGGCATTGTGCACCACCGTGGACTCGTGGGCGGCGGCCGGGACCAGGATGGAGATCCGGCGGCGCAGGATCTGGTCCTCGCCCTGCAGGACGTGGTCGTCCTCGGCTGTGCTGAGCAGGGACGCACTGACCTTGTAGCGGCCCCCCAGGATGGCTCCGAGCGCGATGGGCTGGGACACGGTGGCTCCCTCTGCTTCGGGCGCCGCGGCGGTCGCACGGACGCGAGAACGAATCTTTCGGGCAGTCTAACGGCCGAGTTTGGCCTTCAGCGGGGCCAGCAGGCCGGTGAACTCCGCCACGCGGAACAGCTTGAGCGCCACGGCGTACACGAGGGCCATCGCCGCACCGCCCACCGCGATGCTGAGCAGCGCGGAGAGCTGGTTGTGCCACGGGAAGCCACCGGGGGCATACCCGCCGAGCAACCACAGCACCACTGCTCCGGCGGCTCCGGCCACGAGCGAGGCGGCCAGGATCCGGGCGTGGGAGCCCACGATGCGGGCCAGCCCGTAGTCCCCGATCCGGCGCTTGAGCGCGTAGTGGTAGATCACCGTGGCCAGGATGTTCTGCACCGCGTAGCAGGCGGCGACCGCGAAGACCATCTGCTCCGGGGGGAGGACTCGGGCGATGACCACCGCGCCGAGCACCGTGAACAGGGAGACCGCGAGCTGGACGAAGAACGGGGTGCGGGCGTCCTCGTCCGCGTAGAACGCCCGGCCCAGCATGAACGCGGTGGACATGAACGGCGCTCCGACGGCGATCACCGTGATCACCTGGCCGATCACCGCACCCGCCGCGGGCACGCCGCCCGAGAACAGCATGCCCAGGGGCCCCGCGTACACGATCAGCGCGATCATGCAGAACACCGTGGCCACGCCGGTCACCCGCAGGCTCGAGGACAGGGAGGAGACCAGGGACTCACGGTCCTTCTCCGCCGCCGCCGCGGCCATGCGGTTGAACAGCACCGTGGCGATCGACAGCCCGATCACCCCGTGGGGCAGCGCATAGAGCATGGTGGCCTGGTCCAGGACGGCCGTGCCCGCGATGGGCGGCGGCCCGCCCGGGCCGGGAGCGACGTCGGGCCGGGCGCCGGTGGGGATGGCCGCGGTGCGGTACAGGGCCATGAAGGCGAGGTTCGCGATCACGCCGGTCGCGAGCGTCCAGCCCCCGAGGCGTCCCGCGGTCGAGAGACCGATGCCGCGCCAGCCGAAGCGGGGGCGGATGCGCAGACCCAGGCGGGCCAGCGGCCAGAAGAGGATGAAGGCCTGTGCGGCCACACCCACCGTGGACATCACCACCAGCCAGAACGTCTGCCCGGCGGTCCAGTTCTCCAGGGAGTGGGGGTGGGTGCGGAACGGGCCGAACTGGTGGATGAACACGAGCAGCGAGAGGATCGCGACCACGTTGTTGAGCACGGGAGCCCACATGTAGGCACCGAACGCGCCCTTGGCGTTGAGCACCTGGCCCACCACGGTGTAGAGGCCGTAGAAGAAGATCTGCGGGAAGGTGATGAGCGCGAACATGGTGCCCATGGTCAGCTGGGCATCCGACCAGCCCGGGCCCATCAGCTCCATGATGGGCCCCACGCACAGCAGCACCGCGCCCGTGATCACGAGCAGCGCGATGACCGCGAGGGTGAGCAGCCGGGAGATGTAGTCGGCACCCTCGTCCTCCGCCTTGGACGCCTTGATGATCTGCGGCACGAGCACCGCGTTGAACACGCCGCCGGCAATCAGCACGTAGATGAGGTTGGGCAGCGTGTTGGCCAGCTGGAACACGTCCGCCATGGTTGCCGCGGAGCCGATGGCCACCGTGATCAGGAACGTCTTGACGAATCCCAGGATGCGGGAGACCAGCGTCCCGGAGGCCATGACGGCGCTGGCGCGCGCCCCGGACTTCTGCATGGAACATGGCCTCCTGCACGAGGGATGGGACCGTGCGCGGCGCGCGACGGTTCGAACGGGACAGCCTACAACTGGTGGATGATGTATTCCCTGGCGATGTCGGCGATGCGCCGCTCGTTGGGGAAGGACAGCGTCCGGCCGAGGTCGTCGATCCCGGACCAGGCGACGTCGACGGCCTCGTGGTCCGGATCGTTCTCCGTGGTCAGGTGGCCGCCCGTGGCCTCCAGCAGGAAGTGGTGGACGGTCTTGTGCACGCGGTGCCCGGAGACGGTGAACCAGTAGTCGATGCTGCCCAGCGGGGAGAGCACGCGACCCATGATCCCGGTCTCCTCCTCGATCTCCCGCACGGCGGCTTCCTGGTTGGTCTCATCACCCTCGGGATGGCCCTTGGGCAGGCACCACTCGAGACGACCGCCGCGGTTGATGCGGGCGATGATGGCCACCGGGTGCGCGGGGTCCGCGAGGTTCACCACGATCCCGCCGGCCGACACCTCTTCCACCGTGGGCAGCGCGGCGACCGGTTGGTTCGGTCGCCTCTTGGGCGCGCTGGGTACGGGGAATGCCATGGCCCCTACCTTAGCCACATTCCCCGGTGCACCCTGAAGCAGGTGGCGGACCCCGCTGGTGCGATAATGGCTCGCATCATGACGCAGCTGCTGGACACCTCCTCACTCCATCCCGTCTCCCGCGAGCTCGGCCGCCTGTTCGAGCGCGCCGGCCACGAACTGTCCCTGGTGGGCGGACCGGTGCGGGACCTGCTGCTGGGCCGTGAGGCCCTGGACCTGGACTTCACCACGGACGCGGGCCCGGACCAGACCCTGGAGATCATCCGCAACTGGGCGGACGCGCACTGGGAGATCGGCCGGGACTTCGGGACCATCGGGATGCGCAAGGCCGGGATGCAGCTGGAGGTCACGACCTACCGTGCGGAGGCCTACGACCCCGACTCCCGCAAACCCACCGTGGCCTTCGGGGACGACCTCACCGAGGACCTGCGGCGCCGCGACTTCACGGTCAACGCCATGGCCCTGCGGCTGCCGGACATGGAGCTGGTGGACCCCTTCGGGGGCATCAAGGACCTGCACGCCGGGATGCTGCGGACCCCGGGGACCCCGGAGGACTCCTTCACGGACGATCCCCTGCGCATGATGCGCGCCGCGCGGTTCACGTCCCAGCTGGGACTCACCGTGGCCGAGCCCGTGCGGGAGGCCATGACGGCCATGGCCCAGCGCATCGAGATCGTCTCCGCGGAGCGCGTGCGCGAGGAGCTGGTCAAGCTCATCTGCGGCGCCCACCCCCGCCGCGGCGTGGAGCTTCTGGTGGACACGGGACTCGCGCAGATCGTTCTCCCTGAGGTCCCCGCGTTGCAGCTCGAGACGGACGAGGCGCACCACCACAAGGACGTCTACCAGCATTCCCTCACGGTCATGGAGCAGGCGGCGGAGAAGGAGACCGGTCCCGACGGCGCCGTCCCCGCCCCGGACTTCGTCCTCCGGTTCGCCGCCCTCATGCACGACGTCGGCAAGCCCGCCACGCGGAAGTTCGAGCCCACCGGGGCGGTGAGTTTCCGCCACCACGAGGTGGTGGGGGCCAAGCTCACGCGGAAGCGGATGAAGGCGCTGCGCTTCGACAACGACACCATCAAGCGGGTCACGCGGCTCGTGGAGCTTCATATGCGTTTCTACGGATATGGGGAGGCGGACTGGACCGACTCCGCCGTGCGCCGCTACGTGCGGGACGCGGGGGACGAGCTGGAGCGGCTGCACCGGCTCACCCGCTCCGACGTGACCACCCGCAACCGGCGCAAGGCGGCGCGGCTCGCGGGCCACTACGACGAGCTCGAACGGCGCATCGAGCAGCTCGCCGAGCAGGAGCAGCTCGAGGCCGTGCGCCCCGAGCTGGACGGCCAGCAGATCATGGCGATCCTGGGTGTCCCCCCGGGGCCGGTGGTGGGGCGGGCCTACAAGTTCCTCCTGGAGATGCGCCTGGACGAGGGTGCCGTGGGGGAGGACGTCGCACGGGAACGGCTGCTGGCGTGGGCCCGGGAGAAGGGCGTCACGGACTCCTGAGGCGCGCGCCCGCCGCTGCGGTCCTGGGTGCTGGTGGTCCCGGGCGCGGCGTCGTCGGGAACGGGGCTGTCCTCAGGGGCGGGACTACCGTGTGGGACGGCACCGACTTCATCCACGGCGCCATGACCGGGCAGGGTGCGCAGCCGTGGAACACTTGGGGCCAACAGCAACCGTGTCCGAGGGAGACCCCCATGAGCCTTGAAGGTGCGCGCAACAGATCCGGAGGAAGTGCCGGGCTGGTGCTGCTGGGCCTCGGCCTCTACACGGTGATGATGGCCTATGTTCTGCGCATCCCGTGCCGCGTCCCGGACTGGCACGTGGCCGAGCAGGTGCCGCAGCTGTGCTCCACGGTGGTCGGCGCGGGGGACCTGGCCGTGCGCTCCACGGACGTGGCCGGGGGCTTCTTCACGGGCGGGCCCACGGGGGACCAGCCCGTGCTCGTGGGGATGATCACCACCATCATCGGATGGTTCGCGTCCAACCTCTCCTCGCTCATGGGGCTGGACGTGGGCAAGGGCTTCTACCTGGACCTGTCGCTGGTGCTGCTGGCCCTGGTGTGGCTCGCGATCGTGGCCGTGGTCTCCTCCCTGAGCGGCAACCGCCGCACGGACGCCTTCGTGATGGCGCTGTCCCCGGTGATCGTGCTGGTGGGGTTCCAGTCCTGGGACCTGTGGGCCGTCCTCTTCATGATGCTGGCCCTGCTCGGCTACGTGCGCGGCAACCCGGCGGTGGCCGGGATCATGGTGGGTTTCGGGGCCTCCGTGGCGTTCTTCCCGGTGGTGGTGCTCCTGGCCATCCTGATCATGGCCGCGCGCCACCGCTTCCTGAAGGACATCCTGGGCGCCCTGCTGTGGGCGGTGTTCGCGTGGGCGGTCATCAACGGCACGTACATGCTCACCGCGTGGGACCGCTGGGTGGCCCAGTTCACCACGATGCTCCATGCCGGCACGGAGCAGCCCTCCCTGTGGAACGTCTGGTCCGACACGGTGGAGCCGCGCACCGGCATCTCCTTGGGCGCCGGGGACGGGGCCCAGTTCGTGCTGCTGAGCATGGTCCTGGCGCTCGTGTTCGTGCTGCTGGTGTCCCTGCTGAGCAAGCGCGAGCCCTCGGCGGTCCAGGTGACGTTCCTGCTGCTGGCCCTCTACATCCTGCTGGCCAAGGAGTACTCCCTGACCTACGTGGTGTGGCTCGTGCCGCTCGTCATCCTGTGCCGCCGCAACTGGGTGGAGTTCGCGCTGTGGCAGGTGGTGGAGATGTTCTACTGGGCCACCGTGGTGCTCCCGGCCTCCGCGTGGCCCACGCTCCCATGGGTGCAGGAGTTCGGGTGGAGCGCCCAGGACCTGCTGGCCGTGGTGCGCTACCTCTTCCTGGTCTACCTGGTGGTGGCCGTGGTGGTGGACATGTTCCGCGGACGCAAGGCGGCGGCCCTGGGCGCGTCCGCCGTCCAGTGACGACGGTGGGTGCCAGTGGCCGAGCGTGACTCCCGGTTCGAACGCCTGAGGCTGCCCTCGTGGCGGGTGCTGCGCGTTCCCATGGTGCTGATCGTGGTGTTCGTGGTGCTCACGGTCACCGCGTGGTCCACCGCGGCGAACTACCTGCTGGTGGCCCGTGAGCCGGAGTCCCCCGTGGACACCTACCTGGGCTACCTCGAGGGCGGCAGCGCCCGGCAGGTGCTCGCCCCTCTGATGGTCCAGAACGGTGTGGACCGTGCGCAGCTGCTGGGCAACGCGGTCTACCGGGCGGCCGCGAACCGCCCGCAGCACCACGAGTTCGTGGGCACGCGCGTGACGGGTGACGTGGCCCGGGTGGCCGTGGACGTCCGCACGGGGAGCGGCGCCACGGTCCGGCGCGAGTACACCGTCCACCGGGTCTCCGCGTGGGGGCCCTTCAACGACTCGTGGCAGCTGCGGGACCGGGACGACGCCCCGGTGGCCGTGCACCTGCCCGCAGCGGTGGACGCCCTCACGGTCAACGGGGCGACGGTCCGGCCCGATCCCTCCTTCCTGACGCCCACGGACCCGTCAGATCCCGCGGCCCCCGCGCGCACGTGGCGCCTGGAGGGCCTGCCCGGCGCGTACGACGTCGCTCTGCCGCGGGACTCGTACCTCCTGACCAGTGAGCATGCCCCGGCGGTGATATCCATGGCGGCACCTCGTGAGGCTCTTGCGGAGGTCGCCTACACGGCGTCGCCGCGCATGTGGGAGGCCGTGGAGCGGGACGTCCAGGACGCCCTCGCCCGGTGCCGCCGGGCCGTGCACCTGGACCCCGGGCGGTGCCCGGTGCCGCGCGAACTGGCACGAGCGGCGTCGTCCGCGGGGAGCAGGGGCGCGGACGGGCGCACTCCGGCTGAAAGGCTCCCGGAGGGGGTCTCGGACGTGCGGTGGGAGCTGGCCTCCCGGCCCTCGCTCCTGCTGGAGCAGGACGCGAAGGACCCGCTGACGTTCCACGCCGTGCGCTTCCGGGCCGCGAAGGCCTCCGTGGAGTGGGTGCAGGACGGACACCGGAAGAAGGGCACCGTGGAGTTCGGGATCGAGGCGACGGCGCGGACCACCGGGCAGCGTCTGGAGACCGACGTGCACCTGCGCTCGACGCTGGGCCCTCGGGAGAGGTCCAGCCGCCCCTCGTAGAATCGGGGGAAGACGGTTGCGACCCGGCAGCCGGTCAGAGACAGGAGCGCAGCATGGCCGAGGAACCGGAGTACTACCGCGCGCAGCCCCTGCCCCCTCGCGAGGGTGCACCGCAGGGGTACCGCCAGGGGCCGCCGTTCGGTCCCGCGGGTGGCGCCTCGCAGTGGGGCCAGCCCGGCGCGGGCGCGCCCACGGTGAACGTCAACGTGGTGGGCGGCAAGTCGGCGCTGCTGGCCTACGTGCTGTGGTTCTTCCTGGGGCAGTTCGGAGTGCACAAGTTCTACCTGGCGCAGCCTTTCCAGGGCATCCTGTACTTCCTCCTGGGCGCCACCGGCTGGCTCACGGTGGGGATCCTGATCGGCTGGTTCTTCCTGATCCCGCTGTGGCTCCTGATGCTCATCGACATCTTCGTGATCCCGCTGCGCGTGGGCACCCTCAACGCCCGGCTGGCCCGCCGGGTGAGTGGCTACTGAGGCCCCCCCTGTAGTAATGTAGGAAAGTCTGTGTGCCGTGCGTCGTTCGCTGCCGGCACCGACATACGCACAGAACCTCCTGCTGCGGAAGGACCGCAGCCGCTTAGCCCGAAGGAGGTGGGTTCTTTACATGCGTGAATACGAACTGATGGTCATCCTCAACCCCGAGGTGGAGGAGCGCGCCGTCGAGCCGACCCTCAAGAAGTTCCTCGAGGTCGTCACCAAGGAGAACGGCACCGTCGAGAAGCTCGACATCTGGGGCCGTCGTCGCCTGGCCTACGAGATCCAGAAGAAGTCCGAGGGCATCTACGCCGTGGTGAACTTCACCGCCGAGCCGCAGACCGCCAAGGAACTGGACCGCGTCCTGAGCCTCAACGAGGCCGTGATGCGCACCAAGATCATCCGCCCGGAAGAGCAGAAGATCCACGGCAAGTGAGGTGAGCGTGCGGTCCACCCGGACTGCACAGAGCACCTCGCGCCAGGAGCCCGCACGGCACCGGCGTGAGATGCTGGCACCCCACTGAGTCCTGCATCCAGCGTCCACACACCCGGAGGTTCACATGGCTGGCGACACCGTCATCACCGTGATCGGAAATCTGACCGCAGACCCCGAACTTCGCTTCACGCCGTCCGGGGCCGCGGTGGCCAACTTCACCGTTGCGTCCACCCCGCGCGCGTTCGACCGGCAGAGCAACGAGTGGAAGGACCAGGAAACCCTCTTCATGCGCTGCTCCGTGTGGCGTGAGGCTGCCGAGAACGTTGCGGAGTCCCTCACCAAGGGCACCCGCGTGATCGTCCAGGGCCGCCTCAAGGCACGCTCGTACGAGACCAAGGAGGGGGAGCGCCGCACCAGCACCGAGCTGGAAGTGGACGAGATCGGCCCCTCCATGAAGTACGCGACCGCCAAGATCAACCGGAACTCGCGCGGTGGGGGCAACAGCTCCTACGGCGGGAACCAGGGCTTCGGCGGCGGTCAGGGCGGCAGTGGTGTCAACCAGGGCGGCGGCCAGGGAGGCTTCAACGACTCCCAGGGCGGCGGCTTCGGCGGGAACCAGAGCAGCCAGGGCGGTTTCAACGGCAACCAGGGCAACAGCGGCGGCCAGCAGCGCCAGCAGAGCGGTGACCCGTGGGGCCAGTCCTCCGGCGGCAGCTACGACTGGGGTGCCGACTCCGAGGACGAGCCTCCCTTCTAGACCCAACCAATCCACCCCATCCCGCAGGCATGCCTGCGGGCTCCGCACCAGAAAAGGAGCACCACGATGGCCAAGGCTGAAATCCGCAAGCCGAAACCAAAGCAGAACCCGCTCAAGGCGGCCGACATCACCGAGATCGACTACAAGGATGTCGCTCTGCTGCGCAAGTTCATCTCCGATCGCGGAAAGATCCGCGCTCGCCGCGTGACCGGCGTGTCCGTCCAGGAGCAGCGCAAGATCGCCCAGGCGATCAAGAACGCTCGCGAAGTGGCACTGCTGCCCTACTCCGGCGCCGGCCGCTGATCAGAGAGGACTGAGAATTCATGGCAAAGATCATCCTGACCCAGGAAGTCTCCGGGCTCGGTTCCGCTGGCGACGTGGTGGACGTGAAGAACGGCTACGCCCGTAACTTCCTGTTCCCCCGCGGCTTCGCCACCCCGTGGAGCCGTGGCGCCGAGAAGCAGATCGAGTCGATCAAGCAGGCTCGTGCGGCCCGTGAGCTGTCCTCCCTCGAGGACGCCCAGGCTCTCGCCGCCAAGCTGACCTCCACCACCCTGACCGTTCCGGTCACGGCCGGTGCCGAGGGTCGCCTGTTCGGCACGGTCCGCGCCGGCGACATCGCGTCCGCAGTGGAGAGTGCCGGTCTGGGCTCCATCGACAAGCGTCGCGTGGACCTGACCCAGCGCATCAAGACCACCGGCGTGTACCAGGCCGTGGTCCACCTGCACGAGGACGTCAACGCGAACGTGGAGTTCGAGGTCGTCCCCGCCTGATTCGCGTGTCCACCCACGGTCCCACCGGGCCGTGGCATCCCTGCCGGGTCCCGCTCACGCGGAGGCTCGCAGGGGTACGGAACGCGGATCGGTGAAGGATCCGTGAGAACCCCGTGGAACACACGTTCCACGGGGTTCTTCCCTGTCCGGACCCGTCCAGTGTCTCGTCAGTGCCCCGTGGGAGGATGCTGGCCATGATCACGAGTGGGAGGCGGCCCAGCACGGGCCGGAAGCTGTTCTGGGCCGGCGGGGTGAGCCTGGTGCTGACCGTGGCGTTCTTCTTCGGGGGATTCGCACTGGGCAACTCGTTCGGCCCCCGGGCGGCCATGTCCGTGATGCTGACCGGTCTGGTACTCAGCGTCATCGCATCGCTCACCACGGGAGTGGTCGCCGTGGCCGGGACCCTGTCCTTCCCGGCCCTGCGCGGTCGCTTCGTGGCCCTGCTCGTGCTGGCGATCCTCTGCTCACCCCTGCTGTGGCTGCTGTGCATCGTGGCGCTGAGCTGACTCGTCCACAGCAGCGAGAGGTTGTCCACAACGCTTTCCACATGCTGTGCACACGCACGCCTGGCGTGTTCCACACGATCTCCACAACGTTGTCCACAGGCAGTGGACAGTGTGCTTCTCATGTGCTCCCGCCAGGCGCTTCCCGGGACGACGCCGCCCACCCGGGGCCGTGGGCACGTTCCGTCATCGCCCCTGGTCACCGCGGCTTCACGGGGTCGCCCGGGTGGTGACGCGCGGCAGGGCGGCGGCGCGGCGGCGTCGTCGTTCAGCGGGGAAAAGCGGGGTCCGCGACGGGCCGTCATGCGGGTCTGCGGGCGGTGCGACAATGAACGGGACCGTCGGAAACGGCGGCAGCACGGTGACGAAAGTGGGTAAGGGTGTCCGAATACACGTCCGGTTCGCGCGAGGACTACGGCCGCACCATGCCGCACGACAACCAGGCCGAACAGTCGGTGCTGGGCGGGATGATGCTGTCCAAGGACGCCATCGCGGACGTGGTGGAAGTGCTGCGCGGCGTTGACTTCTACAAGCCGGCGCACGAGAGCATCTACGATGCCGTGGTGTCCCTGTACGGGCGGGGTGAGCCGGCGGACGCCATCACGGTGGGGGACGAGCTCACCAAGAGCGGTGAGATCGAGCGGATCGGCGGGGTGGCGTACCTGCACTCGCTGATCGCCTCGGTGCCCACCGCGGCGAACGCGGGGTTCTACGCCGAGATCGTGCGGGAGCGCGCGGTGCTCCGGCGTCTCGTGGAGGCCGGCACCAAGATCGTGCAGCTGGGCTACGCGCACGACGGCGAAGTGGACGACATCGTCAATGAGGCCCAGGGCGAGATCTACCAGGTGGCCGAACGGCGCACGGCGGAGGACTACGTCCCGCTGAAGGACGTCATGGAAGCCACCGTGGACGAGATCGAGGCCGCGGGCAGCCGCTCCGGGATGCAGGGAGTGCCCACCGGTTTCCACGAGCTGGACGAGCTCACGCACGGCTTCCAGGGCGGGCAGATGATCGTGATCGCGGCGCGTCCCGCCATGGGCAAGTCCACGCTCGCGCTGGACGTGGCCCGCTCCGCGTCCATCAAGCACGGCATGACCTCGGTGATCTTCTCCCTGGAGATGAGCCGCAACGAGATCGCCATGCGCCTGCTCTCCGCGGAGGGCACCCTCAATATGCAGGACCTGCGTGCGGGCACCCTGCAGGACGACCAGTGGGCGAAGATCGCGCAGATCATGGGCAAGATGAACGAGGCGCCCCTGTTCATCGACGACTCGCCCAACATGTCCCTCATGGAGATCCGCGCCAAGTGCCGCCGGCTCAAGCAGAAGCACGACCTCAACCTCGTGATCCTCGACTACCTGCAGCTCATGAGCTCCGGCAAGAAGGTGGAGTCCCGCCAGCAGGAGGTCTCCGAGTTCTCCCGTGCGCTCAAGCTGCTCGCCAAGGAGCTGGACGTGCCCGTGGTGGCGCTGTCCCAGCTGAACCGCGGTTCGGAGCAGCGCCAGGACAAGAAACCGCAGGTGAGTGACCTGCGTGAATCGGGCTGCCTCACGGGCGACACCCGCATCCTGCGCGCGGACACCGGTGCGGAGACCACCATGCGGGCGCTTTACGAGTCCGGTGAGCAGGATGTACCGGTGTGGGCCCTCGCGGACGACCTCCGCTACGTGAAGCGGCCCTTGACCCACGTGTTCTCCACGGGGGTCAAGCCGGTGTTCACGCTCCGTCTTGCGTCTGGGCGGGAGGTCAGGGCCACGGCGAACCACAAGTTCTTCACCTACGACGGGTGGCGGGCACTGGGCGATCTCGGTGTGGGAGAGCGGCTGGGCATCCCGCGGCACGTGTGCGCGCCGGAGCAGGAGGCGACGTGGGACGACGACGCCGTGTCCCGGCTGGGCGGGTCGCTCGCCGCGGTCCCAACGCTGCCTCTTGAGGCCTTCAGCCTCCCCAAGGGACAGGTTCGCACTCTGCTGAGCGCGGCGTGGACTGCGACGGGCGTCGTGTCTGCGGGGCCGCGCGGAGAAGGCACCGGAGCGGGCGAGCTGGTACTGCACGGGTTGAACATGACAGTGGCAGGGCAGGTGGCTCAGCTGCTGATGCGCTTCGGCATCCTCGGATCCGTGGTGGGAACCACCGTCGGCGCCGAGGTGCGGATCGAGGAGTTCGAGGACCAGCTCGTGTTCCTGGAGCAGATCCCCGTGGACGGCCTTTACGCGGTGGGTGCGGCTCACCTGCTGGAATATTTGCGTGCCGAGAAGGCTCAGCGGTCCATGGCCCCTCACTCGGAGGTTGAGCCCGGTAACGTATGGGATGATGTCCGGCGTATCGTGGCGAACCGGAGTGCCACCCCTCTGGGTCCCCCAACCACTGGCACTGCCACGGCCGTACTGGATCGGCCCGTGCGCGTGGGGGAGGTCATTGACGTTCTCGACACCCACGAACTCGACATGATCGCCATGAACGACCTCTACTGGGATCGCATCGTGTCCATCACCGCAGATGGAGAAGAGGAAGTGTTCGATGCCACCGTGGTGGGGGCCCACAACTTCATCGCCAACGGGGTCACCGTTCACAACTCGATCGAACAAGACGCGGACATGGTCATCCTCCTGCACCGCGAGGACGTGTACGACAAGGAGTCCCCGCGCGCCGGTGAGGCGGACGTGATCGTGGCAAAGCACCGCAACGGGCCCACCAAGACGATCGTCGTGGCGTTCCAGGGCCACTACTCGCGGTTCGCGAACATGGCGCTGGAGGGGTTCTAGCACCGGGAGCGGAGGGGCTCGAGCGAAGTTGGGGGTCTCCTTCCCGGTGGGCGGTGTGTGCAACCTCCCACCACCGAGCCCCCGCCTCACCTCGCCGGTAGCCGATGCGCCCCACTACGCTTGCCCAGTGCTCACCACTGAACAGGCTGCTTACAGACTCGCGTTCCAGATCGCGGACGCCCTGATCCGCAGCGGGGCGGGATCCGCGAACACCACCAAGTCCCTGCTGTCGATCTTCCGCAAGACCGACCTGCGGGACGTGACGGTGAGCGTCTCCCTGGGACAGGTGACCATCAGCCACCAGGACGCGCCGGACAAGGCTCCCAGCACGCGGGTGTTCGAGACACAGCCCGGCACGCTGGACATCGAGCTGCGCACTGCCGCGGGCGAGGTGCTGGAGTCGTTCGTGATGGGTGAGCTCACGGCGGACGAGGCCAGCGACCGCATGGAGGAGGTCATGGCGGAGTCCCGGATCATCGGTCACAAGCTGATCATGACCGGGTTCACCATGTTCGGTGTGGGCTTCGCCCTGATCCTGGGCGGCAGCTGGGGCACGGCCATCAGTGCGGGCGTGGTCTCCGCGGTGGTCTACGGCGTGTACGCCCTCATCCAGCGGGTGAAGGCTCCGGAGATCTTCAGCCTGGCGGCCGGCGGTCTCACGGCGGTGCTGGGTGCCACGGTGTGCGGGGTGTTCTTCTCCGTCACGCAGACGGCGGTCTGCATCGTGGCCGCGCTCGCCGCATGGCTGGCGGGCATCGCCGCGTACGGTGCGGTGCACGACGTCATCACCGGCTGGTACGTCTCCGCGTCCGGTCGGATCCTGGAGGCCGTCACGAGCACCGCGGGCCTGGTGGCCGGTGTCAGCATCGGCATCCACGCGATGCAGCCGCTCGTGGGGGACTCGATGGACTTCATCGAGACCCTGGAGATGGACGACTCCCGCTGGGCGCTCACCGTCCTGGGCGCGGCGATCGTCTCGGCGGGCTTCGCGCTCGCGTCGGGCGGGCGCGGCTGGAAGCTCGCCTCGCTCGGGCTCTTCGGCGGCCTGGTCCAGCTGGGTGTCCTGGCCATCGGGGCCCTGGGGATCAACTCCTACGGGGCCATCCTCATCTCCTCGGTGGTCGCCGGTGCCCTGAGCGTCTCCCTGGTGCGTGCCCTCAATCTCGCGTCCAACGCGACGCTCATGATCGTGCTGCTGCCGCTGTTCCCCGGGATGCTCGTCTACCAGGGCGTGCTGGGTGTGCTCCTCGGCCTGGAGGACGCCGGGGACTCCGTGCTGAAGGCCGCGATCACCGCGTTCTGCCTGTGCATGGGCGGCATGCTGGGCCAGTACCTGGCGTCGGAGACCCTCTGGGCCGGGCGCCGCAGGCAGTTCGCCCTGAAGCACCCGGGCCAGAAGTTCCGCCGGGAGATGGCGGACGAGGAGAACTTCAGCGACATCATGGTCCCGATCTTCTCCAAGCCCTTCACGAGCTGACCCGGGCTACCTGCCCATCGCCTCGGCAACGCGCTGGATGAGTCCGCGCATGTTGGTCAGCGTGCGCTCGGCCCGTTCCTCCACGCCCATGGTCTCCTCCATCTGGCGCACGCCGTCCGGCTTCCGACGCCCCAGCGTGTAGTCGCTGCACGCGAGGTCCGAGCACACGTACGTGCCCACCGTGTTGTACCGGTCCTTCGCGGACTTCGAGCGCTGGATGGACACCAGGGACACACCGCTGGCCGGGTGCAGGGTCAGGCAGATCTGGCACATGCGCGCCCCGCCGGTGGCCTTCTGGGGGCTCTTCTCCAGGACCAGCCCGCGCAGCCCGTTCTCGGTCTCGGCCACCACGTAGCCCGCGCGCGGCGATTTGGGGTCGTACCAGCCCAGGAAGATCTGGGACTCCCAGTCCGTGTGCAGCACCTCCTGCGGGATGTTGATGCGCTGCGATGCGCCCTTGGAACAGTTGATGAAGCTCTTGCGGATCTCGGATTCTGTATGCGGATGCATGCTTCTGTGCTTTCGTTCTCGTGCTGGTGCGTCCCCTGCGCGCACGACGGCGCTCGCGGACTCGACGGGGTGCACTCACCCGCGTGCGGGGCTGAGAGGTGCGGCAGCGGCGTCGTGATCGGAGGGCGACGGCGCTGGGTGCCTGGCCGGTGAGCGGCCGCGGCAGGGACGCGGTGAGGTTTTCGGGCATGACGAATGGGCACGGCGTGGTCACCCGGGAGTGACGGCCGCGCGGGTCAGCGCTGTCTGGTGCCGGCGGGGGAGCCGGCTGCCTCCTTGCGCACGTGTGCCTCGTTCCTCCGCAGCTGCAGATCGTGGGGACGTACGGGCCGAGTCTAGCGCCGGGACCGGACGCTGTCCTGGTGGGCGAGCCCGCAGCGCAGGGTCTCCTCCACAGCGCACCCGGGTCACGCGGCAGTCTCGTGCCCACCGCCTACCCTGGAGGCATGACCTCCACGAGCACCGTCCCCGAGTCCCTCGCCGTTCTGCAGGAGGTCTTCGGGTACGACGCGTTCCGCGGCGAGCAGGCGGAGATCATCGACCACGTGGCGGGGGGCGGGGACGCCGTGGTGCTCATGCCCACGGGCGGTGGCAAGTCCCTGTGCTACCAGATCCCCGCGATCCTGCGGGAGGGCACGGGCGTGGTGGTCTCTCCCCTGATCGCGCTGATGGCCGACCAGGTGGCCGCGCTGGACGCCGTGGGCATCCGAGCGGCGTTCCTCAACTCCACCCTGGAGCCGTACGAGGCGCAGGAGGTGGAGCGGCAGCTGCTGGCCGGGGAGATCGACCTGCTCTACATGGCTCCCGAGCGCCTCATCCTGCCCCGCACCGTGGAGCTGCTCCAGCGCTCGCAGATCGCGCTGTTCGCCATCGACGAGGCGCACTGCGTGGCCCAGTGGGGTCACGACTTCCGGCCGGACTACCTGGGGCTCTCCGTCCTGGCCGACGCGTTCCCGGACGTCCCCCGCATTGCGCTCACCGCCACCGCCACGCGCGAGACCCACCGGGAGCTCACCGAACGGCTGCGGATGGCAGACGCGCGCCACTTCGTCTCCAACTTCGACCGCCCCAACATCCAGTACCGGATCGAGCCCAAGGACCGGGCCAAGGACCAGCTGCTGCGGCTGATCCAGTCGGAGCACCCGGGGGAGGCCGGGATCGTCTACTGCCTGTCCCGCAAGAGCGTGGAGTCCACCGCCGCGTGGCTCTCGGACCGCGGCGTCCCCGCCCTGCCGTACCACGCGGGGCTCGACGCCGCGGTGCGCCACGACACCCAGGTGCGGTTCCTGCGGGAGGAAGGGATCGTCGTCGTCGCCACGATTGCGTTCGGCATGGGGATCGACAAGCCGGACGTGCGGTTCGTCGCCCACCTGGACCTGCCCAAGAGCATTGAGGGCTACTACCAGGAGACCGGGCGCGCGGGCCGCGACGGCATGCCCGCCACGGCATGGATGGCCTACGGCCTGGGGGACGTGGTGAACCAGCGGCGGATGATCGACCAGGGGGAGGGGTCGGACCTCCACAAGCGCAGCGCCCGCTCCCACCTGGACGCCATGCTCGCCCTGTGCGAGACCACCTCGTGCCGCCGGGTGCAGCTGCTGCGGTACTTCGGGCAGGACTCGGAAGCATGCGGCAACTGCGATACATGCCTCAACCCGCCGAAGGTCTGGGACGCCACCGTTCCGGCCCAGAAGCTGCTGTCCACACTCATCCGGCTGCAGCGGGAGCGCGGGGAGCAGTTCGGCTCCGGCAAGGTCTTCGACGTGCTGCTGGGCCGGACCAACGAGCGCACCGAGGCCTCACGCCACCAGGAGCTGAGCGTGTGGGGGATCGGACAGGAGCTCTCCGAGCGGGAGTGGCGCTCGGTGCTGCGGCAGCTGCTGGCCCGCCGCATCGTGGAGGCGGTGGGGGACTTCGGGGTGCTCGTCCCCGGGCCGGAAGCCGCTCCCGTGCTGCGCGGCGAGGCAACCGTAGAGCTCGCGGTGGACCGGGCGCCGTCCTCCCGCGGTGCCGGCCGGGGCCGGTCCGGTGGAAGCGGGTCCCGCTCCCGTGCCGCGGACACGCTGGAGACCGCGGACCGGGAGGTCTTCGAGGCACTGCGTGAGTGGCGCACGTCGGTGGCCAAGGAAAAGCAGATCCCGCCCTACATGGTGTTCTCGGACGCCACGCTGGTGGGGATCGTGGAGGCCGCCCCGGAGTCGACCGCACAGCTCAGCGGGATCAGCGGGGTGGGCGCGAAGAAGCTTGCCGAGTACGGAGACACCGTGCTGGAGGTGCTCGGTTCCTCGGTCTCCTGAGTCCGGGGACCGAGGTGGTCGGACGGTGTCAGCTGGCCGTGGCGGAGGAGATCCGCTCCACGATGGCGTCCGCCACCGTGGCGGCCTCGCGCTCCGGGAGCCAGTGGCCGGCGTCGAGCTCGAGGAAGCGGTACGGCGCGTGCACGTACACCTCGGACTCCTCCGCGGCGGTGCGGCCCAGCGCGGGATCACGATTGCCCCAGACGAACGTGGTGGGAACGGTGATGATGCCGTTTCCGGAATGCTTCTCGGTGACGCCGTCGTGGCGGAACATGGCGCGGTACCAGTTGATGGGTCCGCGCAGATCCGCGGCGGTGGCGAAGCGCCGCCCGTAGCGTGAGGCCGCCTCCTCGTCGATTCCCTGGCGGCGGGCAAGCGCGCCGATTCTCCCGGCGAGCAGCCGCTCCGGCGCGGCGGGGATCTGGAACATACCGATGTACCAGGACTTCTTCAGCTGGTCCGCGGTCTTCAGGGCGTGGCCCAGGGCGGTGGGGTGCGGCGTCGACAGCACGGTCAGAGAGCTCACCCGCTCGGGAGCGCGCAGGGCGATGTCCCACGCGAGCACCCCGCCCCAGTCGTGGCCGACCAGGTGGAACGTCTCTGCGCCGGCCGCGTCCGCGAGGGCCAGTGCGTCGGCGGAGAGCTCCTCCCGACGGTAGTCCGAGACCTTCTCCGGGCGGGCACCCCGCGAGTAGCCGCGCTGGTCCACGGCCAGGGTGCGCAGACCGTGCGCGTTGAGGCGCGCGGCGACGTCGTCCCAGCAGTGCGCGTCCTGCGGGAAGCCGTGCAGCAGGAGGACCACGGGGCCGTTCTCGGGCCCCTGGTCGAGGACGTCGAACCGGAGTCCCTGGCGTGTGAAGTTCGTTAGGCGAGTCACGCTCCCACCCTAGTCCTGGGCGGCGGGGGTGCCGGGAGCGGGTTCCGCAGCGCCCGTTTCCGTGGGGTAGTGCCGGGGCCAGCTGTGCCCCAGGGTGCCCTCCACGCTCTCATTGAAGCGGCGGGCCAGACGGGCCAGGGCGGTGACGTCCTCCCGGGGCCAGTCCGCGGTGAACTGCTCGTAGGACGCGCGGCGGGAGCGGAACTCCTCCTCGAGCCGCCGCACACCCTCCTCGGTGGGCTGGTGCTTCCGCGCCACCCCGCCCTCGGGGTCCTTGATGCGCTCAATGAGCCCGCTCTTCATGGCGGCCGCGACCTGCCGGTGGACGGTGGAGATGTCCAGGCCGAAGGACTGGGCGAGCTCGGCAACACTCATGGGTCCGCCCGCCTGGAGGCGTGCGAGCAGCACGGTGGAGCTGCGGTCCAGCGCCTCGGTGCGGGACTGCGGTGGCGCGCCCTGCAGGGCGTACCGGGACAGCAGCATGTGCTCGTAGACCAGCTCGTTGACGGAATCCTCACTCTGCACGGATCCATCCTTTCATTCCCGCCCGGCCGCAGCCGGGGGCCGAGCTGGGGGCCCGCCCATTGTACTATGCAAATTGCATGTTACAATTTTGCACGATACAAGACTTTGCGACCAGGAGGAGCCCGTGTCGGTGGACACCGAGAACCATGTACCCACAGGACAGATACCGGTGACGGTGGAGCGGGTACACCCCGGGCCCGCGCATTCTGCGGGGCCCGCGCGGCTGGTCACGCCCACGTTCGTGCTGGCGTGGGTGGTCAACTTCCTGCAGTACCTCACCTTCTACATGCTGGTGACCACCATGGCGCTGTACGCGGTGAAGAGCTTCGCGGCGTCGGACGCCGTGGGCGGGTTCGCGTCCAGCGCGTTCGTCGTGGGTGCCACCGTGGCGCGGCTGTTCTCCGGGTACCTGGTGGACGCGCTCGGGCGGCGTCGCATGCTGCTGATCTCCCTGGTGGTCGTGGCGGTGGCCTGCGCCCTGTACCTGCCGGCCGGGAGCCTGCCCGTGCTGATCGTGGTGCGCCTGCTGCACGGCTTCGGCTACGCCTTCGCGAGCACCGCGCTCATGACGATCGCCCAGTCCGTGATCCCCGACTCCCGCCGCGGCGAGGGCACCGGGTACTTCGCGCTGGGCACCACGCTGTCCACGGCCATCGGCCCGGCCCTCGGGCTGTTCCTGGTGGGCTCCTTCGACTACACCTGGCTGTTCTGGACCACCCTGACCACGGCGGCACTCGGCCTGGTGCTGGGCGTCTTCCTGCGTGAGCCGCTGGCCAAGCGCGAGGAGCAGGCGCAGGCAGAGCGCTCGCGGTTCTCGTTCCGGGACATCGCCCACCCGGCCGTGGTTCCGATCGGCTGCTTCATGCTCCTGGTGGGCATCTGCTACGCCGGGGTCATCACGTATCTGAACGCCTACGCGGAGGACCGCGGGGTCACCACGGGCGCCGGCCTGTTCTTCGTGGCGTACGCCGTGGCCATGCTGGTCATGCGCCTGGTGCTGGGCAAGATGCAGGACCAGCGCGGGGACAACGTGGTGGTCTACCTGGGGCTGATCTGCTTCGCCGTGGCCCTGGGCATCCTGGCGGCGGCGAACCAGGACTGGCAGGTGGTGGTCGCCGGCGCCATGACCGGTCTGGGCTACGGCACGCTCATGCCCGCTGCGCAGGCCATTGCCGTGAGCGCGGTTCCGGCCCACAAGCTCGGGACGGGCATCTCCACGCTGCTGCTGCTCACGGACGTGGGCGTGGGTGTGGGCCCCGTGGTCCTGGGGCTGCTGCTCTCCGCCGCCGGCTTCGGGGCCATGTACACCGTGCTGGCGGTGGTGGTGGTCCTCGCGGCGATCTTCTACCACGCGGTCCACGGACGCCACCCGCACGCCAAGCGGGGACGGCTGGCGGTGGACTGACGTCCGGTTCTTCCCGAGTGTCCCCGCTGGGGTCGATTTCGGGTTTCCCTCCGGGGGATGACGACGGCGCGCGGCTTCGGCTGCGCGCCGTCGTTGCCTTCCGACGTAGCTGGCTTCCTACGCGACCGGGAGAGGGAAAAGAACCAGGGCGCGCTCGACCAGATGCTGTGTCCGTTCCTGGATATCGTGCGGGCCCCATGACTCCTTGTGCGCAAGATCTCGGTTCAGGGGGATGCCGTTGCGGTAACCGATGTAGTTGCCGTTGTTGTCCTGATGATCGCGTTTGTCGAGGAAGCCCTTGTTCCCCAAGTTGCTGTTGTACCCGCTGAACGTCAGATTCCCCAGTTTGTGGGCGTACTCCTGTTGTGCCTGAGTGGCCGCCTCTTCCCCGCCGAGCATCTCGACCCATGCCGGGGGCAGGTGCTCGCCCTGGGGCAAGATGTGTTCGATGGTCCAGACGTAGCGGCCAGATTGGCGCTCCCACAGGTCCCTGCGGTTCTCAGCGGTCATTCCCTGCTCCGAAAGGGACGTGAGGACGAAGCGAGCGGCATCTACATTCTCTGTGTAGAGGTCCTGCTCGAGCCGCCACCGGAAGGTCTCGTTATCCGAGGAGTTCCGTCGCAGGGCGTCCGCGATGATGCGCAGGATTTCCCGTCCCTCCGCGTCCATGGAATCCCTGATAATCCCCATGAACATACGCGAGAGCATATACGTGGCCGGGTAACCGGTGACATTGCGCCGCGCGAAGAAGCTTACGAGCATGTTCGTCACGGTGATGAGGTCCGTTTCGCTGAGGTGCTTGTCCTGCTGGTGGGTTTCCAACCACAGCAGCAACATGAAGGAGGGTGCCGCCTGGACCCTGTTGAGGGTGCCATACGCCGCGTCCAGCTGGGTGGGATCCTCACGCTCCGTGGTGCACGCAATGCGTCCGAAGATGGCGCTCGCCGACACCAGTCGATGAATTTGTTCGGTGAGATTGCCCTTGAAGAGCGTCTCGTAGATGCGGATCAGGTTTTTCTTGGTCGCTACGCTCGCGTTCTGGACCGAGGGGAGTTCGGCAAGGAACGCGTTGTAGTAGTGCCGGAGGAACCGTTCATGGGTGGTGTAGGAATCACCGAGGTTGCGAAGCATCCCATCCCACAGCGCGAAGGCATCCTCAACGCTCATGGCACCCCGGACATCCGAGAGAGCCAGGAACTGGTTCTTGATGAGATCCACCGGGGACAGTGGGAGTCCTCGGTTATTGAGGGACTCGAACAGCGTGAAGGCGTCCGACGCTGAGGAGACCTCGATCTTCACGATGATGGCCTCATTGGCCGCCTCCATGACGCGCAGCGCGGCCCCCACAGCTGTCATGGGAGGCACGCCCGGCTCACCGGAATTCTCGGTGAGTTCCATGATGGCGTCCCGGAAGTACGAGAAGCACTTGGCGATCAGGCGGCGTCGGTCCATCCGGGTGTCGGGAGCATCCACCTTTACTCCGGCTTCACGCAGCATGCCGAGGTAATCAACGCGGTTGTTGCCTTGGGTTTGCAGCAGTAGTCGCGGCGTCTTGGCGGAGGAGATCACCAACTGCCGACCAACATCGCGGAAGAGGTCTTCCTGATCCTCATCGAGGTCTTCCTGATGGTCCGCCAATACGCTGTAGCACGCGGTGAGCAGGATCGAGAGGGTGGTCAGTCGCTGCTGCCCGTCAATCAGCTCCAAACGGGGGTTCATGCTGTCCGTGGAGTTGTTGAGGGAGATGATGGTCCCCAGGAAGTGCTGACCTTCTGCCTCGATGAGGTCCTGGAAGAGGTTCTCCCACTGATCTCGCTTCCAGGAGTACTCCCGCTGGTAGGGCGGAATCACGTACGTGAGCTTGCTCGGTGCCTCCAACAGCGTCCGAACCGGGTACTGCGTCGCAGACTGAATCATGGGGCTCACGGTACAAGTGACGGCCGACACGCTCAGCGGTCTTCTGGTGGAGGATCGAGACCCGCCCGGGCCACCCCGCGGTCGGCGGGTGTGGCGGCGCACACCCATGATGCGTTTGCATTTGTAGACTGCCAGGTAACTGTCCGTCCACCCGGAGTCGTTGATGACTGAACACGCGCTAGACATTGCCCCCGGTGCCATCGTCGAAGTTCGGGACGAGCAGTGGCTGGTCTCCGCCGTGGAGCAGACCGCGGACGGTGAACTGCTGACCGTCCGCGGGGTGAGCGAGCTGGTGGAGGGCACCACGGCGCAGTTCTACCGCCGGATCGACGATGTCCGCACCCATGACCCCTCGCAGACCGCCGTGGTGGCGGACACCAGTTCCCACTACGCGCGCTCGCGGTTGTGGCTCGAGTCCACGTTGCGCAAGACCTCGCTCCCCATCTCGGATCCGGAGCCTGCTCTGACCTCCCATGCGCTTGCGGACACCCTGGCCTATCAGCGGCAGGCAGTGCAGAAGGCGCTGGAGCCGGAACGCCTGCGCACCCGCCTGCTGATTGCGGACGCCGTGGGTCTGGGCAAAACGCTGGAGATCGGGATGATCCTGGCGGAGCTCATCCGCCGGGGTCGCGGGCGGAGGATCCTGGTCGTGACGCCGCGTCATGTGCTGGAGCAGATGCAGCACGAGCTGTGGACCCGCTTTGCCATCCCGTTCGTCCGGTTGGATTCCGAGGGCGTGCAGAGGGTCAAGCAGAAGCTCCCGGCGACCCGGAACCCGTTCACGTTCTTCGAGAAGGTCATCATCTCGATCGACACGCTGAAGCAGGACCGGTTCATCCACGATCTGCGCAAACACCATTGGGATGCCGTGGTGATCGACGAGTCCCACAACGTGACCAACCAGGCAACACAGAACAATCAGCTGGCCCACATCCTGGCCCCGAACACGGACGCTTTGGTTCTGGCCTCGGCCACACCCCACAACGGTCGCAATGAGTCCTTCGCGCAGCTGCTGACCCTGCTGGAACCCACGAGTGTGAGCGCGCGCGGGGACATCAGCCCTGCCGCGGTGGGCAACCTCATGATCCGCAGGCACCGTTACTCGGACTCCGTGAAGAACGAGGTGGGGGACCGCTGGGCCGAGCGGAAGGAACCTCGCCACATTGCCGTGACTCCCAGTCCAGAGGAGCTCGCGGTGGGGGAGGAGATTGTCACCACGTGGACCCACCCGCGGGGCACGCCGCCCGTCACGGGCAAGGGCTCCCGGTTGTTCCCGTGGACGCTGGCCAAGGCGTTCCTGTCCTCCCCCGTGGCCCTGCAGCACACGATTGACGCCAGGCTCCGGACCCTGGAGGACAATGCCGCCGCGGGTCCGGAGCACGAGGCCTTGCTGCGGCTGCGAGACCTGAATGCAGCATGTCTCCCGGGGGATGGCGCCAGCCCGCGTTCCGGTAAGTATCGCGAGCTGGTCTCGCAGCTGCGGCAGAAGAACGTGGGTCCTCGGTCCCCGGAGCGCGCCGTGATCTTCGCCGAGCGGGTTCCCACTCTCGAGTGGCTCCGTGAGCACCTGATGCGGGACCTGGCGTTCAAACCGGGGCAGGTGCGCGTGCTGCACGGCGGTCTCACGGACGTGGAGCAGCAGGAACTCGTGGAGTCCTTCAAGCAGGCCTCCAGCCCCATCCGCGTGCTGGTCACCGGTGATGTGGCATCGGAGGGCGTGAACCTGCACCTGCAGTGCCACGAGCTCATCCACTACGACATCCCGTGGTCCCTGATCCGCATTGAGCAGCGCAACGGACGCATTGATCGCTATGGGCAGGTGGAATCTCCCCAGATCACCACGTTGCTCTTGGATCTGCAGGGCGTGGACGGCTTCACGGGGGACATTCGCGTGCTCACGCGTCTGGTGGAGCGTGAGCGGGAAGCTCACGAGAAGCTCGGCGACGCGGCGTCGCTCATGGGCAGTTACTCGGGGGATGCCGAGGAGAAGGCCATTACCGAGGTCTTGCGCGGCGCCAAGGATTTCGAGGACGTGGTCCCGTCCCCGGAGCAGGCGGTGTCCCAGAACGACGACGATTGGCTCACCTTCCTGACCCAGGCCGCCTCCCAGGACGCGCCCGCCCCCGGGGATGCAGGCCGCACAACGGAGAGGCAGCAGGCCGGCGCGGACCGAACCACCGGCCTCTTCGGATCGGACGTGGACTACCTGCGCGAAGGGCTCACCGAGCTCTACGGCGAGCCGGACCGGAAGCGGGATGATGGCGGCGTGGGGCTGGAGGTGGAGCGCAACAACGCGGGCAGCGTCCAGGCCATCACCTTCGAGCCCAGCCCGGATCTGCGGCAACGACTGATGGCCCTGCCCCAGTCCTACTTGGAGGACCGCGGGGTGTTGGATCGGATGCGACTGACCCCGGATCGGGCCACCGCGGAGGCCCGGTTGAAGGCCGCGCTGAACGACGCCAAGGGGACGTCCTGGCCGGACACCCATTACCTGTCCCCCTTGCACCCGGTGCTGGACTGGGTGGCGGATCGGTCCCTGGCCCACTTGGGCAGGAACGAGATCTTCGCGGTGCACGGCTCCGTGGAGCAGCCCACCGTGGTGTTGCAGGGCATCGTGACCAATCGCCGCGGCCAGAACATTGCGGTGGTGTACCTGCCAGTGCATTTCATGGGCGACTATCCACTGCCCCAGCCCAGTACGGGGCCGGCCCAGTTGTTCCAGGACCTCGGTCTGAACCCGGACATCGTGGGGGTTCCCGTGGCGGAACCGGGGCAGTACGAGCGGCTCGTGGCCCCCGCTGTGCAGGCCGCGCGTGACTACATGGAGCGTGGCGTGGCGGTTTCCGCCCGCCAGCAGGCCCAGGAGCGCGCGGACCACTGGGTGGAGCGCATGGATGACTGGGAGCGCGGGGCGGAGGGGATTTCCGCTCAGACTCAGCTGTTCCGGCAGTCTCGCTCAGCCGTTGAAGGAGAGCGCAGGCTTGCACAGGAGATGTTGCCGGATCGGACGTATGTGCGTCCGTTGCTGGTCGTGGTTCCGCAGGGAGGGAAGTGATCATGCCGTCCAGTGATGCCTTGATGGTGGTCAACGAGTGGATCAGCGAGTTCTACTTCACCGCGGACGAGAACTCCGGGACGTTCCTTGCCGAGACCAAGAAGCTCGTCAAGGAGTGGAAGCAGGAGTCGGAGGACTCGCCCGGGTACGAGAGTCCCCTGGATCGTGTGACGGCCGCTCGCCAGCGGATCCTCTCGGAGCTGATCGCGCTGCACGCCGCGGCCGCGGAGCTCCCGGAGGGCGCTACCAACACGCAGCGGCGCGAGGCGGTGGCGCGGGCGTCGTCGGCCGCCGCGGACACTCTGCGCGAGGTGCTGGGGTACACCAGCCAGCCCAGCCGGGGCGAGGGTGCCCTGCGCTGGTACTCGCCGCTGGACACCACCGAGCCGAGCATTGCGATGATCGATGCGCTCGCCTCCGAGACGGCCGAGGATCTGCTCTCCAAGCACCACGGGCTGCTCACCGCGGACGTCACGCTGCACGAGGAGGACGGGCAGCCGATCTCGTCCGTGAGCGAGCTGCTGTCCGCCCTGGTGTCCGAGGATCAACCGCCGCGGTACATGCTCGTGCTGGCAGGGCGCACCGTGGTGCTCACCAGCGAGGACGCGTGGCCGCAGGGCCGCTACCTGGCCGTGGACGTGCAGACCGTCGCGGAGCGCGGTGACACCAAGTCCGGCGGTGAGATCCAGCGCCTGCTCGCGTGTATCGCGGCGCCGTCCGTGGCCCCGGACGCCAACGGCACCATCTGGTGGGATGCCCGCCGCGAGGAATCCGTGCGCAATGCCGTAGGTGTGTCCAAGGACCTGCGGGAGGGCGTGCGCGAGTCCATTGAGATCATTGCCAATGAGGTGGTCTCTCGCCGCAAGGACCAGGGCCTGCTGCCCCTGCCGGACGAGCAGGCCCAGGTGCTCGCCGTCCAGTCCTTGCGCTACCTCTACCGCATCCTGTTCCTGCTCTACGCGGAGGCCAGCCCCGAGCTGGGCGTGGTGCCCACGGGGGACCCCGAGTACGAGACGGGCTATTCGATCGACCGGCTGCGCGAGCTCACGCTCAAGCAGCTGACGTCCCGTTCCGAGCGGGGAACGCACTTCTACTCGTCGCTGCGCGTCCTCTTCGATCTTGTGGAGGTGGGGCACCAACCGCAGTTGGCACAGGAGGACGACGCCGCGGACATCGCTCGCGAGGGTCTCACCTTCGAGGCACTGCGCTCGGACCTGTTCCGCAGGGACCGCACCGCCCTGATCGACGAGGTCCAGCTGGGGAACAAGGCGCTGCAACGAGTCCTGCAGAACCTGCTGCTGACCAAAGAGCGCAAGGGCCGGGACCGTGGGTTCATCAGCTACGTGGCCCTGGGCATCAACCAGCTGGGCGCGGTGTACGAGTCCCTGATGAGCTACACGGGCTCGTTTGCGAACGGGACCCTGGTGGAGCTGGCCAAGCACGGCAACCCGTCCGACGGTTCGTGGGTGGTCCCCGAGGATCGTGTGGACGAGGAACTGCGCAAGCACGTGGTCATGACGGAGGACGAGCTGGGCCGCGAAGTTCCGCGCACGTACCACTACGGTGAGTTCGTGTTCCGGCTCTCCGGGCGGCAGCGCCAGCAATCCGCGTCCTACTACTCCCCCGAGGTGCTCACCCAGTTCACGGTGCAGCAGGGCCTGGAAGAGCTGCTCACGGACGAGATGTCCGCGGAGGAGATTCTGGGGCTGTCCGTGTGCGAGCCCGCGCTGGGTTCGGGGGCGTTCGCCATCGAGGCCGTGCGCCAGCTCGCGGAGGCATATCTGGAGCGGCGGCAGGCGGAGCTGGACACCAGGATCGACCCGGAGGAGTACCCGACGGAGTTGCAGCGGGTCAAGGCGTACATCGCGCTACATAACGTCTACGGCGTGGACCTGAATCCCACCGCCGTGGAGCTCGCGGAGGTCTCCCTGTGGTTGGACACCATGTCCCGTGGGCTGAAGGCCCCGTGGTTCGGGCTGCGATTGCGCTCCGGTAATTCGCTGGTGGGCGCGCGGCACGCGGTCTATGACACCTCGGTGGTGGAGAAGGCCCTGCCCAAGGCCCGGATGACGACGGCGCCGCGTCACGTTCCCCTGGACCGCACCGTGGACGAGACCACGGGGATCTTCCACTTTCTGCTCCCCGCCGAGGGGTGGGGAGCCGCGGGGTCCAACAAGGAGATCAAGAAGCTGGCTCCCGAACAGGCAAAGACGCTGCGGGAATGGTCCAAGCGGGTGCATCGCAAACCCATCAAGAAGGAGATCGCGGAGCTCTCGTCCCTCACGGATCGCATTGACGATCTCTGGCAGCTCGCCCGGCGGCGCATGGTGGAGGCGGAGCGGCAGTCCCGCCGCTCCATCGAGGTGTGGGGCGCGGACGTGGAGCCGGGAGGTGCGGTCACGCGTGAGGAGATCGAGGCGTGGCTGGATGATCCCAACTCCGCCTACCGCCGGCTCCGGCTCATCATGGACGCGTGGTGTGCCCTGTGGTTCTGGCCCGTCACGCTGGACGAGGACACCCCGCAGCCACCCGAGTTCAATGAATGGCTCACCGTGATCCGCCAGATCACGGGCCAGAAGTTCGAGGGCCGAAAGGGCCGCCAGGGGGAGTACCTCGGCAGCAGCGACTCCGAGTGGGAGACCCTGGAGGACATTGAGCGGATGTTCCCCGCGGAGAACGCGCGGGACGTGGACTGGCTGCTTGCGGAGACCCCGTGGCTGCGGGAGGCCCAGCGGATCGCCAAGGAACAGCGGTTCTTCCACTGGGAGCTGGACTTCGCGGCCGTGTTCTCACGGGGCGGGTTCGACTTCCAGGTGGGGAACCCCCCGTGGGTGCGACCGCGCCCTGATGTGAGTGCGCTGTTGGGGGAGAGCGACCCGTGGTGGACATTGATGGACAAGCCGTCGGAGAAGGCGAAGAACGCCCGGCGTGAATGGACCATGCGGATTCCCGGTGCAGAGGGTGTGCTGCTGGCGGGTCTGACAGATACTGCGGGTCTGGCAGAATACGTGGGTGCCGTGAGCGAGTATCCAGAGTTGGAAGGGACACAGCCAGACCTTTACCGGGCATTCATGGTCCAGGCGTGGCGGCACGAAACAAATCGAGGCTGTATTGCTCTTATCCACCCCCCAAGCCATTTGACGGATGCTAATGGTCAGTCGCTACGAAGAGCAACGTATTCCCATTTGCGACGGCATTGGAACTTCCTGAACGAACTTCAGTTGTTTGGCGAGGTAGATCACCATGTTTCTTACAGTATTAACATTTATGGGTCGAGCCAACCTCCCAATTTCTTGAACGCCATCTCGATGTATCACCCGCATACCATCTATGGATCCATGCTTCATAATGGAGACGGATTAGAACCTGGCTTCAGGGATGAGTCTGGTAAGTGGGATCTGCGGCCTCATGCTTCACGCATTGAACACGTCGACCGCGATGTCCTAGCTACTTGGCACGCGCTCATGGAAGCGGGGTCCGAGGACGTTCCGATCCACGAGGCGCGCATGGTGTTTTCGGTCAATCACTCAGCCGCTGAGGCACTCCAGCGGCTGACTCGGGTGCCGACCCTGCGTGAATGGAACCCCGGCTTTAGTCGCGGCTGGGATGAGACGTTCGGCCGCCGAGACGGGTACTTCGAGTCCCGGTGGGGGGAGGCCCGCTCCTGGAATGACGTCATCCTGCAGGGGCCGTACTTCCACGTGGGGAACCCCTTCTACGCGTCGCGGAATGAGACCATGCGCGGGAACCAGGACTACTCACCGGTGGACTTGGAGGTGCTGCCCGGTGACGCCCTGCCCGTGACGGAGTACAAGCCCCTCTACGATCGGGATGTCGATGATTCCGTCTCCACGGCGCGCTATGACCGCAACTACGGGTCGTGGGTGGTCCAGGACCTCCACAACCCCCGCGAGCAGACCGCGGTGCCGGTGAGAGACTTCTACCGTGTCATGTGGCGAGCCATGGCTGCCGGGACAGGGGAGAGAACTCTTATTCCCGCGATTTTCCCGCCTGGCACTAGCACGGTTCACTCTGTCTTTTCAGATGGGTATTCCAGCGCCCCTCGTGTCCTCGTTGAAGCTATGGGGAGTATGAGCTCTCTCATCTCCGATTTTCTCGTCCGCGCCACGGTAGGAAGTGGAATTTTCCAATCGGCTATCGACCGATTGCCATTCGTTCCGCTAGACCACCCTTTGGCGGCGGCAATGGCGCTACGAGTCTTGCGGCTCAACTGCTTGACCGACGCCTACGCACACCTGTGGCGGGACTGCTGGGTTCCTGCCATGGCGGATGACTCGTGGACCGGGGGTCGGGAGCGCTCGGACCGTCCCGCGCTGGGTGAGGTCGGCTCGGAATGGACCACGGCCACGCCGCTGCGCAAGGACGAAGATCGGCGTCGTGCGCTCGTGGAGATCGACGCGATCATGGCTCACGTGACCGGTATCCCCATTGACGAGCTGTGCACCCTGTACCGCACCCAGTTCGGCGTGCTCTACACGTATGAACGCGGCGAGGACAAGCGGGGCAAGGTCTACGACTCCACCGGCCGCCTCATTCCGTCCACCGTGCGGACCGCGTGGAACAAGGCCGGGCGGCCCGAGTACGGCCTCAGCATCGAGGATCGCACGTACGTGACCGCGGAGGGCCGTCAGATCACCGCTCCCGAACCGTTCCGCATCCTGGACCGGGAGGCGGACATGCGTGAGGCATACGCCGCATTTGCCGAGCGGATGGAGCAGGGTGTGTACCGGCCGGGTGTCTACGAAGGAGTCCACGGCGCATGAGTGAACTGCTGCCCTCGCTGCAGGCCGAGGCCATGCAGTCGGCCCTGGTGGAATACGTCACCACGGCCATCGAGTTCTCGGACCAGTACGCGCGGGACGCGTTCAGCTCCTTCCTCAGCGACCGGGAGGAGGGGATCTTCCGGGGCCCGTTCCTTCGCACCCGGTTGCCCTTCCAGACCGATCCCACCGAGCCGCCGCTCCGTGTGCTCCCGGACTGGTTCCAGCCGTACGCGCACCAGGCGGAGGCCTTTCGCAGACTGACCACGGACCCATCGGTCCCGGGAGCGCAGGACCGGCAGGGGCTGCGGGTCCCGGAGCCCACCATCGTGACCACGGGTACGGGTTCCGGCAAGACCGAGGCGTTCCTCTACCCCCTGCTGGACTATGCCGTGCGCGCCCGGAAACAGGGCCTGCATGGCATCAAGGCGATCATCCTGTACCCCATGAATGCCCTGGCCAACGATCAGGCCGCTCGGCTGGCACGAATGATCCACGAGAACCCCGCGCTGCAGGGAGTCACCGCCGCGCTCTATATCGGTGAGCACTCGGGCGCCCCGCGCACCGCCATGTCCGCGGAGGGGCTGATCGAGGACCGCCACACGATTCGTTCGGTGGCCCCGGACATCATCCTCACCAACTACAAGATGCTGGATCAGCTGCTGTTGCGGTCGGCGGATCGTCCGCTGTGGGAGCAGTCCGCCGAGTCCCTGCGCTACCTGGTGCTGGACGAGTTCCACACCTACAACGGCGCTCAGGGCACGGACGTGGCCATGCTGATCCGCCGCTTGCGCCTGGTGCTGGACCGGCTGGCACCGCAGCGCACGGCCATGATCCCGGTGGCCACGTCCGCAACACTGGGGGACGAGAGCGATATCGCCCCCGTGGCCGAGTTCGCCAGCACCATTTTCGGGGTGGAGTTCACCCGGGCATCGGTGGTGACGGAGCGGCGCGTGACCCAGGAGCAGCTCCGGGACGAGGCCATGGCCCGCGTGGATCGCAGCGCGTGGCAGGCCCAAGAACACCCCACCCTGGGTCAGCTGGAAGCAATCCTCGACGTGCTGCCGGTGAGGCAGGGCGGGTTGCTGCCCGATCCTGCGGACCTCACCCGTCGAGTGCTCGGGGTGCTGTGGCGAGGCCCGGATGCCGCGGCCGAGAACGCCGAGCTGGATCCCGCCACCGAGCGCGATCTCTTCCTGGCCCATCCACTCGTGAGCGATCTGCTCTCGCGGGCCACTCGCGCCATTCCGGTACGGGACCTCAGCACGGCCCTGGTCCCGCACCTGGACCCGGACACCGTGGGTGCCCGCTTCATCGAGGCCCTGTGCGGCGCCCTGTCCCACGTGCGCTCGCGGGCCGGCCGCAACAGTTTCCCGAACGTGGAGGTCCACCTCTGGACCCGCGAAGTCTCCCGTGTGGACCGTGCGGTGTCCCCCGCGGTGGCGTTCTCGTGGAGCGATGACCGCACGGTGCATGACGGCAGTTTCCTGCCCGCCATCTACTGCCGCCACTGCGGGCGAACCGGCTGGGGCATCGCCCTCACGGGCACCAATGACCTGGTGATCAAGCCCCAGGCGATCCGCGAGGCCCACGTGCGCCACACGGGACGCTTCCGCGCGCTGATCTCGCTTCCCGGGGCGGAACCCGGTGACAACGAGCGCGTGCGGTTCCTGGACCCCGAGCGCCGCAGCATCGAGGACACTCTGCCCGCGGAGGACGCGGGCGACGTCGATAGCCTGCCCGTGCTCATGCACGTGGGCCTGGAAGCGGATGCCCTGTCCAACGCGGACACGTGCCCCTCGTGTCAGGTGGCCAATGGCATCCGCTTCGTGGGATCCCGCACCGCCACGCTGCTCTCCGTGGCCCTGTCCAGCCTGTTCGGCACGGCGGGGCTGGACCCCAGCGAGAAGAAGTCCCTCGTGTTCACGGACTCGGTGCAGGACGCCGCGCACCGAGCCGGATTCGTGGAAGCGCGGTCCTATTCGCTCGCCCTGCGCTCGGCCATTGAAACGGCCCTCACTGAGGAGCCCGCTCCCGTCGAGGACGTGGTGGAACGCATGATGGCGAACGCCCACACCCCCGAGGAGCGCTACCGGTTGCTGCATCCCACGATTGCCCAGAACCCGCCCGTGCGCGGATTCTGGGATGACGAGGAGACGGCGCGGCGGCGTCGTCGAGCGGCGGACCTGGTGGCCACGCGCCTGGAGTTCGACCTGGAACTCGAGGCCGGCCTGGTGGAGTCCTACGGCCGGACGTTGGCTGCGACCGGCACCGCGGCCGCCTCCGTGCAGGCGCCCGAGGGCCAGCTGCGCTCCGTGGGCGAGGACGTCCTGGAGCGCGCGGCGCGGCAAATGACGCTCGACGTCGCGGGGGAGACGCCCGCGGGCGCGCTCGCCGGCGTGTGGGTGCGCGGGGTCCTGGAACGGCTGCGCACCGACGGTGCGATCGCCCACGAGTGGTTGCGCCCGTACCGCGCCAAGGGCGGGATGCGCTACGAGATCTGGGGCGGGCGCAGACCCAAGGACGTGATGCCGGCGTTCCCACCCGGGCGCCGCTCGCCCACGTTTCCCGCCACGGGCCGCTTCAAGCCCAAGAGCGAGTTCACCGACCCCGGCAATTCCTCCAGCTGGTACGTGGATTGGACCTCACGATGCCTGGGCCTGGACAAGCGCAGCGCGGGGCACCTGCTGAAGCCGCTGTTCACGGCACTGAGCGAGGCGGGGTTCACCGACACGGTGGGCGTGACCGAGCGCGGCACTACCACCGCCGAAAGCTACGGGTTGCGGCCCGAGAAGCTCATGATGGCCCTGGCAACGCAGCCCGCCGAGATCCTGCGTTGTCCCGTGTGCGGAGAAATGGTGACGGGTCTACCCGAGACCTTGGCCGCCCTGGATGGAGCGCCGTGCACCACGTATCAGTGCAAGGGTCACCTGCGCCGGGACCGGCTGCGCAGCAGCTACTACCGCAGCCTGTACCGCGGGGACATGCGGCGTGTCATCGCCCGCGAGCACACCTCCTTGCTGCAGGCAGAGACGCGACTGGAGTACGAGAACGAGTTCAAGAACAGCGAGACCACCCCGGGCGCACCCAACGTGCTGGTGGCCACGCCCACGTTGGAGATGGGTATCGACATCGGTGATCTCTCCACCGTGATCCTGGCGTCCATTCCGGACACCGTGGCCTCCTACCTGCAGCGTGTGGGCCGCGCGGGGCGGCTGACCGGCAACTCGCTGGACCTCGCCTTCATGACCACGCGGGGAAAGGGCTCGGCGTTCATCGAACCCGAGTTCATGCTCAACGGTGCGGTGCGCCCGCCCGCGGCATATCTCTCCGCGGAGGAGATCCTGCACCGGCAGTACACGGCGTTCCTCATGGACCGGATGGCCGGGGACGACGGCGCCCCGGACCCCGCCCGCGCCGCCTCCGTGATGAAGTCCAGCGGCCCTCAGACCTTCCTGGGGGTCATGCTCGCGGACGCGAAGCAGCACTCACAGCAGCGACTGGATGAGTTTTTGTCCGCCTTCCAGGTGGGGGACAACCCCCGCCGCGGCATGACCCGTGAGGCCGCCGTGGCGTTGCGCGAGTGGGCCACGTGGCCCGGAGGCGATGAGCCCAGCGGCCTGGAGCGGGCCGTGAAGTCCTCCGTGCAGCGCTGGTGGCGCGAGAAGGACGAGCTCACGCACCGTCGCAAGGCCGTGGAGAAGCGGTTGCAGGACATTGCCGCGGGCACCGTGGTGATCACCGCGGAGGAGGACCAGAAGCTCACCACCGAGTTGGAGGGTCAACAGCAGCTGCTGGACGAGCAGGAGCAGAAGCTTGGCTCGGTGGAGGACGAAGAAGCCCGCAAGCGCGAAGAGCGGCGGCTCTCCGGCAGCCAGGCCCGGCTGCGTGCGGAGGCCTCCCAGCTCAGTCACGAGCACTGGATTGGTGTGCTGGAGCGTTTCGGGGTGCTCCCGAACTTCACGCTGTACGACGATGCCGTGAGTCTGGAAGCCACCCTCACCTACCGGGACGAGCACGACAACTGGAAGCACATCCCGGCCGAGTACGAGCGTTCCGGGTTCACCGCCCTGACCGAGCTGGCCCCCGGGAATCACTTCTATGCGGGCGGCCACGAACTGGAAATCGACTCGGTGGACGTGGGCAGTGACGGTGACGGCGTGCGGCGCGTGGCCTTCTGCCCGGACTGCGGGCACACGACCACGCTCGAGAGCACACAGCGTTTGGACGCATGCCCCGCGTGCCAGCGGCCGGGCATCGCGGACGAGGGTCAGCACCTGCACGTGGTGGAGCTGACCAAGGTGTCCTCCACCATGGAGCTGAACCGCGCCAAGATCACCGACGCCTCCGAGGATCGCGCCAGCACCAGCTATGACACGCTGACCATCCCGGACTTCACCGGGGCGGACACCCGCGCCCAGTGGTCCGTGGGCGGGACGGGAGTGGGCATCACCTTCCGGCGCGATTCCCGGCTGACCCGGCTGAACGTGGGCAAGCCGCGGGAGGGCGCACGGGAAGCCACACTGGCAGGACGCCGGCAGCGCATCGGGGGGTTCACCATCTGCGCGGTGTGCGGTCACCTGGACACCACCCTCGGGGAGAACAAGGCCCAGGAACACCAGGGATGGTGTACCCAGCGCCGGGTGGAGAACCCGGAGTCCGTGTCCGTGGTGCTCTCCCGCGAACTGACCACCGAGACGATCATGATGAGCCTCCCCCCGTCCATCACGGACGACAGCTCAGGGCGCTCGCTGTGGAGCTTCTACGCGGCCCTCATGCTGGGGTTGCGGGAACGCTTCGGTGGCGAGATCAGCCACCTGGGCATGGAGGTGGTCCCGGACGTCTCTCGAAACAATGCGGACTCGCTCATGCTCTACGACGCCGTGCCCGGCGGTACGGGCTACCTGGCGGAGCTCGCTTCACCGGACTCGCTGTGGCATCTGCTGCGTCAGGCCCAGGACTACCTGACGCAGTGCCCGTGTCAGGACGAGGGCAAGAGCGCGTGCTTCCGCTGCCTCATGCCGCACGTGCGCGCCTCCCACAGGGAGAGTCTGGACCGGCGGCGGGCCGTGGAGATTCTCGGTACGGTCCTCGGCTCGGACGCACCCGGTGAGGACATGACCTGGCGGATCGAGGAGGGAAGCGCACCCCTGGGGGACGACTTCGAATCCTCGCTCGAGCACCGCTTCCGCCGCCTCTTCCGTGCGGCCGTGGGGCAGCTGCCCGGCGCGGACGTCACCGACACCGTGGGGGACGGCGGCAAGGGCTTCTCCGCCATCATCGGGGAGGTCCGGTACTCCTTCGCATCCCAGGTGCAGCTGGGGGACACCCAGCCGGACTCCCTGATCACGTGGCCGGCCACTCAGGGCATCAAGGGGGCCGCTATCTACCTGGATGGCCGTGAGTACCACGCGTCCCTGGCCACCAACAGGGTGGGCGACGACGCCGCCAAGCGCCGCGGTCTGCGCGAGCAGGGCTACCTCGTGTACGCGCTGACGAACAACGACCTGAACGCCTATGAGGCCGCCCAGCGCGGGGAGACCACCGAATCGGTCCTTGCCAATCTCTGGGATACCCGGATTCTGGAAGCGGTGCGATCACGCGGAGCAGTCGATGGTGACGACCTCGCCTACCTGACCGCCAACCCGATGGATCAGCTGCTGAGTCTCCTCCGAGGAACACTGCGCGATCCGCTCAAGCGTCAGCGCACCGTCTCGCAGCAGCTGAACCTCCTGCTCTTCACGGGTAAGCCCACCCCGGTGAGCCCGGATGCGTTGGGGGAGCAGGCCGTCGGCATTCTGGACACGCCTCCCGGGGATCGGCTTCCGGGCCCTCCCCATCAACCCACGGCACCCGGTTTCGTGCGGCGGGACGGTCCCCTCGTGGTGCTCGGCGGGGTCACCTCGCCCGTGAACCGGCTGGCCGTGGTCCTGGATGACCGGGAAGCCGCGGTGGGCTCGCCGTACTTCAACGAATCATGGCGGCAGTGGCTTGCCCTGGCCAATTTGCGGCAGGACCTGCAGCCCGGTTCCGTCACCGTCGTGGAGACCAGGTCCTCTCTCCTGCGGATCGCTGAAGAAGAGCCCGAAGCCGCCCGGGACTCGTGGGTGGAGTTCTTGTCCCACACGTCCCAGGAGCCCGCGCCTCCCCGCGAGTCCGGCGTGGGCCCCCTGGATGTTCTGCACGTCCCGCAGTCCGTCACGCTCCCGCAGGAATGGCAGTCGCTCGTGGCGGAGGCCGTGACCCCGGAGGAGGGTGACATTCTGCGCCTCGCGGGACGGCTCGAGCTTCCCCTGCCGGATGTGGGGGAGGAGTTCCACGGGTACCCCGTGGATCTGGCATGGCCGGAATGGAAAATCGCGTGGCTGTCCGAAGCGGATCTCGTGACCGGCTTCCGTGACGTGGCCCCCGCGGACTGGACCGTGACAGGACCGGACGTGGCCACCATCCATCATCTCCTGCAAGCCCGAGGCAGCACCCCCGGCGGAAAGGCGTGACGCCATGACGGCACCCCATAAGCAGCTCATCCTGGACCGCGGCTTCGTCACCAGCTACGACAGGTCCATCTCCGGCAAGGTCAATGCCACGCTGGAGAAACTCATGCGGGACAGCACCACCAATGGCCTCCACGTGGAGCCCATCCAGAACAGTGCGGACCCGCGGGTGCGTACCGCTCGTGTGGACCAGTTCCACCGCTTGGTGCTGTTCGATCTCCATGACCTGTGGCTGCTCTACGGCGTGTACGCCCACGACGACGCCTACACCGTGGCAGCCAAGGCCTACGCCCGCGTGAACCCCATCAACGGCGCTGCCGAGATTCGCCGTGTGGAACCCACCACCGAGTCCGGGGAAGGTCACTACACCGATTCCGAGCTCAAGGCCATGGTGGACGCCCGCGCCGCGGAGCTGGTGGCGAGGCAGCAGGACGAGCGGGCGGCGTCGTCGTCCGAGGCGGAACCTGCCACGACCAACCTGGTGGCCGGTTATGCGGCGGCGGAGCTCGCAACCCAACTCGGTGTGGACGAGCCCGTGGCCGAATATGCCGTGGCTGCGGCCTCGGAAGAGGAACTCGTGCGCTTCCTGGAGCGTGTGGGCGGGTGGCAAGAGGACGCCCTGCTTGACCTTGCCACCGGTACGCCCCTGGACGAGGTGCGGGCCCGGTACTCCGCGGCCGACGACGAGCCGACGGGCGGCACCGAGGTGGGCGTTCCCTCCGAGACCGACGCCGTGGTGCGCGCCATGACCACGCCACGCGCGGCATCCCGTTTCCACCTCATCGAGGACGACGCCGCCCTGGAGAAGGCCCTGGCCAGCGGCGACTTCGAGGCGTGGCGGCTGTTCCTGCACCCCGACCAGCAGGAGTACGTGGACAAGAGGACCTCCGGGCCGTTCCGGCTCTCCGGTGGCGCGGGGACGGGCAAGACCGTGGTGCTCGTCCACCGAGCGGTGCGGCTCGCACGCGAGAACCCCGCAGCGCGCATCCTCGTGGTGTCCTACACCCGCAACCTCGTGGACATGATTGCCCAGCAGATCCGTGCGCTGGATCCCGGTGTGCGGATGGCCGCGCACCTGGGGCAACCCGGGATCAGTGTGATGACCCTGGACCAGGTGGCCCGCAGGGTGCTGACCGCCGCGAACGGCACGGACGCGCTGCCCGAGGCCATGGAGCACGTGCTGGGCTGGGGTGTTCGGCAGTCGCCGGAGCCCCGTAACGCCGGTGCCTACGGTACGAGTTCGTGGGATGAAGCCATTGAGGCCGCCGGCCAGGGGCTCCCCGAGGAACTGGCTGTGCCGGCGTTCTTCCAGTCCGAGTACCAGGACGTGATCCTGCCGGCCCAGATCACCGAGGAGAAGGACTACCTCCGGGCACCTCGCGTGGGACGGGGATCGCGCCTGGGCCGCAATCAGCGCCGTGCCGTGTGGGCGGCCGTGCAGCGTTACCGCGCAGACGGGCTCGCTGCGCAGCAGATCGACTGGGATGAGGCAGCAGCGGTCGCCGCCGCCGTGCTGGACCGTTCCAACGGTGCTTCCCCTGTGGACCATGTGCTGATCGACGAGGGGCAGGACTTCACGCCTACCCGGTGGGTGCTTGCCCGGGCCATCGTCCCGGAAGGACCGGATGATCTGTTCATCGCAGAGGACTCCAACCAGCGGATCTACGGTCAACGGATCGTGCTGGGCCATTACGGGATCAAGGTGGTGGGCCGCTCCCGCAGGCTCCGCCTGAACTACCGCACCACCGAGCAGAACTTGAACCTGGCGCTCAAGGTGCTCGAGGGTGGGGACTACAACCTGGACGAGGTTGAGGGCGAAGAAGCTGACCACGGCACAGAGCGCTATATCTCCAGCCGCTCCGGCCCCACTCCGGTGTTGTTGCCCGCCGATGACCTGGCCATGGAGTACGACCGCGTGGCGGCGCTGCTGAAGACCTGGTCCGCCGAGATCGCGGACGAAGGGCTCGCCGCGAGCACCCTGGGCATCCTCACGCGCACCAAGAAGCAGCGGGACGCCCTGGTGCGGGCCCTGGGGGAGAGGGGCGTCTCCGTGGCGCCCGTGGACACGCAGAACATCCCCGCGGGGACTCCCGCTGTCATGACCCTGCACCGCGCGAAGGGCACCGAGTTCTCCCGGGTGCTGCTGTTCGAGGTCAGCGATGCGTCCATCCCGCGTTTCTTCACGGGTAACCAGTACGACGAGAAGGCCCGCGAAGACAACGCCCTGCGGGAGCGCTCACTGCTGTATGTGGGGGCTACCCGTGCGCGGGACATGCTGGCGGTGTCGTGGAGCAAGAAGGCGAGCCCGTTCCTGCCTGGGATCAAGCGATAAAACTAGAAAAGTCGATCAATAATTGTTCTCTCCGCCAGCCTTGCAAACAAGATAGGCCACAATGGTCGCATTGACAATATTATTTATTGCCCCTCCCGTAGGGGTCGCGCTTTGGGTAGCATGTAATTATATATTCAAAAATGCTACTATTTCTGAGTCTTACTACGTAAAGCCCATACTTGGCGCGCTCGCATGGCTGACACTCTTCTTAGCATTAAGGTACGCCTCATTACTCGCCCTACTAGCCCTCGCGTTCTTTATTTCGATAGTTATCGTACGCCACGCAGAGAAGAGTTCAGAAATAAATAACGTAAAATTAGACGCTAGCTTCTGGCGCAAATACGTCAAAAATTGTTGTGTTTCTCTTAAGTCGCGCGCATTTATTTTATGTAAAAATTGGACTCCGAAGGGTGTCCTGTATGGCATAGATACCCCATTTACGCCTGGGTGGTTTATAGGGCTCCGCCTGTATGCGTGGATGCTATCGGGGGGGTATGGTTTTCGTTTCACTGGCGGGTTTGATGCTCATTGCAACCGGATCAGACGCCACTTTCGCAGCACTCAGAGTCATCGGAGTGTTCAATTTCACTGTAATAAGCGTTACTATTTTTCCGGCAATTTTTGGGTCGATTGTTATAATTAAATTCTTAGATTCTATTGGTGTCATTTCATCTAGTATCAAGTTGATAAAGACCGCACATATTATGGCGGAATGGAGCGGAACGGGCGCCGCCATAAGTTTTAGCGTTGGCCTTCTGTCCTTCGGGTTCAGTAGGCTCATCTCCGACGCTGGCACGTCTTTAATTAATGCAGCATTCCCATTCGATGCACTAATTATATTCCCAGTAATTGGTGCGAGTGCAGGATTTATCCTGGGGGATTTCATGCACTTATGATGAGCACCATAAATATCGAAAACCATCTCTTGGGGGCCTTGATTCCACCAGTCTTGCTTCTGCTGTTGGCGGCATTTTTTTCACAGGGTAGCTTCACACCCAAGCAGAATGCCGATTTTCTTCTAAGAGATGTAGTTGTCAGTGAGGAATCCTTTTCATCTTTCCGGGATCTTACTCCAGAAGAGGGGGCAAATTTAATAAACGAAAACCCATTGCAGTTCTTGAAAATTCTTGGGTCAGAGCCAGGGTCCCCATTCAGGGGTGCAGGCGCGCCCGCAAACTCCTCGTATATGATTGGTTTGGGCTCCACTGCGCTCATTTGGTCACTTCTGGTAAACATTTCATATGTTCGCCGGCATTGGAAAGATGCTGGGATTATTTGCGCTCCCGCGGGTATCATCGCGGCTACAAACCCTGGCTATTCCAAGGGAACCAGGGCCACTCTGACCACCGACCGCATGCCGGGCATGAAGGGCGCGCCGACCACCGTGGTGGGCGCCTACGACACCGTGGCCTATGCGGTGGACTACATCCCCACGGACGGCGGCGACAAGGTCACCGACCACAAGTGGGTGGTGCAGCAGGAGCTCAAGGATGCCGGATCGGAGCGCCTCATGGAGGGAACCGAGGTGACCATCGAGGCGGACCACGTGCCCGGCATGAAGGGCGCCAAGGGCACGGTGGTCTCCTCCACCACGCAGATCGTCTACATGGTCGACTACCAGGCGGACGGCATGACCATAAAAAACCACAAGTGGGTCGTGGAAGACGAGATAACGCCGCGGGCATAGCAACCGGTCGCGCGGTGCCGGGCGACGACGCCGTTGCTGCCGCCCCGCCGCGCACGGGTCGCCGAGGCGGGGGTGGGGTGGACGTTGCCGGAGCGAAGCTTGACGCCCGTGCTAACCTCCTACGCGAGAATCGTTCGCAACAAGGAGGCCCCATGAAGGTCCGCAACTCGCTCCGCTCCCTCAAGAAGGTCCCCGGCTCGCAGGTGGTGCGCCGCCGCGGCAAGACCTACGTGATCAACAAGAAGAACCCGCGCATGAAGGCCCGCCAGGGCTGAGCCGCCGGGCGCCCGGGGCCGCCCTCACCCCTCTACCCCCACCAGCCGGTACCCCATGCCCTGTTCGGTGAGGATGTGCCGGGGGTTGGCCGGGTCCGCCTCCAGCTTCTTGCGCAGCTGCGAGATGTAGAGCCGCAGGTACCCGCTGTCCTGCACGTGCTCGCTGCCCCACACGTGCGTGAGCAGCGTCTGGCGGGTCACCAGCTTCCCGGCGTTGCGCAGCAGCACCTCCATGACCTGCCACTCGGTGGGGGTGAGCCGGATCTGCTTCACCCCGCCCTCCACCGCGCGGGTCACGCTGTGGGTGGCCAGGTCCACGGTCACGTCCCCGAGCCGCGCACTGGCCACCGCCTCTTGCTGCGGGACGAGGCGGGTCAGCGCCCGGATTCGCGCGAGCAGCTCGTCGATGGCGAACGGCTTGGTGATGTAGTCGTCCGCCCCGGTGTCCAGCGCCTCCACCTTGTCCGCCGCGCCGGTGCGCCCGGACACCACCAGGATGGGCGCCTGGGACCAGCCCCGGATGCCCTGGATCACCTCGATGCCGTCCAGCTGCGGCATCCCCAGGTCCAGCAGGAACATGTCCGGGTGCTCGTCCACCGCCGCGCTCACGGCCTCCGCGCCGTTCGCCGCCGTGACCACCTGATACCCCTTGGCGCCCAGGACGATGCGCAGCGCCCGCAGGATCTGCGGGTCGTCATCCGCGATGAGAATCTTCACCCGGCACCCCTTCCCGTCCACTCGCCCGGGGTGACGACGACGCTGTCCCCGCCCCGTACGGCACCGTCACTTCGGCCGCGGAGCCGGCGTGCGGCGTCGTCGTCCCCGCGGTGCCTGACTCCAGCCGCTCCGCCTCCGTCTGGTCCGCCGCCGCGTGCCCGGTGAGCTCGGACTCCGTGAGCAGCGGCAGGGAGACCACCATGGTCAGCCCGCCGCCCGGGGTGTCCTCCGGGGTGAGCGTGCCCTGCATGGCCTCCACGAAACCACGCGAGAGCGCCAGACCGAGCCCCAGGCTCGTGGTGTTGTCCGTGTCCCCGAGGCGCTGGAAGGGCAGGAACATGTCCTCGTGGCGCCCGGGGGCGATCCCCGGGCCGTGGTCGATGACCCGGATCTCCAGGCGGTCCGCGAACGTGCTGGTGGTGACCGAGACCGGAACGCCCTCGGGTGTGTGCCGCCCGGCATTGGCCAGCAGGTTCACGAGCGCGCGCTGCAGCAGCACCGGGTCCGCGAGCACCGTGGCGCCGTGGTGGGCCAGGTCCAGGCGCACCTCGGAGGGCCCGAGCTGCAGCTCGTCCAGTGCGGCCGCCACGGAGTCCGCGGGATCCGTGGGCGTGGTCCCCAGGGACAGCACGCCCGCCTGCACGCGGCTCACGTCCAGCAGGTCGTTGACCAGGGCGGCGAGTGCGGCGAGGCTCTCGTCCGCGGTGGCCATGAGCTCCTGGCGGTCCTCGGGGCTCAGCGCGTCCCCGGCGGCGCGCAGTCCGCCCACCGCGGCCGTGGCGGAGGCCAGCGGCCGCCGCAGGTCGTGGCTCAGCGCGGACAGCAGCGCCCCGCGCACCCGGTCCGACGCCGCGATGGGGCCGATCTCGTCCGCCGCCGCCGCGAGCCGCTGCCGTTCCAGCGCCGCCGAGAGCTGGGCGGCCACCACCGCGAGCAGCCTCCGCTCCGAGGACGCCAGGTGCGCCCCGTGCAGCTCCAGGACCCCACCGGCGTCCAGGGGCATCACGGTGGGCTCCGCCCCGGGCACCACGTCCCCCGCGCGGGCGAGCACCGTGTCCCCGTCCAGGACCCGCACGCCCGCCACGCGGAACACCTCGTGCGCTCGGTCCACGAGCGCCTGTACGGCGTCCTCGCCCCGCAGCACGCTGCCCGCGATGCCCTGGATCAGCTCGGACTCCGCCGCCGCCCGCCGCGCGGCCCGGGTGAAGCGCGCGGCGCGGTCCACCACGAAGCTCACGAGCGCGGCGATCACCGTGTAGAGCAGCAGCGCGAGCAGGTGCAGGGGGTCCGCAATGGTGATGGTGTGGATGGGCTGGATGAAGAAGTAGTCCAGCGTGAGCCCGGAGAGCACCGCCGCGAACAGGGCCGGCCACAACCCGCCCACCAGCGCCACGACCACCACGAGCAGCTGGTACGCGAGCACGTCGCTCGTGATCGCGTCCGGGGAGCGGGACCCGGCCAGCGCCACGGTGAGCAGCGGACCGCCCAGCAGCGCCACCAGGAAGCCGAGCACGCGGCGTCGTGCGGAGAGCGCGCCACCCAGCGGCGGCAGCGTGAACCGGCCGCCGGCCGCCGCGTGGGCGACCATGTGCACGTCGATCTCCCCGGACTCCTTGGTGACCGTGGCGCCGATCCCGGGGCCCGTGAACGCCGCGGCCACCCGGCCCCGGCGGCTGATGCCGAGCACCAGCTGCGTGGCGTTCACGGAACGGGCGAACTCCACCAGCGCGGCCGGGACGTCGTCCCCCACCACCTGGTGGTAGCTGCCCCCGAGCTTCTCCACGAGCGCCCGCTGCTGCGCGAGCGCGGCCGGGTCCTCCGCGCGCACCCCGTCCTGCGCGATCACGTGCACCGCGAGCAGGTCCCCGCCCGCCGACCGCGCGGCCACCCGCGCACCGCGGCGCAGCAGGGTCTCGCCCTCGGGCCCGCCGGTCAGGGCGACGACGACGCGCTCGCGGGCCTCCCACGTGCCGTCGATCTCGTGCTCGCGCCGGTAGAGCATGAGCGCCTGGTCCACCTCGTCCGCGAGCCACAGCAGCGCGAGCTCGCGCAGCGCGGTGAGGTTGCCCAGCCGGAAGTAGTGGGACAGCGCCGCGTCCACCCGCTCGGCGGGGTACACGAGCCCCTCCGCGAGCCGGTCCCGCAGCACCTGCGGCGCGAGGTCCACCACCTCGATCTGGTGCGCGCCGCGCAGGAACCGGTCCGGGACGGTCTCGCGCTGGGGTGCGCCGGTGATCCGCTCCACCACGTCCTTGAGGGACTCGATGTGCTGCACGTTCACGGTGGAGATCACGTCGATCCCCGCGGCGAGCAGCTGCGCCACGTCCTCCCAGCGCTTCTCGTGCGCGGAGCCCGGCACGTTGGTGTGGGCGAGCTCGTCCACCAGGGCGATCTGCGGCGCGCGCTCCAGCACCGCGGCCACGTCCATCTCCTCCAGCTCCACGTCCCGGTAGCGGGTGCGCACCCGGGGGACCTGGGGCAGTCCCTCCGTCATGGCCGCGGTGGCCGCGCGGCCGTGGGTCTCCACGACGCCGATCACCACGTCCCTGCCCTCGGCCAGCAGCGCCTTGCCCTCCGCGAGCATCCGGTAGGTCTTGCCCACGCCGGGGGCGGCGCCGAGCAGCACCCTCAGCCGCCCCGGTGCGGTCATGTCAGCGCCTCGTCTCGTCCAGTGCCAGGTTGAGCTCGGCCACGTTCACCACGCGGTCACCCACGTAGCCCAGATCGGGTTTCTTGGTGTGCTGGCTCACGAGCTCTCGCACCTGTTCTACCGGAAGACCCCGCTCTCGGGCCACGCGTTCCACCTGGATGTCCGCGTAGCGGGAGCTGATGTGGGGGTCCAGCCCCGAGCTGGACGCGGTCAGGGCGTCCGCGGGGACCTCGGACTCGGGCACCCCGTTGAGCTCCGCGATCGCCTTCTTGCGCTGCGTGATGGACTCGATGAGGTTCTCGTTCTCCGGGCCCCAGTTGGTGCCGGCGGACGAGGCGGCGTCGTAGCCGTGGTCCCCCGCGGCGGAGGGGCGGGGCTGGAAGTACTGCGGCAGGGGGTTGCCGTCCGCGTCCGCGAAGGACTGCCCGATCAGCGCCGAGCCCCGGACCTCGCCCTGCTCGTTCTCGAACAGGGAGCCGTGGCTCTGCGCGGGGAACACCACGTACCCCAGGCCGGTGACCAGCGCGGTGTAGCCCACGCCCAGCAGGACGGTGAGCACCAGGAGGGTGCGGACGGCCACGGACATCGTGCGGCCGGAGGAGTGTGCGGCAATGCTCATGACGATCGCTTCTTTCTCGAAGACTCGACAACTCGGTGCTGCGGTGCGGGGTGCGCCGCCCGCCGGTGCCCGGCCGGGTGGCGGCGGGCGGCGCTCGGGGTACGGATCAGGAACCCGGGGTCAGAACCCGGGGTCAGAACCCGGGGTCAGAAACCCGGGATCAGCCGGACCAGCAGGTCGATCACCCAGATCCCCAGGAACGGTGTGACGATCCCGCCCAGCCCGTAGACCGCGAGGTTGCGCCCCAGGGTCCTGGAGGCGTTCATGGGCCGGTACTTCACCCCGCGCAGGGCCAGGGGCACCAGGAACACGATCATGATCGCGTTGAAGATCACGGCGGAGAGCACGGCGGACGCGGGGGAGTGCAGGCCCATCACGTTGAGCACCGCGAGCCCCGGGAACACGCCGATGAAGATCGCGGGGATGATCGCGAAGTACTTGGCGATGTCGTTGGCGATCGAGAACGTGGTGAGCGCCCCGCGCGTGATGAGCAGCTGCTTGCCGATCGCCACGATGTCGATGAGCTTGGTGGGGTCCGAGTCCAGGTCCACCATGTTCCCGGCCTCCTTGGCGGCGGAGGTTCCCGTGTTCATGGCCACCCCCACGTCCGCCTGCGCCAGGGCGGGGGCGTCGTTGGTGCCGTCCCCGGTCATGGCCACGAGGTTCCCGCCCTCCTGCTCCTTGCGGATGTACGCGAGCTTCTGCTCCGGGGTGGCCTCCGCGAGGTAGTCGTCCACGCCGGCCTCCTGTGCGATCGCCGCCGCGGTCAGGGGGTTGTCACCCGTGACCATCACGGTGCGGATGCCCATGGCCCGCAGCTGCGCGAAGCGCTCGGTGAGGCCGTCCTTGACCACGTCCTTGAGGTGCACCACGCCGAGGGCGCGGGATGCGCCGTCGGCCGCCTTCTGCGCGACCACCAGGGGCGTGCCGCCGGAGCGGGAGATCTCGCTGACGCGCTCCTGCAGCTCGGCGTGCGCGGCGTCCGGGAGCGCCACGCCGTCCTCCGCGAGCCACGCCACGATCGCCGAGCCCGCGCCCTTGCGGATCTGCCCGCCGTCCGGCAGGTCCAGCCCGGACATCCGCGTCTGCGCGGTGAAGGGGACGACGTCGCCCGGGGCCTCCTGCTCCAGGCGCGCCCCGCGCTCGCGGGCCAGGTCCACGATGGAGGAGCCCTCGGGGGTGGGGTCCGCCAGGGAGGAGAGGGCGGCGGCGTGGACCAGCTCGTCCTCGGCCACCCCGCTCAGCGGCAGGAACGCGGCGGCCCGCCGGTTGCCGTACGTGATGGTGCCGGTCTTGTCGAGCAGCAGCGTGGTCACGTCCCCGGCCGCCTCCACGGCGCGCCCGGACATGGCCAGCACGTTGCGCTGCACGAGCCGGTCCATGCCCGCGATGCCGATGGCGGACAGCAGCGCCCCGATGGTCGTGGGGATCAGGCACACGAGCAGCGCGATCAGCACGGCCACGCTCGCGGGCTGCGCGGGGTAGGACGCAATGGGGTTCAGGGTCAGGGTGACCACCACGAACACGATGGACAGGGACGCCAGCAGGATGTTCAGGGCGATCTCGTTGGGGGTGCGCTGGCGGGCGGCGCCCTCCACCAGGGAGATCATCCGGTCCACGAACGTCTCGCCGGGCTTGGAGGTGATCCGCACGACGATCCGGTCCGAGAGCACCCGGGTGCCGCCCGTCACGGCGGAGCGGTCACCGCCGGACTCGCGCACCACGGGGGCGGACTCGCCGGTGATCGCGGACTCGTCCACGCTCGCGATGCCCCACACGATGTCCCCGTCCCCGGGGATCAGCTCCCCGGCGGAGACCACCACCACGTCCCCCAGGGTCAGGTCCGCCGAGGACGCATCCTCGACGGGTGCGGTGCGCGCGGCGGGGTCCGCGGCGTCGTCGTAGTCCGTGACGCGGTGCGCGGTGGTGCTGGTGCGGGTCCTGCGCAGCGTCTCCGCCTGGGCCTTGCCGCGGCCCTCCGCAATGGACTCCGCGAGGTTGCCGAAGAGTACGGTGAGCCACAGCCACACCGCGATGGCCCACGTGAAGGCGGCCGGGACCGCGGTGCCGCCGGAGTCCGCGGGACCTCCCGTGAACAGCTCCGCCACGGCGAACAGCGTGGTGACCACGGCGCCCACCCACACGATGAACATCACGGGGTTGTGCCACTGGGTGCGCGGGTCCAGCTTGCGCACCGCGCCCGGCAGGGCCTCGCGCAGCTGCTGCACGGTGAGGGTCTTGCGCGGCGCAGCGGGGCGCTGCGCGGTGGACGCGGTGCGCGTCCCGGTGGTGGTGCTCATGACTGCATCAGCCCTTCCGCCAGGGGACCCAGCGTGAGAACGGGGAAGAAGACGAGGGCGGTGACCAGCACGGCGGTGCCGGCGGTGAGGCCCACGAACAGGGGACGGTGGGTGGGCAGGGTGCCCGCGGTCGCGGGGATCTTCTCCTGCGCCGCGAGGGAACCCGCCAGGGCGAGCACCAGGGCAATGGGGATGAACCGGCCGAACAGCATGGCCACGGCGATGGCCGCCGTGAGCCAGGGGGTGTCCGCGGTGAGACCGGCGAACGCGGAGCCGTTGTTGTTGGCGCCGGACGCGAACGCGTACAGCACCTCGGACAGTCCGTGCGGGCCGGTGTTGGTGAGGGACTCGTTCTCGATGCTGTCCCGCAGCGCGGGGATCCCGAAGCTCAGCCCCACCCCGGCGAGCACCAGCAGCGGCATGACCAGGATGTAGAGGCTCGCGAGCTTCATCTCCCGCGGGCCGATCTTCTTTCCCAGGTACTCGGGGGTGCGCCCCACGAGCAGACCGGCCACGAACACGGCGATCACCGCGATCACGAGCATCCCGTACAGCCCGGAGCCCACACCGCCCGGGGCCACCTCCCCCAGGAGCATGTTCAGCAGGGGAACCATGCCGCCCAGGGCGGTGTAGGAGTCGTGCATCGAGTTCACCGCACCCGTGGAGGTCAGCGTGGTGGTGGTCGCGAAGATCACGGACTGCGCGATCCCGAACCGGGCCTCCTTGCCCTCCATGGCACCGCCCGCGAGCTCCGGGGCGGTGCCGTGCCCGGCGGACTCGAGCACCGCGAGCGCGGTGAGCGAGGCCAGGTACAGCACACCCATGACGGCGAGGATCGCGTACCCCTGGCGGTTGTCCCCCACCATCCGCCCGAACGTGCGGGGCAGGGAGAAGGGGATGAGCAGGATCAGGAAGCACTCGAAGAGGCTGGTCCACCCGGTGGGGTTCTCGAACGGGTGGGAGGCGTTCGCGTTGTAGAAGCCGCCGCCGTTGGTGCCGAGCTCCTTGATGACCTCCTGGGAGGCCACGGGCCCGCCGGGGATGGACTGGGTGCCGCCGGACACGGTGGTGACGTCCGTGAAGCCGTCGAAGTTCTGCACCACGCCGCCCGCGATCAGGGCGAGCGCGCCCAGCACGGAGATGGGTAGCAGCACGCGCAGGGTGGCGCGGGTGAGGTCCACCCAGAAGTTGCCGATGGTCCCGCTGCGCCGGTACGCGAAGCCCCGCACCAGGGCGATGGCCACGGCGATGCCCGTGGCCGCGGAGACGAAGTTCTGCACCGCGAGGCCCATGAACTGCACGGTGTACGCGAGGTTCTCCCCGGAGTACGCCTGCCAGTTGGTGTTGGTCACGAAGGAGACGGCGGTGTTGAACGCGACCCCCGGGTCCGGGTTCTCCGCGCCGGTGGCGAACGGCAGCCATTGCTGCGTGCGCTGCAGCAGGTACAGCAGGAGCACCCCGGCCAGGGAGAAGAAGAGCACCGAGCGCAGGTACGCCTGCCAGGACTGCTCCCGGTCGGCGGCCACGCCCGTGAGCCTGTAGAGGGCCCGCTCAGGGGCCCAGTGCGTACGGGTCTGGAAGACCCACGCCATGTAGTCCCCCATGGGCCGGTACAGCAGCGCGAGTGCCAGCAGGAGCGTGCCCGCGGACGCGAGGAAGGGCAGCCACTGCATCAGAACCGCTCCGGATTCACCAGCGCGAACACCAGGTAGCCCACGGCTGCGATCCCCAGCACGAACGCCAGGACGCTGAGCGCGATCACAGCTTCTCCACCGCCTTGCCCACGATCCCCACGGCCAGGAACAGGGTGATCACACCCAGCACACACACGACATCCAGCACTGCAGGCTCCGTTCACAGATCGGCGACCGCGCGTTCGCGGCCGCTGCCCCCTCGGTGGGGGCAGAACCTCAGTAGACGCCCGCGGTGCCCGGCGGGGCAGTGCTCCTCACGGAACCCATACGGGTCCCCGGTGGATCCTCACGGTTTCCTCACACGGGGGCCGCGAACGGCAAGCTACTGATCAGTTATTCCCGATGTCCGCCCCGTCCGCTCGACGCGAATCCTTGCTGCGGCAAGCGTCTGCGCGTGCCACGATGGCGGCATGGCTACCAACGATTCCACCAGCACCCAGATCCAGCTCGTCTCCCGCCCCGAGGGGTGGCCCGAGCCGGAGAACTTCCGCACCGTGACCGTGGAGCTGCCCGAGCTCCGGGACGGCGAGGTGCGCGTGCGCAACGAGTTCATCTCCGTGGACCCCTACATGCGCGGGCGCATGCGGGACGAGAAGAGCTACATCCCGCCGTTCGGCCTGGGCGAGACCATGACCGGCGGCGCCGTGGGCCGCGTGGTCGAGTCCCGCTCCGAGAAGCTGCCCGAGGGCACCCCCGTGCTGCACCAGATGGGGTGGCGGGACGTCGCCCAGGGTGCCGCGGACGAGTTCACCGCCGTGCAGGACCTCGACGGCGCCTCGCTGTCCCTCTACCTGGGCGTCCTGGGACTCACGGGCATGACCGCCTACACCGGGCTCACCCGGATCGCCGAGGTCAAGGAGGGTGACCGCGTGTTCGTCTCCGGCGCCGCCGGGGCCGTGGGCTCCACCGTGGGTCAGCTCGCCAAGCTGCTGGGCGCGTCCTCCGTGATCGGCTCCGCGGGCTCCGACGAGAAGGGCAAGCTGCTCACCGAGAAGTACGGCTTCGACGCCGTGCTCAACTACAAGGCGGCCCCCATCCGCGAGCAGCTCGCCGAGGCCGCGGGCGAGGAGGGTGTGGACGTCTACTTCGACAACGTGGGCGGGGACCACCTCGAGGCCGCACTGGACGTGCTGAACCGCCATGGCCGCGTGGCCGTGTGCGGCGCCATCAGCCAGTACAACTCCACCGAGAAGCCGTGCGGCCCCGACAACATGGCCAACCTCATCAAGAACTCCCTCACCCTGGAGGGCTTCACCATGGGCGACCACATGGACGTCGCGGGCGAGTTCACCCAGAAGGTGGGCGGCTGGTTCCAGGAGGGCAAGATCGTCCACGACGAGACCGTGGTGGAGGGCATCGACCACGCCGTGGACGCGTTCCTGGACATGATGCAGGGCAAGAACACCGGCAAGATGGTCGTGAAGATCTGATCCTGCTGTCCCTCGCGCCCGCCTGATCGGGCGCGAGCCGCGGCGGCTGCCGCTGTCGAGGAACCGCCCTGCGCCGAGGCGCAGGGCGGTTCCTCCGTATCATGGCGGGGTCGCCCGCGCCCCGGTGCGGCCCGTCCCGCCGCAGCCCGTGCGCCGGGAGACCGCGCGCCGTGATCCACCACCGACGAGAGGAACCCGTGCCCCGACGAGCCCTGCCGCACCGTGCGAGTCCCGTGCAACTGCTGCGCGCGCTGCGGGAGCAGCCCGGCCTCGTGGCCCTGTTCGGGGACTGGCTGCACGGGGACGCGGTGATCGGCCTCCGGCCCACCCGCGTCCTGGAGCCCGGGGAGGACCCGTTCGCCGCACTCGGCGCCACTGAGGACGCCCCCGTCCCGCGCACCACGGGTGGCGCCGCCAGGTTCGGCGGCGGGTGGATCGGCTACCTGGGGTACCAGCTCGCGCGCCGCCTCGAAGCACTCCCACCCGCGCCTGCGCGTTCCGGCGGCCTGCCGGAGCACCACCTGGCGCACTACGACCACGTCCTGGTGCACGACGCCGCTGCGGACCGCTGGTACTGCGAGTCCCTTCCCGGCACGGATCCGGCACGCGTGGCGGAGACGGTCGCGCTCCTGGAACGGGTGCTCGCGGCCGGCGGGCCCTCGACGGTGACCGCGACCCTGGGGGAGCCGCTTGCGACACGCCCTCTGCACGGTGGCGCCCCACCGGTGCCGGGTGCCACCCCGCTCCGTGCGGGCGGTGCCCCACCGCAGCCGGACGGGGCGCAGGCGGCCGGCCAAGCGGCGGCGTCGTCCGACGGGTCCGGGCCGCGCGCGTACCGCTGCGGGCCCTTCGAGGCCGCCGTGACCGGCGCGGCCCACGCGCGGGCCGTGCGGCGGGCGCTGGCCCACATCCGGGACGGGGACGTCTTCCAGGCGAACGTCTGCCGCGAGCTCGCGGCGGGCTTCCGCGGGGACCCGCTGGACCTGTTCTGCGCGGGGTACGAGCGGCTGCGCCCGCGTCTCGCCGCGTTCGTGCGCGTGCCCGGGGGAGCCGTGGCGAGCCTCTCTCCGGAGCTGTACCTGCGGCGCACGGGGGACGCCGTGCTCACCTCGCCCATCAAGGGCACCGCCCCCGCGGACACCGATCCCCGCGAGCTGCACGCCTCCGCCAAGAACCGCGCGGAGAACGTGATGATCGTGGACCTCATGCGCAACGACCTCTCCCGCGCGTGCGTCCCCGGGTCCGTGCTGAGCCCCGCCGTGCCGCGCGTGGAGCCGCACACGGGCGTCCACCACCTGGTCGCGGACGTCCACGGCACGCTGCGCCCCGGGCTCGACGACGCCGCCCTGCTGCGTTCCACGTTCCCGCCCGGTTCCTGCACGGGCGCCCCCAAGATCCGGGCCACCGAGATCATCAACGAGCTGGAGACCACCGCCCGGGGCGCCTACACCGGGGCCGTGGGGTGCGTGAGCCCGGTGGCGGGGCTGGTGATGAACGTGGCCATCCGGACCTTCGAGTTCTCGGACGGGGCGGTGCGCCTGGGCGTGGGCGGCGGGATCGTCGCGGACTCGGACCCGGACGGTGAGGCGTTCGAGACCCTCGTGAAGGCCGCCCCGCTGCTGGATGCCGTGGGTGCGTGCTTCGGCCCGGAGCTCTCGCGGGAGTGGCGGGACCATGCGGGGCACCTGGACGTGGCGACCCCGGCGTGCGTTCTTGGCGGCGGGGCTGGGGGAGCTCGGGGCACGGTGGTGGGCTCCTCCACGAGTCCTCGGCCGACGCCCCGCTCCGGAGCCGCGGCCGCCCTGGCGCCCGATGCCGTGGCGGGCGCGTCCGTTCCCGTCGCCGGACGCACCGGGCGGGCGGGCGAGGTGCCCGTGCTCCGCGCCCGCCCCGAGCCGTCGCGGGGGGTTTTCACCACGATCCTCGTCCGTGAGGGGCGGCCCGAGCAGCTGGCGCAGCACCTGGCACGGCTCGGGGACAGCGTTCGCGCGTGCTTCTCCCGTGCGCTCCCGGGCGCGCTCGGGGAACGGGTCCGGGCTCGTGCCGCTGCGCTGGAAGGACCTCACCGGCTGCGGGTCACCGCGGTCCCGGAGGTGACCGGGCTGCGGATCGAGATCAGCCACGGACCGCTGAACCCACCCGGGGCGGAACTCCCTGTTGCGCCGTGGCGGCTCGTCCCGGTCGTGGTGCCCGGCGGGTGGGGGTGCCACAAGTGGGCGGACCGCAGGGCCCTGGACGGGGTTCCCGGTCCGTGGTCACCGGTGTGCGATCCGCTCCTGGTGGAGCAGGACGGCACCGTCCTGGAGACCGGACGGGCCAATGTCTTCGCGGTGCTCGACGGCGCCGTGGTGACCCCTCCCGCCGATGGCCGGATCCTGCCCGGAGTCATGCGTGCGCACGTGGTCGAGCTGCTGGTGGCCGCCGGGCACCGCGTCCGGGAACGCCCGCTCGGTCTCGACGACTGTGCGCGGGCCACGGAGGTGTTCGTGACCAACGCGCTGCGGGGGGCGCGTCCCGTGGGGGAGATCCAGGGCGTGAGCCACTGGCCGCCCGGGCCCGTGACACGGCACCTGCACCACCTCCTCGCCGGGCACCCGCACCGGCCGAGCGGCACCACCCCGCCCGCGTGACGAGTGACGGGCGAGGGAGAACCGGACCGGCCGGGCGGCACGGCGCCCCCTCCCAGCACCGCAGCCCCGTCTCGGGACGAGACGGGGCTGCGGTGGTCCTGGGAGCGGTCCGCCACCACACGGGCCGCACCGGCACGTGAACCGCTCCGGGCCTACTTCCCGGACGCGGTGTTCTTCACGTTCTGCGCGGACTCCTTGGCGGATTCCTTCAACCCGCCGGCTTCCGCCTGGCCCTGGGACTTGACGTCCTGGGCGCCGGACTGGGCGGTCTCCTTGACGGACTGCGCGGCCTGCTGCGCCGGTTCCTTCAGGTCCTGGGCCACGTCCTGAGCGGCGCTCTTGACGGATTCCGCGGCCTGCTGGGCGTGGGGCTGGAGGCGGTCGGCGGCGTCGGCCACCAGCTCCTGCTCCTTCTGGCTGGAGGGCAGGAGGGAACCCACGAGCCAGCCGGCGCCCAGGGCGATCAGGCCCGCGGCGAAGGGGTTGCCGCGGGTCTTGGCCTTGGCCATGGCGGGGGCGTTGCTCACGGCGTCGCGGGCCTGGTCCACACGCTCGGACGCGGTGTCCCGTAGCTCGTCCATGGTGTCGCCACCGCTGCGGCGGGCATCCTCGGCGGAGCCCATGACGCGCTCACGGGCATCCTGGAACTTGCCACGGACCTTGTCCTTCTGGCGTTCCACCACGTTCTCGGGGGTCACCTTCTCGGCCACGGCGTCCACGTCGGAGCCCAGCCGCATGCGGGTGGCCTCGATCTCAGCACGGATTTCTTCGGGGGTCTGCTGGCTCATGGGGTCTCCTTGGAGGGGTTCACGGTGTCGGGGATCTCGGTCACGGTCTCGCGCGTCTGCGCGAGGGGATCCTTGGTGGCTCGGGCGAGCTCGAGCTGGCCCTGCTTCAGCTTCTTCTTGCCGATCGCGGCCAGAACGGCAGCGCAGATGGCCCACAGCACAGCCACGATCAACGCCGCCCATGCCAGGTTCATCACGTTGCCCAGCGCCCACATCAGGGCCAGGGAGAGGAACAACAGGACGAAGTGCCCGGCCACGCCGGCTCCGCCCAGCATCCCGGCGCCCTTGCCCAGGACCTTGCCGGAGTCCTTGGCCTGATTGGCGCTCTGGGTGACCTCCGCCTTGGCGAGAGCGATCTCCTGCTGGATGAGAGTGGTGAGGTTGACGCTCAAGGACTTGAACATCTCACCCAGGGACTCGCGCTCGGCGCGCTGCTCGGCCGGCGTCGGGGGAATGGGATGGCTCATCGACGGTTGTCCTCCTGGTCCGGGTAGGTGGTTCCGGGAACGCGGTCGGTGTACGTGCGGGCGGGGTCGGACGGGGCGTTCATCGCGTACGTGTCACCCCCGGTGCTCGTGCGGGGCGCCGTGGCGGTGGGAGCGTGGTGCTCCGTCCGCTCGGCGGGATCGGCGGCACCGAAGTACTCCTTGACCCCCTGCTTGTCGGTCGCGACGTCGTCGCTGTCCTTCACGCCGCGCGTGGCGCGTCCGGCGAGCAGGCCGATGCCCGCGGCCAGGGCGAGGAACGTCCCGGGGCGGCGTGCCGCGAACCGGCGGACGTCCCCGAGCAGCGCCTGCGGGTCCTTGTTCTCCAGGGACGAGGCCAGGGAGTCCACCTGCCCAGACACGCTGCCCAGCAGCCCGGTCACGTACGAGGACTGGGGCTTCTCACCCTTGGACAGCGCAGTGATCTCGTCACTGATCGACCGCACGGTGGCGGCCACGCGCTCCTGCTGCGGGCCCACGTAGCCCTGGACGTCCTCCTTGAGCTGGCCGAAGAGGTTCTGGGCCTGCTGGGTGGCCTCGTCCTTGACCTCGGCGGCCTTGTCCTTGGCGGTGTCCAGCACGCGTTCGCCGGACCCGGCGGCCTGGTTCTTCAGGTCTGCGGCCTCGTTCTTGCCTTTCTCGGCCACGACGTCCTTCTTATCCGGGCCCTCGTTCACGGGGGTGGCCCCGGAGTTTCGGTGAGCCGGGCGAGCATGAGGGGAGTTGCTCATGGTGGATCCTTCCTGTTGCGCGAGGTGCTTGTAGTAAGCACCCATATTATTGACGACCCCGTACGGATTGCGGAGCATTTTCCCGACTGCGCGCAATGTTTCACGCAGCGGTGGTCGAGTGAGGAGTTCCTGCAGAACCGGCCCCGCACCGAGTGGTGCGGGGCCGGTTCGTGCGCGGAGTGGACGTCCGCTACTTCTTCTTGCTGTTCAGGCTCTCCTCGTACTGGGCGAGGGCCAGGCCCACGCTCATGAACGTGGGCGCCCAGTGGCCCACGAAGATGCCCCAGCGGTCCGACTGCGCCTTGGAGTCGTCGCTCTTGACCCGGGAGATCCCCCACGAGACGAAGGACAGGGCAATGGAGCCCATGCCCGCCGCGTAGGCGTACTCCGAGCGCAGGCCGATGTCGTGCAGTGACTTCACGATCATGATGATGTCCGTTCTGACGGGATGAATGTTCCTGCGGGGCTGGGGGACCCACCATAGGCACGTCGCCCGAAGAATGGTAAGTAGCCTTACGGGTGTGTTTTCCGCCGCCTCGCGCCGGGTGGCACGGCATGGCGGGGCCGGGGGGCCTTCCACCCGCGGCGTGGCAGGGTGGACCCATGACGGATTCCGGAATGCCGAAGGTGCTCGTGGCCGGGTGCGGGGACGTGGGCACGGCCCTGGGCCTGCGGCTCGCACGGCGTGGCGGGAGGGTGATCGGGGTGCGGCGCCACGCGGCCGCGCTGCCGGCGCCCATCGAGGCCGTGTCCCTGGACCTCACCGACCCGGGGGACGAGCGGCTGCCCGCGGTCGACGCCGTCGTCGTCACCCTGACCGCCGACGGCCGCGACGTCGCAGCCTACGAACGCACCCACCTGGGTGGGCTGCGGGGGCTGCGGCGCGCGCTGGGCGAGCAGAACCCGCGCGTGGTCCTCGTCTCCTCCACCGGGGTGCTGGGGGGTGGGGACGGCGAACGGGTCACCGAGTCCACCCCGCCCGACCCGCAGCGGCCCACCGCGCACGTGCTGCTCGCCGCGGAGGATCTGGCCGCGGAGCTGTTCCCGGACCTCGTGGTGGTGCGGCCCGCGGGCATCTACGGGCCGGGGCGCACGTCCCTGGTCCAGCGGGTGCGCAGCGGCAAGCCACTGAACCACCGGCGCGTGACCAACCGGATCCACCGGGACGACCTCGTGACGGTCCTTGCCACCGTCCTCTCGTCCTCCGAGCCGCCGCGGCTGCTGCATGCCGTGGACCACGACGCCGCCCGGCTGGGCGAGGTGGCCGCCCACCTCGCGCACCGGCTGGGTGTGCCCGTACCCCCGGACGACTCCGCGCCGGGGGAGGGGCCGCTGGGGAAGACGGTGGACGGTGCGCTCGTGCACGCGTTCGTGCCGGACGCGCAGTGGCGGTACCCCACGTTCCGGGAGGGGTACGACGCGCTGCTGGCAGAGGGGCCGGGGACTGCGGGGCGGCCGGTGCACTCCGGTGCTCCTCACCGGGGTGCCGCGGCCCCGTCCGCCGGGCACGCCGGTGAGGCGCCCGGACCGTCCGGGATCGACCCCTGGGGCCGGCCGAGCACCGGGGGCGGTGCCTGAATGGGCGCGGACACCCACTGGTTCCTGCCGATCAACCCCGCGGCCCACCCGGAGCACATGCCCACGGACTGGCGAACCCGCGAGGACGCCACGGCGGTGTGGGAGGCCATCGGGCGCTCGCAGCCCGTTGACCGCTGGTGCCTGCGCACGGGCTTCCGCACCATGAGGGCGGGGGACGTGATCTGGGCGTACCTGTCCAAGCGGCAGGAGCTGTGCGCGGTGGGAACGGTCCGGCGGACGGCCTTCGAGGGCACCGCGGACGGAGGCGGCTGGTACGTCTACGTGGACTGGGACGAGCACCGCACGGCGCAACTGTGCCGCCACCCGATCCCTCGGTCCGCGTTCGGGCAGGTGCCCATGTCGGTGGGGCGGGTGGGCCCGATCCCGGCGGCAATGCTCACGCAGCACCTGCTCGAAGACCAGCGCGGTCCGGTCAGGGGCATGCCCCGGTGAGCCCCGGCACAGTGTTGCGCCCCATGACACCCGCCTGGATCTGAGGTCTCCCGGGGAGTTGACTGGCACGCACTCCCCGGACCGTCACCTCTTCGACATCTGACACTCAACGCACTCGGGGGAGGGTGCAGGAAACAGGCAGATACTCATGATCCTTACCGGACTCGTCCTCGGTGCCGTGCTGGGCATCGTGATGCAGCGCGGCCGTTTCTGCGTGACGGGCATGCTGCGGGACATCTTCCTGCAGCGCTCGTGGCGCACGTTCACCGCTCTGCTCGTGGTGATCTCGGTGCACGCCGTGGGGCTCACCGCGCTCACCTCCCTGGGAGTGATCTCCCCGGACTACCCCTCCTTCATGCCGCTGGCCGTGGTGGTGGGCGGATTCATGTTCGGTGTGGGCATCATCCTGGCCGGCGGCTGCGCCTCCGGCACGTGGTACCGCTCCGGTGAGGGACTGGTGGGTTCGTGGATCGCGCTGGCCATGTACGCGCTGTCCGCGTCCGCCATGAAGACCGGCGTGCTGAAAGGCTTCACCTCCGGGATGAAGGAGTGGGACACCGGGCTCACCACCATCCCCGGCGCCCTGGGCGTCTCCCCCTGGCTGTTCGTGATCGCGCTGGCCGCGGTCACCGGCGTGATGGTGCGCCACTTCCGCAGCCGCGAGAAGTCCACGGTCAAGCCCGCCCGCCTGGGCAACCGCCCCGCGTGGAAGCGCCCCCTGCACGTCTACACCGCCGGCGCGCTCGTGGGCCTGATCGGCGTCGTCGCGTGGCCGCTGTCCGCGGCGACCGGGCGCAACGACGGCCTGGGCATCACCACCCCCACCGCCAACCTGCTCAACTTCCTGGTCACCGGCGCGGACAAGAAGCTGGACTGGGGTGTGATGCTCGTGCTCGGCATCCTGGTGGGCTCGTTCATCGCCGCGAAGTCCACGGGCGAGTTCCGCGTGCGCGTCCCGGACGCCACCACCACCGTGCGCTCCATCGCGGGCGGGCTGCTCATGGGCGTGGGCGCCGCGCTCGCCGGCGGCTGCACCGTGGGCAACGGCATGGTCCAGACCAGCCTGTTCACGTTCCAGGGCTGGATCGCGCTGCTGTTCATCGCGCTGGGCGTGGCCGCGGCCACGAAGATCTGGCTCAAGGCCACCGTCACCCAGCCCGAGCGCGGCTCGGACGGGGACACCTACTCCACCGCGCAGAGCCTCGACCACACCGTGGACGCCACCGCCCCGGACGACACCTCGATCGACGCCGCTCCCACCGCGGGCGCGCCCCGCACCCCCGGGACGAACGTGTTCTCGGGCTTCGCCGCGGCGCCCACCGCGCTCATGGTCAAGGACCCGGCGGGTGCGCCGTCGCAGAAGCTCACGGACCTGGGCAACGGCTACTACGCCCTGGACTCCCTCGGCGCGGTGTGCCCGTTCCCGCTGATCGAGGCCAAGGACGTGATGCAGACCCTGCACTCCGGAGACCACCTGGTCATCGACTTCGACTGCACCCAGGCCACCGAGGCCATCCCCCAGTGGGCGGCCACGGACGGTCACGAGGTCACCGACTTCGTGGAGAAGGGCGACGCCAGCTGGCAGATCACCCTCCAGAAGGGCTGACCCGCCCCGCTCTTGCGCTCACGACGCCGCCGCGCCACCTCTGCGCCCAGCGCCCCGCCTGCCGGGGGCCGGGGCGGGGAGGGCGCGGCGGCGTCGTCGTGCGCGCGGCGTGGCTCAGGTGCGGGCGTCCTGCCGCGCGCGGTGGCGCATGTCCCGCAGGGCCACGGCCAGGGCGAGGAGCACCACGAGCACCACCACGCCGAGACCCACCGCGATGCCCACGGACCAGCCCTGCCCGGCAATCACGCCGTAGGCCACCGCGGTGATCATGGCGATGCCCACGGCGGTGCCCACGCGCTGGCCGGTCTGCATCACGCCACCGGCGCTGCCCGCGTACTCCAGCGGCACCTCCGCGAGCGTGAGCGTCTGGTTGGGGCTCACCACCGCGCCCTGGCCGAAGCCCACGAAGCCCAGGGTGAGCACGAGCCACCACTCGCTGACGTTCCAGGAGTCGTGCAGCAGGATCACGGCCGTGCTCAGCAGCAGCCCCACCACCACGCTGAGCATGCCGAGGACCACGATCCTGCGGCCCATCCGGCTCACGCGGCTGCCGGCCAGGTTGGAGGCCACCGCGCTGGCGATCGCATTGAGCAGGCCCACGCAGCCGGCGGCCAGGGCGGTGTGGCCCAGACCCTGCTGCATGTAGAGGGTGATGAGCACCCACACGCTCGTGATGCCCAGGAAGTACAGCGAGATCAGCAGGGTGCCGTTGAGGAAGCTGCTGACCCGGAAGATGTCCAGGTCCACCATGGGCTGGTGCCCGGAGGCCTTGAAGCGCTTCTCCCACGCGATCCACAGCGCCAGGAACACGGCGGCGACCGCGAGCAGCGCCCACACCCACGGACTGGTGCCGGGGGAGCCGGTCTCGATGAACGGGAGCAGGGTGGCCAGCAGGGCGACACCCAGCAGCACCGCGCCCGTGGGATCCATCTCCCGCAGGGCATGTCCGATGGTGGTGCCCTCGGGCCTGCGCAGCAGCGGCCGGGGGAACCAGAGGAACGCGAGCACGAGTGCCACGATGCCCACGGGGACGTTCACCACGAACAGCCACCGCCAGCCCTCGGACGCGCCGCCCGTCTGGATCAGCAGACCGCCCAGAACCGGGCCGATGGCCACGGAGACACCCACGGCACTGCCCAGCACGCCGAACGCCTTGCCGCGCTCCGCTCCCTTGAAGTACTGCTGGATCATGGCCACGCCCTGCGGGTTGAGCAGCCCGGAGCCCACACCCTGCACGAAGCGCGCCACGATCAGCATGGTGGGGTCCGGGGCCAGGCCCGCGGCGATGGAGGACAGCGTGAAGAGGGCCACCCCGAGCATCCACAGGAACCCGCGCCCGAAAACGTCCCCGGCACGCCCACCCGCCACCAGGACCACCCCGAAGGTCAGGGCGTAGCCGGAGAGGATCCACTGCAGCTGGGACTCGGAGGCCCCCAGCCCCTCCTGGATGGAGGGCAGGCCCACGTTGATGATGCTCACGGCCACCAGGGACATGAAGATGGCCACGAGCAGCACCGCCAGAATCCGCCACCGCCGCGGATCCGTGCCGTGGGCGTACCTCCGGTGGGTGTCCGGGTCCGGACGCGGACTGAGGATGGGCAGCTCGCCCGTTCCCGTGGCGGGGGAGCGTTCGTGCCAGGTCTCGCCGGAGTCCGGACCGCGGTGGGAGTCAGAGGTCATGGGGGAAGTATGCGCCGGGGTTCCGACGCGCCCAGCGGACCTGTTCGTTCGCAGGAAGTGCTTGCCGGGCGCATGCTCCCCCGGGTCGTCCGGGGGCGGGTTTGGTCTGGGGCACTCGGGGCGGCCATCCTGGTTGAATGACAGTTGAACTGGTGATCCTGGGACTGGTGGTCGTGACCGCTCTGGCGTTCGACTTCACCAACGGATTCCACGACACCGGCAACGCGATGGCCACCTCCATCGCCACCGGGGCGCTCAAGCCCCGCACGGCAGTGGCTCTGTCCGCCGTGCTGAACCTGGTGGGTGCGTTCCTGTCCGTGGAGGTGGCCACCACGGTCACCAAGGACGTGCTGCTCATCCAGACCCCGGACGGCGGGCTCGTCTCCGGGCTGGACCCCACCATTGCGCTGACGCTGATCTTCTCCGGGCTCATCGGGGGCATCCTCTGGAACCTGGCCACGTGGCTGTTCGGGCTGCCCTCCAGCTCCTCGCACGCCCTGTTCGGCGGGCTGATCGGGGCCGGTCTGGCCTCTCTGGGCGTGGCCGGCGTGAACTGGGGCGGTGTGGTCCAGAAGATCCTCGTTCCCGCCGCGCTGGCCCCGTTCATCGCCGGGTGCGTGGCCGCCGTCGGGACCGCCCTGGTGTACCTCATCGGCCGGAGGGCGTCGCGGGCGCACCGGCACCGGGGGTTCCGCTGGGGGCAGGTGGGAACGGCGTCGCTCGTCTCCCTGGCCCACGGCACGGGTGACGCGCAGAAGACCATGGGCGTGATCGCCCTGGCCCTGATCGCCCACGGCAGCCTCAGCGTCCAGGGGATCGAGGAGAGCGGCCTGCCGGTGTGGATCATCGTCAGCTGCGCGGTGGCCATCGCGCTGGGCACCTACCTGGGCGGCTGGCGGGTGATCCGCACGCTCGGCAAGGGTCTCGTGGAGATCGAACCCCCGCAGGGCATGGCGGCGGAGGCGTCCTCGGCGGCCATCATCCTGACCTCCAGCCACTTCGGCATGGCGCTGTCCACCACCCACGTGGCCACCGGCTCCATCCTGGGTTCGGGCGTGGGCAAGCCCGGCGCGCACGTGCGGTGGGGCGTGGCCGGGCGCATGGTCGTGGGCTGGCTGCTCACTCTCCCGGCCGCCGCCGTGGTGGGAGCGGTGTGCTTCGTGCTCGCCCACGCCGTGGGGGGTCTGCCCGGCGCCGTGGTGATCTTCCTGCTCCTGGTGGTGGCCTCCGCCGGGATCTTCGCGCGGTCCCGGCACCAGAAGGTGGACCGCCACAATGTGAACGCGGACTGGGACGAGGAGACCCACTCCGTGGTTCCCGCCGACCCCGACCGTGCCGACATCCAGGAGGTGGCCCGCTCATGATCGCCGAGATGGCCCGATCCGCCCTCGCCGTGCTGCTGGCAGGGCTCTGCTTCGGCGCCGGGCTGCCTGCACTGTTCACCGTGGGCATCGCCCTCTGGAGCCGTGCCACCCCGCAGCCCGGACCGGACGGGACGGCCTGCCGCCGCGGCGTCGCCCTCGTGGGTGCCGTGCTGTGCTTTGCCATCGTGCTCGCCGCCGTGGTGATCGGAGTCCTGTGGATCACCCGCAAGAGCTTGGACCACTACCTAGGGATCTCGGTGTTCGGATGATGACCTTCGACGCGGCACTCGACCACATTCGCGCCGCCTACCCGCACGGCGTCCCGCGCGATCAGCACGCCCCGCTCGCGGAGCTGCTGGCCCGCACGGTGGGCCCCCACCGCACCGAGCGGCTGCTCGAGACGCTGGGGCTGCCTGCGGGGGACCTCCTGGGACCGGCGGCGGCATCCGAGACCCAGCTGGGCGACGTCGCCGCCGAGCTCGCGCGCGCCGGCTGGCCGCTCGTGGGGGCGAGCCAGGACGAGGTGCCCCGGCAGCCGGGGTACGTGGCCCGGGTGATGAACTGGCTGCGTGCCGACTACCCCAACGGGGTGCCCGCCCAGGACTACCTGCCCGTGCTCGCGGTGCTGCGCCCGCAGCTCGCGGAGGAGGACATGGCCGCGATCGCGGAGCAGCTTGCTCAGGACGCCCGCGCCCACGGTGTGGCCCCGTCCGAGGCCGATGCCCGAGAGGCGATCCACCGCGCCACGGAGGACGAGCCCAAGCCCGAGGAGCTGGAGCGCGTCCGCGCGATGCTCGCGGCGTACGGGTGGCCGTTCGAGGGGGAGTAGGGGTTCGTGCCCCGCGGGTGGACGGGCCGTTCCGAACGGTCGGGGTGGGTTCTGCCCTGCGGGCGGGGCCCCGCAACGGTGGCCCGACGCGTCAGGGGAAGGTCGGTCACCGATAACGCATTTTTCGTTGGTGGAAGCTCGCCTCAGACGCGGTGCTTGCGCGGCCTCGGTCGTCTCAGCTCTGCTCGCGCAGCAGCCGCGCGGCATCCCGGTAGTCCTCCAGGTACTCCAGCTCGGCAGCCGCCTCCCGGTCCAGAAGCACGGTGGTGTGTGGATGGAACTGCAGCACGGACGCGGGGCAGCGCGCACTGACCGGCCCCTCCACCATGTCCCGCACGGCGCGGGCCTTGCCGCTGCCCACGGCAAGGAGCACGATCTCGCGGGCTGCGGAGATGGTGCCCAGCCCCTGGGTGAGGCACAGGCGGGGAACCTCCTCCCCGTGGTTGAAGAAGCGGGAGTTGTCCGCGCGGGTCTGGCGTGTCAGCGCCCGCACGGTGGTGCGGGAGGACAGCGAGGATCCGGGCTCGTTGAACCCGATGTGCCCGTTGGTCCCGAGGCCCAGGATCTGCAGGTCGACGCCGCCCGCTGCTGTGATCGACTCCTCGTAGCGCTGGGCCTCGGCCGCAGGGTCCGGGGCGTCTCCGCGGGGAGTGCGCAGCCGCTCCACCGGCAGGTCCACGTGGCTCACGAAGTCCCGCAGGATGGTCGCTCGGTAGGACTGCGTGTGCTCGGACGCGAGTCCCACGTACTCGTCCAGGGTGAACGCGGTGGCACCCGCGAAGCTGAGACCCTCCTCCCGGTGCCTGCGGATCAGCTCCCGGTAGGCGGGCTGGGGTGTGCCGCCGGTTGCGAGACCGAGTACCGCGGGTCCCCGCCGCACCCGGCGCGTGACCAGGTCTGCGGCGGCCACGGCGACCTCAGCGGCGGAGTCGCACAGGATCACGTGCATGCTCGCTCCTCACTCGGTGACGGGTGCGCCGTTCTTGACCACGGTTCCGACCGTCAGGTCCTGTCCGGCGACCACCAGGTCCGCGCGGGCCCCGGCACCCAGGTGGCCGACGTCGTCGAGACCCAGGGCGCGGGCCGGGGTCCACGACGCCGCGGTCACGGCGCACGGCAGGGGGATGCCCCAGTCGACGCAGTTCCGCACGCCCTCGATCAGCCGGCTGGTTCCCCCTGCGATGGCACCGTCCGTGGAACCGGGCTGGTCCGGATCCAGGCGGGCGACGCCGCCGCTCACGCCCACCTTCAGCGTACCGAGCGTGTAGTGCCCGTCCGCCATGCCCGCAGCCGCCATGGCATCGGTGATCAGCGCGACGGCCTCGGAGCCCACCAGGGAGAAGACCATGCGCACGATCTCCGGGTCCAGGTGCACGCCGTCCGCGATCAGCTCCAGAACCATGGACTCCGGGTCCTCGCGAGCGTTCTCCAGGAGCACGGGCACGGGCCCCGGCGTGCGGTGGTCCAGGGCGGGCATCCGGTTGAAGAGATGAGTTGCGGTCCAGGTGCCGCCCGTGAGGTCCGCGGCGAGGGCGTCGTGGGTCTGGGCGGCCGTTGCGGCGGTGTGCCCGATGGAGGGCACGACACCGTACGCTCGGCACAGTGCCACGAGCTCGGAGAAGCGCGGGGTCTCCGGCGCCAGGGTCATGGACCGCACGGTTCCCTGGCCCTCCCGCAGCCACTGCTCCAGCAGTTGCGGATCCCCGGGGATGATCGCGTGCGGATCCTGGGCACCGCACATGGACTCCGTGATGAACGGCCCTTCCAGGTGCAGCCCCGTGAGGTCCCCGCGCTGCACGAGGGGGCGCAGCGCCCGGATCTGCTCCAGCAGCACGTCCGACGGCGCGGAGACCAGCGACGCCAGCACCGACGTGGTGCCGTGGGCCGCGTGGTGGCGGGCCGCGCGGAGGCTCCCGGGGACGTCCGCCGAGAACGTGGCACCCGCACCGCCGTGGCAGTGCACGTCCACCAGGCCGGGCAGCACCAGGGGAACCCGCCGGGCGGCGTCGCGCAGGGCGGCGGGGGCGTCGTCGGCGGGACCGCACCATGCGATGTGCTCGCCCTCGACCACCACCAGACCGTCCCGCACCGTGGGCTCACCGGGCAGACCCGTGCAGAGCTCGCCCCGCAGTGCCCAGGGTGCGCTCGCGGGAACGTCGCGGGGGGTGAGCACGGGATCAGGCGACATGCGTGTCCTCCGTGGCCGCGGCGTCGTCCTCACGACCCGGGGTCTTGAGGTTCCAGCGGCGGATCACGAAGCGGAAGAGCACGTAGTAGACCACCGCGTAGCCCAGCCCGATGGGGATCAGCAGCAGGGGTTTGGTGGCGATCCCGAGGTTCAGCACGTAGTCGATCGCTCCTGCGGAGAATCCGAAGCCGTCGTGGATGCCCAGGGCGTTGGTGAGCATCATGGACGAGCCCATGAGCACGGCGTGGATGATGTAGAGCGGCCAGGCCACGAACATGAAGGAGAACTCGAGCGGCTCGGTGATGCCGGTGAGGAACGCGGTGAGCCCGGTGGAGAGCATGATGCCGCCCACCACCTTCTTCTGCTCGGGGCGGGCTTCCTGCCAGATGGCCAGCGCTGCGGCAGGCAGGGCGAACATCATGATGGGGAAGAACCCGGTCATGAACACACCGGCGGAGGGGTCCCCGGCGAAGAACCGGTTGAGGTCGCCGTGCGCACCGTTGTAGTCGCCGAGGATGAACCACACGATGGAGTTCAGGATGTGGTGCAGACCCAGGGGGATCAGCATCCGGTTGAGGAATCCATAGAGACCGCTGCCCACCACGGCGTTCTCGGAGACCGCGTGGCCCACCGAGGTCAGGCCACGGTCAAAGAGGGGATAGATGAACGCCAGCACCACGCCGATCAGGATGGCCGCCACCGCGGTGAGGATGGGTACCAGGCGCCGCCCGGAGAAGAAGCCCAGCCAGTCGGGAAGCTTGGTGCGGTGGAAGCGCTGCCAGATCAGCGCCGTGGTGAGACCCATGATGATGCCCGCCAGCACGCCGTAGTCGATCTTCGGGGCCTTGCCCGCCACCTCTGCCGTGCCGAGCACCAGGGGGGTCATGGCCTCGAAGACGTTGGTCATCACCAGGTAGCCCACCACCGCGGCGAGGGCGGTGGAGCCGTCGCCCTTGCGGGCGAAGCCGAAGGAGATGCCGACGGCGAAGATCAGGGGGAGGTTGTCGAACAGGGCCCCACCGGCGGCGCTGATCACGTGCGCCGCGGTGGCGAACCACCCGATGCTCCCCAGCAGGTCGTCCTGCCCCAGGCGCAGGAGGAGTGCCGCCGCGGGCAGCGCCGCAATGGGCAGCATGAGGCTCCGCCCGAAGCGCTGCAGGTTCTGGAGGGACTTGCCGCTGCGCTTGGGTTTGGCTGCGCCGGTGGCCGGCGCGCTGCCGGCGGCGGGGGTGTTCTCCGCGGTCATGGGGGCCTCGTTTTCTCCCGGGAGCACGCTTGTCCCCGGTGCCGGGAATCAGTAGTGTCGTGAACACTGGTTATAACCAGTGATGACCATCACTGTGATGTGCGGGCGAGCGCTTGTCAACCGTGGGATGGACCGCTCCGTGCGGTCCCGCGGGTCCGTGCGTCCGGAGACACCGAGGAGACACGATGTCCAAGGCCGAACAGATCCTTGCCGCACTGGGTGGCGCGCAGAACGTGGAGGAGATCGAGGGGTGCATCACGCGCCTGCGCACCGAGGTGTCCGACCCCTCCCTGGTGGACCAGGCAACCCTGAAGGCCCTCGGCGCGCACGGTGTCATGGCGGCGGGCACGGTGGTCCAGGTGGTCGTGGGTCCGGAGGCCGAGAGCTTGGCCGAGGACATTCAGGACCTGCTGTGAACACCCCGGGCGCGCTGGTCGTCCGGGCGCCGCTGTCCGGGAAGCTGGTGCCGCTCTCCGAGGTGCCTGATCCCGTCTTCGCCCAGGGGATGGTGGGACACGGGGTCGCCCTGGAGCCTCCGACCTCTGAGCACTCCGTGACCGTGGTGGCCCCCGTGTCCGGGCGGATGCTCAAGGTCATGCCCCACGCGTTCGTGGTCCAGGCTCCCTCCGGAGCGGGAGTGCTGGTGCACCTGGGGATCGACACCGTGAAGCTCGAGGGCAACGGTTTCACCGTGCGCGTGGCCAAGGGTGATCAGGTGCACGCCGGGGATCCTCTGATGGACGTGGACCTGACCGTCGTCCGGGAGGCGGGTCTGAGCGCGTGCTGCCCCGTGGTGGTGCTGGATGCCGCGGAGGATGCCATCACCGCGCGGTCACAGGACGAGGACGTCATGGCGGGTCAGGACCTCTTCGCCGTGTCCCTGTGACGCCCCACGGCCCGGAGCTGAAGCACGAGCGCATCCGGCACCACCTCCGGGCCCTGGCCACCCGCGAGCTGCGCCCCGGGGACAAGCTGCCCGGGGAGCGCGTGCTCGAGGAGCAGCTGGGCGTCTCGCGCATCACCGTCCGCCGGGCCATCTCGGACCTGGTCGGAGAGGGCGTGCTGGTTCGGGTCAAGGGAAAGGGCACTTTCGTGTCCCACGGACGGGTGCGCTCCGATCTGCACCTCGCCTCCTTCAACGAGGACATGCTCTCGGCCGGGCACCGACCCACCACACGCATCATCACCGCCGGGCCCGAACACCCGGGCGGGGCGGCGGCTGCCCACCTGCAGGTTCCAGAGCCGGCGGAGGTCCACCTGCTGCGGCGGCTGCGCCTCGCCGACGGCCAGCCCGTGAGCGTGGACGAGTCGTGGCTCCCGGGGCACCTGCTGCCCGGTCTTTCCGCCGCGGACCTCTCGGGTTCCCTGTACGGGTTCCTGGCCGCCCAGGGCCACCCGGTGACCCACGTGGAGCAGACGGTGGAGGCGGCGTCGGCATCCGCAGAGATGGCGCAGTGGCTCGACATCGACGACGGGTCCCCCGTGCTGCTGTTCCGTCGGCGCTCCTTCTCGGACTCGACGCCCATCGAGTACTGCGTCTCCACCTACCGGGCAGACCGCTACCAGCTCTCGATGCGTCTGACCGTCTCCTCCCAAAGCTGACGGGGAAGGCGAGGGGCCCGACGTCGCCCACGAGCGTCGTCGGGCCCCTCTCACCGTGGAGGGTGGGCCGGGGTCAGGCCGGGTTCATCGAGCGCGGGGCACCCATGCCCGGGTCCACCTGCGCGGGTCCGCCCGCGGAGGGGCGGATGTCCACATCGAAGATCTCCGTGGGCAGGTACACCGTGGCGCACGAGTTGGGGATGTCCACCACGCCGGAGAAGCGGCCCTCGATGGGTGCCGCACCGAGCAGCAGGTACGCCTGCTCCTTGGACCACCCGAACTTGGCGAGGTAGTCGATGGCGTGCAGGATCGCGCGCTGGTAGGCCAGCTGCGAGTCGAGGTAGCGCTGCTCACCCTCCAGGGTCACGGAGGTCCCGGAGAACGCGAGCCACTCGGAGTACACGGGGCCGTTGCGACCGGGCATGAAGATGGCGTTCTCGGTGACCCCGTAGGCCTCCATGCCGCCCTTGATGACGTCCACGTGGATGTCGATGAAACCGCTCATCTCGATGCCGCCGCAGAACGTGATCTCGCCGTCCCCCTGGGAGAAGTGCAGGTCACCCACGGACAGGTGCCCGCCGGAGACGTACACGGGGTAGAACACGCGGGAGCCCTTGGTGAAGTTCTTGATGTCCTGGTTGCCGCCGTTCTCCCGCGGGGGAGCGGTGCGGGCGGCCTCCCCGGCCACACGGTCGAACTCCGCGCCGCTCAGCGAGCCCAGGATCGCGGAGTCCGGCTCGGGCGGCAGGGCCAGCGGGGGCACGCGCTGCGGATCGGTGGCGATCAGGTCCTCCTCACGCTTGTTCCACTTCCTCAGCAGCTCCGCGGACGGTGCGGTGCCCATCAGGCCCGGGTGCACCATGCCCGTGAACTTCACACCGGGGATGTGGCGGGAGGTGCACTCGCCGCCCCGGAAGTCCCACACGGCCTTGTACGCGTCCGGGAACTGGTCCACCAGGAAGCTGCCGCCGTTCTTCTGCGCGAAGATCCCGGTGTACCCCCAGCCCTGACCGGCCAGCGGCCCCTCCTCCTGCGGGATCGGTCCCACGTCCAGGATGTCCACGATCAGCAGGTCCCCGGGCTCCGCGCCCTCGATCCGGAACGGCCCGGACAGCGCGTGCACCTTGTTGAGGGGAGCGTCCCGGATGTCGTCCGCGGAGTCGTCGTTGACGATCGCGCCGTCGAACCACTCGCGGCAGTCGATCCGGTAGCTCTCCCCGCGCTTGAGCGTGGCCACGGGCGGGATGTCCGGGTGCCAGCGGTTGTGTCCGGTGAGCTTCTGCTCGGTGAAGGGCTTGGTGGAGTCCAGCGGGAAAATCACTTCTGGCATGGTCCGTGACCTTTCTGGAGAGCCCCGCGGGCGGTTCCCGCGCGGCAGTGCGGGGATGCTACGGCCGCGGCAGCTTCGCGTGCCGGGGGTCGCGGGAGACCCGGGGTGCTGCTCCCGGGGCGCCTGCCTGCCGGGGCACGGATCGGACGACGTCGGGCGCGTCAGCCGTGCGGGCGGCGTCGTCGATGGCGCGTGCGCGCGGGGAGTTCGCGCGGGACAGGCCCACGGCGGAGAACACGCGCCGGGCGGCCGCGCCGCACGCGGGGCAGGCCTGCGCGCGCGGGACCTGCGCCATGGCATGGTGCGCGTCGAAGGGCCCGCAGGCCTCGCACCGGAACTCGTAGACGGGCATGTGCCGCTCCCTTCGCATGTGAGCCACGATACAGCCGGGGGTTTGCGGGGAACAGAGGTCTTGTGCGCCGCGGCCCGCCACTCTGAGGTGTAGAACCACCACGCAAGCGAGCCGCGAAACGGGCGCTTCCACACCTGGGAATCAGGCGACGACGCCGCACGGTGCGCCGGGCGCGCGAGCCGTCGCGGCGGCGTCGTCCCCGGCTCCGCGCGGGCGGGAGGCGGGGCAGGGCGGCGCCCGGCCGGCGTCGTCGTGCCCCGCCGCCGCGCGTCAGTTCAGCGGGCCCACCGCGGACTCGACCGTGCGCACCAGGCGCCCCGAGGCCACGTAGTCCTCGGCGGCCTCGATCTCCGGTGCCATGAAGCGGTCCTCGCCGGGCGCGCCCACGCGGCCGTCCAGGTCCGCAATGACCGCCGATGCCGCCGCGCCCGGTTCCAGGGGCGCGCGCAGGGCGATCGCGCGGGTGGAGGTGAGCAGCTCGATGGCGAGCACCCGGCGCAGGTTCAGCACGGCCTGGCGCAGCTTGCGGGCCGCGTGCCAGCCCATGGACACGTGGTCCTCCTGCATGGCGGAGCTGGGGATGGAGTCCACGGAGGCCGGCGCCGCGAGGCGCTTCATGTCCGAGACGAGACCCGCCTGGGTGTACTGCGCGATCATCAGCCCGGAGTCCGTGCCGGGGTCCTCCGCGAGGAACGGGGGCAGGCCGTGGGAGCGGGCCGGGTCCAGCATGCGGTCGGTGCGGCGCTCGGACATGGACGCCAGGTCCGCAATGGGGATGGCCAGGAAGTCCAGCACGTACGCCACGGGGGCGCCGTGGAAGTTGCCGTTGGAGCTCACGGTGCCGTCGTCCAGGACCACGGGGTTGTCCACGGCCGCGGCGAGCTCCTGCTGCGCGACGGTCAGGGCGTACGCCGCGGTGTCCCGGCTGCCGCCCGCCACCTGGGGGGCGCAGCGCAGGGAGTAGGCGTCCTGCACGCGGTCGTCACCCACGCGGTGGGAGGCCACGATGCCGGAGCCCTCCAGCACCTTGAGCATGTTCGCGGCGGCATTCTTCTGGCCGGGGTGGGGGCGCAGCGGCTCGTGCAGCTCGGGGACGAACACGCGGTCCGTGCCCAGCAGGCCCTCCACGGAGAACGCGGCGGTGATGTCCGCGGCGGTGAGCAGGTTCTGCAGGTCCGCCAGCGCCATGATGAGCTGGCCCAGCATGCCGTCCGTGCCGTTGATGAGGGCCAGGCCCTCCTTCTCGGCCAGGGTCACGGGCTGGATGCCGGCCTCGGCGAGCAGCTCGGGGACGGGACGTTCCGCGCCGTCGGGCCCGGTGGCGCGGCCCTCGCCCATGAGCACCAGGGCGCAGTGCGCGAGCGGTGCCAGGTCACCCGAGCAGCCCAGGGAGCCGAACTCGTGGACCACCGGGGTGATGCCCGCGTTGAGCACGGCCAGCATGGTCTCCAGGGTCTCCACGCGGATGCCCGTGTGCCCCGAGGCCAGGGTCTTGGCGCGCAGGAACATCAGCGCCCGCACCACCTCCCGCTCCACCACCGGGCCGGTGCCCGCGGCGTGGGAGCGCACCAGGGACTTCTGCAGCCGCGTGCGCTTCTCCAGGGGGATGTGCTTGTTGGCCAGCGCGCCGAAGCCGGTGGAGATGCCGTACGCGGGCACGTCCGACGCCGCCAGCTCGTCGATGTGGCGGCGCACCGTCGCCACGTGCTCGCGGGCTTCGTGGGTGAGCTCCACCCGGGCGTCGTGGCGGGCGACGGCGACGACGTCCGCGACGGTCGCGCCGGACGAGCCCAGCTGCACGGTGGTGGGCAGGTCGGTGTCGAACGTGGTCATGGGGAGGGGTCCTTCCGGTCGGTGGTGGTTGGCGAGAAGTCTGTCAGGGCGGTGCACGCGCGGCGCAGGGGCCGTGAGCTAGGTGAGCAGTCGCACCAGGGGAGTGGCGATGAGGATGGTGAGGGCCACGCGCTCGAACCAGATGACCACCAGTGACCTGATCGAGACCGGGATCTCGGTGGCCAGGATGGAGGGGACGAGCGCGGAGAAGAAGATGATCGCGGAGACGCACACGATGGCAATCACCATGCGCAGCGTGAGGGACTCCTGCCCGGCCACGAGGGTGGCGGGGAGGAACATCTCCGCAATCCCGGTGGCCGACGCCTTGCCCGCCAGCAGCGGCTCCGGCAGTCCCACGACCCAGGTGAACGGTACGAACAGATACCCCAGCCAGTCGAAGATCGGGGTGTAGCGGGCCAGCACCAGCCCGATCAGACCGATCGAGAGGATCGAGGGGAGGATGGACATGGCCATCTTCAACCCGTCCCTGAGGTTGTCCCACACGTTCCGCCCGAGACTCGGGGCGGTGTGCAGCGCCTCGCGGGCCTCGGCCCAGGCATGGTGGAAGCGCCGACCGGTGACCAGTTTCTCCGGCTGGTGTTCGACGCCGGGGTAGGGATCGTCCGGAATGCGGCTCAGCGGGGGGATCCGCACCGTGATGGCGGTGACCAGGAACGTGACCACCAGGGCCAGCCAGAAGTAGAGCAGCCAGTGGTCCATGAGGTCCAGGGCCTTGGCCACGATCACCATGAAGCTCGCGGACACGGTGGAGAAGCCCGTGGCAATGATGACCGCCTCCCGTGCGGTGTAGCGGCCCTCGCGGTACACGCGGTCGGTGAGCAGCAGCGCCAGGGAGTAGCTGCCCACGAAGGACGCCACGGCGTCGATGGCCGAACGCCCCGGAGTGCGCCACACGGGACGCATGACCGGCTGCAGGAACACCCCGATGAACTCCATGAGTCCGTAGCCGATCAGCAGGGCCAGGAACACGGCGCCAATGGGCACGATGAGCCCCACAGGGATGACCAGGGAGTTGAAGAGGAACGGGCCCATGTCCTTGGCCATGAGCCAGTCCGGGCCCACGCCGAACACCAGGGCGCAGCCCACCACCAGGCCCAGGATGTTCAGGAAGGCGAACACCGTCTTCACCGGCGAAGCCCGCCAGGCGCCCGTGACGAACGGGTACACCGCGCCCGCGAGGATCACTGCCAGCGCGTAGTAGGGCACGGCGGCGCCCACGTTCTCCCGCAGCCACGTGACGATGTGGTCCAGCGGAATCGTGCTCTTGCCGCCGAGCGTGACGGGGACGAAGAACATGAAGATGCCGATGGCGCTGTACAGCACGAAGCGCAGCACATCGGCGCGGTTGGTGCGCGCGGGTTCCTGGAGCGTGCTCATCTCACATCCTCGTGACGAGTGGTTCAGGGGCGGGGCTCGTGCCCAGCAGGGCGTTCAGCAGGCAGGGGTGGCCTGCGGGCGGCCCGGGATCGGATGACCCCGGGCCACTCAGCGCGGTCAGACCTCCCGGCGGCCCGCCCGCCACACGCCCCACGTGAGGGGCATGCCGGGGCGGTAGGCCAGGTGCACCGCGGCGGGTGCGTCCAGGACGTGCAGGTCTGCGCGGGTGCCCACGGCCAGGTGGCCCACGGCGGGGCGGTCCGGGGCGGAGACGTCCCGGCGCAGCGCCTTCGCGCCACCGAGCGTCGCGGCCCGGACGGCCTCCTCCACCGTGAGCTCCATCTGCAGCACGGCGGTGGCCACGCAGAAGTTCATGGACGTGGTGTAGCTGGTCCCCGGGTTGCAGTTGGACGCGATGGCCACCGTGGCCCCGGCGTCCAGCAGCTTCCGGGCGGGGGCCAGCGGCGCCCTGGTGGAGAGGTCGCACGCGGGCAGGACCGTGGCCACGGTGGCCGAGCCGGCCAGCGCCGCCACGTCCTCGTCCGAGAGGAAGTTGCAGTGGTCCACGGACGCCGCACCCAGCTCCACGGCCAGGGCCACGCCCTCACCGGGGCCGATCTGGTTGCCGTGCACGCGCAGCCCGAGCCCCGCGTCCCGGCACGCCTCCAGCACGCGGCGGGACTGCTCCGGGGTGAACGCACCGCGCTCGCAGAACACGTCCGCCCACTGCACGTGCGGGCGCACGGCCTGGAGCATGGGTCCGCACACGGTCTCCACGTAGTCGTCCGGGTCCGCGCCCTCGGGCACCAGGTGGGCGCCCAGGAACGTGACCTCGTCCGCGGCGTCGGCGGCGATCCGCGCGGCGCGCAGCTCCTGCTCCACGTCCAGGCCGTAGCCCGTCTTGGTCTCCAGGTACGTGGTGCCACCGGCCACGGCGTCCCGCACCCGCCCGGCCACGAGGCCGCGCAGGGTCTCGTCGCCGGCCTCGCGGGTCGCGTTCGTGGTCACGCCGATGCCACCCGCCGCGTATGCCTCACCGGCCATACGTGCGGCGAATTCGGCGCCGCGGTCCCCGGCGAACACCAGGTGCGTGTGCGAGTCCACCCAGCCGGGCAGGACCGCGCGGCCCTCCACGTCCGTCGCGCGGTCTGCGGCGGGCGCCTCGGACGCGCGGCCCACCCACGCGATCAGCCCGTTCTCGACGACGACGGCCGCTTCCGTGAGCACGGAGTCCGCACCGCGGGCGGGGTCCACGGTGTGCAGCTCGCCAATGCCGGTGATGAGCTCGGAGCCACCAGCGGACGACGCCGCCGGGGGCGCCTGCGCGCCCGGGTGACCGTCGGCGCGGTGGCCGCGTGCGGCGTCGTCGTCCCGGCCTGCGGGGGCGTGGCCGGTCACTGGTCCGCCTGGCGGGTGGCCGCGAGGTCGTTGTGCATGGGGATGTTGACCCCGCGCTCGTCCGCGACCTCCACGGCGCGCTCGTAGCCGGCGTCCGCGTGGCGGATCACGCCCATGCCGGGGTCGTTGGTGAGCAGGCGCTCGAGCTTCTGAGCGGCGAGCTCGGTGCCGTCCGCCACGGAGACCTGCCCCGCGTGGATGGAACGGCCGATGCCCACGCCGCCGCCGTGGTGGATGGAGACCCAGGTGGCGCCCGAGGACGCGGCGGTGAGCGCGTTGAGCAGCGGCCAGTCCGCGATGGCGTCCGAGCCGTCCTTCATGGACTCGGTCTCGCGGTAGGGGGAGGCCACCGAACCGGAGTCCAGGTGGTCACGGCCGATCACGATGGGCGCGGAGACCTTGCCCTCGGCCACCAGCTGGTTGAAGAGCATCCCGGCCTTGTGGCGCTCGCCGTAGCCCAGCCAGCAGATGCGCGCGGGCAGGCCCTCGAACTCCACGTGCTCCTGGGCGGCGTCGATCCACTCGTGCAGGTGCTTGTTGTCCGGGAAGAGCTCCTTGATGGCGGCGTCCGTGACCTCGATGTCCTTGGGATCGCCGGAGAGCGCGACCCAGCGGAACGGGCCGAGACCCTCGCAGAACAGCGGGCGGATGTACGCCGGGACGAAGCCGGGGAACTCGAACGCGCGGGTGTAGCCGGCGTGGCGGGCCTCGTCGCGGATGGAGTTGCCGTAGTCGAAGACCTCGGCGCCCTCGTCCTGGAACTCCACCATGGCCTGCACCTGGGCGGCCATGGCCTCCTGGGCCTTCTTGGTGAAGCCCACGGGATCGGCCTTGGCCTCCGCGTCCCACTGCTCCACGGTGAACTCGGTGGGCAGGTAGGAGAGGGGGTCGTGCGCGGAGGTCTGGTCCGTGACGACGTCGACGGTGATCTCACCCGCGCGGTGGCGGCGCAGCAGCTCCGGGAACACGTCTGCGGCGTTGCCCACGTACCCGACCGACAGCGCGCGGCGCTCGGCCTTCGCGGCGTTGACCTTGGCGAGCGCGGTGTCCAGGTCCGTCTCCACCTCGTCAAGGTAGCGCTTGGACTGACGACGCTTCAGGCGCGTCTCGTCCACGTCGACGACGAGGCACGCGCCGCCGTTCAGCGTCACGGCCAGCGGCTGGGCGCCGCCCATGCCGCCGCAACCGCCCGTGATGGTGAGGGTGCCGGCGAGGGTGGGCTCCTGCAGGCGGCCCTCCTCGTAGAGCTTGCGGGCGACGGCGTAGAACGTCTCGTAGGTGCCCTGCAGGATGCCCTGCGTGGCGATGTAGATCCAGGAGCCAGCCGTCATCTGGCCGTACATCATGAGGCCCTCGTCCTCGAGCTTGCGGAACTCCGGCCACGTGGCCCAGTCGCCCACCAGGTTGGAGTTGGCGATCAGCACGCGAGGGGCCCACTGGTGGGTGCGGAACACGCCCACCGGCTTGCCGGACTGGACCAGCAGGGTCTCGTCGTCCTCGAGCTCCTTGAGGGTCTTCACGATGGCGTCGAACGCCTCCCAGCTGCGGGCCGCACGGCCGGTGCCGCCGTAGACCACGAGGTCATCGGGGCGCTCCGCGACCTCCGGGTCCAGGTTGTTCATCAGCATGCGCATGGGAGCTTCGGTCTGCCAGCTCTTGGCGCTGATCTCGGTGCCGCGCGGTGCGCGGACGGGGCGGGCGTTGGGCAGTGCCATGAGGGGTCCTCCTGGTGCGGGTCGGTCCGGGGCGCGTGCGGCCGCGGACGGGGAATGAGTACATGGGACCACGGGCGGTGACGGGGGTCACGGGCTCTGGAGGGGGTTGTGTCTGGGATGCCAGACAGGGGCGGACGGGGACTCTGTGGCTGAGGACCATTTGCAGTGAAGCAGCAGTAGGGGCGCAGAGGATCTCAGGAGCGGGACATTCGCCTTTCCGTGCCGGGCAGGGGAGCGTCCCCACCGGCGCACAGCGCCCGGCACCCGTGGCGGACCGGAGTTCAGCTCTTCGAGATGGTCATGAAAGTCGTTGTTCCGGGAAATGGATGTTTGTCCCCGTTTCGGAGGGCAGAGGTTTGGCCGCATGGCCATTGTGGGGCCCTGGGGACCATGTTGTGCTGGATGAACAGCACCACGAATCGTCCATGCGAAACGGAGCGAGCCAAGACATGCACACCGCCACGAAAAGAATCGCGCAGCCCATCCTTGCGGGTGTCACGATGGGGGCCCTCGCCATTTCCTTTCTCGGGTCCGCGCCGTCTCAAGCCGCTGAACCCGCAAACACCAGTCTGAGTGCGAGCGACGCACAGGGTGCTTCCCAGAAGAACTCCCCGGAGGTGCAGGCCCAGGCGGCCAAGATCAAGGCCTTGAAGGAGGGGCAAAAACTTACTTTCACGGGCGCGGACAAGGCGCAGATCACTGTCACGAAAGAAAAAGGCCAACTGAGGGTCGAAACGCCTTACGACGGCAACCGGTCCGTGTGCGGCATCACCATCGCCACTGCGATCACGGGCCTAGGGGCAGTGGGGCTTTTCGCCTTGGCCGCAACCTTGGGGCCGGGGGAGATCGCGGTCGTTGCGGGCGTTGAGATGACCGCAGAACAGCTGGGGTTCGCCGCCGGTTCGATCGGGTCGTTCTCCGCCCTCAGTGCGTGGGCTGACTCGAAGTTCTGCCAATAGGAGTATAATATGGGCATGTTGTCATCTTTGGCTGTCATCTCTCTGATTATTTCGGCGGGAGCGCTGGTAGTTGGATTGCTTTTTGGATATTCAACCCAAACTCGAAACCTCAAAAGGGCAGCACATGATAAACGCAATATGTGAGTGGGTTATCGTCGGTACGCCACTGTACTTTTTCGTGGGAATCTACATGGGTGGCAAGATCGCGAGATCCCGCTTCCGTAAAATTTCCTGACGTTCCGATGGGAGCCCCGCGTGGCTGAAGGTGGCGCCACGCGGGGCTTTCGCGGACAAGACTCACGCCCCGTTGGCTGCAACGAACGGAAGACCATGAATTACCTCGCGGGCACCCCATCCGAGATCGAGGCACGAAAATCCGGGCATCCGGTGCGAACGAAGGCGGCACAGGACAAGCTCTTTCCTCATGCCGGGACCGTGCAGGTGTCCGGTGAGTACCTGGACTTCTCTGGACTCACAAGACTTCGCCCTGACGAGGTGGTGCGCATCTCGCGGAGGGTCGTGGACAGCTACACCAGGATGACGGCTGCGGGGTCGCGGGGTCAGTTTGGCAGCTTCGGGGCGTTCGGCAAATGGAGAGCACCCGTGGTGGTTGAGCTGCGGACCGGAGAGCCGCTCATCGTGCTCATCGACTTCACCCGCTGGTCGGGAACGACTGCGAACAGGAAGTTCATCGAGGGCCTACGGCAATACTCCTCCTGGAGGAGCAGGGTCGCGTAGTCCTCCAGAGGGCGGACGCTTCAGGACGGTAAGTACCTCATGAAGGGCGCGACCGCTTCACAGGACGGCCGCGTTCATCTCGTCGTGGGCCGCCAGCTCGAGCAGGGGGTGCGCCGTCCCGGTGCGAGTGGGAACAAACTGAATTTGCCCGCATCTCCGCGAGTGGCAGACGGAATTTCGTCCGGGGCGCGGTGCACGGGAACACCGGGTCCACCACGAACTCAGACCAGACCGGCACGGAGCCCGCGGATGACAATTTCCACGCGATCGCGGGCGCCAAGCTTGCGCAGGATCCGGTTGATGTAAGTCTTGACGGTTCCCCCGGTGAGAAAGAACCTTTCAGCGATCTCGGCATTCGTAAGTCCCTCGGCAATTGCTCGAGCAATGTCACGCTCTCTGGGGGTGAGCGCGGCAAATCCACTGTCACTTGTTGTTCCCGCTGGAATGGGCCGGTGGCCTTCCTCCAGCATGCGCCGGGTGATACGCGGCGTGACGACGGCGTCACCCTCGTGGACGGCTCGAACTGCGGCAGCGAGTTGATCGGGGGTTGCGTCCTTGAGGAGAAAACCGCTTGCTCCGGCAGCGAGCCCATCGAAGGCATACCGGTCGAGATCGTAGGTGGTGAGGATCAGCACTCGTGGCGAAACGGCCGCGGCAGTGATTCTCCTGGTGGCTTCGATGCCGTCCATGCGAGGCATGCGTACGTCCATGAGAATCACGTCCGGCTCTGCACCGATCGCGACGCCGATGGCCTCCTGGCCATCGGCGGCTTCTGCGATGATGCTCAGGTCAGGCTCGGCCGAGAGCGTCATGGCGAAGCCGGAACGGGTGTCGGCGTTGTCGTCCACGAGCATCACTCTGATTGTCATGGGCTCTTTTCCCGGTTCATAGGAATGACCACGGTAACGTGCCAGCCCCCGGTTGGTGCTGGCCCGCAGTGCATCTCCCCGCCCATCTGGTTTGCGCGCTCATGGATGCCGCGAAGTCCATTGCCGGCCTTCGCCACGCTTTGGCCCTGGCCGTCATCGAGCACCTGAACGGTCACCGCATCCGGTGCGTAGCTCAGGGTGACTGTGAGGCGGGTTGCTTCGCGGGCGTGACGCATGGCGTTGGTGCAGGCCTCCTGCACCATTCGATGGATGGCGCACCGTGCCTCCTCCGTCAGGAGGTCCGGTCGAGGTTCGCCGTTCACGACGAGACTGGCGGCAAGGCCCGTGCTGCTGGCGGTGTCGACGAGTCCCCGGAGACCAAAATCTGTGGCTCCCGCCGTAGATGCGCCGCTCCCCGTCAGGCCGACGGTCGGATGGGTGAGCATCCCGGCCGACACACTAGGGGAGGCGGGAGTGCGAGGTCCTATTTCCCCCTCGGATCGGAGCTCATCCAGGATGACGCGGGTTTCACCCAGTGCTTCGCGGGCGATCATGTTGATGCGGCGCAAGCCCTCTTCATGCGCATCGGGGTTGACGACCCCGGCGCGGAGCGCGCCGTCGGAGAGATTGATGATGGCGGTCAGGGAGTGCCCAACGACATCGTGCATCTCTCGTGACAGAGCGGCGCGCTCACGCGCCACTGACAGCTCGCCAGCCTGCACCCGCTCGTTGACGCGCTGCACGAACCTTTCGTGCTCGGACCTGCGCAGAGTTGAGCGTGCGCGCACCAGGAACCCGACCAGCGCGGCTGGGATGAAGGCTGAGAGCAACAGGATCAGCGTCGTCGCGGACGTCATACGCTGCTCAGGTGCTGGTGGCGTTCCCAGGATCACGGTGACGACGGTCCCGGCCGCAACTGCCGGCAGTGCAGTCCAGGCTCGCCGAGCTGGCGCGAAAGCCCCCGCCGCATATGCGGCGAGTGCGACTCCGAGGGGATCAACAAAACCGCACACGACGGTCTTGACCATCACGACCGCGAATGCGGTCACCAGAACGGTGATGGGCATGCGACGACGGAAGAGCAATACTGCGCCGATGACGATCGTCGAGACCAGCCCCAGGACGCGCGCCCACTCCGGCCCGGCGTCGAAGAAGAGTGCGTGCACGGCCCCTGGAAGCATCAGGAGGATGTAGCCAATGGCGACGAAGACGTCGACCACCAGGGGATGCGACGTGAGCCAGGTTCGACGAGGTGGCGGGACCGTGACCGGTTCCACCGCGGTGATGTTCGCAGCGCTCGGGGCCATTGTCAGAACTCCTTTCGACGCAGCACCAGTGATCCGATGAGGGACGCGACAAAGATGAGCGCGAGGTTCCAGACAAGGAAGCCGACGGCTCCCGTGACCGACATCCAGTCCATCGTGCGCACCCGCAAGCCCACGCCCGGTTGGGCGTAGGGGTAGACCGCTTCCAGGGGCGGCGCCAGCAGTGTGACCATGAGGCCCCCGACCGTGCCGACGATCCCAATCGCGAGGGTGGTGGCAAAGCTCCGGACGATGATGCCAGCGGTGAGCTGGATCGCTGCGATCGTCATGCCGCCAAGCGCACCCATCAAACCCCAGACCAGCATCGCCGTGATATCCGCGCCTGTGAGCGAGAACCCCAGCAGGAGGCTCGCCACGAGATTGCCGATGACGAAAACCGTCTGACAGTAGAGCGTGAACCCGGCAAGAAGCCCGAGCTTTCCTCGGTAGGCACGCAGATGAGCCCCGTAAGAGGCGAGCCTGCGCCAGTTCGACCCTTCGTGCTCCATGCGCGTGAGGGAGGCTGCCCGCAGCGCAATCAGGCACGGCAGGAAGAGTATCGCCCAGAGCAGTCCGCCCTGACCCCAGATGGCCTGCCAGGAGACATTCTGGGCCGTGAAGATGTCGACGTTCTGGAGGTAGTTCACGATGCCGTTGACGGCATTGAGGATGACGAGCAAAGCCGCGATGCTCAGCAGAACCCAGTGGTACTTGGATTTGTGCCGTTCGATGGCAAGGGTTGACATGACTTCGCTCCTACTTCGTTGTCCGGCGCACGAATGCGAACTGGCAGGCCCCGACTAGCACGATGCCGATCACGGTGACTACCGCAACCAGCAGGCCGAGATGATCAACCAGCGGGAACCCGACTATCACCCCGCCGTCTGCGACGTCGAGCCGGATTGGTGTGACCAGGCCGGGGTACTGCCACGGGATGAACGCGCCCACTGCTGGTGGTACGAAGGTGGCGAACGAGCCGATCAGGCCCCCGATCATCCCCACTGTTAGCGTCACTACCTGACGGGCGAACAGCAGCGCCAGTACGAGTTGCACGGCGGTGACACCGACGCCGGCCAGTACGAGGCCCAGAAGCCAAGAACCCATCAGCGGCACATCCGCGGGGAAGTCGTGCATCGCCCCAATCGCGCTGACGGTCAGCACTACCGACACCGACGCGAACGTAGCAACCCCAAAGGCCAACACGTATTTTGCGGCGAACAGAGAATTGCGGGTCTGGTTCGCGGCGAACAGGACCGGCATCATGGCCCCGTCGTGCTCCATGGCAGCCAGTCGTGATACCAGCACAGTGATGAGGATGGGCAGGAACATCGCGTGCACCTGCGAGGTCTGTCCGATCAGGTACCCCATCTCGCGGGGCGCCCGGAACTCGCGGCCGAGCGAGATCGCGGTCATAGCGCATATCCACGAGAGCTCGAACCCCAGCACCAGAAGCACTGTCAGCCACAGCCGTTTGCGTTTGAGCTTCAGGAGCTCAGTCCGGACTGCTTTCATGCCGTCTTTCCCGTCGTCCCGATCTGGGCGCGTTGCGTCCGAGCCTGTTCGGTTATCCGTAAGAATGTTTCCTCCAGCGACCGGCGGCGCACCTCCACCCGGTGCACGCCGACTCCCGACTTCACGATCGTGCTCACCAGGTGCGCGACGTGGTTGTCCGCATACACCGGCAATGTGATCTCTGCCCCGTGGAGCTCCTCGACCTGCCATCCCTGGGAGCGGAGCAGCGCCGCCGTGCGCTGAGCGTCGTCGGTGGTGAGCACCAGACGGCCGGCGTCTTCAAGCCCCGACAGTGGCCCCTGGTAGAGCAGATGGCCGTGGTCGATGATTCCGATCGTGTCCGCCATCTGTTCGATCTCGCTCAGCAGGTGGCTCGATACGACTACCGTCAGCTCGCGAGCGAGAGGCAGGCTCTTGATGAGTTCGCGGATCTCGCGGATGCCCGCAGGGTCCAGGCCATTGGTTGGTTCGTCCAGAATCAACAGCTCCGGTCGGCCCAGCAGCGCCATCGCGATCCCGAGCCGCTGTTTCATCCCCAGCGAGTATTCACGGGCGAGCTTGTCCGCAGCATGGGTGAGCCGCACCGTCTCCAGAGCTTGACGGACTTCCGCTTTCGGCACCTCTTTGATGCGCCGTACGATGTCCAGGTTTTCCCTGCCCGAAAGGTGCCCGTAGAACGACGGCGATTCGATCAGCGATCCCACGCGGGGCAAGATCTTTCTGGCCGAGCTGGTCGTGAACTGTTCACCCAGCACCTCGACCGTTCCTGAGGTGGGGCGGGCGAGACCCAGCAGCATCTTCAACGTGGTTGATTTGCCCGCACCGTTCGGACCTAGGAACCCGAACACCTGCTGCGGCGTTACTGTCAGGTCAACCTTGTCGACCACTGGTACACCGCGATACTGCTTCGTCAACCCACTTGTGCGGATGGCCCATTGCACTCCCGAATGCACGTCTACTCCTGTCGCCGGCTGATCGGTCACCACCTACTTCAGCGTGTATGGGACGCCGGGTCGTCCAACCAGGGTTATCAATTGCGTAGACCGTGCTCGTCGCATGCGATTTGTGCAGGAGGGTATGACACCTGTCTTCCGATCCGGGCTGCGGGGTATCAAAAGCTGTGCAAGAGAGATCGAAGCGTTTTGCACGCTGGGGGTGCCATCAGCCGCCCACTTCCGGCACCGCCCCATGCAGCCGCCGCGTCAGCGCCTCCGCGGTCCGCCGCACGTGCCCCACCAGTTCCGCGCGCCGCTCGTCGTCGATCTTGTGCCCCAGGAACGTCAGCGCCACCCCCGCCATCGGCAGCCCCCGGTGGTCATGCGCCGCCACTGCCACGGAGGCGAAGTTCGGCGTCACGTCCCCCTCCTCGACTGCCCAGCCGCGCTCACGGGTCCGTTCCAGCTCCGCGCGCAGCTGACCCGGCGTCGTGATCGCCGTGCTCTCCCACCGCGATGCGAACGAGGCCCGGTCCGGGTACAGCGCCCGCACCTGCGCGGCAGGCAGGCCCGCGAGCATCGAGCGCCCGCTCGCCGTGAGGTGCGCCGGGATGCGCACCCCCACGTTCGTCACCAGCGACGGCTTGTACGGCGCCCGTTCCTCCACCACGTAGACCACGTCCCGGCCGTGCATCACCGCCAGGTGGGCGTTCTCGCCCACCGCGTCCACGAGCGCGCGCAGCAGCGGCTCACCCAGCCGCGCCATCGGGTCCTGCCGCGTGTACGCCGACGACAGCTCGAACGCCGCGATCCCCAGCCCGTACAGCCGCTCTTCGGGCAGGTGCACCACGAACCCCTGCTCCGTCATCACCGTCAGCAGGTGGTACACGCTGGACCGGGGCAGCTCCAGCGCCGTCGCAATCGACGACGCCGCCACCGGCCCCTTCCGCGACGCCAGGAACCGCAGGATCCGCAGCGTGTTCTGCGCCGCGGGGACTTTGGTCCCGGTCATCGCGTTCCCTTTCGTTGGTCGTTGCCGTGCCGGACGACGCCGCACGGTCACCCCGCGCGCACCCGGCACTTAGGCGGTGCCCGCAGCCCTCGGCGTGAGCGAGGTCTCGCCCAGTGCCGGTGATGCGGCGGCGCTGATGATGCCCGAGACGGCACCTCGCGCGTCTTGGCTCCGCCACAGCCGGCCCCGGCCGTCCTCGAGGTGCGGCGCCGTGCTTCGAGAAGGCAGCGAGCGGCGTCGTCGTCGCGGAGTGTCGTACGATCTGCGTGTCTGGAATACCAGACGATATCTGGTGTCGGCCCTCCCGGCGATCCCCGGTGATGGGCTTGTGTGGAGCTAAACGTAAGTCAGATCACACGCGAGCACCGCGAGGCGGCCCGGGGAGGCGGCATCGCAGGGAAGGACGCTGCATGACGACCACCCGGATCACACCGCCGAACCCCGATGTGTGGAGCGGCAGGACGGACGGGGACACCCCCGAGCACCTGCGCTGGCACCAGAGGGCACGGCAGGGCATCGCCCAGGACGGCACGCAGCAGACCACACAGGATGTCTCCCGGGGTGACGACCAGGGCGGTGCCGAGCAGGACACAGCCTCGCAGACCTCTCAGACCCCCGCCCCCGCCGTCGAACTCATCGGCTTCTCCTGCGACGAGGGCGTGCGCCGCAACAAGGGCCGCGTGGGCGCCTCCGAGGGCCCGGACGCCCTGCGCGCCGCGCTCGCGCCGCTGGCAATGCATGCCGATTTCGGCATCCATGACGCCGGGACTGTGGTCGTGCCAGACCGGGACCTGGAGGGCGGGCAGGACACCCTGGGGGACCAGGTCGCACGACTCCTGGACACCGGCCACCCCGTGGTGGTCCTGGGCGGCGGCCACGACACCGCGTGGGGCAGCTACCTGGGCCGCACCCGCAGCGAACGCCTGCGGGGCCGGCGCGTGGGCGTGCTGAACCTGGACGCCCACTTCGACCTGCGCCAGGCGGACGAGCCGTCCTCCGGCACCCCGTTCCTGCAGATGGCCCGGGCGGACCAGGAGGCCGGGCGCACGTTCGACTACACGGTGCTGGGGATCAGCGAGCCCAACAACACCGGCATCCTCTTCCGCACGGCGGAGGAGCTGGGCGTGGAGCACCTCGCGGACGAGCAGTGCGCCCCGCGCCACCTGGACCACGTGCTGGACACCGTGGACCGCATGCTGGACCGGGTGGACGCCGTGCACCTGAGCATCGACCTGGACGTCCTGCCCGCCGCCGTGGCGCCCGGCGTGAGCGCCCCCGCCGGATACGGTGTTCCCCTGGAGACCATCCAGGCCGTGTGCCACCGCGTGGCCCGCAGCGGCAAACTGGTCCTGGTGGACGTGGTGGAGCTGCTGCCCCGCATGGACGTGGACGGCCGCACCGCCCGCGCCGCCGCCCGCCTCATCACCACCCTGGCGCACGACGCGCTGAGCACGACGACGCCCCACTCGGCACCCGGGGGAACGTCCCCGCACGCGGAGGGCGCCGCCGCGGCGTCGTCCCAGCGCACCGGGGGCGCCGCCGCGGCGTCGTACCCCGAGGCGGCAACCGCGGCACCCGGCGCGGTGCCGTCTGCCGCCTCGACCGACGACGAGGCACCCGAACCAGCCACCGGCCACGCCGGGAACACCACAGGAGAGCGCCATGAGTAGTCCCGCATCCCCGCCGCCCGCACCGCAGCAGGGCGGCGCGGGCCACGCCACCCTGTCCCGTGGTCTGAGCATGCGCCACATCCAGTTCATCGCGCTGGGTTCGGCGATCGGCACGGGCCTGTTCTACGGCTCCGCCACCGCCATCCAGGCGGCCGGACCCGCCGTGATCCTGGCCTACCTGATCGCTGGTGCGGTGGTCTACATGGTCATGCGGGCCCTGGGGGAGATGGCCGTGCGCCACCCCGTGCCCGGCTCGTTCGGCCAGTACGCCGCGCGCTACCTGGGTCCCTTCGCGGGCTTCGTCACGGGCTGGACGTTCGTGTTCGAGATGATCGTGGTGGCCATCGCGGACGTCACCGCGTTCGGCGTGTACATGGGCTTCTGGTTCCCGGACACCCCCCGCTGGATCTGGGTGGCCGCGGTGATCCTCTTCATTGCCGCGATCAACACCCGCAAGGTGAAGATCTTCGGGGAGATGGAGTTCTGGCTGACCATCATCAAGGTGGGGGCCATCATCGCCATGATCGTGGGCGGCATCGTCCTCATGGTCATCGGCACCTCGTTCGCACCGGGCCAGCCCGTGGGGCTGCAGAACCTCGTGGACCACGGCGGGTTCATGCCCCACGGCGTGGGCGGTCTGCTGGCCGCGCTGTCCGTGGTGGTCTTCGCGTTCGGCGGCATCGAGACCATCGGCATCACCGCGGGTGAGGCCGGGGATCCCGCCCGTTCCATCCCCAAGGCCGTCAACGCCGTGCCCGCGCGCATCCTGCTGTTCTACGTGGGCACCATGGTGGTCATCATGTCCCTCGTCCCGTGGACCGAGATCACGGGCGAGGCCAGCCCCTTCGTGCAGATCTTCTCCGCCCTGGGTATTCCCGCGGCGGCATCCATCCTGAACGTGGTGGTCATCGTGGCCGCCATCTCCGCCATCAACGCGGACACCTTCGGCGCCGGGCGCATGCTCTTCGGCCTCGCGGAGCAGGGGCAGGCGCCCCACGCGTTCACCAAGGTCTCGAAGAACGGCGTCCCCTGGCTCACCGTGGTGGTCATGGGCGTGGCCCTGGGCATCGGCGTGGTCCTCAACGCGCTGATCCCCGAGGACGTGTTCCTGGTGATCGCCTCCATCGCCACGTTCGCCACCGTGTGGGTGTGGCTCATGATCCTGCTCTCGCACATCGCCATGCGCCGCGAAATCGAGCGCAAGAACCGCCCCGAGTCCGCGTTCAAGGTGCCGTTCTGGCCCGTGGCCTCGTGGGCCGCGACCGCCGGCATCGTGTTCGTGGTCGTGCTGCTCGGCTGGTTCCCGGACACCCGCGTGGCACTGGTCGTGGGCGTCGTGTGGCTCGTCCTGCTGGGCGTGGGCTACGCGCTGCTCGTCAAGGGCGGTGGCCGCCACCGCCCAGACCTGGACGACCACACCGCGCTGATCACCCTGCCCCGCACCTGATCAGCCACCGCCGGAGCCCCGGTGCGCACACCCCGCGCGCCGGGGCTTTCCCGCGCCCGGACGACGCCGCCGCCCGCGGCCTCCCCGGCGCCCCCCCGTTCGCGGGGCAGGCAGTTCCGGCGCGGGTGCGCGGGCTCGGAGGGTGGTGGCGGCAGCCGCCCGCGCGGCGCGTCAGAGCACGCGGTACAGCTTCTGCGCCAGATCGTGCAGGACCACCCGTTCCTGGACGCTCATGTCCAGGCTGTCCAGCAGGTCCTCCTGCATCCCGGCCGCGTCCTCCTCGAGGGCGCGGCCGGCGTCCGTGAGGGACACGACCACGGAGCGCTCGTCCTGCTCGGAGCGGCGGCGGGTCACGAAACCGGCGTTCTCCATGCGGCGCAGCAGGGGGGAGAGGGTGCCGCTGTCCAGCATCAGGGCCTCACCCAGCTGGTTCACGGTGCGGTGGTCCTGCTCCCACAGCACCAGCAGCACCAGGTACTGGGGGTAGGTGAGCCCCATCTTCGTCAGGGGTTCCCGGTACGCGCTGGTGACCTTGCGGGAGGCCGAATACAGCGCGAAGCACAGCTGCGTGTCCAGGCGGAGATCGGGATTCATGCACACATGCTACGGGGCACCCTGTGCACGGGGGACACGCGACGACACATCGTGTGGCGCGCCATGTGGTTGCGCACCACTCTTTGCCGGGGCGCGGCGGCGTCGTCGAAGGTGGTGTGACCTGGGACAACGTAAACTTGTTGAACAATCCGGGTGAGTCGCGTATAACTATGACCCGGCTCACAGGGTGTCCGCATCCTCTTGCTCTTCCCTTTCCCCGACAGCACGGAGACCCCGGTGGCGGAACACGACCACGACCCCACGACCGCCCATGCCGGGGGGTCCCCCGCGGCTACGGCCACGACTGCGGCGACCCCCGCGCAGACCCCTGCCGCGGGTCACGCGAACCGCCGGTTCGAGACCAACTGGGCCATCTCCCTGTTCGGCACTGCCGTGGGTGCCGGCGTGCTCTTCCTGCCCATCAACGCGGGTCTCGGCGGGCTGTGGCCGCTGCTGGTCGTCACCATCCTGATCGGGCCCATGACGTACCTGTCCCACCGGGCGCTCTCCCGCTTCGTGTGCGCCTCCCCGGTGCCCGGCGAGGACATCACCGGCGTGGCCCGCAAGGCCTTCGGCGAGGGTCTGGGCCGCGTGATCACCGTGGTGTACTTCCTGGCCATCTACCCGATCGTGCTGATCTACGGCGTGGGCATCACCAACACCGTGGACAGCCTCCTGGTCAACCAGTTCCACCTGGCGTCCCCGCCGCGCTGGCTGCTCTCCGGGCTGCTCGTGGCCGCCATGATGGCCGTGATGCTCGCGGGCCAGCGGATCATGCTGATCATCACGCAGTGGCTGGTCTACCCGCTGATCCTCATCCTGCTGGGCGTGACGCTCTACCTGATCCCCAGCTGGGACCTCAGCGTCTTCCAGGGCGCGCCCGCCCCCGGTGACTTCCTGATGTCCGTGTGGATGATCATCCCGGTGCTGGTGTTCGCGTTCAACCACTCGCCCGCCATCTCCCAGTTCTCCGTGGCCATGAAGCACGAGTACGGGGACCGCGCGAGCGAACGCGCCTCCGTGGTGCTCAAGCGCAGCACCGTGCTGCTGGTCATCTTCACCATGGGCTTCGTGTGGTCCTGCGTCCTGGCGCTGGGCCCCACCGGGCTGCAGGGCGCCAAGGCCCAGAACCTGCCCGTGCTGTCCTACCTGGCCAACGAGCACGGCAGCCCGTTCATCGCCTACCTGGGCCCCGCCGTGGCGCTCGCCGCGATCGCCTCCTCCTTCTTCGGGCACTACATGGGTGCCGCCGAGGGTGCCGTGGGCGTCGTCCGCTCCACCGTGGACCCCCGGGGCACGAAGATCAGCGACAAGGCCCTCAAGACCGCCGTGGCCGTGTTCATCTTCGTCACCACGTGGCTCGTGGCCATTGCGAACCCCAGCATCCTCTCGCTCATCGAGTCCCTCGCCGGGCCGGTGATCGCGGTGATCCTCTACCTGATGCCCATGTACGCCATCCGCAAGCTGCCCGCACTGGAGCCCTACCGCGGCAAGATTTCCAACGTGTTCGTCACGGTGGCCGGTCTGGTGGCCGTGAGCGGCATCATCTACGGCCTGGTCTCCTGACGCCGCACGACGACGCCGCACGGCCGGGTCCGCGCCCGGCCACCGGTGGCGCGGTGCACACCGCTGCGGGCCTTCCGCCCCGGGCCCGGTGCGGCCCCGCTGTGTAGATTGGCCGTGACCGAGGCCGCGACCCCCGCTGCTGAGCAGCGGGGGTCGTTGCACACCCACGACAGAACGGGTGAGGAGTCCAGATGACCACCGTGGTGCTGTTCCGCGACGACCTCCGGGTGGGGGACCACCCCGCCCTGCACGAGGCCGTCTCCCACGGCGAGCCCGTGGTGTGCCTCTACGTCCTGGACGAGGAGTCGGAGGGCGTCCGCCCGCTCGGTGGGGCCGCCAGGTGGTGGCTGCACCACTCCCTGACCTCCCTGGCCGAGGACCTCGCGGGGCTGGGGGTGCCCCTCACCCTGCGGCGCGGCCCGGCAGGGGAGGTGGTGCCCGGCGTCGTGCGGGAGACCGGCGCGGACCGGCTGCTGTGGAACCGGCGCTACGGCGGCCCCGAGCGCGCGGTGGACGCCGGGCTCAAGGAGTGGGCCGGGGTGAACGGGGCGGACGCCCACTCGTATGCCGGATCGCTCATGTTCGAGCCGTGGACCGTCTCCACCCAGAACGGGGACCCGTACCGGGTGTTCACGCCGTTCTGGCGCGCGTGCACGAGCGGCCCGCCGCCCCGGGAACCGTACCCGGCGCCGTCGGCCGTGGTGCCCGCCGATCCAGCGCCGGCGTCCGACGCCCTGGCGGACTGGGGGCTGCTGCCCACCCGTCCGGACTGGTCCGGGGGGCTCGCGCGCACGTGGACCGTGGGGGAGCGGGCCGCGCACGAGCGGCTGGACGAGTTCCTGGACGAGCGGCTGCCCCGCTATGCCGAGGACCGGGACATGCCCGCGAAGCCCGCCACCTCCGGGCTCTCACCCCACCTGCGCTGGGGCGAGATCAGTCCGCACACCGTGTGGCACACCGCCCTGCACCGTGCCGAGAACCCCGGGAAGTTCCTCACCGAGCTGGGGTGGCGCGAGTTCTCCTGGTACAACCTCTACGTCTACCCGGGGATGGCCACCCGGAACATCAATCCGAAGTTCGACGCCTTCCCCTGGCCACCGCTGGACGAGGACGCGCTCGCAGCGTGGCAGCAGGGGCGCACCGGGATCCCGCTCGTGGACGCCGGGATGCACGAGCTGTGGGAGACCGGGACCATGCAGAACCGGGTGCGCATGGTGGTGGCGTCCCTGCTGTCCAAGAACCTGCTGATCGACTGGCGCCTGGGTGAGCAGTGGTTCTGGGACACCCTGGTGGACGCGGACCCCGCGAGCAACCCCCACAACTGGCAGTGGGTGGCCGGGTGCGGCACGGACGCCGCGCCCTACTTCCGGATCTTCAACGCCGAGACGCAGCAGAAGAAGTTCGACCCGGACTTCGGCTACGTGGACCGCTGGAACGGACGGCAGGAGGGTGTGGAGCCCATCGTGGACCTCAAGGAGTCCCGGGCGCACGCGCTGGAGCTGTTCACGTCCCTATAGGGGGGACCGCACCGAGCGGCATCGAACATCACCCCGGCGGCACATGAGCAGGGCGTGGGGCGGATCGTGTACCTGTCCATCGCCGGTGCGGCGGACCCGCGCCTCAACGGCGGGTACGGCTACTACAAGGGCAAGGCCGTGCAGGAGAGCATTTACCAGCAGGCCCCCGTCCCGTCCGTCACGGTGCGCTCCACCCAGTGGTTCGACTTCATCCCCGCCACCATGGGCATGGTCAACAAGGGCCCGGTGGCGCTGGCACCCACCATGCTCATGGCACCCGCCCTGCGCGAGGAAGTCGCGGACGTCGTGGCCGACGCCGCCACCGCACCTCGGCAGGCCCGGCACGAGATCCGCGCGGTCCGCGGTCCCGAGGCGGACACCATCGCGAACTTCGCCCGCCGCATCCTCATGGTCGGCGGGGACCTGGGCGGGCAACGCCCGGCGGTGGTCAGGGAGGCGCCCTACCTGGGGCGCGGCATCGCGAACGGCGGGCTGATCCCGCAGGACGCGTTCATCACCGCCACGCGCTTCGAGGACTGGCTGCGCTGACACACGGGCACCGGGCGGGTCCGCGTGCCTGCCGGGGGAATTTCCTCCCCCCGGGGGTGGACGTTCCTGCCGCCTTCACCGGCGACCCTCAAGAGTCCCGCACAGTTTTCCCGGCTTGGTACGATACCATACGGTGGGCATAATTTTCTGCTCTAGGCAGGCGTGTGGTCCAGCCGACAGGACAGGATCACTCTGCACACTTGACGTACCCGCCCGCAAGGCGGATCAACCACCACGAACGGAATCTCACCTTGACGAAGAATAACCCCACGGGGGATCACTCTGGATCGCAGGCAGTGACTGTGAATCACGATCACGACGTTGCGCCCGTGAAGAACTCGAAGCCCTCCTGGAAGGACGATCTCCTGGGCGACCGCCGCAGCGGTGATGTCAAGAACATCTCCTGGGGAGCGGTCATCGCGGGCGTGGTCACTTTCCTCGCGCTACTGATCCTGCTGTCCTTCATCACTGCCGCACTTGGTCTGGGCAACCTCAACCTCACTTCGGCCAACCCGGGTGAAGGCGTGGGCATCGCCACCGGCATCTGGTCCGTGATCTCCCTCGCCCTGTCCCTCGCGGCTGGCGGGTTCGTCGCCGGGCTGCTCGCAGGCCGGGCGGGTCTGATCCACGGTTTCCTCACCTGGGCCACGTCCCTTTTGACGGCTCTCGTGCTTGCTTCCCTCCTGGCCGGCGGCATTTTGGGTGCTGCAGGAGGCGCGCTGGGTTCCCTCACCTCCACGGCGGCTAATGCTGCCGGACAGAACGCTGACATGGTTGCTTCGGCTGCCCCCAGCATTGACCCCTCGGAGGCCAGCCAGGCGGCTCAGGACGCCCAGCAGAAGGCCAGCCAGGCCGCCAAGGATGCCGCACCGAAGGCCGAACAGGCCGCAGACACCGCTGCTTCGGGTGCCATCTGGAGCTTCGTGGGCCTGCTGATCGGGGCCATCATCGCGTCCCTGGCGGGTCTCTTCGGTTCCCGCTCGGTGGCTCGCACCGGTGACACGGACGTTCAGCGCCGCAACCGCTGATCCTCCCCGGTAGGTGGGGGCCCGGCAGCAGAGGACAGGTTCTGTCCTTGGCTTGGACACCCGCCGCATCGTCTGAACCGACGAAACACCACCGCGTGAAGTTGTTGCACACTGTGGGCCCGGCGCACGCCGGGCCCACAGTCATGTCTGCCCCTCCCGGGACCGCAACCCGGGCCCGATCAGCCGGGCAGACCCAGGATCTTCAGGGCTCCCTGCGCGCCGTCTCGCGAGTGACACGCGGTTGGGGCGTGTCACCTTCACCGGCGTTGGACATCGAGGAAGCGGCGCAGCGCCCCGGTGCCCTCGCAGATCCCCGGCGCTTCGGGGCGGATGTACGTCTCCGGGGTGACGACGACGCGCTGCTCCACCATGCCCACCGGCCCCTCGTGCGTGTGCTGCACGTGGCGCGCCCGGCCGTTGGCCACGTACCCGGTCTTGCGGCTCACCGCGGCCGAGGCGTGGTTGCCCACCACGTACTCGGAGTGGCACGCCAGGGCGTCCAGCTCGTCGAACGCGAAACCCACCGCGAGCTGACGCATGAGCGTCCCGAGCCCCCGGCTCTGGTGCGCCCGCCCGAGCCACGATCCCGAGGACACCGAGCGGGTGAGTGGGAAGTCCTCGGCCATGAGGTCCTGCATGCCCACGAGCTCACCGCAGTGCCGGACCGCCAGGGCGAGGTTCCAGCGGTCCGGCGCGAACGTTGCCCGCTGCGTCCACCACCAGGACAGTGAGGTGGTCGGGAAGCCGTCGGGCGTCCCCGGAGCGAACGGTTCTTCGTGCCAGGCGCGCAGGAACGGCATGGGGAGTCCCGCCACGGAGATGCCGCCCTGGACGAGCTCCACGAGCTCCGGGAAGTCCTCGTCCCGTAGCACGCGCAGCTCTAAGTCCCCGCACGTGATGCGCAGGCCAAAGGGCGGGAAGATTTCTTCAAGTGTCAGCATGTCCACCTCTCTCACGGCATACGGGCGATCTGGGAGAGCGTCCGTCGCACTCCCTCCGCGTACTGGGGGCAACCGGCGATAGCAAGCGCCTCTGAAGAGTGATGGCAACACCCCTCGCACCATCATCCGCAGCAGGCCGTTAATCTGCGAAGAATTCGAACTTGTTCTCACCCCTTCAGACCCAGGATCTTCAGGGCCTCCTCCCGCATCTCCACCTTGCGCACCTTGCCGGTCACGGTCATGGGGAACTCGTCCACCACGTGCACGTAGCGGGGGATCTTGTGGCGGGAGATCCTCCCGTCCGCGAACTCCAGGACGGCCTCGGGCGTGAGGGCGGGAGCGCCATCGCGCAGCCGGATCCAGGCCATGAGCTCCTCGCCGTACTTCTCGCTGGGCACGCCGATCACCTGGGCGTCCACGATGTCCGGGTGGGTGTAGAGGAACTCCTCCACCTCGCGCGGGTAGATGTTCTCGCCGCCGCGGATCACCATGTCCTTGATCCGCCCGGTGATCTGCGCGTAGCCGTCCTCGTCCATCACGGCGATGTCCCCGGTGTGCAGCCAGCCCTCGGCGTCGATGGCCTCACGGGTCTTCTCCTCCTGACCCCAGTAGCCCTTCATCACGGAGTAGCCGCGGGTGCAGAACTCGCCGGCCTGCCCGCGCGGCACGGTCTCACCCGTGGCGGGGTCCACGATCTTGACCTCCACGTGCGGGTGCACCCGGCCCACGGTGCCCACGCGGCGCTCCAGGGAGTCGTCCGAGCGGGTCTGGAAGCTCACGGGGGAGGTCTCGGTCATGCCGTAGCAGATGGCCACCTCGCTCATGTGCATCTCGGAGATGACCCGGCGCATGATCTCCATGGGGCACGGGGACCCGGCCATCACACCGGTGCGCAGGGTGGAGAGGTCGTGGTCCGCGAAGTCCGGCAGCTCCAGCTCCGCGATGAACATGGTGGGCACCCCGTACAGACTGGTCGCCTTCTCCCGGGCGACGGCGCGCAGCGCGGCCCGCGGGTCGAAGCCCGGCCCGGACAGGATGATCGTGCAGCCGTGGCTGGTGGCCGCGAGGTTGCCGATCACCATGCCGAAGCAGTGGTACAGGGGTGGCACCACCACGATCCGGTCCTCGGCCGTGTAGTGCAGCAGCTCCCCGATGAAGTACCCGTTGTTGAGGATGTTCCGGTGGCTGAGCGTGGCTCCCTTGGGGCGCCCGGTGGTGCCGGACGTGTACTGGATGTTCACGGCGTCGTCGGCGTGCAGGCCCGCGGCGATCCGGGCGAGCCGGGCGGTGTCCGGTGCCACGAACAGGGCGTCCCACTCGGGGCTGCCCATGAGCACCACGTTCTCCAGCTCGGGGGCGTTGGGGCGAGCGGCCTGCAGCATCCCGGCGTAGTCGCTGGTCTTGAACGCGGGGCTGCTGATGACCGTGGAGATTCCGGCCTGCGCGAGCGCGAAGTCCACCTCGTGCTGGCGGTAGGAGGGGTTGATGTTCACCAGAATCGCGCCGATCTCCGCGGACGCGTACTGCGTGAGCACCCACTCCCACGAGTTGGGCCCCCACACGCCCACGCGGTCCCCGGCGCGCACGCCCAGCCGGTCCAGGCCCGTGGCCAGGGACTGCACGTCCCGCACGAACTCGCGGTAGGTCCACCGCCGCCCGGCGGCCACGTCCACGAGGGCCTCGTGGTCCGGGTACCGCTCGGCGGTCTCGTGCAGGTTCTCGCCAATGGTCTGCTCGAGCAGGGGCTGGTCGGTGGGCCCTTTGGCGTACGACGGCGTGGGATCGGTCATCGGGGTCTCCTTGCGCGGGTGCCGGGGGAGGACCGGCGTGGGGTGTGGCCTGGTGTGTGCTGCGGGGTGCGCGACGACGCGCGGCGGGTCACTGCCCGGACGCGATGTGGTGGCCCACGGTGGCCTTGAGGATCTCGTCCGTGCCGCCGAAGATCGTGAGCAGCCGCACGGCGGTGTACGCCTGGGCCACGGAGGACTCCAGGATGTAGCCGAAGCCGCCGTGCAGCTGCAGGCAGCGGTCCACCAGGTTCTTGGCAGTGTTGGTGGCCTGCAGCTTCACCTTCGACGCCGCGACCAGGTCCAGCTCCCCGCGCTCGAAAAGCCCCACGCAGTGCGCCACGTACGCCTGGGACGCCGCGAGCTGCGCGGTCAGCTCCGCGAGCTCGAACTGCGTGTTCTGGAAGTCCAGCACGCGCTCGCCGAACACGTTGCGGCTGGAGACGAACTCCACGGTCTCGGCCAGCACGCCCTCGGCCACGGCCACCGCGGCCACGGCCACACCCAGGCGGCCCTGCGGCAGCTGCGCGGTGATCTGGTCCAGCCCCCGGCCCTCCTCACCCACGAGGTTCTCGGCGGGCACGCGGACGTCGTCGAAGAACAGCTCGGCGGTGTCCGAGGCCTGCAGGCCCATCTTGTCCAGCTGCTTGCCGGTGGTGTACCCCTCGTGGTCCTTCTTCTCCACGAGGAACAGGCTGAAGCTGTCCCGGTTCCCGCGCGGTGAGCTGCCGCCGTCCGTGCGGGCCAGGACCAGGGCGGCGTCGCCCGAGATGCCGTTGCCGATGAACGTCTTCTGCCCGTTGAGCACCCAGTGCTCGCCGTCCCGCACCGCCTTCGTACGCACGCCGCGCAGGTCCGATCCCGCGCCCGGCTCGGTGAAGGCCACGCTCGTGACCATCTCCCCGCCCAGGATCGCGGGCAGCCAGCGCTGCTTCTGCCCGTCCGTGCCGTAGGCGAGCAGGTGGGGCAGCACCCAGTCGTCCTGCAGGTGGAACGCGAGGCCCAGGGCCAGGTGGCCCGCGCGCACGAACTCCTCGTCCATGACCGCGCGGAAGCGGTAGTCGGTGAGGCCCATGCCGTCGTACTCCTCGGGCACGGCCAGCCCCAGCAACCCGGCCTCCGCGGCCCGGTTCCAGATGCCGCGGTCCATCATGTGCTCGGCGTGCCACTGCGCGTAGTGCGGGGCCACCTCCCGCTCGTTGAACTCGCGGGCCACCGTGCGGAACTCGTCGTGCTCGTCGTCGTAGAAGCCGGAAATCATGGGGTCGCCTTTCGTTCGGGAGGGATGTCCAGGGCCAGCTGCGCCATCCCCTTGAGGACCGCGCCGACCTGGGCGTCGGAGCTCGCGGTGCGGGTGCGCGCGTACGCGGTGGAGTTGATCAGACCGATCACCGCGTACGCGCGGGTGGTGTGGTCCTCCAGGGGGCGCTGCGGCTGCAGGGTGCGCAGCACCTCGCGCCACTCGGCCAGGTACTGCCGTTGGATCTCGCGCACCGAGCGGCGGGTCTGCTGCTCCAGGGACCCGAAGTCCCGCTCGTGCACGCGGATCAGGGCGGAGTCCGCCAGCGCGAAGTCCACGTGGAACGAGATCAGCTCCGCGAGGGCCTCAGGGGTGTCCCCGCGGCGCTCGCGGATGGCCCGGCCGCCCCGGAGCAGCCGTTCGGAGATCCCCTGGAGCAGCTCCGCGAGGATGTCCTGCTTGCTCTCGAAGTGCCGGTACACGCCCGGTCCGGAGATCCCCGCCTGCTCCCCGACGCTCTGGAGGGACACGGCCTGGTAGCCGTGGCGCGCGAAGAGCTCCGCGGCGGCGTCGAGAATCCGACGACGTCGCTCGCTCTTGGCCTGCTCGCGGGGCGTCCCTGCCACGGACCCTCCTTGGTGTCTCGCCCGCGCCCGGGCCCCGGTGGAACCGTGGGGTGGGGCGTGGACAACGGTGATGCGCATCACTATAGTCCATCCTAGTTATCGAGCATTAACTGAAATCGGCCGAAGGGGCGACATGGCTTTCCTCAGCAGCGAGCTGGATCGCAGTTCCGCCGCGTTCCGCACGAACAGCGAGACCAACCACCGGCTGCTGGACGAGCTGCGCGAGCGCACGGGGAAGGCCGCGCTGGGCGGCTCCGAGAGCAGCCGTGAGCGCCACCGCTCCCGCGGCAAGCTGCTGCCCCGTGAGCGCGTGGCCCGGCTGCTGGACGAGGGCTCACCGTTCCTGGAGATCGGCGCCCTGGCCGCGGAGGGCATGTACGACGGCGCGTGCCCGGGCGCCGGGGTGATCGCCGGGATCGGGATGGTGCGGGGCCGCCTGGTGGTGGTGGTGTGCAACGACGCCACCGTGAAGGGCGGCGCGTACTACCCCATGACCGTCAAGAAGCACCTGCGGGCGCAGGAGATCGCGGCGGAGAACCACCTGCCGTGCGTGTACCTGGTGGACTCGGGCGGGGCGTTCCTGCCGCTGCAGGACGAGGTCTTCCCGGACCGCGAGCACTTCGGGCGGATCTTCTACAACCAGGCGAACCTCTCCGCCCGGGGCATCCCGCAGATCTCCGCGGTGCTGGGCTCGTGCACCGCCGGGGGCGCCTACGTCCCGGCCATGAGCGACGAGACCGTGATCGTGCGCAACCAGGGCAGCATCTTTCTGGGCGGCCCGCCGCTCGTGAAGGCGGCCATCGGCGAGGAGGTCACCCCGGAGGAGCTGGGCGGCGGCGAGCTGCACACCCTCACCTCGGGCGTCACGGACCACCTCGCGGAGAACGACGAGCACGCCCTGGAGATCGTGCGGGACATCGTGGGCACCCTGCCGCGGCAGCGGAGCGTGGCGTGGGACGTGCTGGCGGCGCGTGAGCCGGACCTGGACCCCGCGGATCTGCCCGGGATCGTCCCCGCGGACGTGAACGCCTCCTACGACGTGCGGGAGGTGATCGGGCGGATCGTGGACGGCAGCGAGTTCCACGAGTTCAAGCGGGACTACGGCACCACCCTGGTCACCGGCTTCGCCCACATCGACGGCCACCCCGTGGGGGTCGTGGCGAACAACGGCATCCTGTTCTCGGAGGCCGCGCTGAAGGGCGCGCACTTCATCGAGCTGTGCGACCAGCGCGGCGTGCCCCTGGTGTTCCTGCAGAACATCACCGGGTTCATGGTGGGCCGGGATGCCGAGGCCGGGGGCATCGCCAAGAACGGCGCCAAGATGGTCACTGCGGTGGCCTCCACCCGGGTGCCCAAGTTCACGGTGGTGGTGGGCGGGTCCTTCGGCGCCGGCAACTACTCGATGTGCGGGCGCGCCTACTCCCCGCGGTTCCTGTTCATGTGGCCCAACGCCCGGATCTCCGTGATGGGCGGTCCGCAGGCGGCGTCCGTGCTGTCCACGGTCAAGAAAGACCAGCTGGCCGCCCGCGGTGAGCAGATGGCGTCCGAGGATCAGGAGCGCTTCGAGGCGCCCATCCGCGAGCAGTTCGAGGCGCAGGGCAACCCGTACTACTCCACGGCCCGGCTGTGGGACGACGGCGTGATCGCCCCCCAGGACACCCGCCGCGTGCTGGGCCTGGCACTGTCCGCGGCGTCCCTGCAGCCCCTTCCCGACCCCGGCTTCGGCCTCTTCCGGATGTAGGAGTCCCCCATGTTCTCAACCGTCCTGGTGGCCAACCGCGGCGAGATCGCCGTGCGCGTGATGCGCACCCTGCGCGCCATGGGGATCCGCTCCGTGGCCGTGTACTCGGATGCCGACGCCGGTGCCCGCCACGTCGCGGAGGCGGACGTGGCCGTGCGCATCGGCCCCGCCCCCGCAGCGCAGAGCTACCTCAACATCGACGCCGTCCTGGCCGCCGCCCGCGAGACCGGCGCCGAGGCGATCCACCCCGGCTACGGGTTCCTGGCCGAGAACGTGGCCTTCGCCCGGGCGTGCACCGCCGCGGGGATCGCGTTCATCGGACCCCGCGAGCGCGCACTGGAGGTGATGGGGGACAAGATCGCCTCCAAGCTGCAGGTGGCCGAGTACGGCGTCCCGCTCGTGCAGGGCGTCTCCGAACCGGGGCTCGGCGACGAGCAGCTCGTCGCCGCGGCCCGTGACATGCCGTTCCCCGTGCTCATCAAGCCCTCCGCGGGCGGTGGTGGCAAGGGCATGCACGTGGTGGAGCGATTCGAGGACCTCGCGGACGCGCTGCCCGCCGCGCGTCGCGTGGCGAAGCAGAGCTTCGGGGACGACACCCTGCTGATCGAGCAGCTGGTCCCCACCCCGCGGCACATCGAGGTGCAGGTCCTCGCGGACAGCCACGGCCACGTGATCCATCTGGGGGAGCGTGAGTGCTCGCTGCAGCGCCGCCACCAGAAGGTGATCGAGGAGGCGCCGTCGGCCCTGCTGGACGCGGCCACACGCGAGCGGATCGGTGTGGCCGCCGTGGCCGCGGCCCGGGCCGTGGACTACGTGGGCGCGGGCACGGTGGAGTTCCTGGTCTCGGACCGGGACCCGGACACCTTCTACTTCATGGAGATGAACACCCGCCTGCAGGTGGAGCACCCCGTCACCGAGATGGTCACGGGCGTGGACCTCGTGGAGTGGCAGGTGCGGATCGCGGACGGTGAGCATCTCACCCTCGCCCAGGAGGACCTCCAGCTGGACGGTCATGCCGTGGAGGCTCGCGTCTACGCGGAGAACCCCGAGCGCGGCTTCCTGCCCACCGAGGGCACCGTGGTGGCCCTGTGGGACGCCACCGGGCCGGGGGTACGCGTGGACTCCGGCATCATGGCCGGTCAGCGGGTGGGCCTGGACTACGACCCCATGCTCGCCAAGGTCATCGCCCACGGCCCCGACCGGCGCGCCGCGCTCGAGCGCCTCGGCACCGCGCTGGAGGACACCGTGGTCCTGGGGGTGGGCACCAACGTGGAGTACCTCCACATGCTGCTCACGGACGAGGACGTGGTGGCCGGGCGCCTGGACACCGGGCTGATCGAGCGCAAGCTCCCGGACCTGGTCTTCGCGCAGCCGGACGACTACCTCACGGCCCTCGCCGCCCACGCGGGCCTGGGGGCTCCGTCCCCCGACGACGCCGCCCCGGCACCTGACGCACTGGCCGCCCAGGGCATCGGTGGGACCGCGTGGCGCGCGGACGGCTTCTCCGCGACCACCGCGCTGCCCGGTGCGGTGCCGTTCGAGGAGGACCCGGAGCGCGACGTCGTGACCGCCGTGGGCTCCGGGAACCCGGACCGCGCGGAAGGCCGCACGGTGTACGTGAGCGAGGGGGCGGCGTCGTTCGAGATCCCCGTGTGGACCCGTTCCGGGGCGCTGCAGGCGCAGCTCGCCCGGATCGAGCGCGAGGTGCACGCCGGGGGGCCCGAGCTGCGCTCGCCCATGCCGGGCACCGTGGTGGCCGTGCTGGCCGAGACCGGGGAGCACGTGGCCGAGGGCCGCACCGTGGTCTCCGTGGAGGCCATGAAGATGGAGCACCCCATCACCGCCACCCTGCCCGGAACCGTGACGGTCCTCGTGGCCGTGGGGGACCGCGTGAAGGTGGACCAGGTGGTCGCGACGATCGAGCAGGACAGCAGCGAGCAGGACACCGACGAACAAACGGAGGAACAGGCATGAGCGAGAACACCGAGCTGAACACGTTCGAACTGTCCGAGGAGTACCAGGCGCTCTCGGACGCCGTGCGCGAGTTCGCGGACGAGGAGATCGCCCCGGTCTCCGCGAAGCACGACGAGGAGCACTCGTTCCCGTACGAGATCCAGGCGCAGATGGCGGAGATGGGCCTGTTCGGCCTGCCCTTCCCGGAGGAGTACGGCGGGCAGGGCGGGGACTACTTCGCGCTGTGCCTCGCACTCGAGCAGATCGCCCGCGTGGACCAGTCCGCGGCCATCACCCTCGAGGCCGGCGTCTCGCTGGGCGCGATGCCCGTGTACCTCTTCGGCACCGAGGAGCAGAAGCAGCAGTGGCTGCCGCAGCTCGCGAGCGGTCAGGCGCTCGCGGGCTTCGGGCTCACCGAGCCGGAGGCCGGCTCCGACGCCGGCGGCACCCGCACCCGCGCGGAGCTCAGGGACGGGAACTGGGTGGTCAACGGCAGCAAGGAGTTCATCACCAACTCCGGGACGGACATCACGAAGCTCGTCACGGTCACCGCGGTCACGGGCACCACCACCACGGCGGACGGGCGGGAGAAGAAGGAGATCTCCACCATCCTGGTCCCCGCGGACACCCCGGGCTTCACGGCGCAGAAGGCGTACAACAAGGTGGGCTGGAACGCCTCCGACACCCACCCCCTCACGTTCGAGGACGTCACCGTCCCCGAGGCCAACCTGCTGGGTGAGCAGGGCCGCGGCTACGCGAACTTCCTGCGCATCCTGGACGAGGGCCGGATCGCGATCGCCGCCCTGGCCACGGGAGCCGCGCAGGGCTGCCTGGAGGAGGCCATCCGCTACGCCACGGAGCGCGAGCAGTTCGGCCGCTCGATCGGCAAGAACCAGGCGGTCGCGTTCAAGATCGCCCGGATGCGCGCCCGCGTGCACCAGGCCCGCCTGGCGTACTACGACGCCGCGTCCCGCATGCTCAAGGGCAGGCCGTTCAAGACGGAGGCCGCGATCGCCAAGCTCGTGGCCGGTGAGGCCGCCATGGACAACGCCCGGGACGCCACACAGGTGTTCGGCGGCTACGGCTTCATCAACGAGTTCCGCGTGGCCCGCCACTACCGCGACTCCAAGATCCTGGAGGTGGGCGAGGGCACCACGGAGGTCCAGCTCATGCTCATCGCCCGCGAGCTGGGTCTGTAAGGGGGGTCCATGGGCAAGGTCATCGAGCAGCGCGGACTGTACTTCGACGAGTTCGAGGTGGGGGCGCTCTACAAGCACGCCCCGGGGCGCACCGTCACCGAGGCGGACAACGTCCTGTTCACCACGCTCACCATGAACACCCAGTCCCTGCACCTGGACGCCGCGTGGAGCGGGCGCCAGGAGTTCGGGGAGCGTCTGGTGAACTCCATGATGACGCTGTCGATCGTCGTGGGCGCATCCGTCGCGCAGCTCACACAGGGCACCATCGTGGCGAACCTGGGCTTCGAGGAGGTCGCGTTCCCGCACCCCATGCACCACGGGGACACCCTCTACAGCGAGTCAGAGATTCTGGACGCGCGTCCCTCGAAGTCCCGGCCCGGCCAGGGAATCATCCGGGTCCGCCACGTGGGCCGTAACCAGGACGGCACCGTGGTGGCCACGTGCGTGCGCTCGGTGCTCATGCAGGGCGCCCCCGGAAAGGACCAGTCATGAGCGACCCCACCTTCACGATGGGCCCCGCCCTCCTCTTCTGCCCGGCGGACCGCCCCGAGCGCTTCGCCAAGGCGGCGGAGCGCGCGGACGCGGTGATCCTGGACCTCGAGGACGCCGTGGCCCCGGACGCCAAGCCCGCCGCGCGGGAGAACGTCCGCGCCGCCGAGCTGAACCCCGCCACCACAGTGGTGCGCGTGAACGACGCCGCCTCGGAGTTCTTCGAGGACGACCTCGCGGCCCTGCGTGACACCCCGTTCCGGACCGTGATGCTCGCCAAGGCGGAGTCCGCCGAGCAGGTCCGCCGGGTCACGGAGGCCCTGCCGGACGTGCGGGTCATTGCCCTGTGCGAGACGGCCGCCGGGATCGTGGCGGCGCCCGAGATCGCGGCGGCGAGCGGCGTCGTCGCCCTGATGTGGGGCGCGGAGGACCTGGTGGCGTCCCTGGGCGGGCGCTCCAGCCGGCGCCCGGACGGCTCCTACCGGGACGTGGCCGTGGCCGCGCGCGCCGCGGTGCTGCTGGCCGCGGGGGCGCACGGGAGGGCCGCGATCGACGCCGTGCACGTGGACATCGCGGACACCGAGGGCCTCGCGGCGGAGGCCGAGGACGCCGCGGGCAGCGGGTTCGCGGCGACCGCGTGCATCCACCCCGGCCAGGTGGCCGTGATCCGCGAGGCGTACCTGCCCACCGCCGCGGACGTGGACCACGCGCGGCGGCTGCTGGAGGCCGCCGAGGGGGCCCCAGGCGTGTTCCGCTTCGAGGGCCACATGATCGACGGGCCGCTGCTGCGCCACGCGGAGCGCACGCTGGCCCGCGCCACCCGGACCGATTCGAGGGAGAACTCATGAGCGTGAACATCGTGGTGCCGGTCAAGTACGTGCCGGACGCGCAGAAGCAGCGCACCTTCCGGGAGGACCTCACCGTGGACCGCTCGGACGCGATCCTCTCCGAGCTGGACGAGTACCCCCTGGAGGCCGCGCTCGCGCTGCGGGAGGCGGCCCCGGAGGCGGAGGTCACCATCGTGGCCGTCACGGTGGGGCCCGCGACCGCCTCGGGGGCGGTGAAGAAGGCCCTGCAGATGGGCGCGGACGCCGCCTTCCACGTGGACGACGCCGCCCTGGCCGGCTCCGACGCGCTCGGCACCTCCGCGGCGCTCGCCGCCGCGATCCAGCACGTGGGCGAGGAGCACGGCGGGGTGGACCTGGTGCTCACGGGCATGGCGTCCACGGACGGCGAGATGTCCGTGGTCCCGCCCATGCTCGCGGAGCGCCTGGACTTCGCGCTCGTGACGCGCGCGGGGACCGTGGAGTGGGGCCAGGACCACAACGGCCTGGCCCTGACCCGGGCGACCGCGGACGCCACGCAGACCGTTGCGGTGGCCTTCCCCGCGGTCGTGTCCGTGACGGACCAGGCCAACGAGCCCCGATACCCCAACTTCAAGGCCATCATGGCCGCCAAGAAGAAGCCCTCCGCGGTGCTCGCGCTCGCGGACCTCGGGGTGGACGCCTCCACCGTGGGCCGTGATGCCGCGGCCGCGTCCGTGCAGTCCGCGACCTCCCGGCCCCCACGCGAGGCCGGGGTCAAGATCCAGGACGAGGGCGAGGCCGGGATTCAGCTCGCGGCCTACCTGGCGGAGCAGCGCCTGCTCTGACGCCGGCGGGGCCCGGGGGTGACGACCGCCCCACGGCCCCGGTTCCTGGACCGGCCCGCTCCGCTCAGCCGTCGTCCTGCTCCCTTCTCGGCGCGTGGGGGCCCCGCGTCCCCGCTGCGCCCCCACGAACTGTCTCCTTCTTCCACTCCGTTCGAGAGGAAACACCATGAACGTCCTCGTTGACCTCGGCCAGACCGGTCGGCTCCGCTCCCCGGACCGCGAGGTCCTCACGCTCGCGCGAACGCTCGCCGCGGGTGGCGCGATCACCGCCCTCACGCACGCACCCCGCGCAGAGGACGTCGCCGCGGAGCTCGGTGGCTACGGCGTGAGCGTCCTGTACGCCCCGGAGGGTGAGGCGACCGACCTGTCCCTCACGGACACTGCCCTGCTCGACGCCGCGCTGGGGGAGTCCGGCGCCACGCTGGTGCTCGGTCCCAACGACGCCGAGACCACCGACGCGTTCGCGCGGCTGGCCGTGCGCCACTCGGCGGCCGTCATCACGGACGCCGTGGGCATGGATGCCGACCGCACCGTGACCAAGTCCGTGCTCGCGGGCGGGTACACCACCACCGCGGCGCCCACCACGGACCTGGCGTTCGTCACGCTCGCCCCCAACTCGGTGCAGGCGGAGGAGCCGGAGGAAGGCCCGGCGCCCGAGGTGAAGCCGCTGTCTGTCTCGGTCTCCGGCGCGGCGGCCACGGTGACGGGCACGCGGGAGGCGCCGGCGTCGTCGCGCCCCAAGCTCACGGAGGCCCGGGTGGTCGTGGTGGGCGGACGCGGCGTGGGCGAGAACTTCTCCCTGGTGGAGGAGCTGGCGGACGAGCTCGGGGCCGCGGTGGGCGCGTCCCGTGCGGCCGTGGACGCCGGCTGGGCGGAGCACTCCGCGCAGGTGGGTCAGACGGGTGTGACGGTGTCCCCGCAGCTGTACCTGTGCGCGGGCGTGTCAGGCGCCATCCAGCACCGGGCGGGCATGCAAACCTCGCAGACCATCGTGGCGATCAACAAGGACGAGAACGCCCAGATCTTCGACATCGCCGACTACGGCGTGGTGGGGGACCTCAACAAGGTGATCCCGCAGCTGATCGAGGCGCTGCGGGCGCGGAAGGGGTAGGTGGGCAGGTATGCGGCCCAGTCGTCCTGTCCACTGGTGAAGGAGGTAGGTATGGATACCGAAGCGACGGTCTGGTCGATCGGATGGGCGGCGTGCGGTGGCGCGCGGTAACCCGGTCGCAGCGGATCTGGTACCCCCGGCCCTCGCCTAGGTGGACCTGGCGCACTACAGGCTACTGCTGCCGTTGCGCCACGAGGAGCGCGACGTCTACAGGCCGTGGTCTGCCTTCCTTCCCGGCGGGATGGATGCACGCGACCAGCTGCGGAACAGTGATTTGGAAGACCTCCGGCACCGCGCACTGGAGGCCGGGCAGGACATGACCGGCTGGGACACCTGCCGTGGTGCTGTGTCCGAAGACTTCGTGCACACCTTCCGGGAGGCCCTGGAAGGGTTCGCGCCCCCTCAGGCCACGTGGACACTGGCCCGTTGGCGGGGCTATCGGCACGACCAGGCGGATGCGACACGAGTGACCCTGAGGGGCCTGGACTGCTCTCAGCAGGTCCGGGACCTCGACGGCGCGATGACCAGCATTGCTGAGCTGGGAATGCCGGAGTTCATGTGGTCCTCCACTCGGCAATTTGGCTGGGGCGCGCCGCTGTATCCCGACTGGGGCGTTCTCTCCGTGGCGGCGGAGGACTACATCCGGCACATCGCGCCGCGGGGCTTCGAGACCTTTTCCGTCCCCCGGGACGCTGTCCTTCCCGACAACCTGGGCGACTAGCTGGTGCGGGGCATGACGAGGTACCCAACTGTTGCAGAGCCGCTCTTGGCCCATGAATAGCTCTACGGGGGTGCTCGGGGCAGAGGTCGCCCTATTTTGGCCTCATGCCGGTACACGAGGATGGTACAGATGAGTCCTTTGCCCCCAGAACAAGCCCTGCAGATCCGCGGCGCCTCTCCCCAGGATGCCGCCGCTCTGGCCACGGTGATGGCCACACGCGGTGGCACCCCGTCGGATTCCGCACCGGCTGCGCAGCGGTTGCTGGAGCATGCGCCGGTGCTGCTCGTCGCCGAACTCACCTGTTCGGACGGATCTCGGGTCGTGGGGTGGTCCGGTGCAACGGTGACGTCCTTGCGCCCCCAGGAAGCGGGCCAGTGGCTCACAGCTGGCCTGACGGTGGTCCCCGAGCTCCGGCGGTCCGGCGTCGGTCGGTGTCTGTTGCAGGCGGTGGTCGATGCGGTCGAGAAACTCGTAGACGGGCCGTTGCATAGCGTGGTGAACGCCCGCAATGCGCCCTCGCTTGCTCTGCACCGGTCCCTCGGTTTCGAGGTTGTCGATACCGGTCCGTGTTTCGCCGGTATCGAATTCGATGGTGGCGCAGGCGTCCTCCTGTCGTACCGCCGACCGGGCGCACCGAGGCCCCGTCTACAGGGAGGACCGCTTCTGTGAGGCCCGGATCGAAGGACAGCAGTACGGCAGAAGGGGTGCCAACCTATCCCTGGCACTGGGCCACGCCCACCACAGGCAGCCCAGCCTGGGTACGACTGGCCGCGTGGACCGCGGGAGGGCGTTACCTGCTCCATGGGTCAGGGACCCCAGGTCTGCATCGCCTCGAACCGCGCGCACCGGTGGACCACAGCCCCGACGAGTACTCCAAACGCACCGCCGTGTTCGCTACCGAGGATCCCACCTGGGCCATTGCTTACGCCGTCAAGGCCCCGGATTGCCCTCAGTTTCTCAACGCCTGCTTCTATCTGGGTAAGTGGGCAGGCTCCGCGGCCGACCGCCGCCTGTTTTACTCCTACGGACGACGCCCGGACGGCACCGCCCCTGTGCAAGCCGGCATGGTCTATGTTGTTGGCGCTGGCGCTTTCACACGTCAGCCGCCTTACCCGGCCCCAGAGATCGGTGGCGTCATCACCGAATGTCAGTGGACCAGTACCACCCCGGTGGACGTCGTGGACGTAATACCGGTTACCACGGCCGACCTGCCCAACCCGATTCCCACCCACGACCCCGTCCTCGTTCGAGCCCGCATGTCTCAGGACCCTGCTGGTTTCCCGTGGGGCGCGCCAGACATCTCGGCTGACCCGGGGTCGGGCTGAAACGCGAACGGCCGTTCGTGCGAGATAAGAGGGGCGGTCACGGCAGTCGCTTCTCACAAATCCAGCCGTCGACGCAGCTGTGCCCTGGAAAACAGTCTCGAACTGGCTGGGGCATGGCATGCAGGCGGGTCAGATCGGTGGGACGGTGTTTCCGCAGCTGCTTGAGGCTCTGCGGGCCCGGAAGGGGTGACCCTATGCGGCGGGAGGTTCTTCTAGTGTGGCCACATGGATGAGAACGTCGTGACCCACGCCGAACTGCCTCCACGGGGTGCCGCATGGCTGCTTATGGCCCTTGTCGGCGCGGCACTCGGCCTGCTGCGGACCACGGTCGGGACAACGCGACATGATGACGGCACTGCCGAGGCGGCGTTGAGCGATTTCGTCATCGTGGGTCCGGTTGCCGTCCTGCTCTACTTCTTTCTCGTGCTCATCAAGCGACCCGTGCACCTGGGGTTCTTCCTCGCCAGTCCCGCGAGGGCAGGCGCGGCCACGGGGCTCGCGGTCTCGGCGTATGCCGCACCTGGCTACCTGCTCCTGGACCGGTCACTTGTCGGTGCGGCGGTCACACTGCTCATTGCTGCGGCTCTGGGGGCCGCGGTCTACTGGGTCATGGCGAGCTTCTTCCGCCGAGAGACGCCGGACAGCCCTGAGGGGCTGTGAGGAGAGGACACATCCCGGGACCTGAGATCAGGTCGTCCCGGTGGGCAGAGCTTCCAGATGCGCTGTAATCCACGCTGAGACGAACTCATGGTGGACGAAACCCTGGGCTGTGATCTCCACGAAATTCGCCACTTCTTCGTCATTGTCGAACACAAGCCGATATCCATTCGCGAGCAGAAAGACACTGACTGCACCGATTGCGGTTCGCTTGTTCCCGTCCACAAAAGGATGATTTCTGGAGAGCCCTACCAGGAGTGCTGCTGCCTTGTCGGCCAATCTTGGATACAGCTCAACTCCCATATAACTCGTCCACGGCTTGTCCACGGCGCTGGCAAGGAGACCGTCATCCCGGACCGGGGCCGGGAGCACCGCATTGTGGATCCTGACAACGTCGTCACGGGTCAGCCGAACCCAGGGCGTCAACGGTCCGCAAGCAGCTCGTTCACGCCAGCGAGTCGCTTCTGCGAAAGGGCGATGAGCGCATCCAGATCATCAAGACTCAGGTGGGCGAGGGCGGACCCTTCGGGGGCCTGTTCGGCCATGTCGCTCTCCTTCCGTCGGGATCGATTCTACGGCGCTCGTCGCTCATCAGACAGGGCGCGCCGACAGCGTGCCGGGCAGGTCCCGGAACTGAGAGGACGACGCCGCCCTCACACCTTCTCCGGCACCCGCGCCTCCGTGCGCACGGGCGAGGCGCGGCGATCCGCCACCTCCCGGCGGATCACCCACACGAGCGCACCGGCCCACAGGACGGCGAGAGCCGCGAGGACCAGGGCGGGAGCGGCGTCGGGCAGGGCGTTGCGGACGGCGTCCACCCGGAGCAGCGTGCGCGCGTTGGTGACGATGATGAGCCCGCCCGCGCCGATGGCCAGGATGCGCGGGGCGAGCAGGCGCACGAGCCACGCGGCCAGGGGAGCGGCCGCCACACCGCCGATGAGCAGGGCCACCACCATGCCGTAGTCGATGTGCTGGCCGCCGAGTGCCAGCAGGAACCCCGCAGAGGCACCCAGGCTGACCACGAACTCGGACGTGTCGATCGAGCCGATGACCTTGCGCGGGGCGATCTTCCCGGAAGCCAGCAGCGTGGGGGTGCCCACGGGACCCCACCCGCCTCCGCCGATTGCATCCATGAACCCGGCCACCGCCGCCAGGGGCACGAGGAACGCGGCGGGCACCCGACCGTGGAAGGAGGGGCGCCGCCCGCCGATGCTGAGGAAGCGCCACACCACGTAGACCCCGAGCAGCAGGAGGATGGTGGACATGACCGGCGCGGCGGCGTCGCCGGACACGGTCAGCAGGTTCGCGCCGAAGAACGCCGCGATGCCGCCGGGACTGGCCATGAGGCCCACCACGCGCCAGTCGATGTTGCCGAAGCGCCAGTGCGAGAACCCGGACGCGAGCGTGGTGCCCACCTCAGCGAGGTGCACGGTCGCGGACACGGACGCCGGGGTGAGCCCCACGGCCAGCAACAGGGTGGACGACGTCACGCCGTACGCCATCCCCAGGGAACCGTCCACGAGCTGCGCGCCGAAGCCCACGAGGGCCAGCAGAACCAGTGTGCGCACGATGTCCCTCCCGGGGTGGTCGACGGGCGGCGGAGCCGGTGGTGTGCCGGCGGGTGCCGCGTGAATCGCCCCAGCCTAGAAACGGGCGCAACCCGGGCCCAAGCAATGTTGCGCCGTGCGTCCTCCCGCGTCCTCCCATGTCGCACGCTTGACACCCACCCCCGCACCGTGGCCCACACCTCCCCTTGTCATCCGACAGCACACTGACGAAAATGGGCATGTCGGCGATCCCGCCGATCAGCAGTCCACAGAGAGGGCAGGACCGTGGCACAGAAGAATCCCGCCAGTGCTGGCGAAGAGTCCATCAAGATGAACCCGCAGGACGAGGCCGCCGCCATGGCCCGCGACACCCAGGTGGACGCCGAGCCCGCCGACGAGGGCGTGGGCGCCATGACCGACAACAAGGGTGAGGCCCCGGCCACCGAGAACTGAGTCTCCGCCATCGACGACGGCGCCCCGCAGGCCTGCGGGGCGCCGTTCTGTGCGTGGTGCGAGCGCGTGGTGGTTCCCGGCTGGTCCCGTAGCGACACGACGCCGCGGCCGGAGCGGTGCCGCGCGGGCGCCCGGTGCGCGACACGGGGCCGCTCGGCCGGGGAGCGCAGACGCCATGCAGGACGCCCCGCACCGCCCGTCGGAGAGCCCCTCAGTCCTCCTCGCCCGCGTCCTCCCGCGGGCTGCCGATGTTGTAGCGCGGCGGGCGCGTGCGGAAGTTCGCGAGCTTGTGGGAGCCGTCGCAGAACGGCGCGATCGAGGACATGTTGCACCGGCACAGCGCGACGACGCGGCGCGGCGGCTTCTGCGGCTCGGCCCCCGGTTCCGGGGCGATCAGCACGTCCCCGCGCACCAGCAGCGGCCCGTTGGGGCACGGGGTGATCACCACGGGGTCCTCGCTGGGATCTTCGGAGCGTTCGTTCCTCACAGGGCGGCCTCTGCGGAGCGCAGGGAGGAGCGCTCCTCGCGCCAGCACTCCAGCATGTGCTCGCCCATGAGCCCGTCCACGTACAGGCACGCGGCGGCACCGAAGAGAATGTCCGGCAGCAGGGCGGGCTCGTCCTGGGCGAGCGCTCCGGCGAGGTCACGGGCGGCGATCTGCTCGTGGACGGCGTCGGCCTCCACGTGCTCGTCGTAGTACCAGGTGACGTCCTCGCCGTAGCCGAGCTTGCGGAACGCGCGGCCGTAGTACTTGTTGGGGATCGAGGAGGTCATCTCGAACGCCGCGAGGTGCCCGGCGATCGCGCCGCGCAGCCTGCGGTGCAGGCCGAACAGGCTCATCACGTTCATGGACGCGAGCGTGGGAGCGGGCACGAGGTCCAGGTAGTGGTCCAGGGTGTCGTCCAGGCCGACGCCGCGCATGCTCTGCGCGAAGATCGTGGCGTGCACGCGCTCTGGGCGTCCGCCACCGTACTCGTCCGACTGGATCTCCACCAGGGCGGCCTTCGCCCGCCCGCGCAACCGCGCGATGCCCCACGAGTGCGGGTCCGCCTCGCGCAGCGTGTAGATGGAGCGGTGGATCAGGAACTCCCGCAGGATCTCCTCGCTGGGGTGCCGGGCGAGCCACGTGGCCAGGGTGGGCTTCTCCTCGCCACCGGTCATGGTGAACATCGCGTCCACCAGCTCGGCACCGTCCTGCGGCAGGGGATCCGGCACGGGCACCCGGTCCCGCAGCTCCCGCTCGAAGCGTTCCTCCAGCACCGCGCGGATCCGCAGCAGCTCGGGATCCCACTCGCGCTCCCCGGTCACGAACTCCGCCGGGCCGTAGTGCAGCAGGTACAGCAGGAACAGGGACAGTTGGACATCCTCGTCCGCGAGCACGTCCTCGGTGCTCTCCACGGCGCGGGCGACGGCGCTCGCGAGCGTCTCGTACGCGGCCGCCGGGGTGTCCTCCGGACCGGTGAGGACATCCAGGAGGGCGGAACTCACGGGGCCGCGGGCGGTCGGAACGGGGGTGCGGACGGCGGTGGTGGTCATGATCGTGATCTCCCGTGAAGACGTCGTGGATGGCCCGCCTGCGGACGGGATGGCCCGCTGGCGGACGTGCCGCCGACCGCGCACACCGGGTGGGGCGGCGCCGTCGGCACGAGGCGCGCGACGGTCTGCCACGCGCGGGATGGGTGGGGGAGCAAGCGGGTGCCCGCACCCCGTGACCCGGTCACGGGGTGCGGGCACCCGGATGAGGTGCTGCGGGTGCTTCTCAGCCCAACATACCGGTGGTCGGGAAGCGTTCCCAGACCCGGTGGCTGCCCAGCAGCTCCACCACGGCGCTCAGCGCGTCCTCGGGGGATTCCGCCGAGACCACACCGGGCGTCTGCGCGATCTGCAGCGAGTCCAGTGCGGTGGTGCCTGGCCCGACCGCGGCGATCGCCTTGGCGTGGCGCCACATCTCGTTGAGCAGCAGGCTCACCCGCGGATCGACGTCGCCCGGGCTGGGGGCGCCCGCCTTCGCGTCCATGCCCGCGGCCACCTGGTGGGCCGGCGCGCCCGCGGTGGCGACCACCACGGCGTCGAACTCGATGGAACGCGCCGTGAGCAGCGTGCGGTGCGCGACGACGCCCGGGGCCACCTCGCCGCCCTGCGGGGCGATCACCAGCGGGACCATGTCCGCGGCGTCGATCCGGGAGATCAGCGTGGTGAGCTGCCCGGCGTCCGTGTCCGGACCCACGAGGATGCCCACCTGACGACCGTCCACGGGCCACGTGCCACCCACCTGGGACAGCGCCGGGGAGGGCTGCACGTCCTGGGCCGGGGCCTCCGTGGGTTCCTGGTCCGGCAGACCCAGCCCCTGCGCCACCGCGTGACCCAGGGCGGGGTCGATGGCGAACAGGTGCCGTAGCTGGCGCGTGCGGATGGTCTCGTCCCAGCACTTGCCGAGCTCGAACGCGTAGGCCTGCGCGGTGTGCTCGCGCTCCACCTCGCTCAGGCTGAGCCAGAACATGCGCGCCTGGGAGAAGTGGTCCTCGAAGGACTGTGGCCGGGCGCGTTCCTTCACCGAGGCCGCCACGGGGGCGGGGAAGTCGATGAACGGGTGCTCGTTCTCGGGGGTTTCGAACGGGTTGCCGCCGTCCAGCGAGTTGGGGCGGTACGGGGCCACACCGGAGTGCACGGCGCTCTGGTGGTAGCCGTCCCGCAGCATGTCGTTGACCGCCGCGTGCGGGCGGTTGATGGGCAGCTGGTTCCAGTTCGGCCCGCCCAGGCGGGTGATCTGGGTGTCCAGGTAGGAGAAGAGCCGGCCCTGCAGCAGGGGGTCGTTGGTGACGTCGATGCCCGGCACCAGGTTGTTGGGGTTGAACGCCACCTGCTCCGTCTCCGCGAAGTAGTTGGAGGGGTTCCTGTCCAGGGTCATGAGACCCACCGGCTGCACCGGGACCAGCTCCTCCGGCACGAGCTTGGTGGGGTCGAGCAGGTCGATGCCCTGGTAGCTCTGGTCCTCGTTGTCGTCGAAGACCTGCACGCCCAGCTCCCACTGCGGGTAGGCGCCCGCCTCGATGGCGTCCGCCAGGTCGCGGCGGTGGAAGTCCGGATCCGCGCCGTTGATCAGCTGCGCCTCCTCCCAGGCCACGGAGTGCACACCCAGGCGCGGCTTCCAGTGGAACTTGACCAGCACGCTGGAACCGTCCTCGGCCACCAGCCGGAAGGTGTGGATGCCGAAGCCCTCCATGGTGCGGAAGGAGCGCGGGATGCCGCGGTCGGACATGTTCCAGATGGTGTGGTGCTGCGCCTCGGTGTGCAGGGAGACGAAGTCCCAGAACGTGTCGTGCGCGGACTGCGCCTGGGGGATCTCCCGGTCCGGGTGGGGCTTGCCCGCGTGGATGACGTCCGGGAACTTGATGGCGTCCTGGATGAAGAACACGGGGATGTTGTTGCCCACCAGGTCCCACGTGCCCTCGTCCGTGTAGAACTTCGTGGCGAAGCCGCGGGTGTCACGGGCCAGGTCCCCGGAGCCGCGGGAGCCCAGGACGGTGGAGAAGCGCACGAACACCGGCGTCTCCTTGCCCTCCGCGAAGACACCCGCGCGGCTGATGCGGGACGCGGTGCCGTAGGAGCGGAACGTGCCGTGGGCGCCGGCGCCGCGGGCGTGGACCACGCGCTCGGGGATGCGCTCGTGGTCGAAGTGCGAGATCTTCTCGCGGAAGTGGTGGTCCTGCAGCAGCACCGGGCCGCGAGGTCCGGCCTTCAGGGACTGGTCCGAGTTCGTCAGCCGGGCACCGTGGGCGGTGGTGAGGTACTCGCCCTGCTGCGCCATGCTGGACATCGGCGCACCGGTCGGTGCACCGGTGGGGGACACCCGTTCGGGCGCGCCCTGGTCCGGCTTGGGCGGCAGGGGCTCGCGCGGCGTCGTGGGCTCCTCGAGGGACGGCTCCCCCGTGCCGGGAACGCCCGGGACCTGAGGTGTCTGGTTCTCGTGTGCGGACATGGTGATCCTCCTGCGGAGAGACGGCTCACGCCCATCGGATAAAACATTGGACGCAATACATCTAGACTGCCAGGGTGCTGACGGTTCTGGCTACACCTGTAGGTGTGGTCCCGTCCGTGAGACAGTGACCCCATGACGTGGACACCCGTGACACTCGAGGGCCGGCTGGTGCGGCTGGAGCCGCTGCGCCGCGACCACCTGCAGGGGCTCGTGGAGGCCACCGAGGACGGGCGCATGTGGGACCGCTGGTACACGAGCATCCCCGCGCCGGACGGCATGGCGGCCGCGATCGAGCAGCGCCTCACGTGGCAGGGCGAGGGCTTCATGCTCCCCTTCACCACCGTGCGCCAGTCAGACGGCACCGTGCTGGGGATGACCACCTTCTACGACCCCCAGTGGACCGTGCCCCGCGTGAGCGTGGGCCACACCTGGAACCGTGCTTCCACCCACGGCACGGGCACCAATGCGGAGTCCAAGCTGCTGCTCATGACCCACGCGTTCGAGGAGCTCGGCTGCCAGTGCGTGCGCTACGAGACCAGCTGGGCCAACCAGCAGTCCCGCACCGCCATCGAGCATCTCGGCGCCCGGCTGGACGGCGTCCTGCGCGGCGACCGCCTGGAGTCCAACGGTGTGCTCCGGGACACCGTGGTCTACTCGGTGCTCGCCCACGAGTGGCCCTCCGTGAAGGCGGGGCTGGAAGCGCGGGTGGCGCGGCGCTGAGGCGAGCGGGCGGCGTCGTCGTCCGCCGTGGGCGGGTGGCCGCTGATCCGCAGGGTGCAGTCCGCGGTGGCCTCCAGCAGGTCCTGGACGGCGGGTGCGTCCTGGGCCGTCGGACGACGCGGCTCGGGAGCCGCGACCACGTCACGCACCTACGCCCCTGGCGGGGTGACGGGCACGGGGGAGACGATCGGGGCGGCGTCGGGAATCCGGACCGTGCTGGTCAGGGCGGTGAGGCTCGGCCGGCGCGGAGTGGAGCTGAAACCGAAGTCCGGGGGCGGGACCATGTCCGTGAGGGAGCCCAGATCGTGGCCGTCCCATGCGGCACGGGAGAACGCGATGGCGTGCAGGTCGTAGGCGGAGTACCACTCGGTGCGGTCGTTGCCCGCGGTGCCCAGTGTGCGCACGCCGGGCATCACCCGGCGGGCCACCGGGTCCGTGAGGTGCGCGAACGGCAGGGAGGTGCCCAGGGGGCGCGGCACGGACTGCAGCACGTAGCCCAGCGGTGAGCGCGGACCCACGCTGAACTGCCACGTGAGGGGTCCTGCGGTGACGGTCCAGCGTGAGGCGCGGCAGAAGCCGGTGCGGCGCACGTTCACGGGAACGCGGGTGACGGTGTCGAAGGTGTAGGTGTCCGAGACGAACCCGGCCACCCAGTCGTTGGGGGCCAGCAGCTCGCGGCGGCCGTCCGGGTGGGCGACCATGACGTCCGCGAACGGACCCTGCGGGGTGCGGTCCCAGCAGCCGAGCACCAGGCGGGTGCCCCCGGAGGTGCCGACGCCGGCGATGTGGCCGGTGAAGCGGTGGGTGGTTGTCATGAGGTCAAGGGTAGGCCGCGGGGCCGACGCGTGCGGTCACGAAGGATGGCCGTGGGCTCTTCCGGTGGTCACGAACCGTGACCACCGGAAGGGATGACGCCGCCCGCCCGTCGTTCTTCCCCGAGCGTGGGGATGTGAAACTCCGGGACGGGCGGCGGGCGCAACCGGTCAACGGGTGCGGATCAGTCGCCGTAGTTCATCCACACGCCCTTGATCTCCGTGTAGGCGTCCAGCGCGTAGGGCCCCATCTCGTTGCCCCAGCCGCTGGCCTTGAAACCGCCCCACGGCGCCGCCATGTCGGGGATGGGCGGGGAGTTCACGAAGACCGCACCGGCCCGGATCCCGTTGGCGAGACGGTGTGCCACCCGCAGGTCCTTGGTCCAGACCGTGGAGGAGAGACCATACTCCGTGTTGTTGGCCCGCCGGATCAGCTCGTCCAGCTCGTCCGAGTCCTGGTAGGAGAGCACGGAGAGCACCGGCCCGAAGATTTCCTCGGTGGCCAGGGTCATGTCGTCGGTGACCCCGGAGAACAGGGTGGGGCGGTAGAAGTTGCCGGTGTCCGCGGCGCGTTCACCACCAGTGACCAGCTCGGCTCCCTCGGCCCGGCCCTTGGCCACCAGCTCTTCCACATGCTGCAGGTGTTCGGCGGAGACCAGCGGACCCAGCTGGGTGGACTCGTTCTTGCCGGCACCGATCGTCATGGCTTCCATACCGGCCGCGAACTTGGTGAGGAACTCGTCCTCCCGCCTGGTATCGATGTAGAAGCGCGTGTAAGCGGCGCACACCTGCCCCGAATTGAGCAGTCCGCCCATGAGGTTGCCGGCCACGGCGGCATCGATGTCCGCGTCACGGGCGATGATCGACGGGGCCTTGCCGCCCAGCTCCAGCGTCACGCGCTTGAGAGTGCCCGCGGAGGCCCGCACGATGGACTGGCCCACCTCGGTGGAACCTGTGAAGGAGATCTTGTCGATCCCGCGGTGTTCCGCCATGGCCGCGCCGATGGAGCCGGGACCGGTGACAAGGTTGACGACTCCGGCCGGGAAACCCGCCTCATCGGCGAGTTCGACCAGTCGGATGGCGGTCATCGGGGTCACCGATGCGGGCTTGATGACGACCGTGTTGCCCGTGGCCAGTGCGGGCGCGAGCTTCCACGAGAGGATGGACAGCGGGAAGTTCCACGGTGTGATGAGACCGCAGACACCCACGGGCTCCCGGCGCGTGTAGTGGAAGGTGTTCGGGGTGGAGATGGGAGAGGTGCGACCCTCGATCTTGGTGACCCATCCCGCGTAGTACCGGATGTGCTCGGCGGCCATCTTGGAGGAGACCACACGGGAGATGCTGATGGGCTGGCCCTGATCGGCCGTCTCCAGCTGCGCGAGCTCCTCCTGGTGCTGATCCACCAGGTCCGCGAAGCGGAACATCAACCGTGCCCGGTCGGCGGGGAGCATGTCCCGCCACTCGGGGTTCTCGAAGGCGGCGCGCGCGGCGTCGACAGCGGCGTCGAGATCGGCGGTGGACGCCTTGCCCACCTCGGCGATGAGTTCCTCAGTGGCCGGGTCGTGGGTGGTGAAGGTGCCGCCGGTGGCGGCAACCCACTGCCCGTTGATGAACAGTTTCGTGGTCATGGACGTTCCTCTCATGGGGTGGAGTACCCGCACCGCCGTGGGCGGTGGGGATGGTTCTTGGTCAGGCGGTCGTGTGTGCGTGCCGGTGGACGGGTGCGTGGCGGGGACGTGGGAGCCCAGGACCCACCGTGCGCGGCCGGTGCCCGGGAGACAGCGCGACCCGGCGGCGTCGGGCTCCCCGCAGCCAGGCGGAGGCGAGGCCGGCCACGGCGAGTTCCAGGACGGCCACGAGCACCATGGCTGCGAGCCCACCGCCCGCCGGGGCGAAAGGACGCGCCGGCGAACCGTGGTGGGCGTGCGTCCCCCCGCTCATCAGCGGGAGAATGAGCACATGGACGAGCGCCATGAGCGCGGCCATCACCATGGTCGTGGTGGCGGTGCTTTGAGCGGACACGGAGCGCAGGAGTCCCGTCAGGCAGGAGAGGCAGGTGAGGGCCATGACCAGCATCAGGACCGACATGACCGTTCCGTGCGTGCCGTCGGCGGCCATCCCCAGGTGGACAACGACCGAGGCGCCCAGACCGGCGACCAGAAGCAGCCGCAGCGGCAACCGCCGTCCACAGAACAGGCCGGGGAGCGCACTCTGCCACGAGCTCACGGCGGTCATGCCTGCTCCTCCAAGGGCTTGCCGGCGCCCACTCGGGCGTAGACCTCGGGGCGGCGGTGCCGGATGGCCTCTCCCCACACCAGCCCGGCAACACCCGTGGCCAGGATGATCCCCGGCATCACGATGGCCAGGGGACTGGGACCGTCGGAGCCGATCAGCACATCGAAGTTGACCAGGATCACGAGGCACACCGTGCCCAGGCCGATCACCGACAGGACGGGTGCGACCAGACGGACCCAGACCGAGTGGGCGCCTGGGGCCCGACGGAAGTGCCCGATCACGGCCACCGAGGTGACTGTCAGGAGGAAGACCAGACCGAAGGCGCCGGCATTGCCCAGCCACGTGAACAGCGTGAGCACGGGGTAGAGCGGGCCGAACTCCGAGTTGCGCCCGGCGATTGCGAAGACGGCAACGAGCACGACCGCCAACCCGCTCTGGGTGAGGGACCCCGCCACGGGAGCGTGGTTGCGACGCCCCACGGCTCCGAGCCACGCGGGGAGAACGGTCTCGCGGCCCAGCGCGAAGAAGTACCGGGCCACGGCGTTGTGAAACGCGATCAGTGCTGCTAGCAGGCTCGTGATGAACAATGTCTGGGCGATGTCCGTGAACAGCATCCCCGCGTGCTGCTCGAGGAACATGAAGACCAGGTCGGGACCGAACTCACGGGACGCGTTGACGATGTGGCCGGGGCCGATGCCCACGGACAGGGCCCACGCCGTCACCGCGTAGAACAGCGAGATGATGGTCACCGCGATGAACGTCGCCCGGGGAACGGAGCGCGTGGGGTTCTTGGCCTCCTCGCTGTAGATGGCCCCGGACTCGAAGCCCATGAACGACGCCACACCGAAGGAGAGCACGGCCCCGATCCCGTACTGGAAGAACTCTCCGGGCATCAGGGCCCGGGCGCTGACGCCCTCCGGCGCCACGGACAGGGACATGACGTCCACGACGATCACGACCATGAACTCCAGGGCCACCAGGACGGCGATGACCTTGGCCGAGAGGTCCACGCGGCTGATGCCCAGCAGCCCCACCACCACCAGTCCGGCGAGAGCGGACGCCCACCACGGGACGGCCACGCCTAGCCGGGCCTCCAGGAACGAGGACAGTGCGAACCCGAAGATCCCGTACAGCCCGATCTGCATCGCGTTGTAGCTGATGAGGGCGAGCCAGGACGCGGCAATGCCCTGGCGCGGTCCGAGTCCGTCCGCAATGTAGGCGTAGAAGGCCCCGGCATTGGTGATCCGGGCCGACATCGCGCCGTAGCCGACGGCGAAAAGCAGCAGCACCGCACCGAGCACCAGGAACCCCAGAGGCACCCCCACCAGACCGGAGACCCCGAACTGGGAGGGCAGTCCGCCGGCCAGGGTGGTCAGGGGTGCGGATGCTGCGATGACGAGGAAGACGAGGGAGGGGACGCCGAGGGTGCGTCCCTCCAGACCACCCTGCTCGCTGAGGTGCGAGTGTGCGATGCCGTGCTGGGTGGACGTGGGTCTTTCCTCGGTGCGGGATGTCGCTGAATTAGTGCTCATGATTCCCCCTTCGTCATGCAGGCAATGGTCTTCTGCGGAGCGGTGCGAGAGACGCCCTGTGCAGGAACGTGCGAGAGGATCCCGCGCGGTGCGGGCGCTGCGAGGATCGAGTGCAGGCCCGTGAGATAAGTCACCAGTGTGGAGTGCCTGCCAGGTCTTGTACAGGGGTACAAGTACGGTTTCTGGCTGCGTGCTCGGGTGGAAAAGCGCGGTATTCCGCGGAATTCTGATGCTCCCGTGGCTTCCACTAAGGGAACCTGTAGCGGTGGCCGGCGCGGTGGACCGGCTCGGCACCCGTGGTCGGCCCACGGCGCGGCCTCAGCCCCTACGGGGAAGAGTCCTTCCCGTCCTCTAAGGAATTTACCTATTGCCCGTTCGAGCGTGCCGCGAATTAATGAAGTGCAGAAGATCGCATCATTTCGCCCCGGAATTATCCGGGTCCCATGAATTTCGCTGAACGCACGGACCACGCGGTCCCTGCAGTCCGCACGAGGAGGAACAATGACGGAAGAGAACCGAGACAGCACCATCGAGCGTCTGGCAGAGCGCGTGGCGGTCCTGGAGGCCGAGGCCGAGATCCGCAGGATCCAGGCCCGCTACATGTTCCTGTGCGACACCCCGTGCCCCGAATTCGGTGTGACGGATGACCAGGAGCGCATCGACCTCATCATGGACCTCTACGCGCAGGATGCCGTGTGGGAGGGCGTGGGCGAGTACTACGACAACCAGTTCGGCCGCGCGGAGGGACACGACGAGATCCGGGCACACTTCAACCGGTTCTGGGACAAGGACGCGGACCCCGCGCTGCTGCTCAACGCCCACTACCTCACGTCAGAGCAGATCCGTGTGGACGGCGACACCGCGACGGGCCTGTGGATCCACATGCAGCCCTGGCTCTACGCGGACGGCACGTCCCTACTGCGCTCGAGCCGGCTGAACAACGCGTTTCGGAAGATCGACGGTAAGTGGAAGATCACCCGCACCCGGACGGAGAACGTCTTCATCGCCCCGCTGCCGAAGCAGTTCGCCTCGGACTACCCCTCGGCATCGGTGCTGCTGCAGCCCTGAAGCCGTCCCCGGGTGCGCTGATGGCCGCTAGCTGCGGCCCCGGGATTACCCGCACCCTGCCTGATCCACCCACGATTGTCCCTGGAGAGAGTTGCGCCATGTCTATGGAATTCACCCACGTCACCCTGGGTCAGCGCGTCCTGTTCGGCACCGGTGGGGCCGCGGCCCACGTGGCCGAAGAGATTGCTCGGCTCGGAGCAACGGCCCCGATGGTCATAGCCGGTGATGCGGAGCGGGAGCTGGCGCGCACCGCGACGGCCGGTACCACGCCCGCCCTGTGGTGGGACGAGGTCATCCAGCACGTGCCGGTGGAACTTGCCGAGTCGGCCCGGGCGGCAGCCGCCGAGTACGGGATCGACGTGATCGTCTCCGTGGGAGGCGGCTCGACCACCGGGCTGGCGAAGGCGGTTGCACTGACCACGGGAATCCCGGTGATCGCCGTGCCCACCACTTACGCGGGGTCCGAGGCCACCGATGTGTGGGGTCTCACCGAGCAGCGCACTAAGACCACGGGTGTGGACCACAAGGTGCTCCCGGTGGCGGTGGTCTATGACGCCGACCTGTCCAGGACGCTTCCCGTCGGCCTCGCCGTGGCGTCCGGGCTCAACGGAATGGCCCACTGCGTCGATTCTTTATGGGCTCCCCGGGCGGACCCCATCAATCAGGCCCTGGCCCTGGAAGGGGCGAGGGCCCTGGCCCTGGCCCTGCGCGGTATCGTGGCGGACCCGGATGACATGGCGGCCCGGGAACAGGCGCTGTACGGCTGCTACCTGGCGGCCGTCTCCTTCGCGAGCGCGGGTTCGGGGCTCCACCACAAAATCTGCCACGTCCTGGGCGGCACGTTCGACCTGCCCCACGCGCAGACCCATGCGACGGTCCTGCCCTACGTGCTGGCCTTCAACGCACCGGCTGTCCCCGACCTCGCGGAGCGTCTCGCGACGTCGCTGCGGGATCCCGACTCGCCGCGGCGCCCCGGTGAGCAGGATAGCGCGGCGCAGGCCGTCGATGCACTGAACGACCTGTACCGGGCCGTGGACGCGCCGTCCCGGCTGAGCGACTACGAATTCACCGACTCCAGCGTCCCCGAGGCGGTGGAGCGGGTGCTGAAGGCCGCGCCGGCGTCCAACCCAGTGACCGTGACCGAGGACAATGCGACGGCTCTGCTCACCGCGGCGCTCACGGGCTCCACCCCAAACGTTGAGTCCCTGGCACCGGCCGGTCGTTGAGCCGTCGAACGTCATTCGAGGAGAGATGCCATGTCACAGCACAGTGAGATGACCGCGCAGCAGGAGCAGGCCCGCCGGGAGCAGGAGCTCACGGAACAGGTGACCGCCTCCTTCGTGGACACCGAGAACCCCCGCCTCCGTCAGGTGATGCAGTCGCTCGTGACCCACCTGCACGCCTTCGTGCGGGACGTCCGGCTCACGGAGGACGAGTGGAACAGTGCCATCGAATTTCTCACCGAGGTGGGACACATCACCGACGATCGCCGACAGGAGTTCATCCTGCTGTCTGACGTTCTGGGTGTGTCCATGCAGACAATCGCCGTCAACAACCCCGTGGCCGGTGAGGCCACGGAGGCCACGGTGTTTGGGCCGTTCTTCGTGGAGACCGCGCCGGAGATCCCAATTGGTGGTGACATCGCGGGCGGCGCAGCCGGAGAGCCCTGCTGGGTCGAGGGAACCGTCACGGACACGGAGGGCAACACGGTTCCGGGCGCGCGGATCGAGGTATGGGAGGCGGACGAGGACGGTTTCTACGACGTCCAGTACGACGATGCCCGGGTGTCCGGGCGCGCCCATCTCTACTCGGACGACCAGGGCCGTTACGCGTTCTGGGGACTCACGCCCACTCCGTACCCCATCCCCCACGACGGCCCCGTGGGTGCCATGCTCGCGGCCACCGGACGCTCTCCAGTGCGGGTGGCCCACCTGCACTTCATGGTGACCGCCGAGCGCTACCGCACGCTCGTGACCCACATTTTCGTAGAAGGGGACCCCCAGCTGGAGATCGGGGACTCCGTCTTCGGGGTCAAGGACTCGCTCATTAAGACGTTCGCCCCGCAGCCGCCCGAAGCTCCCACCCCGGACGGTCGGGACCTGGCCGGCCGGGGGTGGACCCGGGCCCGGTTCGACATCGTGCTCGCCTCCGAGCAGTAGAGGCCGCCGTGACGACGGCCCGCGGCCGCACCCGGGGTTGCGACGGGCACGGTCCGGAACGCTCGGGCCTGCGACGGCCGCGTCGCCACCGGTCTGCGGCGTGGTAATCCGTGATCATCGCGATCCCGTGAGGAACACCCGGCGGAATCAGGTCACGCACTCCTGGAGGGAACATGAAAACATCGCGCAGATCAGCGTTGAGCATGGCCATGTGCGGCGGTCTGCTGCTGGCCGGCTGCACCGCGCCCCAGGCCACGGGCACGGACGGAGCCCAACCGCCCGAGGTGGTGCTGCGGATCGCGACGGCATTCGACGCCAAGCACTCCAACAACGCCGGCCTGTGGCTGTTCCGGGACAGACTGGCGAAGAACGCCCCCTGGATAGAACTCGACTATCGCGGTGGTCCGGAGGTGATGGCGCCCAATCTCCTGATCGAGGGCGTGGCCTCGGGTGCGTTCGACGGCGCCAGCATGCCGGGGGACTACTACACGGATCAGGTGCCTGCGATGCAGATCGCCCGGTTCACGCCGTTCACCCCAATGCAGGAGCGGGCGAACGGTGTTGCCGCACTCTACGAGACGATCCACCAGGAGCAGCTTGGCGTCCACTACGTGGGTCGCACGGTGTCGGGGATGCCCCAGGTGCTCCTTCTCAAGGAACCGCTGACCACCACGGACCTTTCGGGGCGGGCCATCCGCACGTCGTCGGCGACGTCCGGGGTGGTGCGGGCCATGGGTGGCATCCCCGTGGACCTTCCCGGTGGGGAGGTCTACACCGCACTCGAACGCAGCGTGGTCAGCGGTGCGGCGTGGGCGTCCGTGGGGCCGAGCAGCCTCGGCCTGCAGAACGTTGCATCCTACTACCTTGCTCCGCGGTTCTTCGAGTCCCTGGCGAACCTCGTGATCAACGGGGACATCTGGAGAGCCCTCGACGACCGCTCGCGCAAGGCCATCACCGACACCATGACGGAGGTCGAACCGGAGATTTTCGAACACTTTGTCACTACGGCCGAGAAGGAGACCGCGGAGTGGCGCGCTGCCGGGATGAAGGAAAACGCCCTGCCGGAGCGAGAATCTCGGAAGCTCCTGGAGATCGCCTACCGCGACGTCTGGAAGAACGATCTCGACTGGGAGCGCATCGAACGGACGTCTCCCGCCTCCGTCGAGTTGCGCAGGGCTCTCGATGCCGCCATCACCGGGGACCTTGAGGACGCGGTCCCGGGGGTTGCGAAGGACCGTGCACGAAAGATCCAGCAGGGAGACATCTGATGGGCACACCCGAAGACAGCCGTGCGGTCCCCAGGTCACAGCCCGCCGTGGTCGCGGAATCACTCATGTCACCCGTCGGCGAGGAAACGGCCACCACGGACGATTTGACGGGCGCGCTCTGGACCCCCGTGCGTGTGGTGCAGGGGGCCGGGGGCTGCTCCTGGTGGGACTTGCGATTCTCGTCACGGTGAGTGTGTTTATGCGGACCGTGGGGGCGGGATTCGTTGGAACCGTGGAGTTCGGCGCCATGGCCATGGTGCTGCTGGTGGCACTGGGCGCTCCGGCGGTGGCTGCCGCGGACGAGAACTTCCGTCTGGAGATCGTGGACATGTTCGCCCCGCCGCGCGTCGTGCGCGCACTGGACAAGGTGGCCCTGGCGTTTCAGCTCCTGGTGAGCGCCCTGGTGACCTGGTTCGTTCTCTCCTTGTTCCTCGACGACCTCCGCACGGGGACCACGATGGCCGGTGAGCTGGGGATCCAGCGCGCGTGGCTCACCGGGGTCCTCACTCTGGGGCTGGCCCTGACCGCGTACGCGGTCGCCGTCCGGTTCGTCCGGGCGCTTCGCGCACCGAGCCCCGAGGAGGGGTGAACGATGGAATGGTATGTCTTCCTCATTCTCTTCATGCTGGGTCTGGCCGTCGTCATGCTCATCCGTGTGCCCGTGGGATTCGCCATGCTCGGGCTCGGCGCCCTGGCGGCCGTCTTCGCCTTCGGCTCCGTGGAGGCGGCCTCCCGGCTGGTGGGTCTCAGCCTGATCAGCAGTGTCAACTCCTTCACGTTCTCCGCCATCCCGCTCTTCATCCTCATGGGGGAGGTGCTTTTCCGTTCCCGGATAGCCCATGACGCCCTGGACGAGATCTCCCTCCTGCTGCGACGCGTGCCCGGGCGACTCCCAATGGTTGCGGTGGCCGGGGGCGGGGCCTTCGGCCTGCTATCCGGCTCGACCCTGGCGAACACCGCCCTCTTCGGCCGCACGCTGTGGCCGCAGATGCGCGACGAGGGGTACAACGAGAAGCTGGCCGTGGGATCGATTCTCGGCTCGGGCGGGCTGGCGATGATCCTCCCGCCGAGCGCCCTGGCCATCCTGTGGGGCGGGATCGCCCAGATCCCCATCGGTCCCCTGCTGATCGCGGGCATCGTCCCCGGGTTGCTCATGGCCGTGGGCTACGCCGTGGTGGTGCTGGCGTGGAGTGCTCGCACCGGGCGGGTGGGGGAGATGCCCTCGGCCCGAACCCTCGGGGCCGCCCTGCGCTCGGGTCTGCGCCACCTCTGGGCACCCGGAGTCATTGCCCTGTTCGTCCTGGGACTGATCTTCACCGGCGTGGCCACCCCCACCGAGACGGCGGCACTGGGAACGGCGCTCGCCGTGGTGCTCACGGTGGTACTCGGACGGTTCCGCTGGCGGGACCTGCGCGCCAGCGCGGTGGGAACCGTCCGGACGAGCGCCGCCATCTTCTTTCTGGTCCTCGGCTCCACTCTCTATAGCCAGCTGATGGCGTACATGGGAGCCACCCAGGGCCTCGTGAAGTGGAGCACGGGCCTGGTGTCCAACGGGCTCATGATGCTCGCGCTCATCATGGTTCTGCTCATCGTCCTGGGAGCATTCATCGATCAGGCGTCCATCATGCTGGTGACCGCGCCGCTGCTCATGCCCATCGTCTCGGCGTTCGGGTGGGATCCCCTGTGGTTCAGCATCCTGGTGCTGATCATCCTGCAGATCGGCAACACGTCCCCGCCGTTCGGCATGAGCCTGTTCGTGATGAAGGGCGTGGCGCCCGAGCTGAGCATGGGCACCATATACAAGGCGGCGCTGCCCTGGATCGGTTCCGACATCGCGGTCGTCCTGGTGCTGGTCGGCTTCCCCGCGCTCGTCACCTTCCTGCCTGCGCTGATGCAGTGACGACGTCGGTGGGTGGCCTGGGCGCCCGGGGCCCGGGCGCTCTCATGCCCGGGGATGTGGGGCCTGCCGCAGCGGTAGCCTTACCACTGCCTCCGTGCCGCGCGGGTGCCGAGGGAGGAACCGCAGGTCTCCGCTGTGGCGCTCAATGATCTGCTCCGAGAGGATCAGACCGAGACCGGACCCGTCCTCCTTGTTCGAGAACGCGCCGTTGGCCAGGCGCTTGCCGGGTACCTCGGGAACACCCCGGCCCTCGTCGATCACGGTGATGCATGCCCACTCCTCCTCACTCCACGTCCGGACCGTGAGGTCCTTGGAGGGGGTGGAGGGCAGCACGATCTCGTCGATGGCGTTGAAACACAGGTTGATGACCACCTGCCCGATGAGAACGCTCTCCCCTTCCACTGGCAGCTCCTGGTCCGCGAACTCGACGCGCAGCTGCACGCCCCGTTCGGCGGCCCGCAGGCCCACGAAGTAGAGACTCTCCCGAACGGTGTCATTGACGTCCATGGGCGCCTTCGTGCTCTCGATCCGCTGCACGTAGCGCTTCACGGAGGAGACGATCTCCGCCGCCCGGTGGATCTGCTTCTCGACCTGCTCGAGGCCGTACGTGAGGCTGTCCCCGTCCACGGCCCCGCCGGAGGCCCGTGACTTGAGGCCGACCAAGAAATTGGCGGACGCGGACAGCGGTTGCCCCAGCTCGTGGGCCAGGATCATGGCCATGTCCCCCATGGCGTTGTAGCGGCTGAGGTACTGGATGTTCGCCGACTGGTAGGCCAGTTCCCGTTCCCACTCCAGCCGCGCCGTGGCTTCACGCATCACGAGGACGCGGGAGAACATGCCGTCGTACTCCACCACCTCGAGATCACCGAGCAGCCACGCACTCGATCCGTCCTCGCGGACGACCTCCTGGCGGATCTGGATCGAGTCCCCGTTGTTCCGCAGGGCATCGTGTACACGTGCGCTGTCCAGGGCCGGGTCGCACCGGCCCAGATCGGTCAGTCGTTGCCCCACCAACGCGTTCTTCGGCTGCCGGTAGAAGGCCGCGGCCTGAGGGGAGATGACCTCGATCCGGTCGTCCTCGTCCAGTACCACGATCCCGGTGGACGTGTGGGTCAGGACTCTCTGGAGGGACTCGGAGACCCACCCCAGCTCCTCCTGCAGCTCCACCTCTGTACCGATGTTCCGCAGCTGCACCATGACCACGGGGCCGTCGTCGAAGTTCACGAGTGCCGCGGCGACCTCTGCGAGGAAGTCCTCACCATCACGGTTACGGTATTTCCAGTGGCGCCGGCTCGTTCCGTGGACCACCGCCTCCTGGAGCCACGCGATCCCGATTTCCCTGCGGTATTCACGTTCCTGGCTGCTCATGTGGTGGGCCTTGAGGGGGCGCAGCTCCTCCAGGCTGAACCCGAACATGCGGCAGGCGGCGGGATTCGCCCACAGGATGTTCTTGGAGACCGCCTCGTGGATCAGGATGCCGGTCTCGGTCTGGAGGGTCATCGCCTCGTAGTCCCTGCCGCTGGGGAACATCGGTCAACACCTTCCTGACGACATGAGCCCCAAGTGTGACGCCCGTCTCCCGCGTCTGTCCATAGGGAAATGCCTTAGGTGTGACAGGGGAAAATCCCGATACCGCCGGAGCCCCTTGCCTCCGTACCGTTTTCACAACTGGAGATTCTCGAGTGAACGGAGACACTGATGACGGTCCACAAGGCGGACGAGTCAGTATGCGCGGAAGAAACGATTTCCGCCCGCAGAAAGGCTTTCGGCAAGGCACTGGAGGTTCTCCAGGACCGTCGTGACGAATTCGGCACCCAGGGCTTCGTGCCGAAGGATTTCATCGACCTGCTCAAGCGCACGGGAATGTACCGGGCCTCCGTGCCGGCCGAGTTCGGCGGGGAGCCCATGCCCCCGGCCCAGTTCATGGACATGGTCGAGGAGATCTCGAGAGTCGATCCCGCCACCGGGTGGGTGGCCAGCTTCGGGTCCTCCCTCGTGTACTTCGCCGCCCTGCCGGTTGCAACCCAGGAGAAGCTCTACTCGCGGTCCGTGGACATCGCCTACGCGGGCGGGTTGTTCCCCATGCAGGAGGCCGAGAAGGTCGACGGGGGATACCTCTGCACCGGGGTGTGGCAGTTCGCGAGCGGTTGCAAGGGAGCGGACATCCTCGGCATCGGTCTGCAGGGTGGTCCCGACACGAACGGCAAACCAATTACCGCGCTCGTGGACCCGGCGGATGTTGAGATCGTAGACAACTGGGACGTGGCCGGTATGCGCGCCACGGGCTCGCATGCGGTGCGTGCCGACAGGGTATTCGTGCCCGAGGACATGACGTTCGTACGCGGCGGGGATCCGCGGGTGGATGAGCCGATCACCCGCTACCCCGCGCTCGCCTACGCCGCCCAGGTGCTCGCCTCGGTGGCACTCGGGGCAGCCCGCGGTGCCCTGGACTACGTCTACGAGACCGGCGCCGTCCGAACGAGCATCACGGGTGGCACGAGCAAGGGCAATCGGCCCACCTACAAGGACGGTGTGGCCCGGGCCGAGGCGGACCTGCGCTCCGCGCGAGCCTTCTTCTACGAGATCACCAACGAGGTCTGGGACCACGCGGTGCGGGACGTGGAGATCACTGAGCGGCACAGGGCACTGCTGCGCCTGGCCGCTACGCAGGCGGCCCAGGTGTCACGGAAGGTCGTGCTGAGTGCGTTCGACCTCGCCGGCACGGGCGCTATTTACCAGAGCCACCCGCTCCAGCGCTTCCTGCAGGACTGCCTGGTCCCCGCGCAGCACGCCATGCTCCAGAACAACACGTACGAGGCCGCGGGGGCGGTCCTGCTCGGCGCAGAGGCGGGCATCCCGAGCTTCCCCTAGGTCAGCCGCTCGCCACAGCCCACCGCACGCATCATGCCGAGAGGACCACATCTCATGACCGACGCCCCGCTCCGCACCCTTTTCTGTTTCGGGAACAACCAGAACTTCTTCGACCTCCCCAAGTCTGAGATCGGGCCCATCTGGACCGCCACGCAGTCCCTGCTGGTGCAGATGCGAGATCTGGAGGGGCTCGAGATCCTGGGAACCTTCGACGACGACGCCCACATGGTCGGTCCGTCCGACGGCTGGCCCTGGACCTTCTACGTCCTGGCGGACGTCCGCGACCAAGAGACGGTCAAGGCCGCCTGCAACCTTCTGCGCACCACCATGGTGGGCGACTACGCCCTCTGGCGGTACTTCAAGGTCGAAGCCCGCATGGGCCGTGAGCTGAGCATTCGCGACGACGTCGAGGCTTGACACGACCCACTCCAGCACAGCATTTCCAGCACACACTTTCTCTTCGCCGACCGAAGGAGCACACCATGACGACAGCCGAAGAACTTTTCGAGCCCACCTACGCAGATCTGGTCGAGGAGGACCGGGTCGCGGGGCAGCTCTACACCGACCCCGAGATCTTCAAGGAGGAAATGGAGAAGATCTTCTACCGCACCTGGGTGTGGGTCGCGCATGAGAGCGAGATCCCCGAGCCCGGTTCCTTCAAGACCACCCAGGTGGGTGACCAGCCGGTGATCGTCACCCGCGACCGCAAGGGCAACTTCAACACGCTGCTCAACCGGTGCCGACACCGCGGCGCCACCGTGTGCGACCAGCGCAGCGGCAAGGCCAACGGATTCACGTGCCCCTACCACAACTGGTCCTACACCCTGGACGGTCGGCTGCGCGGCATCCCCTATCCCGACGGGTACGAGGGTGTGGTGGAGAAGAAGGACTACCCCCTGCAGACCCTGCGGACCGAGAGTTACATGGGAATGATCTGGGCCACCTTCAACCAGGACATCGAGCCCCTCGAGGACTTCCTGGGCGACGCCAAGCTCTGGATGGAGCGCTTCTTCAAGCAGTCCAACGGCTTCCCGACCAAGGTCATCGGCATCCACAAGTTCCGGTTCAACGGCAACTGGAAGATCCAGCTGGAGAACACCACGGACGGCTACCACTTCCCCATGGTCCACAAGTCCTGGATGGCCTCGGTCGATGCCGAGACGGCGGACATGATGTCGTTCATGGACGATCCCGAGGCCGAGACCCACGCGCTGGGCAACGGGCACAGCGTGAGCATCATGGCCACGGATCACATGGACCTCGACGTGGACAACGGCGAGGAGGAGATCCAGTCCCGCTTCCAGCACCTCGTGGACGAGCTCACCGAAGCCGGGGAGAGCCCCGAGCGGGTCCGCCGCTTCATGCGCTCCATGCACGGCTGCGGGTTCAACCTGAACACCTTCCCGAACGTGGCCATGTCCTCCTCGTTCTTCCGCGTCCTGATTCCCATCTCGGTGAACGAGACCGAGATCTGGCACATGGCCATCGGTATGGACGGCGGTCCCGAGAGCATCAACCAGGAGCGGTTGCGCATCCACGAGCACTTCCAGGGGCCGTTCGGCTTCGGGAGTCCCGATGACGCCGAGGGCTGGGATCGCGTGCAGATCGGCGCGGGCGGCAATCCCAAGATGCCGATCCTGGTGAACCGCGGAGAAGGGCGCGAGTACACGACCGAAGAAGGCTGGCCCACGTCCCACGTGACCGATGAGACCGGCATGCGTGAGGCCTACGCGATGTGGAAGAAGATGATGAGTGATGACTGAGACCGGCACCACGAACCAGCCCCTCCTGGCGGATCCCCGCATTCAGCGAGCCATCGAGCTCGTCTGGCGGGAGGCCGCGCTGCTGGATGCGAAGGACTATCCCACGTGGGAGCAGCTGTACACGGACGAGGCGATCTACGTGATCCCGATCGACCCGGAGACCGACGACTTCCGGGGCTCCCTGAACATGGTCTACGACGACCAGCGCCTGCGGCACCTGCGCGTGGAGCGTCTCGTGCAGGGTTACTCGCCCTCTGCCGTGGCGGCCGCGCGAACCGTTCGGATCGTGTCCCGGTTCACGGTGGAGGCGCTCTCGGACACCGAGGTCACCCTGCGCTCGGCTCAGATCGTCAATGCGTACAAGCGCCACGAGTTTCTCACCCTGGGAGCCGAACTCACCCACAGGATCGTGCTCGGTGACGACGGGGACAAGATCGCGTTGAAGGTCATCCGGCTCAACGACAGCGAGGATGCGGTCAGCGCGTCGGGGTACCTGCTGTGAGCGCGGATGCTGACGGGCCCGGGGCCGGGGGAGGCATCGCCGTCATCACCGGCGCCGCTGGTGGAATGGGCTCGCACATCGCCCGGCGGCTGCACGGGGAGGGGCGCAAGGTCCTCCTCACGGACATCGACGCCGGCGCTGTCGAGGAGCTCGCACGGGAGCTGTCCCCGGACGGGTCCACGGCACGGGGAACGGCGCTGGACGTCAGCTCGAAGTCCGAGTTCGAGTCGGCCCTCCAGGCCTGTCTCGAGCTGTGGGGAACGCCCACCATCGTGGTCAACAACGCGGCCGTCACCGAGGCCGCGGACCTGATGACCCTCCCCGAGGAGTCCTTCACCCGCGTGCTCACGACGAACGTCAACAGCATCTTTTTCGGGTGTCAGGTGTTCGGGGCGGCCATGGCCGAGCAGGGGTTCGGGCGCATCGTGAACATGGCCTCCCTGGCCGGCCAGAACGGCGGCACGGGCACGGGCGCGCACTATGCGGCGTCGAAGGGTGCGATCCTGACGACCACCAAGGTGTTCGCGCGTGAGCTGGCAGGCCAGGGGGTGACGGTCAACGCCATTGCGCCTGGACCCCATGATCTGCCGGTCATCAAACGGACGATGACCCCGGAGAAGCTGGAGACGGTGGTGGCCGGGATTCCCGTGGGGCACCTCGGCGAGCCTGCCTTCATTGCCGACATGGTCGCGCTTCTCGCGTCCGACAACGCATCCTTCGTGACGGGCGCCTGTTGGGATGTCAACGGCGGGCTCTACGTCCGCTGATTCGTGTGGGGCCCTGCCAGGGGCCCCACACCTGTCTGACGACACACTCTCGAGAGGAGAAACGACATGGCTCTCATCGACGTCACCGTGGCTGAGATCATCCAGGAGACCGCCACCGTCAAGTCCTTCAAGCTGGTCAAAGCCGACGGCACACCCCTCGGGAGGTACTTGCCGGGAGCCCACATCGACGTGGTGGCCCCGAATGCGGTGACCCGTCAGTACTCGCTGTGCAGCACACCGGACGCGGAGGACTCTTTCGTCTTCGCCGTGAAACGGGAGGATCAGTCCCGGGGTGGATCAGCTGCCCTGCACGAACTTGAGGTGGGCGACCGCCTCCAAATCAGCGCACCGCGCAACCTGCTGTCTATCGACGGCACCGCGTCCCACCACGTGCTGATCGCTGCGGGCATCGGGATCACGCCCATGCTCAGCATGGCCCGCTATATGGACGTGCACGACATCGCCTTCGAACTGCACTACTACGCGCGCAACGCGGACGAGGCGGCGTTCCTCCCCGAGCTGCAGGAACGCTGCCCCGAGAAGCTGCATGCGCATCTCGGCGTGACCCGCGACGAACAGGACGAGAAGCTCGAAGCAACCTTCGCCGGAATGCCGGAGGGCTCACACGTCTACGTGTGCGGCCCCGACGGGTTCATGACCAAGGTGGTCGCCATCGCGGGGCGCCACGTGGAGCCGTCCGCGATCCACATGGAGAATTTCCACGCGGCCGAACAGCCCGGTACCGGAGAGAACACAGCCTTCGACGTGGAGCTGGAGGGGGAGACCTACCACGTTCCGGCGGACAAGAGCATCGCGGATGTCTTGGTGGAGAACGGGGCGGACATCGACACCTCCTGTGAGGAGGGGATCTGCGGCACCTGCATCATGCAGGTCCTCAAGGGCACTCCTGAGCACCGGGACAACGTCCTGAGCCCCAGCGAGAAGGAGTCCAACGAGGTCATGACGGTGTGCGTGTCCCGAACCGCGGATGAGCTGCTGGAGCTGGACTACTACTGATCCGCGGGCGGGACGTCGATGCCGTAGCGCAGAACGTCCCGGACCAGGGTGTTGATGCTGTCGGCGTCCGTCTTGCTCTTGATTCGAGCGCGGTGGACGTCGACGGTCTTGACACTCATGCCAAGTTTGCGCGCAATGTTCTGGCTGGGCAGCCCCTCCACCACGAGGGTGAGGATCTCCCGCTCCCGAGAGGTGAGGGAGGAGATCTTGCGCTGTACACCCACTCGGGCGCGGTGCTCCGCGAACCGCGTCTGAGCCCGCTCCACCCCCTTCTGCACGGTCTCGAGCAGCTGCTGGGGGTCATACGGCTTCTCCAGGAAGTCCAGCGCTCCCGCCTGGATGGTGGCGACCGACATCCTGATGTCTCCGTGGGCGGAGACGAAGATGATCGCGGCGTGGGGCGCGAACTCGTTGAGCTTCTCCTGGAGGCGGGCACCGCTCATCCGGGGCATGCGCACGTCGAGCACGATGCACGCGGGCCGGGAGCCGTCGTAGGCCGCGAGCAGCTCGTCGGCGCTGTGGCAGATGACGGGCTTGATGTCGATGCTGGCGAGGAGCCAGTCCACCGACTCGCACAGGTCGGGGTCGTCGTCCACCACGTAGACCACGGCCGGGGGCAAGGACGGGGTGTCGTCACTCATCGTCATTCCTGGTCCTCGACCGTGCTCGGCCGACGTTCTGGCTCATGGATGGTGTGGCCCCGGGGCCGGAGCTGGCCCCGGGGGAACCTGCGGCGGGCTACGCGGCCTCGGACTGCTCGTCCGGCCACTCGGCGTCGGCGGTCCAGTAGCGCATGCCCACGGCGCTGAACTTCTCCTCCCACGGGGAGGTGCGCCGCAGCAGGGGCTCCTCCCGGCGCACGGACTCGTCGGCCGCCTCCGGGCCGTCCGCTTCCACGGTCCAGTGCACCCAGTTCACCTCGCGCCCGTGTTCGTCGTGGACGAATAGGTCCACGTGGTGCCACCCGTAGTTGAAGGTGTCCTCGTAGCAGGTGAGGAACATCGTGTGGTGGTTGACGGGGCGGGGAGTAAGCATGTCCGTGGTCCTTTCCAGAGTTGAATTCTACAGCCGGGGGTGTGTGCTCAATCAGGTATCGAGGGTTGCTGCCGCAACAAGTGCTCCAGCCCGTGGGCGATGTCGAGGAGCTGACCCTCGCGTCCTGGCCGACCGACGACCTGGACACCCAGGGGCAGTCCCGAGGAGGTGCGCGCGCCGGGCACCACGACCACGGGAAGTCCGAGCAGCTGCCATGGGCGGCTCAGGACGGGTGAGCCCGTGGCTGCCAGTCCCGCGGGAGCGGGTCCCAGGGCTGCGGGCCCCACGATGTAGGACGGGGGAGTCAGGATCTCCTCCAGGAGCTGGCGTGAGCGATCCCGACGGATGAGGGCGGCGGTGCACTCAGCCTCCGGTATCTCGCGTCCCTGTTCCAGCAGCTTCCGCAGGGACGCGCCGAGGTCCTGCCTGCACCGCTCCCATTCCTGCTCGAGGCTCCGGGCGGCCTCGTGTGCCATGACCGTGGCGTGGTCCTGCGCCAGGCTCTGGACGTGGTCGTCCCACTGCAGGACTGCGACGTCCTGGTCGAGGCGACCCAGGAGTGCCGGAAGTCGCCGCAGCAGAGCCGTCATCGCGGGGTCCAGCGTGTCCAGGTGGCTGCCGTCCCAGAGCAGGGCCCTCCCCGGCGGTGCGGCTTCTGCGGCACCACGGGCCGTGGGACCGCAGAACGCCGCATGGGCCCAGCGAAGATCCTCGACGGTCCGAGTGAGCATGCCCAGGGAGTCCAGGGACGGGCTGAGTCCAGTGACTCCCTTGAGGTCCACGGCCCCGTGGGCGAGAACCATCCCGGCTGCGCCGCAGTAGGACGCCGGACGCGTGAGCGATCCCGCCGTCTGTGTTCCCAGGGCCAGGCCGATGGTGCCCGCGCCCACGGCGGCGGCCGAGCCGCTCGACGAGCCGCCGGGCGTGTGGTCCGCGGCATGGGGGTTCGTGGTGGGCCCGGGGGTGAAGTACCCGAATTCCGTGGTGATGGTCTTTCCCTGCACGACCGCCCCCAGCTTGCGCAGTCGGGACACGCACGGCGCGTCCTCGGGCGCGGGGTCCGGTGAGGTGGTGGGTGAGCCGGCGCGGGTGGGCAGGCCGGCGACGTCGATCAGATCCTTCACGCCCACGGAGACGCCGGCCATCGGGTGTGTCCCCGGGTCCGTGCCCACCGATGCGGCCTCGGCCTCAAGATCCGGGGAGAGGGCGACCCACGCGTGCAGCGCCGACTCGTGGTCGCGGATGGCCGCCCGAGTGGCACGGACGAGGTCGGAGACGGTCACCGCGCGTTCATGCACCGCGCGCACCTGGGTCTCCAGCGGGGCAGCCTGCAGTTCCCGCGCAATCGAGTCCGACGTGTTGGCGCTCATCAGTCCCCCTCGGAATGTGACGTCCACCCCATCTTGCCCGCGTTCCCGGCCAGAGGACAGTAAAGGTTTCCCTCCTAGGAACGTAGGGAAGACGCGGAATAGCTTCTGAACCACCGTGAGGACACCCACGTGCCGGAGAGTCCGGCACCGGATCCGGACCGGGGAGGAGACCAGCCGTGGTTCAGCAGAGGACCGGGAGCATCTCCGTGGTGGACGACCGTCCGGCGGTCCACCGAGACCCCCTGCGCGCGCACCGCGCCGCCAGGGTGGTCGCCGACTCGTTCGGGGGGGCTCCGACCGTCCTCTGCTTCCCGCTCCGGACGTACGGCACGACAGGCCGCGAGAAGACCAGCCCGCGCACGGACGACGGCCAGCACACCAATTTCTGCACTGGTAACCGTAGGAGGACCAGCATGAGCGACTATACGACCAAAGACATCGATGCAGGCTTGTTCCGTGAGGTCATGGGGAACTATCCCACCGGGGTGGCAGTCGTGACCGGCCGCGCCGAGGACGGGGAGCTGCTGGCCATGGTGGTCGGCACCTTCAGCTCCGTGTCCCTCGACCCGCCCCTCGTCTCCTTCATGCCGATGAAGTCCTCCAAGTCCTTTTCCCGACTGCGGGAGTGTGAGTCCCTGTGCATCAACATCCTGGGCGGCGAGCAGGAGGAGCTCGTCTCGACCATTGCCCGGCGGTGGGAGGACAAGTTCGCGGGCGTCGACTGGTTCCCTTCGCCCTCGGGGGACCCTGTGCTGGCGGAATCCGTCGCGTGGGTGGACGCCCGGCTCGTTCAGACCGTGGACGCTGGTGACCACTGGATTGCGCTTTGCTCGGTCGTGGACCTGGCCGTTCCCAACCCCGTGGCGCCGTTGATCTTCTTCCAGGGCGGCTACGGGAGCTTCGTGGGCACCTCGCTCATGGCTCGGATGGACCACGAGATGCTGCCGGCCATCGAAGAGGCGGAGCGTGCGCGCCCCGCGGTCGAGGCGCTCGCGGAGAGCATCGGGTGCGAGGCCCGGATCACCGTGGCCATCAGCAAGGACGAGATGGCCACGGTGCTTTCCGCGGTGGCGCCCGGGGTGAACCGGGAGGCCGGTCTCGCCCGGCGGGTGCCGATCGTTCCCCCCATCGGTGACACGTTCGTCTTCGATCTGCCCGAGGCAGATCAGGAGAAGTGGATCTCCAAGGCTCGCGGGGTCGAAGAGGATGCCAAGCAGGTCTACCGCAATCGCCTCGCGTTCGTCCGGGAGAAGGGGTACCTGCTGTCGTTCCTGCCAGCGGAGGGCAGTGCCGCCTACGAAGAGATGCATGCGGCGTCCCGCGCCTACGAGAAGGGCCGTCTGACGCCCGCGGAGGAGCGGAAGATCCGGCAGGCGATCGTGGAGTCCACCGTGGACTACAGCCTGCGTGACCTCGAGGCGGACGCTGTCTACGACGTCGGTTCCCTCGTTCTGCCCGCCCGTGACCGGGACGGGGCTTACACCTTGACTCTGCGGCTGGCCCAGCTGCCGCCCCAGGTGACCGGGTCGCAGATCCACAACTGGATCGAGCAGGCCAAATCGGTGGTGGCCCACATGGAGGAGGCCGTGCTGGAGACTTCCGGCGGTGGCCGACGGGACGGAGCAGCCGTGGTCGATGCGTGAGTAGACCCGAGGTTTACGGGGAGGGAGCGCCGAGCTGGCGGTCCCGCCCCCTCGGCGTGAGACGCCGTTACCGGACGCGCCGCAGGTCCCACTAACCACGAGGAGGTGCGCATTCCTACCAGTTAGTTGTGGACAACCAAAACGCGTACAACTATAATCGATCCCGGTCGCCCAGTGCCACATCCAATCCCCCGTAGTGTTGCAGCACGTCGCGGGCGGCCACGTGTCATGAGCGGGCGCCACGGACCGTCGGTCCGGGAGGCGCCCACCCACGCGCGGCACCACCATGGCGGGTCTCGGTTCTTGGGGGGTCGAGACCTGCCAGTTCCGCCAGCGAAGGAGAAATCATCATGAACGCTCTCTACACCGCAGAAGCACTCGCACAGGGCGCGGGCCGCGACGGCAGCGTGGCCCTCAAGGACGGCTCCCTGCAGTTCGACCTCGCCATTCCGACGGAGATGGGTGGTTCCGGCAACGGCGCCAATCCCGAGCAGCTCTTCGCCGCGGGGTACGCCGCGTGCTTCCACTCGGCCCTGCAGATGGTGGCCCGCCAGCAGAAGGTCTCCCTGGGGGACTCCGCCGTGGGCGCCCGGGTCCAGATCGGGGACAACGGCGAGGGCGGCTTCGGCCTGGCCGTCGAGCTCGAGGTGGTCATCCCCGAGCTTGAGCACGACAAGGCCCAGGAGCTCGCCGACGCCGCCCACCAGGTGTGCCCCTACTCCAATGCCACGCGCGGGAACATCCCCGTGACCGTCACCGTGGTGGACGAGTGACGAGCCGCTCAGCACCGCTGCGCCGCAGGGCCCCGAAGCTCTCCCCCGCGCGCCACGTGGTCCGCACCGTCCTGGGCGGCTTCCTCGCGTTCGCCGGAGTCAGCCACCTGACGTTCGCCCGGGACGAGTTCCAGGCCCAGGTCCCGGACTTCGTCCCCCTGGACATCGACACCACCGTGGTGGCCTCCGGCGTGGTGGAGATCGCGCTGGGTGCCTCCCTCGTCGCCGCCCGGTCGAGGCGTGGCACCGTGGGTCTCGTGGCGGCGGCCTTCTTCGCCGCCGTGTTCCCCGGCAACCTGGCCCAGTGGATCCACCACCGGGACGGTTTCGGCCTGGACACGGACACCAAGCGCCTGGTCCGCCTGTTCTTCCAGCCCGTGCTGATCGCGGCGGCCCTGTGGTCCACCGGCGCACTGAAGGGTCTCCGCCGGACGTAGCGCGCACGACGTCGGAACTGCCGGCAGGGGCGCCGCGAGACGCCCGCCGGCAGTGCCGACGCCGCTCTCTCACCGCCGGGCGGGCACCACCAGGAGCACCCGCGGGTCACGGCGTCCGGGCCAGCACCACCCGGTCCCTCGTGTGGCCGTGACCCGCGCCGCCGCTCACGTGGCGCTCGCGGATCTCGTCCCGTTCGATCTCCCACCCCGCGGCCCGAAGGTGGTCCACCATGTGCTGCGGCATCACGTAGTCCTGAGCGGCCGCGGCGGGCGGCACCTCGTCCATCTCGTGGTGGACGAACAGGAGCCTGCCGCCCGGGGCCACGGCCGCGGCGAAATCCTCTTCCACGCGCGTCCCGTGGTGCCGGGGGATGGCCGGGTACTGCGCGGAGACCAGGTCGAACTGTCCCAGCGCGCGCTCCCCGAAACCCGCCACGGCCCACGTGACCGCCACTCCGGCGGCCTCCGCGCGGGCCCGTCCGCGCTCTACCGCCACGCGGGAGACGTCCAGTGCGGTCACCGTCCACCCGTGCCCGGCCAGCCACACGGCGTCGGCACCCTCACCGCACCCCACGTCCAGCACCGTGCCGGGCGTCAGCTCGGGCACCACGGCCAGCAGGGACCCGTTGGGGTCACCGCTCCAGAGGACGGTCGTTCCGTAGCGCTCGTCCCAGTCCGCTGCGGTCCGGGGGGTTTCTTCCGAAGGCTTCTCGTGCGTCATGGCACAAGAATCGCACCGCAGGTCTGCGCGAACCACTCGGTTCGCCCCGGGCCGCACGGCGCTGCCCCGACGACGCCGCCCGATCACCCGCGCGGCACCCGCACCGGGCGGGCGCAGGGCGGCCCGTCCCGGGCGGCGGGACATCCAGGACCAGCAACCGGTGCTGGGCTGCGGGGGCGCCCAGGGGCGACGTCGTCAGCTGCCGGGCGGGCGCGCGGTGACTTGGCGGCGTCGTCCTGAGCGCGCGGCCGGAGCCGCGAGAGCACCTACCCCTGCCCCGTGGCGGTGAGCCACACGAGCGCCAGGTTCAGGGCGACGATCAGCCCCACCACCACCCACGCGAGCACCGTGAGCGGGCGGGAGGCGGCGTGCTCGCCCATGACGGAGCGGCTGCTGCTGAGGGTGACCAGCGGGACCACCGCGAACGGGATGCCCACGCTCAGCGCCACCTGGGACAGCACCAGCGCCTGCGTGGGGTCCACCCCCGCGGCCAGCAGCGCGAGCGCGGGCAGCAGGGTGATCACGCGCCGCACCGGCTGCGGGATGCTGCGGTGCAGCAGTCCGCCCATGATCGTGGACCCGGCGTAGCAGCCCACGGAGGTGGAGGCCAGGCCCGAGGCGAGCAGCCCGATGCCGAATGCGATGCCCACCACCGGCCCCAGGGCGTGGGTGATCGCGGCGTGGGCTCCCTCGATGCTGTCGGTGCCGGGCACACCGGTCAGGTTCCCCGCGGCCAGCAGGAGCATGGCGATGTTCACGGACCCCGCCACCAGCAGGGACAGCACCACGTCCCAGCGGGTGGCGGTGAGCAGGCGGGGCAGCTCGTGCCGTGGCACGGAGTCGCCGTGCCGGTCCCTGGCCAGCGCCGAGTGCGCGTACACGGCGTGCGGCATGACGGTGGCGCCCAGCATGCTCGCGGCCAGCAGGACGGTCTGGGTCCCCTCGAAGCGCGGCACGAGTCCCGCCGCGGCATCCGTCCAGGACACGGACCCGAAGAACAGCCCCGAGACGAATCCCAGGGTGATCACGGCCAGCAGCGCCACCACCACCGCCTCGAACGTCCCCTGCCCGCGCCGCGACTGGACCGCCAGAAGCCCCATGGACACCACACCCACGATGACCCCGCCCAGCAGCAGCGGGAGGCCGAAGAGGATGTGGAGGGCGATCGCCCCGCCCAGCACCTCGGCCAGGTCCGTGGCCGCGGCCACCAGCTCCGCCTGCGCCCAGTAGGCCAGCCGGCGACGCCGCGGCAGCCGCGCTCCCATCAGCTCCGGGAGCGACGAGCCCGTCACCAGGCCCAGCTTGGCGGAGAGGTACTGCACGAGCACGGCCATGAGGTTGGCCGCCACGAGCACCCACACCAGCAGGTACCCGTACTGCGCGCCCGCCGTGATGTTGGCCGCCACGTTGCCCGGGTCCACGTACGCCACGGCCGCCACGAACGCCGGTCCCAGCAGCCGGCCGGAGCGCCCGGTCCGCTCGTTCTCCGCCACCCCGGTGGTCACCCCTCGCTCCCTCCGCGCCCCCGTGCGGGGCGCGCGGCCTCCCGGTCCAGCAGGCGCTGCTTCACGTCCTCACCCCATGCGAAGCCGCCCAGTGAGCCGTCCGCGCGCAGCACCCGGTGGCACGGCACGAACAGGGCCACGGGGTTGCGTGCGCACACCGCCGCCGCGGCGCGCACCGCGCGCGGGTTTCCCAGCTCCCGCGCGAACTCGGCGTAGCTCAGCGGGTCGCCCGCCGGGATCCGCCGCAGCGCGGCCCATCCGGCGAGCTGGCCGTCGGTGCCGTGCAGGTCCACGGGCACGTCCATCGCGGGGGCGGGGTCACCCGCGTAGAAGGCTCGCACCGCGTCCACTGCTGCCAGGGCACCCTCCCGGACGTCCCCGGGGCGCGACGCCGCCCGCACCCGCGCGAGCGCCTCCGCCACCGAGGCGGTCCACCCGGACGCGAGCACCGCGCCGTCCTCCCGGGCGACGGCGGTGAAGGGGCCGTCCGGGGTGTCGATCGTCTGGAAGAGATGCGTCATGGCTGCTCACTCTCGGTGAAGGTGCTCGGCGGGGTCAGGGGACCCCACAGGTGGGTGGTGGCGCAGCTGCGCCACGGCGCGGCGTCCTGCGCCCAGGCCGTGAGCGCCCTCTTCTCGGAGGGCAGACCGATCCGCGCGGCCCCGGCGCGCAGGGCGCCGTCGTCCACGAGGAACACGTCCGGGTCCTTGAGGACGCGCATGCGCACTGTGTCCGCGGTCCACGGCCCCACCCCGGGAAGGGCGAGGAGCGCGGCACGCTGCTGGGCGGCGTCGTCGTCCGGGGAGAGGCTCAGCTCGCCGGAGATGAGGGCGCGGGCGGCGCCCAGGACCGCGCGGATCCGGGCCTGTGGGCCGCGCAGGAACTGTTCGCCGTGCTCCGCGAGGGCCCGCGCGGTGGGGAACATCTGCGTGAGCCCGGTGGCGAACGCGGGGGCGGGCGCTCCCATCTCACGGGTGCGGGCGCCCAGCACGGTGCGGGCCGCGGCCAGGGAGATCTGCTGGCCGACCAGGGTGCGGATCAGCGTCTCCTCGGGATCCATGGACCCGACCACGCGCAGTCCGGGCCGCGCGGCCACCAGCGGACGCAGCTCCGGGACGCGGGACAGCGCTCGGTCCACGATCACGGGATCCGCGTCCAGGGCCAGGAGCCGCCGGACGCGCGCCGTGAGCACCGGCAAATCCGTCGGGTCGGTGACCCGGGAGTGCAGCCGCAGACCGTGGCCGCGGTCGTGGACGCGGAACCATGCGGGGCCTCCGGGCAGCATGACCGTGCGGGAGTAGGAGGTGGGGATGGCGTGCTCCACGCCCTCCACCGCGTGCACGGCGAACCACACGAACAGCTCGCGGGTGTCCAGCGGCTCCCGATGCTCCAGGGCCACGTCCTCCTCGTGGAAGGCGGTGCCGGAACGGCGGAAGGACGACATGGTCACCACAGTCCCACGGGGAGCACGGGCGCGCCAGCCGCTCGGACCGTGGACGCCGGGCGGGCGGGAACAGGCCCGGGTGCGGTGCGGTTGCGGCAACGGGGTGGTGAGGCCGACCCGGCGGTGGGCGGGTCAGCCCTGGACCTTCTCCCAGTCCGCCACGGGTCCGGGGACCGGGGCGAACAGGGGGTGTGTGGGCACGCGCTCGGGGTTCGTGCCGTCCAGGGCGGTCCGGGCCCACTCGGGGTCGCGGGAGAGCACCTTCTGCAGCAGGAACTCGAACTCGTAGCGCAGCTGCCCCGTGCTCACGGTGATGGACAGCGGCTCGGAGCTCGCCTCCCGCACCAGCCGGGTGCGGTCGAAGCTGTAGCCGCGGCGGTCGGCCTCGTCCGCGACGCCGTGCAGGTACGTGGCCACGAACAGCACCGGGTCGCTCGTGGCCCGGAAGCGCTGCAGCTGCGGGTGGCGGGTGTAGCCCTTCGTCTCTCCCCGCAGCACCTTCTGGGCCAGCAGCCCCTCCCGCCAGCACGCCACCAGGGCGCGGCGGTCCAGCAGGGACGGGTGAACTGACCACAGACGCATGCCCCCATTCAACCGTGGAACACCCCGGAACCTCCAAGCCGGTCCCCAGCCCGCTCCCGTAGCGTGGGGACCTCCCCTGACGACCACGCGCGGAGAACTCCCTCATGCCCCTGCCCCTCACCCTGGCCGCCACAGCATCCGAGCAGAGCACGCAGCTCTCCGGCATCGCCGGTTGGGTGGTGGACGTCATGGAGACCATCGGGGCACCCGGCGCGGGACTGCTCGTGGCGCTGGAGAACCTCTTCCCGCCGTTGCCCTCCGAGGTGATCCTCCCGCTGGCAGGCTTCACCGCGAGCCAGGGCGGCTTCACGGTGGCGGGCGCGATCTTCTGGACCACCCTCGGCTCGGTCGTGGGGGCCGCCGCCCTCTACTGGATCGGTGCGGTCCTCGGACGACGCCGCCTGCGCACCGTGGTGGACCGCATGCCGCTCGTGGACCTCGCGGACCTGGACCGCACCGAGGCGTGGTTCGACCGCCACGGCCGCAAGGCCGTGTTCTTCGGGCGGATGATCCCCATCTTCCGTTCCCTGATCTCCGTGCCCGCCGGGATCGAGCGCATGCCGCTGGGCATCTTCCTGCTCCTCAGCGCCACCGGGTCCCTGATCTGGAACACCGTCTTCGTGCTCGCGGGGTACTACCTGGGGGAGAACTGGCACGTCGCGGAGCAGTACGCCGGGGTGTTCTCGCGCGTCGTGGTGGTCGCGGTGGTTTTCTTCGTGGCCTGGTGGGTCCTCCGGCGCGTCCGCCGCAACCGGGCGGCGCACGGATCCGTCTGAGGGGCGAGCCGCCGGCGGGGCGGGGTCCGCGTGGGAGCCGGCCGGGCGGCGTCGTGGCGGGAGCGTGGTGTGTCCAACGTAACAGGTGTGAATTTTCGGCCGTCAGCCACCTCGTATTCACCGTTTGACCAGTAGCATTGTCCGTGTGGCGCGCCCCCGGAAGTTCGATGAGACCACCCGTTCGGCACTGATCCGCGACGCCGCTGAGCAGATCCTGGCCGGCGGCGTCGAGTCCGTCTCCCTCCGGCCGCTCGCCGCGAAGCACGGCTGCTCCACCACTGCCATCTACACGATGTTCGGCAGCCGGGACGCGCTGATCGCGGCGGTGCGCGAGGAGGCCGTCCAGAGCTACCGCCTCGCCCAGGGGTCCGCCATCGCCGACCGCGCCCCCCTGGCCAACCTCCTCGAGATGGGGAGGGCCAGCAGGACGTGGGCACTGGCCTACCCGGAGCTGTACCACGTGATGCTGGGCCGGGGTGAGGCCTGGGCGAGGACCGTTGCCGAGGAGAGCAGCGCGAGGCAGCGGGAGTACATCGTCGAGGCCATGCGGCCCATGAACGAGCTGATCCGCCTGGGCATCCGGGAGGGGTCGTTCCACGACGTCCCGGTGTCGCGGATCGGGGCCACCCTGTGGACGGGTGTGCACGGGTGGATCGCCATCGAGATGACCCGGCCCGTGATCCCGGATCCGGAGGTCGACGCCGATGCCGCCTACGACCAGCATGTCACCGCGCTGCTGCGGGCCTGGCACGTGGACACCCCGTTGGAGCACCGTCCCTGAGGAGTCAGCCGGGATGGAAGTGCCCGCACCGGTCCGCGCGCCCGCGTGGCACGGTCCCCGCAGCCGCAGCCGCAGCCGCAGCCGCAGCCGCAGCCGCAGCCCCGGACTCCGGGTGCCGCCCTCGGACCGCGGCGCGGCACAGCCGCCCACGGTGGCGGACGGCGGCGGGGCCGGTGGGAGAATGGCGGCATGAGCACTTCGGAGACCTTCTCGTTCCGCATTGCCGACCGTCTGCGCGGGGTGGACTCCTCACCCGTGCGCGACCTCCTGGACGTGGTGTCCAGGGAGGGGGTGATCTCCTTCGCGGGCGGTGTCCCGGACCCCGAGTACTTCGAGGTGGCGGACATCAAGGCGGCCTACGACTGGGTGTTCGAGCACCAGCCCCAGCGCGCCCTGCAGTACGCGTCCAGTGAGGGGGAGCGGGAGTTGCGCGAGCAGGCCGCCCGCCGCATCAGCCGCCACCTGCCCACCACGGCGGAGCAGATCCAGGTGACCACGGGATCCCAGGAGGGGCTGTTCGTGGTGGCCCAGGCGCTCGTGAACCCGGGGGACACCATCCTGGTGGAGCGCCCCACGTACCTGGCCGCGGTGCAGGCCTTCGACCTCAACGGCGCGCACATGGTGGGCGTCCCCACGGACGAGCACGGTGTGCTCCCGGACGAGCTGGAGCGGCTCATCGGGGAGCACGCCCCGAAGTTCGTGTACCTCATCCCCTCCTTCCAGAACCCCTCCGGCATCTGCATGTCCGTGGAGCGGCGCCAGGCCGTGGCGGACGTGCTGCGGCGCACGGGCACCGCCCTGGTGGAGGACGACCCGTACGGCGAGCTCTGCTACACGGGCGAGCCGCTGGCGCCCATCGCGTCCCTGCCGGGGATGTCCGCGCAGACCATCCTGCTGAACTCGGTCTCCAAGATCATCGCACCGGGTGTGCGCGTGGGGTGGATGCGCTCCGAGGGCCCCATCCAGTTCACGCTCACGGTGGCCAAGCAGGCCATCGGGCTGCAGTCCCCGGTCCCGGACCAGCTGGCGGTGGCCCGCTACCTGGAGACCGCCGACGTCGAGGCGCACCTCGAGCGCGTCCGTCCCGTCTACGCCGAGCGGGCCCGCGCGATGTACGCCGAGCTCGAGACGGTGCTGCCCGCCGGTGCGCAGATCACCCGCCCGGACGGCGGCATGTTCCTGTGGGTGCGCCTGGGGCACGGGATCGACACCACCCGCCTGCTGCAGCTGGCCGTGGCGGAGGGGGTGGCCTTCGTGCCGGGGGAGTCCTTCTACGCCCACGACCCCGACACCTCCACCATGCGGCTGTCCTTCGTGACCCACGGACCCGAGAAGATCCGGGAGGGCGTGGACCGGTTGCGCCGCGCCCTGGAACGCTACGAGGCCGAACGGGGCTGACCGGTCAGCCGACCGCCGTCCCGCCCGCCGAAAGGACACCCGATGAGCGTCAAGCCGCTGCCCGTCCCGCCCCTGGAGGACACGCTGTCCCGGTTCCTCACCGCGGTGGAGCCCCTCGTGGACGGGGAGACCCTGGAGCGCACCCAGCGTGAGGCGCGGCGCTTCGGCTCCGAGGAGGGCCCCCGGCTTCAGCAGGCCCTGGAGGAGTTCGCCCGCGCGGAGGACACCGAGGGACGCAGCTGGCTCTCCCGGCAGTGGCTGGACGGCTACCTCACGGTCCGCACGCCCCTGCCGCTGAGCACGAGCGTGGGCTTCCAGATCACCGGGGACTTCGGCGCGCCGGGTCCCGGCCGTGCCGCCGAGCTCGTCCACCGCGCCGCGCAGGTGCACCTGCGGCAGCTGCGCGGGGAGACCCCGCAGGAGGTCGACCCTCGGGGCAACCCCGTGAGCATGGACCAGTGGGAGTGCCTGGCCGGCGGGATCAGGCACCCCCGTCCGGAGCGGGACGAGATCCGCGGACCGGGCCGTGCGGCGTCGTCCCCCGGGGCGGGTGCCGGTGGCGCGGAAACGCGCGCGGACATCGTCTCCACGGCCGACGACGCCGCGACGCGCGGCACGCACGGCACCGGCACGTCCGCGGGGGAGACCGTGGAGATCGGGGTGATCCACCGCGGGCGGTTGTACGCGGTGCCGGTGAGCACCGCACGGCTCGAGCCCCTGCCGCTGCGCTCGCTCGCGGCGGGGCTGCGCGCGGTGCTCGGGCGGGACGAACCGCGCGAGCACGAGCTGCCGTTCGGGGCGCTGTCCTACCTGGGCAGCGGCACCGCCGCGCCGCTGCTGGAGCGGCTCACCGAGCACCCCCACAACGCCGGGGTGTACGAGCGCATCACGCGCATGCTGTTCATGGTGAACGTGGTGGAGGCCGCCGCGGAGACGGACGAGCACCTGGAGCGCGCGGCGTTCGAGGTGGGGCACGCGTGGGCCTACAAGCCCATCACGTACGAGGTGTGCCTGGAGGACGACTGGCTGGCCATGCTCGTGGAGCACAGCACCGTGGACGGCGCCACCATCCTGGCCGTGGCGGGCGCGCTGCAGGACGCCGTGGTCCCGGACGAGCCGCCCGCCGCGGGGGTCCCGGCTCCGGAAGCGCTCGCGTGGCAGCTGGACGCGCCGCTGCGCGACGAGCTGGTGAGCGCGGTGGCGGAGTACCGTTCCCGGTCCGCCCTGCTGGGCGTGCACCGCGTGTTCACGCCCCGCCCGCACCGTGCGGAGCTGCCCTTCCGGATCAGCGACGACGCCGCGCAGCAGTTCATCATGCTCCTCGCCCAGCTGGCCACGTACGGCAGGGTGCGCGGCGTGTACGAGGCCGTGGACATGCGCGAGTTCCGGGCGGGGCGCACCGAGTGCCTGCGCCCCGTGACCCCGCAGGCGGTGGAGTTCGTGCGCGCCCTGCACGAGGGCACGGCCACCGAGGAGCTCTTCCGCGCGGCGCTGAACGCCCCCCGCGACTGGGTCAAGGCCTGCAAGCGTGCCCACGGCGTGGACCGCCACCTGCTCGGCCTCGCCATGACGGCGGAACGGCTGGGGGAGCCCTCCCCGTTCTTCGACTCCCCGGCGCTCGCCGCGCTGCGCCACGACTTCCTGTCCACCACGTCGATCGGTGGGCCGGACCGGATCGTGCGGTTCGCCTTTGCGCCCACCACGCCCGAAGGGTTCGGTGTCACCTACACCACGTGGCCCGAGGGCTACGAGTTCTGCGTGAACCACCGCCGGGACACCAGCGAGGACCTGGAGGGCTTCGCGCACCACCTCACGACGGCCGCGCGGACGCTGTGGGAGTTCGTGGGGACGTTGCAGGGCTAGTTGCCGGTGTCCGGCTCCCGGCCCTGCACGTCCGTCAGGGCGCCGATCCCGCCGTCCGCGGGCTGCGGCTGGGTGCGCTGGTCCGCGAGGCACGCCTGCTCCTGCCCGCGGGCCATGCCCACGGTGCGCTCGCGCGCGGTCTGGTCCTTGACCGGTGCCGGCGTGCCCCGTCCGGTGAACCCGTGTGCTCGCCGCAGTTGACGGTGTGCGGTCCGGGTCACATAGTGGCAGGCAGGAGTCACAGCGCGGTGGCCCAGTGAGCGCCGCGCGGTCCCGTTCCCTCCTCCCCGATCCAGAGGTTGCCATGTCCCACATCGTCAGCGGCCCCGAGGGCCCCGCCGGCCACGGCACCGCGGACCACACGCCGGGTGCTCCGGCGGTCCGCGCGCACGATCCCCGCAAGGCCCGCCGGGCGCTCATCGGCGCCTACGTGGGAACGTCCCTGGAGTGGTACGACTTCTTCCTGTTCGGCACCACCGCCTCCATCGTCTTCGCGCCGCTGTTCTTCGGCGGTGACGATCCCGTGCTCAGGACCATCCAGTCCTTCCTGCTCTTCGGCATCGGGTTCATCGCGCGTCCCATCGGCGCGCTGCTCGCCGGGCACTTCGGGGACCGGCTGGGCCGGCGCACCATCCTGATGGTCACCATCGTGGTCATGGGGGTGGCCTCCGCGCTGATCGGCGTGCTGCCCACGTACGAGACGGCGGGCATCGTGGCGCCCGTCCTGCTGGCCGCGATGCGCTTCGTCCAGGGCATGGCTGCCGGGGGTGAGTGGGGCGGAGCCACCCTCCTGGCCGTGGAGAACGCCCCCGAGGGCAAGCGCGGCTTCTACGGCGCGGTGGTGCAGCTGGGCTCTCCCACGGGCACCATCCTCTCCTCGATGATCGTCGCCGCGGTGGTGGCGCTGTCCGGGGAGAAGTTCCTGGAGGGCGCGTGGCGCATCCCATACCTGCTCTCGATCCTGCTGGTGGTCGTGGGCATCTGGATCCGGTTGCGCGTGGACGAGACGGACGACTACAAGGACGCCCAGGCCGCCCGCGCCGCCTCCTCCGAGAAGGAGGGCCTCCCGGTCCTGGAGATCCTCCGCACGGTCCCCGGGCGGCTCGCCATCGGCGTGGGCACGTACCTCTTCGGCAACGCCGGGTTCTTCGTGCTGACCACGTTCATGATCAGCTACGCCACCCAGCAGCTGGGTGTGCCCTCCACCGTGATCCTCACCGCGATCACGTGGGGCGCCGTGGCGGAGATCGTGACCATGACGATCGCGGGCAAGGTGGCGGACCGGACCTCCCCGTCCATCGTGGTGGTGGTGGGCTACGCAATTGCCGCGGTCCTGGCGTTCCCCATCTTCTGGCTCGTGGACACGCGCAGCACCGTGCTCATCACCGCAGCCATGGTGCTGGGCATCGGCTTCGCCTCCATCCCCTACGCCCCCGTGGGCACCGTGCTGACCCAGCTCTTCCCCGTGAAGGTGCGCTACTCGGCCATTGCGCTGTGCGCCAACATCGCGGGCGTCGTGGCAGGGTTCATGCCCGCGCTCGCCGCATGGATCCTGGGGGTCACCGGTGGGACGTCCACCGGGCCCACCCTCCTGCTGCTGGCGCTCGCTCTGATCTCCCTGGCGTCGTCGATCGGCGCGCGTCGCGTGATCCGCCGGGACGAGGAGCAGAACGTGGACCAGATCTCGGGAGACCTGCTGAACCGGTGACCCCGGTGGAGACGAGGAGCAACGCATGAACGAGCAGCCCGCACGCAGCATCACCGTCCTGGACGCCGTGGTGCACCGCCCCGGCGGCCGGTACCGTTCCGCACCGGAGTCCGTGGTGGTCCGGGACGGCGTCATCGCCTTCGTGGGGGACGCCGCAGAGGCACGACGCCGCACGGCACCGGGTGCGCCGGTCGTGGACGCGGGCGGGCGGTACCTCATGCCCGGTCTCATCGAGACCCACGGCCACCCGGGGCTCTACGCCCGCCTGGCCCTGAACGCGGACTGCCGCCCGTCCGTGACACCGCGAGCGGGCGACGTCGTCGCGGCGATCCGGGAGGCCGCCGAGCAGACGGAACCGGGGCAGTGGGTGATCGGCTGGGGCTACGACGAGCACCGCATGGACGGGGGTGGCCCCACCCGCGCGGACCTGGACGAGGCCGCCCCCGAGCACCCGGTGTACCTCAAGCGCACGTGCGCCCACATGGCCCTGGTGAACACCGCGGCCCTGGAGCGCATGGGCATCACCGCGGACACCCCCGACCCCGCGGGCGGGTGCATCGTGCGGGACGCGGCCGGGGAGGCCACGGGTCTGCTGCAGGAGACGGCCATGTCCCTGGCGGACCTGCCCGTGAGCGGCGCGGACGAGCTGCTCGCGGGGATGCGCGTGGCCCAGGAGGACTTCGCCGCGTGGGGGCTCACCACGGTGCACGACATGAGCACCGGGCCCCTGGAGATGGGGACCTACCTGCGGCTGCAGGAGGCCGGAGAGCTCACCACCCGGTTCCGACCGTGGTACTTCGCCCTGAAGCTCGGGGACTTCCACGGCAGCTACGACGAGGTGATCGGCACCGGGATCCGCAGCGGGCTCGGGGACGACATGGTGCGGATCCAGGGGATGAAGTTCATCCTGGACGGCTCTGTGGGCGGGAGGACCGCGGCGGTGGCGGAGCCCTTCGAGGGCACCGACTCCCGCGGGATCCTCTACTACGAGACCCCCCAGATCCTGCCCATGGCGGCCCAGGCGCTGCGCAACGGGCTGCGGCTGGCCATCCACGGGATCGGGGAGCGCGCCGTGGAGCAGGCGCTGGACCTCATCGAGGGGGCGGGCCGGGAGGTCGCCCGGGAGGCCGAGGACCCGGAGGTGGCCTACGAGCAGGCGGTCACGCGGCGTCGTCACCGGGTGGAGCACTGTGCGCTGCCCACGGAGCAGGACCTGCGGCGGCTGGCGGAGGGGAAGATCATCGCGGCGGCCTCCACGGCGTTCGTGCACGAGCTCGGGGACTCCTACGTGAAGAACCTGGGACCGGAACGCATGGCGCGCACGTACCCCATGCGTACCCTGCTGGACCGGGGGATCGTGGCGCCGTGCAACTCGGACTTCCCCGTGACCACCGCGAACCCGTGGCTCGGGATCTCCGCGTGCGTGACCCGCAGGACGGTGTCCGGGCAGGTCACGGACACCGCGCAGAACATCACCGTGGCCGAGGCCCTGGACGCGTACACCGTGGAGGCCGCGAAGGCGTCCTTCGAGGAGCGCAGGACGGGCTGTATTGCGGAGGGGTTCCTGGGAGACTTGGTGCTGCTGGACCGTCACCCCTTCGAGGTGGACGTTCGAGAGCTGCAGGACGTCACCGCGGAGCTGACCGTGTGCGACGGGCGGATCGTGCACCGCACGGACTCCGTCTGAGCCGCGACACCCGTGGCCCGGCACACTGCCCGCCAAGGATCCACAACCTGAGATCGAAGGAGATCATCATGTCCGAGAATCCTGCTGTGCCCCCGATGCTGAACGCCGAGTGGGTGGAGAAGGCCACGCCCGAGCGCTTCGCCGGGCAGACCGTGGTGGTGACCGGAGCGGCGTCGGGCATCGGCCGTGCCGCGGCCACGCGTGTGGTGGCGGAGGGCGGCCGCGTGGTCGCGGTGGACCTCGCCGAGGACGGGCTGAAGAGCCTCGCGGAGGAGCTCGGTGAGAACCTCGTGCCGGTCACCGCGAACCTCACAGAGGAGGACGCCGCGCAGAAGGTCGTGGCCGCGGCGGACGGGCGGGTCGACGCGCTCGTGAACAACGCCGGCATCATGGACAACTTCGCCCCGGTGCACGAGGTCACGGACGCCACGTGGCAGCGCGTGTTCGCCGTGAACGTGGAGGCCATGATGCGCCTGACCCGCGCGGTGGTCCCGCTCATGCTCGAGGCCGGGCGCGGCAGCGTGGTGAACCTGGCCTCCGAGGCGGGGCTGCGCGGTTCCGCCGCGGGCATCGCCTACACGGCGTCCAAGCACGCGGTGATCGGCATGACCCGCAACTGCGCGTTCATGTACGCCACCTCCGGGCTGCGCTTCAACGTGGTGGCTCCGGACGGCGTGGCCACGGGCATCCAGATCCCGAAGGACGCCTCGCAGTTCGGCGGCGCGCGCCTGGCCACCGTCCAGGCGAACATGCCGGGCGTGGCCAGCGCGGCCCACCTGGCGTCCTCCATCTGCTTCCTGGCCAGCGACGACGGCGTGAACATCAACGGCGCCGTCCTGCCCTCCGACGGCGGGTGGTCCGCGGTCTGAGTCCGCTCCGCGCGGGTCCCGGTCCGCCGCCCGGTACGACGATCCCCGCGTCACCCTCTCCGGGTGGTGCGGGGATCGTCGTCGTCCGGGGATGTGCCGTCAGGCCTGCACCTGGGACTTCGGGGCCGGCGGGGTGGTGCCCTGGGCCGTGAAGTAGGCGACCACGCGACCGTCGGCCTCCAGCACGACGTCGCAGATCTGGTTCCTGCCGAAGTTCACCCGGCGTGTGGCGGTGGCCGTGATGGTCTGCCCGGTGTGCGCGGGGGCCGTGAACGTGATCTCGGCGTTGCGCGTGACGATCGGCGCGCCCGCCGTGGCGCAGCAGTAGGCGAGCGTGGTGTCCGCGAGCGTGAACAGGTACCCGCCGTGGCAGATGCCGTGGCCGTTGGCCATGAAGTCCGAGACGGCCATGGACATGCTCACCTTCCCCTGCTCGATCTCCCCCAGCTCGATCCCCAGGTGCAGCGGGGCGGGGTCGTTGCGGAGGATCTCGTGCAGCAGCTCGCGGATGGCGTTCATGTCGGTGGGATCGGCGTACATGGTGGTCCTTCGGTCGAGGCTCGGCCCGCAGCGGCGCGGACCCGGGGGCCGTGCCCGAGGGCGGGCGGGCGGCGCGGTCTGAGAACACTGTAGGGGCAGGCAATGCCCCGGCCGCCCCGGTGACAGCACCGTGGGAGGACGACGCCGCGCGGCGCCTTCCCAGCCCCGCTCGCCTGTGCGGTGCCGTCGCGAGCGGCGGGCGTAGCATGCGAGCACGGGCCTGCCGGGCTGCAGGGTGGATCGGAGAGGGGGGCGCATGGCCGGTCAGGGAGTCACGGGTCGCCACGCGGGTCTCACCATGACCCAGTGGCGGACCATCATCAATGCCTCCTTTGCGGCCGTGCGAATCACCGCGCCCGCGGAGAACGAGTTCCGTGCGGACCTCACCACGGTGGAACTGGACGACGTCCACCTCTTCGACATGACCACCGGCCCCCACCGCGTGCAGCGCACCCCGGAGCTCGTGGCCCGGGATTCGGGGGAGTACCTCAAGCTGAGCCTGCAGCTGGAGGGGGCAGCCCGGCTGCGCCAGGACGGGCGGGAGTGCGTGCTGCGCCCGGGAAGCCTGGGGCTCTATGCGGCGTACCGGCCGTACGAGCTGGTGTTCGACGGCCCCCAGCACAGCATGGTCATGACATTCCCCCGCTCGGTGGTGCAGCTGGTTCCCGCGCAGCTGGACACTGTCACGGCCCAGCGCATCAGCCAGGACGAGGGCCTGGGCCGCGTGGCCGTCCCTCTGTTCCGCAACCTCGCGCACAACATGGACGTGCTCCACGGGCCGCACGCCCGCAAACTCGTGCGCTCGGCCCTGGACATGCTGGTCAGCGTGCTCTCCGCGGAGGTCCTGGACCCCGCACAGGAAGGCGCCGGGGACCTGCTCGTGCAGCAGGCCACCGCGTACATCGCGGACCACCTGGCGGACCCGGAGCTCTCCCCGGGCTCGATCGCCCGCGCGCTCTACGTCTCGGTCCGGCAGCTGCACAGCCGTTTCGCCGCCCAGCACCTCACCGTGGTCGCCCACATCCGCGCCGTGCGCCTGGCCGCCATCCGCGCGGACCTCGCGGATCCGGCGCACCGCGCGGAGACCGTGCACACCATCAGCGCCCGCCACGGCCTCGTGGACCCCGCCCACGTGAGCAAGAGCTTCAAGGCCGAGTTCGGGGAGACGCCCTCCGCCTACCGGCGCCGCCTCTTGGCGCAGTCCTGAGCTCTCATCACACCACCCAGGTGGCGGGGTTGTCGCTCCGTGCATCGGGGTTGTCGTGGACTGCCGGTCACGTGTGAGATCGGCGCGCACCCGTGTGATTCCCGGCACAATGGGAGCAGTCGCCCGAGCGCGCCCGCGCCGGCCCCATCTACCCCACGAGGAGCCCCCGTGAACACCTGTCAGGACCTGCTCTCGGCCATCACCGACCCGTCCGGCCGCGAGATCCTGGACCCCGCCACCGGCGAGGTGGTCGGCCGCGCCCACGAGTCCACCACCGCGGAGCTCGACGCCGCCGTGGCCGCCGCCCGTGCGGCCCAGCCGGACTGGGCGGGACTGGGTCACGCCAGGCGCTCCGAGTGCCTCCACAAGGCCGCGGACGCCGTGGAGGCCCACGCCGAGGCGCTCGCCGAGCTGCTGTCCCGCGAGCAGGGCAAGCCCATCAAGAACGGTCCCAACGCCGCGTTCGAGGTGGGCGGCTGCGTGGCGTGGCTGCGGGCCAGCGCGGACTTCCCGCTGGAGCCCGAGGTGCTCGTGGACGACGAGTTCGGCCACGCCGAGATGCACTACGTCCCGCTCGGCGTCGTGGGGGCCATCGGGCCGTGGAACTGGCCCATGATGATCACCGTGTGGCAGGTGGCCTCGTCCCTGCGCATGGGCAACACCGTGGTGGTCAAGCCCTCCGAGTACACCCCGCTGTCCGTGCTGGGCCTGGTGCACGTGCTCAACCAGGCGCTGCCCGCGGACGTCCTGCACGTGGTCCCCGGCGGCGGTGAGGTGGGCAAGGCCCTGTCCTCCCACGAGGGCGTGGACAAGATCATGTTCACGGGCTCCACCAGGACCGGTCAGGCCATCATGCGATCCGCAGCGGACGGTCTGGCGCGCCTCACCCTGGAGCTCGGCGGCAACGACGCCGGCGTGGTCCTCCCGGACGTGGACCCCCGGGCGATCGCCGGTGACCTCTTCTGGGGCGCCTTCATCAACACCGGCCAGACGTGCGCCGCCCTCAAGCGGCTGTACGTCCACGAGGACGTGTACGACGCCGTGTGCGAGGCGCTCGTGGACGTGGCGCGCCAGATGCCCATGGGCAACGGGCGCGAGGAGCAGAACGTGCTCGGCCCGCTGCAGAACAGGCAGCAGTACGACATCGTGGCGGGTCTGGTGGAGGACGCCAGGAACGGCGGCGGCCGGGTGCTGATCGGCGGGGACCCGCAGGAGGACCAGCCCGGGTACTTCTACCCCACCACGCTCGTGGCGGACCTGCCCAACGACAACCCCCTGGTCACGCAGGAGCAGTTCGGCCCGGCCCTGCCCATCGTGAAGTACTCGGACGTGGAGGACGCCATCGCCATGGCCAACGGCCTGGACGTGGGGCTCGGCGCCTCGGTGTGGAGCTCTGACACCGAGAACGCGATGGCCGTGGCCCAGCGGCTGGAGGCCGGCACCGTGTGGATCAACAAGCACGGCGGCGTGGACCCCCGCATCCCGTTCGGCGGCATCAAGAAGTCCGGCTTCGGCCTGGAGTTCGGTGTCGAGGGGCTCAAGTCCGTGGCGGCCAGCAAGGTCATCTCCCGCTGAGCCCGCTCCACCGTGCACGACGGCGTGCGCGCCCCGGACAGCTCCGGCGGTCCGGGGCGCGCACGTGATGGTGCCCGGACGGCGTCGTCGTCGTTTCCGGGTGCGGCCGAGGAAGGGGGCGGGCGCGGCGTCGCCGGGGCCCCCAGGAACTTTCCGCGGGAATGGTGTGGCAGGGATAGGTGTTGCACAACCGACATGGCAACCGATCTCGCCGGAGGGAACCGCATGCCCACCCTGTACGACCCCATCACCGTAGGAGCCTTCGAGCTCAGGAACCGCGTGGCCATGGCGCCGCTCACCCGGATGCGCTCCGACGAGGACGGCGTGCCCAAGGACATGAACGTGGAGTACTACGCGCAGCGTGCGTCCGTGGGCCTGCTCGTCACCGAGGGCACGTTCCCCGCCGTGACGAGCCGCGGGTTCTGGGGCCAGGCCGGGATCGAGACCGCCGAGCAGGCCCTGGGCTGGTCCCGCGTGGCGGAGGCCGTGCACGAGAAGGGCGGCGTGGTGTTCATGCAGGTCATGAACGCCGGTCGCGTGTCCCATCCCGAGCTCACGGGCGGGTCCACTCCGGAGGCCCCGAGTGCCGTGGGCATCGACCAGAGCACCCACGTGCCCAGCGGCAAGCAGCCCATCCCCGTGCCCCGCGCGCTCGAGGCCGACGAGCTCCCCCGGATCCGGCAGGAGTTCGTCTCCGCCGCCCGCCGCGCCGTGGACGCCGGGATCGACGGCGTGGAGATCCACGGCGCGAACGGCTACCTGCTCCACGAGTTCCTGGCCCCCTCCGCCAACCACCGCACGGACGAGTACGGCGGCTCCCCGGAGAACCGGGCGCGCTTCGTCGTGGAGGTGGTGCGCGCCGTCGCCCAGGAGATCGGGGCGGAGCGTGTGGGCCTGCGGATCTCGCCGGAGCACAACGTGCAGGGCGCCGTCGAGGACGACCACGACGACGTCCGCGCCACCTACGCCGCGCTGCTCTCCGGCCTGCGGGACCTGGGACTGGCGTACCTGTCCGTGCTGCACAAGGACATCGACGGGGAGTTCGTGCAGGAGCTGCGCGGCCAGTTCGAAGGCGCGTTCTACCTCAACAGCGGCTTCAGCGAGTACACCGAGCTGGCCGAGTCCGAGCACATCATGGCGTCTGACCTGGCGGACGGTGTGATGGTCGGGCGTGAGCTGATCGCCAACCCGGACCTGGTGCAGCGCTGGCGGGAGGGCCTGGAACTGAACACGCCGGACCCCAAGACCTTCTACCTGGGTGGCACGAAGGGGTACGTGGACTACCCGTTCGCCACGGAGCGGATCTGAGCCCAAGCCGCGTGCCTCGTGCGAGCTGATGAGGACGCGGCACGCGGGGTCTCTGGCCGGCTGGGTTGACTCCGGGAAGTGGAGGCAGTAGGTTGAATATCAGTTGTTGAAGTTTCGTTTTGTATTTTAAGCAGTACCCACCAACCATGGTGCGGCGGTTTTTCTGAAGAAACGTTCATGGCAAGCATCGCAACGCCGAGCCCCCGAAATTCGGGATGTGCTCACTTTCTTGCAGAAAAGGCAGGTCTGACATGACTACTGGCACCGTCAAATGGTTCAACGCTGACAAGGGCTTCGGCTTCATCGCCCCCGAGGACGGCTCCGACGACGTCTTCGCCCACTTCTCCGGCATCAACTCCGGCGGCTTCCGTTCGCTCAACGAGGGCGACAAGGTGGAGTTCGAGGTGCAGCAGGGCGATCGCGGCCTGCAGGCCACGAACATCTCGGTGATCTCCTGATCATCATTTCCTGAACGGCGAGCAGCCGTCGGAAAACCACAAAGACGCCCTGCCGATAACGGCAGGGCGTCTTTGTGGTTTTCCGGCTCACCTGCCCAGCAGCATCCGTGCCCCCTTCTCCCCGATCATGGCGGAGGGGGCATTGGTGTTGCCGTTGGTGATGAACGGCATCACGGAGGCGTCCACCACCCGCACGCCCGCCATGCCGTGCACCTGCAGGGTGGCGGGGTGCACCACGGCCAGCTCGTCCGTTCCCATGCGGCACGTGCCCACCTGGTGGTGGTAGGTGGTCACGGCGCGGTCCATGTAGGCGTCCTCGGCCGCCTCGTCCATCTCGCCCTCGCCGGGGTAGATCTCCCGGGCACCCCACTCATCCGCCAGGGGCGGGGCCGCGACCATGGCACGCCCCTGCCGCAGGGAGACCCGCAGCGCCTCCCGGTCCCGGGGGTCCGAGAAGATGTTGGGGTCGTAGTTCGCCGGGTCCGTGCTGCTCGGCCCGGTCAGGGTGATCCGGCCCCGCGAGTACGGGCGGGTGAGGCCCGTGTGCAGCGTGAACGCGTTGGCCGGGCCCTGCATCCAGTCGTCGTACATGGGAACGCAGAAGTGGAGGGGCTGGGTGTCCGGACGGTCCTGGTCCTCGGAGGAGCGCCAGAACAGGTGGGTCTGGGTCACGGCGATCTCGTCCTCCGGGTGCTCGATGCGCCGGGCCGTGGCCTCCGCGATCACCGGCACCAGGAGGTGGTCGTGCAGGTTCTCCCCCACGCCGGGCAGGTCCAGCACTGGTTCGATCCCCACCTCCCGCAGGTGCTCCGCCGGGCCGATCCCCGAGCGCATGAGGATCTTGGGGGTGTCGAGTGCCCCGGCGCACAGCACCACCTCGTCCGCGGAGATCACCTCGCCCCCGTTGTCCTGACCCGCCGTGGGCTCGGAGGCGTCCACGCCCTCCACCTCGGCGATCGCCCCGGCGTGCAGCTGCACCCCGGTCACTCGGCCGTCCGCCACCATGAGGCGCTCCACCACGGCACCCGTGCGCACCTCGATGGCGCCGCGCGCCACCCACGGCTTCGCGTGGGACGTGTACGTGGTCACCCTCCTGGTGCCCCGCACCGTGAGCTGCTCCTGGGAGATGCCCTCCTGCGGCCCCGCGTTGTAGTCCTCGTTGAAAGGCACTCCCACAGCTTCGGCCGCCGCGATGATCGCGTCGAAGATCGGGTTGCGCTGGTAGCTGCCCACCACGGGAACGAGACCGTCGGTGCCGCGGGGTGCTGCGGCGTCGTCGTCCTTGGTGGGGCCCTCGTAGGCCTCCAGTGCCTCGAACACCGGGGCGACGTCGCTCCACGCCCAGCCGTCGCAGCCCGCCGCCGCCCAGTCGTCGTAGTCGAGCGGGTTGCCGCGCACCCAGATGGCGGCGTTGAGGGCGTGGGAGCCGCCCAGCACCCGCCCCCGCGGCCAGTGGATGACCCGGCCGGACGCGTGCTCCTGGGCCACGGTGAAGTAGTCCCAGTCCTCCCGTCCGTGCCACAGCTCGCCCATGCGGGAGAGGGAGGCGATGGCCGGATTGGTGTCCTCCCCACCGGCTTCCAGGAGGGTGACGCGGTGCCCGGCCTCCGCCAGACGCCCGGCAACGATGGGTCCTGCGGTTCCTGCGCCCACCACCACGATGTGGCGGGGGTCCTGTGCTGTGCTGGTCATGCTCCCAATGTGTGGGGTGTGCCACAGCGTGTGTGGGTGTGGAGTGCAGAGGTGTTGGGGATGCGTGCGGGCCCGGCGCGGGACGCCTCCGAGCCGCCAGAACACACACCCCCCTGACGCGCGCACTCCCCGTCCCCAGCCCTCGCTGCAAAAACTGAGCAACTGTGGATTCTCGCCGACGCCGCTGCGTTTGCTCCACTTCGCAGCTCGCCGTGGGGCCCGTGTCGGCATCCTGCATCGCCCCCTCTGCCCGGAACCGACCGTGCGGAGACGACCTGGCCGCGTGGCACTCCCGGTAGGATCAGCGGTGTTGCCAGGGGATTCTCCGCGCGTGTGGTCGGGTGCGCGGCCGTTCGCCCTACCCCGGAGCCTGTTCATGACATCATCGCGATCCGCCCTGTCCCTGCCCGCCGTGGGTGGCTGGCCCTTCCTCGTCACCGCACTGATCGGCCGTCTCCCCGCCGCCACGGTGCAGCTGGGGCTCCTGCTCTACGTGAGCGGAGCCGGTCTGGGTCTGGGGCTCGCCGGAATGACCGTGGCCGCGGCGGGCCTGGGCTCTGCGATCGGTGCGCCCGCGGTGGGCGGACTCGTGGACCGGTTCGGCCCCCTGCCCGTGGTGCTGGGTGCCACGGTCGTCCAGCTGATCGGCATGGGTTCCTTGCTCGCCGTGGTGCTCCACGACGCCCCGCACGCACTCATCCTGGTGTGCGCCGCCGTGATCGGCTCGGCGAACCCGCAGGTGGGCGCGATTGCGAGGGCGCGCTGGTCGGCGCTGGCGCGGCGGCGTCGTCTGCCGGGGCTCGTGAGCAGGGCGCTGGGGTACGAGACCGCGTGCGACGAGGTGGGCTTCATCCTGGGGCCCGTGATCGCGGGTGTGCTGCTGGGGCTGTTCGGGCCGAACCCCGCACTGCTGCTGCTCATGGGGTGGGTGGTGCTGGGGCAGGGGTGCTTCATCGTGTACCTGCTGCGACGGCGCGGGCTCACCGTGGACACCCACACCATGGACGTGACGGACGGGATCGCACCGCGGATCCGGTGGACCCTGGTGCTGCCGCCCATGCTCGCGTGCCTGTGCGTGGGCACGGTGTTCGGCTCCACCCAGACCGCGCTCACCGCCATCAACACGGCGCGCGGCACCGAGGGCTACACGGGGGTCATCTACGGCTGCATGGGCGTGGGCAGCGCCCTGGCCAGCGTCCTGGTGTCCCGGCTCCCGCAACGGCTTCCGCTCTCCCTGCGCGTGGCCGTGGGCGCGCTGCTGGTGTCCACGACGTCGCTGCTGCTGCTCAGCATCCCGGGTCCCCTGGTGCTCGGCGTCCTGTTCGCCCTGGCCGGGCTGGGGGTGGGGTCCATGCTCGTGAGCGCATACACGCGGGGCGAGCATGCAGCACCGTCACACCGGATCGCGAGCGTGATGACCACACTGACCACATGCCTGGTGCTGGGGGTGTCCTTCGGCTCGGCGCTCGGTGGAGTGCTGTCCGAGGTGCCGCAGCGGGGGTTCCTGCTGACCCTGGGCGCCGGGCTCACGGGACTGGTGGCCGCGGTGGCGATGCACGTGACGCGGCCGCGGGAGGTCGCGCGCCGGGTGGTGTGAGCGCCGCCGCGGTGGCTCCCCAGGCACGTCCGGGCCATGATGAACCCATGACTGCGGATTCCGGACCCACCGCCACCACACATCAGGGGAGCACCGGAGCGGCTGTCCCCCCTGAACAGCCTGCGAACCCGCCGCTCGGGGGCGAACTCGTGGACCGCCTCGCCCGTGAGGAGCCCCTCACCTGGTGGAACCCCGCGGTGACGGACACCGCGAGCGGACTGGTGGCCTCCGGGATCGACCCCGCGATGGTGGCCGACGCGGCCGCCCGCCTGGAACGGTTCCGCCCCTGGATCGCGCAGACCTTCCCGGAGACCGCTGCGGCGAAGGGGCTCATCGAGTCCCCGCTGCAGGAAGCGACCGCGTGGGCGCGTGGTGCGGGGATCCGTGAGGGCCGGGTGCTGCTCAAGCGTGACGACATCCTGCCGGTGAGCGGTTCTGTCAAGGCTCGCGGGGGTGTGCACGAGGTGCTGCAGCACGCCGAATCCCTCGCCGTGGCGCACGGTCTGCTTCCGGGCCCGCCCCACCCCCCGGAGGAGGTGCCGGACTACGCCGTCTTCGCCACCGAGCCCTTCCGCCGGCTCATGGGCGCGCACCGCGTGGTGGTGGGCTCCACGGGGAACCTGGGGCTGTCTATCGGGATCATCTCCGCGGCACTCGGCCTGCAGGCCACGGTCCACATGTCCACGCACGCGCAGCAGTGGAAGAAGGACCTGCTGCGCTCCCGGGGTGTGGAGGTCGTGGAGCACAGCACGGACTACACGCAGGCGGTGGCGGCGGGTCGTGAGGCGGCCGAGGGGGACGAGTCCGTGCACTTCGTGGACGACGAGCACTCCCTGAGCCTCTTCGCGGGCTACGCCGTGGCCGGGTCCCGCGTCGTCGTGCAGCTGCGTGAGCGGGGCATCCCGGTGGACGCCGAGCACCCGCTGGTGGTGCACCTCCCGTGCGGCATCGGCGGCGCCCCGGGCGGAGTGGCCTACGGGCTGAAGCGGGAGTTCGGGGACGCCGTGCACTGCGTGTTCGTGGAGCCCACGCAGGCGCCGTGCATGCTGCTGGGTGTCCACACGGGGCGCCACGACGACATCTCGGTGGCCGAGCTGGGGCTGAGCACCCGCACCGTGGCGGACGGACTGGCCGTGGGCAGGCCCTCCGGGTTCGTGGGCCGCGCGGTGCAGGGCCTGATCGCGGGCTATGTCACGGCCTCGGACGAGCAGATGCTCGCCCGGGTCAAGAGCCTGTCCTCCTCTGAGGGCGTGATCGTGGAGCCGTCCGCGGCGGCCGCGCTCGAGGCCGTCCACCGGGTCGCCACGGCCTCGGCGGCAGGCGCGGCGGGCGACTGTCGGGCACGGGGGGTGCCGGCGGGCCATGACGACGCCGCCGCGCCAGAGATCCCCGTCGGCGCCACCCATCTCGCGTGGCTCACGGGCGGCGGCATGCTCCCGGATGAGGTCCGCGCGCGCTACACGGGGTGAGCGGGCGGCGTCGTCCTCCGGGAAGGCGTGGCCCGGAGCCCGGCTGAGATGGCCTCCCCGTTCCGCGGGCCGTGGCCGCCGAGGGAACGGCTGAGACCTCCCGCACAGGAAGGTGCACACAGTGCAAGTACTGCCGTACGATGAGCACCGTGACCGCCCAGCTGATTCCCTCGTGCCGCACCAGGGCCACGGGTGAACCCGCGGACAAGCGTGAGGTCATCCGGCTGCGCAACAGGCGGTCCATCATCACGGCGGCGGGTGAGCTCGCCACGGAGCGGGGCATCGCGGGAGTGGGCGTCAACGATCTCGCCGCGCGGGCGGGCGTCTCCCGCCGCACCATCTTCAACCACTTCCCATCCGCGCAGGACGCCGTCTTCGAGTACCTCTCGGGCCAGGTCACGGGCTTGATCGACCGCATGCTGCGGGAGCTTCCGGCGCCGGACCCGGGTGCGGGCACCGAGCTGGGGGACGTGTACCGGCAGCTGATGGAGGCCCTGCGCACCCCCACGCTGCTGGACGAGCTGCAGCCCGTGTTCTCCGTGGACCGCCAGGACACCCCGGCGGCATTCCTGTGGGAGTTCCGGGTGACCCGCACAGCGGTGGACCGCCTGGCGGACGTGCTGCGGGAGCGGCTGCCGCAGTACACGCCGTTCCAGATCCACCTGGTGGCCACCACGCTCATCAACTCCCTGGTCGAGTGCCTCGACGAGTGGCTCGCCCGGACGGACGGTGCCCTGGACGAGGCCGCCCGGCGCACCTGGAGCGGGCTGCTGGCCACTGCGCTGGCCGTGCTGGGGCGGGGCTTCGATGCGTGACGCCGCGGCGTCGTCGAGCAGCACGGGGTGACCGTCCCAGACCACCCACCACGGGGTGTGGGACCCCACCACTGACTTCACCGGCCGCCGTGCGCGGCCCACACAGCACGATTTTCCCGATTCGCTAGGAGAACTTCCGTGGCACGACTTCTGTACCGGCTGGGCAAGGGCGCAGCCGCTCACGCGTGGGCGGTGATTCTGGTGTGGGCCGCCGTCCTGGCGCTGGCCGTGGGCGGGGTGGCCCTGTCCGGGGTGCACCTGAGCAACGCCATCACCATTCCCGGCACCGAGACCCAGAACCTCGCGGACCGGCTCAAGGCGGAGATGCCCGAGGCGAACCAGGGAACCGGCCGCGTGGTGTTCTCCACGCAGGACGGCTCCGAGTTCACGCAGGCCCAGAAGGACGGCATCGCCGAGGCCCTGAAGCGGGTGGACGGGGTGGACGGTGTGGACTCCACCGTGAACCCGTTCGAGCGCCAGCAGCAGCTGGACGACGGCCGCCAGAAGCTCAAGGACGGCCGCGCGCAGCTGGACCAGGGCGAGCAGCGGATCGCCCAGCTCAAGAAGAGCCTCCCGCCGGGGGTCAGTGCCGAGCAGGTGCTCAAGCAGCGCGGCATGGACCCGGCCCAGATCGAGAAGCAGAAGGCGCAGCTCGAGGAGGGGGAGAAGACCTACGACCGCATGGGCGACTACCGTGTGGTCTCCAAGGGCGACAACTCCGCGATCAGCGTGGTCACGTTCACGGTGGAGCAGAACGCCGTGGAGGCGGACACCAAGACCGAGGTCATGGACGCCGTGCGCAACCACCCCGTGAAGGGCGTGGACGCCGAGTTCTCCCAGGAGATCGCCCAGGACATCTCCTCACTGGTGGGCCCGGCGGAGATCATCGGCGTGGTGATCGCGGCCATCGTCCTGCTGCTCATGCTGCGCGCCGTGGTCCCGGCCGTCCTGCCCGTGCTGACCGCCCTGCTGGGGGTGGCCGTGGCGGCGTCCGCCACGCTGGCGTTCTCCGGCGTGATCGACATGATGTCCGTGACCCCCATGCTCGGTGTGATGCTGGGGCTGGCCGTGGGCATCGACTACTCGTTGTTCGTGCTCAACCGGCACCGCCAGCAGCTGCGCACGGGCATGTCCGTGCGGGAGTCCATCGGGATGGCCGTGGGCACCTCCGGCACCGCGGTCTTCTTCGCGGCGCTCACGGTGATCGTGGCGCTGGTGGCACTCAACGTCGCGGGCATCCCGTTCCTGGGGCTGATGGGCACGGCCGGTGGTCTGGCCGTGGCCGTGGCACTGCTCATGACCCTCACGCTCACTCCCGCCCTGCTCTCCCTCGCGGGCAAGCGGGTGCTCCCGAAGAAGGTGCGCACCGCGGCACCGCGTGAGGACCAGATCGACCCGCACGACGTGCCGCTGCACCTGCGGCACCCCTGGATCACCACGCTCGCGTGCGTGGCCGTGCTGGTCGTCCTGGCGCTGCCCGCCCAGAGCATGCGTCTGGGGCTGCCGGACGCCTCCACCGAGGCGCAGGACAGTACCCAGTACAAGGCCTACCAGCGCATCGCGGAGGACTTCGGTGCGGGGGAGAACGGCCCCATCGCCGTGGTCGTGGATCTCCCGGAGGGCCTCTCGGAGGCGCAGGCCAAGGACAAGATGGACGCGGTGGCGGACCGGCTCGCGGACCAGGAGGACGTGGCGAACGTCCTGCAGGGCAGCACCACGGACGACCGCACCACCGGAGTGATCCAGGTGATCCCCGGGTCCGGCCCGGCGGAGGCTGCCACCGAGGAGCTCGTGGGCAGCATCCGCGGTCTCAACGACGGTCTGGAGAAGGACGAGGACGTTCACGTGGGCGTGGCCGGGACCACGGCCGCGAACATCGACGTGTCCCAGCTGCTCGGTGAGAAGCTGCCCCTCTACCTGGGGGTCGTGCTCGTCATCTCGCTGGTGCTGCTGCTCATGGTGTTCCGCTCCATCCTGGTCCCGGTGATCGCCACGGTGGGCTTCCTGCTCTCCGTCCTGGCGTCCTTCGGCGCCGTGGTGGCGGTCTACCAGTGGGGCTGGGGCGGCGCGCTGTTCGGCGTGCACGATCCCGGGCCCATCCTGAGCTTCCTGCCCACCCTGATGGTCGGCATCCTCTTCGGCCTGGCCATGGACTACCAGCTCTTCCTGGTCTCCGGCATGCGCGAAGCATACGTTCACGGGCATGCGCCGCGTCAGGCCGTGGTGTACGGCTTCAAGGCGGGCCGTTCGGTGGTCACCGCCGCGGCGATCATCATGATCTCCGTGTTCGCGGGCTTCATCTTCGCGGACCTCGCCATGATCCGGCCCATCGGCTTCGCCCTCTCGGGCGGCGTGCTCCTGGACGCCTTCGTGGTGCGCATGCTGCTGATCCCCGCGGTTATGCGGCTGCTCGGGGACAAGGCCTGGTGGATCCCGCGCTGGCTGGACCGCATCCTGCCGCGCGTTGACGTGGAGGGTGAGTCCCTCGCCCGCGAGGGCGCCGCCGCCGGTGCCGTCTCCGGTGCCACCGAGCAGGACGACGACGCCGCACGCCGCGCCCGCGCGCGGGGTCGCCACCGCGCGGAGACCGCCCACCGCCACCGGGCTGCCGCCCAGCGTGCTTCTGATCGCTCTGCCACCGAGCAGGGTGTTCCCCACCGGGGCGCCCAGGGTTCGGCCACCGAGGGAGTCGAGGACTCGACCGGCGCGCTGGATGAGGCCGCGGGACCGGGACGTGAGGGGACACCTCGCGCGGCAGAGCGCGCAACCGGTCCGGCGGGCGCCGCGGGAGCCGGGGCCGCGGCAGCAGCGGCGCTCGGCACGGCGGCTCAGGGTGCAGCGCACCCCGCGCCGGAGAACGAGACGGGCGCCCCCCGTTCCGGGACCACCGGCACGCCGGCTGCGGCCCACGCGGCCCGCCACGCGGCGTCGTCCCCGGAGCACGAGGAGGGCGCGGCGCCCACCGAGAGCGATCGGGTCCGTGCCCTGCGCTACGGCCGTCACGCGGCGGCGTCGGCGGACCACGCCGTGGCCGCCGTGGACGTGGCCCTCGTGCCCGCGGATGCCGCCCTGCGGCTGACCAACCAGGGGCTGCGGGTGCTGCCCAACGTGTGGGAGTCCGAGGAGAAGCTGCTCGCCTCCCTGGCCGCCGAGGACCGTGAGGAGGCCGCGCCGCACCGGGGCATGCACAAGCGTGCGGAGTTCGGGAAGGTCATGGTGGCGGGGTACCCGGTGGTCGTCGCGCGTCCGAAGGCGGCGCTCGCCCGTACGGACGCACCCGTGGTGATCCACTGGCACGGCGGCGCGTACGTGCACCCCGTGACCACCACGCACTGGCGGTGGATCGACGCCCTGATCCAGCGCACGGGTGCCACGGTGCTCGTGCCGGGCTACGGTCTCGCCCCGGACCACACGGTGGACGAGGCACTCGTGCTGGCCGACGGCGTGTGGGACCTGGCGCGCACGCTGGGCACCCGGGTGTTCGTCTCCGGCGACTCCGCGGGTGGCGGTCTGGCGGTGGCCCAGGCCATGCGGCTGCGCGACGCCGCGGCATCGCCCGCCCGGGAGACGCACCCGGGGGCGGCACCGTCCATCCCGGCGACGCCCGAGGGCCTGATCCTGATCTCCCCGTGGGTGGATGCGACCGTGAGCAACCCCGAGATCGAGGAGTACCGGGACGTGGACCACATGCTGGACACCGAGGGCCCCCGGGCCGCGGGCCGCTGGTGGGCGGGCACCCGTGAGGTGACCGACCCCGTGGTCAGCCCCGCGTTCGGGGACGTGCACGGGCTGCCGCGCACGTTCGTGCTGCAGGGGGACCGGGACATGCTCTACCCGGACACCATGGAGTTCGTCACGGACCTCGTGCGTGCCGGTGTGGACACCACCACGGTGGTGTGCGAGGGTGGCCCGCACGTGTACGCGCTGATGGTCTGGTCCGTCCGCGCCACCGAGGACCTGGACCGGGTGGTGCGCTGGATGGGTCACTGACCCGCACGGCGCCGAACAGAGCAGTGGGCCCGCAGGAGATCTCCTGCGGGCCCACTGCTGTCTCAGGTGGAGCTCAGTTCTCGGAGTCCTCCGAGGACTCGGGCGACTCGTCCTTGTGCCCGTGCTCCAGCACCACGCCGTCCTGGTTCTGACCGGTGGCCACCTGGATCTTGCGGGGCTGGGACTTGGGGGAGACCGGGATGGTCACGGTCAGCACGCCGTTGTCGTAGGCGGCCGTGATGTTCTCGGTGTCGATGCCCTGGCCCAGGTTCAGCTGGCGCACGAAGGAGTGGTTGCGGCGCTCCCGCACGATCCACTTGGTGTCCTTCTCCGCGGAGGGCAGACGGCGCTGTGCGCGGATGGTCAGCAGCTGGCCGTCCACGTCCACGTCCACGCTGGTGGGGTCGATGCCCGGCAGGTCCGCGGCGAGGTAGTAGTTGGAGCCCCGGCGGAAGAGGTCCATGGGCATCTGCTCCAGCCCGTTGCGGGTGGAGAGCACCTGGTTGGCGAAGTTCTGGACCTCGGAGAACGGATCGAAAGTAGCCATGACGGTCATTCCTTCCCTGTGCAGCACATCCGTGGTGTGCCCCGCTGCCCTGCTCGTCCCGCGGACGTGGAGCCATCACGTTTCTTGAGTCCCTCTGACTCAACTACGGAAAATATAGCACTCACCTCGACGGAGTGCCAGAGCTTGGGGCACAAATCTTGAGTGGCCACCGCTCAAGGCAAAGTCCTGCCCCCCCGGCGGCGGGGGCTTGCCGCTCCGGCGGCTCCCCGGCTGCCTGCTGCGCCGTGGTGGCCCGCGGAAGCCGGGCCACGGCGCCCCGAAAGGGTGGGCCACGGCGTCGTCGGCATCCGTAGGATGGTGGCCCCAGAGATCCGAACCGCGTCAGGAGGACCCCGTGCCCAAGGCGAAGAAGAACGGCCGCGCGCGGCAGGACGAGATCCCGTCCACGCTGCAGCGCTCCGACGAGAAGGCGCAGGACACGTTCGCACAGACCTGGGACTCCGCCCAGGACGAGTACCACGACGACGCCCGTGCCGCACGCACCGCGTGGGCGGCGATCAAGCACACCCACGAGAAGGTGGGGGACCACTGGGAGCCCAAGGAGGAGAACGGGCCGTCCGACGACAGTGCCGAGAAGGGCGGCCTGAACTCGGAGGACACCGCCGGGGGAGTGGACGCCAACGCCTCCAAGGAGCATCTCTACGAGATCGCGCAGGAGCTGGACGTGCAGGGCCGCTCGGGGATGACGAAGGACAAGCTGGTGGACGCCATCGAGAAGGCGAACGACAAGAAGACGCGGGACGCCCGGCAGTAGCCACTCCCCGAGCGTCCACGGTGACCGGGGTGCAGTTCCACCCACGAGAGCGCCGACACCGCGGGCAGAACTGCACCCCAGAACCTTTCGAGGGCGCGCAGGGAACGCGCTACAGCTGACGCGCCAGGAACACCGATGCGGTGGTGGACTCGTGGAAGGACTCCACGGGCTGGTAGCCCCGGTTGCGGAACATCGCGATGCCCTCGGTCATCTCGGGGTTGAGGGACACCACCGCCGTGAGCGCGCCGAACGCCCGGACCTTGTTCTCCAGGGCGCGCACGAGGGTGCGGGCGTGGCCCTTGCCGCGGTGCGCCGGGGCGACCCAGATCCGGCGCAGCTCCACACGCTCCTCGTCCAGCTTCCGGACCGCGCCGCACGCGATCACCTCGCCCGTGACGAGGTCCGTCATGAGGAAGAAGTCCCCGTGGGGCGGGGTGACGTCCTGGGGCCCGGTGACCTCCGTGAGCTCGGGGTCGAAGCCGCCGTCGATCCGGTGGTCGAGCTCGCTGAAATAGGCGCTCAGGGCCTGCCGCGTGTGCTCACTGGCGGCCTGACCCTCCACGATGCGGACCGGTTCGGTGGCGTTCATCCCACCATCGTGACAGCTGCGTGTCCTGTTCACCAGCACCCGCGTGGGGTAGTTTTCGTGCGTGACCGACACCCGTTCCAGCGCGAAACCGCGCCTCTCCGTCCTGGTTCCCACGCCGCTGCTGATCACGGAGATCACCGAGCCGGCCGCGTACCGCAACCGCAGCCCGCACGAGTCGGACGTGCACATGCACCCCGGTGGCCAGGGACTGTGGGTGGCCCGCATGGCGGGATCCCTCGGAGCGGACGTCTCGGTGAACGGCCCGTTCGGCGGGGAGCTGGGTGCGTTGATCCGCTCGATGCTGGACGGGCTGGGCATGCAGGTCAACGCCGTGCGCTACGGGTACGGCAACGGCGGCTACGTGTACGACCTGCGGGGCGACGACCGCGAGACCGTGGCCCACATGCCGCCGCCGGAGCTGTCCCGGCACGAGCTCGACGATCTCTACGGCACGGCGTTCGTGGACGCCCTCGCCTCGGACGTTCTCACGGTCACGGGGTCCGAGCCCGGGGACGTGGTGCCGGCGTCGTTCTTCGGCCGTCTCATCCGGGACACCCGGGACGCCGGGACCACCGTGGTGGCGGACCTCAGCGGCGCACCCGCGCTCGCGGCCGTGGACGCCCACGTGGACGTGCTGAAGATCAGCCACGAGGAGGTGCGGGACCTGGACCTCGCCCCGGACGACACCCCCGAGTCCCTCGTGGCAGCCGGGCGGGCGCTCGTGGAGCGGGGCGCGGGCGCCGTCGTCGTCTCCCGGGCCAAGGACCCGGCGCTGCTCGTGGAGCACGACGCGGTGCGCGAGGTCTCGGCGCCCTCGATCACCCCGCTGGACCACCGCGGCGCGGGGGACTCCATGACGGCCGGCATCTCCGTGGGGCTGGCGCGCGGCCTCGACCTCGTGGACGCCGTGGCACTCGGGGCCTCCGCCGGCGCGCTCAACGTGGCCCGGCGCGGCCTGGGGACAGGGAACCGGACCACCATCGAGAAGTTCGCGCGGCAGATCACGGTGCGCACCGTCTCCTGAGAGCCGGGGGCCCGCAACGCAGACCTCCCACCCTGGCCCGGGTGCCGGGCGCGTGCCACCATGGACCCCATGCACATCCTGGTCACCAATGACGACGGCATCTCGTCCCCGGGGCTGGCGGTTCTGGTGCGGGCCGCGCTGGACCGCGGGCACACCGTCACGGTGGCCGCGCCGGCCGAGGAGTACTCGGGTGCGAGCTCGTCCCTGTCCGGCGAGGAGATCGACGGGCGGATCGCCCTGGTGCCCGCGGACCCCCCGCACATGCCCGAGGGTGTGGAGTGCGTGGGGGTGCGGGCCGCCCCCGCCCTGATCGCGTTCCTCGCGTCCTACGGGGCGTTCGGCCCGCGCCCGGACATGGTGCTCTCGGGCGTGAACCTGGGTGCGAACACGGGCAAGGCCACGCTGCACTCGGGCACCGTGGGCGCCGTGCTCACGGCCGCGTCCCATGGCATCCCGGGCATTGCGGTCTCCATCACCTCGGGTGCCCCGCAGCACTGGGAGACGGCGCTGCTGGTCACGCGCTTCGCCCTGGAGCGCTGGGAGGGCCGGGCCTGCCACGAGTGGATCCTCAACCTCAACGTCCCGGACGTCGCCCCCGAGCGGCTGCGCGGTCTGAGGCCCGCGCGGCTCGCGAGCTTCGGCGCGGTGCAGGCGCAGATCGGGCGCGGGGACGAGAAGCACATCGCCGTGACCTACAGCGCGGAGACGGGTCCCGAGGAGCCGGACAGCGACCACCACCTCCTCACCCACGGCTGGGCCACCGCCACCCTGCTGCGCGCGCCGGTGGACGATCCCCACCAGGACCTGCGCACCGTCACCCCCGCGGAGCTCGGCATCGCGGACCCCGCTGCGGACGACGCCGCCGCCGCAGCCTCCCCGGGGAGCGTCACCGTGGACGCCGCCACGGTCATGCGCTGGACCTGAGGCTCACCGGTCCCCTGCCGGCGACCACGGCGGCCACCGGGGCCGCCCCGCCCGTCCCGCCCCCGCGGAGCCCGGTTCCCCACGCTCCATGCACGCGTACGCGACGAGGGGATAATCTTCCCGCCAGGAGAACTCGCCCGAGCGCCGTCGGCCACCGACCCAGGACGTGAGCGGGCACGAACCAGCTGCGGAGGCTTGACGATGGCATCGACACGAGCGGCGGACACGCAACCGAGCGACGTCGGGGGCGCACCCGCGCCCCAGCGGCGGGACTGGGTGGCGCTCGGGGCGCTCGCCGCGGGGCTCGGGATGATCGTGCTGGACGGCACGATCGTGGGCGTGGCCCTGCCCGCGATCATCTCCGACCTGCACCTGGACCTCACGGACGCCCAGTGGGTCAACAGCCTCTACGCGGTGCTGCTCGCGGCACTGCTGCTGTCCACGGGCAAGCTCGCGGACCGGTGGGGCCGCAAGACCATGTTCATGGCGGGGCTGCTGGTGTTCGCCGGGGGCAGCCTGCTGGCGGCGCTGTCCGGGACGGCGGGGGCGCTGATCGCGTCCCGCGCGGTGCAGGCGCTGGGCGCGGCGTTCATCATGCCGTCCACGCTGTCCACGGTGAACGCGCTGTTCCGCGGCAAGTACCGGGGGCCCGCGTTCGGCGTGTGGGGCGCGGTGATGTCCGGTGCGGCGGCCATCGGCCCGCTCGTGGGCGGCGCCCTGACCCACTGGGCGTCCTGGCACTGGATCTTCCTGGTGAACCTGCCCCTCGCCGCGATCATTGCGTTGGTGGGCTGGCGCAGCATCACCAACACCCGCAGCGACGTGCGCGAGCGCGGCGCGGACGTGGACGGCGCCATGCTCAGCGCCCTGGCGTTCGGTGCGCTGGTGTTCGCGATCATCGAGGGCCCGGCCATCGGCTGGCTCACCCCCACGGCGGACTTCTCGATCTTCGGCTGGGTGTGGCCGGCCACCGCGTCCGTGTCCGTCGTGGCAGTGGCGCTCGCGGTGGGACTCGTGGCGCTGGCGCTGTTCGTCGTGTGGGAGCGCCACCGGGCCCGCGTGCGCCGTTCCGCCCTGCTGGACCTGAACCTCTTCCAGGTGCGCACGTTCTCGTGGGGCAACCTCACGGCCGCCATGGTGGCCGTGGGTGAGTTCGCGATCATCTTCGTGCTGCCGCTCTACCTCACCAACGTGCTGGGGTTGAACATCATGCAGTCCGGCCTGGTGCTCGCGGCCATGGCGATCGGCGCGTTCATCTCCGGGGCGTCCGCGCGGCACCTCGCGGCGCGGTTCGGCGCTCCCGGGACGGTGCTGATCGGCCTGGGACTCGAGGTGGTGGGGGTCGCCGTGCTCGCGCTGCTCATGGGGCCCAGCACCTCGGCGTGGCTGATCGCCCTGCCGCTCGTGGGCTACGGCGTGGGCCTGGGGCTCGCCTCCGCGCAGCTCACCGGCACCGTGCTGCGGGACGTTCCCGTGGCGTCGTCGGGCCAGGCGTCCGCCACGCAGAGCACCGTGCGCCAGATCGGCTCGGCGCTGGGCACCGCCTTCGCGGGCGCGGCGCTGTCCGTGTCCATGGGGCTCACCCTGCCCGCCGCGCTCGGTGAGACCGGCCTGCAGCCCGGGCAGGCGGACCAGCTCGCGGAGGCCACCCGCCAGTCCGCGGGCGGCATGATCCCGCAGCTGCGGGAGCAAGCCGCCCAGCAGCCCTTGGGCCCGGAAACGCAGCACGTCGTGGACGCCCTTGCCACCGGGTTCACCCACGCCACGCAGTGGGCGCTCGCGATCGCCACGGGATTCATCGTGCTGGGCTTCGTCGGCGCACTCCAGGTCCGCCGGGCCGCGCGCCGGGAGGAGAAGGACGCCGCCTGAGCGGACGTGTCGGGGCTGCCGCTCTGACTGGCTGCTGGCTCTCCGCGGACGGCCCGGTGGACGACGCCGCTGGGTCGGCTTCGTATCTCTCGTCGCCCTGGGTGCGCTGCGGGCACAGTGGCCGAACGGCCATTGTCCGCGCCCGCCCGGTCTGAGACGGTGGAAGACCGGGAGATTCCCGGTGGAACAACCGGAGCAGGTGAGACGGCCATGTCCACGAGCGAACCGAGAACCGTCAGCGGACAGCAGGCCAGCAGGGCAGAAGCAGCCGGTGCCTCACGGTCGCAGCCCTGGGAACCACAGGGCAGGCGCAAGCAGATCCTGATGGCCGATCCGTACTACCCCCATACAGTGTTGCGCGCAGTGTTTCTGGCTGCAGTGATTTTTCTCGCCATGATGGGGCTGTCTCTGGTGTTGGCGCTGACGATCTGGCCGCATGAGATCGACCGGAGTTCGCTGGTGGCGCCTTCCATCTATGCGGTCATCTTTGCCGGTGGACAGCTTGCCCTGCACCGGTTCCGGGTGGGTCGACTCGAAGCGTGGGGGCGGATTCCGCCCAGGGGTGAAGCCAGGAGAATGCGGGGCGGGTGACTCCGGCCCTAACGGTGAGACCAGCTCCCCATCCCTCGCACCGCCGGCAGCGCGTACCAGCGGGCCAGCGGTGCGAGGTCCTCGACATCCTCCACCCCGTCCAGGGGCTGCCACCGCAGCTCGTCGATCTCGGCGGCCGGAGCAGGGGTCTCGGTGAGCGGTACGGAGCTGACGAACACGTGGCTGTGCAGCCCGTGGCCGGGCTCGTTCGCGGCGTCCGAGTGCCACTCGCCCACGGGGGTCATCTCCTCCGGTGACAGCTCGATCCCCAGTTCCTCCCGGACCTCGCGGACCCCGGTCTCCACGGCGCTCTCGCCCGCTTCGGGCTTGCCGCCCGGGAACATGAACATGCTGGTTCCTCGCTTGCGCACCATGAGTACATGGCCGTCCGAGGCGCGGCGCAGCACCACGCCGGTGACCTTGATGACGGGCCGTGCGGCGTCGTCGTCGGGGGCGGAAGCGGGGCCGGAGGCGGGGAGAGCATCATGGGAGGCGGACACCCGCCCAGTCTAAGGAGACACCGTGACCGACCCGCTGACCGACCTGCAGGTACCGATCGTCCAGGCGCCCATGGCGGGCGGCCCGTCCATCCCGGCGCTCGCGGTGGCCGTGGCGCGCGCCGGTGGGCTGGGGATGCTCGCCGCGGGGTACAAGACCGCGCAGGCCATGGCGGAGGAGATCCGGGTGGTCGCCGCGCACACGGACCGCTTCGGGGTGAACCTTTTCGTCCCGGAGCAGGACCCGTCCGATCCCGCGAACCTCGCCGCGTACGCCCAGGCCCTCGCCCCGCTCGCCGCGGAGCTGGGCATCCCGGCTCCCGCGGTGGGCGAGTACACGGACGACGACTACCCCGCCAAGCTCGACCATCTCGTGGCCCATCCCGTGCCGCTGGTCTCCTTCACGTTCGGTCTGCCGAGTGCGGCGGACGTGGCCCGGCTGCGGAAGGCGGGCAGCGCCGTCGTCCTCAATGCCACCACCGCCCGGGAGGTGACGGCCGCCGCCGAACTCGCGCCGGACGCCATCGTCGTCCAGGGCACCGAGGCCGGCGGGCACCGCGCCACCCACGGCCAGGCCGCGGAGCCGGAGGACATCACCACGACGGCGCTGCTCACCGCTGCGTGCGAGCTCACCGGGATCCCTCTGGTTGCCGCGGGCGGTGTGGCAAGCCGCGACGCCGCCGCGGACCTGCTGCGCCGCGGGGCCCGGGCCGTGCAGGTGGGCACGCTGTTCCTCACCGCGCAGGAGACGGGGACCAAACCCGCGCACCGTGAGGCCCTGCTGAGCGCAGACGGCGGGGAGACCGTGGTGACCCGGGCGTTCTCCGGACGGGCCGCACGCGCGCTGCGCAACCGCTTCACCGACCGCATGGCGGGGGCCCAGGTGAAGGGCTACCCCCAGGTGCACTACATGACGGCCCCCCTGCGGGCGGCCTCGAAGGACGACGCCCAGGGCCTGAACCTGTGGGCCGGCACGGGCTTCGCGGCGTGCCGGGCCACGACCGCGGAGGACGTCGTGGCCCAGTTCCGCGGGTTCTCGGCGAAGTAAAAGATCCCCGCTTGCTACCTACCATACGTATGGTAGGTTTACGGCATGACCACGAAACCTGACATCCTCGACGGCGCGCTGGAGGTCCTGCGCGCCGGCGACACCCTGACGCTGGATGCCGTCGCGAAGCGCGTGGGCATCACCAAGCCCGGCGTGGTGCACCACTTTCGCACCAAGGAGGCGCTGGCCGTCGCCGTGGTGGAGCACCTCCTGGACGCGTGGGAGGCGGAGCTGGTCCGGCGTGCGGGCCCGGACGCCACGGCCACGGACCTACTCCGCGCCTACGTGGAGCACACCCTGCTGGGCTCCATGGACCCCGCGGACCTCGCCCTGATGGCCGAGCCCAAGCTGCAGGAGAAGCTCTCGGCCCGCTGGGCCCGGCGCATGAACGCGTGGTTCGGGACGATCACGGACCCCCGCCTGCTGGCGGTGCGGCTGATCGCGGACGGCGCCTGGGTGGACCGGTGCCTGGGGGTCCTGGATGCGGACGAGACCCGGCGCGGCGCCGTCGTGCGGGTGGCCGTGCAGCTCATGGAGGAGGCGAGAACCCAGTGAAGAAGTGGATGTTCCTGGTGGCGGCGATCGCCATGGAGGTGACCGGATCCATCTCGCTCAAGGCGGCCATGGAGCACCCCGTGCTGTACGCGGTGGTCACCGTGGGGTACGCGGGGTCGTTCATCTCGCTGTTCATGGCCCTGCGCAACGGCATGAACCTGGGAGTGGGGTACGGCATCTGGGGCGCCACGGGTGTGGCGGCAACTGCCGTGCTCTCCCTGCTCATCTTCCACGAGCCCATCACCCTGCTCATGGGGATCGGGATCGTGGTGGTGATGGCCGGTGTGCTGCTGATCGAACTCGGGTCCCAGGCGGCCCAGAAGAAGGCTGAGGTGTCCTCATGACCGGTGCTGCTCTGCTCGCCCTTGCCGGGGCGATCGTCAGCGAGGTGACCGGAACCGTCTCGCTGCGCCTGGCCACCGGCGGCGGCAAACGGTGGTGGGTGGGCGCGATCGTCGGGTACGTCCTGGCGTTCGTGCTGCTCAGCGTGGTGCTCTCCCACGGCGTGCCCCTCGGGGTGGCGTACGGTGTCTGGTCCGCCACGGGTGTGGGGCTCACGGCGATCATCAGCCGCGTGTTCTTCAAGGAGCCATTCACCTGGGTCATGGGCCTGGGACTCGCGCTCATCATGGGCGGTGTGCTGCTCATCGAGTTCGGCGGGGGCCACTGAGCACTCGTACCGGCCGGGCCCCGGGGATAGTGTGAGGACAGGGCCGCAGCCCGGTGGAACACCGTGCCGGGCTGCGGCGTGCCGAGTGACCAACCCCGACCGACCACCGCAGGGAGACCCCATGACCACCCAGAAGATCGTGGCCGCCCCGGCCAAGGCCGCCATGTTCCTGGTCCTGACCGTCAACGAGGGCGCGGAGTCCCAGGTGGCGGACGTGCTCACCGAGGTGTCGGACCTCACCAAGGCCGTCTCGTTCCGGGTCCCCACGAGCGAGCTCATGTGCGTGGTGGGCGTGGGCTCGGACGCGTGGGACCGGCTCTTCGACGCGCCCCGACCTCAGGACCTGCACCCCTTCCGGGAGATCGCCGGGCCCGTCCACACCGCGGTGGCCACGCCGGGTGACCTGCTGATCCACCTCCGGGCCGGCACCCAGGACGTGTGCTTCGAGCTCGCGAAGCACCTCATGAAGCGTCTGGGCCCGCACGTGCACGTGGTGGACGAGGTCCACGGCTTCAAGTTCTTCGAGGAGCGGGATCTGCTGGGCTTCGTGGACGGCACCGCCAATCCGGAGGGCGACGCCGCCGTCGCGGCCGCCCTCGTGGGGGACGGTGACCCCGCCTACCGCGGTGGCAGCTACGTGCACGTGCAGAAGTACCTGCACGACATGGCCGCGTGGGAGGCCCTCTCGGTGGAGGAGCAGCAGCGGGTGATCGGCCGCTCCAAGCTGGAGGACATCGAGATGCCGGACGAGGAGAAGCCCGCCAACTCGCACGTGGCCCTCAACGACCTCGACGACGTGGCCGGCCGCCCGCGCGAGATCGTGCGGGACAACATGCCCTTCGGGTGGGTGGGCTCCGAGGAGTTCGGCACGTACTTCATCGGCTACGTCGCGGACCCCTCGGTGACCGAGACCATGCTCCAGAACATGTTCCTGGGCAACCCGCGCGGCACCTACGACCGCATCCTGGACTTCTCCACCGCGCAGACCGGCGGCCTGTTCTTCGCACCGCCGCAGTCCTTCCTGGACGACCCCTCCAGCGTCAGCGCCTGAGAGAAGAACCCGCCGCGCCCTCCCCACGAGGTGCACGGCGGGCCCAGTCCGGGGCGGGCCGTCAGCCCTTGCGGAGGAACCTCCCGAAGAACTCCGCGAGCTCGGCGGTGGCGTCCAGGGGCAGCACGGCGGCCACGTAGTGGTCCGGGCGGACCACCACCACGGCGCCGTCGCGGCTGATCTTCCGGAGGTCGAAGATGTCCTCACCGGGGATCGCGGCGTAGACGCGCTCCCAGTAGTTCAGTTCGAGCGGGCCCACCCGGGGCTTGAACGCGCGTGGGACGGTATTGATGTCCACCTGGTCGTAGGGCTGCTGGTAGGTGACGTCCACGTCGAAGAGCGTGGCCTCACCCTCGCCCTCGCGGCGGTAGGCCACCAGCGGGGACGCGGGGTCGTTCTGCAGCCACTCGGCGAACGCCGCGGTGGGGGAGTTCGCCCCGGCCACGGCGGAGTCCGCGTACACGTGGATGCGCCAGCGCCCGTCCGCGGTGGCCTCGTGGCCCTGGTGGACCACCATGGCGTCGCACACGCGCTGGACCCGGGCGGACTTGAAGCGCTTGCCCACGGGCCAGCCCTGCGCGAGGTCCTGGTGCTCGGTGCCGGCGACGATCAGCGAGGGCTGGTACTCGGTCATGAATCCCGCGGGGAACTCGGCCGTCTTGACGTAGAACTCCTCCAGGTACTTGGGGTCCGGGAGCTTGTCCTGCGGGGTGGCCATGAGCGTGGACCACTCGCGGTCGAAGTCGATCAGGTTCTTGGCGATCACCTGGCGCTCCTCCGAGTAGGTGTCCAGGAGGGACGCGTCCGCCCGCCCGGAGAGCACCGCGCCGAGCTTCCAGCCCAGGTTCCAGCCGTCCTGCATGGACACGTTCATGCCCTGCCCGGCCTTCGCGGAGTGGGTGTGGCACGCGTCCCCGGCAATGAACACCCGGGGGCAGCGGGTGCCGCGGTCCTCAGTGTCCACGTCGTCGAAGTGGTCCGTGAGGCGGTGTCCCACCTCGTACACGGAGGACCACGCCACGGACTTCACGTCCACGGAGTACGGGTGGATGATCTGGTTGGCCCGCCGGATCACCTCCTCGATGGGGGTCTTGCGGATCTCGTGGTTGTCGTCCTCCGGCACCTCGCCCAGGTCCACGTACATGCGGAACAGCAGCCCGCCCTCGCGGGGGATGTGCAGGATGGAGCCGTGCACGGAGTTGATCGCGCACTTGGTGCGGATGTCCGGGAAGTCGGTGTTGGCCAGCACGTCCATGACGCCCCACGCGTGGTTCGCACCCTGGCCCTCGAGCCTGCGCCCGATCGACTTGCGCACGCGGGACGCGGCGCCGTCGCACCCGAAGACGTACTTGGCGCGCACGGTGCGCTCCTCGCCCTCGCGGGGGCCGGCCACGTGGCGGACGGTCACGGCCACGGGGTGCTCGTGCTCCTGGTCGATCTCCAGGCCCACGAACTCGATGCCGTAGTCCGGCTCGATCCTCCCCGGGCCCCGCTTGGCGGAGCGCAGGAAGTAGTCCATCACGCGGGCCTGGTTCACGATCATGTGCGGGAACTCGGAGACCCCGTGGGGGTCGTCCGCGGGGCGCCCGGTGCGCACGATGTTCTGCGGGTTCGTGGGGTCCGGGTTCCAGAAGCACATCTCGCGCAGCATGAAGGCTTCCTGGATGATCTCCTGCGCGAAGCCGAAGGACTGGAAGGTCTCCACGCTGCGTGCCTGGATACCGTCCGCCTGACCGATCTCCAGGCGCCCGGGGCGCCGCTCGATCAGCCGCGTGCTCACCTCCGGGTACTGGGAGAGCTGCGCGGCGGCGATCACACCGGCCGGGCCGGACCCCACGATGAGCACGTCCATGGTGTCCGGGAGCTCCTGGGCGCGGTCCACGCCGTACCCGCGGGCCTCCTCGATCCGGGGGTCCTCGGAGACGTATCCGTTCTGATGAAAGAGCATGCCTTCTCCTGCGTTCTGCGGTGGTGTGGGCCGAGGGCCCGTCCCGGGCGGAGCCACGGTGCCCGCTGCCCGGTGGATCGGTGGAGTCCACGTCTGTTGCCTGGATCATATACGATGTGTGGCCCACGCAACAGGGGGCGTTCCCCGCCTGACGACGCCGCCCGGCCCGGTCCCGCTCGGACCATTCCCGCCCCGAATTTCCGGACCTCGGGAGACAGCTCACGGCTTTCCGGGGAGAATGGTGTGACGTGAACCACTTGCCCGTCCCGGCAGGATAATATACGATTTCGAATAACATTCTGCCGACCACGAGGAGGCGGTCCCGGTGACCGAGAACCCCCAGAACGCCCAGAGCACCCTCGGCGGGACCCACGGTGCGCGGCCGGTCCCCGTGCGGCCCGGCAAGATCATCGCGGTGCACGTGGCCTACGAGTCCCGCGCCGCGCAGCGCGGCCGCAAGCCCGCCGTGCCCTCCTACTTCCTCAAGCCCGGGAGCTCCCTGGCGGGTTCCGGTGCCGCCGTGGAACGCCCCGCCGGCACCGAGCTGCTGGCCTTCGAGGGGGAGATCGCCCTGGTGGTCGGCACGCCCGCCCGCAACGTGTCCCTCGAGGACGCCTGGGACCACGTGGCGGCCGTGACGGCCTCCAACGACTGGGGCCTCTACGACCTGCGCGCCGCGGACAAGGGCTCCAACCTGCGCAACAAGGGCCGGGACGGCTACACCTCCCTGGGTCCCTCGCTCCTCGACGCCCGCGAGGTCTCCCCGGAGCAGCTCCGGGTGCGCACGTGGCTCAACGGGGAGCTGGTGCAGGAGGACACCACCGCACCCGAGAACATGATCTTCCCCCTGCCCCAGTTCGTGGCGGACCTCTCCCAGCACGTGACGCTGGAGGAGGGGGACGTGATCCTCACCGGAACCCCCGCGGGCTCCTCCGTGGCCCGGCCCGGGGACGTCGTGGAGGTGGAGGTCGATGCGCCGTCGGCCCCCGGAGCGCCGTCGTCCGGTCGCCTGGTGAGCCGCGTGACCGAGGGGACCGAGCCGTTCGACGAGGGCCTGGGAGCCATGCCCGCCGTGGACGACACCCAGCGCGAAGAGGCGTGGGGGTCCCGCGCCGCCGCCGGTCTGCCCGAGCAGGGCGCCGCGCACGCGCTGAGCCCGCAGCTGCGCGCGAAGCTCGAGAAGGCCCCCACCGCGGGACTCTCCGCCCAGCTGCGCAAGCGCGGGCTGAACAACGTGGTGGTGGCGGACGTCTTCCCGCAGACTCCCGGCAGCAAGCTCGTGGGCACCGCCAAGACGCTGCGCTTCGTGCCCAACCGCGAGGACCTCTTCACGACCCACGGCGGGGGCTACAACGCCCAGAAGCGCGCGTTCGACGCCGTGGGCGAGGGTGAGGTGATCGTGATCGAGGCCCGCGGGGAGACCGGTTCCGCGACCCTCGGTGACGTCCTCGCGCTGCGCGCCCGCCACAACGGTGCGGCCGGCGTGGTCACGGACGGCGGCGTGCGCGACTACGCCGCGGTGCAGGAGATCGGGCTGCCCGTGTTCTGCAAGGGCCCCAACCCCGCAGTGCTCGGCCGGCGCCACGTGCCGTGGGAGTCGGACGTGGCCGTGGCCTGCGGCAACGTCACCGTGCTCCCGGGTGACGTGGTCGTGGGGGACGACGACGGCGTCGTCGTGATCCCGCGCGCGCTCGCCGAGGAGGTGGCCCAGGACGCCCTGGCCAAGGAGCACGAGGACGGCTGGGTGGCCGAGCGCGTGGCCGAGGGCCACCCGGTGGACGGGTTGTTCCCGCCCACCGGGCAGTGGAAGGAGAAGTTCCAGCAGTGGCTGTCCGAGAACCCCCTGCCCTCCGAGTGACCCGCCGCCGCGCCCCCCGCCCCTGACCCGAACCGAGGAACCCATGCCCCTGACCGCGGACACCGCGACCGCCGCCCCGTCCAAGGCGCAGCGGGCGTACGACTGGATCAAGTCCCAGATCATGACCCAGGCGTTCTCGCCGGGCTACCGCCTGGTGCTCGCGACCATCGCGGAGACCCTGAGCATGTCCGTGGTGCCGGTGCGCGAGGCCATCCGCCGGCTGGAGGCGGAAGGGTTCGTGACGTTCGAGCGCAACGTGGGGGCGCGTGTGTCCATGGTGGACGGGGAGCAGTACCGCTTCAGCATGGAGACGCTGGCGGTGCTGGAGGGAGCGGCCACCGCGCAGGCGGCGGCGCTGATCACCGCCGCGGACCTGGCCCACGCCCGGGAGCTCAATGCCTCCATGGAGGCATCCCTGCAGAACTTCGACCCGCAGACCTTCACCGAGACCAACCACGAGTTCCACCGTGTGCTCGCGTGCCGGTGCCCCAACGAGCGTCTCAACGACCTGGTCACGGTGGAGTGGGAGCGCCTGAACCACCTGCGGACCTCCACGTTCTCGTTCGTGCCGGAGCGCGCCCGCGCCTCGGTGACCGAGCACCACCACATCCTCCACCTCCTCGAGACCCACGCCCCGGCGGACGCCGTGGAGCGCGCAGTGCGCCAGCACCGCACGGCAACGCTGACGAGCTACCTCAGCAGCCGCGAGGACCGCGGCGAGGCGCAGCACCGCACCGCGTGACCCGCCGACAGCAGTCCCACTGATTCGCACCGATTCTTCGCACTGATTCAAGGAGTCATCACATGGCAGCCCTGCAGGACACCAAGCCCGAGAACCTTCCCGATTCCATCCGCCACTACATCGGCGGCGAGTGGGTGGAATCGATCGACGGGGACACGTTCGACGTGCTCAACCCCGTGACCAACGAGCCCTACATCACGGCCGCCTCCGGGAAGAAGGCGGACATCGAGGCCGCCGTGGCCGCCGCGAAGAAGGCGTTCGAGGAAGGCCCCTGGCCCAGGATGCTCCCGCGTGAGCGCTCCCGGATCCTGCACAGGATTGCGGACATCGTGGAGTCCCGCGGGGACCAGCTGGCCGCCATGGAGTCCTACGACTCCGGCCTGCCCATCACCCAGGCGCTCGGCCAGGCCCGCCGGGCGGCCGAGAACTTCCGGTTCTTCGCGGACCTGATCGTCGCCCAGATCGACGACGCCTACAAGGTCCCCGGGCGCCAGGTGAACTACGTGAACCGCAAGCCCATTGGCGTGGCCGGTCTGATCACCCCGTGGAACACCCCGTTCATGCTGGAGTCCTGGAAGCTGGGCCCCGCACTCGCCACGGGCAACTGCGTGGTGCTCAAGCCCGCTGAGTTCACGCCGCTGTCCGCATCCCTGTGGCCCGGCATCTTCGAGGAGGCCGGCGTGCCCGCCGGTGTCTTCAACCTGGTCAACGGCTTCGGCGAGGAGGGCTACGCGGGTGACTCCCTCGTGAAGCACCCGGACGTGCCCCTGATCTCCTTCACGGGCGAGTCCCGCACCGGGCAGATCATCTTCGGCAACGCCGCCCCCTACCTCAAGGGCCTGTCCATGGAACTGGGCGGCAAGTCCCCGGCCGTGGTCTTCGAGGACGCGGACCTGGAGGCCGCGATCAACGCGACCATCTTCGGTGTCTTCTCCCTCAACGGCGAGCGCTGCACCGCGGGCTCGCGCATCCTGGTCCAGCGCGGGATCTACGACGAGTTCGTGGAGCGCTACGCCGCGCAGGCCAAGCGCGTGAAGGTGGGATTGCCCTCCGATCCCAGCACCGAGGTGGGCGCGCTGGTGCACCCGGAGCACTGGGAGAAGGTCATGTCCTACGTGGAGATCGGCAAGCAGGAGGCCCGCCTGGTGGCCGGTGGCGGGCGTCCCGAGGGCTTCGAGACCGGCAACTACGTGGCGCCCACCGTGTTCGTGGACGTGAAGCCGGACGCCCGGATCTTCCAGGAGGAGATCTTCGGCCCCGTGGTGGCCATCACCCCGTTCGACACGGACGAGGAGGCCCTGGAGCTCGCCAACAACACCAAGTACGGCCTGGCCGCCTACATCTGGACGAGCGACCTCAAGCGCGCCCACAACTTCGCGCAGAACGTGGAGGCGGGCATGGTGTGGCTGAACTCCAACAACGTGCGGGACCTGCGCACCCCGTTCGGCGGCGTGAAGGCCTCCGGGCTGGGCCACGAGGGCGGCTACCGCTCGATCGACTTCTACACGGACCAGCAGGCCGTGCACATCAACCTGGGTGAGGTCCACAACCCGGTGTTCGGCAAGCAGGAGGACGCCGCCGCGAAGGCGGACGGCTGAGCCCCTCCCGTCTCCGCCGGGGCGGCCCGTCCGCCCCGGCCCCACTGACCACGTCACCCTCACCACGAAGGACACACCATGACGAATCCCGCTGACCGGACAATGACGTCCTCGGGCTTCTACGTTTCGCAGGAAGCCCCGATCACCACCGACAACCCCGTCACGACCCCCTCCGTCCCGGCCCCGGACATCCTGCGCTGCGCGTACATGGAGCTCGTGGTCACGGACCTCGCGAAGTCCCGCGAGTTCTACGTGGACGTGCTGGGTCTCACGGTCACGGAGGAGGACGAGAACACCGTCTACCTGCGCTCGATCGAGGAGTTCATCCACCACAACCTGGTGCTGCGCAAGGGCCCGCAGGCCGCCGTGGCCGCGTTCTCCTACCGGGTGCGCAGCCCCGAGGACCTGGACAAGGCCGTGGCGTTCTACGAGGAGCTCGGCTGCCGTGTGGAGCGCCGCAGCGAGGGTTTCACCAAGGGCATCGGGGACTCCGTGCGCGTGGAGGACCCGCTGGGCTTCCCGTACGAGTTCTTCCACGACGTGCAGCACGTGGAGCGTCTCGCGTGGCGCTACGACTTGTACACCCCGGGGGCCCTGGTGCGCCTGGACCACTTCAACCAGGTCACCCCGGACGTCCCCCGCGCCACCAAGTTCATGCAGGACCTGGGCTTCCGGGTGACCGAGGACATCCAGGACGAGGAGGGCACGGTCTACGCCGCGTGGATGCGCCGCAAGCCCACCGTGCACGACACCGCCATGACCGGCGGGGACGGGCCCCGGATGCACCACGTGGCCTTCGCGACCCACGAGAAGCACAACATCCTGGCCATCTGCGACAAGCTCGGTGCGCTGCGCCAGTCGGACCGGATCGAGCGCGGCCCCGGCCGCCACGGCGTCTCCAACGCGTTCTACCTCTACCTGCGGGACCCGGACGGGCACCGCGTGGAGATCTACACGCAGGACTACTACACCGGTGACCCGGACAACCCCGTGGTCACGTGGGACGTCCACGACAACCAGCGCCGCGACTGGTGGGGCACCCCCGTGGTCCCGTCCTGGTACACGGACGCCTCCCTGGTGCTGGACCTGGACGGCAACCCCCAGGAGGTCGTCTCCCGCACGGACGACTCCGAGCTCGAGGTGACCATCGGGGCGGACGGCTTCTCCTACACGCGCGCCTCCGAGGGCGAGGACTCCATGCCGGAGTGGAAGCAGGGCGAGTACAAGATGGGTCACCAGCTCTGACCCGCGACGACGACGCCGCTCGCCCCCTCGCGTGGGCGGGCGGCGTCGTCGTCCCCCGAGCACGCACGAACCGAAAGGCAAGGACATGCTGGAGCACGAACGCGTGGTGGCCATCGCGGACGAACTGGCCGCCGCGGAGGCGAACCGCACGATGGTGGAGCGCCTCACCAAGCGCTACCCGGAGATGACCGTGGAGGACTCCTACGCGGTGCAGAACGAGTGGCGCCGGCGGGCGCAGGAGTCCGGGCGGCGGCTCGTGGGGCGCAAGATCGGGCTGACGTCCAAGGTCATGCAGGAGGCCACGGGGATCACGGAGCCGGACTACGGCGCGATCTTCGCGGACCAGGTGCACGAGAACGGCTCGGTGATCGAGCACGGGCAGTACTCGAACGTGCGGATCGAGGTGGAGCTCGCGTTCGTGCTCAAGGACGAGCTGCGCGGGCCGCACACCAGCATCTTCGACGTGCTGCGGGCCACGGAGTACGTGGTGCCGGCGCTGGAGATCCTGAGCTCGCGGATCCAGATGGAGGGCCGCACCATCGTGGACACCATCTCGGACAACGCCGCCCTGGGCGGGATGGTCCACGGCGGCAACCCCGTGGCCCCGGACGCCGTGGACCTGCGGTGGGTGTCCGCGCTGCTGTACCGCAACGAGACCCTGGAGGACACGGGCGTGGCCGCCGCGGTGCTGAACCACCCCGCGAACGGGGTGGCGTGGCTCGCGAACAAGCTCGCGGCGCACGGGGATGCGCTGGAGGCGGGGAGCATCGTGCTGGCCGGGTCCTTCACCAAGCCCATGTGGGTGCACCCGGGGGACACCGTCCACGCGGACTACGGACAGTTGGGAGCCATCACGTGTCGTTTCGAGTGAACGAGCTGATCCACGCCTTCCGCGCGCCGGACGCACCGAACCTGCCCGGTGTGCTGCCGAGCCTCAAGGACCTCTTCGCGCTGCCGCGCACACCCGAGGACCCGGTCACGGGCATCTTCCTGTCCTCCGGTGATCCGACGGCGGCGGAGATCTGCGCGAGCGCGGGCTTCGACTACCTCCTGGTGGACGGCGAGCACTCGCCGCTGTCCCTGGAGTCCATCCAGGCGCAGCTGCGGGCAATCGCCGGTTATCCCACTCTCTCCGTGGTGCGGGTGCCCGCCAACGACGAGGTCGTCGTCAAGCAGTACCTGGACCTCGGGGTGCAGTCCCTGATCGTGCCCATGGTGGACTCCGTGGCTGAGGCGGAGGCCGCCGCGCGGTCCGTGGCGTACCCGTCCGCGGGCGTGCGCGGCGTGGGTGCCGCACTCGCGCGCTCCGGGCGCTGGGGCGGGATCCCCGGCTACCTGCCGCGTGCCCGGGAGACCATCACCCTGGTGGTGCAGGCGGAGTCCGCGGCGGCCGTGGCGAGCATCGAGGAGATCGCGGCGGTGGACGGTGTGGACGGCGTGTTCGTGGGCCCCTCGGACCTCGCCGCCTCCATGGGGCTCATCGGTCAGCAGACCCACCCGGACGTCGTTGCCGCCGTGAAGCACGTGATCACCGCAGTGCAGGCGGCGGGCAAGTTCGTGGGCGTCAACGCGTTCGCCCAGGACCAGGCGCGGGACTACCTCGCGGCGGGCGCGGACTTCGTGAACGTGGGCGCCGACGTCGCCCTGCTGGCTTCCGGGGCACGGAACCTGGCGGGGGCGTTCCGGGGGTAGGGGCGGGGCTGACCTGCAATCATCAGGCCCTCGATAGGATTACTCGCATGTTCGAGGATGCCGCCCAGCGGCCGAGTGAGGGGCGGCGCCTCTACGCATTCGTCGATGAGAGCTACCAGCAGGACCACTACTACATCGGTTGCATGGTGCTGGACCTGGACCAGTACATGGACCTCTGCGAACGGTTTGAAGATCTAGGTAGACACGTCGCGGAGAAATACGGGGTGGATCCGGATATCGAGTTCCACGGTCATCCGATGATGCAGGGACGCAAGGAGTGGCAGTGTCTCCGAGGACAGGTGCACGAGTCCGTTTCCCTCTACAGACAGGCCATGCGGCACATCCAAGCGGTCGGGGCCCGCGTGATCATCGAGGGCGTGGACGTGGCACGGTTGAACGCCCGGTACCGGTACCCGGACCCGCCGTATGAGATCACCCTTCGGCACGCGCTGGAGAAGACGAACGACCTGACGGAGCGTATGGGGTACGACTCTTGCCTGGTGCGTGCGGACATGATCAGCAAGCACCAGGATTTCAGGGAAGCCATCGAGGGGTACACCCGAGTAGGCACCCCCGGATACAAGTCTCAAAGGCTGGAGCGGATCGAACAGCCCATCGAGTGGTTCGATTCTGCCCAGGAACGAGGGATCCAGGCCGTTGACCTGGTTGTGTACATGTATCGGCGTACCACCGAGGTCGATCCTGGGGAAAACAAACGTGCGCAACGTGCAGCGCGAACGATCATGCGAGAACTGGGACCGCTGTATTCAGCACGCAAATGGGTGCCTTAAATAAGCTCGGAGGTCCCCAGGGGGACCTCCGGCAGACAACGCCCCGGTGACCGGTTCGTCGTGATACTCATGGTAGTGGCGTGTTCTAGGGGTGTCCAGAAAGGCGCTGGCATGGGGTGGGGACGCTTCGGGAGCGGACCTAGAATTCGGGTATGACTGGTGACCAGCTGGATGAGACCGTCAGCGCGTGCCTGAACCTGATCGACACGCGATTCCCGGACGGTGAGGAGCGCGGCGGCGCCGCGATGCTGCTGGCTGACGGGACCATCCTCACCGGCACCGCCCCGGATGCGGTGAACCCGGCGGTGGAGGTGTGCCACGAGATCGAGCCGTACGCGGGGGCGTTCCGTCTGAACCAGGCCGTCGTCGCGTCCGTGTGCCTGCTCCGTGATGACCACGGGCGATTTCTGGTGCTCAGCCCGTGCGGAGTGTGCCGGGAGCGGCTGGCCTTGCACGGGCCCGAGGTGCTGGTGGGTGTCGCCGCGCCGGAGGACCCCACACAGGTGGTGTGGAAAGCATTGCGGGATGTGCTTCCGGACTACTGGATGACCGTGTTTCCAGGCGAACTAACTGGCGGCTGGTGAGAAGTACCGCCCCCGGGGCACAGGCATCGAGAACTTCGCTGAGAAGACCGTAGGCCGACAGATGGGTTGCCGGGGATGAAGACTTCCAGTGTCCTTGCCGCGGTGGTGACCGTACTTGTCCTGGCGTGTGGCTTCGTTGTCATCGTGCCGCGATCCCCTGGCGGGTACGTGGGGCTGGTGACGGCTGGAACCTTTGGAGCGGGCGTGTTCTACGGGTGTCCAACCCAGCGGCTGCTCACCCACCAGTGGCGGCGCACAGCCCTGCTGTCCTCGATGATTCGCTGGGCCAGGCCACGTTCGCTGGCCCGAATGCTGGACCGGGTGGGGTGGAACCGGCAGGTACGTCGCCCCATCAGGTCCTTCGCCGACCTTGATCCCTTCAGGTCTGACGCCGCCGGGTCACTGGTCAGCCATGCTGCGTCGCTTGCGATCCATCTGTTGGCCGCTGCAGCTCTCGCGGTCTTCGCCCATCCCTGGTGGGCACTGGGGTGCTTGGGCTTGGGGCTGGTGGTCCACGGGTGGCCGTGCCTGCTTCAGATTGAGGTGCTGGTACGACTGGATGAACTCCGCGCCAAAGCGCGAACACCCGGCCGGGGGGATTCCTCTGCTAGCTGTTGCGGGTCATGACGTTGTGGTCTCTGGGAGTGGAACTTCACGCCGTGTACGTGGCGAGAGCCTGGCGGATCGCCTTGGATCGTGAGGTGTGCTCTCGTTCTACGATGCGATCAAGTGCGGCCAGCTCCTCGGCCGTCAATCGGACGGAGACAACCTTCATCGGTTCAGCACCTCGCCCCGGCCGCCCGCGACCGCGTCGCTTGAGCACGCCCGCGTCGTAACCCGCTTCGGCCTCGGCAACCCACGCCTTGATCTTCTCTGTAGTGACTTGGTCCTCACTCATACGTCAATTCCTCACTCCCGCGAGGGATCATTGAACGGGAGTTTGCGTCCGTGGGTATTTCCCGCTTCCTAGGCGGTACTCCGGGGTTCCAAGGGGGTCCATCCGAGAGGCCGTGCGCCCTGAGACTTGGCCCGTTCCCGATCTTCTCGATCCGACCAGCCTTGACCGCCATCGATGTTCTTTCCCGCAGGGAGAGCCCCACGGACAACTCGGACCCCGACATCCTCCAGCTGTGCGTCTGGAGCGTCACCCCGCCTGACTCCCACTCGCACGGACCATTCAGGATCGGCCCATCCGCCACCCTTGAAGAGGCGGTAGTCGCCGTAGCGCGCAGGATCCAAACGGTCCCAGCACCATTCCCACACGTTACCGAGAGTGTCGTAGACCCCGTAGGCATTGGCTGCCTTGAGACCCATGCGCTGAGGCTCGTGCAATTCATCCAGCGCGCTCCAGGCGATCTCTTCGAGATCCCCGTAACGTGGGGCGGAAACGTCGCCTCGGCTGGCGTGGACCCACTCAGCTTCCGTTGGCAGTCGATATCCGTTTGCAGTCGGAATCCAACGCACTTCCTGGCCATCGACAGCGTAGGCCTGCTGCAGGCCATCATGTGCCGAAGCTTCGTTGCACCACCGCACGGCATCTCGCCATCGAACACCTGTCGCTGGAAGATCGCCGGGTGCCTCGACGCTCATGTGGCCAGCCGCGAACTGGGCAGCGCTGACCGGGGTGTCCCCTATCTCAAAGGGCACCAGATCCACCGAGCGCTGAGTACCCCGACGCGCGTCCTTCAACGTGGTGCTGCCCCCGGGAATCGAGACCATCGTCTTCATGGCGAGCTCCTACGCAGTTGAGAGGAGGATGAGAGAGTGGAAGTCATTCCCCTGAACCGATCAGTGCCGGGGTCAGAGGGGGTTCGGGTTAAACCTCAGAAGGGATGCCGCTCAGGACGTGCGGAGGCCGTTGCGAGCGCACGACCGAATGATCGTAATCTTATCCGAGTCCTCAGGTGTCAGACAGAAGTGCATGTCACTAGTATGTGCGCCAAGCGAAGAGTCAACATCCGCGAGACAGGATTGGGGTGGTGAAGCTTGGGCAACTCAGCTCCCATGCACTTCACATCCCGTGGTAACCGGCTGGCATCGGCAGGGCTGTCAGTGGGCGTGTCGGTTGATCCGGAAGCGGGGACAGTGACACTCCTGGCACCCCTCTATCGCCGCTCCCTGCTGCTGTCCGACATCGTCTCTGTCGGTACTCACGAGGACGACGGTCTCAATCACGGCTTTCTGAATTGGTGGGTGACCGGTCGAGCAAAGTCCCCACGTGGCGTCCGACTCAGCGCCGGTGGGAAGGGCCGAGTCGACATCGCAACCCGTGTGGGAAATCGATACGCGGTTGTTGTGGACTCGGTCGCGCATGCCCGGAAGATCGCGCAAGCCATAGAGCGTGCGCGGGCATTCCACTGCGAGTGACTGCTTTCCCTGTGCCTCGGCTGTCTCGTTACCCATCCGCTACGTCGTTACTCACTGCCGTCTTGGGAACCAAGGTCTTTGAGTAGATGCCCGTGATTCGTCTAGCAGTCCCGGCTGACGTGCTCGGACTGCCTGCCATTGAAGCGGCCGCGGGAGAGGCTTTCCGCTCGATCGGGATGCCGGAGGTCGCTGATGATCCGCTGCCCGACGTCGAGGAACTCATCCGTCATGCGTCTGACGGCAGGGTGTGGGTTGCCACGGTATCCAGCGAGGTCGTCGGCTATGCCCTCGCCGTGGTGCGCGACGGGAGTGCCCATCTGGAACAGGTCAGCGTTCACCCGGATCATGCCGGTCAGCGCATCGGGGCAGACCTGATCGACGCGGTCACTTCGTGGGCGCGTGACCGGGGCGACGACCGGCTGACGCTGACCACCTTTGCGGATGTCCCGTGGAATGCGCCCTACTACCGGAGGCTGGGCTTTCACCCTCTGCCGCATGACACTCTCGGCCCGCAACTCGCCGCCGAACTCTCCGAGGAGCGCATGCGGTTCACGGCCCCTCGGATCGCGATGGCCCGTGAGGTGTGACGGGGCAGTGACCACCAGGGGTGCTCGACCGCTCGGGAATGCCCCATGCCAACCCCACCCGTCCCGCGACACGCGGGTGCACAGGCAGCGTGACTCGGAGGCCGCCCCGCAAATGCGCAGCGCCGAAAGAGGGCTTCAGGCGTCCGTTTCGACGGTGAGCTGCTCCGGGCGGTGCAGCGCCTCCACCACGTCCGCGTACCGCCGTCGTTTGTTCGTGGCCAGGACGGAGCCGCGAAGCGGGCTCAGCTCAGCGGCCCGGCGCACGGCGTGGGCCAGCAGATCCGCGCCGGGAACGGCGTCGTCGACAATTCCTGCCGCCACGGCTGCGGGGGCGTCGTAGCGCTCGGACAGGACCATGGCGCGGTGGGCCGCGCGCGGGGCGAGGCGGGCCGGGACCAGAGCAGACAGTCCGGAGGTGAACGGGACCTGGATCGAGGTCTCGGGCAGGCAGAGGAAACCGCGCTCTGACCGGGCACAGCGCTCGTCGCACGCGAGGGCCAGCAGGAGCCCGCCTGCGTAGCAGTGGCCGTTGATCGCGCACACCGTGGGGACCTCGGAGACGAGCAGGCGGGCGACGAGACGCTGGAACGCCGCGCTGTACTCCGGTTCCACGAAGAGCTCGGGAACGAGCCCGTTCGAGAAGAACTTGCCCTGAGCCGTGATCACCAGCGCGAGGTCCCCGGGCGTGGACTCCACCTGCGTGAGGGCGGCGTCGATGGCCCGCATCCGCTCGTACGTGAAGCGGTGGTCGCCCTCGGGCGAGTCGCTGATGTCGAGGACGATGACGTTCTCCTGGCGGGTCAGCTGAGTCATCTCGTCAGCATCGCACACCCCCCCCCACGCAGACGGTGGAGCGCAGGGGCCGAACCCGGCGCCGAACCCCTGCGCTCGCGTGGGGACGGGCCTCCGGGGCCGGTCTGGAGCTGGCTGCGCCCTCCGTCGCTGGCGGCTCAGAACCAGGCGGGCTTGTCGCCCTCGGTGCCGGGCTTGTTGACGCCCACGTTGGCGCGCGAGTGCGTGCTCGGGTCCGCGACCACCGAGGCGATGAACGCCGCGACGGCCTTGCGGGATACCTCGGTGCCCCTGAACTGCTCGTCGCGCTGGGTGAGCTCGTAGTCGGTCTCGTCGTTGTTGGTCAGCCACGCCGGGCGGATGATCGTGTAGTCGAGGTCGGAGGCCTCGATGACTTCGGCGGCCTTGCGGTAGTCCACGAGCGCGTCGCCGATCATCTGCTGGTTCCAGGCCTCGAACGCCTCCGGCAGCTCGTGGTAGATGCCGAGCGAGACGATGAAGAGCAGACGCTTCACGCCGGCGGCGTCCAGGGCGGAGACGAGGGCCTCGGCCTGCGCCGCGATCTCACCGCCGAGGTTGGCGTAGACGACGTCCTGGCCGTCGAGGGCAGCCCCGAGCGCGGCGGCGTCGAGCACGTCACCCTCGATCACCCGGGCGCCCTCGGGGGTGTCGACCTTCGAGGCGTTCCGCGCGAAGAGGGTGAGCGTGTCACCCTGCTCGGCGAGCATGGGCATGGCGTAGCGGGCGATCTGGCCGCTCGCACCGAGAACGAGAACGTTGGTCATGGGAGCATTCTTCTCACGGGTGGTTGCGCCTGGGGGCGCGGTCTTCCGGTTCACCTTCCACGGTAGAGGCACCCACCCCACGGTGGCAGTGGCCGTTGTCGGGGGTACTGGCAACCCCTGGTTGGGCTCAGGACCCGCCGGTAGCGTGGCGCGCATGACCACTCCCGCTGAGATCCGCGATTTTCTGATGTCGCGGCGTGAACGCCTGCAGCCCGAGGACGTCGGACTGCCGCGGGGCACACGCCGCCGCGGCCATGCTGCGCGTCGAGGTGGCCCGGGCACCGGGCGGCGCCGCCCAGCAGCTCGTCGACGAGCTCACGGACGGCAGTGACGCGTTCGAGCGTCGGTGGCGGGCGCACGACGTCGCCGACCACCGGCGGGGCGTGAAGCTCGTGCACGACGCCGAGGTGGGACCGCTGCGCCTGCGCTACGAGGCCCTGGAGGTCACGGGAATGCCCGGAACCCGGCTGTTCGGGTACACGCCGGACCCGGACCACCCGCCACGCGCGACGGGCTGCGGCTGCTCTCCAGCCTCCACGCCGCGCCGTAGACGAACCACGAACCAGACCGCACCCGAGGAAAGGCAGCACGATGACCGACCTGAACCAGATCACCGAGACCAGCACCGACCGCGGGCAGAACGACGCCAAGCCCACCGCGATGGCGACGAACGTGGCCAAGACGGTGAAGGAGGCCGTCACCAACAAGCTCGACCCGCTCGTGGAGATCTACGCGCAGATGTTCGCCCACGGTGTGCGCACGCCGGTGCTGCGCCGCCCGGACGAGTGCGGCATGGCCTACGAGGACGTGTTCTTCCCCGCCATGGACGGCACCACCCTGGAGGGCTGGTTCATCCCCGCCGAGGGGTCCCAGAAGCTGCTGGTCGTGAACCACCCGATGACCTGCAACCGCTACGGCTTCCCGGGCCACCTCGCGCCGTGGAACACGATGTTCGGCGGATTCGAGGTCAACTCCCTGCCCGAGCTCAAGGCCCTGCACGAGGCGGGCTACAACATCCTCACCTACGATCTGCGCAACCACGGCCGCAGCGCCTCCGACCCCGCCGGGACCTCGGGGCTGGGCCTGGTGGAGGCCCGCGACGTCGTAGGCTCAGTGCGGTACGCGACGCAGCGCTGGCCCGAGATGACGGTGGGGCTGTGGAGCCGCTGCATGGGCGGCAACTCCACGATCATCGCGATGGACCTGTACCCCGAGGAGTTCAAGGAGGTCCAGGCGCTCGCCGTGGTCAACGTGGTCAGCGGCAGGACCTTCATCGAGAAGGGCGCCGAGCTCGCGAAGATGAACCCGGAGAAGGCCGCCGAACGCCTGGACGTGCGCATCCGCGAGCTGACCGGTTTCCGGCTGGACGAGGAGACGCCGCGGCCCCACGCCCATGCGGTGAAGGTCCCCACGTTCATGGCGCAGCTCAAGCGCGACTTCCTCATCCACGCGGAGCAGGACGGCCAGGAGATCTTTGACGCGCTCGGCGCCGAAGACAAGGAGCTGTTCTGGATTGAGGACTCCAACCAGCGCTTCTATGCGTACAACTACTTCGGTGACCACCCGGAGAATCTCGTCGCGTGGTTCGACGCGCACATGGGGTGAGCCCGGCGCGGGTCTCGTCACGACGCCCACACGGGTGCGGCCCCTCACCGGGTGCGGTCGCGGTCCGGGGCTAACGGTGGCGCGTGCCGCGTTGGAAGGCGGGCACACCGTCGTCGCCCCGGCTGTCGCCCGGCGCGCCCCGCAGAGGAGCTGTCCGCCCGCGGCAGCCGGCACCGTCGCGCGCACGGGGCGTGCCGCCCGGGATCCCGGCCACTAGCCTGGGCCCATGACGACCACCGAACGGCGGCCCCTGTCCGCCCACCTGAGACTCGCGATCGCCGTGCTGGTGGGTGTGCTCGCGGGCGGGGTGGCCTCCCTGGCCCTGGACGGGCTGCTGGCCGTGCTGGTGGGGGCGTGCGGGGTGTCCCTGGTGTACGTGGTGCTCGCCGTGTCCGTGCTGTGGCCCCTGGACGCGGCGCACACGCGCAGGAACTCGGTGCGCGAGGACTTCCAGCCCCTGGTGCAGGAGGCCACCGTGGTGGCGCTGTCCCTGGTGAACCTTTTGACCATCATGGTCATCCTGGTCCGCGGCGCCGCGGACACACGCACCACCGGGGCGGTGCTGGGGCTGCTGGGCATCCTGCTCACGTGGGCCATGCTCCACCTGATGTACGGGGCGCGCTACGCCCACGAGTACTACCGGCACCCGCGGGGCGGGATCGACTTCAACGACCGCGAGCCCCCGCGGTACGTGGACTTCCTCTACTTCTCCTTCAACCTGGGCATGACGTTCCAGGTCTCGGACACCAACGTGAGCACCACACGGCTGCGCGCCGTGATCCTGCGCCACTGCCTGCTGTCCTACATCTTCAGCACGGTCATCCTGGCGGCCACGGTGAACGTGGTGCTCGGTGTGCTGCCAGGATGACCGCGCCTGCTTCTCTCCCCGCGCTCTGCGCCCCGCAGTGACGGCCGATGGGTCGTGGGGCCCTATGCGCCGGCGCGGACGGATTTCAGGATCGCGTCCACGGTTCCGGCGTCGTCCGTCTGGTTGATCTCGTTGACCAGCTCCACGCCCTTGCTCTGGGAGAGGGGCCGGTTGCCCTCGTTCACGGGCGAGTAGTGGAACTCGGCCCACAGGTCCCCCTTGTCGCCGCCCTTGAGGTGCACGATGCCCTTGTTGTCCGCGGGGGTGAGCCCCCACAGCACGGAGTCGCTGCGCTCGCCGCGCGGCGGTGCGGGCACGTAGCTGGCGTACGTGAACACCTTGGTGCCCAGCTGCTCGCCCAGCGGGGTCTCGTGCCCGATCAGCGGGTGCTTGGGCCGGGTGAACCAGTCGCCCTTGGGCGGGCGGGCCTTCGTGGACGCCACCGTCCCCTTGACCTTGCCGTCCGGACTGGTGAGTTCCAGGTACCCCTGGTCCACCGCCGCCGCCCAGTCCTTCGGGTACTGCACGGTGAACAACTTGTCCGGGTCCGTGTACGTCTGCGTGAGCTCGTAGACATCCGCGCTGTTCGCCTCCGCGGGCGTCACCCCGTTCTGTGCTCCCGGGGCCGACGACGCCGTGCCCCCCGCGCCGGTCGGCGGGGCACCCGCCTCGGCGCTCGCCGTGGCACCACCCGCGGCGGGCGCGTCAGGAGAGTCGCCGGAGCAGCCGGTGACCGCGAGGAGGCCGAACAGGGCGGCCGCGGCGGGCAGTGCCCTGGGGAGAGTTCGCTTCGCCATAGCAAACAGACTCGCAACCGGCGGCGGTGCGTGCAAGGTCACATCGGGGCCGTCACCAATTCGTGATCTTGCACCCGCACCGAGATGTCACCGGTGCGGGTTGTTTCCCCATCTGACCTGCGCAGATGCACATGCATCAGGCCCTCCGCACTTCGGGGGACGGGTTGGCGGTGACCCCTCCCGGACGTGCAGGAGCCCGGTCGGAGGCGTCTCCGACCGGGCACCCTGGTTCCGGAAAAGGGGCGCAACGCCCCGGGCGGGTCAGGTCCTCACGCCTCCGGGAGGTCCCTGGGGGTGAGGTAGCGCTCGCCCTCCTCGGTGGTCCCGAGGTCGTAGTCGCGCTCCTGCTCCTGCACACGCTCCTCCACCAGGCGGGAGTGGCGCACCGGTTCCGTGGCGGGCATGCTCTCCGGCGTCTCGTACTGCGCGGTGTTTTTCCCGCCACGTTCGGCCTCGGACCTCCCACGGTCGTCCTGGGCGCTGACACCGTCGGGGCCCCGGTGGTCCGGGAAGTTCGCCGGGTTGTCGGAGACGTTCGGGTTCTCGTCCCCGGGGCGCGGCTGGAACTTGCGCGTTCCCGCCAGGGCCTCGGAGTCCACGTCCCGCACGTCGCGCTCCCGGGCGGCCTCCCGGTCCGCCACGGGAACGCCGGTCTCCTGGATGGCCTTGGGAGGCTTCCCGCCGTGACGGGTGTGGTCCTCCCGGGTGGCGTCCGCGGAGGCGGTCGGCGCGGTGGCGCCGGGGGCCGTGGATGCCGCGCGGGCGGCGTCGTCGTGCCCGGAGGGGCGAGCGGTATGTTGGGCGGCGCCCGGTTGGTCGGGGTCCCCGTCCGCCGAGCTCTCGTCCGGCTGGGTGTCGCGCCCGGCGCGGGAGTCGTCCTGACCCTTGACCGTGGTGGGCTGGTCGGGGTCGTCGATCTGGCCTGCCGACGCGATGGGGTCCGTGCTCTCGGGCTGCTGGGTCATGTCGTGCCTCCTGGTGTCGGGGTGGCCTGAGCCACTGTCGTGTGCTCCATCTTGGCACTGCCGCAGGTCCTGCGTAAGCACCCTGAGCACTGGTTCAGCTGCTGGAGGAGGTCTCCACCGGGCGGTCCGTGTGGGAGTACTGGGACCAGCTGCCGGGGAACAGCCGCCCCGTGCCCAGGCCCGCCTGCTCGGCCACGAGCAGGTTGTGGCACGCCGTGACCCCGGAGCCGCAGTAGGAGATCATCCAGGTGGCGTCCGTGACCCCGGCGGCCAGGAAGCGCGCCCGCAGCTCCTGGACCGGCTGCAGCGTCCTGTCCTCCCGCAGGTGCTCACGGCACGGCACGTTCACGGCACCAGGAATGTGGCCCGAGCGGGGGTCCACGGGGTCCGGGGCCTGGCCGGCGTAGCGGGTGCGGTCCCGGGCGTCCACCACCAGGGGGCCGTGGGTGGCCTCGTCGATGTCCGCGAGCGCCTCGCGCGGCCACGGGACGGGCGTGAACTCGGCGGCGGGCAGCACGGCGCGGTGCCGCTCCAGATCCTCCGTGGGGAAAGCATCCAGGCCGCCGTCCAGCAGGGCCGCGCGGTGGCCCGTGGCGCGCAGCATCCACACGAGACGCGCGGCCATCACGCCGCCGGCGTCGTCGTAGGCCACCACCGTGGTGGAGTCCCCGATGCCCGCTGCGGACATGGCCGCCGCGAAGTCCTCGGGCGAGGGCAGCGGGTGACGGCCCGCCTCCGGTGCCGCGGGTGCCGCCAGCGCCGTCTCCGTGTCCACGAACACCGCGCCGGGCAGGTGCCCCCGGAGGTACTCGGCGTCGGCGCTGCGCCCGTCCAGGTACATGCGCGCGTCCGCCAGCACCACCTCGTCCCGGTGCTCGGCCAGCCACTGCGCGGTGACAAAGGGGTCCATGCCCGCCTCCTCGTTCGACGACGTCGCTGCTCGCCTCCCAGCGTAGGGCGCGCCCGGGGCGGTGGGAACGGCGGGGTCACAGGCAGGTCCGGGAGGTGGGTGTGCGGGGACCGGGCGGGCGGCGTCGTCGTCGACCGGTGGGGAATGTCCGTGATGGGTACGGTGAGGTCATGCGAAAGAAACTGACGACCGTCCACCGCAAGGCCAACCGCACCGCCGTGCTCTCCGGGCTGGCGCTCACCGGAATGGGGGTGCTGCACCTGGTGAAGCCGGAGCCCTTCGACGCGCTGATCCCCGAGCAGCTGCCGGGAACGGCGCGGCAGTGGTCCATCGGCTCCGGCTACGCGGAGCTGGCTACGGCGGCGCTGCTGCTCGTGCCGCGCACCCGCAGGGCCGGAGGGGCCGTGTCCGCAGCGCTGTTCGTGGGCGTGTGGCCGGGGAACATGAAGATGGCGTGGGACTCGCGCCACGCATCGCCCGCCAAGCAGGCGATTGCGTACGGGCGGCTGCCATTGCAGATCCCGCTGATCGTCAGTGCGGTGAAGATCGCGCGCAACGCCTGAGCAGGACCCCCCCTACTGCCGGTCCCGGTGGAGGCGCACGGCCCAGAACCCCGTGACGGCCGGGGCGGCGATCACCACGAACACCGCGAAGGGCACCAGTGGCCCGCCCAGTGCGAGGCTCAGAACCACCGCGAGCAGCACGGCAATCCATGCTGCCGAAACGGCGCAGAGAGCAGTCCTGTTGCGGGTCATGCGGTCCTCGTCCCGGTGGCGACGGCGCCGAGTGCCCGACGCGTGGTGCCGATGGTAACCACGGATGGTCTACGAACGGCACCGTCGCGGAGCGCAAGGGGGCAAGGCGGTGCGGTCCGCATCGCCTCACGAGCTCCAGCGAGCTGGGCGTCAACCCCAGAGGGCATCTGGTGTCTGCATCCAGGTGCAGGAGCACTGCCCAGGGTGGGCCGGTTCCCCGAGCGCCAGCGCCGGAGTTGTGCGACCACCCGGGTCAGTGCGGCATACTGCGGGGCATGCAACTTGAATGCCGCCATGCTCCGTCCTTCACCGTCTCCCGTCTGCTCCTCGAACCCGAGGAGACCGCCAACGTGGAAAGTGGCGCCATGATGGCTCACTCGGACGGCATCCAGATGTCCAGCAAGGCCGCCGGGGGCGGCATCATGAAGGGCCTCAAGCGCTCCGTCCTGTCGGGCGAGTCGTTCTTCTCGACGACCTTCACCGCTCCGGCCGGTGGGGGATGGGTCGACATTGCTGGCGTGCTGCCCGGAGACATGGTCGCGCTGGACATCGAACCTGAGCGCCCGTATTTCGTGGCCCGTGGCAACTGGATGGCCAACTCCGAGGGTGTGGAGGTCACCTCGAAGTTCGGTGGCATGAAGAACCTCTTCGGTGGCGAAGGCGGCTTCGGGCTCCAAGCCAGCGGGCAGGGCCTCGTCGTGCTCAGCGTCTACGGAGCCATTGACGTTATGGACCTGCAGCCCGGGGAACGCGTCGTCATCGACACCGGCCACGTGGTGGCCTACGACCTCGCAATGCAGTTCACCACGCGTCGTGCTGTGTCGGGCCGCTCGTTCCAGTCGATGAAGTCCGGTGAGGGTCTCGTGTTCGAGTTCACCGGACCGGGCCGGGTGTACCTCCAGTCACGCAACCCGCAGTCCTTCGCCGACTGGGCGGCGAAGCTCATGCCGTCATCCAACGCTCAGGGCGGCCTCGGCGGGCTGTTCGACTGAGCGCCACCTTCGAAGGGCGCGCCCTTCGAGTCCGCGCGAGCACGCCATGCTGCAGGTGACGTGACCCCGAACATCTAGGGTGACCACCATGCGCATTGCACTCGGACAGCTGCTCAGCACCTACGACCCCGGAGAGAACCTGCGAGCCGTCGCGGACCTCGCGCGCCGCGCGGGCGGGGACGGTGCGGATCTCCTCGTGCTGCCGGAGGCCACCATGTTCGCGTTCGGGCGCAGCCTCAAGGGTGTGGCCGAGCCGCTCGACGGTTCGTGGGCCAGCGCCGTCACGGACCTCGCCCGGGAGCACTCGGTGGGAATCGTGGCGGGCATGTTCACCCCGGGGGACGGTGACCGCGTGCGGAACACCATGCTGATCGCCCTGCCGGACGGCACCGTGCGCGGCTACTCCAAGATCCACCTCTTCGACGCGTTCGGCTTCACCGAGTCCGACACCGTGGACCCCGGCGACGAGCCCGTCACCTTCTCGGTGGCCGGCACCACCGTGGGCGTGGCCACGTGCTACGACATCCGCTTCCCGCGCCTGTTCACCCGGCTCGCCCACGACGGCGCCCGGGTCACCGTGGTGGGCGCGTCCTGGGGCGACGGCCCGGGCAAGGTGGAGCAGTGGGAGCTGCTGGCCCGTGCCCGCGCGCTGGACACCACCTGCTACGTGGTGGCGGTGGGCCAGGCGAACCCCGCGGCCGTGGGCGTGGAGAACCCGGACAGGGCGCCGCGAGGGGTGGGGCACAGCGTCGTCGTCGCCCCGGACGGCACCGTGGTGACCTCCCTGGGAGAGGCGCCGGACTACGCGGTGGTGGACCTGGACCTGGACCTCGTGGAGCGCACCCGCAAGGCCATCCCGGTGCTGGTGAACGCCCGGGAGCTCTGAACCCGGCGCGCGGCAGATCACCCCGGGCCGGCCCGTCGCTGTGCCGGGGGAGCGCTCGAAGAGTGGCCGATGGGCCATGGGCACAGGCCGGAAATGCTCCTACGGTGAGGGGACCCGGCGCGGCACCGCGCAGGGCCCGCCACCGACCAACGGGGTGAACACACCGTGCGGATGATCGAGATCCTCTCCTCCGAGAGCCCGCTCCAGCCGACCGTGACCGAGGCCATCCTGTCCTACGGTCCCTGGCTCCTCGTGGCCGCGGTGTTCCTCGCCATCGTCGTGTGCTGCATCCGCGCGCTCTGGCGCAGGGTGGCCGCCCGCAGGGAGGCGGGGCGGAACGACGGGCACCGGGCGACGCACCACGGAGTGGGCCCCGTCCGCTGACCGGGCACGGGGCGTCCGGGCCGGACGCGGCGGCGTCGTCGGGGCCGGGCGGTCAGCAGGACGGTCGGGCAGCCGGGGTGGGGTCCGTGGACCGGCAGCTGTGCGCGGTGGGTGAACGGGCCCTGACACGCTCCGGAGGGCGTGCCTACAGTGGAGGAAGAACACGTCATCAGCCCACTGACGGGTGGGCGTGACCCGCACCCTCGACCCCTCGGAGGTTCACCATGGTTGCCACCATTCCCGACGATCGCCCGGTCCGCTTCGCGGTGGTGGGCGTGGGACAGATCTCGCAGCAGGCGTTCATCCCCGGACTGGACCGGATCGAGGACGCCGAGCTCGCCGCGCTGGTGACCTCCAGTGCGGAGAAGGCGGAGGAGCTGGGCCAGGAGTACGGCGTGGCCGTGCACTCCTACGAGGAGTACCCCGCGCTGCTGGAGTCCGGGGACATCGACGCCGTGTACGTGGCCACCCCGGTGTTCCGCCACCGCGAGTTCGCCGAGCCCGCACTGAAGGCGGGCCTGCACGTGCTGCTCGAGAAGCCCATGGAGACCTCGGAGGAGGACTGCCAGGCCATCATCGACGCCGCCGAGCAGAGCGGTGCCACCCTCATGGTGGCCTACCGGCTACACCAGGAGCCGGGCACCGTGGAGATGGTCGAGAAGGTCCGGGACCAGAAGGTCATCGGGGACCCCCGCTACTTCACCGCGGCGTTCTCCCAGGACATCACCGAGGAGAACCACCGCGGCCACTCGGGCTACTGGGGCGGGCCCATCCCGGACCTCGGCACGTACCCGCAGAACATGGTGCGCAACCTCTTCCACGACGAGCCCGTGGAGGTCTACGCCAAGGGCGTGCGCACCCCGGGCCGTGAGTTCAACTTCGACGACACCGTGGCCGTGACCCTCACGTTCCCGGGGGACCGGGTTGCCCAGTTCACCATCTCCTACGCCTCCGAGTCCGTGGAGCGCTTCACCGTGGCGGGCACCGAGGGTGAGATCTCCGCGGAGCCGTGCTTCGGCTTCGGCCCGGACACCGGCATCGTGTACACGCTCACGAAGAACGGTTCCTCCGAGAGCTTCGCGCACGATCCCGTGGAGCAGTTCGGCGGGCAGACCCAGTACTTCGTGGACTGCCTGCGCAACGGCGAAGCTCCCGAGCCCAGTGGCGAGGAAGGCCTGCTGGACGTCCGCGTGAACGCGGCCGTACTGAAGTCCCTGGAGACGGGAGCGCCGGTGACGCTGGAGCCGCGGCGTCGTGAGCGCGTCCTCGACTCGCGGCAGGTGCGGCGCGTGACCCCCGCGGACGAGCCCGGCGACGACGAGCTGGTGGACCAGGTCCCCCAGAACGGCTGACCCCGCACCACTCCCACCCCGGCACCACGAGCGAACGGACACCGCAGCGTCATGACCCACGAGTACGTGCACGAGACCCGTCTGGCTCAGCCGCGTGAGCAGGTGTTCGCATGGCACGAGCGCCCCGGCGCCCTGCCCCGCCTCACCCCGCCGTTCGGCGGTGGCCCGGACCAGGTGCGCCAGGCGCCCTCGGACGGGATCGAACCCGGTTCGGAGGCCGAGCTGGGGGTGTCCGTGCCGGGCACGTTCGGCATGGTGCACCTGCCCTGGACGGCCGAGCACGGCGAGTGGGACCCGCCCCACTACTTCACGGACCGCATGGCCAAGGGACCGCTGGGGGAGTGGGAGCACCGGCACGTCTTCGAGGAGACCGAGTCCGGCGGGACGCTCATCCAGGACCGCGTGACCGTGCGCCCGCTGCCGCAGTGGGCGGGCCGGCTCAACGACCTGGGTGAGCGCATGATGACCCCGCAGCTGAACCGGATCTTCGCGTACCGCGAGCGGCAGCTGAAGGCGGATCTCGCGTTCCACGACCAGCACGACGGTCCCCGGCTCACCATCGCGGTGGCCGGATCGTCCGGCCTGGTGGGCACGCAGGTGTGCGCGCTGCTGGAGACCGGTGGGCACACGGTGCTGCGCATGAAGCGCGGCGCCACCACCGGGGACGGGGTGATCGGCTGGGACCCGGACAAGGGTCTGCTGAACCCGCGGGACCTGGAGGGCGTGGACGCCGTCATCCACCTGGGCGGTGCGAGCATCGCCACGCGGTTCAACCCGGAGAGCAAGAAGAAGATCATGGCCTCGCGCGTGGACAGCACCGAGCTGCTGGTGCGCGCGCTGGGTCAGGTGCCCGCCGAGAAGCGCCCGAAGGCCCTGGTGGTCTCCTCCGCCGTGGGCTACTACGGCACGGGCCGCGGGGACGAGGTCCTCACCGAGGACTCGCCCTCCGGGGCCGGCTTCCTGGCCGAGGTGTGCCGCGAGTGGGAGCGCGCGGCGCACGGCGCCACCGCGTACGGCATGCGGGTGGTCAACGTGCGCACCGGACTCGTGCTTTCGCCCACGGGCGGTCTGCTCAAGCCCCAGCTGCCGCTGCTGGAGGCGGGACTCTCCGGTCCCCTGGGCGGCGGGCAGCAGTGGCAGAGCTGGATCGGGCTGGACGACATGGCCGGGGTGGTGGCCCACCTGACGCTCACCGAGGATGCCGAGGGCCCCTTCAACGTGGCCGCGCCCCAGCCCGTGCGGCAGAGGGACTTCGCCAGGATAGTGGCCGGTGTGCTGCACCGCCACGCCGTGGTGCCCACGCCCCTGGCCGGCCCCAAGGCCCTGCTGGGCGTCCAGGCCACCGAGGAGCTCGTGGCCGCGAGCCAGCGGGTGGACGTGAGCCGACTGCTGGCCACCGGCTACCGCTTCCGCAACGAGGACCTGCGCGGCTGCGCCCAGCACATCCTGGGCCGCACGAGCTGACACGCACCGGGGGCCGGGGGAGCGGATTCGGTAGTCTTGGTCCGTGACATTTCAACACAACCGGCCCCCGGCGTACCTCGGTGCGCTCGCCTCGGCCGATGACAAGGAGGCGGACAGTCCGGCGCAGCACCGCTGCACCCCTGATCCCCGCTCCACCGCGTCCCTGTTCCCCCCGCGCGCGTCCGCGCCCTCCCACGAGGTGAGCTGGTGCTGACAGCCTGGCTCCTGCTCCTCGCGTTCCTCTTCCTGGTCCTCGCCAACGCCCTGTTCGTGGCCGTGGAGTTCGCGTTCCTCACGGTGGACCGGCAGGCCGTCCAGCGGGCCGAACAAGCCGGTGACAAGCGCGCCGCGACCATCGAGGAGAGTCTGCGCAAGACCTCCACGAACCTCTCCGGTGCCCAGCTGGGCATCACCGTCACGAGCCTGATGACCGGTTTCCTCACCGGGCCCAGCCTGGGCACCCTCTTCACGGAGGGCCTCGGCTGGACGGGCGTTCCCGACGCCGCCGCGGTGGGCATCGCCACGACCGTCGCCTTCGTCGTGGCAACCTTCACCCAGATGGTCTTCGGCGAACTGGTGCCCAAGAACTGGGCCATTGCGGACCCGATGCGGGTGACCCACGTGGTCGTGCTGCCCCAGAAGATCTTCATGGTGGTCTTCGGGTGGCTCGTGGCCATGCTCAACAGCTCCGCCAATGCCGTGCTGCGGGTGCTGGGCTTCACCCCCACCGAGGACGTGGCCAACGCCCGCACCGCCGAGGAACTGGCGTCCGTGGTGAGCCGCTCCGGGCGGGAGGGAACACTGGACGCGAGCACCGCGGAGCTCGTGGCCCGCTCCATCGAGTTCGGGGACCGAACGGCCGCGGACGTCATGCGGCCTCGCCCCCGGGTCACCTTCCTGGACGCGGACGACACCGTGGAGCACATGCTGCTCACGGCCTCCGAGACCGGGCACTCCCGTTTCCCCGTGACCGGGGAGTCCGTGGACGACATCGTGGGCGTGGTGCACTACACCCACGCCCTGGCGGTGCCCTTCGACGAGCGTGCCGTGGTGCGCGTGAGCGACGTGTGCGTGCCGGCCGACGTGGTCTCCGAGTCCATGACCCTGGACCCCCTCATGCGCCAGCTGCGCGTGAAAGGCCTGCAGCTGGCCGTGGTGGTGGACGAGTACGGCGGCACCGCCGGCATCGTCACCCTGGAGGACCTGATCGAGGAGATCGTGGGCGAGATCGACGACGAGCAGGACACCCGCGTGCAGCGCTTCCGCCGCACCCGGGACGGCGGTCTCGTGGTCTCGGGCCTGCTGCGCCCGGACGAACTGGGTGACGTGCTGCGCGTGGACATGCCCGAGGGCGAGGAGTCCGACACCCTCGGCGGTCTCATGGCCGAGGAGCTGGACCGGCTGCCGCAGGTGGGGGACACCCTCACCGTGGAGGCCGTGGACCACTACCACCGGGACGAGGACGACCTCCCCACCAAGGCGGAGATCCGCCTGGACGTGATGCGCATGGACCAGCACCGGGTGGACCGCATCCTGGTGCACCGCGTGGGTGGCAACCCGGACGAGCGGGGCGGGTCCACGACGTCGACCTCCTGGCAGCCGCCGGGACGCCCCGACCCGCTGGGCGGGGACGGCCGGGAGCCCGAGACCGCGGAGGAGTTCCGCGTGTCCCAGGGGGACCGCACGGGAGCTCCGGGCTTCCACCGCGACGAGGACGTGTCCGAGGAAGACCCGAGTGAGGAGCAGCGATGACCACGAGCACCGCCATCATCGTGCTGGTCCTGCTGCTGGCCGGCAACGCGTTCTTCGTGGCGAGCGAGTTCGCCGTGGTCTCGGCCCGCCGGGACCAGCTGGAGCCGCTGGCCGCTGAGGGCTCGAGCTCCGCGAAGTACGCCCTGAAGGGCATCGAGAACGTCTCCACGTCCCTGGCCGCCACGCAGCTGGGGATCACGGCGTGCTCCCTGCTGATCGGCGCCGTGGGTGAGCCCGCGATCGCGCACCTGATCGAGGTGCCCATGCACTGGCTGGGCGTTCCCGAGGCGCTCATGCACCCCATTGCCCTGGTGATCGCCCTGCTGGTCGTCACGTTCCTGCACATGATCCTGGGCGAGATGGTGCCCAAGAACATCGCGATCGCCGTGCCCAGCCGGGTGGCCCAGGTGCTGGGCCCCGTGCTGCACGGGTTCGTGGTGGTGTTCCGCCCGTTCATCTGGATCATGAACGAGAGCGCCAACCACCTGGTGCGCTGGCTGTTCCGGGTGGAGCCCAAGGACGAGGTGGCCTCCGCGTTCACCTCGGACGACGTCCGCGGGTTCGTGGCCGAGTCCGGCCGCGAGGGCCTGCTGGACAAGGACGAGATCCGGTTGCTCACCGGCGCCCTGAACTTCGAGAACAAGACCGCCGCGGACGTGGCCCTGCCGCTGACCGGGATGCGCACCGTGCCCTCGGACATCACGGTCTCCGGGGTGGAGCTGCTGTGCGCGGAGACCGGCTACTCGCGGTTCCCCGTGCGGGACAAGGACGAGCGGCTCATGGGCTACCTCCACGCCAAGGACGTGCTGGGCCTGCCGGAGACCGCCCGCGAGCGCCCCGTCCCCCCGGCCATCGTGCGCCGCTTCGCGCGTGTGGCCCCGGGGGACAAGCTGCGCAAGGTCACCCGCACCATGCAGGCCAGGGGTGCGCACTTCGCCCTCCTGGGCGAGGTGGCCCGTGATTCCCGCACCTCGGACCAGTCCGTGTTCATTGTGGCCCTCGAGGACGTCCTGGAGGAGCTCGTGGGCGAGGTCCGCGACGCCACCAGCAAACCCGATCAGGAGAGTGCCGCATGAGCCCCCGGAAGCTGTACCGCACCGCCGCCACCGCAGAGGCCGTCACCTGGACGCTGCTGATCCTGGGGATGCTGGCCAAGTACGTCCTCCACGCCGGTGACCTGCCGGTGCGGGTGGGCGGCGGGATCCACGGCTTCGTGTTCCTGAGCTACTGCGTGGCCACCGTGGTGGTCTGGACGGACCGCCGCTGGCCCGCCGGCACCGGTGTGCTGGGACTCGTGCTCTCGGTGGTCCCGTTCGCCACGGTCCCCTTCGAGCGGCACGTGGAGCGCCGGGGCCTGCTCTCGGACGCGTGGCGCGTGGCTCCCGCGGGCACCCTCCCCACGCACGACGACGCCGCACGGCCGGCTTCCGCAGCCACCTCGCCGCAGCGCGGGGCCGGGGCCGCGGCGGTGCCCGGCGAGGAGGCGACGGGGACCGGGGGCACGGCGGCGCCGGCCTCCGTGGCGGGAGGGGTGACCGGGCGCGAACCCGCATGCACGCCCGCCGAGAAGCTGCTGGCCGTGATCCTGCGCTGGCCGCTGCTCTCGGGGCTGGCGCTGCTGGTGCTCGTGGTGGCGCTGTTCGCCGTGCTGCTCACCGCGGGCCCGCCCACGCAGTGGTTCGACTGAACGGCCGAGGCACTGCCGCGTCCCTGCGGCGCTGCTCCGTGCACCCAGGCGGGTGACGCGCGGCCGACCCCGCCGTGGACGCCCCGCGCTCCTCCCCGTACGGGACGGGGGCGCGGGGCGTTTCCCCTTCTGCGGGATGACGCACCGGGGCGGAGGTGGCGGATAGGCTTCCAAACGTCATGGCTGCACACATCCGACTCGCCCGCTGGGTGGAGAACCACCCCCACCAGAGCAACGCCGTGCTCGTGGTCCTGGGCGGGCTGGTCACGGTGTTCTTCTCCGCGCTCTCCCTGGGGGACACCCGCACGTGGTGGTGCACGCTCGCGTGCTGGATCCCACTGTTCTTCCGGCGCGTGAACCCCGTGGCCACGGCCTACTGCGTGGGCACGCTGAGCCTGGTGAGCCTGCTGGTGCTCAACGTGGCACCCATCGGGCTGTGCCTGTGGGCCGTGCCGTGCGTGGTCTACACCGCGGTCAAGCTCGCACCCACCCCCGCCGGGCGGCGCGTGTATGCGGCGGCCCTGCTCGGCAGCGTGGTTCTGGGGGTGCGCAGCAACCACTGGTTCCTGTTCATGTTCGACCACCACTCCACGCTGGAGTGGGTGCTCGTGGGAACCATGTTCACGGTGGTCACGGCGGCCATCGTCACGGTCGCGTTCCTCGCGGGGGACCTGGCGCGGGGGCGTCGTCGTCGCCGGGAGCAGCTCGAGGACCGCGCGCGGCGCCTGGAGGTGGAGCGCGAGCAGGAGGTGCGCCTGGCCGCGCAGGACGAGCGGGCGCGGATCGCGCGGGAAATGCACGACGTGGTGGCGCACTCGCTGTCCGTGGTGATCGCGCAGGCGGACGGGGCGCGCTACGCGGCGTCGTCGACCCCCGAGGTGGCCGTGGAGACCCTGGGGACCATCGCGGAGACCGCGCGCGGTTCCCTCGCGGAGATGCGCAAGCTGCTGGGCGTGCTGCGCACCGAGGACGGGACGGGCACGGCACCCGTGCCGCAGCTCGAGCAGATTGAACACCTGGTGGCCTCCGTGCGCACGGCCGGGCTGCCCGTGGAGTACCTGGTCAGCGGTGAGGCGCACCTGTCCCCGGGCGCGCAGCTGACCCTGTACCGCGTGGTCCAGGAGGCCCTGACCAACGCCCTCAAGCACGCGTGGCAGGCCACGAGGGTGCGGATCGTTCTGGAGCACGGGGACGCCGGGTCCGCGGTGGAGATCACCAACGACGGCGCCGGGGCCGTCACCCGCGCGCCCGGCGGCGGCTTCGGGCTGCAGGGGCTGCGTGAACGCGTGGGCCTCTACGGAGGCACCCTGAGCGCGGGCCCGCACCCCGGGCGCGCGGACGTGTTCGTGGTCCGCGCTACCCTGCCGGGGGAGGAAACATGATGGCAGAGACCCTGGGCGCAGCACCCGTGCGCGTGCTCATCGTGGACGACCAGCCGCTCGTGCGTGGAGGCTTCCGCATGCTCGTGGACTCGCAACCGGACCTCACCGTGGTGGGGGACCTGGACGACGGCGCGGCCGCCGTGGAGGCTGTGCGCACCGCGGCGCCGGAGCAGTGCCCGGACGTGATCCTCATGGACGTGCGCATGCCCCGGATGGACGGGATCGCCGCAACCCGGGAGATCCTGCGGCTGCGCCCGGAGGTCAGGATCATCGTGCTCACCACGTTCGACCTGGACGAGTACGCCCTGGAGGGCATCCAGGCCGGCGCCAGCGGGTTCCTGCTCAAGGACGCCCGCCCCGAGGAGCTGCTGGACGCGATCCGCACCGTGGCCCGCGGGGACGCGGTGATCGCGCCATCCACCACGCGGCGGCTGCTCTCCCACCTGGTGTCCGGGGGCTTCGAGTCCCCGGGGCGGCACTCCCCGGACCGACTGTCCGCGGACGTGGCGGCGGAGACCTCCCGCACGGGGCCCGGGGGCACGACGCCGCCGGAGGAGTCCCGCGGGCTCGGCGCGGCGCACGCACCCGGCCCCGGTGCCCCGCAGACCCGCGCGGGCTGCGTCGACGGGGGCGCCCCGGCGCAAGACCCGTGGCAGGACCCCCGGCTCGGCACGCTCACGGCCCGTGAGCGCGAGGTGTTCGAGCTGATCGGCGAGGGGTGCTCCAACGGGGAGATCATGCAGCGGCTGTTCCTGTCCGAGCCCACGGTCAAGACGCACGTGTCCCACATCCTGTCCAAGCTCCAGGCGCGGGACCGGGTGCAGGCCGTGGTGATCGCGTACGAGACCGGTGTGGTGCTGCCCGGCTGAGCCCCGGTTCCGGGCCCGGTCTCATACCCCGGTATGAGCGGACGGCTCCGGTGAGACCCGCGCCACGGTGGGGCGGGCACGCGGTGGGCCACAGATCGTACCCCCGTCCGATGTGTGCCGCCCCGGGGCCTCGGAGAATGGAGGCATGACTTCTCCGGACCCCACCCGCACCTCGCACGACCCCGCCCCCTGGGGGGCCTCCCGCCGGGAGACCTCCCCGCACGGGTCTTCGACCGACGCCACCGCCACGGCTCCCGCGCAGTCCAGCACCCCTCGGCGCCTGGCCGTGGACGCGGCCCACGTCTCCCGCACGTACGGCTCCGGGGGCACGGCCGTGGCCGCGCTGCGCGACGTGAGCCTGGAGATCCCGGAGGGGACGTTCGTGGCGGTCGTGGGCCCCTCGGGCTCCGGCAAGTCCACCCTGGTGCACTGCCTGGCCGGGCTGGACACCCCGGACCGCAACCCCGAGACCCGCATTGCCGTGGGCGGCCAGGACATCGCCGGGCTTTCCGACGACCAGCTGACCCGCTTCCGCCGCGACCACGTGGGCTTCGTGTTCCAGGCGTTCAACCTGGTCCCCACCCTCACCGCGCGCCAGAACATCGAGCTGCCGCTCTCGCTCGCGGGCAGGAAGGTGGACACCGCCCGCCTGGACGTCCTGGCCACCACGCTGCAGATCACCGAGCGCCTGGACCACCGCCCGGACGAGATGTCCGGCGGGCAGCAGCAGCGGGTGGCAATCGCGCGCGCTCTGCTTTCCCAGCCGGACGTCGTGATCGCGGACGAGCCCACGGGCGCGCTGGACTCGGCGACGTCGGACGAGGTGCTGGCCCTGCTGCGCCGCTGCGTGGACGAACTGGGCCAGACCGTCGTGGTGGTCACCCACGACACCACCGTGGCCGAGGCCGCGGACCGTGTGGTGCGTGTGCGCGACGGCCAGATCGTGGCCGACGACACCCGGGGAGGTGTGCGCTGATGCTGAAGGTCGTCACCTCCCGCCTGACCCGGCAGCGGAGCCGCTACGCGCTGGTGGTGGTGTGCGTGGCCGTGTGCGCCGCGTTCATGACTGCGGCGCTCGGTCTGGCCAGCACCCTGAGCACCAGCCTGGCCTCCAACCTGGCTGCGCCCTACAAGAACGCCGACGCCGTGGTGACAAGCCCCGACGCGGAGAAGGCCCCCGCCACCGCGGACGCCCAGCAGATCTCGAAGATCGAGCAGCTCACGCAGGTGGACAGTGCCTGGGCCCCGCAGTCTACGCTGGCGCGCGTGGAGGGAAGCAGCTCGGCCTCCGGCCCCGCCATGACGCTCGTGAGCGATCTCCCCTCGGAGACCTCGTTGCTGCCCACCTCCGTGTCGGAGGGGAAGCTGCCCGAGACGCCCCAGCAGATCGTGACCACCGAGAAGATGGCGGACGAGCTGCACGCAGGCGTGGGTGACACCGTGGTGCTCGGGCAGGCGGGGGACGACAACGGCGGCACCGCGCAGTACACCCTGAGCGGCGTCACGCAGAACGCGTCCTCCTCGAGCCTGCCCGACTGGTACGCCACGAGCGCCGGTCTGGAGCGCATTCCGGGGCAGACCCCGGGAGTCGCGAGCGACCAGCAGGCCATTCTGCTGCGCACCCACGGAACCCTGGACCAGGAACAGCTCGGTTCTTTGGCCGCCGAGGTCAACCGCATCCTGGGGACGGGGCAAGCCGGCCAGCCGGCACTGGACGTGAAGACCCCAGAGCAGATGGCGGACGACTCCCTGCAGCAGATGTCCCAGGGGACCGACGTCATGGCCATTTTCCTGGGCCTGTTCGCCGGGATCTCCGTGCTGGTCGCGCTGCTGGTCGTCACCAACACGCTGTCCGTGCTCACCGCCCAGCGGGCCCGTGAGCTCGCTCTGCTGCGCTGTGTGGGGGCCACCGGTTCCCAGCTGCGCCGCGCGGTGCTGCTGGAGGGGCTGTTCATCGGCGTGCTCGCGTCCGCCCTGGGCGTGGCCGCCGTGGCCGGTCTCGTGGCGCTGCTCAACGTCTCAGGTCTCGCCGGGGCCCTCACGTTGACCCTCGCGCCGCGGGACATGCTGGTCGGCTTCGTCACCGGTGTGCTGCTGACCGTGATCGCGTCCCTGGGCCCGGCTCGTCGTGCCCGTGGCGCCTCCGCGCTGGACGGGCTGCGCGGCTCCCGGGCCGCGGACGGGATGCCCGTGGTGCGCGTGGTCCTCGGTGCCCTCGTGCTCGTGGCCGGTGCCACTGCCCTGGTGCTCGGAGCCACCCAGCACAGCGCCGGTTTCGGCATCGCGGGAGGCCTCGCCTCCTTCCTGGGCGTGGTGCTGACCTCACGGGCCTACATTCCGGGTCTCGTGAGGGGTGCGGGAAAGCTGCTGCCCGGCGGCATCCCCTCCCGGTTGGCCGCCGCGAACGCCGCGCGCTACCCCACCCGCACGAGCACCACGGCCACCGCGCTGCTGATCGGCGTGCTACTGGTCTCCACGGTGCTCACGGGCCAGCACGTGGCCCGAACCACGCTGCTGGACCAGCTCGACCACGACCGCCCCGTGGACATCTCCGTCCCGGCAAATGCGGGCCAGCTCAGCCACCAACAGGTGACGGACCTCCAGAACCTGCCGGACGTGGCGGGCGTGCAGACCGACGGCAGCCTGCCGGCCGGCTCCAGTGCCGCCGTCGACGCCGTCCAGTACCTCGATGTCCAGAAGGCGGGAGACCTGCAGAAGTCCGTGGCGGACATCCTGCACGTGGATTCGAGCCAGCTGGGTGGTGCCTTGATGGAAAAGGCCGGCTACGTCTCCATCTTGGACATCCTGCTCACTGTGGTCCTCGGTCTGCTCGCGGTGGCCGTGGTGGTCTCCGTGCTGGGCATCGCCTCCACCACCTCCCTATCCGTGCTGGAGCGTTCCCAGGAGAACTCGTTGCTGCGGGCTCTGGGGCTGTCCAAGCGGCAGCTGGGTGCACTGATCCGCCGTGAGGCACTCGTAATTTCCCTCGTGGCCACCGTGGTGGGTCTCGTGGTGGGGTGGCTGTTCGGCGTGCTGGGGGTGATGGCAGTGCTCCCGGACAGCTTCGCGGTGCAGCCCGTGGTGCCCTGGGCAGGGTTCCTCCTGATCCTGGCCGGTGCCGTGGTGGTGGCCGTCCTCGCCTCGGCCCTGCCGGTGCGGCGGGCCACGAAGCTCAGCCCGGTGCAGGGCATGGCGCGGGCGGACTGACTCCGTCCGCTCCAGAACCGGGGGCGTGGCCGTGTACGGGCGGCCGCGCCCCCCTTTCCCTGTCCTCGCGCGCTGTGAACCGCACGACGCACGCTGTGGCCCTGCGGCGCGGAGGAGGCTGTACGGCATCGTCGCCGGAGGGGCGGGCGGCTACCGCGGGGCGTCCCCCTCCATGAGGCGATCCAGCGCCGCCAGGAGGTGCTCGAGGACGGCGTGCTTCTCGGTGTCGTCCTCCGGGAGCAGGCCCATGACCGCCTGTTGGTAGAGGCCGTCGCCCATGGCCTGGACCGCGGCGGCCACCACCGGGTCCCCCACGTCCGCGAGCACCACGCGGTACCACGCGCTCGAAACGCGCTCGCAGGTCTGCCGGGCGCCCGGCTCGCGGGCATGCACGAGCCGGAAGGCGACGCCCAGGCTGCGGTCCAGGGGGCTGTCCTCGTAGAGGGAGGTCGTCAGGAACTCGCGCGCCGCACCCCGGGACGACGCCGTCAGCCGCGCCAGGTCCTCCTCCGCCAGCTCCTCGCAGCGGGCCAGAGCGGCGTCCACGAGGGCCTGCCGGTGGGGGAAGTGGTAGAGCAGACCCCCCTTGGAGACCCCCGCCTGCGTGGCGACGGCGTCCAGGGTCGCCGCGCGCTCGCCCTCCGTGAGGACCAGGTGCTCGAAGGCGCAGAGGAGCTTCTCGCGGGCTGCTGGTTTGCGGGGCATGGGACGCGGGAACCTCACATGGTGACGGGAATCATTGCGGACCGGACGCCGTTAACTGTACCGTCTGGACGGTAAAGACTCACGAGGCGCTCCACGAGGTGGGGCTCGGTACGACGGTGTACGGCTCGTGCCACCGCTCATCCGCTGCTCTCAACCCAGGAGGTCCCCGTGTCCGTGGCGCTCGACCACCAGCCCAGGGCAGGCACCCGCGAGTGGGTCGCCCTCGGCGTGCTCATGCTGCCCGTGCTGCTGGTCACCGTGAACAACACCGCCCTGAGCTTTGCCCTGCCCGCCATCTCGCAGGGGCTGCAACCCACCGCGGCGCAGCTGCTCTGGATCGTGGACGTGTATCCCCTCATGCTTGCGGCGCTGCTGATCCCCATGGGCAGCTTGGGGGACCGGATCGGGCGCCGGAAGATGCTGGTGATCGGCTCCTCCGGGTTCGGGCTGATCTCCCTGTTCGCGGCGTTCGCGCCCACGGCCGAGTGGCTGCTCGCGGCCCGCGTGGGGATCGCCGTGTTCGGGTCCATGCTGCTGCCCACCACGCTCTCGCTGCTGCGCACCGTGTTCCGCCACGACGCCCAGCGCAGCCTGGCCATCGCCATCTGGACCGCCGGGTTCAGCGCCGGTGCCGCACTGGGGCCCATTGCGGGCGGGTTCCTGCTCAACCACTTCTGGTGGGGGTCCGTGTTCCTGCTGGCCGTCCCCGTGCTGCTCGCGTTCCTGGTGGCCGCGCCCCTGGTGCTGCCCGAGTCCAAGGACCCGAACCCCGGGCCCGTGGACCCGCTGTCCATCGTGCTGGCGGTGCTGACCATGGCACCGGTGGTCTACGGGATCAAGACGTTGGCCACGAGCGGGTCGCCCCTGGAGAGCATCGTGTTCATCGCCCTGGGCATGGTGTGCGGGATGCTCTTCGCGCGCCGCCAGGTGGCCAAGGACTACCCCATGCTGGACCTGCGCTTCTTCCGCAGCGCCCGCTTCTCCGGCGGGCTGGCCGTGAACACGGTGTCCAACGTGGCGCTGTTCGGCTTCCTGTTCTTCTTCACGCAGTACCTGCAGCTGCTCAATGGCCGGGACCCCATGAGCTCCGGTCTGCTGATGGTCCCCGGGCTGGTGCTGTCCATCCTGGCGGGGCTCGGTGCGGAGCGGATCGCGCGTGCCACGGGCCTGCGCACCGCCGTGGTGCTGGGCCTGCTGCTGGTGGCCGGTGGCTTCCTGGTGGTCGCGTTCACGGACCAGCAGGCGTCCGCGGTGCCCGTGATCGTGGGCTTCACCCTGATGAGCGCGGGCACCGGGCTGGCCACCACGCTGTCCACGGACCTCGTGGTCTCCTCGGTGCCCGAGGCGAAGGCGGGCGCGGCGTCGGCGGTATCCGAGACCGGGTACGAGGTGGGCGCCGTGCTCGGCACCGCCGTGCTGGGCGGGCTGACCACCGCGTTCTACCAGGGCCACCTGGAGCTGCCCGCGGGCGTTCCTGCGGACGGCGCCCAGGCCGCCCGGGAGACCCTGGGCGGCGCCTTCGACGTGGCCGCCAACTCCTCCCTGGGCCCCGCGATCGCCGACGCCGCCACGGCCGCCTTCTCCGCCGGCATGCAGTGGACGTCGCTGATCGGCGGAGTGCTGGTCGCCGTCGTGGCCCTGGTCCTCGCCCGCGTGCTGCGGGCGGACCGCAGGGTGCGCCGCGGCGAGGGGTGAGACGCTCCGGGCGACGCCGCGGCGTCGCCCGGGATGCCCGGCCCCTGCCATGCTGTCCGGTTCGACCATCCCGTTCTCACAGAGCACTCGCGGGTGTACCCTGACATTGCGAGGCCCTATGTGGCATCTCTAGCCGCTCCGGGGGTCTCGCACCTCGCAAACCCCTGACCTCTGGTCGGGGGTTTTTGCGTCAGGGGCACCAGATGATGCCGTGCTCGGACGTCGGCAACCACCGGGGTGCCATCTTCCTGTAAGCACGAATGGCGTCCGTGACCGGGCGGTGTGTGGCACCCCAGATCTCTGGATGGGTCTGCGCGTGCAGCTGGTAGGCGCCGTAGGCGATGAGATCCGTAGCCTGGATCAGCTGGTTGTACCTGCTGTCCTGCATGATCACGTCCTCGATCACGCGTCGAGTGTGCAGATCGAGCGCGCGGTGCGCCTTACGTTACGGGGTAGAAGCACGCAGTGCGGTGTCCCACTCTGCACGGGCCTGCGCTGGAGACAGTGGCGCGCAAGGTTCGCCGTACCCCTGCTGGCCGTCGTAGAAGACCATGACCGTGGTGTCGTTCTCCTCCGCCCAGCCGTCGAGCCACCGGAGCAAGGTGTTGTATGACTCCGTGGACGACCTGCACGGGGTGGCGATCGTGACCACGAGAGCACCCTCCGCCGCAGCCAGTGCTGAGAGCATGATTCGGCCTGTCGCGGCTCGACGAGGTGTGGAGAACAGCCTCTCCTGACCTTCGGTCTCGCAGTACTTCCCGCGCCCCTTGTACAACTCGTTGGCATGCAGCTCCCGGGTGGTGGGAATGCCGAACTCGTGGTGGATGGCCCGGCGGCCTCCCAGCCATGCGGCTATCACCTCGTTCCACCGGTCGTCGGGCACGATGAGTGCGGTCAGGGTGGTGCCGTGCCTGGAGTCCCCGGAGTCATCGACGTAGACGAGGTGCATGCTGTCCGAGCCTAGCCACAGGCGTCAGCCGCCCATTGGTTTCCCACAGGGGATCGGAGCCCGTGCAGCGGGGCGAGCTCGGGCGTCGTCCAGGCATGCTGGTTCCCCGATTCTGCGTGAGGACGTGGCGACGGCCGGTCGTTGGACGCTGTGGCATCGGGTGTGGGCCTGTGCACGCGGGCATCATGTCCTCATGTCCCTGCAAGGCATCGCAGCCAACCGGCCCTTTCACATCGACTTCCCCGCCAGTTTGGTGGACGGTGCAACTTTGGCGCTGCTTGTCCAGGAACGTCACGAGCTCGAGGCCGTTCTCGGCGTGCCCGTGGTGTTCTCGGAGCCGCCCGGAGGATGTTTCCGGTGGGTGGCAGAACGGGTTGAACCCGGAGAAGTGCCCTCGCTGGCCTGGGACGCCGGGAGTGGCCGCCTTGTCAGTCGGGCGGCTGACAGCAACGGGCTCATGGCTACGTTCAGTCTGCTGCAAACCCTCGCGCACTCACCGGGCCCGCAGGTTTCTGCAACTCCTGCGGGCACGATCGACGAGGCAATCGAGCGCATCCGCACGGAGTGTGAGACCAGCTACCCGTACTTCACCCTGCGCGGACTGGACTGGGGCGCCCTGTGCGCCGATGTGATGGAGGACCGGCCCCGCACCTGGGAGGAGTTCATCCCCTGGGCTTCGCGCTGGGTGGCCCGGCTCGGCGATGCGCACACTGCCGTCCTTGATCACGACGCCGGAGTCTCCCACCCCCTCTACACCGCAGAGCTGCACGCGAACGGGGCCACGATGATCGAGGTGCCCCAGACATCGGCGGCCTTCGCTGCCGGTGTCCGCGTCGGATGGGTGGTGCAGATCGACGATCCTGCTCACTGGTTGAGAACAGTGGGTGCGTCTCCGCAGCAGCACCGGAGGATGGCGGCTCGCCGCGCCATGGCTTTCAACGGGCCCGAGCGCAGCTTCGGCGCAACGGATCCACGCACGTGCCGGTCGGTGACCTGGGTGGAGCGGGCGGTGCCGCACGCGCTCGAGCAGCTCATGACGGTGCGGAAGAACCGGGCTGGGGACGCCGTGGTCGTCCTGAGGGCCTTTGACCCGTCCGCGGGCATTGAATGCGTCCTCGACGAAGTGTGCGCTGCGGCCACACAGCGCCAGCACATGGTGCTCGACCTGCGTGGAAACGTGGGCGGTGACATCATGCTCGCCGGTCGAGTGCGGGACCGCTTCCTCAGGACCAGGACCATGGTGGGCAGCGCCGCATTCACGGATGGCCGCGGAGGGCTGTCGGAGCCGCAGCCACGCTGGGCCGAGCCCCCCGTCCACGGCGCGTGGCCCGGCACCCTCACCGTCAGGGTCGATGCCTCCACCTACAGCGCTGCGGAGGACTTCCTGGTGGGTGTGAAGGGCCTCGACCACGTCACGGTCGTGGGGGAGCGCACCGGCGGGGGCAGCGGCCGCCCGCGCACCGTCCCCCTGGGGCCCGGTTGCAGTCTCCGGATCAGCACGGCCATCACCTACGACCGACTGGGCAATCCTGTGGAGTTCCACGGAATTGCCCCCGACCGCTGTTCCGGTACGGACTGAGAAACGCGCGACTCCGCGAAGGACGACGGATCCCGATGGACCTGAATGCTCTCGAGGTCACAGCAGCTCACCCCGGTTGTGGAGGTAGGCTAACCAAGCTCGCGTACCGAGGGGGTAGCCCGCCTCTGACGAGCAATGGAACGAGCGGATCAACCGGAGGGGACCAGGCATGCATCTGCAGCCCAAGGATCAGGAGAAGCTTCTGGTGGTGGTCGCCGCCGACCTCGCGCGCAGGCGCCAGGCGCGGGGGCTGAAGCTGAACTATCCCGAGGCCATCGCGATCATCACCTACGAGCTCCTGGAGGGCGCGCGTGACGGTCGGACGGTGGCTGAGCTGATGAGCTGGGGAAGCACCATCCTCACCCGCGAGGACGTCATGGAGGGCGTCCCGGAGATGATCCCGGACGTCCAGGTGGAAGCCACGTTCCCGGACGGCACCAAGCTCGTGACCGTCCACGACCCCATTCGCTGACCCCCGCGAGGAGCACCCATGACACCCGGAGAGTACGTGCTGGCGGACGCGCCCGTCGTCTGCAACGAGGGCCGTGAGGCCATCACCATGGAGGTTCTCAACCGCGGGGACCGCCCCGTGCAGGTGGGCTCCCACTTCCACTTCGCGGAGGCCAACCGGGCCCTGCAGTTCGACCGCGACCGGGCCGTGGGACACCGCCTGGACATCCCCGCGGGCACCGCGGTCCGCCTGGAACCGGGCGACTCCACCACGGTGCGTCTGATCCCCCTGGACGGGGACCGCATCGTCCACGGTTTCCGGGATCTCATGGACGGGCCCCTGGACGCCCACGAGCCCGCCTCCCTGGACGACGACGCCGCAGCCGTCACCCCCGCGCGCCACCGCTCCGCGGCGGGGGACGCCCCGAAGCCGCTGCGCCAGCGGGGCGGCTTCTCCAACGAGACCCGCTGACCCCGTCCGGCCCACACCCGTCCGGCCCACCGGACGGCACGACGTCGAACAGCACGATGAACACGCAGAACAAGAAGGTCAACCATGAGCTTTGAGATGAGCAGGGACCAGTACGCGAGCCTGTACGGGCCCACCACGGGGGATGCGATCCGTCTGGCGGACACCGAGCTGTTCGCGCGCGTCGAGAAGGACCTCACGACCCCCGGTGAGGAGGCCGTGTTCGGCGGCGGCAAGGTGGTCCGCGACGGCATGGGCCAGAACGGCCAGCTCGTGCGGGACGTGGGGATCCCGGACCTGGTGATCACGAACGTGGTGGTGATCGACTGGACGGGGATCTACAAGGCGGACGTGGCGGTGCGGGACGGCCACATCCAGAAGATCGGCAAGGCCGGCAACCCCCACATCATGGACGGCGTGGACATCGTGATCGGTGTGGCCACGGACGTGGTCGCCGGCGAGGGCAAGATCCTCACCGCGGGTGGGATCGACTCGCACATCCACTTCATCAGCCCGGACCAGATCGAGACGGCGCTGGTCTCCGGGATCACCACCATGATCGGCGGTGGCACGGGCCCGAGCGAGTCCTCCAAGGCCACCACCATCACCCCCGGCGAGTGGAACATCCACAACATGCTGCGCTCCTTCGAGGAGTTCCCCATGAACTTCGGGCTGCTCGGCAAGGGCCACGGCTCGTCCATCTCACCCATGGCGGAGCAGATCAGGGCGGGTGCGATCGGACTGAAGGTGCACGAGGACTGGGGAGCCACGCCGTCGTCCATCAACACGTCCCTGCAGGTCGCGGACGAGTACGACGTCCAGGTGGCGATCCACACGGACACCCTCAACGAGGCCGGGTTCGTGGAGGACACCCGCGCGGCCATCGCCGGACGGGTGATCCACACGTTCCACACGGAGGGCGCGGGCGGCGGTCACGCCCCGGACATCATCGAGCTGGCGCAGGACCCGAACATCCTCCCGGCGTCCACCAACCCCACGCTGCCGTACACGCGCAACACCATCGAGGAGCACCTGGACATGCTCATGGTGTGCCACCACCTCAACCCGGACATCCCGGAGGACGTGGCGTTCGCGGACTCGCGCATCCGCAAGGAGACCATTGCCGCGGAGGACGTGCTGCAGGACATGGGCATCTTCTCCATGACGTCCTCGGACTCGCAGGCCATGGGCCGCGTGGGTGAGGTGGTGCTGCGCACGTGGCAGGTGGCGGACTCCATGAAGCGCCAGCGCGGGCAGCTGCCCGAGGACGAGGGCTCGGTGGGGGACAACCACCGCATCAAGCGCTACATCTCCAAGTACACGATCAACCCGGCCATCGCCCACGGCGTCTCCCACGCGGTGGGCTCCGTGGAGGAGGGCAAGTTCGCGGACCTCGTGCTGTGGGAGCCCAAGTTCTTCGGGGTCAAGCCGGACCTGATCATCAAGGGCGGCCAGATGGTCCACGGGGTGATGGGCGATCCGAACGCGTCCATCCCCACCCCGCAGCCCCGCTGGTACCGCAAGGCGTTCGGCGCGTACGGCAAGGCGGCCGCGCGCTCGTCCATCACGTTCATGTCCCAGGCCTCCATCCAGGCGGGCGTGCCGCGCTCGCTCGGTCTGGAGAAGGTGGTGCGTGAGTGCCGGGACATCCGCTCCCTCACCAAGGCGGACATGAAGTTCAACGGCGAGACGCCGCAGCTGCGCGTGGACCCGGAGACGTACGAGGTGCGCGTGGACGGCACGCCCGTCACGTGCGAGCCCCGCACGGAGCTGCCGCTCGCCCAGCGCTACTTCCTGTTCTGAGGCCCCGGCGGCGCGGCGGCGTCGTCGTACCGGCACCCCCGGAGGACGACGACGCCGCACGGCCCCTCGGCGGGCCGCGGCACCCTCCCACCTGGCCGGCAGGCAACCAGGCACCTTCAGAACCACTGCAATCGACGGAAGGAGACCCATGATCGTCACCGAGATCCTGGGCAACATCCACGACGCCTCCGGCCAGGAGCTCGTGGCCGGGCGGCACGTGGAGAAGGTGGTGCTGCCCAGTGCGGAACTGGTCAAGCGCATCCAGCGCCTCACCACGGACCACGGCCACGAGCTGGGACTGCGGCTGCCCGCGAAGGCGCCGGACCTGAAGGACGGGGACGTGCTGTCCGTGGCGGGCGGCCCGCAGGACGGCAACGCCGTGGTGGTCCAGGTGCTCCCCACGGACGTGCTGGTGATCGGGGCCCGGTCCATCGTGGAGATGGCGTTCGTGGCGCACAGCCTGGGCAACCGACACCTGCAGGCGCAGTTCTTCGGGCCGGAGAGCGAGTACGAGGCCGAGGTGATGGTGGTGCAGTACGACCACACGGTGCAGGACTTCCTGGACCACCACGAGGTGCCGTACTCGCGCCAGGAACGGGTCATGCCCGTGCCGTTCCGCCACGCCGAGCACACGCACTGATCCGGTGGTGGAACCCTCCCTGTCCGGGGTCCTGGGGCTGATGCAGCTCACGGACTCCGCGCTGCCCACCGGGGCGTTCAGCCACTCCCTGGGCTTCGAGACGTACATGGCCGCGGAGCAGCTGGAGGACGAGGCATCGTTCTCCGCGTGGCTCGAGATGTTCGTGGACCAGCAGCTCACGTTCACGGACGCGCTGGCCATCCGCCTGGTCTACGCGGCGCAGGACTTCGAGCGGATCGAGGACCTGGACGACCTCGTCACGGCGCAGGCCCTTCCCCGCCAGATCCGGGAGGGCGGCATGACCATGGGCCGCCGGTTGCTGAGCATCGGCGCGCGCAGCTACCCGGGGGACTGGGTCCGGCGCTACCAGCAGGGCGTGGCCGAGGAGCGCATGCACGGCCACCAGGCCACGGTGTGGGGTGTGCTCGCCCGGGGCCTGGACGTTCCCGAGGACACCGCGGTGGCCTCGCACGTCTACGCCACCGTGATCTCCCTGACCCAGAACGCGGTGCGCGGCATCCCGCTGGGCCAGAACACCGGCCAGGCCGTGATCCGGGCGGCGCAGGACTGGGTGGGGCGCGCCGTCGTCACCTCCCGGGAGCTCGTGGTGGCGGGGATCGCGGAGGAGGTCCTGGGTGCCGTGGCCCCGGGGCTGGAGATCGCGCAGATGAACCACGAACGCCAGCGGGCACGGCTCTTCATGAGCTGAGCGGCCGCCGCGCGGCCCGCGGGGGCGGCACGCCGGCCCGACGACGCCGCGCGGCCCCGCTGCGGGGAACGGTACCGGCTGCGGCGCGCAGCAACGAGCAGCACAGCAACGAACAGCAGAGAACGAGAACGCAGGAGGACAGCATGGATCCCGTCATCATCGGTGTGGGAGGCCCCGTGGGAGCGGGCAAGACGCAGCTCGTGGAGCGCATCACGCGGGCCATGAGCCAGGAGATCTCCATGGCCGCGATCACCAACGACATCTACACGATCGAGGACGCCAAGATCCTCGCGCGCAACTCGGTGCTGCCCGAGGAGCGGATCGTCGGTCTGGAGACCGGCGGCTGCCCGCACACCGCCATCCGCGAGGACACCTCCATGAACGAGGCCGCGATCGAGCAGCTGAAGAGGCGCTTCCCGGACCTGCAGGTGATCTTCGTGGAGTCCGGCGGGGACAACCTCTCCGCCACGTTCAGCCCCGAGCTCGTGGACTTCTCGATCTACGTGATCGACGTGGCCCAGGGCGAGAAGATCCCCCGCAAGGCCGGGCAGGGGATGATCAAGTCGGACCTGTTCATCATCAACAAGACGGACCTGGCACCCCACGTGGGTGCGGACCTGGACGTGATGGCCGCGGACTCCAAGGTCTTCCGCAAGGACAAGCCCTTCGCCTTCACCAACCTCAAGACGGACGAGGGCCTGGAGAAGGTCCAGGAGTGGATCCGCAACGACGTCCTCATGCTCGACCTTGCCTGAGACGCCCGCCACTGCCAACACCACGACGCCGCCCGCCTCGGGGTGGGCCGGACAGCTGCGCTTGACCGTGGCCGCGCGGGGCGGGCGCTCGTACGCCGCCCGCCAGTTCCACGAGGGTGCCCTGCGGGTGCTGCGGCCGCACTACCTGGACCGCTCCGGGCAGGTCACCTACACGGTGGTCAACCCGGGTGGTGCGTACTTCGGTGCGGACTCCTACCTGCTGGACGTGGCCGTGGAGCGGGACGCCTCCCTGGCGCTGACCACCCAGTCCGCGACCAAGGTGTACCGCACCCCGCAGGGCCCGGCATCCCAGGAGATGATCGTGCGGCTCGGGCCGGGGGCCGTGCTCGAGTACGTCCCGGACCAGCTGATCGTGTACCGGGGCGGGTCCTACATCCAGCGCACCCGGGTGGACATGGACCCCACGGCGTCCCTGCTGCTCGCGGAGGTCGTGACGCCCGGCTGGTCCCCGTCCGGGGAGTCGTTCGCGTACGACGAGCTGCGGATGCGCACCGAGGTGCGGGTGCTGCCACCGGGGGCCCCGGCGTCGTCGGCCGCGCCGGAGGGAGCGCCGCCTTCACCGGGAGCGCAGGTCGCGCAGGGGGTGGACCCCGCCGTGCCCGCGGCCGGTGCGCGCCCGCGGCGGCTCGTGGTGGACCAGCTGCGGATCCAGCCGGACGCCCACGGGGACATCACCGGCACGGGCTTCATGGAGGGCCACAGCCACACGGGACAGCTGCTGATCGCGGACGCCCGCCTGACCGACGAGGTGTACGAGCTGCTCACCGCCGCCGTGGACGCCTCCGAGACCCGCTCCGGCATCACCCGCGCCGGGGTGGGGGAGCCGTACGGGGTGCGCTGCGTGTGCGTGCGCTCCCTGGCCCACTCCACGCAGGCCATTGCGGCACTGCACCGTGCCGTGGTGGACCTGCTGCGCGAGCACTGGCGAGGGCAGCCGCCCCTGAACCTGCGCAAGTACTGAGGCGCACCGCCACTCGAAGGAGAACCGTGTCCACCACGCATCCCACGCTCTACCACCGCTACGTGACCGAGCGGCACCGCCTGCCGCTGCGCGTGCGGGTGGGCCTCACCCTCTCGGCAGTGGCGGCCCTGCACCTGCTGGCCGCCGGACTGCTGGCGACGGCGCTGGCACCCGGCGCCGAGCCCCTCGCCCTGGGCGTGGTGCTCACCGCGTACGCCGCGGGCATGAAGCACAGCTACGACTGGGACCACATCTCCGCGATCGACAACTCCACCCGCAAGTTCGTCTCCGAGGGCATGAACCCCGCGAGCGTGGGCTTCGCGTTCAGCCTGGGCCACTCCCTGGTGGTGACGCTCGCCGGGGTCATGGTGGTGGCGGGGGCGCAGTTCGTGAGCGGGGCCTTCGAGGAGGGCAGCTCCGCGAACCACGTGCTCGGGCTGATCGGCGCCGGGGTCTCCGGGGTGTACCTGCTGGTGCTCGGGCTCTACAACGCGAGCATCTCCGTGGGGCTGCTCCGCACGGCGTCCCGGGGCGGGAGCACGGCGCGGGGCCACCGGCACGACCTGGACGGCAACTGGGGTCTGGTGTCCCGGCTGCTGCGCAAGCCCCTGCAGCGCGTGCGCCGCCCGCGGGACATCTTCGTGCTGGGGTTCCTCTTCGGCCTGGGGTTCGACACCGCCACGACCATCGGCCTGCTGCTGCTCACCGTCACTGCGTCCCTGGCCGGCGTGCCGGCCGCCGCGCTGATCGGGTTGCCCGTGGCGTTCACCGCGGCCATGACCCTGTGCGACACCCTCAACGGTCTCGGCATGATGAAGCTCTACTCCACCGCACTCACCGAGACCGGCACCCGGATGCGCTTCAACGCGACCGTCACGGTGATCTCCGCGGTCTCCGCCCTGCTCATCGCCGTCATCACGCTCGGCGGGTTCCTCAACGACCTCCTGGGACTCACCGATCCGGTCACGACGGCGCTCGCGGAGGTCGACCTCGGGGACGCCGGGCTCGTGCTGATCGCCGTCTTCGCCCTGGTGTGGCTGTGGTTCTGGCGCGCGACGCGCGGGAGCACCGGGACGACGACGCCGGGTGAGCCGCCGGCGCGGCGCGGCGCCGGGCAGGCTTGCGGGCCGGTGCGAGCGGGCGGGGAGGCCTGAGATGGCGTCTGTTCGCCGCCTGGGCGAGCTGGTGGGCGTCCTCCTGCGGGGCGTCTCGCAGATCTTCTTCATCGACAACCCCTGGGCCGGGGGGCTTCTGCTGGTGGGCATGGGGTGGGTCCATCCGTGGGTCGCGCTGGTCGTGGCGACGGGTGCGCTTGGTCAGACCGTGGGTGCGTGGGCCCTGCTGGGAAAGGACGCGGTGCGCACCGGGATGATGGGCTACAACGGTGCGCTCGTGGGGGCGGCCGCGGCGGCGGCACTGGGCGCGCCCCTGCCCGCACTGCTCATGACGGTGGTGGGCGCGCTCGCGTGCGTTCCCGTGCACGCGATCCTGCAGCGGGTCCTCGGCTGCCGTGCCCTGGAATGGGTGCGGCTGCCGGTGGCCACAGCGCCGTTCTGCCTGGTGGCCGGAGTGCTCTTCGACCTGGTGCTGCCCCTGGTGCACCCGGGAACGACGAGCACCGGGGAGGGTGCCGCCGGTGCCGTGCTGGGGGCGTTCAACAACTTCTCGGAGGTCGTGCTCGCGGACGGGCTGGTGCCGGGTCTGCTGATCCTGGCGGCGCTGTTCGTGGGCGGGGTGCGCACCGGCCTGTTCGGGGTGCTCGGCAGTCTCGTCGCGCTCGCGGGCGCGCTGCTGGTCGGCGACGGCGTCGCGCACGTCTCGTCCGGGCTGCTCGGCTACTCCGCGGTGCTGGTGGCCATCGCGCTGGGTGCAGTGCTCTGGAACGACAAACCGCTCTGGGCCCGGCTCACTGGTGCGGTGGTGGGAGCGGCACTGACCCTGGCCATGCAGCCGCTGCTCGCCCTGCTTCCCCTGCCGGTGTACACGTGGCCGTTCCTGCTGAGCCTGTGGCTGGTCATGCTGGGGGTTGCCGCGGTCACACGGAGACGGCGTGCAGGCGGAGATACGCCCATGCGGACGGCACCCGCGCCCACGCAATGACAGAGATGGCGATGAGACCACCGAGCGGGGACACCCAGTTCAGGTCCGGTCGCACCAGCGCTCCGCACGCAATGCCCGCCCAGAGGAACAAGAACGTCATCCCCGCCGCGATTCTGTCGTAGGACACGCGCGCGGCCGTCACCTGGACGGCGGGCTCCGAGGGCAGTGACCCGTGGTGGCGAGCGGAGGCCAGGGCACGCTGCCACCGTGTCTGATCCACGTGGGGGTCCGCCCTGGGCAGACCACGAGACCCAAGCGTGGCAGCCCCGAACATCACGGCCAGGGCGGTCACGATGATCCCCAGGGCCCACCAGTCGCGTCCGGCTTCCCGGGGCACGAACCACGCGAGGAACGGTGTTCCCCCGAACTCGAGGACGCAGGCTGGGAGGGCCCGCAGCACGGTTCCGCGCGGACCGGGAAACACGGCGTCGTGGTCGGCCGCGTCGTCGTGGACTGTCCCCGATGTGGTCATGCGCTCAATCTAGAACAACGCGTGTTCAGGGGGCGGGACACGGGTCAAGGCCCGAGAGGCGGGAATCTTCCCCGGTGAGCCCTCGTTAACACGGGTGACCACATGCACGATCGTCCGAGACAGAAGGAAACCTCATGGCCTACCGCACAGAGAATCCAGCCACCGGAGTCGTGGAGCAGGAGTTCACCTCCGCCACGGACGCGGAGATCGCCCGCGCCGTCGAGCGCGCGGACGCAGCCTTCACGTCCTGGCGCGCCACCCCGGTGGAGCAGCGCGCGAAGGCGCTGAGCGCCGTCGCGGACGCGTACGAGACCCGCGGGGACGAGCTCGCCCGCGTGATCAGCACCGAGATGGGCAAGCCGTTCAAGCAGGCGCAGGGCGAGGTGGCCCTGTCCTCCGCGATCTACCGCTGGTACGCGGAGCACGGCCCGGCCCTCATGGAGGAGGAGACCCTGGACGTGGGCGACAGCGCCAAGTCCGTGGTGGTCACCGAGCCCGTGGGTGTGCTCGTGGGCGTCATGCCGTGGAACTTCCCGCAGTACCAGGTGGCCCGTTTCGCGGCGCCGAACCTGATGCTGGGCAACACGGTGCTGCTCAAGCACGCCTCCATCTGCGCCCGCACGGGTGAGCTGATCGAGGAGATCCTGCACGCCGCAGGCATCCCCGAGGACGCCTACATCAACCTGTTCGCGAGCACGGACCAGATCACGGACATCATCGCGGACCCCCGCGTGCGCGGTGTCTCCCTGACCGGCAGCGAGGGCGCGGGCAAGGCCGTCGCCGTCACCGCCGCCCAGAACCTCAAGAAGAGCGTGCTGGAGCTCGGTGGCTCCGACCCGCTGATCGTGCTCGACGACGTGGACGTGGCCAAGACCGCCAAGACCGTGGCGACCACCCGCATGCGCAACGCGGGCCAGGCCTGCAACTCGCCCAAGCGCATCCTGGTGCCCTCGTCCATGGTCGACGAGTTCGTGGCCAAGGTCGTGGAGACCGTCGAGGGCATGAAGGTGGGCGACCCCCTGGCCGAGGACACCAGGATCGGCCCGCTGTCCTCCACCGAGGGCCGCGACGACGCCGTGGCCCAGGTGCAGCGCGCCGTGGAGCAGGGCGCCACCCTGCACACCGGCGGCAAGGCCCTGGAGCAGGACGGCGCGTGGATGTCCCCGGCCGTCCTGACCGGTGTCACCCGGGAGATGGACGCCTACAAGGAGGAGATCTTCGGCCCCGTGGCCGTGGTCTACTCCTACGACTCGGTGGACGAGGCCGTGGAGATCGCCAACGACTCCGACTTCGGCCTGTCCGGTTCCGTGTGGAGCGCGGACGCCGCGAAGGCCGAGGAGGTCGCGCGCCGGCTCGAGGTGGGCATGACCTACGTCAACGAGCACGGCACCACCATGCCGGGCCTGCCGTTCGGCGGCGTGCGCCGCTCCGGCTACGGCCGCGAGCTGGGCCGCTGGGGCTTCGACGAGTTCTCCAACACCAAGCTGGTGCGCGTGGCGGGCTGACCCCGCACGCACCACCACACGGGTGCCCGGGGTCGCGTGCTCGCACGCGGTCCCGGGCACCTGCCCTGTCGGACGACGACGCCGCGGCGCCACCGACCGCACGACACCAGCAGCCGCGGGGCCCCGCCCCGCCGCACGAAGAGAAGGAGCATCCCATGGCGGATCTGAAGAACCTCACCGAGCAGGAGCAGGCCAACCTGGAGCTGGCCAAGGAGTACATGCGCATCGCCTACACCCCGGGTGAGGCCAGCGCCGACGCCGTGGCGCACCTGTGCGCTCCCGGCAACACGTTCGTGGGACCCACCACGTTCCCGGGCACCGAGACGCTGGAGCAGTACGCGGACGTCCACGGCGAGCTCATGACCAAGCTGGACGACCTGCACTTCGTGAGCTTCGACGTGGAGTTCGTGAAGGACGACCGCGTGGCCCTGCGCTACACCGCCCAGGGCACCCACAAGGGCGCCCCGCACGGCGACATCCAGCCCACCGGCCGCCAGGCCACCTGGACCGCGTGCGCGCTGTTCCGCGCGAAGGACGGCAAGCTCACGGAGTTCGTCAAGGAGTGGAACAAGCTGCCCATGTGGGAGCAGCTGGGCTGGCCCATCGAGGAGTGCCTCACCTACAACGACTGAGACGGTCGCGACGCCCGGTGCGTCGCGGACCCTGCGGCGGGGTCGCGGTCGGTGCGTGGCGCGCCGGTCGCGGCCCCGCGGCGTCGTCGGCCCCGTTCGAAGACGAAGAGCGCGCAGATCACCACGGCCATGCCCGCCAGGGTGGCGCCGTGGAGGGACTGTCCGCGCACCATCCAGTCCAGCACGGCGGTCACGGCCGGGACCAGGAACTGCACGCTGGTCACCGTCACCACGTCCACGCGGCGCACGAGCCAGTAGAGCAGGCCGGTGGCGGCAACACCCACCACGGCGCCCATCCACAGCACCGGGCCGATCGTGGCCGGGTCCAGCGGTGGCAGGGCGGGGCGCAGCACCAGGGCCGCCAGCAGGAACACGGGAACGGCGGTGGTGCTCTGCAGGGCCAGGTTCGCGAGGACGCCCACGCGGGTGCTGCGCGCCTGCACCAGGGTGGCCGCGGTCAGGGCCAGCAGGGCGCCTGCGGCGGCGACCACGCCCCACAGGGTGGAGTCCGCGGCCGAGAACTCGGGGGAGCACGCCAGGACCAAGCCGCCGAGTCCCAGCAGGATGCCAGCCCAGGCCAGCAGGCCGCGCTGCCCCGTGACCACGGCGGTCAGCAGCGGCTGGCACGCCACCACCAGGGACAGCAGCCCCGGGGCGATCCCCGCGGCGAGCGAGCCGAAGAACAGCCCCTGGTACAGCACGTGCATGAGCAGCCCGGTGACGAGCACGGCACCCCACTGTCTACCCGTGCGGGGCAGGGGAGAGCGCACGAACGCCCACAGCAGCCACGCGATCCCCGCGGTGACCACGGCGCGCAGCAGCAGGAACACCGCGGGGTCCAGCCGGGTGAGCCCGAGGGCCGTGGCCACCGCTCCGCTGGACCACAGCAGCAGGAACAGCCCCAGGGCCACGGTGTTGCGGGTTCCGGTCACGGCAGGTCCTCCGGGTGTGGGTGGCGGTGGTCGGTCCAGCGTCCCGCGGCGGGAACGTCCCGGGAAGACCTCCCCGTGCGCACCGCTATACGCTGGGCGCATGACTCTGGAGCTGCGGCACGTGCGGATGTTCGCGGCGCTGGCCGCGGCGCCGTCGTTGTCGGGCGCGGCGCGCGCACTGGGGACCACCCAGCCCACGGCGTCGCGCATGCTGCGGGAGATCGAGGCGGCCGTGGGGGTGCGGCTGGTGGAGCGCGGGCCGCACGGCGCGGTGCTCACGGCGGATGGCGAGGAGTTCGCGCGGCGCTGCGTGCAGGTCCAGGAGTCCTTCGACGCGCTCGTGGACCCCGCGCGCTGGCGCTCGCGGCCCGTGACGGTCGCCTACGCGTGGGCCGGACTGGAAGCGGCGTTCTCGGGTGCTGTGCGCTCGTGGAACGCCGCGCACCCCGACGCCCCGTGCCGCCTGGAACAGGTCCCCGCGCCCGACGCCGCCGTGGCCGGGGGCGCGGCCGACGTCGCCGTGGTCCGCGGTCCCGTCACGGCCCTCGAGGTGCGGAGCAGAGTGCTGTACCGGGAGGACCGGGTGGTCGTGCACTCGCGGGACAGTGCCCTGCACGAGAAGCCCCGCGTGACGGCGGAGGATCTGCGGGACGGCCACGCAGTGGTGAACGTGGACGGTGGCACCACCACCGCGCAGTGGGTGCAGGCCCTGCATCCCGCCCAGGTGGTGCCCGTGCACGGCGTGGACGAGTGGGTCGTCGCGATCGCCGCGGATCCGCGCCGTTACGGGATCACCCCGGAGTCGACCATGCGCTACTACAACCACCCGTCCCTGGAGGTCCGTCCAGCTGCCGGGCTGGACCCCGTTCCGGTGCACGTGGTGTGGCGGGCGCAGGAGCGCTCTGCGGACGTGACGGAGTTCGTGCGGCTGGTGCTGGAGGGTGCGTGAAGCAGCTCCAGCCCCTAGGGTGCACTGAAAGAGGTTGTCGAGTCCGGAGGAAACCGTGCACCCAAAGGCAAAGACATTTTCTGCGGCTCTCGGGATCGCGGTGGTGCTGTGTGGAACCGCCGGCTGCGCGTCATCCCCCGATCCACAGCCGTCGAGCACCGCTCAGCAGATGTTCCCCGACGAAACCACCGAGAACTATTCCATGGGATTCACCGGCGGCTTCCCCACGGGCGCGCCGGAAGCGTCGGCGATCGCGTCTGACGCGTCGGGAAAGGGGCCGTTCACGGCCACGGTGGGCTGCGACGGCGGTGGCTCCATGAAGCTGCGGGTGGACGATCAGAAGCCACGCGACATCGAGTGCACTGCGCAGCCGCAACGCATCGAGGGAATTCAAAAGATCGCCCGCACCGGCGGTGTGAAGTTCTGGATCGCCTCGGACAAGAACGACGGCCACTGGAAGATCCAGCTCGTGGGCGCCAGGCCGTGAAAATGACGATCCGCTGACAGCGCACGCATCCGCGGCTTATCGCTTCACCGCTCCGCCACGGTGCAGATGCACGCCCGGTTGCCCTCCGGGTCCGCGAGCACGGTGAACGACGGCGCGCCGGACTCGTCCACCACGGTCCCGCCCGCGGCCACGGCGGCCCGGATGCGGGCTGGGGCGTCCCGCGGGTTCAGCCACACGTCCACGTGCATCCGCTGACGCGGCGTGGGGTGCGGTTCGGTCTCCTGGAACCACAGGAGGGGGTGCTGCCCGGTGGGGTCCACGACGTCCGGGGCCACGATGTTCTCCGGGTTCATGGAGAGCTGCGTGCTCGTGCCGGGGGTGCGCTCGTCCGGAACGGGTGCCAGCAGGGCCGCCCAGAACGGCCGGATGCTGTCCGCGTCCGCTGTGTCCAGCGCAAGTTCGAGCGAACTCGCCACGGTGCCGGACCGCTCCAGGCCGGCCGCGGCGGCGTCGTCCACGAGCTGCTGCGCGAGGTCCAGGTCCGCGGGTCGGACGGAGCCCTGCGGAACCCCCGGGAGGTGGAGGGTCACCAGACCCGCGCCCAGGGTGACCAGCAGGGGTGCCCCGCGGTCCTCTGAGGCGCCCAGTGCCGTGGCGGCGAAGGAGAGTGCGGCGCCAGGATCGGGCGCGGACCACCGCGCGTGCATCCCGTCCGGCAGGGGCGTCCACGTGGCGCGCACCAGCTCTCCACGGTCCGAGAGGGCGTTGAGCAGGTCTTGTCCCACGAGGTGATCCATGGTCCCGAGGGTAGTGCGACGCCTGCCGCCGTGGCACCCCTCCCGGGCTGCGCGCGGCGGTCGTACAGTGGGAGGCAGATCACACGGAACCGGTGCGGAATCAGGTGGACCATGAGTGCTCAGGAACTGCTGGCGGACGCGGCACGGCGTCCCGTGGAGGCGGCCGAGGCCGCGGTGGAGAACGTCTCCGCGGAGGTCTTGAACCGCATGCCGGAGGGCGCCCACAACTCCATGTCCTGGCTGCTGTGGCACGCGGCTCGGCAGCAGGACGTGCAGATCGCCCAGCTGTGCGACGCGGAGCAGGTCTGGACCGCCGAGGGGTGGAGCGGCTCCTTCGGCCTGGACCGCGCGGCCGAGGACTTCGGCTTCGGGGACCGGCCCGAGGACGTCGCCCGGGTGCGCGTCTCGGACCCCGGGCTGCTCGTGGGCTACCTCCGCGCGGTCTGCTGCGCCACCGCCCAGTACCTCCGGAGCCTCTCGGACGAGGAACTGGACGAGGTCGTGGACGACTCCTGGGACCCGCCCGTCACACGCGGCGCGCGGATCGTCTCCACGATCGACGACACCGCCCAGCACGTGGGTCAGGCGGCCTACGTCCGCGGGCTCGTGGACGAGGACTGGACCGGGCGCTACTGACATGTTCCGGATTCCTGTCCATGAAACGACATGGAAACCCGCAGTTCACCTAGACTGGGTCTACTGACTATCGGCCCCAGGGCTCACGGTGCCGACGTCCATTCCGGGAGACACGATCAACCTATGGCTCGCTCACGCACACGTTCCACCCCTGCCAGGAAGCCGTCCATGGCTCTCATGGCGTTCACCTCCTTCTCCCTGCTTGTCGCGGGGGGCGTGGCGCTGAGCAACGGCACCGAGGTGGCTCCCTGGCAGCCCGCCATGGCGCAGGACCCCCAGGGCCCCCAGCGTTCCGCGCCCTCCGGCCAGGCCGACGACGCCGCACAGCCGGCTGCCCCCTCGCTCTTCGCCGCCACGCCGGACCATGCCGCCATCTCCGCCGCCCAGGACACCTCGCTGGTGTCCCTCAGCAACAAGACGGCTGCCGCGAACGGCAGCAGCGGTGCAGGGGGAGCGGCCTTTCCTCCCGTGAGCTCGGCCGAGCACGCACCGCCCATCTTCGACGGCGAGCTCCCCGTCAACACGCTGATCGCACCCGCCCAGCCCGTGATCGTGCTCAAGGGCGGGGAGTTCGGGTGGCGCACCGCCCCGGACGACGGCCGGCACGAGCTGCACAACGGCACGGACATCTCCGCGCCGGAGGGCTCACCCGTGGTGGCCGCCATGGACGGCACCGTGACCGCCGTGTTCTGGGACGTGTGGGGCGGCAACCGTGTGGAGGTCTCCCACGCCAACGGCATGAAGACCACCTACAACCACATGAGCAAGGTCATGGTCCGGGTGGGGGACCACCTCAAGGCCTCAGAGCAGCTGGGCGCCGTCGGCCACACCGGCCTGCGCGTGACCGGGCCGCACCTGCACTTCGAGACGTGGGTCAACGGCAAGGTGGTGGATCCGCAGTCCTTCGACTGGAAGGTCGGGGAGAAGATCATCCCGGCGTCCCGCCCCGCCTACTCCAACGCGGACCAGGCCGGCGCGGCGCAGCCCCCGGCAGCGACCAGGCCCGGTACCGACGGCGGCCACGCCCCCAAGAAGGCGCCCGCCAAGTCCCAGGACGAGATCAGGGCCCTGGGGCAGAAGACCACCCCCGCGAAGGACGCCTCCAAGGGGCAGAGGAAGGCGCCTGCCAAGAAGCCCGCGACCACACCGTCGCAGGGTTCGGGTAGCGGGCGAACCGTGGCTGACGGGAGCGGGAAGCAGCCCCCGAAGACCGGCGCTCCGACCAGGCCCCACCCCCCGGTGGTTCACCCTCCCAAGAACCCGACCGTTCCCAGGCCCCCCGCCGGAAAGCCGGGCGACCACACGAAACCTGACCCGGGTGCCAATCCCAAACCGCCGGTCAAAGACAAGCCACCGGTGACCCCTCAGGAGCCCAAGCCCGTGGACCCGAGGGTGGCTCCCATCGACACCCTGGCCACCAAGGTGCAGCTGCAACAGCGGACCCAGGCCACGGTGGGTGCGCATCTGGCGCTGTCCCCGGAGCAGCAGGCCAAGGCCTACGTGGTCGGGTCCCCTCTGGACGTGGAGCTCAAGGCGCTCCTGGCCCGGGGCAAGACGCTCGGGGTGCCCGCCACTGACCCGTACATGGTGAAGCTGCTCGAGGCGAGCAACGCGGTGACGGCGGCGTCGCCTCCGCCCGGGAGCATGAAGCCCGTGAACTCCGCGCTCACCAAGGCCGCGACGGATGCCCTGGCGGCACTGCAGGCCGAGGCGCTCAGGGCACCTGTCTACCGCCCTGCCGCTGCGACGGGTCCGGGCGCCGCGACGAACCCCGGGGCTGCTGCACCCGGGGCGGCCGCGCCCGCAGCCCCTGCCGCCCCCGGAGCCGGCGCCCCTGCGGCTCCCGTGAAGTAGCCACAGGAGTCACCCACAGAAGCCCCTCAGACACCGCGGGCCCCGCACAGCGCATCGTCGCCGTGCGGGGCCCGCGGTCGTGCGGGGGCGTCAGGCGCGGCGCACCCGCACCCCGGTGCTCGGGCGGGTCAGCATGTGGGTCCAGGAGAAGGTGAGGTCGTCCTGGTCGCTCGGCAGCTGCACCTCCGGGCGGCACAGCGCCACCACGGCGGCGGAGAGGGACGTGACCGCGATCTTCTCGCCGGGGCAGCGGTGACCCGTGCGCACGCCCGCACCGCCCTGGGGGATGAACGTGGGGATCGCCTCGGCGTCCTCCACCCCCAGGAACCGCTCGGGGTCGAACGTGGCCGCCCGGTCCCAGGAGGCCGGGTCCGTGTTGGTCCCCAGGATGTCCAGGACCACGCGCTCGCCCTTGTGCACGGGGCAGCCCTGGATCTCGGTGTCCGCGGTGACCTCGGCGGGGAGCATGGGCACGAACGGGTACACGCGGCGCACCTCCTGCGCGAAGGCCACGGCCTCGGGCACGTCCAGGAGGGTGCCACCCCACTGCTCGGAGGCCGCGCGGATGCGCTCGATCCACTCGGGATGCTCCACCAGGGCGGTGGCCGCGAACGCCGCGAAGCGCGCCACGGCCACGTTCGGGCGGGTGAGGTTCTGCAGCTCGACGCCCGCGGTCTTGGCGTCCACCAGCTCACCGTTCTCGTCCACGAGCCCGGCCATGTGCGCGAGCACCGAGTCCTCGGGCGCGGCGACCTTGCCCGAGCGCACGTCCCTGATGAGCGCGGCGAAACGGCGGTCCAGGGCGATCCGGTCCAGCCGGGAGACCAGGTGGGTGGCGGGACGCCCGAAGGTGTCCAGCAGGCGGCTCATGCGGTGGGCCCAGCGGTCCATCTCCGGCACGCCCCACTGGATTCCGGCCCAGCGGAAGGACGCGCGGCCGAAGGCGATGGCGGTGCTGTCGTAGACGGTGTCGCCGTCCTTCCACCGCTTCACGAGGTCCTCGAGCTCCTGCGCCACGAACGGCTTGTACGCGGCCACGCGCTCGTCCTCGTACGCCATGTCCGCGAGCTGGTTCTTGCGCACCCGGTGGGCCTCACCGTCCAGGCCGTGCACGGCGCCCGCGCCGAAGAGGGGGCCCTGCACGACGCCGGGCATGGCGCCGTCGCGCTGCACGCGGGACGTGTCGTAGAAGAGCTTGACGCCCTCCTCGCCGCGGACCAGGACGGTCTGCTTGCCCAGCAGCGGCATGCGCACGGGGCAGCCCGAGTCCGCGGACAGGCCCGCGCGGCGTCGTGCGCGGGAGGCGAAGAGATAACCGGAGCGCAGCAGGGAGAGGCCCTGCTCGGAACGTGTCTGTCCGAACTGTGAAGTCATGCCCCCAGTATGGGGCCGGGCGCTGACGGGCTGTGCTCAGGAACGACCGCGCACCCGCAGTGCGCCCGCGAAGAGGAACGCCAGCACGCCCATGAAGGGGAAGACGAACAGTGCGGTGCGCAGCCCCACGGCGTCGGCGAAGAGGCCCACCAGGGGCGGGGAGATCACGAAGACGATGCGCATGCACCAGCTCACGAGCGTGAGGCCGGTGCCCGGTTTCAGCCCCGGTGCGCGGTCCGCGGCGGCGTACGCGTTCGGGACCATGGTGGCGCAGCCGAAGCCCGCGAGCGCGAAACCCGCCAGAGCCACCCAGGGGGCGGGGGCCAGGGCCACGGCGCCGAGGCCCACGAGGATCAGTACACCGCCGACGCGGGTGACCAGCACCGCGCCCAGGGCGTCGATGAGCCGGTCGCCCAGGATGCGGCCCACGAACTGCGCCCCCACGAGGCTCACGTACCCCAGGCCCACCATGCCCACGGGGGCGGAGAGGACGTCCCGGAGGTAGACGGCGGACCAGTTGGACCCCACGTCCTCCACGAGCACCCCGGACATGGCGATCACGGCAATGGGCAGCAGGGCGAGCAGTGCGGCACCGGTGCCGCGCGGGAGGCGGGGGAGCCCGGCGGTGTCCAGGGGAACGCTCTCGGCCTGGGCGGCGGCGTGGGAGTCGGGGTCGTCCGGCACGGCCCAGCGCATGGCCAGCACGGCGACCGCGGAGAACAGCACCGCGCTGGTGAGGAAGTGCCACACGAACGGCACGTGCAGCGCCGCGGCGCCCGTACCCATGAGCCCGCCGATCACGGCACCCACGCTCCACAGGGCGTGCATGGAGTTGATCATGGAGGTCCCGGCCAGCCGCTGCACCCGCAGCCCCTGGGCGTTCTGGGCGGTGTCCACCACGGCGTCCAGCACCCCGGCGAGGAAGAGCCCCGCCCCGAACACGGCGAGCACCGGCACGGACCCGGCCGCGAACACCGCGGTGGCCAGCAGCACGGATCCCACGGCCGCGGTCCGGGCGGTCCCGAAGCGCCGCAGGATGGGCGCGGGCAACGGCCCGGCCACCACGCCGCCGATCGGAAACGCGATCAGTGCCAGCCCGTACATCGCGTTGGAGAGCTCGAACATGTCCTTGATCTCCGGCAGCCGCGGCAGCAGGTTGGAGAAGATCGCGCCGTTCGTGAGGAAGAGCAGGGAGGCGGCGATCCGCGCGCGGGTGATGCGCGCGGGGTCCATGGAGGGGGAGGCGGCGGGGACAGACACGTCCCCAGGCTACGGGCCGGACCGTGAACGCCCGAAAAGGTGTATGCAGACGTATTTACTTTGGGTAGGTAAGGCGCTACGCTTCAGATGTTACTAATGCAAAATCATGAGAGAAGCCCGGAACATGACCGCTGAGTCCACCCCCCAACGTAAGAAGTCCATCGCGTGGCTCGTGCCGGCAACCCTGGGCGCCGGTGCGCTGGCCCTCAGCCTGGTCACGGGCTCGCTGGGCGCGTACACCGCGTCGATCAAGAACGACAACAACACCGCCGGCGCCGGCGGGTTGACCATGCAGGAGACCGGGCCCGGTGCGGACGGCACGAACGTGACGTGCGACAGCTCCGAGGGGACCAACAACGTTGCCACGTGCGCCACCATCAACAAGTACGGCGGCAAGACCACGATGGCCCCCGGGGACGTCTCCACGGTCAACATCACCCTGAAGAACACCGGCAGCATCGCGGCCAAGGCCGCCACGCTGACCCCGGGGGCCTGCACGCAGACTCCCGCCGTGGCTGCCGGCAAGGGCGACCTGTGCGGCCTCATGAACGTGGTCATCACTCAGGACGGCACCGAGATCTTCAGGGGCACGGCCAAGGAGCTCGCGGCCAAGTCGAACTCCCCGATCACGCTCACTGCACCCGCGGCCGGAGCGTCGAACGCGTACAAGATCACCACCACGCTGCCCGCCTCCGCGGACAACACCTACGCGGGAGTTACCATCTCCCAGCCCCTGACCTGGACGTACACCGCCTGATCCCCTGAGCACCTCTGCAGACGCCGGCGCCGGTCGCCGGCGTTTGCCGTTGCCACCGATCAGCGACGTCGCCGTCACCCCGCCCACCGGCCGGGTGACGGCGTGACCACGGAAAGGCCCCCATGTCGTCACCTCTTCCCCGGGACGAGCCGGACGCGGATGCCCCGCGCACGGAACCGCTGGCCGTCGTCGACCCCGAGGAACGGTCCCCCGGGGTCGGCGACGACGTTGCGGCACATTCCGAGGCGGGGGCCGAGGGCGTCCCCGGGCCCGAGGACGACACGGCGGAGGACGGTGACGACGCCGCGCAGCCCCGCGGCGGACGCACGGCACGGATCATCGGGTGGGTGGGCGCCGTCGTGCTGAGCCTGTTCGTGGTCCTGTGCGTGGTGCTGGGGCTGGGCGGGTACCGCGCGTACATCATGGAGACCGCGTCCATGGGCACCTCCGCGCCGGTGGGATCCCTGGTGGTGACCCAGCCCGCCGAGGTGGCGGAGCTGCACGCCGGGGACATCGTGACCGTGGCGCCGTCCACGGGCGGAACCACCCACACGCACCGGGTGGTCTCGGTGGACGGGGCCTCCGCCCAGACCCAGGGCGACCTCAATGGCACGCCGGACCCCGAACGGGTGGTGCAGGGCAACCTGGAGGGCCGCGCTGTCGTCGTCGCACCGGTCATGGGGTGGGTCACCAAGATGCTGCCCATCGTGCTGGTGGTGCTGCTGGTGAGCATGCTGCTGACCGTGCGCGTGCGCGATCCACGGGCGAAGTTCCGGTACCGCGCGCTGGGGCTGTTCTGCGGGGTGGCACTGTCCGTGGTGATCGTCCAGCCGCTGCTGGGGGTCCAGCTGCTGAGCATGAAGACGGACCAGGACGCGGACGGCCCGTTCGCCGAGGCCCACGTGGTCAGCACCGGCATCTTCCCGGTGAGCGTTGCACCGGCGGAGGACCGCGGCACGGCCACGGACGTCCTCGCGCCCACGGGTGCGGACGGGATGGCCCGGGCGGACGAACCCTCCGACGGCGGCAAGTTCACGTTCTACCCGCGGGTGGAGCTGACCCCGGGGTGGTGGCTGGGCGCGGTGCTGTACTGCGCAAGCCCGTTCGTGCTCTTCGGGATCCACCAGCGCGTCACGCGCCAGAAGGAGGAGGTCCCCGCATGAGCGAGTCCTCATCGCAGAGCATGCGGAAGCAGAGCCCCGAGCAGCGTGCTCGGCTGCTGCGGGTGGCCCTCGGGCTGCTGGTGACGGTGGCCCTGGTGGTCATCCCCCTGGTCACCCCCGGCACCCTGGGGCGGTTCACCGCGGCGGTCAACAACACGGCCAACTCGGGCACCGTCATGCCGTTCTTCTCGTGCCGCGAGGCGCTGACCAAGGAGACGGGGCGGGTCTTCGCCTACCAGTTCAACGAGACCAGGCCCACGAACCTGGTGGATGGCAGCAACAGCAGCACCGCCTCCTCCTACGTGACGCCCAGGAACACGGCCACGGCGTGCAAGCACGACACCGTGGGCTACCTGGAGTTCGCCGGGAACACGAAAAGCCCCTCAATCGTGCGCAACACCACGTCCGTGACCCCGCCGCAGACGTACACGCAGGAGCTGTGGTTCCAGTCCACGGGTACACAGGGCAACCTCATGGCCCTGACGAACAACGACACGTATCCCCAGGAACTGAAGTTCGACCGCGAGCTCTACGTGGGTGCCTCCGGCAAGCTGAACATGAGCAACTACGTCTCGGCCACCGGCGGATTCGAGCGTGTCCAGAGCCCAGCGACCGTGGCGGACGGCAAGTGGCACCACGTGGTTGCCACGCGGGATCCCGCCGCCGGTTTCGCCTCGGTCTACCTGGACGGTGTGCTCGTGGGCAGCACCCCTGCCACCGGAACGCTGGAGACGTATTCCCCTGCCCGCTGGCGGATCGGGTGCGCCCGCGTGGACTCCTGGCCGGACGCCCCCGCCAAGTCGGCGGAGTGCTTCAAGGGCAACATCGGCTTCGCGGCGGTCTACAACCGCGGCTTCACCCAGCAGGACGTCACCAACCACTACAAGGCGGGGGTCTGGGGCCCGTAGCAGGCGGGGGCCGGTCCACGTTCCCGGCTGCGCCCGTACCCGGCGGGTCTCTCAACGGACAAAAGCCCCGCGGCCGCCTGGTCTGCGGTGCCGCGGGGCACCCGCCCGGAGCCCGTACGCCCCGGACGGGAGTTCTAGTTCTCGCGAGCCGGTGAACCGGACTCGGACAGGTCTTGCTCCGGCTGGTCGTCGCGGTCCTGCCTGGTGCCGGGGGAGCGCCAGCCGTCGTGCCACGCGTTCATCCACCCGGAGTCCTTCACGCTCATGGGCGTGCCCTGGAGGTAGAGGCAGGGCCTGTCGCGCGGCGCGGCCTTGCACACGGTGTCCGCGTCGTGGCCGCGCCCTGTCTCTTCCACGGCCCCGTGCGTCGTCGACGACGTCGCCCGCGGCCTCTCCGACGCAACAGAGCTCGACGACGCGCTGGGGCTCGCGGGCGTACCCCCGCCCGACGTCGCCCGCGGCGTGGCCGAGGCGGACGGCTCCGCCGTCGCGAACAGGGACGGGGTGCTGACCTCGGTAGGCAGGGGGCTGTGGTCGTATGTCCCGTAATACTCCAGGGACGAGTCGTCCGTGGGATCCGACGGGTCCGAGCCGACCGGGTCCGTGGTCACCGGGTGCCGCGGATTGGCGAAGTCCTTCTGGCTGCTCTGCGGGTACCAGTAGTCCGCGGTGGGCATGGCCACGCCGTAGTAGCCGGAGCCCGCCGTGACCGAGGCGCGCTTCGGGGAGGCGCCCTGGGTGCCCACAAGCACCATGCCGTTGTCCGTGTGGGCGTCCAGCCGGTTGCTCACGTGCACACCGTCCAGCAGCACCCGCCCGTTCGTCGAGCGGGCGTCCACCGTGGCGGCCTCCAGATCGCTCGCCTCCACCGCGCCGGTGTCGGTGCTGGCGACGACGTCCTGGAACGTGCCCTCCACGGAGAGCGAGTTCGTGGTGCCCTCCAGGTCCAGGGAGACCGGCGCGGAGTCCTCGGGGACCGTCACCGAGACGCTCCGGTTCGAGGAGGCTCCCAGGCCCCAGGCGTTGGCGGCGGCGCCCAGGTCGAGGGACAGCTCGCCGTCGTCCAGGACGGGGGAGGGCGCGCGGTCCGGGATGTTGATTCCAGCCTCGGACCACAGCACCTCCACGCGGTCCGCGGTGGCGCTGGTGTGGATGTAGACGGCGGCGTCGGCCGCCGTCACGTGGATGCTCTTGACCGCGGAGGGGGCCGTCCAGGAGCCGTTGTGCTCCTGCGTCAGGGCGAGTGCGCCGGTGACGCCCGCGCCGCCGACCAGCAGGCCGATCGCGGCCACGCCGCCCACCACGGCGGTGGCGGTGTTCCACGCGCGGCGCTCGCCGCGGGGGAGGGGACGGTCCTGACGGGGGTCCTGCGCGGGCAGGGAACCGGAATCCGGGGTGGCCGGGGAGGGAGTGTGAGTGCTCATGTCGTGTCCTAGAGGGAGTGGTCCGAGTAGCCGAGGTACTTGAGAACGGCCAGAACCCTGCGGTTGCCGGTCTCCGAGGTGACGCCGAGCTTGGCGAAGATCGAGCCGATGTGCTTCTCCACGGCCGACTCGGTGAGGTACAGGTTCGCGGCGATGGACGCGTTGGACAGTCCCTGCGCCATGAGCCCCAGCACCTCGCGCTCGCGCGGGGTCAGCAGCTCCAGGTCCTCACGACGCCGCGAGCGCACCAGGATCTGCGTGAGCACCTCCGGGTCCAGCACGGTGCCGCCGGAGCCGACGGTCTGCACGGACTCGAGAAACTGCTCCACGTCCGCCACGCGGTCCTTGAGAAGGTAGCCCAGGCCCTCGCGGCGCGAGGCGATCAGTTCGGACGCGTAGCGCTCCTCCACGTACTGCGAGAGCACGAGGACAGCCACGTCCGGGTGGGCGGAGCGGATCAGCACGGCGGCGCGGATCCCCTCGTCGCTGAACGAGGGCGGCAGCCGCACGTCCACCAGGGCGAAGTCCGGGCGGTGCTCCTCCACGGCCTTCACGAGCCCCTCGGCGGTATCCGTCTCCGCGACGACGTCGTGCCCCGCGTCTGTGAGCAGGCGCACCAGTCCGGCGCGCAGCAGGACGGCGTCCTCGGCGATCACGATGCGCATCTCAGTTCTCCTCTCCGGTGCTGCCGAGCGGCAGCTCCACGATCACCTCGGTGGGCCCGCCCGCGGGGGAGTTCACGAAGAACCTGCCCCCGGCGGAGCGGATCCGGTCCCGGATGCCGGAGAGGCCACCGCCCGGAACCACCTGGGCACCGCCGCGGCCGGAGTCGCGGACCCCCGCCACCACCACGCGGGTTCCAGGAGCCGGGCCGTCCTGCACGGACACGGCCACGTCCGCGGAGCGCGCACCGGAGTGCTTGACCGCATTGGTGAGGCTCTCCGAGACCGCGAAGTAGACGGCGGCCTCCGTGCGCGGGTCCAGGCGCGGCACGGTCACGGCAACGTCCACGGGGAACGGGGCCTGCGCCGCGACGGCGGAGAGGGCGGCGTCGAGCCCCCGGTCCTCCAGCACCGCGGGGTGGAAGCCGCGGGCGAGCCGACGCAGCTCGGTGATCGCGGCCTTGGTGGTGCCGTGGGCCTCCGCCACGAGCTCCTTCGCGGCCGCGGGGTCCGTGTCGATCTTGGACTTCGCCATCGAGAGGTTCATGGCCACCGAGACCAGCTGGGGCTGGACGCCGTCGTGCAGGTCCCGCTCGATGCGGGAGCGCTCAGTCTCCGCGCCGCGCACCGCAGACTCCTTCGCGGCGGACTCGTACTCCGCGCGGCGCTCGGACTCCATGGCCTCGCGGCGCAGCCGGGCGGCCTCGCTCTGGCGCAGCAGCCCCGCGGAGAGACCGCGGTGGGCCAGCGTCAGCAGCACGCCCAGCAGGATGCCGAGCACCACCGCGAGCACCGAGCCCGCGACCAGGGCCCACGGGGGAACGTCGCCGGCCTGATCCATGAGTGTGCGCACCACGGAGTCCGCCGGCATGTACAGCGGCGTGGTGGCGGCGGCGATCCCGGCCCCGGCCACTACGAACGGCACCAGCATGAGCCAGCCCAGCAGGCACGTGATCGTCAGGTGCAGCATTCCCAGCCACAGGGAGCCGTCGCTGGCGTCCAACCAGATCTGGTGGGGGATCCGCACCCAGTCCGTGCGCGGTGTGCGGCGCCGCTGGGGGTCGCGGATGTCCAGACCGAACGACGACGCCGAGCGCCGCCGTTCCAGCCACACCGCCGCCACCATCACGTAGACCGTGGCGGCCAGCACCAGCACGCCCAGACCGAGCGCCGGGACGGTGGTCACACCGGCCACGAGCAGTGCACCGATCAGGCACAGCAGCGCCGTGTTGAGCACCGCGTCCACCACGAGGTCCAGACCTCCGAAGAACAGGGTCTTGGGGGAGAGCATGCGCCACTCGCGGATCGCGGGCACTGGCGGGCCGGGCGGCACGCTCTCTCCGGTCGGCAGGTGACCGAGGCCGTCGACGTCGTCGCCCCCGGTCACGGGGCGGCTCGCGCGGTCCGCGGGGCGGGTGCCGTCCCGGTCCGCCAGGCCTTCCGGGCGGCCCACGGGAGGCAGGGCGCGGTGCCCTGCGGCGTCCTCGCGGGGGAGCACGCGGGTGGAGCCGGCCGGCGGGAGTTCCGTGGTGGCCTGACCCTGCGCGGGGACAGCGGAGTGCGCGGCCTGAGCGGTCTGCGCAACCTGATCGGCTTGCGCGGTGGCCCGGGGCGTGGTCTCGGCAGTGGAGCGCGCACCCCGTGCGCCGGAAACGTCCCGAGAGTCGGCGTATGGCTCGGCGGTGGCGGTCACCGACTCGGACGCCGCGGCCGACGGCGGCAGCGGCCGGGTGCGGTCCGAGGCCGGGGGAAGGGGTTCGGTGGCGTCCCACGGCGGGGTGGGTCGCGAGGCTGGTGTGCTCATGGCCTCCACGCTACGGACACCCCACCCGCGTGCGCGCCAGAGCCAGCCACCGAGTCGCAGTGGGGTTTTCCCCACCCCTCGCCCACTCCACGCCCATCCCCGCTCCAGAGCCGCGAGTCCTGCCCCGGCGCCCGCGCGTTCCCGCCCTAGAGTGAGCCTCATGCAGCACGATCTCATCGCTGCCGGGACTCCCCGGCAGCCGGGAGCGCTCGCCGGCGAGCGCGACCCCGCCGTGGACGCCGCCCGCGTGGGCTGCGTGATCGCCGTGGTGTGCATCCACATCCTCATGGTCACCCTCACCGCAGACCCCGCCACCGGGCAGATCACCTCCGTTCTCGTGCCCACGAAGCAGCCCTGGTACTGGTGGGCCACCTGGATCTTCCAGATCATGCCCCTGTTCTTCGTGGTGGGCGGAACGGCGGCGGCAGGCGCGTGGCGGCGTCGTCGGGCCCAGGGCATGGACCCCGCGGAGTACGTGCGCGAGCGCGCCCTGCGGCTCGTGCAGCCGGCCGCCGTGCTGTGGTGTGCCCTGGCCCTGGTGGCCGGGGCGGCGCTCGCGGCGGGAGCGCCGTACGAGCTGGTGACCTTCGCGCTGTCCGGGGTGGGCATGGCGCTGTGGTTCCTCGCCGCGTACCTGATCTGCCAGGCGCTCACCCCCGCGTTCCTCGGCCTGCACGAGCGCATGGGGTGGGTGTGGTGCTGGTTCCTGCTGTGCTGCACCGTGCTCGTGGACCTGCTCAGCGCTGCCAGCGGGGAGCAGTGGTGGGGGCTGCTGAACATGGTGTTCGTGTGGCCGCTCGTGCAGCAGTTCGGCTTCTTCCGCGCGGACGGCTGGTTCGCCGCCCGTTCCCGGACGCTGCTGGTGGCGCTCGCGGCGGCGTCGTACGCGCTGCTCGGTGTGTGCGTGGCGGTGGGCCCCTACGCCCCGGACATGCTCACGGACCTCAACCCGCCCACCGTGTGCATGGTGCTGCTCGGCTTCGCGCAGGCGTGCCTGCTGGAGGTGTTCTCCCCGGTGCTGCGGCGGCTGATGACCACGCGCCCGGCGCGGGCGGTCGCGTACGTGATCGGCACGCGCGCCATGACCGTCTACCTGTGGCACCTCCCGGTGGTCGTGGCCGTCATGGCCGTGTGGTTCTTCGCCGGAGGCTGGGACCCCGTCCCCGGTTCCGCCGGGTGGTGGCTGCTGCGCCTCCCGCTGGCCGCGGTGTGCTGGACGGCCGTGCTGCTTGCCGCGGCGGTGCTGCGGCGCGCGGAGACGGCGTCGGTGGAGCCGTGGGGCAGGCGGGAGCGCAGCCTGCCGGGCGCGCTGGTGTTCGCGGCGCTGGTCTGCGCGGCGGTCCCGCCGCTGATCGAGATCATCACCCTGCTCACCGTTCCGCTGGTGGTCATGGGCGCGGCAGGCTCGGTGCTCGCCGTCGTCGTGCTGCGCAGCGGGCGGGTGCGGCAGGGACCGGGCCCCACGGACGGGGCCGTGGGCGGTGACAGGGTTACCGGGGGCCGCGGGGTTCCGGCGTATGCTCGGTGCCGTCCTCGTCACACGGTGCCCCGCGACCCCTCGCGGACGCGCTGGCAGTGACGCCGTTGCCGGGGCTGGGCCCCCGCGACCGAGAGGTGATCGCATGGCTTCCAAGAAACCGGTGCGCGACAGCGCCGAGCACAACGCCTACTTCCCGTCCGAGTACTCGCTGGGCCAGTACGTGGCACCCACCACGGACTTCGACGGCGCCCACGGCGTCCCCTCCGTCTCGTCCGGACCGCGCAAGATCCTGACCGTCCTCACGGACGAGCGCTACCTGCCGCTGGAGGACGACGTCTACTTCTCCACCGGCAACCACCCGGTGGAGACGCTCCTGCCGCTCATGCATCTGAAGGCCGCGGGGTACGACGTGGACGTCGCGACCCTCTCCGGCAACCTCGCCAAGTTCGAGCTGTGGGCCATGCCCGAGAAGGACGACGCCGTGCAGCAGGCGTGGGAGGAGCTGCGGCCGCAGTTCGAGCGCCCCCGGCCCCTGCCGGAGATCGCCGACGGGCTGGACGGGGACAGCGACTACGCCGCCGTGTTCATCCCCGGCGGCCACGGTGCCACGATCAACCTGGCGGACAGCCCCGAGGTGGGCCGTGTGCTCGCCTGGGCGCTGGAGAACGACCGTCCCGTGATCACCCTGTGCCACGGCCCCGCCGCGCTGCTCTCGGCCGTGGGCGATGACGGCAAGAACCTCTTCGAGGGCTACTCCGTGACCGTCTTCCCGGACGCGCTGGACTCCGGGCCGAACATCGAGATCGGCTACCTCCCCGGACGCATGACGTGGCTGGTGGCGGACGGTCTCACCCGTGCCGGGCTCACCGTGGTCAACGACGACATGACCGGGCAGGTCCACCGCGACCGCGGCCTGCTCACCGGCGACAGCCCGCTCGCCTCCAACGCGCTGGGCCGCCTGGCCGTGGAGACTCTCACGGGCCAGGCGTACGCCGCGGACTGAGCTCCGGCGCTCTCCGACAACGACGACGCCGCCCGGCTCCCTCTTAGGGGTGCCGGGCGGCGTCGGGTCTGTGGCTACCCGCCGTGCACACCGTGAGAGGTGCGCACGGCCAGGGGACCGCTCAGTCTCGGGCTGGAACCGCTGGCTGGCCCCGAGGCCCGTACGAGCGTCCCCCGTGCCAAATTCATCGTCGCGCGGTCGGCTACGAACCCTCTGACCACTCGACGGATCGGATGGTGAGAGATAAGATGGCTCTTGCGGACCCGCCCCACACTCGTGGATTGGCGGGTCTAGCTGTTTCCGGCTCAGATCCCCTGTGGGCCGTCGAAAGGGCCGCGCGGGGTGAGGTACTGCTCGTACCATTCCCACGCGAATTCATTGCCCTGGTGACGATTGAGGTGGCAGAACGCCGAGTAGGCCACAAGGTCAGCCATCTGCATGAGCTGGGACTGCTTGGAATCGTGGAACATGGGGTCCTCGATGACGTGCCGGGTGGCCAGGGGCAGGGCTCGGTGGGCGTTGAAGTAGGCCCTGTCCGAGCCGTTGCCGTCCATGCCGATGAGCACGTAACTGTCCTCCGCGCGGTGCTGCTCGTTGACCGACTCCAGGAGTTCTCGGTAGACCTCAGCCCGTTGCTCTCTGTAGCCGCTTCCGATGGCGGCAGTCTGGCGGTAGACGGCCCCGATGCGCAGGTCCTCGCACCGGGCCAAGGTCTCGAGGCAGTCGACGGCGACTTGTCGGCCCAGCGTCTTCCACTCCGTCCTGCCGTGCTGGTCATCGCGGGTGGAGATCCGGGACCGACCGTTGACGAATTTGGTGGCATGCAGCTCTTGAGAAGGGGGCACCAGATATTCCCGGTACAGGAATTTGCGAAGTTCCAGAATGGTGCGCAGAGCATGACGCCACCGCTCAGGGCGGCATTCCACCCAGCCGTAGACAACCAGACCGCTCTCCACCGACCCGGAATCGTCGATGTAGAGCATGCGGGAAATTGTCACCGGACCCCCTCGTCCGCCACGCTCAGCCCTGCTCGTTCGGGCGGGTGAACGGGAACGCCAGGGTGGCGCGGATGTTCGTGCCGGTGAGCATCATGATGAGCCGGTCCACGCCGATGCCCAGACCACCCGTGGGCGGCATGGCGTACTCGAGGGCGGTGAGGAAGTTCTCGTCCACCTCCATGGCCTCCGGGTCACCCGCGGCGGCCTTGAAGGACTGCTCGGTCAGGCGGTTGCGCTGGTCCACGGGGTCCACGAGCTCGCTGTACGCGGTGCCGATCTCCGCGCCGAACGCCACGAGGTCCCAGCGCTCCGAGAGCCGCGGGTCCGTGCGGTGGGTGCGGGTCAGGGGTGAGGTCTCCAGCGGGAAGTCCGTGTAGAACACCGGCAGGGTGGTCTGACCCTCCACGAGCTCGTCGTAGAGCTCCAGGACGACCTCGCCGGCGGTCATCGTCTCGTGCCAGTGCACGTTGTGGGCGTCGGCGACGGCGCGGACCTCCTCGAGCGGCGTCGTCGAGGTCAGCAGCGTGCCCGTGGCCTCCGAGACCGCCTGGTGCACGGGAATGACGGGCCACTCGTGGTCCAGGCGGATGCGGGTCTCCCCGCCCTCGCCGTCCGGGCGCACGGCCACGGGCTCGCCGTGGATCGCGGTGGCGACCTCCAGGATCAGCTCGCGCGTGAGCACCCGCATGGTGTTGTAGTCACCGTGCGCCGCGTACGCCTCCACGGACGTGAACTCCGGGTTGTGGGTGGCGTCCGCGCCCTCGTTGCGGAAGTTGCGGTTGAGCTCGAAGATCTTGTCCATGCCACCCACGCACAGGTGCTTGAGGTACAGCTCCGGTGCGATGCGCAGGTAGAGGTCCGCGTTGTACGCGTTGATGTGCGTGCGGAACGGGCGGGCGCTCGCGCCGCCGTGCACGGCCTGCAGCATGGGGGTCTCCACCTCCATGAAGCCGCGCTCCATGAAGGACTGCCGCATGGCCGCGATGCCGCGCGAACGGGCCCGCAGCAGCTGCGCGGACTCCTTGTTCACGATCAGGTCCAGGTAGCGCTGGCGCACGCGGGCCTCGGGGTTCGTGAACCCCGTGTGCTCGCTCGGCACGGGCCGCAGGGACTTGGAGGCCATGCACCAGGACGTGGCCAGCACGGACGGCTCGCCCCGGCGGCTGCGCCCGAGCGTGCCCGTCACGGAGACGTGGTCGCCCACGTCCACCGCGCGCCGCCACAACCGCATGAGCTCGGGTGCCACGGCCCGCTCCTCCAGCACCACCTGGATGCGCACGTCCCGCTCCTCGACCACGGCGAAGACGACGCCGCCCAGGTCGCGCAGCGCACGCACGCGCCCGCCGATCGAGACGACCTCCCCGGTGGTCTCCGCGGTGCCGTCCGCGATCAGCTCCAGGGCCTGCTCCACAGTGGTGGTGTGGGGCACGTCCACCGGGTAGGGCTCCATGCCGGCTTCGCGCAGGACGTCCAGCTTGGCGTGGCGCACCCGCTGCTGCTCGCTGAGCTGGCGCACCGGGCGCGGCGGGGTGAGCAGCTCCCGGTCCTGGGCGATGACGAGGTCCGCGAGCGGCGTCGTGGTGCCGTCCGGGGCGGTGACGAGCGTCTCGCCGTCGTGACCGGGACGGGGTGAGCGGCCCGGGAGGAAGCCCTCCGCGCGGCCCGCGGCAATGCCCACGAGGGGGAGGTCCGCGGTGGAGTCGTAGCACAGGAACCGGCTGTCCCAGCGGGGCAGGTACTTGGCGTTGGCCTCGTAGAGGGACTCGAGCTGCCAGAACCGGTTGCCCCAGGAGAGCACCCGGTCCGCGATCCGCACGCCCAGCCCGGCACCCACCTTGTCCGCGCCCGTGAACACGGAACGGAACATGGCGAAGTTCAGGGAGACCTCACGGATGCCCAGCTCTCCGCCGTCCTCCGCGAGGGCGGCCACCATGGCCTCGTTGACGCCGTTGGGGGCGTCCGGGGAGCGGCGCATGAGATCCAGGGAGATGCCGCGCGTGCCCCACGGCACGTAGGACTGCAGGGCCACGATCTCCCCCTGCGCGTTGCGCACGAGCACCGCCACGCAGCGGCCGTCCGTGCGGTCCGCGAGCCGGTTCAGGGCCATGGAGAATCCGCGGTCCGCCTCGTCCCCGCGCCACTTCTCGGACAGCTCGATGATCTGCTGCAGGGTGGCGGCGTCCAGCTGGCTGTGGCGCTCCAGGGTCACGGTGCACCCGGCGTCCCGCACGCGGGCCACGGCGCGCTTGACCGGGCGCATGGTGCGGCCCTCGAGGGAGAAGGAGTCGGTCTCCAGCACGGCCTCGTCACCGAGCGGGCGGGCCCGCAGCCCGGCATCCACGTAGGCCTGCGCGCCGGTCTCGGACGCGGAGAGCACGGCCAGGCGCCACGCGTGCTCGCGGCCCTCCTGCTTCCAGGCGGCAATGGCGTCCTGCCAGGCGTCGTGGGGGCCCAGGGGATCCCCGGAGGCGAGGCACACGGAGCCGATGACGCGGTAGGAGACCGCTGCGCGCCCGTCCGGGGAGAAGATCACGGACTTGTCCCGGCGGGTGGCGAAGTAGCCCAGGGAGTCCTGGGCGCCGTACTGCGCCAGGAGCCTGCGGATGTGCAGCTCCTGGCGGGGGTCGATGACCTCCGAGCGCTGCGCGGACTGGGTGAACTGCCACACCGCGTAGAACAGCACCGCGGCCCCCAGCACCCCGGCCAGGACGGCCAGCCAGTGCGGCCCCGCGGAGCCGTCGGAGATGCTGCGGGGCAGGGAGAGGCCGGTGACGCTGCGCACCGAGAACCACAGGTGCTCCACGCCGTGCAGGTGGCCCGGGACGAACCACGAGACCGCGAAGACGAGCGCCATGACCAGCAGCAGGCCACCGAGCAGGGTGAGCAGGGCGTTGCGCAGCGCGCCGGAGCGCATGCGCGCGGGGAAGTCCTTGCGGCGCACGATGAACGCCACCGTCCACGCGGTGGTGACCACCGCGCCCACGACCAGCAGGATGCTCTCCAGGGGCTCCAGCTCCCCCTCCACCGAGTCCGTGAGCAGGGCGACGCCCAGCAGCACGAACACCAGCAGCTCCAGGAACAGCACGCCCAGGGAGACCACCCACGCGACGCGCAGCCTGCGGCGCAGGGACGCCCCCACGATGAGCAGGCTCAGCGCCAGGAACAGGTTCGGCCCCGAGGGCACGCCCAGGGTGGTGAACACCTCGTCCACCCAGTAGAGGGACTCCTTCTGGGCGAACGGGATGGAGATGAAGGACCACAGGGCCGCCAGGAACACGAGGGTGCTGGCAAGCCGCGGCAGTCGGTCGTGGGATGTCTTCACGTGCGTCACTTTCTGGCCCCCGGGGTCAGGTCCCGGCACCGGGTGTGCTCGGATGCGTTCATGGTGTCTTTGGTATCACGGGTGTGCGGGGATGGCGGTGTCGTGGCGCTCACGCCACCATCACGATTCACCCGTCCGGTGCCTCGCGAGGCCGCACGTGCTCGAGGACCAGATCGCTCAGCCGGGGGGCCACCCGCGGAGGCACCTGGTGGCCCATCCCGGGCAGGGCCACGAACCGGGCCCCGGGGATCGCCGCCGCGGTGGCGGGCCCGCCGTCCGGGCGCACGATCCTGTCCCGGTCCCCGTGGAGCACGAGCGTGGGGGCTGTGATCTCCCGCAGCGTGGCCGTGCGGTCCCCGGAGGCCCGGATGGCGCCGATCTGACGGCGCATCGCCGCGGCCTCGTTCGCCGGGTCCAGGCTGCGGCGCCAGTGCTCCTCCGCGAGCCGGCGCTCGTGCGCCCGGTCCACGGGGAAGCCCGTGCCGGCCAGGTGGCGCGCCATCACCAGCCGGGAGCGCACGTACAGGCGCCGGGGGCGTGCGCCGGGCAGGGCGAGCATCGCCGCCGTGGATGCCGCCACCGTTCCCGCCGAGGGTGCGCCCGTAGTGGAGCACAGGGAGACCAGCCGCCGCACCCGCCGCGGGTGGTGCGCCGCGAGCGCCTGCGCGATCATCCCGCCCAGGGAGAACCCCAGGACATCCGCACGCTCCACGCCGAGCACCTGCAGGGTGTCCGCGACGTCCTGGGCCATGTCCTCCACCGTGTACTGCCCGGCGGGCAGAGCCCCGCGCAGCAGCTGTCGTGCGGTCGGGGGCGGGGAGGACGCGCGGAACGAACGCCCCACGTCCCGGTTGTCCAGGCGGAGCACCCGGTGCCCGCTCCCGGTCAGCGCCTGCACGAAGGTCTCCGGCCACGTGGTGAGGTCGAACCCGAGCCCGGTGAGCAGCACGAACGGCGGCCCGTCCTCCGGACCGTCCTGGCGCACGCAGAGGAACCGTTCGCGGTCCAGGTGGACGATGCGCTCGCCGCCCGTCCGGGGACGGCTCGGGGCCGGGGTCTCGTCCCGTGCCCCGTCCGCCCCGGGGGCCGCCGCGTCCCGGCCCGACGGCGCACGGTCCCCTGGGGTGGTCATGCACCCCATTCTAGGTCCGCGCCCCTGCGGGCCTCCGGGCCTCGGGCTCCCGCGCCCCGGGGCGCCGGCGACCGCACGCCACCGGAGCGAACGGCGACCTTCCGCAGTCCCGGTGTTGCCGTGCGCGGTGTGACGTGGCTAACGTTGGCCACCAGCCTACGGCGGGTCCGCAGCGGACTGTCTACCGGGCGAGCAATCAGAAATGCACTGGTTCGGCGCCAACGAGCTCCCGGTACGGCTGAGGATCCACCCGCTCCGCGTCCCCGCCAGTGGCTTGTCACGAGGAGCCAGGGCCATGAACGACATGCGGTTGACGATCAACGGGCAGGACCGTTCCCTGGCGGGGGTCGCCCCGCACACCCGCCTGCTCGACGCCCTGCGGGACGCCGGTCTGACCGGCGCCAAGGAGGGCTGCGCCGAGGGCGAGTGCGGGGCGTGCGCCGTGCTGGTGGCACGCCCCGACGGAGCGGAGCGGACCCGGTGGACAGCCGTGAACGCCTGCCTGCCCGCGGCTGCCGCCTTCGAGGGCCAGGAGATCGTCACCGCCGAGGGGCTGGGCACTGCGCCCGGCCCGCGGGGTCCGGGGCAGCTGCACCCGGTGCAGCAGGAGATGGCCACCCGCGGCGGTTCGCAGTGCGGCTACTGCACCCCCGGATTCGTGTGCGCGATGGCCGCGGAGTACTACCGCCCGGACCGTGCGGGCGCGCAGGAGGATTCGGACACCCCGAGCGCACAGCGGGCGGAGCAGACCGGTACGGGCGCCGTCGGCGAGGAGCACGCCCCGGACCACGAGTGCGGGCCCAACGGCTTCGACCTCCACGCCCTGAGCGGCAACCTGTGCCGTTGCACCGGCTACCGGCCCATTCGCGACGCCGCCTACGCACTGGGAACCCCCGAGGAGACCGATCTGCTGCGGCGTCGTCAAGAGCAGCCGGCGCCCGCCCCGCGTTCCACCCGGCTGAGCTCGGACGGGGCGCACTTCATCCGCCCGGAATCCCTGACCGAGCTGTTCGAGCACATGGCGCGCCACCCCGGGGCGCGGATCGTGGCGGGAGCCACGGACGTCGGTGTGGAGGTCAACATCCGTCACGTCCGCCCGGGCACGGTGCTCGCCGTGGACCGGCTCGCCGAGCTGCGGGGCCTCATGGTCTCCCGGGACAGCGTGGAGATCGGCGCGGGGCTGAGCCTGTCCGAGGTGGAGCGGGCGCTGGGGCACCGGGTGCCGCTGCTGGACCAGCTGTTCCCACAGTTCGCCTCGCGGCTGATCCGCAACGCCGCCACGTTCGGGGGCAACCTGGGCACGGGATCTCCCATTGGGGACTCCGCGCCGGTGCTGCTCGCCCTGGGCGCATCCCTGGTGCTGGCGTCCGCAGCTGGTGAGCGCGAGGTGTCGCTGGACGAGTACTACACCGGGTACCGCGAGAGCGTGCGCCGCCCGGAGGAGATCATCCGCGCCGTGCGCATCCCCCTGCCCGTGGCGAACACGGCGGCCTTCCACAAGATCGCCAAGCGCCGCTTCGACGACATCTCCAGCGTCTCGGCGGCCATCGCCCTGCAGGTCGACGACGCCACCGTGACCGGAGCGCGGATCGGCCTGGGCGGCGTCGCCGCCACTCCGCTGCGCGCCCGGGAGGTGGAGGACGTCCTCGTCGGTCAGCCGTGGACCCATGACGCAGCCCGGGCCGCGGCGCTTCTGATGGCTCGGCAGGGGACCCCGATCGACGACATGCGGGCGAGCTCCCGCTACCGCTCGGCCATGCTCGAACAGGTGATGCTCAAGTTCTGGGCGCAGTCGCAGCCCACCGGGATCCAGGAGGTGCAGTCATGACGTCACTCGCGGAGCGTCCCGAGAACCCCGTGGTGGGCCGTGCAGTGGCCCACGACCACGCGGCGGAGCACGCCACGGGCACGGCGCTGTACACGGACGACCTCATCCACCGCGCCCAGAACGTGCTCCACGCCTGGCCCGTGCAGGCCCCGCACGCCCATGCGCGGATCACCTCCCTGGACACCGCGCCCGCACTGGAGGTCCCTGGGGTGGCCCGGGTGCTCACCGCGCAGGACGTGCCCGGGGTGAACGACTCCGGCAGCAAGGAGGACGAGCCCCTGTTCCCCAGCGAGGTCATGTTCCACGGCCACGCCGTGTGCTGGGTGCTCGCCGAGAGCCTCGAAGCCGCCCGGCTCGGTGCCGAGGCCGTGGCGGTGGAGTACGAGCCCCTCCCGTCCCTGATCTCCCTTCGCGACGCCATCGCCGCCGGGAGCTTCCAGGGTGGGCAGCCCACGATCAGCCGCGGGGACGTGGGTGCCGGTCTGGCCGCCGCGCCCCACCGTTTCAGCGGGGAGCTCGAGTTCGGCGGGCAGGAGCACTTCTACCTGGAGACCCACGCGTCCTTCGCGTACGTGGACGAGGGCGGGCAGGTTTTCGTGCAGAGCAGCACCCAGCACCCCACGGAGACCCAGGAGGTCGTGGCCCACGTGCTGGGGCTGGACGACCACGACGTCACCGTCCAGTGCCTCCGCATGGGCGGCGGCTTCGGCGGCAAGGAGATGCAGCCCCACGGGTTCGCGGCAGTTGCCGCCCTGGGTGCGACCCTCACGGGGCGCCCCGTGCGCGTCCGGCTGAACCGGAACCAGGACATCACCCTGTCCGGCAAACGCCACCCCTACCACGCGCAGTGGGAGGTGGGGTTCGACGACGACGGGCGTCTGCTGGCCCTGCGCGCAACGGTCACGAGCGACGGTGGCTGGAGCCTGGACCTCTCCGAGCCGGTCCTGCAGCGCACGCTGTGCCACATCGAGAACGCCTACTGGATCCCGGACGTGGAGGTGCACGGCCGGGTGGCACGCACGCACAAGACCTCCCAGACCGCGTTCCGGGGCTTCGGCGGACCGCAGGGAATGCTCGTGATCGAGGACGTCCTGGGGCGGTGCGCACCCCTGCTGGGGCTGGACCCCACCGAGCTGCGCGGCCGGAACCTCTACACACCCGGCCAGCTCACGCCCTACGGGCAGCCGGTGCGGCACGCAGAGCGGCTGAGCGCCATCTGGAACGAGCTGCACCACCGCGCGGACGTCACCCGGCGGCGTCGTCGGATCGCGGAGTTCAACGCCGCTCACCCGGACACCCACCGCGCGCTCGCGGTGACGCCCGTGAAGTTCGGGATCTCCTTCAACCTCACGGCGTTCAACCAGGCCGGGGCGCTGGTGCACGTGTACCGGGACGGTTCCGTGCTCATCAACCACGGCGGCACCGAGATGGGCCAGGGGCTGCACACCAAGATGCGCCAGGTGGCCGCCACAGCCCTGGGGGTGCCGCTCGGCGCGGTGCGGCTCGCACCCACCCGCACCGACAAGGTCCCCAACACCTCGGCCACCGCCGCGAGCTCGGGCTCCGACCTCAATGGCGGTGCGGTCAAGAACGCGTGCGACCAGATCCGGGAGCGCCTCGCGGAAGTCGCCGCCCGGGAATTCGGCATCCACCCGGACGACGTCCGCCTCGTGGCGGGCAAGGTCACGGGGATCGGGTTCCACGACCGGGCGATGACCTTTGCGGAACTCGCGCACACCGCGTACTTCCAGCGGGTCTCCCTGTGGGCCGCGGGCTACTACCGCACCGACGGCCTGCACTGGGACGCCCAGCGGATGCAGGGGGAGCCGTTCAAGTACTTCTCGTACGGCGCCTCCGTGTCCGAGGTCGAGGTGGATGCCTTCACGGGTGCGTACCGACTGCTACGAACGGACATCGTGCACGACGTGGGTGACAGCCTCTCCCCGCTGATCGACGTGGGTCAGATCGAGGGCGGATTCGTTCAGGGCACGGGCTGGCTCACCCTGGAGGACCTGCGCTGGGACGAGTCCGACGGCCCCAACCGGGGGCGGCTGAGCACCCAGGCCGCGAGCACGTACAAGCTGCCCAGCTTCTCGGAGATGCCCGAGCAGTTCAACGTCCACCTCTTCGAGAGGGCCACCGAGAGCGGGGTGGTCTACGGGTCCAAAGCCGTGGGGGAACCGCCTCTCATGCTCGCCTTCAGCGTGCGCGAGGCCCTGCGCGAAGCGGCGGCGTCGTTCGGCCCCCAGGGGCACAGCGTGGAGCTCGCGAGCCCAGCGACGCCCGAGGCGGTGTTCTGGGCGGTGCAGGAGGCCCGGGCGTCGTTGTCCTCCGGGCGTGACACCACCGAACCGGCGTCCGTCTGACGTGGACTGGCTGGACGCACTGCAGCTGCTGCGCGGCGAGAACCGCGGGGGCGTGCTCGCCACGGTGAGCGACGTGCGCGGTCACGCGCCGCGGGCGGCCGGGGCCAAGATGGTGGTGGCGGAGAAGCGCACGTGGGACACCCTGGGCGGCGGAAACCTGGAAGCCACGGTGGTCGAGCGGGCCAGGGCCATGCTGGCCAATGGTGTGCAGGTTCCCGAGATCCTGAACTTCTCGCTCAACGAGCGCGCCACCGTGACCCACGGCCGTCAGTGCTGCGGCGGGGTGGTCCAGGTGCTGCTCGACCCTCTGCCCGTGCGGCCTGTGGTCGCGGTGTTCGGCATGGGCCACGTGGGGCACGAGCTGGCCCGGATACTCTCCCGGTTCCCACTCCGGCTGCACCTGGTGGACAGCCGCGAGGGACAGGTCACAGGATCACCGGTGCTCGTCGCCCTCGACGGGCCCGCCCACGTCTGTCTGCGGCACGCACCGGCGCCGGAGACCGTTCTCGGCGAGCTGCCCGCCGGTTCTCACGTCCTCGTCATGAGTCACGACCACGCGGAGGACTTCATCCTGTGCGACGCCGCGCTACGGCGTGGGGACCTCGCGAACGTGGGACTCATCGGCTCCGCAGCCAAGTGGACGCGGTTCCGGGCGAGGCTGCTCGCCGAGGGCCACAGCGAGGCCGCGGTCAGCGCGATCCGGTGCCCCGTGGGAGTGCCGGGGATCCCGGGCAAGACGCCAGCCGCGATCGCCGTGAGCGCGGTGGCCGAACTGCTGGGGGACCTCGAACTCCCCGCGCCGGGCGGCGCAGGCGCATCTGACGGCTGAGACGGGGACCGGCGTTGCCCGCCCACGGGCTCTGGGTTCGCCCGGGTCAGTACTGCGTGCGCTGCCCGTTCTCGGCCCACGCCTCGAAGGGCTCGTTCCGCTCGGCCAGCGCCACGTGCCGCACGGGCAGCAACTCGTCCCGCTGGGCGGGGGTGGCGGTGAAGAAGTCGTAGAACGCGGCGTCGTCGAAACCGCCGTCGGCGGCGTCGTGCCGGTCCGCCGCGAAGTGCACCGCATCCAGCCGCGCCCACAGGGACGCGGAGAGGCACATGGGGCACGGCTCGCAGCTGGAGTACAGCACTGCGCCTGAGAGGTCGAAGGTTCCGAGAGCCGCGCACGCTGAGCGGATGGCGGAGACCTCGGCGTGGGCCGTGGGGTCGTGGTCCGCCGTGACGCGGTTGACGGCAGTGAACTCCCGGCCGTCCGCGGTCACGAGCACCGCCCCGAAAGGCCCGCCGTCCCGTGAGGCGTTGCGCGAGGCCGCTTGAACAGCGGTGCGGAGGTGGCGGCGGACCGCGTCCGGAGCGGGTGGGTGTGTCACGGGGCGGTCTCCTGCCAAGTCGTGGTCCGCGCGGGGACGGGATCTCGGGGGGTCGTTCCCGCCGTCCTCCCCGTCCCATGGAGCCGGCCGAGCGCCGGCGCTCGTGGGGTAGAGCGTATGTGCCCGTGGAAGTGACGCGCAATGCCTTCACTCGCCGCCCGTTCCAGCCGGGCCGCGCGCAACGTGCCGCGGGGCCGGGGCCCGGCCCCGCCTCGCCCGGAATAGGCTCGCCCCATGGACACCGCACCGCCCGCACCCCGCCGGATCCTGGTGGCCGGGGTCAGCGGCGTCGGCAAGACCACCCTGTGCCGGGAGATCGCCCAGCGCTCCGGCATCCCCCACACGGAGATCGACGCGCTGTTCCACGGTCCGGGCTGGACCCCGCGCCCCGAGTTCATGGCGGACGTCGAGCGTCTGGCCGCCCTGGACACGTGGGTCACGGAGTGGCAGTACGACGCCGCCCGCCCCCTCCTCGCCGACCGCGCCGACATCCTGGTATGGCTCGACCTCCCCTTCTGGACCGTGACGTTTCCCCGCGTGGTGCGCCGGACCGTGCAACGCCGTCTGAGACGGGAGGAGCTGTGGAACGGCAACCGTGAAGCGCCGCTGCGGAGCATCCTCACGGACCCCGAGCACATCATCCGCTGGGCGGTGACCACCCGGAACGGCTACCGGGAACGGATTGCGGCCCTCGCCGCGACGGCCCCGCACGTGCGGGTGGTGCGGCTGCGCCGTCGTCGTGAGGCGAGCTGGTGGGTTGCGGCAACCTGGCCGGGACACCAGGAAACGGGCGGGGCACATTCCGTCATCCATGGCGTCTGAGGAGAGGAAATACCAGCGGATCGCCATGTCCAGCGGGTATTTCTTCTCCTCAGCCGTTGCAACGCCCCCGACGACGCTGCGGCGTCGTCTCAGATCTTCAGGTGCACCAGGCTCGGGCCCTTCGTGGCGAGGGCCTGCCGCACGGTCTCCGCGAGGGTGTCCATGGTGGCGGGGAACCCGGTGGCGCCGAAGCCCTCCGCGAGCTTCACCCAGTCCGGCTGGACGAGGTCAACGGCCAGGGGGTCGATGTCCCGGTCCACCATGTTCTGGCGGATCTCGCCGTAGCCCCCGTTGTCCACGCAGATGATCGGCAGGTCCAGCTCCAGCTCCACGGCGGTCATGAGCTCCTGGATGGAGAACATCAGGGCGCCGTCACCCACCAGGCACACCACCGGACGCTCCGGGGCGGCCAGCTTGGCGCCCACCGCGGCGGGCAGCCCGTAGCCCAGGGTGGCGTACGTGCCCATGTAGAGCAGCGAGTGCGGCTGGGGTGCACGGAAGAACGTGGTGGAACCCATGTAGGTGACCTGGGAGGAGTCCCCGGCCAGGATGGTGTCGTCCGGGACCACCTCCATGATGGTCTCGTTGAGCGCCGCGAGGTCCGGGGCCCACTGGCGGCCCTCCTCGTCCATGGCGTCGAAGACCTCGCCGAGGTCGCGCTCGGGGCGCGGCTGCGCGCCGGTCTCCTCGAACGTGGCGCGCAGCCCGTCCAGCAGCTGGCGGACCACGGCGGCTGAGTTGCCCGGCACCTCCACGTCCGGGGCCAGGTTGCACAGCATCTGGTCCCGCATGATGTCCACGCGCACGATCGGGCCCTGCGGGGTGATGTCCCCGCCCCACAGCTCGGCCTCGCCCACCTTGGAGCCGATCACCAGTAGCGCGTCCGCGGAGCGCATGAACTCGTGGGCGGTGCTCAGCCGCAGGTCCGCGCCCAGGGAGAGCCGGTGCTTCTCGGGGATGGCCCCCTTGCCGTTGGTCGTGGTGATCACGGGCGCCTCGAGCAGCTCCGCGAGCTCCAGCAGCAGCGGGCCGGCCGCCAGGGAGCCGCCGCCCGCCAGGATGACCGGGCGCTCACTGGCCGCGAGCGCCGCAACGGCCGCGGCGACGTCGTGCTCCGGGGCGGGCGTCGGCTCACCCAGGGGACGGGGCGCCGTCGCGGACTCGGGGACGTCCGCGGCGGTCTCTAGGATGTCCAGCGGGATCTCGATGTGGATGGGCCGGGGCCGTGAGTGCGCGAAGTCCCGCATGGCGTCGTGGATCATGGTCACGGCCTCCGCGCCGGAGGTCACGCGGCGGGAGACGCCCACGATCGCGTTGACCGCGGCGGAGGGGTTCTTGGTCTCGTGCAGCGAGCCGATGTCCCGGAAGTCGTGGCCCACGGGGCGCCCTGGGGAGAGCAGGATCATGGGCCGGGACTCGGCGTACGCGGTGGCGGCGCCGGACAGCGAGTTGAGCAGGCCGGGCCCGGAGGTGGTGATCACCACGCCGGGCAGCCCGCGCACCTGGGACCAGCCGTCCGCGCCGTAGGACGCGCCCTGCTCGTGGCGCGTGGTGACCGCGCGGATGCCGAGGCCCCGCAGCGGCCGGTAGAACTCGAGCGAGTGGGTGCCCGGGATCCCGAAGACGGTGTCGATGCCGTACCCGCGCAGAGTCTCCAGCACGGCCGTGGCCACGGTGCGTTCGGGGCGCGACGCCGCCTGGGGCGCCTCGGTCGCGGAGGTGCTGTTCTCGGTGCTCATGCCTTGGACTCCTGGATGCGTTGGTTCCACTCGTGACTGATCTGGGGCGCCGTGGGCCTGGTCACCAGCGACACCACCACGAATACTACGGCCGAGCTCACGAGCCCTCCGGCGCAGCGCACGGCTGCGGTGGCGGACGGGGGATCTGGCGATAGTGTTATGCGTCAGGTCACAGAAAGTACCACCGCGGCGGCGTCGCACGCCCCGCCAGCCACCACCGCATCCTCCGGGCGATCCCCGGGAGGGAAGGAGACCCCGTGGAACCGGAACGCATCGTCGAGACCAACAGTGCTGGTGAGCAGCGGGTGGGGCCCGTGAACGCGGCGCTCACCCCGCGCTGGGCCGGTCCCGCCACCTTCGCGCGGCTGCCCCGCACGGACCAGGTGGAGCACACGGACGTCGCCGTGGTGGGCGTGCCCTTCGACTCCGGGGTCTCCTACCGTTCCGGTGCGCGCTTCGGGCCGAACCATGTGCGCGAGTCCTCCCGTCTGCTGCGGCCCTACAACCCCGCGCAGAACCACTCCCCGTTCGCCAACCTGCAGGTGGCGGACGCCGGGGACATCGTGGGCAACCCGTTCGACATCCCCGAGGCCATCGACTCCATCGAGTCCGCGGCCAAGGAGCTCATGGGCGAGAGCACCAAGGTGGTGGCCATCGGCGGTGACCACACGATCGCCCTGCCCCTGCTGCGCGCCGCGCACTCCCGCCACGGCAAGGTGGCGCTGCTGCACTTCGACGCCCACCTGGACACGTGGGACACCTACTTCGGCGCGGAGTACACGCACGGCACCCCGTTCCGCCGCGCGTTCGAGGAGGGGATCATCGACACCGACGCCGTGATGCACGTGGGCACCCGTGGGCCCCTCTACGGCACGCAGGACCTCGAGGACGACGCCCGCTTCGGCTTCGAGATCGTCTCCTCCGCGGACGTCATGCGCTCCGGCGTGGACGCCGTGGTGGCCGCCCTGCGCGAGCGCGTGGGGGACCGCCCGCTCTACATCTCCCTGGACATCGACGTCCTGGACCCCGCCCACGCCCCCGGCACCGGAACCCCCGAGGCCGGCGGCATCACGAGCCGCGAGGTCCTGGAGATCCTGCGCGGACTGCGCGGCCTGGACGTGGTCGCGTGCGACGTCGTGGAGGTCTCGCCCGCGTACGACCACGCGGAGCTCACCGGCATCGCCGCCGCGCACGTGGTCTACGAGCTCATCTCCCTCATCAGCCTGGGGGCCGACGCCGCCGCGGACGGCCCCGCGTACGGCATCTCGGGCACGCGCTACGGAGCCGAGAAGTGAGCGGCTTCGCGTCCCGCGCGGACGAGTTCCGCCCCTCCCCGGTCCGCGCCGTGTTCGAGGTGGCCCGCGACCCCTCCGTGGTGTCCCTGGCCGGTGGCAACCCGGACCTCTCGGTGCTGCCCGCGGATGCGGTGGGGGACGTGGCGTCCCTGCTGCTGCGCGGCCGCGCCGGTGAGATCCTGCAGTACGGCTCGGGGGCCGGCATGGACGGGCTGCGCGAGCTGGTGGTGAAGCTCATGGCGCGCGGCGGCTCCTCCGTGACCGGTGCGGACATCCTGCCCACCACGGGATCGCAGGCCGGACTGGACCTGGTGACCAAGCTGTTCTGCAACCCCGGGGACGTGATCCTCGCGGAGGGCCCCACGTACGTGGGGGCGCTCGGCGTGTTCGGCGCCTACGAGGTGGAGGTCCAGCACGTGGCGATGGACCACGACGGGATGCAGCCCGAGGCCGTGGCCCGGGCGCTCGACGACCTCGCGGCCCAGGGCAGGCGCGTCCCGTTCGTGTACGCGATCCCCAGCTTCCAGAACCCGACCGGCGTGACCATGCCGGAGGAGCGGCGTCGGGAGCTCGTGGCGGTGTGCGCGGAGCGGGACGTGATGATCGTGGAGGACGATCCCTACGCGCTGCTCGCCTTCGACCGCAGCGAGCCGCTGGCCTCCATGCACGGCATGGACCCGGAGCACGTGATCCACCTGGGCAGCTTCTCCAAGATCTTCGCCCCCGGGCTGCGGGTGGGCTGGATGGCCGCACCCCCGGAGGTGCGCGGGCGGCTGCAGATCGCCGCGGAGTCCGTGGTGATCCACCCCTCCAACCTGGCGCAGTCGCTCGTGACCTCCTGGGTGGGCTCCGAGCACTGGGAGCCGGCGCTGGACCGGGCGGTGGAGCTGTACCGGGAGCGCTGGGAGGCCATGAAGGAGGCCCTCATCGAGTTCATGCCCGAGACGGCATCCTGGACCACGCCCACCGGTGGCTTCTTCACGTGGGTCACCGCGGAGGAGATCCGCGGCAAGGACATCCTGGCCGCGGCCATCGCCCACGGGGTGGTCCTTGTGCCGGGCTCGGCCTCATATATGGACGGCCGGGACTCCAACGCGGTGCGTCTGGCGTTCTCGGGCGTGGCCCCCGCGCGCATCCGCGAGGGCGTCAAGCGCTTCGCGGAGGCCCTGCGGGCTCTGTGACAGCCGGACACCACGCCGCGTGACGCGGTGGTCTCGGGCGGGACGGGGGGTAACCCCCTCCCGCCCGAGCTCTGTCCGGTGTTGACAGCGGGGCGACTGACGACGCGCAGCAGACTACGTGGCCGGACCGGGAGAACGCCGTGTCCGAGCGTCTGCGTGTGCGCCCGTAAAATGGGACCCCATGGACATCTTCCGCGCCCCCACCCCCGACGACCACCGCGCGCACGTGCTCGCGAACGCGGCCCGGCTGCGCGAGGTGCTGCGGCACGGTGTGTATTTCCTGCGCCGCATGGAGGGGACGCGCGAGATCACGAGTCAGCAGATCAGCCTGCTGGCCATGCTGCGCGGCGGTGGCGTGCGGATGACGTCGATCGCCGCGAACCTCGGCGTGCGCACACCCACCGCGACCCAGAGCGTGGACCGGCTCAGCAAGGCGGGTCTGGTGCAGCGGGACCCGGATCCCACGGACGCGCGCGCCGTCCTGGTCTCTCTCACCCCGCACGGTGAGGAGGTCCTCGCGCGGGAGGACCAGCACCGCAACGAGCGCGTGGCGGACGTCCTGGGCGAACTCACCCTCCCCGAGCTGGAGAGGCTCGACGCCGCTCTGCCCGTCCTCGCCAAGCTCGCCCGGGTGCGTGAGGAGGACGCCCCGGCCGCGGACCGTTCCTGAAGCACCATCCCTGCCGGGCGCGCACCGTCGGGGAGGGAGCCCGCGGCACGGGGCTCAGGGCGCAGGAGCTCAGGGTCCGGGCGCCGCACGGCAGACGGGGCGACGACGCCGGGTCGGGTGCGGCGTCGCCGCTGCCGGCCGGGCGGTCACGCCGCTCAGATGGTCTCGGTGACGTCCTCCACCGCGAAGCGCGGGCTGCGGTCGTAGGTGGGCGCCTGCGGACGGCCCAGGTTGACCACCACGATGGAGCGCCTGCCGGTGCCCTCGAAGAACTCGTGGTCCACGGCGGGGGCGTCGAAGCCGGTCATGGGCCCCACGGCCAGACCCGCGGCGCGGGCCGCAATGATGAAGTACCCCACCTGGATGTGGGAGTTGGCCTTGCCGCTGCTCATGCGCAGCTCCGCGTTCTCGTCGTACATGCCCTGCATGTGCGGCGCGGCGGGAAGGAACTCGGGGAAGCGGGTGTGCCAGTTCTCGTCGTAGGACAGGATGGCGGTCAGCGGGGCCTTGCGGGTCTTCTCCTGGTTGCCGCCGCTCATGTGCTGCACCAGGCGCTCGCGGGCCTCCGGGGACTCCACCCAGGTGATGCGCAGGGGCTGGGAGTTGAACGCGGTGGGGCCCATCTTGGTGAGCTCGTAGATGGTGTGCTTCTGCTCCGGGGTCACGGGCTCGTCCGTGAAGTGGCTCGCGGTGCGGGCCGTGGTGAACAGCCGGTCCGCGTCCTCCGCGGTGATGTCGAGGGCGAGCTGGGTCATGGCGGGGGTGCTCATGGGGGTGTCCTTCCGGAACGGGGGCGCCCGGGCGACGGTGTGCCACCGAGCGAAATCATTTCTGAGGAAACCATACCGCCGATGACTCCCGGTGATGCCCGAATGTCGGGGATCTCACGCCAGGCTGTAGCTTGTCCGGGTGACTTCTGCGTTTCTCCCCGGACTGGTGACCGGGCTGGCCCTGATCGTGGCCATCGGCGCCCAGAACGCCTTCGTGCTGCGCCAGGGCATCCGCCGCGAGCACGTGGGGGTGGTGGTGGCCATCTGCATCGTCTCGGACATCTTCCTGATCGGCCTGGGGACCGCAGGGATCGGCGTGCTCGTCGAGCGGGTCCCGTGGCTGATCAACGCCTTCCGCTGGGCCGGGGTGGTGTACCTGCTGGCCTTCGCGGTGCTGTCCTTCAAGTCCGCGCTCAAGCCCCAGACCATGGAGGCCGCGTCCCAGGGGGCCGGGTCCCTGCGCGGGGTGGTCCTGGCGACCCTTGCCTTCACATGGCTCAACCCCCACGCCTACCTCGACGCCGTGCTCATCCTGGGCAACCTGGCCAACCAGCACGGGGGCCAGCGCTGGGTCTTCGCGGGCGGCGCGTTCACCGGGTCGGTCATCTGGTTCACGGCCCTGGGCGCTGGTGCCCGTGCCCTGTCCCACGTGCTCAACACCCCGCTGACGTGGCGGATCGTGGACGTGGGGGTGGGCCTGGTGATGCTCTTCATCGCGGTGCAGCTGGCGCTGATGCCCGCCGTCTAACCTGAGTATCTAAGTGAACGAAGTGCCAGGAAAGAAGTATGGTGGCAAAATTCTCAAAATGGTTTTCTAACCAAATCTCATTATTCATTTCAGCGCAAGCAAACAAAAAAATCACGGAAATCTCCCGGCGGGTTACGGAGTCGCCTCCCCCTCGAGAGGCGAGAAGTGCTCTACAGCGCATCTGTTGGGATGCCGCATTGGCTACCTCGATATTTGGTATTATTTTCTTGGCAAAACCAGTGCTGGCAGAGGTCGCGTTCCACCAGAACCAGGCGGGAAGGGACCCAGAAAAATTTTCGTGGCTGGAAATATTTCAGACCATAAAAACTGTTTTAGTGCAACAGTTTAGCCAAACTGGCAATCCGTCGTTAGGGACATTGCTGAGCCTAACAGGGCTTTTTGTGACTGTTTCCATCGGGGTAATTGTTTCTGGCAGGGCACTGCAGGGGAATGAGTTGCGTGTGGTGGATGCACTTAGGATCACCCAGTGGGTAGTAGCAACGTATAGCGTTTATTTTATTTTACTCGGCGGGGGCAGCGAGCGCAAAGAAATTATTGATCGAGACATAGAGTGGTTGCTGGGCGTTTCAATGCTTGCCGTTACTTCTACGATCATGCTTGCCGTAGAAGGGGGCGTGTTAGGTGCAAAGTCTCGAATTGAGGCCACGCGCGTAAAAGAAGATCGCTTGATGGCTGAAATTCGTTCCCTGAAGTCATATGCGCAAAAAAGCCAAGATGATTTTTCCCGGTTGCCTAGGGCTCGACGGGCCAGTGGTGTATCGAGAGATTCGCAAGTATATAAATTCACTTGCCTGCTTCCGAAAAGAATGAATACTTTCTGCGCCCTGATGTTGGGTGCTACGGTTGTATACAATGTCACGGCCGTAGTCTTGACCCTCAGGGAGAAATCCCTATTTTTGTTGGCCGGTATAGTTTTTGTGTATTTATTGTGGGCCGCCATGCTAGTTACCATTTACTGGACGGCTCCCCCGTGGAGCGAAGCCCAAAGGCTGGTCCGAAAAGCATGGGTATTGTTTTGGGGAATATATCTCATGGCCGCAGAGTATTTACTTCTTGGCCCCAGTGCTTACGGGTTGACAGTTTATTTTTGGCCGGAAATAACAACAAATAATTTCGGACAGCTCACTTTCGTAGCTTTGTCCATGACTTTATATTTCGGAAGCTTGCGAATCATCCAACAAGCAATAAAAAATGCATTTATTAGTTCGCCGAGGTTTTATCTCATGCATGCCGTGAAAATCAGACGTAATTTGAAATCAACGCAACTTAGGTCTCGTCAGCTCTCGGAAAACAATTTTTCCTCTACTGAACCGTCCCGCACGTGTGCTGAAATGGACTCATGACGCCCACCTCCTCCTACACCAGCAGCGGAACCGGGCGCAGGTCCCAGGAGTTCACGCCCAGCACGGCGGTGCGCGGGTTCCTGGAGCACTCCCGGCGCCGGGCCGCGGACCTGAGCCCCGGCTACGAGCGCGTGTGGGCCCGCGTGGCGGAGGTGGCCTACGCCGCGAACGGGCTGCAGCAAGACCTGGTGATGGCCGCGGTGGAGGCGTACCCCGCACGGCCCACCCGCCCCGTGCTCAACGCCGTGGCGGCAGGCTTCGAGCTGCTGAACACCGCCCTCCTGCTGCGCGGGGAGGGGGTGAGCCCCGGGACCGCGATCAGCGCGCCGTCGTCCGCTGAGCCTGACAGGACAGAGCCCCGTGCCGCGGCGCCGACCACCGGGAGTGTGCCACCCCAGGGCACCGACGACCCCGTCCACTACACGTCCCTCGCGAGTGAGCTGGCCCTGGCCGCCGCCTACCGGATGGTCGCCACCTCCCACGCGCCCGAGACCCGGCTCATCAAGCTCCTGGAGATCCTGGACCACGCGGTCTTCCACGCCGCGGCGGGGGAGCGGATCCTGGGTGAACTCACCCAGCGCGCGGCCACGGTGTCCCACGGCGAGGTGCTGGAGGCCCTGCGGATCGGCAGCGCCGTGCCCTGCTACGAGGCGCCCCTGCGCGCGGGTGCCGTGCTGGGCGGTGCCCCCACCGCGCACGTGAACGCCCTGGCGGACACCGGGCGCGCCCTCGGCATGGCCCACGGCCTCGCCCGGGAGCTGCGGCTCGCGGCCCACACGAGCGGCGGCCGCGGCGCCCGGGAGCTGCTGCGCGCGGACCGCCCCACGGTCCTGGGCACGTTCGTGGCCTCCGGCCCCTACGGCCCCGCGTGGCGCGGCCTGTGCGAGCGTGCGGCTGAGCACCGCCTCACGGACGACGACGCCGCTCACGCCCACGAGCTGCTCGAGCGCTCCGGCTCGGTGCGCGCCGTCGAACGCATGATGGGCACCGCGCGCACGCGTTCCGAGCACGCGATGGCCGGCGCGGACCTGCCTCCGGCCCTGGTGGAGCGGCTGAATGGCTGGGCCGACCGGGAGCTGGACTCTCCTGCAGCCTGACTTGGGGTTTCTCGCGAAGATCCGGCGCGGTGCACCCTGGATCCCCAGCTGCGGCGGTCCCGACGGACACACTGCGCGAGCGGGCCGGGCATTCCGCCGTGCCCGTACACCCTGAACGCGCTTCCCCTGAACCACGACGGCGCCCGGGCCGAAGCCCGGGCGCCGTCGTGGTGGTGACCGGAGCGGGGAGCCCCGGTGCGCGTCAGATCTGCGTGAGAGCCCCCACGGGGTTCTCGATGCAGTCGGCCACGAAGCGGATGAAGCCGCCGGCCGCGCCGCCGTCGCACACGCGGTGGTCGAACGCGATGGTCACCGTGGTGACCTTGCGGACGGCCAGCTCGCCGTTGACCACCCACGGCTTGTCGATGATCCGGCCGATGCCCAGGATCGCCGCCTCGGGGTGGTTGATGATGGGCGTGGCGCCGTCCGTGCCGAACACGCCGTAGTTGTTCAGCGTGAAGGTGGAGCCGCTGAGCTGGGCCGGGCTGGCCTTGCCGGAGCGGGCCACCTCGATCACCTCGCGCATGGCACCCGTGAGCTCCACCGCGCTGAGCCGGTCCGCGTTGCGCAGGTTCGGGACCATGAGCCCGCGCTCGGACTCCACGGCGATCCCCAGGTTCACACCGTCGAAGAGGGTGATGCTGCGGGTGCCGTCCTCGGCGGTGTCGATCCGGGCGTTGAGCTGCGGGAACTTCCGCAGCCCGGCCAGGGTGAACCGCGCGATCAGCGCGAGCAGGCTCGGCGTGCTCTGCGGGTCCTTGGCCTTGAGCTCGGCGCGCAGGTTCAGCAGCTCGGTGGCGTCCACGTCCACCCACACGGTGGCCTCGGGGATCTCCGTGCGCGAGCGGGTCATGGCGTCCGCAATGTGCTTGCGCACACCCTTCACCGGCTCGCGGGTGGCGATCGCCAGGCCCGTGCGGGAGTCCGTCTCGCCCGCACCGGACGACGACGCCGCCGGACCACCCACGCCCGGCCCGCCATGGGCGGGACCACCGTGAGCGTGTGCCCCCGGCGGGGGCGGCGGCACGGGCGCACCCGTGGCGGCAGGACCGGGAGCCGCGGGGCCCGGCACGGCCAGACCCGTGGGAGCCGGTCCGGCGGCGTCGGCGCGCATCCGCTGGTCCGCCACCTGCTCGAGGGCCGCGAGAACGTCCTTGCGCATGATCAAACCGCCGGGGCCGCTGCCCTGCACCGCAGTGATGTCCACGCCGTGCTCGCGCGCGAGCTTGCGCACGAGCGGCGAGATCACGGTGGGCGCCAGACGCGGGGACTCGGTGAGGGCGTCGTGCGTGTGCGCGGCGGAGCCCGTGGGGGCCGCACCCGCGGTCTCGGCGCCCGCGCCGCGCTTGCGGCGGCGGCGTCGGGACGAGGACGCGGCGGAGGTGCCGTAGCCGATCAGCACATTGCCGGAGGACTCCTCGTCCTCACCGGCGGCGGGATCGGCCTCGTCCACGGCCAGCTCGGCCGAGGGTGTGGTGCCCGCGAGCTCCTCCTCGCGGTAGCTCGCGGCGTGCTCGGCGCCGGGAGCCCCGGCCTCCGCACCGGTGCCGGCGGGGGCCTCGGGGGACTCCACGCCGTCGGAGATCGAGATCAGCGGCTGGTCCACCAGCATGGTGTCGCCCTCGGCGCCGTGCAGCGTGTGGACCACGCCCTCGAACGGGGTGGGCACCTCCACGGCGGACTTGGCGGTCTCCACCTCCACGATGGGCTGGTCCATGGTGACGGTGTCACCCTCGGCCACGAGCCAGCGCAGGATGTCCGCCTCGGTGAGGCCTTCGCCCAGGTCGGGCAGGTTGAACACATTGATGCTCACGGGTCAGTCCTCCCACTGCAGGTCGTCCAGGGCGTCCAGGATGCGCTCGGAACTCGGGATGTGGTGGTGCTCGAAGGACGGCGAGGGGTAGGGGATGTCGAACCCCGTGACCCGCAGCACCGGCGCGGCGAGCGAGTGGAAGCAGCGCTCCTGGGTGCGTGCGGCGATCTCCGAGGCCACGGACGCGAAGCCCTGGGACTCGGCGACCACCACGGCGCGCCCGGTCCTGCGCACGGAGGCGGCCACGGTCTCGTCGTCGTAGGGCACCACGGAGCCCAGGTCCACGACCTCCACGGACATCCCGTCCCGCGCGGCCTCCTCGGCCGCGGCCAGGCACACGGGCACGGACGGACCGTAGGAGATGAGGGTGGCGTCGGAGCCCTCGCGGGCGACGACGGCGTGCCCCTCGCGGGTGGGCAGGCCCCCGTTCTCGTACTGCTCGCGCAGCTCGTCCAGGTCCACCTGCGCGGTGGACCAGTACAGCCGCTTGGGCTCGAAGAACACCACGGGGTCCGGGGAGTCGATGGCCTCGCGCAGCATCACGTACGCGTCCCGCACGGAGGCCGGGGTGAAGACCTTCAGCCCGGGGGTGTGCGCGTAGTAGGACTCGGAGGAGTCGCAGTGGTGCTCCACGCCGCCCACGCCGCCGCCGTAGGGGATGCGGATGACCAGGGGCATGGTGAGCTTGCCCCGGGTGCGGTTGTGCATCTTGGCCACGTGGGAGGCCACCTGCTCGAACGCGGGGTACGCGAACGCGTCGAACTGCATCTCGGCCACGGGCCGCATGCCGTTCATGGCCATGCCCACCGCGGTGCCGATGATCCCGGACTCCGCGAGGGGGGTGTCGAAGCACCGCTCGCGGCCGAAGCGGGCGGTCAGGCCGTCGGTGATGCGGAACACGCCACCGAGGGTGCCCACGTCCTCACCGAAGACCACGACCTCCCGGGAGGCCTCCATGGCGTCCGCGAGTGCGGTGTTCAGCGCCTTGGCGAAGCTGACTTTCGAAGCGCTCATCACGCCTCCTCTCGGGAGAGCTCGTCCGCGAGCTGGGCGCCCTGTTCGCGCAGCTGCGGGGTGGGTTCGTGGTAGACGAAGCGGAACAGGTCCTGCGGGTCCAGCTCCGGCTTGGAGGACATCGCCTCGCGCAGCCGCTTGGCCATGGCCTCGGCGTGCTCGGAGATCCTGCCCGTGACGTCCTCGTCCAGCGCGCCCTGGTCCTCCAGGTAGCGCTGCATGCGCGTGATGGGGTCCTTGGCCACCCACTCGCTGACCTCGTCGCGCTCGCGGTAGCGGGTGTCGTCGTCCGCGTTGGTGTGGGCCTGCATGCGGTAGGTCATGGCCTCCACGAGCAGCGGTCCGCCGCCCTGGCGGCACAGCTCGATGCCGCGCCCCAGCACGGAGAGCAGCGCCGCGAGGTCGTTGCCGTCCACGCGCTCGCTGGCCATGCCGTAGCCCACGCCCTTGTGCGCGAGCGAGGGCGCACGGGTCTGCGAGGACAGCGGAACGGAGATCGCGTAGCCGTTGTTCTGCACCAGGAACAGCACGGGCAGCTGGAACACCGCGGCGAAGTTCAGGGCCTCGTGGAAGTCCCCCTCCGACGTCGCCCCGTCACCGCACATGGCCAGCGTCACCGTGTTCTCGCCGCGCAGCTTGGCGGCGTGCGCCACGCCCACGGCGTGCAGCAACTGGGTGGTGAGCGGGGTGGCCTGGATGGAGACCTTGTACTTCTTGGGGTCGTAGCCGCCGTGCCAGTCGCCGCGGTAGGTGCTCATGACCTCCAGCGGGTCCACGCCGCGGGACATCACGGCCACGGAGTCGCGGTACGTGGGGAACAGCCAGTCCTCGTCCTCCAGGCACAGGGCGGCGGCCACCTGGCACGCCTCCTGGCCGTGGCTGGAGGGGTAGACCGCCATGCGGCCCTGGCGCACGAGCGCCATGTTCTGGTCGTTGATGCGCCGGCCCACCACGAGCTTCTCGTAGGCGGCCAGCAGCCGGTCCGTGTCCGGCATGGGGTACTCGTGACCGGGCTCCTGGCCCTGCTCGGTCTTCGGCACGGCGGTGCCGTCCGGGTTCAGCAGCCGGATCTCGGAGCTCGCGGGCAGCATGTACTGCTCGGGGGTGATCCCGAAGTTCTTCGAGGCCTCCACCGCCGGGTTGACGGGCGGAGTGGGCTCCCGGGTGGCGGACTCGCCACCTGCGGGGGTGGGCTCGCTCATGGTGCGTCCCTTTCTTCTCAGGGTGGAACTCGGTGGTGTCCTCGGGCCCGGCGCGCACGCGCGCGGGACGCCGCGTGGGACACGTCGTCCGCTCAGTATGGGGAATGGGGGCGCTCCGTCTCCACACCGGGGGGAATCCGTGGACGGTAGACTCTCAAAACAGATTTTCGGTGGACGAACTGCCCACAGATGATGTGCGCCACGCGGAAATGTCTTGCACATCACATCCGTGCGGCCGTCGTGGCGGGGTCGAACCCGCGCTCGGGGGTCGGGCCGGCGTGGCGGCTGCGGCCCGCGGCGGGCGGGCGGCCGGTCCCCGGGAACCGGCGGTGCGGCGTCGTCGGCGGGCGGAGCGGCGAGCAACGGAGAGGGTGGGTCGGATGGTGGAGAGCAAGCGCGTGGACCTGGACGAGACGGACCGGCGCATCCTGGACGAGCTCACGCGGGACGCGCGGCAGTCCGTCACGGCACTCGCGGCCAAGGTTCACATCTCGCGCGCCCACGCGTACGAGCGCATCCGCAGGCTGCACGAGAAGGGCGTGGTGCTGCGCTACACGGCTGTGATCGACCCGGCCAGGGCGGGTCTGGAGGCCTCCGCGTACGTGACCCTGCGACTGAAGCAGAACACGTGGGACACCCTGGGCCCCAAGCTGCGCCGCATCCCGCAGGTGCAGCACGTGGCGCTCGTGGGCGGCACCTTCGACGTGATGCTGCTGGTGCGTGCGCGGGGGACCGGCGAGCTGCGGGACGTGATCTTCGAGCGCATCCAGCCCATGCCCGAGGTGGTGGACACCCAGACGTTCCTGATCTTCGAGGACGTGGACGTGGGGGGCTGAGAGCGGCCTGCGCCCTCGGCGTACCCGTGACGGAACCCCTCAGCAGGCTGACATACTGGCACCGACACGGGCGGTTGCCCACCGCTGCCGGGTGAGGCGCCCGGTTTCCACGCACACGACACGGGGACGACACATGAGTGACAACGCACGGCTGGCTCTCGTCACGGGAGCCACGGGCTACATCGGCGGCCAGGTGGCCCAGGAGCTGCTGCGCCGCGGCTGGCGGGTGCGCCTGCTGAGCCGCAGCGCGGAGAAGGTGCGCAGCCTGCCGTGGGGTGACGCCGTGGTGGCCGAGGGCCGCTCCGCCGGACCCGGTGAGGCGGAAGTGGTGGAGGGCAATGCCTCCGAGGCCGCCGACGTCTCCCGCGCCCTGCAGGACGTGGACGTGGCCTGGTACCTGCTGCACTCCATGGGCGACTCCGAGAACTTCGTGGCCGAGGAGGTGGAGATGGCCGAGACCTTCGCCTCCGCGGCCCGCGACGCCCACGTGAAGCGCATCGTCTACCTGGGCGGTCTGCACCCGGACGACGAGCCGGTCTCGGAGCTCTCCGACCACCTGCGCTCGCGCGTGGAGGTGGGCCGGGCACTCCTGGACTCCGGGGTGCCCACCGCCGCACTGCAGACGGGTGTAGTGATCGGGGACGAGTCCTCCTCGTTCGTCATGATCCGCCACCTCGCGGAGCGGCTGCCCGGCGCCGTTGCGCCCCACTGGGTGCGCAACCGCATCCAGCCCATTGCCGTGGCGGACGTGGTCCACTACCTGGTGGGCGCGGCGGACCTGCCCGCGGACGTGAACCGCACGTTCGACGTGGGCGGTCCGGAGGCCATCGAGTACGCGGACATGCTGGACCAGTACGCTCGCGCCGTGGGCAAGGGCCGCCGCTTCATGCTCACCGCGCCCGTGACCACCGCGGGGCTGGCGGCCTACTGGATCGGCCTGGGAACCCCCATCAGCTCCAAACTCGCACGGCCGCTGATCGGCAGCCTGCAGCACGACACCGTGATGCACGAGCGGGACCTGGACGACTACATCGGAGCGCCCGAGGGTGGCCACACCTCCTTCGCGGACGCCGTGCGTGCCGCCGTGAAGGACATCGACGTCAACCGCTGGCGGCGCGTGTTCCTCTCCACCTCGGCGGCCGTGGCACTCACCGCAGTGGTGGGCACCGTGGCCAGTGCACCGGACTCGCGGTGGTACGAGAAGCTGCGCAAGCCCGCGTTCCAGCCGCCGGCCTGGGTGTTCCCCGTGGCCTGGACCGCTCTCTACGCGGACATTGCCGCCATCGGCTCGCTGTCCATCGCGGACCTCGGTGAGCAGAAGCGCACTCGCGAGCAGAAGGCCTACATCGCGGCGCTCGGGGTCAACCTGGCTCTCAACGCCGGGTGGAGCGTCCTGTTCTTCCACCGCAAGCAGCTCACGGCCGCCTCCGTGGAGTCCGTGCTGCTGGCGGCGAGCAGCACGGACCTCGTGCGGCGCAGCGCCAAGGTCTCCCCGGAGAAGGGCGTGGTCCTCAGCCCGTACGCCGGGTGGACCGCCTTCGCGTCCGTGCTCTCCACGACCATCCGGGCGATGAACCCCCGCCGCTGATCCCCGCGGGGCGGCCTGCACGGGTTACGGGGCCACCGCCCTGGGGCGCTCCGCGCGTCGCACCCCGACGTGCGGGCTCTCGGCCCACGAACGTTCCCGACGGGCACTGCCGCCGGGCGGAAAGGACTCACTGGTGAGCGAACATCGGGTCAGCCCCTACGGGGACACCACGGCGGCCACGCGCAAGCGGACCGTGTGGGTGGTCATCGGCACCGGTCTGGTGGCGGCGGCCTGCCTCGCGTGGTCCCTGCGCATCCCCGCCGGGGACCCGTGGTTCTACCCCGCCACGTTCGTCCTGGCCGGCGTCTACATGGTGGGCAGCTCGGTCGCCGTGCGGATGACCGGTGAGCGCCTGCCCTGGCGGGTCACCCCCCGGGGCATGCGGGATGCCCTGATCGGGGGAGCGGTGCTCGCGGTGGTGTTCATCGCGGGCGGGTTCATGGTCCGCTTCATCCCCTCCCTGGGGGACCCGGTGCACCAGCTGCTCAACCACGCCCGCGTGGGGAGCCTCGCCATGGTGGCGCTGACCACGGCGGTCAACGGCGTGGCGGAGGAGACCTACTACCGCGGCGCACTGTGGCGGATTCTGCCCCGCGGCCGCCGCATCCTGGTCACGACCATTGCCTACACCGCGGTGACCTCCCTGGCCGGGATCCCGCTGCTCGCCTTCGCCGCGGCCGCGCTCGGTGCCTTCGTGGGCTACCTGCGCGAGCGCACCCGCTCGCTCGTGCCGTGCATCGTGACGCACCTCGTGTGGTCCCTGACCATGCTCTTCGTCCTGCCGTACGTGGTCTGAGGCACGACGCCGCCGCACCGCCCGGGCCGCGCCCCACGGCACCCGCGCCGCCCCGCGCCGTCGTCGCCCCCGGCGACAGGTGCGCGCCCCGGTCTCACGCGGGGCGCGTGAAGGCGAGCCACATGGTGGGGATGATCCGCTGGGCACCGCGCCCCGAGTTGCCCATGGCCATGTGGTCCGTGAGCTGGCCCGAGTAGCTGGTGAGCAGCATGCGGGCCACGTCCCCCGGTGGCACCGTGAACGCGAGGTGCTGGGAGGCGGCCACCCGCACCAGGGCGTGCTCGATGGACTGGTAGAGCCGCTCGCGGATGGGGGCCATGCGCTCCCGCAGCTGCGGTGAGCGGAACGCCGCGATGGACAGCTCCACCCGCAGGGCCTGCTGGTTCAGGTTGGCCACCTGGCCCGTGACGCCCTCGATGACGCGCGTGACCACCTGCTCCACGTCCAGGCCCGAGCCCAGCCAGTGGTCCAGCTCCGAGCCCAGGGTCTCCTCGAGCTGGGTGGTGAGGTCGTCGAACGCGTGGATCGCGAGTTCCTGCTTGGACTCGAAGTTCGAGTAGAAGGCCCCCCGGGTGTAGCCGGCCGCCGCGCACAGGTCACTCACGGAGGCGCCGTCGATGCCCTGCTGGGCGAAGACCGCGGGGGCGCTGCGGATCAGCTTGAGCCGCGTCGCGGAGCGGGAACGTCTGTCCCTGCAACCGTCCTGTGTGGCAGTCTCGGCAGGGACGGGCCTGGGATCCCCCGCGGAGCCCGCGGCGGATGTGCGTGGTGTGTCTGTCTGATTGCTCACGTATCCATCGCCTCGTCGTGATCACTGGATGCATCAGTGTATCGTGTTTTCCGAACCCAATGCATTCGTGTATCCAATGCACCGTCCACTGCACCAGGAGAAACCGGTGACGCCCAAACACGCTCCCGCCCCTTCCTTCCGGGCCCGACTCGGCCGGCCGTTCGGCCAGTTCGGGTTCTGGCTGCTGCCCATGCTCGCCGTCCTCGCGGTGGGAGTCATCGGCACCGCCCTCTACCTGGGAGGCCTGTCCAGCCCGGACAAGCACTTCAAGGAGTTCCCCATTGCCGTGATCAACCAGGACAAGGGCGCGGACGTGCCCCAGGCGGACGGCAGGACCAGCCGGGAGAACCTGGGCAAGGACCTCGTCCAGAAGTTCGCGGACAAGGCGGCGGAGGACGACAAGATCGACCTGCGCCAGCTCAGCATGGACGAGGCCAGGGAGCAGCTGGACCGCGGTGAGCTCTACGCCGCGGTGGAGGTCCCGGAGTCGTTCTCCGAGGACACCGTGAGCCTCATCGAGGGCTCGCTCACGCGCGGCAACGCCGCCCGCCCGGAGGTCACGGTCTACACGGACCCGCAGGCCGGCTCCCTGGGCACCCGACTGGCCACGGGCGCCGTCGAGCCCGGCGTGCAGGAGGCCAGCAAGGCGCTCGGCGAGCAGCTCACGCAGTCCGTGGCGCCCGCCGAGGAGCAGGCCTACAACCGGGTCCTCCAGCAGCTGCAGCAGTCCCAGCAGCAGCAGTCGCAGCAGCTGCAGCGCCAGGCCGCGCAGGGCGGCCCCGAGGTCCAGCAGTTCGCCCAGCAGGTGCAGAAGTCCCAGCAGGGCTCGGCTGAGCAGATCGCCAAGGAGCTCTCGCCCACCGTCAGCTCGGTGGCCAAGGACACCCTCAAGGACCCCGTGTCCATGGTCTCCAAGGCGTACAACGACCTCCCCGAGGGCACCGCACTGGGCATGAGCGCGTTCTACTACTCCATCCTGCTGCTCGTGGTGGGCTTCTCCGGCTCCGTGGCCCTGAACCTGCTCATGGACGGACGCATGGGCATGGCGCCGTTCGAGATGGGCCCCGTGTTCCGGGACCACACCCGCGCCGTCCTGCCCCGCCCGGTGGGCTACCTCATGAAGTGGCTGACCTTCGTGGTGGCCGCCGCCCCCACCTCCGCGCTCATGATGTGGGTGGCCTCCAGTGTGGGGATGCCGGTGCCGCACGGGTTCCTGGTGTTCCTGCTCGGCTGGTTCGCGATGTCCACCGTCTCCGCGATCGTCCTGGCGTTGCTCTCGGTGGGCGGCAGCGTGGGCATGCTCGTGAGCATGGTCTACCTGGTGTTCATGGGCCTGCCCTCCGCCGGCGCCGTGGTGCCGCTCGAGGCCGTCCCGGGCTTCTTCCGGGCGATCGCACCCATCGAGCCCCTGCACCACATCTTCACCTCCGTGCGCTCGGCCCTGTTCTTCGACGCCATCCCGGAGGCCGGACTGACCACCGGTGTCATCGGGCTGGCCATCATGCTCGTGGTGGCACTCGCCGTGGGGCTGCTCGGCGGCTGGGGCTACGACAAGTGGGTGGGTCTGCGCGGCGCCGAGGGCGTCGGCAGGCACACGGCCGAGTCCGCTGCGATCACCGGACGGAAGCCGCAGCCCAGCAGGACTGCGGAGAACCCCACTGTGCCCAGCGGCGCTTCCGCCTAGGCTGGAGCCAGGAAACGACCAGTGAGCCGCCGGGCGGCTCGGACCCCACGGAGATGACATGAGCAACGAACCGCAGCAGCCGCGTCCCGACTACCGCGCACCCGAGAGCCGCCCCGATCTCCAGGGGCAGCCCGGCGGCCCCCAGGGTGGCTACCCCGGTGGGCCGCAGTTCGGCGCGCCCCACGGCGGCTACCCGGGAGGCCCCGGCTACGGTCCGGGTCCCGGCACCCCCGGCGGGAATCGCCGGGGATCCTCCGGGCCGCGGGACGACGAGAAGACCGTGGCCGTGCTGACGCACCTGGCCGGGCCCATTGCGGCTCTCGTCTCCGTGGGCTCACTCGGCTTCCTGGGTCCACTCATCGTCTGGTTCGTCTACAAGGACAAGAGCCCTTTCCTGCGCTCGGCCGCCGCGGGGGCGTTCAACTTCAACGTGACCCTGTGGCTCATCAACGTGGTGGGGTGGATCTGCGTCTTCACGGTGATCCTGCTGCCCGTCGGCTTCATCCTGATGGCCGCGTACTGGGTCCTGCTGTTCGTGTTCCACATCATCGCCGCCGTCAAGGCCGGCCACGGTGAGGCGTACCGCTACCCGTTCCAGCTGCCCATCCTGCGCTGAACGGTCCACGACGACGCCGCACGGCCCGGTTCCCCACGTGGGGGCCGGGCCGTGCGGCGTTTCAGGGCCCCGGCAGGCGGGGAGAATTGTTCAACAATCCCCTGGGCGAATTGTTGAACAACCGGTAGAGTTCACGCATCACCCGCCGTGTGACTCCGCTCACGTGAACCCCTGGATGGATCCATGTCCGCAGTCTCTCCCCGCCCGCAGTCCCACGAACCGTCGGGGCCGCCCGAACACCCGGGTTCGCAGGCGCCGTCGTCCGGGCCGCAGCAGGTGCCCGGCGCGAAGCCGAGCGGTCACCGCAGCGCGCTGCTGGGCGCCATGTTCCTCATGGCCACGAGTGCGATCGGCCCGGGGTTCATCACCCAGACCACCGTGTTCACGGTGCAGCTGGGGGCGGCTTTCGCGTTCGCCATCCTGCTGTCCATCCTGGTGGACATCGCCGTGCAGCTGAACGTGTGGCGGGTCATCGGCGTCTCCGGGATGCGCGCGCAGGAGCTGGCCAACCGCGTGCTGCCCGGTGCCGGGTACGTGCTGGCCGCGCTCGTGTTCCTGGGCGGTGCGGTGTTCAACATCGGCAACATCGCGGGCACCGGGCTGGGCCTGAACGCCATGCTGGGCCTGGATCCCCGGATCGGCGGGGCCATCTCCGCGGGCATCGCGGTCCTCGTGTTCCTGTCCAAGCGCGCGGGGCTGGCCCTGGACCGGATCGTGGTGGGCCTGGGTGCCGTGATGATCCTGCTCATGATGTACGTGGCCGTGGTGGCCGCGCCTCCCGTGGGCGAGGCGCTCAAGAACACCGTGCTGCCGGAGCAGGTGGACTTCCTGGTGATCACCACGCTCATCGGCGGCACCGTGGGCGGCTACATCACCTACTCCGGTGCCCACCGCATGATCGACTCCGGGGTCACCGGGGTGGACAGCGTTCGCCACATCACGCGCACGTCCGTGCTGGGGATCGTGGTCACCGGGATCATGCGCGTGCTGCTGTTCCTCGCGATCTTCGGCGTGGTGGCCGGAGGTGTGGCGCTGTCCGGCGACCATATGGCCGCTGACGCGTTCGGGGCGGCCGCCGGGGAGGTCGGCGTGCGGATCTTCGGTGTGGTGCTGTGGGCCGCGGCGCTGACCTCCGTGATCGGTGCGGCGTTCACGTCCATCTCGTTCGTGACCGCCTCCACGGGCAGCCCCCGCACCCGGAACCTCCTCACGGTGGGGTTCATCCTGGTCTGCGCGGTGCTCTACCTGGTGCTGGGCAAGGCGCCCCAGACCCTGCTGATCTTCGCCGGGGCCTTCAACGGGCTGATCCTGCCGTTCGGCTTCGCCATCCTGCTGTGGGTGGGCTGGCGCCGTCGTGACCTGCTGGACGGGTACCGCTACCCGGCGTGGCTGCTGGTCGTGGGCGTGCTCGCGTGGCTGCTCACCGTGTTCCTCGCCTGGAACTCGCTCGCGGGACTGGCAAAACTGTGGTCCTGACGCCCGCGCAGGCCCGTGCGCGCTTCCGGGCGGGGCTGGTGCGCCCCACCGCGGGCATGGCCCCCGGCCACGCGCAGGCCAACCTGGTCGTCGTGCCGCGGGAGCTGGCCTGAGTTCCCGCCGCGCGAGCGCTGTGGCACCTCAGCCCACGTGGGCGAGGAGCTCTTCCCGTGCCGCCACGAGCGACTCCCGGAGAAGGCTCGCCGCCCGTTCCCGGTCCCCGGTCTGCAGCACATCCAGGACCTCGGCGTTGCGCACCGCGTAGCGTGCGTGGAACCGCGGGTCCTCGGTCATCAGGTGGAACACCAGGCGCATGCGCGCGAGGATGCGGTCCATCTCGGTGAGCAGGGAGGTCGAGCCGCACCCCGTGACGAGTTCGCGGTGGAAGCGCTGGTTCGCGTTCCCCATGCCCGCCACGTTCCCGGAGTCCCTGGCCGCCAGCGCCTCGGACACGGTGTCCTGCAGCCGGGCGAGCAGTGCCTCGTCCAGCTCGCCCCACAGCACCGCGCCGGTCTCGAGGATGCCGCGTGCGGCATACAGGTCCCGGACGTCCTCGGTGCCTGGGTCCATCACGAAGACGCCCCGGTGGGGGATGCGGTCCACGAGGCCCTCGGCGGCGAGGGTGGTGAACGACTCCCGCAGCGTGTTGCGGGAGACCCCCAGCTCACCCGCCACGGTCTGCTCGGAGAGCTTGGCCCCCGGGCGCAGGGCGCCGTCGGAGATCATGGTGCGCAGCCGGGCGGCCGCGTGCGCGCTGGCCTGGGTGTCCTCGACCGCCCGCGGCGCGCTCACGCGATCTCCCCCAGCGACTGGCCCGCGCGCACGGCGTCGCCCTTCACGATCTCGCCGTGGCGCAGCGTCCCCGACCGGTGGGCGCGCACGGGCGTCTCCATCTTCATGGCCTCCACCACCAGCACGGACTGGCCCTCCTGCACGCTCTCCCCGTCCTCGACGAGCCACGCGACCACGGTGCCGTTCACGGGGGCGGTGAGCGCGGCGTCGTCGGACGCGGAGGACGACGACGCCGCGGTGCCGCCGCGGTCTCCCGTGGCACCTCCCGCGCCGCCACGGAGCAGCGCGTCCGCGAGGTCGCCGGGCAGGCCCACCCGCACCGCACGGCCGTCCACGTCGAGGGTGACTGTGGTGCGCCCGACAGCGTCCGGGGCGAGGTGGGGGGATGCTTCGAGCTCGGCCGCGAACTCGTCCTCGATCCACGTGGTCCACACGCCGAGGCCGTCCCCGGACGTGAACGCGGACTCCTCCAGCACGGCGCGGTGGAACGGCACCACGGTGGGCAGGCCGCGGACCGTCAGTTCCTTCAGGGCGGCGCGGGAGCGCACGAGGGCCTGCTGGCGGTCCTCTCCCCACACGATCAGTTTGGCCAGCAGGGAGTCGTACTCGGCCGGGACCGTGGAGCCGGAGCGGACACCGGTGTCCACGCGCACACCCGCGCCGGTGGGGGCCTCGAAGGTCTCCACCGTGCCGGGGGAGGGCAGGAACCCGAGGGCGGGGTCTTCCGCGTTGAGCCGGAACTCGAACGCATGCCCGTGCGGCTCCGGGTCCTCGGTGAGGCTCAGCGGCAGCCCCTGTGCCACCCGGAACTGTTCGCGCACCAGGTCCACGCCCGCGGTCTGCTCCGTGACGGGGTGCTCCACCTGCAGCCGCGTGTTGACCTCCAGGAAGGAGATGAGGCCGTCAGGGGCCACGAGGTACTCCACCGTGCCCGCGCCGGTGTAACCGGCCTCGCGGCAGATCGCGCGCGCGGACTCGTGCAGGGCGCTGCGCTGCTCGTCCGTGAGGAACGGGGCAGGGGCCTCCTCCACGAGCTTCTGGTGCCGACGCTGCAGGGAGCAGTCGCGCGTTCCCACCACGACGACGTTGCCGTGCGTGTCCGCGAGCACCTGCGCCTCCACGTGGCGGGGCCGGTCCAGGAAACGCTCCACGAAGCACTCGCCGCGCCCGAACGCACCGGTGGCCTCGCGCACCGCGGCGTCGAACGCGGACTCCACCTCCGCCATCTCCCGGGCGATGCGCATCCCGCGACCGCCACCGCCGAACGCGGCCTTGATGGCGATGGGCAGGCCGTGCTCCTCGGCGAACGCGCGGGCCCCGGCGGCGTCGTCCACCGGGCCGTCCGTGCCCGGGACCAGCGGGGCCCCGGCACGCACCGCGATCTCCCGGGCGGTGACCTTGTTCCCCAGCGCCTCGATGACAGCAGCGGGCGGGCCGATCCAGGTGAGACCTGCGGCCTCGACGGCGCGTGCGAAGTCCGCGTTCTCGGACAGGAACCCGTAGCCGGGGTGCACCGCGTCCGCGCCGGAGCGTTCGGCCACCGCGAGCACCGCCGGGATGTTCAGGTACGTTTCGGTGGAGGCAGAGCCCTCCAGGGCATATGCCTCATCAGCCATGTGGACGTGCATCGCCTCCGCATCCGGAGTGGAGTACACGGCCACGGAGGTCAGCCCCGCGTCCGCGCACGCGCGGACGAGGCGCACGGCAATCTCCCCGCGGTTGGCGATCAAGACCTTCTTCATGCGGTGTCTCCTGACGGGGTGTCGTGCGAGGGAATGTAGTCGTCGGACGGAACGAAGCGGACTGTGGCGCCGGGCGCGAGCTGCGCCGCGAGGGGGAGGTCCTCCGGGGTCACCACGGCAATCACCGGATAGCCCCCGGTCACGGGATGATCGGCCAGGAACAGGACGGGCACCCCCGAGTGCGGCACCTGCAGCGATCCGGTGGCCACGCCCTCGCTCGCGAGCTCCTCCGGACGTGAGCGTTCCAGGCGCTGCCCGTCCGAGGGATCCTCGAAGCGCACGCCCACGCGGTTGGTGTCGGTGCTCACGCGCCACGTGCGTCCGGTCAGGGCCGTGAGGGAGTCGTCGGTGAACCAGTCGTCGCGGGGACCGGCGCTGATCCGTAGCGGGACGACTTCGTCCGCCTCCGGGATGCGCGTGACGGGCAGTTCGGGCAGGCCCACGGCGCGGCGCGGCGCGGGGCCCACGGGCAGGTCGTCGCCTGCGGCGAGCGGCCCGGGGCCGATCCCGGACATCACGTCGGTCGAGCGGCTGCCGAGCACCTCGGGGACGTCGACGCCGCCGCGCACGGCGAGATAGCTGCGCAGCCCGGAGGAGGGCGCGGCCACGGTGAGGCGTTGACCGTCGTAGAGGGCGAACGGTGCACAGAACGGTGCCGACCGCGCGTTCTCGCCGGAGGGATCGGTGATGGTGGCAGCCGCGGGCGCCCCGGTGAGAGCCAGTGCGTGGTGCCCGCGGGCGGTGATGCTCAGCCCGCCCAGGACGACCTCGAGGACGGCTCCGTGCTCCGGGTTGCCCACGAGTCGATTCGCCTGCGCGGCGGAGGGGCGGTCTGCGGCCCCGGAGGCGACAACTCCCAGGTCACTCAGCCCTGGACGGCCCAGGTCCTGGACGAGCGTCTGCATCCCGGGGTGCTCGACCGCGAGGGCGTGGCAGCCGGCGGGCATCGGCGCAGCGACGGATCCGGTGGCGTCGTCGGCCACCGTCACGAGCTCCCGCACCGCGCGGTAGCGGACCGTGTCCCCGGGGCGGATCAGTGCGGGGGGCTCGCGGTCCTCGTCCCACAGGACGGCGTCGGTGTGCCCGATCAGCTGCCAGCCACCCGGTGAGCGGCGGGGGTAGACCGCGGAGAACGTGCCGGCGAGCGCCACCGACCCCGCAGGAACGGCGGTGCGCGGGGCGTCTCGGCGGGGGATGTCCAGGGGGTTTCCATGCGCGACCAGGTACGCAAAGCCCGGGGCGAAGCCGCCAAAGGCGGCAGTCCAGGCGGTGCCGGTGTGGGTGTGGACCACGCCCTGTTCGCTCATGCCGGTGAGCCGGGCGACCTCCGCGAGGTCCTCGCCGTCGTAGACCACCGGGATCTCCACGGTTCTGCCCTGGCTCTGGGTGGACGACGCCGGGTGCACGTCCCCGACGGCGTCCGCAGCCGCCCGCGCGGCTCGCGCCGAGGCGAACGAGACGAGCACGGTGGCGGCCGCCGCGAGGACGTCCGTCTGGCCGGGGAAGGGGTGTGCCGAGAGGTGGGCGTGCCACCGGGCCACGTCCTCCAGACCCCCGCAGTCCAGGAGGAACGCCTCCGTGCCCGCCCACCGCACCGCGGGAGAGGCCCGGGCGCTGCCGGATGGGCGGTGGCCCTGCGCGAAGACGGAACCGTGGTTCATGCGAAGGACCGGATGGTGACACCGGCGTCCTCGAGACCGCGGCGCACTTCAGCGGCCATCGCGGCGGAACCGGGGGTGTCCCCGTGCACGCAGATGCTCTGCGCCGCGATCCGCACGGTGGAGCCGTCCACCGCGGTGAGCGTGCCGTCCTCGGCCAGACGGATCATGCGTCGTGTGACCTCGGCGGCGTCGTGCAGCACGGCACCCGGCTCGCGGCGGGAGACCAGGCGGCCGTCCGGGGTGTATCCGCGGTCCGCAAAGGCTTCTGCGACCCCGCGGAGCCCGGCGCGCTCGGCCTTCTCCAGGGCCACGGATCCGGGCAGCAGCAGCAGAGGGAGGTCCCCGCCGAACGCGGCGACGGCGTCCACGACGGCCTGGGCGTGGGCCTCGTGGTGGGCGATCGTGTTGTAGAGGGCGCCGTGGGGCTTGACATAGCGCACGGCGGTCCCGGCGCTGCGGGCCACGGCGTCGAGCGCCCCCATCTGGTAGAGGACGTCGTCCGCGAGCTCGGTGGGGGAGCAGTCCAGGAAGCGGCGCCCGAAGCCCGCGAGGTCCCGGTACGCCACGTGGGCACCCACCGTGACGCCCGCGGCGGCCGCGTCCCGGCAGGTCTGAGCCATCACCGAGGGGTCCCCGGCGTGGAAGCCGCAGGCCACGTTGGCGCTGGAGACGGAACGGAAGATGGCGGCGTCGTCCCCCATGCTCCAGTTGCCGAACGACTCGCCGACGTCGCTGTTCAGATCCATGACCGTCATGCGTGACCCCCGTCTCATTCCTGTGATCCCTCAGCATGCCTGATGGGGTGCAAATTGTTCAACAATCCACCCGGGAATATTTCCCCGTCCCCGCTCCTTACACGGGTACTTCAAATTTGAAGTAGATGATCGCGACGGACACCGGCTTCGTCAGAGGAGGAACACACGATGCAACTCGGAATCTTCACCATCGGCGACGTGACCACGGACCCCACCACGGGAAAGACCCCCACGGAGCACGAGCGCATCAAGGCCACGGTGGCCATGGCCAAGAAGGCCGAGGAACTGGGCATGGACGTGTTCGCCACGGGCCAGCACCACAACCCGCCGTTCGCGGCCCCGGCCAACCCGCCGGTGCTCATGGGTGCGGTGGCGGCTCAGACGGAGAACATCCAGCTGAGCACCGCGACCACCCTGATCACCACCACGGACCCCGTGCGCATCGCGGAGGACTACGCGTACGCGCAGCACCTCGCGGACGGCCGCGTGGACCTCACGCTCGGCCGCGGCAACACCGGGCCGGTGTACCCGTGGTTCGGCAAGGACATCCGCCAGGGCATCCCGCTGGCCGTGGAGAACTACCAGCTGCTGCACAAGCTGTGGCGCGAGGAGAACGTGAACTTCTCCGGGCGCTTCCGCACCCCGCTGCAGGGCTTCACCGCCACGCCGCGGCCCATGGACGACGTCCCGCCGTTCGTGTGGCACGGTTCCATCCGCTCCCCGGAGATCCCGGAGCAGGCCGCGTTCTACGGTGACGGCTTCTTCCACAACAACATCTTCTGGAACAAGGAGCACACCGAGCGGATGGTGGCGTTCTACCGCCAGCGCTACGAGTACTACGGTCACGGCTCCGCAGACCAGGCGATCGTGGGTCTGGGCGGTCAGGTGTTCATGGCCAAGAACTCGCAGGACGCCGTGCGGCAGTTCCGTCCGTACTTCGACAACGCGCCGGTGTACGGGCACGGGCCGTCGCTCGAGAGCTTCATGGAGCAGACGCCGCTGACGGTGGGCTCGCCCCAGCAGGTCATCGAGCGCACGCTGTCCTTCCGGGACTACGCCGGTGACTACCAGCGGCAGCTGTTCCTGGTCGACCACGCCGGTCTGCCCCTGAAGACGGTTCTGGAGCAGATGGACATGCTCGGGGAAGAGGTCTTCCCCGTGCTGCGCAAGGAGTTCGACGCGCTGCGTCCGGCCCACGTGCCGCAGGCCCCGACCCACGAGTCCCTCGTGGCTCGCCACCTGGCGGGCAAGGACCCGATCCCCGGTGGTGGCCCGGACTCGCAGGCCGCCAAGGACCGCGCGGCGAAGGCCGAGGCCGCTGAGGCGGCGCAGCAGGACTCGAAGAAGTAGCGTCCGTCCCCGCTCGGGACAGACAGTGGAAGCAGGACGTGAGGAGAGTGCACCATGACCGATCGACGGAGCATCGCGGTGGTGACCGCGGGACTGTCCGAGGACGCGTCCACCACGCGGCTGGCCCGCGCGGTCGGACAGGCCGCGAGCGACGCCGTGGTCCGCGGCGGTGGGCAGGAGCCAGAGGTCCGCCTCGTGACCCTGCGGGACATCGCCCACGGGATCACGGACGCCATGCTGACCGGCATGGTGCCCGAGCCCGTGCAGGCCGCGATGGACGCCGTGCTCACCGCAGACGCCCTGGTCGCGGCCACCCCCACGTACAAGGCGAGCTACTCGGGGCTGTTCAAGGAGTTCTTCGACCTGTTCGACGAGGGCGCCCTGGAGAACCTGCCCACGGTGGTTGCGGCCACAGGCGGATCTCCGCGGCACTCCCTGGTCCTGGACACCGCCCTGCGCCCGCTGATGAGCTACCTCAAGGCGCTCACGCTGCCCATCGGCGTGTATGCCGCCACGGAGGACTGGGCGGACGCGTCCCTGCAGTCCCGGATCGAGCGGGCCGGCGCGGCGCTCGCGGGCATGCTCGACGCCGGGAACCGGGGCCTGGCGGCGTCGTCGGCCCCGGCACGACCCGCGCGGGAGGTGCGCGACGAGTTCGCCACCGTCCCGGACTTCGCGGACCTCCTGGCCTCGGTGCAACGATGAGCACCATGCCCGAGCCGCCGCACGATCCCGCGGCGCACCAGGACGCGCCCGCTGCCCCCGGCCGCTGGGACACGTGGCAGCTCTACTTCGAGACCACCGCGCGCCTGACGTCGCGGATCGAGGAGCGGCTCAAGGCCCACGGCTGCTCGCTCATGGAGTACCAGCTGCTCCTGCTGCTCCACGGCGCCCCCGAGCACTGTCTGCGCATGGGCGAGCTGGCCCGCCGCCTCGTGTTCTCGCCGTCCCGGTTGAACTACCAGGTCAAGGTGCTGGGGGAGCGGGGCTGGGTGCAGCGGCGTCGTGCCCGCGGGGACGGGCGCGGCTGGGAGGCCGTGCTCACCGCGGAGGGCGCCCAGGCGTTCCGGCGCCTGCGCCCCGCCCACGCGCGGGACGTGGAGGAGCTGTTCTTCGCGTCGCTCTCGGGGGACGACGTCGCCCGGCTGGGCGATCTCATGGCCCACCTGGCGCGCGGGCTGGGGGAGGAGTAGGGCTCGTGCCAGGTTTGGATGCCGTTCCAGGTATGTCTCGGCGAGCACTTCTCTCCCGGCGAGACGGGGGCCGCGGCCCTCAGTCGATCCAGTAGCGGCGCGTGGGGCGGCCGGCGTCGTCCACCACCACGTTCTCCAGGACCCCGCCGCATGCCACGATGGCACCGGTGGACCCGGCGTTGTCGTCAGCGCAGGTGACGAGCACGCGGTGGACCCCGTTCTCCCGCAGGCGCTCCACGGACTGCCGCAGGATCTCCGTGGCGTGGCCGCGGCGACGGAACTCGGGGCCCACGCCGTAGCCCACGTGACCGCCCACCCGGAGGAGGTGGTCGTTGAGGGCGTACCGGATGGAGGTCCTGCCCACCACCTGCCCGTCCACCTCGGCCAGGAGGTAGTCCGCACGGACCCGTCCGGGCGGCAGGTTGGTGTCCCGGGACTGTCGTGCCGTGGCTTCCAGGACCTCCTCCCAGGTCCCCTTCTCGAGGAGGAAGTCGAAGTCGTCCCGGAGCAGCTGCTCGTGCAGCGCACGGACCACGGGTTCGTCCTCGGGGGTGAGATGCCGCAGTGTCAGTGCCATGACGCCATGCTGGCACGGATGCCGTGTGGTGCAACCCCCGTACCGGCTGGGCGGTCACGGTCCAGGCTGCCGGGGTGTTCACGCACTGGAACCGTAGGTGCGGCGGCCCGCGCGCTCGGCGAACTCGTCCAGAGCGGTGAGGACCGCCGGGACCACCCAGACTTTCTGCCCCTTCACCTTGATCGACTGCTCGTGTCGGATCAGTCCCGCCGTGGTGAGCTCGTCCACGGTGCGGTAGGCGGTGGCCTTGGGCACCCCGCCGATGCTCTCCAGCATCCCCGCGGTGAAAGCGGGTTCGGAGCAGCAGAACCGCGCGACCGCACGCAAGGACGCCGTGATTCGTCGGCGGGAATCGAGGACCCTGTCGTGGAACGCTTCGACATCAGCCATGAGGATGGATGCGTTTGCCAGTGAGGCCAGTGCGGCGTCGGCGAAGCACTCGACAATGGCCGTGGGCCGGCCGGCCCGGTAGTCGGTGAGAGCTGCGATGTACCCGTCGACGTCGTGCAGCAGTCCCGAGGAGATGGGGACGGTCACGTTGCCGACCACCCCGCGGGCCCGGAGAAGGGACGAGACGATGGCGCGACCGGTGCGCCCGTTCCCGTCGGTGAACGGGTGGATGGTCTCGAACTGGGCGTGCGCGATGGCCGCCTGCACCGTGGGGTCCAGATCCCGCCGCTGCAGGAACAGCACCAGGTCCTCCACGGCCGCCGGCACGGCGTCGTGACGTGGCGCAACATAGCTGGCTGTGACTGGGGAGCGGCCCCCGATCCACACCCACTGGTCCCGGAACTCGCCGGCGTCGTCCTGCACCCCGTCGGTGAGTTCGCGGTGCATGCGGCGCACCGCGTCGGCATTGAGGTCGGAAGCGGCATCGATGGCCGCCCGCATGGCGAAGACGTTTCGAGCGACCAGTTCGGCATTGCCGCCCACGTGTGCCCCCACCGCCGCGAGGGAGAGCTTCCTGGCGTGCACCGTGAGGTTCTCGATCTGCGAGCTGGTGGCGGATTCGCCACGAAGGAGCACTGCGGAGAAGGGCAGGGCAGCCATGCGGTCGGACGTCACCCCGAAAGCCGTCATGGCACGTGTCGCTTCCTGTGCTCTCATGGCCGCAGCCCCGGCGAGAGCGGGGGTGAGGTGGGCGATCTCCGGCACCACTGCGGCGGTGAAATCCCCTCGGTTCTCCAGGAGCGTGCGGCGCGATGCCATGGGGTCGCGGTGGACCCAGTGGTGGGTTTCCCGTCCGACGGCGGGCCAGCTCGAGGACGTCATGACGGTCCTTTCTCAGAAAAAATCCTCAGCTCGTCCCATTAATCGGCTTAGTGAGACGATCCGCGCCCATCGTCCCACTAAGGGCCACTCTTGGGGAACCAACCGCTGCGGTCCATGGGCCGGGAAGTCACTGCCCCCCCGGGTCAGATGGGCAGTGCTGAACCTCGCGGGACTACCGGGGGAGTGTCTGGCCCCCCGGCCCCGTGGCACACTCACCGGTGGTGAGGACGAGCCTCACCCATGAACACGGCAGGGAGCGCACCGTGACGGAGACCCCCAGGACCACCACCCCGACCGCGGACACGGTGGAGACCGCCCTCCCCGGCGGCGTGGTCCACGAGCTGCCCGCGGACCTCGCCGCGTCGCTGCTCGCGGACCCCGCGACCGCGCAGCTGTGGCGCGGGCTCACCCCCCTGGGGCGCAACGAGTTCGTGTGCTGGGTGGAGGACGCCAAGAAGCCGGAGACCCGTGCCCGCCGCATCCGTCGCACGGGTGAGGAGATGCACGAGGGTAAGCGCCGGCCCTGCTGCTGGCCCGGGTGCAAGCACCGGGAGCGCACGGGCCGCTGAACGGGACCCCGGGAGACAGCGCGCCTCGCGTGGCGGGAGCCTGGCGACGCCGCGCCGCCTCGCTGCCCTGCCCTGCGCCGCACCGGCACCCGCCGTCCCGGGGTGTTCGCTCTACCCGGCGCCCGTCCGCGCACCGAGCCGAGCGGCGTCGTCCCCGGAGACCTCCGGGTGGACACGACGTGTGCCGCAGGTTACGAACGTCCACCCTGAGCGCTTAGGCTTCCCTTGTGCCCATTGCCGGTCCGCGGCGGGGCGCGTGATCCCCGTACCGAGCGAAGGTGTACCCACATGTCCTCGACCCCTGCCGGCGCCACTCCCCCGCCCGGGCCCGAGTCGACCACCCAGTATGCCGCCGAGCAGGAGGGGTACAGCAAGGGGCTCACTGCGCGCCAGATCAACATGATCGCGATCGGCAGCTCGATCGGCACCGGGCTGTTCCTGGGGGCGGGCGGCGGCCTGGCGGACGCCGGGCCGGCACTGTTCCTGCTGTACGCGGTGGCCGGGTTCTTCGGCTACCTGATCCTGCGCCAGCTCGGGGAGCTGGTCATGCACCGGCCGTCCTCCGGCTCCTTCGTGTCCTACACGCGCGAGTTCTACGGGGAGAAGAGCGCGTACTTCGTGGGGTGGATGTACTGGCTCTCGTGGGCCTCCACCACGGTGGTGGACGCCACAGCCATGGCCATCTACGTGAAGTGGTTCGGGCAGTACAACCAGTTCGTGGCGGACCTGCCGCAGTGGCTGCTGGCCGCGGTGGTGCTGGTGGTCGTGATGATCACCAACCTCATCTCCGTGAAGGTCTTCGGGGAGATGGAGTTCTGGTTCGCGGTCATCAAGGTCTCCGCGCTCGTGATCTTCCTGGTCGTGGGCGTTGCCTTCGTGATCTTCGGGACCCCCACGGGCGCCCCCACCGGCTTCTCGCTGATCACCGGGAACGGCGGGATCCTGCCCAACGGCCTGCTGCCCGCCCTCGTGGTCTCCCAGGGCGTGGTCTTCGCGTACTCCGGCATCGAGCTCGTGGGCATCACCGCGGGCGAGACCGAGAACCCCCGCAGGACCATCCCCAAGGCCATCAACACCGTGATCCTGCGCATCGCCCTGTTCTACGTGGGCTCCGTCCTGCTGCTCACGCTGCTGCTGCCCTACACGGCGTACTCCGCGGACGAGTCCCCGTTCGTCACGTTCTTCAGCTCCATCGGGATCGACGGCATCGGACCCATCATGCAGCTCGTGGTCATCACCGCCGCACTGTCCTCCCTGAACGCGGGCCTGTACTCCACGGGGCGCATCGTGCACTCCATGGCCATGGCGGGCTCCGCCCCCAAGTTCACGGGGAAGATGACGCGCTCGGGCGTTCCCGCGGGCGGGATCATGCTCACCGTGGGCGTGGGTGCGCTGGGCGTCATCCTGAACTACTACGTGCCGGAGGAGGCGTTCAGCATCGTGCTGAACATCTCCGCGATCGGCATCCTGGTGGGCTGGGCGGCCATCACGCTGCCGCACCAGAAATTCGTGCGCCTCGCCAAGCAGGGCCTCTACCAGCGCCCCGCGTACCGCGCGCCCTTCGCGCCGTACACCAACTGGCTCACCATGGCGTTCCTCGTGGGCGTGATGGTCCTCGTGGCCCTCGACTACCCGCTGGGCACCCTCACCGTCGCCTCGATGGCCGTGGTCGCGCCCATCCTCGTCATCGGCTGGTTCCTCGTGCGGGACCGCGTCCGCGCGATTGCCGCCGAGCGCGAGGGCTACACGGGCGCGTTCCCCGTGGTCGTGGGGCCCCCGGTGGCCGAGGGGGAACGACGCCGCGCGGCCCGTCGCGCCGGGCGTCCCGGTGATGCCGGGCGTCCTGGTCATTCCGAGCGCCCGGGTGACGCGGACCGGCAGTAGCCCCCCCTCCGTTCGACGACGCCGCCCCGGTCACCGTGCCGGGGCGGCGTCGTCCGCGGCGTCGGCCGGTGTGCACGCGCCTCCCCCTTCTCCCCGTCGGGGGCGTTCGGCTCCGGCCGGCCACGCGCGGTCCGGCCCGGGGCGGCCCCGGCGCACTCAGCGGGCGCGCAGCGTCGTCGTGGTGCTCACGAGGACCAGCAGCAGCGCCGCGACGCCCAGGCCCGAGAACCCCACGAGCGCGAGGACCGGTCCGGCGAGCGCTCCGCCGGCCGCCCCGCACAGGTTCATCACGAGGTCCGAGGTGCCCTGCAGGCCCGGGCGGTCGTGGGCGGCCACCGACTCGGTGACCATGGTGGACCCGGCCACGGTGGAGGCGGACCAGCCCAGGCCCAGCAGGATCAGCGCGACGAGAACCATGTGCTGGTGCTCCGCGCCCAGCCACGTGAGCGCGAGAGCTGCGGCGAACAGGGCCTGGCCGAGCAGCACGGTGCCGGTGCGGCCGATCGCGTCCGCGAGCCAGCCGAACACGGGGGAGAGGGCGTACATCCCGGCCACGTGCAGGGAGATGGTCAGACCCACCGCGGACAGCGTGGCGCCGTGGGTCGTGAGGTGCACGGGCGTCATGGACATCACGGCCACCATCACGGCGTGGGACAGTCCCACCGTGAGCACGGCGCGGCGCGCGGCGGGCACGGTCCGCAGCAGCGAGAGACCGTCCGTGGGACGGGGCCTGCCCGCCGCGGTGCCGTTGCGGGCCAGGGCGACCGCCAGAGGGTCCGGGCGCAGCCCCACCGAGTACACCACCGCGCCGAGGGCCTGAGCGCACAGCGCGATGACGAACCCGCCCGTGAACCGCGGCAGCCCCAGCGCGGTGCCGATCGCCTCACCGGGGCCGAAGAGGTTGGGTCCCACCACGGCGCCCACTGTGGTGGACCACACCACCAGGGAGAGGTCCCGGGCCCGGGTGCGCGGGGCGGCCACGTCCGTGGCCGCGAAGCGCGACTGCAGGTTCAGTGCTGTACCCGCCCCCAGCAGTCCCATGCCCACGAGCAGCAGGGGGAACGCCCCGAGCGCGGCCGCCACGACGATCACCGCCGCACCCGCAATCGCCACGAACGCACCGGTCGTCAGCGAGACCCGCCGTCCGCGCCGCTGCGCGAGACGTGCCAGCGGGATCGCCACCACGGCGGCACCCAGGGTGTTCATGGTCGAGGCCAGCCCGGACAGCGCACTGTTCCCGGAGACCTCCGTGAGCAGCAGCGCCCCCAGCGCCAGGGTGGCTCCCGTCCCGAGCCCGCCCAGCACCTGCCCCAGGGCCAGCACGGTCAGCACCCTGCGCTGGAAACCGGCACCGGGATCCCGGGGCGCGGCGCTCGCCGCTCGCGTGGTTGCCTGCATGACCGCATCATGGCCGACGACGCCGCCCGCGCGCCACACCCGCTCTGCGGTGCGTTCTGCCCGCGTTCCCGCGCGAGGTGGGCCGCGCCCGGGACCCGGCCGTGCGGCGTCGTCGTCCGCGTTGCGCAGGGACTGCCGTGCCCGCATAGGCTGTGAGGCATGCAGCAGCACGGTGACATCGCGTTCCGCACGCGCAAGTGGGTGAAGCCCGAGGACCTCAACGCGAACGGCACGCTGTTCGGGGGATCGTTGCTGCGCTGGATCGACGAGGAAGCCGCGATCTACGCGATCGTGCAGCTGGGCAACCGGCGCGCGGTCACCAAGTACATGTCCGAGATCGAGTTCGTGTCCTCCGCCGTGGAGGGCGACATCATCGAGATGGGCCTGAGCGCCACGGCGTTCGGGCGCACGTCCCTGACCATGCGCGCGCAGGTGCGCAACATGATCACGCGGGAGCTGATCCTGAGCATCGACAAGATCGTGTTCGTGAACCTGGGCGAGGACGGCACGCCCGTGCCGCACGGTTACACCGAGATCACGTACGACCGTGATCGCATCCCCACCCCCACGAGCCCGAGGAGGCAGCAACCGTGAACCAGCTCACCGCGCAGCGGATCACCCCGTCCTGGATGCACCACGCCGAGGGCCCGTGCTGGAGCAGGCAGTGGTCCGGGCTCGCGTGGGTGGACATGCTCGCCGGGGACGTCATGACCTTCACCCCGCAGGACCAGCCGCGCCGTCAGCACGTGGGCGCGGTGGCCGCGTGCGTGCGCCCCCGCAGGGACGGCGGGCAGATCGTCGCCGTGGAGCGCGGCGTGGTGCTCACGGACGAGACCGGCACGGTGGAGCGGGAGGTCACCCTGTGGGAGACCCCGGACATCCGCATGAACGAGGGCGGTGTGGCACCGGACGGCTCCTTCTACGTGGGGTCCATGGCGTACGACCAGGCCGAGGGCGCCGCGACCCTGTACCGCGTGGCCACGGACCTCACCTGGGAGCCGGTGCTGGAGGGCGTGAGCATCTCCAACGGCATCGCGTGGTCCCCGGACGGGACCCTGGCCTACTACAACGACACCCCCACCCACGAGGTCTCCGTGTTCGACTGGAGCCCGGAGAAGGGGTTGCAGAACCGCCGCACATTCGTGGCGCCCGTCCTGGACGAGCACGCCGCGGCCGAGGCCACCGACCCCCAGGAGGGCTACGAGCCGGGCAGCGTCTCCGTGAGCCCGGACGGGCTCACCGTGGACTCCGAGGGCGCCGTGTGGGTGGCCCTCAACGGCGCCGGCCAGATCCACCGCTACCTCCCGGACGGCACCCTGGACACGGTGGTCACCGTGGGCGTCAAGCAGACCACGGCGTGCACCCTGGGCGGTGAGGACCTGCGCACGCTCTACATCACGACGTCGCGCGAGAACCTCCCCTCGGACGTCCAGCCCACGGCGGGGTCCCTCTACTCCGTACGCGTGGCGGTGCCGGGACAGGTCACGGCCGCGTTCGGGGGCTGAGCACGGCGGTACACATGCGGAAAGCCCTGTCATGGAATGCAGACGGCTCAGACCGAACCCGAACCGGGGTTGTCTTCTGGGTGGTTCGGTCCTTGACCGGTGGGCGGATCGTGCGACGCCGTCTCACTCCGGCTACGCTCGTCCCCAGACAGTCCGCCCGTCTGAGGAGGAGGCCCGATGAAGCAGGCAGACGGAGCCCAGGAGGACGTGGTCACCCGGTCCATCCGCATGCTCGCGGACCACGGCTACCTGGAAACCACCGTGGAGCAGCTCGCCCAGGCCGCGGGCATCAGCCGGGCCACGTTCTTCCGGAAGTACGGCAGCAAGGAGGACATCGTCTTCGCCGACCACGCCGCCACGCTGGAGCGGTTGGAACTGCTGCTGGAGCGACCGGGCCTGGGGGCGCAGGCCGGCCTGGCGGAGGGTGCGCAGCTGGTGTTCCGCCACCACCTGGACCATCCGGGGCGGGCGGTGGCCCGGCACGACCTGCTGCAGGGCGTCGAGTCGCTGCGGGACCGCGAGATCGCCATGTCCTCGCGCTACGAGCGGGTCTTCCACGCCTTCCTGCGCCGCGTGCTGCCCGCCTCCGCGGATCAGGGGGTCACGGCGGTGGCCCTGGCATCCTCCACCGTGGCGGTGCACAACGCCTTCCTGCGCACGTGGCTGCGGGACCCGGGCGCGGACCACGGCGAACGGCTCGTGCGCTCACTGCACCGGCGCGTCGCGTGGCTGTGCTCCGCGTTCGGGGTGGTCGCGCACGAGCCTGCGCGCCCGTTCGCCGCGGACATCTCCTTCGTTCCCGCAGGGGTGCGCTTCGGACAGGAGGACGACGCCGCGGCGTCGTCCTCGGGTGCCGCGCCCATCGTCGTGGTCGTCCCGGAGGGCGGTGACCCCGCCGAGGCGGCCGAGCAGGCTGCGCGGTCGGTGTACGAGGCGCTGCGCGGCTGAGGGGTGCGGTCGGTCCGCCCGAGAGGTCTGGCCCATCGACGCGGGGCGCCCTCTTTGGCGGGTGCGGCGCGGCGGGGTCTGCCGTCTGCAGGTTCGGTGGGATCCGGCTTCCGCTCGGTCCGGTGGCGCCGGTGGCCGACCTGTTCGACGGCCCCTGATGTCTTGACGTGAGACTGCGTCTCAGGGCAGACTGGACGCAGAGAATGTGGTCCACACCACCCGCATCCGGACTCAAGGAGTCAAGAGTGAGCGAGCAGTCCTTCCCGTCCACCGTCACCATCACCGTGACCACCCCCGTGCTGCCCGGCAGGGACAAGCCCATCGCACTGGTCACGCTGGATTCCACGGCACCCAACGGCCTCGTGATCTGGGGGTCGGAGGCCATGCGCCAGCTCCAGCGCGAGCTCGCGGCCATCGACACCTCCCAGGTGGAGGCCGTGGTGGTGACCGGCAACGAGAAGTCCTTCGGTGCCGGCGCGAACCTCAAGGAAATCCGCGCGGCACAGCTCAGCGGCACGTCGGACGAGTACGTGGGCTCTGGGCACGACGCTTTCGGAATCCTCGCCGAGATGGACGTCCCCACCTTCTCCCTCATCACCGGTGTGACCCTCGGCGGTGGCCTGGAACTCGCGCTGCACACCGACTACCGGCTGGCCACCTCCGGCAAGGCGCCCATGGGCCTGCCCGAGTGCCACCTGGGCTTCTTCCCGGGGTGGGGCGGTGTCTACCTCCTGCCGCACCTGGTCGGCGCGGAGGCCGCCCTCAACGTGATCGTCACCGATTCCATGCGCGGCAAGAACCTCAACCCGGCCAAGGCCGCGGAGATCGGCCTGGTGGACGCACTGCTGGACGGTGCCCCCGGTTCGCAGGAGTGGGAGGCGGGCTGGCAGAACTGGGTCGTCGAGGCCCTCGAGGGCAAGCGCGAGCCCCGTCGCACCAGCGATGACGCGCAGACCTGGGATGCCGCCGTGGCGAAGGCCGCGGCGAAGGCCCAGAAGGCATGGCACGGCGCCGCGCCCGGGCCTGTTGCCGCCATCGAGCTCGTGGGCCGCGCGCGCACCGAGTCCCGCGTGGAGAACGGCGAGGCCGCAGTGGAGGCCTTCAAGGAGATCGTCCAGTCGGAGCCCGCGCGTGCGTCGCTCTACGCGTTCGAGCTCGTGAGCGCTCGCAGCAAGCAGGCCGCGAACGTGCCGGATGCCCCCGTGCGGAAGATCAGGAAGGCGGCCGTGATCGGTGCGGGTCTCATGGCGGGACAGCTGGCGTCGCTCATTGCCCAGGGCGCCCGCATCCCGGTGGTCATGACGGACCTGGACGACGAGCGCCTCGCCACCGGCGTGCAGCGCACGCGGGACCGCTTCACCGCCCAGGCCGAGAAAGGCCGCATGACCCCGGAGCAGGCCGAGCAGCTGGGCTCCCTCATCACCGGCGCCACGAGCCCCGAGGACCTCGCGGACGCGGAATTCGTGATCGAGGCCGTGTTCGAGGAACTGGACGTCAAGCGCCAGGTCTTCGCCCAGTGGGAGCCGGTGGTCAGCGAGGACGCCATCCTGGCCACCAACACCTCCTCTCTCTCCATCACCGCCATGGGGCGGGATCTCCAGCACCCCGAGCGGCTCGTGGGCTTCCACGTGTTCAACCCGGTGGAGGTCACCCCGCTGCTCGAGATCGTGGCCGGTGAGAAGACCGACGACTCCACCCTGGCCACCGCCTTCGACCTCGCGGCCAAGCTGCGCCGCATCGCTGTGCGCGTGGAGGACGCCCCGAGCTTCGTGGTCAACCGCGTGCTCACCCGCATGTTCGACGAGATCGGCCGCGCCATGGACGCCGGGGGAGATCCGGAGACCGTGGACCACGCGCTGGACGCCATGGGCCTGCCCATGACTCCGCTGCAGCTGCTGGACTTCGTGGGCCCTGCCGTCCTGGTGCACATCACGCACACCATGCACGACGCCTACCCGGACCGCTTCACGCTCTCGCCGTGGCTCGACGCCGTGGCGGACGCCGGTCTCAGGAACACCCTCCCGGCCCGTGGAGAGACCTCCGAGACCTATCTGTCCGCCGGGGCCCACGAGGCGCTGGAGCGCACCCGCCAGGAGAACGGTGTCACCGGCCAGGCCGGTGACGGCGCGGACGGCGAGCTGCTCACCCGCGTCCAGGACGCGCTCGCGGACGAGATCGGCCACATGCTGGACGAGGGCGTGGTGGCCACCGCGCGGGACGTGGACCTGTGCATGATCCTGGGCGCGAACTACCCGTTCCACCTGGGCGGCATCACCCCCTACCTGGACCGCTGCGGTGCTGCCGAGCGCGTCCGTGGACAGCGTTTCGACGCCGCCCAGCAGTAGCATCTTTCGCAGAATCGAGGACACCCCATGAGCAAGGACAGCACCGAGACCACCGGCATCACCATCGAGCACCCCGAGGAGTTCCCCGCGGGCACTCTCGAGCCGCACTACTCGCTGAACGAACCCCTCGCCACGGACGAGGCCGGGATCTTCGACCACGTCACGGACGAGGACCGCGCCCACCAGCTGCGTGCCCGGAAGTTCGTCCAGGAGGACGTTCTGCCCGTCATCGCCGAGTACTGGGACCGGGGGGAGTACAACCTCGACCTCGTGCGACGCATGGGTGAGCTCGACCTGCTGCGCGACGGTGTGGAGGTTCCCGGCATGCCCCCCATGTCCAAGATGGCGGCGGGGCTGGTGGCCATGGAGCTCTCCCGCGGGGACGGATCCATCTCCACCGTCTCCGGCGTCCAGGGCGGGTTGGCCATGCGCTCCATTGCCCTGTGCGGCAGTGAGGAGCAGAAGAAGCGCTGGCTGCCGGACATGGCCACGGGCAGGCTGCTGGGCGCATTCGCCCTGACCGAGCCCGCCCACGGCTCGGACTCCATCGGTCTGGAGAGCAAGGCCACGCCGGTGGAGGGCGGCTACATCCTCAACGGTGCCAAGAAGTGGATTGGCAACGGCTCCATGGGCGGCATCACCGTGGTGTGGGCCCGCAGCGACGAGGACGGCGCCGTCCACGGTTTCGTGGTCCCCCAGGAGTCCGAGGGCTACACGGGCACCACCATGAAGGCCAAGCTCGCCCTGCGGGCCATCCATCAGGCCGAGATCACGCTCGAGAACGTCTTCGTGCCCACCGAGAACGTCCTGCCCCACGCCAAGAACTTCCGCGACACCTCCGCCGTGCTCTTCGCCACGCGCATCGGGGTGGCCTGGGCGGCCGTCGGACACGCGCAGGCGTGCTACGAGACGGCGGTGCACTACGCCCTGCAGCGGCACCAGTTCGGGCGTCCGCTGGCGGCATCGCAGATCGTGCAGGAGCGCCTCACCCGCATGCTCAGCGAGCTGACCTCCATCCAGACCCTGGTGATGGCCATGGCACGCAAGGAAGAGGCAGGCACGCTGAGCGGCCCCCAGGCATCCTTGGCCAAGTACACCGCCACCCGCACCGCCCGTCAGGTGGCCATGAACGCCCGCGATCTCCTGGGCGGCAACGGCATCCTCATGGAGAACCGGGTCGCGCGGCACTTCGCGGACATCGAGGCCATCCACACCTACGAGGGCACGGAGACGGTTCAGGCTCTCATCATCGGCAAGTCCATCACCGGGATCTCCGCCTACAAGTGAGCCCCGGGGGCACCACGCTCCCCGGACCGGATGCACCAGGAGCACCATGTTCGCGAACACTGAGCCGCTCACGCCGTTGCGCTTCCTGAAGCGCAGCGCGGAGGTCTTCCCGGAGCGTCCAGCAGTGATGTACGGCGAGCGCCAGTGGTCCTACCGGGAGTTCGAGCGCGATGTGCGCCGGTTCGCCACGGCGCTGCTGCCGTACGTCGCGGCTGCGGGGGAGCGCGTTCCTGGACGCCCGAGCGATGACGCTCGCCCCGCACCCGCGGGCCGCGGCACCGCGGTTCGGGGTGCGGGCGACGCCGCCGCGAGTGCTGCCGAGGAGTTCCAGGGCGTCGAGTTCCTGGACCGCTCCTGGCCCACGGTGGCGGTGGTCGCGCCCAACGTTCCCGAGGCCCTCATGGCGCACTATGCCGTGCCGGCCGCGGGGGCCGTTCTGGTGCCCCTGAACCCGCGGCTGAGTGCGCGGGAGCTGGCCTACATCCTGGAGCACTGCGAGGCCCGGGTGGTCCTGGCGGACACCTCCGTCCTGGAGACCGTGGCCGAGGCGCTGGGCACGGGCACGGACGTTGCGCTCGTGCAGGTTCCCGATCCGCAGGCGGACGTGCACGCCGTACGTGACGGGGTGGGAGAGGGGATTCCCACGTTCGAAGAGTTTCTCGACACCCACCCGGAGGAGGGGACGGGTGCAGGCGGAGGTCTCGGCGCGGGTGTGAGCTGGACGGTTGCGGACGAGAACGCCCCCATCACCCTGAACTACACCTCGGGCACCACGGGACGGCCCAAGGGCGTGCTCTACGCGCACCGCGGTGCCTATCTCAACAGCCTGGGGGAGGTGTTCCACAACGGTTTCACGGGAGAGACCCGGTACCTCTGGACCCTGCCCATGTTCCACTGCAACGGGTGGTGCACCACCTGGGCGGTCACCGCGGCCGGCGGAACGCACGTCTGTCTGCGTGCCGTGCGCGCGGATCAGATCTGGGACGCGTTCGACACCCGGGGCATCACCCACCTGTGCGGAGCGCCGGCCGTGTGCTCCACCATCGTGGACGCCCGGCAGGCGCACGCCTTGGAGCACCCCATTCGCATCACCACCGCAGGAGCTCCACCGGCGCCGAGCATCATCGAACGGCTGGAGGCCGGCGGCTTCGACCTCGTGCACGTGTACGGGCTCACCGAGGTGTTCGGCCCCTTCACCATCTGCGAGCCGCAGGAGGGGTGGCGAACCCTGTCCCCGGCCGAGCGCGCTCAGCAGATGTCCCGGCAGGGTGTCGCCATGATCCAGGCGGAGTCCGCGCGGGTCGTGGACCAGGACATGGCGGACGTCCCCGCGGACGGCGTCTCCATGGGAGAGGTGGTGCTGCGGGGCAACGGTGTGATGATCGGGTACTTCAAGGACACACCGGCCACGCGCAAGGCTTTTGCCGGGGGCTGGTTCCACACCGGGGACCTCGGAGTCATGCACCCGGACGGGTACATCCAGCTGACGGACCGCGCCAAGGACGTCATCATCTCCGGGGGAGAAAACATCTCATCCATCGAGGTGGAACAGGCTCTCTACTCGCACCCGGACGTCATCGACGTCGCGGTGGTGGGACAACCACACGAGAAGTGGGGCGAGCGGCCGGTGGCCCACGTGGTCCGAGTCTCCGGCGCCACCGTCACCGAGGACGAGCTGCGCCACCACGTGCGTGCGCAGCTCAGCGGGTTCAAGGCCCCGGACAGCATCGTGTTCAGTGACGAGCTGCCGCGCACCGCCACCGGCAAGGTGCGCAAGAACCTGCTGCGGGACTGACCCACCCAGCCTGGGGCTGGGGCCGGGATAGGAGCTCTGGGGTAGAGGTCGGACGAGGGGAGGTGCTCATGGCCCTGGCGCGCTCGTGGGGCAGGGCCACATGGCGACCAGGCAACTGCGCGCGGAAGCCAGCTGGCGGGCCTGGAACCACCCCGGGTTGTTCGGCACCTGGCGGCGAAGCGCCCGTTTTGCGCAGGTCAGCGGGCGTGTGTAATGTATTCCGAGTCGCCGCAGGGACAGGCAGCCACAGGCTCGTCCGGCAGGTCGGCAAGCCCCACACCTACCCGGTAGGCAACAACGCAGAAACGCGAAGTTGCGGGCCCGGAACGGAACGGATAAGCTAGCCGAGTTGCCACAAGGACAGCCAAGAGCTTCCAGACCGCGGCAACGCAAACTTCCAATCCAAAGCCCTGGAACCGGGTTTAGATGTGGTGTGTTGTTTGTCAACTCAATAGTGTGTCTAGTTTGTTGATACCAAAGATTTTGATTGTTTTTGGTTGAT